>NZ_JAUAMB010000030.1 GCF_031010175.1 Halomonas sp. SpR1
TATGCGCGGATACTCATCGGGGCCAGAGGCGCCAGGAGACGACGCCTCATGCACAGGCCGGATATATGGCAGCAACCTGTTCCTGCATCGATGACCGAAGCCTTGCAAGCAGGGAGGAGACCATATACGGGTTTACAGCGCCCTCGCGTAAGCCTGCCCTCGGCACCGAGGCTTATAGCTATGGCAGCGCTAAGACGCTAATTATTCTTCAGGAAAGCGCAGCGTGTTAAGGCTCTTTTTAACCGCTTTAAGCTGTTCGGCGAGTTTCGGCCCGCGGGTTTTGGCCACGCCGACGGCAAGCACGTCAATTAGCACCAAGTGGGCAATGCGTGAGCTAAGCGGCGTGTAAATCTCGGTGTCTTCGTGAACATCGATATACAGCGGCAGGCTGACTTCTTCGGCCAGCGGCGAGCCGCTGGGGCACAGGCCAATCACCGTCGCGCCCGCTTCACGGGCCAGGCGCACGCTGGCAACCAGCGCTTTGGTGCGGCCGGTTTGGGAAATGGCCACGACGACATCGCCATCGTTCAACGTCACCGCCGACATATTCTGCATATGCGGGTCGGCGTAGGCCGATGTGGAAATCTGCAGGCGGAAAAACTTGTGCTGGGCATCAAAGGCCACGGCGCCGGAAGCCCCAAAGCCATAGAACTCAACCCGGTTGGCCATCGCCAGGGCGTTAACTGCACGACCCAGGGCGTCGTTATCCAGCCGGTCACGAACCGAGAGCAGTGTACCCACCGTCGAGTCAAAGATGCTGTGGGAAAACTCAGCGACCGAGTCGCTATCGTTCATGGAGAACTGCGCAAACTGACTGCCGCTGGCCAGCATTTGCGCCAGCTGTAGCTTGAAGTCCTGAAAGCCATTGCAACCCAGCGCACGGCAAAAGCGCACCACGGTAGGTTCGCTAACGGTGGCTTCGGTGGCCAGATCCACAATGCGCATGTGGATGACCTCTTCGGGGTTGCGCAGTACAAACCGCGCCACTTTTTGCTCGGAGCGTCGAAAGTGCTCCATGCGGCGTCTCATTTCATCGAACAGGGCGCGACTCACGTTCAGCTCCTTGGGTGCTCAGCCAGCAGGTAGTCAACAGTACGCCAATATACAATCGTTTTAAACGACCGTTTCTGCCTATCTGCTCACTGTAATACTTCGTAGTGCTTCAATGTGGTATTTACAGTATGCCTCAATGAGTCCATAGGGCCACGAACTATTGGGCAGCATTCCAACAGCGTTTAAAGGTCGTTAGTCAGTTTTTTTAAGATTGGTCATCATTTTGTCAAGTAGGGTATAGTAATAATTGAAGTGCCGCACTGCATCATAACAGTCGTCACGGATGCAGGTGGACGAAGGCATATTCATCTGGAGGAACGTCGATTATGAGAAACGTCGAACGAATCACCTCGGTTAAAAGCGAATTGCTCGACATCTTCATGAGTATGGAAGTCGATGAGCACGCTCAACGTCAGCGCAGCGCTGCCCAGCGCAGCTTAAGAGCACGGCGGGGTATTGAGCTTCATCGGGAATTTCAGAAGTTATCGCGGGATATCGCCCCCTTGCCCGATGAAGATCGGCAAGAGAGCGAGTTGCACTGATTTTAAGGGCGCCGAAAAGTTTAAGGACGCCAAGAGCTTAAACGCGCAAATATTATCTTCGCAGAACCATGCTGCCCTGCCGGTTAGCAGGGCCGTGGCGGTTTAGTCTTTACCATTAGCTGAACTGGAATAAGCGCTTAGACAAGCGCTTAAATCAGCCCTGTTACGAACACGGCAATAACGCCAGCGGGCGCTACATAGCGCGCAATGATATTCCATACGCTCTTGCCCGTCGCCGAAAGGCCAAGCTCGGCTTCCACACTGTTGCGCTCCAAGCACCAAGCGGTGAATAGAATCGCCCCCAGTCCTGTCAGCGGCAGCATAATTTTGCTGGTCAGCGTATCGAGTAAATCAAACACGCCTAATCCAAATAGCACCGGCTCGCTCCACACGTTAAACGATAGCAGCGCCGCAATACCCAATAACCAAGCTCCCACTCCGGCCACAATGGTTGCCGCGACACGGCTTAGCGGCGTGCGCTCTTCAATGAACTCCACCACTGGCTCAAGCAGTGATATTGCCGACGTTAATGCCGCAAACGTCAGCAGTAAGAAGAACATCAGCCCCAAAATCGTTCCGCCTCCCATGTTGCCAAAGGCCAGCGGCAGGGTGACAAAAATCAGCCCCGGGCCCGAAGCGACATCCAAACTATTCGCAAAGACGATCGGGAAGATGGCTAAACCAGCGCCTAAAGCGATCACGGTATCCATGATGATAACCGTGCGGGCGGTTTGCAGCAGGTTGATGTCTTTGCCCAGGTAAGAGCCGTAAGCCATCATAATGCCCATGCCTAGCGAAAGGGTAAAAAAGGCGTGGCCCAGGGCGGCGAGCACGGTTTCTGCGGTGAGCTTGCTCCAGTCCGGGTGGAACATATACGTCAACGCTTCGCCAAAGTGGCCGGTTGTCATGCCGTAACCGATCAGCACCACCAGCAGCAGCGCGAGGACGGGCATCAGAATGCGTACAGCGCCTTCAAGGCCTTTGGTCACCCCACGGGCGACGATGCCAATGACGATCAGCATAAACACTGAGTGGCCGAGCAGCAGTAAGCCAGGGTCGCTTAGCATGCCATTAAATAGCGCGCCAATGCCGTCGGCATCCTGGCCGCTAAAAGCGCCACTCACCGAGTTAACGGTGTAGTAGAGCGACCAGCCGCCAATCACACTGTAAAACGACAGGATCAGAAACGCCCCAATAATGCCGCTGATGCCTACAATGGCCCATGCTCTAGGCTTTTTCGCCGTGCGTGCCAGCTCCGACATGGTGCTGGCAGGGTTCTCCTGGCCGCGCCGCCCCAATAGCCACTCAGAGACGAGAATGGGTAAACCAATCAGCGCGATACAGAGTAAATACACAAATACGAAAGCAGCGCCGCCGCTTTCACCCACCATATAGGGAAACTTCCAGATATTCCCAAGGCCCACCGCTGAACCAGCGGCGGCCAGCACAAAGGTCATCCGCGATGACCATTGCGCATGCGCAAGTTTCGCCATACATCACCCATTAAGTCGATTGTTGTGTAAGTTATTGCGTGCGGTGCACGCAAGTTTTCGGAGAGTAGAGTTAATGCCAGCGTACTTTTCCGAAAGTAAGCGCAATTTATCCGATCAAAAGCCAGCATGCCAGTTAGCTGGCCTAAAAAGGCGGACTAAAACAGCTGGCTTTGCTTTTCACCAGCGAAGGGAACAAGTGGGGGTAATGGCGTTACTTCTCCTAGCGCGTTATAGAGTATACGGGCCATGTGGGGGGACTCGCGGTTATCCGCAGTATGCACAAATAAGAAAGGGGTTTTCCCCTGACTTATCCACAGCTTTAGGCGGGCTTTCCAAGCAGTGAAGTAGCTGCTATTAATCGTTTTGTCAATATGGCCAATGAATCGAATCACCGGATAATTTGCCGTGGAAAGCACGTGTAGTGGGAGTTTCGGCTTTTCTTGCTGAGCGTGGGCCAAGCCCAAATGGTCATTTGCCGGAGTCGAGAAGAGCGGGCGCACGTCAAGCATCACGCGATTGGCTGAATAAGTTATCAACAGGCGGTTGAGGGCCGTTTCGGCAGCCCCTTTGTGGAAAAACTCAGGGTGGCGAACCTCGACCGCGCAAGGCAAATGGGCAGGCCAAGCTTTAAGCAGCGCTTCAAGTTGGGGAAGCTCTTGAGGGCCAAAATCACGCGGCAACTGCACCATGGTTGGCCCTAGGCGATCATGAAGCGGTTCTAGCGCCGCTAAAAATGCCCAAGCGTCTTCCAAGCGCGTTAACCGCTGATCGTGGGTGATGCTGGCAGGTAATTTAAAACAGAAGCGAAAGTGGGGTGGTGCTTGGCGCGCCCAGGCAGCAATAGTTTCTGGCTTTGGGGTGCCGCTATAAAAGGTAGTATTGCCCTCAACGCTGGAAAACACCGCGGCGTAATCGGTTAACAGCTCAGTTTTAGCGTGGCGTGGATAAAGGTTGCCCAACCAGTCTTGATTGGCCCACATGGGCAAGCCTAGATAAAGAGGAAGCGTCATGAGTGCCAGCCTACGTCAACAAGATCAAGCGCTAATATAACAGGCTAAGAAGCTTGGCTGTTAAGCGCTGAGAGCGGCTTTTAAATGGCTTTTATTTGTAGCAAGGCGCGGAAAAAGTGAAATTGTTAATGCCTCGATAGCGCTACTATGTAGGTACCACCCTTATATGGGCCGCTATAGCCGTTTACAAACAGGATAGCCCGATGAGTTCAACTTACGTTAGCAGTGATGAAATTCGCGACCAGTTTTCCCGCGCGATGTCGGCAATGTATCAGCAAGAGGTACCCCAATACGGCACCTTGCTGTCGCTGGTTGAGGCGGTTAACCAAACGGTATTAGCCGCAAACCCCAGGCTAAATAGTGAACTGCAAACCAGCGATGAGCTGGCGCGTATCAACATTGAACGCCACGGCGCTATTCGAGTGGGTAGCCCAAACGAATTAGCCATGCTGCGGCGCATGTTCGCCGTAATGGGTATGGAACCGGTAGGCTACTATGATCTAGCCGCGGCGGGCGTACCGGTTCACTCCACGGCGTTTCGGCCGGTGGCGGATGAGGCGCTTAAGCGTAATCCATTTCGTGTGTTTACCTCGTTACTACGCCTTGAGTTGATTGAAAAAGCGGAGCTCAGAGAGCAGGCGAGTGAAATTTTAAAGGCCCGCGATATCTTCACTGCCAACGTCAAAACACTGGTTGAGCGTTTTGAGCAGCAGGGCGGCCTAAGTGCCGAGGATGCCGAGCAGTTTGTGCAGGAAGCGTTGGAAACGTTTCGCTGGCACGACAACGCCACGGTCGATTTGGCGACCTATGAGCGTTTGCACGCCGAACACCGCTTAATCGCTGATGTGGTCTGCTTCCGTGGCCCGCACATTAACCACCTAACGCCGAGAACGCTGGATATTGATGACGTGCAGCGGCGTATGCCCAGTGTGGGTATTGACCCTAAAGCGACTATTGAAGGCCCGCCGCGTCGCGATTGTCCGATACTGTTGCGCCAAACCAGTTTTAAAGCACTGGAAGAGACCATCGCATTCGCGGACGCTGTTGAGGGTAAACACACCGCCCGCTTTGGCGAAATTGAACAGCGCGGCATTGCGTTAACCGCTAAAGGGCGTGAGCTTTATGACCGTCTGCTAGCCTCCGCCAAGGAAAATGCACCCATGGCTGCAGACAATGACGCCCATCAAGCGCATTTATCGGACGTGTTTAAAGCATTTCCCGATGATTACGCAACGCTGCGCGGTGAGGGGTTGGTGTTTTTCCACTACCAAGCAGTGCCGGGAGCCTCTGTGCAAGGGCCGGTTTCAGTTGAGCGGGTGGAGAGCCTGATCGAACAAGGCGCCCTCAGAGTTACCCCCATGATTTATGAAGATTTCTTGCCCGTAAGTGCGGCCGGTATTTTTCAATCCAACCTGGGTGGAAGCAGTCATGATAACTACGCCAGCAGCGCAAGCCAGCAGGCGTTTGAGCAGGCCCTGGGGAGAGCCGTCATCGATGAAATCGAGCTATATACCCAGCGCCAGCAAACATCGCTTGAACAGGCGCTGGTGAACCTGGCGGGTTAGCAGCTAATAGTGGTGCGAATTAGGCGGGCTTTTGACTGTAGGAGCGGCAAGTACTCTTTCAGTAGCGTATCTAAATCGATACGTGCAGCATTAGTGCTAATGTTGATAGCGCCCAATAGTTTGCCATTGGCATCAAAGGCCGGAACTGCCAGCGAGCGTAAGCCTGAATCCAGCTCTTGATCGGCGATGGCGTAACCTTGCTGGCGCGCCTTGTGAATACACTTTTTAAGCTCACTTTTGGTGGTAAACGTTTTATCGGTATAGCGCTCTAACGTCAGCCGCTCCAAGTAGGCTTCCAGTTCCGCTTCTGACAATTGAGCGAGCAGAACGCGCCCCATTGAGGTATGCGCTGCTGGCAAGCGAGTCCCTACGGATAGCGTAATGGCCATCAGTCTATGGCGCGCCGCTGAACGGGCTACATAGATAACCTCATCGCCATCCAGCACGCCTAAAGAGGATGACTCACCACATTCGTTGGTGATCTCCTCCAAATACTGCTGAATAGCGCTGCGGTAGTTATTGGCGGACAAAAACGAGTAACCCAGTTGAAGCACCCGCGGCGCTAGCTCAAAGTAACGCTGCTGTTTGCGTACATAGCCTAACGCGTGCAGGGTGAGCAGAAAGCGTCGGGCCTTGGCCCTGTTCATGCCCGTGCGCGCGGCCACTTCGCTAAGCGTCATGCGTGGGTGGCTTTCATCAAAGGCTAAAATCACTTCCAGGCCGCTTGCCAGCGCTGTCACGAAGTCGCGGTCATCGGGGGTCAACATTTCATCCAGAAGCTGCTCTTCCATCGGTGTCCACTCATCGGAATAGGCGTAAATTTAAAAGGCCAATATAGCATATTGTTCGAATAGCGAACATATATGCGCTGCTCGCTATAGAAGGTTGAGCGCTTGAACCAATGTGCATAGATCTTTAACTGTGACGACATCGTTTGGAAAAGGGGATTGAGCGGGATTTGCGGTGACACCAACAAAATGCGTTCCGTTTGAGCGTGCGGCGCGATAGTCATTATACGAATCGCCAATCATAACGGTGGCTTTCGCTGCCAGCTGGTGTCGGGTGAGTAAGTTGCGCAAGCCCGTGGCTTTATCCGGGGGCGCTCCCACCACTTCTTTAAAGTAAGGTGCCAATTGGCGCTGCGCCACAATAGCCTTGAGTTCCTGTTCGGGTGTGGCAGAGAGCAAATACTGCGGACGTCGGTTGTGCCAATCATTTAAAAATTCTAGCGCTCCAGGAATCGGCGGTGCGGCCAGTAAGCGCTCTTCGACACTGGCTTTAAATTGCTGACAAAGCGCCTGGATACGGGCGTTACTGGCTGGTTTGCCCAGTATATGCTCCTCAATATGGCGAAACTTGACCTCTCTAGGCTGGCCACCGCGGCGGCTAAGGTAAGCCACAACGGCGCGGTACTGGCCTTCAGGCGCCTGACGATATACGTCGGCAAACGCCTGGCGCTTTAGCGTTGCGGAATCGAGAACAACGCCATCGAAGTCAAATACCAATGTGTATGAAGGGATCGTATCGTCATCACTCACGGAGCTGCTCCGCTGGCCAGATTCCAAGCAAAAACGGCACTATACCTGGACGGTAAGTGCCGTTATACGAACGTTAGCTACGTTTGAAGCGTGAATATAACCAACCTTTGAGGGGAGTGTTGCCCAGTAAAACCAACACGATTACCGAGGTAAGCACTAACGACAGCGGGTTGTTTACCAGCGCGAGCAGGAAGTCGACACTGCTGTCGCCGACCGATGACATGGCCTGGCGGTAAGACTGATCCAGCAGCGGGCCAAGGATAACACCCAGAATAATCGGGCCCATCTGAAAACCGAACATCTTCAACCAGTAGCCCAAAATGCCAAAGCCTAGCATCCAATAAACTTCTGTCATGCTGCTGTTAAGCGAGTAGGTACCCACCACACACAGCACCAATATCAGGGGGATCATAATCGCTTTTGGCACTTCAACAATCTTTGAAAAAAGCTTAATACCGGTTAGTCCAAAGATGAGCAGAAAAATATTGGCCAATGCCAAGTTGCCGACCGTAAACCAAAAGATATACGGCGTCTCGATCATCAGCATCGGGCCTGGGTTCAGACCATGAATAACCAGGGCACCGATAATAACGGCGGTGACCGCGTCACCCGGCATGCCGAGGGTAAGCATAGGCACGTAAGCGCCACCCACCGCGGCGTTATTGGCGGTTTCAGGCGCCACAAGCCCTTCATACGCACCTTCGCCAAAAGGCACTTCAGGGTTTTTAACGGTGCGCTTGGCGTGGTCATAGGCAAACAGTGACGCAATATCGCCGCCGGTGCCCGGCAGTGCGCCAACCACGACGCCGATAATAGAGGTGCGTAATGAGAGCGGTAAGAACTTGAGCACCATATTAAGAGGCGGAACGATCTTATCAACGTTCTGTTTAACGGGCACTTTGGCTATATTGTGCAGCTGGTAAAATGCTTCCGCGACCCCAAACAGGCCGATCATGACGACGACGTAATGAATCCCGCCCAGCAGCTCCATACTGCCCATGGTGAGGCGTGGCTGGGCGGTGACCATGTCCATGCCGACCAAGCCAATGGTGGCGCCCAGGGCGACAGAGAAAATACCGCGTGCCAGTGATTTGCCCGACAGTGAGCTGACCAATAGCAAGCCCATGGCGGCGATTAAAAAGTAGTCGCGGGGGGCAAACTTAAGCGCAAGGTTGGCAAGGTGTGGGGCCGTAGCAGCGAGTACAACAACACCGATCAAGCCACCAATTACTGACATTACGGTACTCAGACCAATTGCTTTACCCGCTTCCCCTTTTTGGGCTAACGGGTAGCCGTCAAAGGCGGTAGTGACCGCTGATGGGGCACCAGGAATATTGAGTAGGATAGCCGTGCGCGAACCGCCGTAAACGCCACCAACATAAATGCCCACCATCAGTGCTAGCGCGTTATTAATCTCCCAGGAAAACGTAAAGGAAATCAGAATGGAGACGGCCATCGTAACCGAAAGGCCGGGAATAGCGCCGATATAGATACCGGCAATAACGCCAAGGGCAGTCAAGCCCAAGAGACCTGGATCAAGCCAAGCCATGAGCAGATAGGAGAAGGTATCACTCATTGGATGCCTCGGGTTTCATAATCAAGGGAGATAGACTCGAAACACTATCGTGAAAAGCACATAAATTACCGCAATGGCGAGAGAGGCAATCACTAAAGAGCTAATGACTTTTCCTTGGCGATAATAAATGAACATAGCGGCTAAAAAGATAAAGGTGCTTATATAGAAGCTTGTCCAGACGATGGCGACTAAATAAAGTATCGATACTATCGAGAACACCACAATATGTGGTTTAAAATGCTCATTTAAAAATACTTTAAACTCTTGGGCCGCGCTGCGAATTTGGGGATCTCGCTGCTTGCGTCGATGGCTGAAAAGAATCGCTATTGAGGAGGCCAGCATTATCAAGGCCAGACCGACAGGAAAGGAGCCAGCGGAATTTAGCTGCACCCCATTATCGATACGATAAGCCTCGTAGAGAACGCCGACACTAAACAGCAACAGCAGCCAGTCGAATACTTTCTCACCCGCCCGAACGCGCTCGATTTTTTTAGTCATACAGAGACTCCAAGGGGACAGGTGATTAGCCTGCCCCCTAAGTCATAGGAAGATAGCGTTAGGGGCGTGGAATACCCAGCTCTTCAGGGGATTTCTCGACCGCATCCGCTTCGAACATTGACCACGCTGTGACAGATTGCCAGTTATCCAGGTATTGCTGCGCTTCTTCACCGTTGAGGTTGAGCGATTCGCCACCAAAGTTAGTCAGGAATTCTTGGAAACCATCGCTGGCAACGGCCTGCTCGTAAGCATCTTCCAGGGTGGCTTTAACGTCATCGGGTGTATCTTTATGCACAAAGACACCCCAGAACGGCCCCCAGGGCAAGAATGAATCGAGTCCAGGAAGCGCATCGGTAATCGGTGGAACGTCCGGTAGATCTTCCAGCTCTTCGCTACCCAGCACGGCCAGGCCCTTCAGGCGGCCAGCGCGGATCTGTTCGGCCACCGCAGAAAGACTTAGCGGCATAAAGTCGATATGTTCACCCAGCAGGGCTGTAACGCCTGGGCCATCGCCGCCGAAGGTCACTGTACGCACATTAAGATCGTCGACAGAGTTGATCATTGCGTGAATCGTACTGGGCAAACCACCGGCACCCGTTCCGCCCATTTTGAGCTCGTCGGGGTTTTCGTGGGCGTACTCAAGCAGCTCCGCAAAAGTATCGAAGGGGCTATTAGGATGGGTCGCGATGACAACCTGGCCCTGGCCGATAATATTGATAGGGTACATATCATCGTAGGTGAAATCGGCTAAGCCCATCAGTGGGTATAGCTGGGGGTTCTCAGCACCAAACAGCAGGTTATAGCCGTCAGGGCGCTGGCGCATGACATGGTTCATGCCAATAACGCCGGTACCGCCAGGGCGGTTGGTGAGAACAATCGTGGTATCCAGAACCTCTTCCACGTGGGGGGTTAGGCTGCGCACCACGTTATCGGTAGCGCCCCCGGCTCCCCACTGGATGGTGCCTTGGATATTACGCTCAGGGTAATCGGCGAGGGCGCCACCCGCGACGGCCAAGGAGCCGATGGCGATAGCCAACTGGGTGAAAAGTGACTTAGTCATTATGCTTATCCTCCAACAAATTATTATATTAGTGCTGCTTAATGGCGATTTTAGTTCGCCTTGCGAACTTAAGTACTTAAGGCGAACACTAGAGGCCGACATGGTGGCTGTCAATCAACAAACCTTTGTATAAGACCAAGGTTTAATATTGCGATGGCCAATTAAGCTCAATGTAAAACATGCTTGTTTAGCCGGTAGCAATAGAATTGTGAATGTATTAAGCGTCATTTCTACTCACAATATTTCTATTAACAATAAATCTCTATTTCGTATAGTAAAAGTTTATAACTGATCCAATGTGGGCAGATGGGAGTGCTGGTTGCCAGACACCCCACCCTATCGTGCATAATGCGAACTAAAGAACGTTATGCGAACAATGGTCGTTTGTACGGGAAGCCATTGGCTCAACCATAGCGACACATAATAGCGTCGTAGTGCTAAAGCACATTCGCTTGAATGCACTACCTGGGAGGAGGCTATGCGCGCCATTGCCACTGTTTGTCTAAGCGGAGACCTGCGGACTAAGCTGGAAGCCATCGCCCGTGCCGGATTTGATGGCGTAGAAATCTTTGAAAATGACCTACTTTCCTTCGATGGCTCACCCCAGGAAGTGCGTGCTCTGTGTGAGCGATTGGGGCTAAAGATTGTTGCCTTTCAACCGTTTCGCGATTTTGAAGCAATGCCGGAACCTCAGCGCAGCCGCAATCTAAAGCGCGCCGAGCGTAAGTTCGAACTGATGGAGCAGCTAGGCACGGATTTTTTGCTGGTGTGTAGCAATGTATCCCCCCAGGCCGTGGACAATATGGATCGCGTAGTGGCCGATTTGCGCGAGCTTGCCGAACTGGCAGCGAAGTGGAATATTCGGGTAGGGTTTGAAGCGCTGGCCTGGGGGCGGCATATCTCTGACTACCGCGATGCCTGGGAAGCCGTGCGCCGAGTCGATCACGCTAATTTGGGCATAGTGCTCGATAGCTTTCATATTCTCTCCCGCGGTCATGACCTCTTAGCCATCGGCAAAATCCCTAAACAAAAAATCTTCTTCGTCCAGGTGGCCGATGCGCCGCTACTGGATATGGATGTACTGCAGTGGAGTCGCCACTTCCGCTGCTTCCCCGGCCAGGGGCGCCTAGCGCTGAAAGCCTTTATGGCTGAACTCGCCAAAACCGGCTACGACGGTCCGCTGTCGCTGGAAATTTTTAGCGATGCCTGCCGCGCCGCGCCAACTGAAATCACCGCACTGGATGGTCTTCGCTCGCTCATTCTGCTCGAAAACCTCATTGAGAATGGTCCCTGGGCAAGCCCTATTCCCCCAGCGCCCAGCTATAACGGCATCCACTTTATGGAGTTTACTCTCGATGAAGAGAGCGCCGCGCCTCTGGGCGAATTTATCGATGCACTGGGCTTTCGCCATGTGGGCCGCCACCGCTCCAAAAATGTCGAACTCTGGAAGCAGGGCGAGATTCATCTGGTGCTCAATTTTGAAACGGACAGTTTTGCCCATACTTTCCGGTTGCTTCACGGCACCTCGGTGTGTGCGGTAGGTTTCCGTGTTGATGACGTTGAACGCGGGTTGGCGCGTGCAAAGGCCTTTAAAGCACAGACATTCCGTGGTCAGGTGGGCGAGGGCGAGATGGAAATCTCAGCGCTGCGGGGCATAGAAGGTAGCCTGGTATATCTGGTGGATGATCAAGCAGCTGAGGACTTGCAATGGCGAACCGATTTCGAGCTGTTTGATCAAGAGAGCCGCAATGAGGCCGGTCTTACTCGGGTAGATCATCTCTCTTACGTACTGCCCGCTACGCAGCTACTCAGTTGGCAGCTGTTTCACCGCACCGTATTTGGTTTCAATGCGGCTGCGGAGAACGAGATTATCGACCCAAGAGGCATGATGATCAGCCAAGCGGTGATTAGCCCCGAGCAGACTATTCGCATCCCACTGACGGTTTCGCAGGCCCAGGATACCCAGCCAGGGCGTTTTCTGAGCGAGTTTCGCGGTGGTGTGCAGCAGATCGCTTTTGAGAGCCACGATATCTTCGCCACGGTGGATGAACTCCAGGCGCGCGGCTTGCCGCTGCTGAAAATTCCGCAGAATTACTACGACGATCTTGAGGCGCGCTACGGGCTGGAAGATGAGCTGTTAGAGACCATGCGTAAGCGCAATATTCTGTTTGACCGCAATGATGAGGGCGACTTCTTCCACGCTTATACCGAAACGTTCTCGGGCCGATTCTTCTTCGAAATCGTTGAGCGGCGTGGCGCTTATCAGCAGTTTGGTGCTGCTAACGCAGGCATTCGCTTGGCCGCTCAGGCTGCGCAGCGCTGATACGCGGTGTTAGCCTATTTGTGTCTCAAGGCGTCGACGCCCGTAAGCTGTTCTGTAAAGATAAAGCCAAGCGCGAGGCGGCTGAACAGCAGCCAGCCACGCTATTTTTCCCTCGACCATCGTGAACTGCTCAAGGAAAATGCTATATGAGCCAAGGTAAAGTGTTAGTGCTGCATGGCCCTAATTTGAATTTGCTCGGCACTCGGCAGCCGGAGATTTATGGCTACGAGACCCTGGAAGACGTCAATAACGCGCTGCGGGAAAAAGCCGTGATGGCTGACTGGGAGCTAAACTGCCTGCAGAGCAACCACGAAGGCGCGCTGATTGACGCCATTCATGCGGCGCGGCTGGATGGCACCCAGGCGATTATTATCAATCCCGCTGCCTATACCCACACCTCGGTGGCCATTCTGGATGCGCTGAATGCCTTTGAAGGTAAGGTCATCGAAGTGCACATTTCCAATGTGCACAAGCGGGAAAGCTTCCGCCATCACTCCTATGTGTCGCTGCGTGCCGATGGCGTTATTGCCGGACTGGGAACTCAAGGCTATCAGGCGGCTTTGGACGCAATTATGTTATCCATGCTTTCGGCGAGTACTGCATAAGGTGAGATTTCAATAGCGGGGAAAGTTGTTATGGCGTAGCTGGAAGCTGGTTAGCGGTGAGAATTTTGCTGCGCCCTCTATGAATATTTGCTAATTCTGATTTATGAAGCAGAGTTTGCTAATTATCTTACTAAGTTAAATACACTTTAGTTTCAATTATTTATACTAAAGTCGTGTTTTTTGTGACTAAAGTAAAAGAGTAACCTCGCTGTATGTAGTACGAATAGATGTACGAAATGCGAACATAAAAATAATGCAATACACAGGAAGATAATAATGAATAAACTCCTTAGCGCAACATGTCTGGCTGCCTGCGGAAGTGCCCTAGCGCTTGGTCTTACCGTCTCCTCTGCCAGTGCCAATGAGTGGCCTACTGACGATATTCGTCTTGTCGTCCCCTATGCCCCAGGTGGCACCACGGATGTTTTGTCCCGCCGCGTCGCGGATCTTCTTCAGCAAGAGCTTGATGCTAACGTGGTTGTGGAGAACCGCCCAGGGGCGGGCTCTACTGTGGGCACCGGTCGTCTCGCTCGAGGTGGCCGCGGTGTCGATCACACTATTTTGATGGCGTCTCCAGGGCACACCATTGGCGCTGCCATCTATCCTGACCTGGGCTATGATCCGGTTGAGGATTTTGTCTTCCTGCAAAACATGATCGATATCCCCAATGTCATGGTGGTTCCCGCCGATAGCCCTTATGAAAGTGTGATTGAGTTTGTTGAAGCGGCAAAAGAAGAGAACATGACGTTCAGCCACAGTGGCGTGGGCAGCTCCATCCATATGTCCGGTGAGTTATTCAAGACGCTGACTGAAACCAACATGACGGCAGTGCCTTTTGCCGGCAGCGGTGCGGCTCTTCCTGCGCTATTAGGCGGCGATGTCGATGTCTCTTTCGAGAACATGCCGACCGTCCTTTCGCATATTCGCTCGGGTGATTTGCGCGCTCTGGCGGTTACCTCCGCTGAGCGGTCAGAGTACCTGCCGGATGTGCCCACACTGTCGGAAGTGGGTGAGTATAACCTTGACCAGTTCGTCACGACGGCATGGTTTGGCCTGGTGGCACACAGCTCTTTCCCTGAAGAAGCGCAAAGCGTTATGCAGGACGCCCTTGCCAAGGTGATGGAACGTGAGGAGTTTTTGGACTTTGCTGATCAGCTGGGCGCCGAACCGGGTCAGGTGTCTGGCGAACAGTTCAAGCAGTTCATTGCCGATGAAGTCGAGCGTTGGGAAGGCGTTGCACAGCAGGCTGGCATTAGCCAGTAACTAAGTAGTCTTCCGTCCTAACACTGAGGCGAGGGCTGCTACCCTCGCCTCTCTTGTTTCCCAGGAGAAGGCCGCGATGACACCTTCGGGTTCCAAGCGCAGAGTAAAAGTAAAAGATACTAGCGACCTCATCACCGGCATCGTCTTGCTGGGGTTTGCCATTGTGTTGGTCTTTTATCTGGTGCCTAACTATATAAACGAACCGCCGATCCTACAAAACCCAATGATGTCGCCGCGCTGGCTGCCAGCGATCATCGGCTGGCTGATCCTGCTGTTTTCGATTCTACTCATTCTTCAGGCCTTCATTTTGGAAGGGAAAACCGAGGAGGATGAGAGAGCGATTGAGAAAGGCTCCACGCGGCGTTTCGTGCTAATGGTGCTGTCGCTGGTGATATATGTTGCCTTGTTTGAGGCGATGGGCGCCGTGTTCTGTGGCATTTTGGCAACATTAGTTCTTTTCGTGGCACACCCGGTACGCACTTGGTGGGTATATAGCCTGGCATTTCTGTTTCCTATTATCGTGGCGCTCTTATTCGTAGAAGTAATGAACGTGCCACTACCGATAATGCCGCTCGGTTTCTGATTCGCTACTTATTTTTCTGGGTGCCCTATGGAAAACTTTTCGGAAGTCGTTGGCATATTCTTTAGTCTGGACAACTTTCTGGCCATAGCCGTAGGCGTGGTTATCGGCGTGGTGGTTGGTTCCATCCCCGGTTTAACCGCCACCATGGCGGTGGCATTGGCACTCCCCTTTACCTTCTCTATGCAGCCGGTGGCGGCTATCCTGCTGCTAGTAGGTATCTATAAAGGGGGGATGTACGGCGGCTCGATTACCGCGATTCTAATCAGAACCCCGGGCTCACCCGCTTCGGCCTGTACTTTGCTAGACGGCTATCCAATGGCCCAGCAGGGGCATGCCAAAAAAGCACTAAAGGCAGCGCTTTACTCGTCGGTCATTGCCGATTTTATCTCCAACATTGCGTTGATCTTTTTTGCCGCCTACTTGGCCAAAATTGCGCTGAACTTCGGTGCGCCAGAATTTTTCTGGCTGATCTGTTTTTCTCTCACCATTATCATCTCTCTGGCCAGCGGTTCTATGATCAAGGGCTTGATGGCAGCGCTGCTAGGTATTTTGTTATCCATGGTAGGGCTGGATGAGGTCTTCGGTTCACAGCGGCTGACCTTCGGCAACTACAACTTAATGGACAGCATCTCCTTTATTCCCCTGTTGATTGGGCTTTTTGCTATTCCAGAGATTATCGAGTTTTATCGTAAGAAAGCCATTCCTCATATTAAGGCTAAGGCGAATGGTGCTGGTTTGGCCTTCTCTGAGCTAAAACGTTGCATGAAAAGCATTGTGCGGGGCAGCTTAATTGGCGTCATTATTGGCGCTATTCCCGGCACTGGGGCGACGGCGGCAGCGTTCATTTCCTACAGCGATGCACGCAGGCGCTCTCCCAACAGAGCCAATTTCGGCAAGGGCGAGGTAGAAGGGGTGGCCGCGGCTGAGGCCGGTAACAATGGCGTTGCCGGGGCGACATTAATTCCGCTGTTATCGCTAGGGATTCCTGGGGATGTCATCACCGCCATTATCCTGGGTGCTTTTATGGTGCATGGCTTAACCCCAGGCCCGCTTATGTTCCAGGAAAATCTGTCGCTGATCTATGCACTGTTCCTGGGTATTATGTGCAGTTCGGTCATCCTGTTGGTGGTGGGTAACGTTGCCATCAAGTACTTCTCGTTAATTGCTGATATCCCCAAGTCAATCCTCTTTCCCATCGTCTTGATGTTCTGTGTCTACGGCGCTTATGCAGTCAATAACGCCACTTTCGACGTGGGGCTGATGTTGGCTTTTGGGGTTTTGGGATACATCTTCAATCGTACCGCCATACCCGCAGCGCCGTTTCTGATCGGTTTCATTCTGGGGCCGATGTTCGAAGACAACCTGCGTCGTTCTCTGCTCATCGGCTCCAACGACTTGTCGATTTTTGTGCGTGGGCCTATCACCTGGGTCTTCATCGTGCTGACGGTGGGCTCCATCGGTCTGGCAATCTATCGCTTTGCCGCATCCCGACGTGGCACACGTAATAGTACTGACGAATCACACCAAACGTGAGTTGCCCGGCTTAACCGACCGTCACTCCGCCGCAGACAAACAACGTCTGGCCAGTAATGAAACTGCTACGTTCGTCGCAGAAAAAACTGACAGCCTGGGCCACGTCTTCGGGCTGGCCCATGCGCTTTAACGGGATATTATCGATGATGCGACGGGCGCGCTCAGAATCGGGGGGATTATTCTCCCAGAAGGCACTGGTAGCGATGGGCCCTGGGGCAACGCAGTTCACCGTAATGCCATGTTCCGCCAGCTCTAATGCCCAGGTGCGAGCCATGGATTGCAGCGCGCCTTTTGTGGCGCTGTAAATGGTGCGCGCTTCCTTGCCGAGTACCACGCGGCTGGCATTGATGACGATGCGCCCCATACCGGCTGCTTTCATTGAAGGCAGCAGTGCCTGTGTGCATATCAGCGCCGAACGTACGTTCAGGTGCATTAATCTATCGAAGTCTTCAATCTGCGTTTCTTCAAGCAGGGCCGGGGCGACAATGCCCACGTTATTGATCAGCCGGGACACCCTATTGCGCGCAGCGATTTCCGCCATCACCCGGTGGGAGGCGTCAGCATCGGCAAGGTCGACTAGAACGGCGTCTGCTCGCAAAGACTCTGCCTCCGGCTCAACGATATCCACCACGATAACGTGGTAACCCTCGTGCTGGAGACGCAGGGCAATGGCTTGACCGATATTTTTAGCCCCGCCGGTAACGACGGCGCAATGGTGCTGAGACGTTTTGCTTTGACCAGCGTGTTGAGACATTTTTGTTATCCTTGGCGGTAATCAATCGTTGTTTTTGTATAAACTCAAACGTTAAAACGTAATGAGCCCCGATAGCGTCATCAACCAAATTATCAGGCTGAGCGTAAAGAACGAAGCGATTGTCGCCACCAGCAGGGCGGCCGCGCTCACCCCGGCTAAGCCATAGCGTTGGCCGAGCAGAGGGTAAATGCTGATCAACGGTGCGGCAGCAAACAGCAGCGCACCGGCCATATAAAGGGGATCGATACCGGGGACAAAATAAAAGGCGATGAAAATAGCCAACGGGTGAATGAGGAGTTTGCCGACCACTATTTGACCAACGTCCCTGGCCATGCCTTTTACCTGCAGGCCAAACAGCGTCCCGCCAATCACGAACAGTGCCGCTGGCCCTGCTGCATCGGCCAGCATATCAATGGCTTTAAACAGCGGGCCAGGTATTTGTATATGGAATACCGCCAGGCTAATGCCGACCAGTAAGCCAATCAGCACGGGATTTTTGATTAGGCTAAGCGCTGTGTGTTTGACCGTCTTCCATACGCTGGAACCTTGATGGCTGCCCAGCTCAGCTAAAATCAGGGCGGCGGGAATAATGAGCAGGTTTTCAATCACCATATTCAGCGCCAAGAGCACCGCCGCAGGGGAGCCAATGACCATGGCTGCCACTGGGTAGCCGACAAAGCCGCTGTTGGCCGCAGCCATACCGAGTGCCTGCATGGCACTGGCGTTAAGGGGCTGGCGCTGTCGTTTTAAGCACAGCAGTAACCCCCCACTGAACACGACGATAGAGCCCAGGCCGTAAGCTACCAGGTAGTTGAGCTTGAAAATTTCTTCCAGAGGCTGCTGGGTTAACGCACGAATCACTAGCGCGGGCAGTGCGCAGTAGAGCACGAATACCCCCACCCCCTGCACCTGCTCGCGCTGGATAATGCCGCTCCATCTTGCGAGATAACCCGCCCCAATCAGCAGAAATATAGGCGTGGTAATGGCAAGAATGGCAAGCATAGCGGCCTCTTTAGCGCCCAAAGGAAATAGTAGTGTTCGAATAGCGAATAATTGTACGTTATTTTTTCAGCGCTTCACTACCAGCGCTGCATCGATCGAGCTTCTTGGCCAGAACCTCTTGACCAGAACTTCATGACCAGCTTTATGGCCCGAACTTTATGGTTCGGAGTGAGCTGACGGCGCGACGAGCTGTTCTATGTAGTGGGTACGCAGCGGTATCACATGCGGGTCGATCTGCTCAGGGGCGATACAATCCGCGCTGAAAAAGCGAAACGCATCCACGCCCTGAAACACAAACAGGTCAACACCCGAAAGCGTTTTGGCGCCCGCCCGTTGAGCGGCGTTTAACAGCTCGGTGTGGGCGGGGATATAGACCGCATCAAAGACCCAGTGCTGATCGCTAAGCCCGGTGGTATCAATTGGGCAACCCGGGTGATTGATGTGGCCGATGGGTGAGCAGTTCACCACGCCCTGCCACTTGGGAAGCTCTCTTTGCGCCTGTTCCGGGGTGACGCACGCCGCGCTAATACCCATGGCGTTAAGATCCCGGCTAAGGTTTTCTGCCCGCGTGGCGTCACGTTCAAGAATATGCAGACAACTGACATTGAGTTCACCCAGTGCACATGCCACTGCGCGGCCCACGCCACCGGCGCCAATCAATAGCACCTCCCCCGCAGGCTGGCTACCGAAGGAGTGGCGGTAGGCGCTGATAAAACCGGTGTAATCGGTGTTTTCCGCACGCAGGCCGTCAGCGTCAAACAGCAGCGTATTGGCGGTGCCTACCCGTCGCACGCCTTCGCCACGAATATCAGCCAGCTGGGCGGCTTTTTCTTTGAAAGGGAACGTAACGTTGGTTCCCCGGTAGCCCTCGCTACGCAGCTTTTTTATAGCGTTGGGAAAGTCAAAATCTGACACGCCCAGGCTGTCGACTAAATCGTAGCGTACCGGCTCGCCCAACGAAGCGCCCAGGCGTTCGTGTAAATCCGGGGATTGCGACTTGGCAATGCCTTCTCCTACCAGACCGAGTTTAATCATGCTTGGCTTCCTCCTGTGGGGTGCTTTGGCGTTTTTTGATCCATGCCATCAATTTCTGCCTCCAGGCGCTGCTGCGCGGTGACGCGCACAAAGGCATTCGGCGCGCCTAGCCCTTGGTAGCCATCACGCTGCACCAGCTCAAAGAAGAACGCCTGACGGCCGGGCTGGGTATACAGCTGGTAGAAGTCGCCATGGCTGTCTTGGTCAAAGAGGATGTGGTGCGCCTGCATCCACGCTTGGGTTTGTGCAGGTAGGTCAACGCGTGCGGCCAGGTCGCGGTAGTAGTTGCCGGGAATCGGCAGTACCGGCGTGCCCGCCTGCTGCAGCGCGGCGCTGGTGTCGCGCATGGCGTTGGTGCGCAGGGCGACATGGTGAACGCCCGAGCCGCCGTATTGCCGCACAAAGCGGTTGCTGGCGGTATCCGGCGAGGCGCTGGCGTTAAGCGCCAGGCGGAAGCGACCGTTGTAGTTTTGCAGCACCTGGCTCTGGATCAGCCCGCGGGGGTCGGTGACATCGAAGGAAGGCGTTGGCTCCAACTGGAAAATAGCGCGGTACTGCAGCATCAGCGAGAGGTAGTCGTGGTAGGAGAGCGCCACGCTGATATGGTCGATATCCACCAGCGCGCTCTGGGGAACGGGCTGCACATCCACAGTGAACTCACGATCCCAGGTACGGCTAAGTTGCGAGTCGTCAATGATATAGGAGAGACTGCCGTCTACATTGCGCAGTGCGCTCATGCGGTGGCTGGCGCCCACCTCTTCGGGCTCGACAATATCGTAGCCCAGCTTATCCGCGCGCTTGAACGCTTCATAGGCGTTGCCCACGCGCAGGCCAATGGCGGTGATGGCAGTAGCATCGCGACCCGGTACTCGGCCAGTGAAGTGCGCCTCGGTGTTGAGCACCAGGTTAACGTCGCCCGCCGCCCAACGTTCGGCGTTGAGCGTATGGTGGCGCCCCACGCAGGCCATGCCCAGGGCGCTAAGCAGCTCGCGCAGCGGTGCTAAATCGTCGGGCTCAACGGCAATCTCCAGAAAGGCGACCGACTCGATCGGCTGGGGCGCGGGAATGCCGCTGTCGCCCTGCATGCTGCGCAGCAAGTGGTAGGAACGCAGCCCGTCGCGAGCAGTCTGGTCGCTGTGGCCCATGCGGAACACATCGTTAAAGATCTCGTGGGAGAGCGGGCCGTCGTAACGGGTCTCGTCCAACATGGCCATGAATTTATCCATCTGCAGTTCGCCCTGGCCGGGGAAGCAGCGGTAGTGACGGCTCCACGACAGATGATCCATGGAGAGGCGCGGTGCATCGGCGGTTTGTACCAGAAAGATGCGATCCCCCGGAATGCGGCCAATGGTGCCCAGCTCCGTCTGGCGGGAGAAGATATGGAAGGTATCCAGCACCAGGCCGACATTGGGGTGGGCAGCGCGGCGCACCACTTCCCAGCTGTCGCGATAGTCGTGAATATGGCGGCCCCAGGCGAGCGCCTCATAGGCCACGCGCAGATTGCGCCGTGCGGCACGCTCACCTAGCTCATAGAAGTCATCGGCGGCGCGGCTTAAACCCGGCAGAGAGTCGGGGTGAACGGTGCTGCAGGCCATGAGCAGATCCGTGCCGAGCTCCTCCATTAGGTCAAACTTGTGCTCGGCGCGGTCGAACGCCCGTTCCCGGGCGCGCCCCTGCAGGCCTTCGAAATCGCGAAACGGCTGGAGCGTGACCAGCTTAAGTCCGCGGGCGCGAATCAGCTCGCCCGCTTCCCGCGGCGTGCCGGTGAACGCGGTTAAGTCGTTTTCAAACAGCTCAAGCCCTTCAAAACCCGCTTGGGCGATGGCGTCTACCTTCTCTTCCAGCGAGCCGCTTAGGCAAACCGTGGCAATGGATGAGTACATGGCATCACGCTCCTTACTTTGTGTAATATCAGTAACCCGCCAGACGCGGCAGGAAGGTGACCAGCGCCGGTACGAAGGTAATCAGCAGCAGGATCAAAAACTGCACGCCCAGCATCGGTAAAATGCGGCGGATAAGCGGCCCCATGCCCACCCCGGAGACGGAGTCGGCGACAAACAGGCAGAGCCCCATGGGCGGTGTGATTAGCCCCATCATTAGGTTGAAAATCACCACGATACCGAAGTGCAGCGGGTCGATACCCAGCGCCATGGCAATGGGGTGAAGAATCGGCACCAGCACCAAAATGGCCGCGATGCCTTCCAGGAACAGCCCCACCACCAGCAGTAGCAGAATCACGGCGATCAGGAAGGTCCACTGGGTATCGATACTCATCAGCGCCCACTCGGTGAGCATGTTGGGCACGCGCTCGAATGTCAGCACCCAGTTGGCGGCGGAGACGGCGCCCATGATGACCATAATCACTGCGCTGTCGCGCATGGCGCGGGCGAAGATGCCTGGCAGGTTCACCAGTTTGATATTGCGGTAGAGCACCACGCCCAGAATCAGCGCGTAGACCACAGCAAAAGCCGCCGCTTCGGTGGGCGTGACGATACCGGCGAGAATCGCGCCGACCACAAACACCGGCATCAGCGCGGGCAGCAGGCCGTGGAGGAGCGCATGGCGGCGCGACTGCTGCCTTGACTGGGTAGCGCCCAGGTCTCCGGCGAAAAAGTAGACGTAGATGGAAAGCCCCAGCGCCAGCAAAAAACCCGGCACGATACCGGCCAAAAATAGCCCCGGTACCGATACGCCAGACACGGTGAGCGCGTAGATAATCACCGGAATACTCGGGGGAATAATTGGGCCAATGACCGATGAGGCCGCGGTGAGTGCAGCGGCGAAGTCGCGTGGGTAGCCCTCTTTTTCCATTGACGGTATAAACACCCGTCCAAGCGCGGAAGTGTCGGCAATCGCCGAACCCGAGAGGCCGGCAAAAATCACCGACGCCCAAATATTGACGTGCGCCAGCCCGGCTTTTAGGCGGCCAACAATGGCGGTGGCCAGGTTAATAATCCGGTGAGTAATACCCGCTTCGTTCATCAGCTCGCCCGCCAGAATAAACAGCGGTATGGCCAGCAACGGGAAGGATTCCATGCCGCCAAAAAACTGCTGCGAGACTATACGGATGTGGTAGGGCAAATCGCCAGTGCTCATCAGCACTGTCAGCGAACCGAGAATGGCAAAGGCAAACGGCACCCCAAGCAGAATAAGGGCGATAAGCAGTATAAAAATCATGCTGACGTCTCCTCACCCTGCTGGGTGCTCAGGCGCAGGCCCGCCATCACCAGTGCAGAGAGGCTGAGCAACCCGCCGCCAATCAGCATGGAGGCTTGAAACAGCCACATCGGCATTCCCGTGCTTGATGAGGTGCGCCCACCACGCGCGGCGATAAACTCAACCGCCGACAGTATTAAGCCGATGCCGATCACCAGTACCATCAAATCGACAGCAACGGCCTGCCAGCGCACCCAGCGCGGCGGCAGCAGGCGTCGAATAAGGTCAAAGCCGATGTGCTTGTCCTGCAGGTACGCCCAAGACATGCCGAACATCAGGCCGTAAATCATTAAATAGATGGCGGTGTCTTCTCCCCAGGTAATGGAGCCGCCGTAGGTGTAGCGGGCAAAGGCATTGCCCGCGACCAGCAGGAAAATCAGCACCATGGCAAGCCCTGCCAAGCTGCCATTGAACAGGATCAGGCCGCGGTGTAGGCGGGCGAGAAGATGAGACATAAGAGCACCTTCAATCGATAGTCAGGCACGCAGGGTCGCGAGTGAGCCACCCAAGGCCCACTCGCAAAGCGCTTTGATCAGGCGGGGTTTAGAAGCGTGCGGATGCTTCTTCCACGGCGGAAGAGAGACGCTCGATCCACTCCGCGTCATCGCCAAGCTCTTCGGTTAGGTACGCCTGAACCGGCGGCTGGGCCGCTTCGCGGAAGGCTTCCATCTGTTCAGCGGTAGGCTGGGTGATCTCCATGCCCTCGGCAGCCAGTTTGGTGATCCCCTCGGCCGAGTTGAACTGCTGGATGGCACGGCCAGTGGTGCCAGCGACCACCGCGGCGCGCTTCACAGCGGCCTGTTCTTCCTCGCTTAGCGACTGGAAAATCTCATCGTTGATCAAGATATGGTCCACACCGTAAACGTGTCGATCCAGGGTCAAATAATCCTGAAACTCATAGAAATTATTGCCATAGATCACCGAGATAGGGTTCTCTTGACCATCGACAACACCGGTAGCAAGCGCCGTGGGCACTTCACCCCAGGCGATTCCCTGGGGTTCGCCACCCAAAGCGCTGACCATTTCCAGGTAGAGCGGAATGGTCTGTACGCGGAACTTCAGCCCTTGCATATCCTCCGGCGAGTGAATCGGGCGCACGGAGTTGGTGAAGTGGCGAAAGCCGGTTTCGCCGTAGGCCAGTGTGCGTAGGCCGGTTTCCTGCAAGCAGTGTTCAGCCAATGCAGTGCCGAATTCGCCGTCCATTACTTGCCAAGCAACGGGAGCTGACGGGAAGGTGTAAGGGATATCCGTCACGGCGACCGCCGGGCAGAAGTTGGCATAGGCACCGGAGACCATCGCAATGCTGATGGTGCCATCCTGCGCGCCTTCAATCAGTTCGGTTTCACCGCCTAGCGCGCCAGCAGGGTAGAGCTCCACGGTGAGATCCGTTTCGGCTTCCACCAGGTTTTTGAACACTTGACCGGCCGCACCTTTTTTCGAGGTGGTCCAGTCATCAGGATCAACGTGGGCAAAGCGCAGCGTTTGGGCGGAGGCGCTAGCAGCGGCAACCAGCGTAACCGTAGCAAGGGCCGCCGTTAGGGCGCGTTTCTTTATAGACATAGGTTTTATAGACACAGATTTTGTAAACACAGGGGTCAAAGACATTGTTGTTGTCCTCTTGTTGGGTCGTTGTTATAAGGTTTGGAAAAGCCTAAATCAGTGGCGTGTTTAGCCGTTCCATCCTGTCATAATCAACAATGTACGAAATGGTACGTTCAGTCAAGCTGTGGCATACTAGACCAAAGACGACCACGACAATAAAAGGCATGCTCTATGACACTCTCTTCGACCAAGGCCAGCCCCCCTGCCGCGCCGCGACGGCGTAAAAATGACCCCGAATCCGTGCGCGCCGATATTCTTGCGGTGGCCACCCGCGAATTCTCCGAAAAAGGCCTCTCTGGGGCCCGGATCGATGAGATCGCCGAGAAAACCCGCGCCTCCAAGCGTATGATTTACTACTACTTTAATGATAAAGAGACGCTCTACCTGCACACTCTGGAAGCCGCCTACCAGAAAGTGCGACTCCAGGAGGCCGAGCTGGATCTTGACCATCTGGCTCCGCTTGAAGCACTTAGCCGACTCGTGCGGTTTACCTTCTGCCATCACGCCAAAAACCCCGACTTTATTCGCCTGGTAATGATCGAAAATATTCATCATGGCCGCTTTTTGGCGCAGTCAGAGTTGATCCAGTCACTCAATGCCGGGGTGATTGATGCGCTCACCAGTGTCTATGCTCGCGGTCTAGAGGCCGGCTGTTTTCGCGAAGGCTTGGATCCACGGGAGCTGCACTGGCTGATTAGCGCGCTGTCATTTTTCAATGTCTCAAACCAGCACACCTTTTCGCGGATTTTTGATTGGCAACAAGCCTCACCTGAGAACCAGCGCAAACTGGAAGATCATGTTACCGAGATGGTACTGCGCTACGTGGTCACTGATGCCACGCTCTCGCAGTCGTAAGTACCGACCTATTTAGCGTATGGTTCGAATGGCGAACAACTGTACACTTCTGTTCTGAGTCGTACCTTTGTGGACTGTTTTGCTGGTTCTGAACAACGTTATATAGGAGGCGTAACGCCCATGCCCGCCGCATTTTTAAAACACCCCTTTATGAGCCAGCGCGCCATCGCCGAGTGTGACGATGACGCCATGGTGCGTGCCATGCTGGCCTTTGAGTTGGCCTTGGCTGAAGTTCAGGAAGCCAGCGGCGCGGTGCCTGATGGCGTTAGCCAGCAAATGCGCGAACAGTTGGAGAATGCGGAATTCAATAGCGAAGAGGTCGCGGCGGGTATTGCCAGCGGTGGCAATGTGGCGATTCCGTTTGTAAAGCAGAGCCGCGCGCTGCTCGCCGATGAGGTCAAGCGCTACTGGCATCAGGGGGCGACGAGCCAGGACGTGGTCGACTCCGCGCTGATGCTGCTGCTGAAACCACGCTTAGCGGCGTTAGATGAATTGCTGATGCGCTGCCGAACGGCGGCGTTAGCGCTTATGGATACTCATATCGATACGCCCATGGTAGGTCGAACGTTAATGCAGCAGGCGCTACCGATGACTTTTGGCGTTAAGGTGGCCCACTGGGCAATCGGCTTGGAGCAGAGCCGCCGCCGCTTGGGTGAGGTGGAACTGCCCGTTCAGTTTGGTGGCGCGGTGGGCGTGCACTCGGGCTGGGACACGCTGGGGCTTGAGTGGATGGACGCCTTGGCCGAGCGACTCGGCTTGGCCGTGCCGGTACTGCCCTGGCATACCGACCGCTACCCGATCCATGCCCTTGGCACGGCATTAGATGCGGTAGCCGGGGCCACTGAAAAAATCGCCCTGGATGTGTCGCTGCTGACGCAAACCGAAGTCGGCGAAGTGGCGGAACCTTCGGCACCGGGCATGGGCGAGTCCTCCTCCATGCCGCATAAGCGTAACCCGGTACGCAGCGCGCTGATTCGTGGCGCGGCGCGGCAAGTGCATGGTCATACCAGTGTGTTGATCAACGCTGCTGCCCAGCCTCTTGAACGCGGGTTGGGTGAATGGCACGCGGAGTGGGCGCCGTTAATGGAGAGCGCTCTGCTGGTAGAGGGGGCGCTGGAGCAAGTGGCCGTGCTTTTGGAAGGGCTAGAGGTCTACCCCGACAACATGTGGCGAAATCTGGCAGCTACCGGCGGCGGCATTATGGCCGAGCCCGTCGCACGTTTGCTGGCGCCTACGCTAGGTGTGGAGAAAGCCAAAGCGGTTAGCGCGGAAGCGGCAGAAGTTGCGCGTCGTGAATCACGCGCTTACTCAGCCGTGCTTGCCGACCACCCTGATGTGAAAGGGGACGTTGATGACGAGGCGTTGCGCAATGCCTGCGACCCTGCTTTATACCTTGGTAGCAGCGCCGCCCAGGTCATACGCGCTAAAAAATGGCTAGAAGCGCAATAAGCGCATTTAAAAACAAAGCGTTAAGTTTGTTTGTGGTGAGAGTGGTGGGATCGGCAGGGTCATTAGATGGTCGCCATTGGGTTTGACCCCATTAGCGTTCAGCAGTAGATTGTTCGTATAGAGGATCTATGTTCGCTAAACGAACAAATTGCAGCAGCTCACTAACAAATACGCCAACGACCCGCTAAGAGGCACCCATCATGGCCGAGTTTCTCAGCTTGCATGACGCGGTAGCGCGCTACGTCCAAGACGGCGCTACCGTGGCCATGGAAGGCTTCACCCACCTGATTCCATTTGCCGCCGGTCACGAAGTGATCCGCCAGAAAAAGCGTGATCTGACGCTGATCCGTATGACTCCCGATATCATCTATGACCAGATGATTGGCGCGGGCTGCGCTAAAAAGGTGATCTTCTCCTGGGGCGGTAACCCCGGCGTGGGCTCGCTGCACCGCCTGCGTGATGCGGTGGAGAAAGGCTGGCCGTGCAAGATCGAGATTCTGGAGCATAGCCACGCGGCCATGGCCTGCGCGTTTGAAGCGGGTGCTGCCGGTCTGCCGATGGCGGTTTTTCGCGGCTACATCGGTAGCGAACTGCCCAGCGTCAACGATCAAATCAAATTCATCGAGTGCCCGTTTACCGGGGAGCGCCTGGCCGCTGTTCCGTCGGTGCGCCCGGATGTCTCGATCATTCACGCCCAGCGGGCGGATCGCCAGGGCAACGTGCTGGTGGAAGGCATTGTCGGCGTACAGAAGGAAGCGGTGCTGGCCGCCAAACACAGCATCGTCACGGTGGAAGAGATCGTCGATGACCTCAACGCACACCCCAACGCCTGCGTGATCCCCAGCTGGGCCGTCAGCGCCATTGCGGTGGCCGAGAAAGGCGCGTTGCCTTCCTACACCCACGGCTACTATGGCCGCAGCAACCACTTCTATAAAGAGTGGGATGCCATCGCCCGTGATCGCGACACCTTCACGCAGTGGCTTGATGACAACGTCTTTAATGCAGGAGGCCAAGCCTGATGAGTCTGGAATATACCTCTTCTGAAATGATGTCGGTCACCGCTGCGCGGGCGCTGGAAAACGGCATGACCTGCTTTGTGGGCATTGGTTTGCCTTCAGAGGCTGCCAACCTGGCGCGCCTTACCCACGCGCCAGACGTAGTGCTGATTTACGAGTCCGGCACCCTGCAAACCAAGCCCGATATTCTGCCGCTCTCCATCGGCGATGGCGAACTGTGCGAGTCGGCGCTGACCACCGTGGCGGTACCCGAAATGTTCCGCTACTGGCTGCAGGGCGGCAAAGTCGACGTAGGCTTTTTAGGCACCGCGCAAATCGACCGCTTTGCTAACTTGAATACCACCTTAATCGGCGATTACAAGGCACCCAAAGTGCGCCTGCCGGGCGGCGGCGGGGCGCCGGAAATTGCCACCAACGCCGGTGAGGTGTTTATCACCCTGAAGCACTCCAAGCGTGCCTTTGTAAAAGATGTCGACTTTGTCACCACCCTTGGCTTTGGCCGCGACGGTAAAGGGCGCAACAACGTGCCCAATATTGGCAAAGGCCCCACCCGGGTGATTACCGACCTGTGCGTGATGAAGCCTGACCCGGAGACCAAAGAGCTGGTGGTGGTTTCGCTACATCCTGGTGTAAGCCGCGAGGACGTGATTGAAGCCACCGGTTGGGAAATCCGCTTTGCCGAACAGCTTGAGAGCACCCCAGAGCCCAGCGAAAACGAGCTGATGATTTTGCGTGAGCTGAAAGCCCGCACCGAGCGGGCCCACGCGGACGCATAAAGGAGTTTGCTATGAGTAACGTTTATTTATGTCATCCCCGCCGCACGGCGGTGGGCCGATTTGGCGGTACGCTTGCCAGCGTGCGCCCGGATGACTTCGCGGCGACCATCTTCAAAGCCGTATTAGCAGAAGCGCCGGAACTCGATCCTGCCGCCATCGAAGAAGTGTTTATGGGTTGCGCCAACCAGGCCGGTGAAGATAACCGCAATGTGGCACGGATGTCGTCGCTGCTGGCGGGCATTCCTACTTCGGTACCCGGCACGACCATGAACCGCCTGTGTGGCTCGGGTATGGACGCAGTGGGCACGGCGTTTCGCGCCATTAAAGCCGGTGAGATGGAGCTGGCGCTGGCGGGTGGCGTGGAGTCCATGTCCCGGGCGCCCTACGTGATGGGCAAGGCCGATAGCGCCTTCGCTCGTACTCAAAAAATTGAAGACACCACTATCGGTTGGCGCTTGGTCAACCCGCTGATGAAGAAAGCTTATGGCATAGACTCCATGCCGGAAACGGCAGAAAACGTCGCCGAGCAGTTCAACATCTCCCGTGAAGATCAGGACGCCTTTGCGCTACGCTCCCAGCAGAAAGCCGCTGCTGCTCAAAAGGCCGGGCGTTTTGCCCAAGAGATTACCGCGATTGAGATCCCACGCCGTAAGCAGGAACCGCTGATCTTTGATCAGGATGAGCACCTGCGGGAGACCACTCTCGATAAGCTGGCAGGTTTACCTACTCCCTTCCGTGAAGGCGGCAGCGTGACCGCCGGCAACGCCTCTGGCGTTAACGACGGCGCGGCGGCGATGCTGGTGGCCAGCGAAGCGGCGGTTAAGCAGCATGGCCTGACGCCTATGGCGAAGATTATCGGCATGGCCACGGCGGGCGTTGAGCCGCGCATTATGGGCTATGGCCCGGTACCGGCCGTACAGAAACTGCTCAAGCGCACCGGTATCTCGATGGACGATATCGATGTGTTTGAGTTTAACGAGGCGTTCGCCGCCCAGGCGCTGGCCTGCATGCGCGATCTTGGCCTTAAAGACGACGACCCACGGGTGAACCCCAACGGCGGCGCGATTGCCCTGGGTCACCCGTTAGGCATGTCCGGTGCGCGCCTGTTAATGACCGCTGCCCATGAGTTGCAAAACAGCGGCAAACGTTATGCGCTGTGCACCATGTGTGTGGGCGTTGGGCAAGGCATCGCCACGCTGATTGAACGGGTTTAACGGAGGTAATCATGGCATTTCATACCATCAACGGTCGCAGCGTGGCGTATCGGCTGCTCGGTGCACAAGTAAACCCACTGGTCGTGCTGGCGCACCCTTTGGGCATGAGCCAAGCGGTATGGGATGACGTGATTCCTGCGCTGCTGCCCCGCTACCGGGTGCTGACCTGGGATCTCCCCGGCCACGGTGCCAGTCAGGCAGCCAGCGGTGAGCAAATCACCCCCGCCGACTTAGCTGCAGAGGCCCTCGCGCTGGTGGAGCTGGCGGGCGCTAAGCGCTTTCACTTTGCCGGGACTTCCATTGGTGGCGTTGTCGGCCAACAGCTGATTGCCGCGCATAGCGAACGCCTGCTCTCCGTTACGCTGACCAACACCGGCGCGGTCATCGGCAACCCGGATCTCTGGAATACCCGCGCGGGTCGAGTACGCCAGGAAGGCCTGGTGGCGATGTCCCAAGAGATCGTGCCGCGCTGGTTTGCCCCGGCGACATTTGAGGCAAGCCCCGCCCTGAAAGCGGGCTGGTGCACACAGATGGGCCGTGGTGACGATGAGTCCTACGCACAACTGTGTGAAATGCTTGGTCGCGATACTTTTACTGGCAAGCTATCAGGTAAGAACACGAGAGTGCAGCTGTTTGGCGGCAGCGAAGATATGGCCACACCGTCCGCCACGCTGGAAGCCCTGGCAGCGGAACTCGATGGCGCACCGCTAGAGGTATTTAACGGCGTTGGCCATGTGCCTTCAGTTGAAGCCCCGTCGCTATTTGCCGAGAAATTGCTCGCGGTTTTGGCGACTGATTTAGGTGACGTGGCCAACCAAGGCGTGGCCTACGCCACCGGCCTTGAGACCCGTAAGCAGGTATTGGGCGAAGAGCACGTGGCGCGCTCCACCGCCAACGCCAACAGCTTGGACACCCCCTTCCAACAGATGATTACCCGCCTGGCCTGGGGCGAGCTGTGGAGCAACGACGATCTAACTCGTCGCGAACGCAGCATGATCACCACCGGGATTCTCGCCGCGCTTGGCCGCGAAGAGCTAACGCTGCATTTAAAAACCGCTAAACGGATTGGGCTGTCTGAGGCCGAACTGCGTCAGGTGCTGATGCATGTAGCGATTTACGGCGGCGTTCCGGCAGCCAATCACGCCTTCGCCCTCGCTAAAGAGCTGGGCTGGGGCGAGTAGCGAGTCAAAATAATCGATGAGAGGTAAGGGTGATGACCCACGATAACAAACGCTTTGTGGCCCGTGACCGTAACTGGCATCCGCCCGCCTACGCGCCGGGCTATAAAACCTCGGTAGCGCGCTCGCCCCAGCAGGCGCTGGTGAGTATGCAGCAACCGACCGTGTCTGAACTGACCGGCCCGGATTTTAGCCACCTGCGTATGGGCCCCCACGATAACGACCTGCTGATGAACTTTCGCCAGGATGCGAGCCAGGACGGGCTACCCCAAGGCGAGCGGATTATCATGTTTGGCCGGGTGGTCGATCAGTTCGGCAAGCCGATACCGCATACGCTGGTAGAAATGTGGCAGGCCAATGCAGGTGGCCGCTACCGGCATAAAAACGATAAGTACCTGGCGCCGCTGGATCCTAACTTCGGCGGTGTGGGCCGTTGTTTGACCGATGAACAGGGTATGTACCGTTTTCGCACCATCAAGCCCGGCCCTTACCCGTGGCCCAACGATATGAACAGCTGGCGCCCGGCGCATATTCACGTCTCAGTCACCGGCCCTTCGATCTCTACCCGGCTGATCACCCAGATGTACTTTGAAGGCGACCCGCTGATTCCCCTCTGTCCTATCGTGCATACGCTGAAAGACCCTCTCGCCGTTGAGACGATGATTGGGCGGCTCGATATGGCCCATAGCAAGCCGATGGACTGCTTGGCCTATCGGTTCGATGTTGTTGTGCGCGGCGAGTTGCAAACCTATTTTGAAAATCAATAGCCGAAAACCAATAAGGGCGGGGGATAACTCATGAATCAGCCTAACAGCCAGCCGACCAGCGAATTGATGCTGCGTGAAACCGCCTCGCAAACCGCTGGCCCCTACGTACATATTGGCCTTGCCCTTGCGGCAGCGGGCAATCCGGTGCGGGACGAAGAGATCTGGAACCAGATGGCCAAGCCCGACGCCGAGGGCGAGCATATCGAAGTGGTGGGTACCGTTATCGATGGCAACGGCGACCTGGTGCGCGATGCTTTCGTTGAAGCGTGGCAAGCCGATGCTAATGGCGACTACCAAGCCGATTACGATCTAAAAAAGCCGTTTAATAGCTTTGGCCGCACCGCTACCACCTTCGATCACGGCAGCGAGTGGTCATTAACTACCATCAAACCCGGCGCGGTGAAGCACCCCAGCGGCCAACTAATGGCCCCGCACATTAATCTGACGCTGTTTGCCCGGGGTGTGAACATCCACCTGCAAACGCGGCTCTATTTTGACGATGAAGCAGAAGCGAACGCCCAGTGCCCGGTCTTATCGCGCATCGAATCACCGGCGCGCCGCCAAACCCTGATAGCCAAGCGCGAAGAGATGGATGGCAAGGTGCGTTATCGTTTGAATATCCGTTTGCAGGGCGAGGGCGAGACGGTTTTTTTTGATTTTTGAATTTATGCATGCGGGCATTACTAAAAGATAAGGGCAGCCAATTGGCTGCCCTTACGCGATGGCTAGAATGATGATTAACCCTAATCTAGGCCTGACAGCTTTGCTGTAAATCCATCGCAGCTTCGTAGATTTCATCGGCGGAGCCGCCAATATCATCCAAGTAATCATCAATGGTCTGCTGTAACACTGGGCCCCATTCAGGGTCTTCGAGGGCGTCTTCGATGACGACAAACTCATGCCCCGCTTCAACGGCCTCTTCACGGCCTTGGCGTATCATATCGTCGTAAACCTCCGCCGCGCGCAGCGACCACTCTAAGCCGCTGTGGTCATCAATTACTTGCTGTAAATCGGCTGGCAGGCTGTCGTAACTGCGCTGACTCATGGTGGCGAACAGGGAAAGGTCATACAGGGGCACTTCGGTGTGGTACTGCGCCAGTTCGTTCAGCCGGAAAGTCTTCATGCCTTCCCAGTTGAAACTGAGGCCGTCGACGACGCCACGCTGCATGGAGGTAAACACATCCGGCGCCGGCATGCCCACGGCTTGGGCGCCGAGTCGCTCGAACATATCACCCACCACTGGCGTAGGACGGCGCAGGCGAAGCCCCTCGAGATCAGTCGGTGTTTCAATAAGCTGATCTTTGGTGTGGATGTAACCTGGGCCGGTGGTAAACAAGAACAGCGGGTGTGTGTCGGCGTACTCCTGTTCAAAATGTCCCTGATCGTAAAGCGACTGGAGAATGCAGGCCCCTTGACGGGCGCTTGCTGATATCCCCGGCAGCTCGACGACTTGTGTGAGCGGAAAGCGGCCAGCGGTATAGCCCTGGGCAGAAGCGCCTATGTCGGCGATGCCCATCACCGCGCTTTCGTAGGTTTGAGCCGATTTCGCCAGTGTTTGGCTGGGGAATACTTCTACTGTCAGCTCCCCATTTGATGCTTCTTCGACGCTTTCAGCCCAGGCTTGAAACAGTTCACGGTCTATCATGGAACCACCGGGCCAGACGTGCGCCACGCGAAGTGTGGTACTGGCTTCCACGGCGGGGGCCACGAATGAAACGGCGAACACGCCAAACAGGGTTGCCTTGGCTAGGTGGGTGGGTAGTTTTTTCATTGTCGTTATCCTGATTGCTAGTCGATGGGGCACGTTTTTATGATTGTTTTTGAAACTGTTTTTGAAGCTGTTTTTGAAACGGTGTTTGAGACGGTTTAAAGATCCAATACCAGGGTTTTGCTCTTGGCTCTGGAGCAGCAGGGCGTGAATTGATCGTTGGCCGCGTGCTCGTCGTCATCCAGGTATAAATCCCGGTGGTCGGGTTCGCCTTCGAGCACTCGGGTGAGGCAGGTGCCGCATACTCCCTGCTCGCAGGAGACCATGATGTCGATGCCATTTTCAGCCAGCACTTGGTAGACGGTTTTGTCGGCGGGCACGGTAAAGGCCGCGCCGCTGCTGGCGATGCGTACTTCGAAACTGCCATCGTCTTCGGTGACTGTATCAGCGCCTGCAAAGTACTCCGTGTGCAGTTGGTCGGCTGGCCAGCCGCACTGTTTACCTGTTGATAGGACGGCGTTAATAAACCCGCTAGGGCCGCAGACGTAGACCTGGGCATCAGCCTCCGGCTCACTCAGCAGCTTTTCCAGGTCTAGGGTTGAAGACGCGGTGTCATCGTCCAGGTAGAAGTATGTTCTATCGGCGAAGCTTGACGTTTTGATACGCTCACGGAAGGCCATGCGTTCAGCGGAGCGGGCGCAGTAGTGCAGTTCAAAATCTGCATCGGTGCGCGCTAAACGCTCTGCCATACACAGCAATGGCGTGATGCCGATCCCGCCCGCCAGCAGATAAGTTCGTTTAGCTGGCTTAAGCGGGAAGTGATTTTTAGGGGCGCTGATGAGTAGCAGGCTGCCCACTTTAATCTCATCGTGCATGGCGATGGAGCCTCCTCTGGAGGCTTCATCTCGCAATACGCCGATCAAGTAGCGATCCCGCTCCTCAGAGTGATTGCACAGCGAGTATTGCCGGATCACCCCCTCTTTCACCTGCACGTCAATATGGGCGCCTGCGCTGAAGGGGGGGAGCGGTCGGCCGTGCGGGTCGGCAAGCTCGAAGGTGGCAATGCCTAGCGCCTCCTCATGGCGAGCCTTTACCTCAACAATAAGCGATAGAGAGGGGTGGCTCATGCCGTTGCCTCCTGGGGTTGCTCAGCCTGCTCCTCTTTTAAGATTCGATCAATAATGCGGCGCGCCTGTACGCCCCCGCCGTCAATATTGAGTTTCAGCAGTTGGCGCTCGGGGTAGCGCAGCAGGTTGCGTTGTTGGGCTTCGAGCATCTCAAGATCTTCTTCGAAGATCTTGCCCTGGCCCTCGCGAATCTTGTCGGTGAGTTCTTGGTCTTCCGGCTTGAAGTTGCGGGCCATGCCCCAGAAGTACCAGATAGAGGTATCGCTCTCAGGAGTGATAAAGTCGACCACGATACTGGACGCTCTCACATCCGCCGGTGCTTTAGCGCCGCCATTGCCCGCGTGGGCCACGCCGACTTCGATTAATACGTGGCTGGGAGGCGTAAAGCGGCAAATTTGCCAGCGGTCTACGGGGACGTCATCAGCAAGTCCGTTGCCACGCAGAGCGGCCTGCCAGAAAGGCGGCGCGGGGATATTCTCCATCTCGCGGCTGGTGATCACTTCGCTGCCGTTAACCGTCGTTTCTGGGGCGGCTTCCTCTATCTCCGGCTGGCCGATGCTGGAAGCGTGCACATAGGTCTCATGGGTAAGATCCATAAGATTGTCGATCATCAGGCGATATTCACACTGAATATGGTAGAGGCCGCCGCCATACGCCCAGTCGGGGTTGTTGGCCCAGTGCAGCTCGGGGATCAGTGCGGCGTCGGCCTTATCCGGATCCCCCGGCCAGATCCAGATGAAGCCGTGGCGCTCTTCAACGGGGTAGGCGCGATTGCTTGGAAAGCCTCGAACCCGCTGGCGGGGCATGCTGTCGCATTTGCCGCTGCAGTTCATTTCAAGGCCGTGGTAGCCGCACACCAGCTTGCCATCACGCACGAAGCCCAAGGAGAGCGGCGCGCCACGGTGGGGGCAAAAGTCCTCTACGGCGGCCACGCGATTCTCGTCACCGCGGAAGAAAACTAGTTGTCTATTGCAAATAGTACGACCAAGCGGTTTCTCTGTGAGCTCTTCTGGAGTGCAGGCAACGTACCAGGTATTTAAAGGAAAGGGGGCTTGTTGAGTCACGGTTAACTCCTTTTGATTTAGTGTTGTAATTATGGTTATTGGATCCAAAGTAAAGGCTAGGAAGGTTTTTGCAGTCAACCTATACTTTCGTAGAGTCCGCGAGTGAATGGCTAAACAGTGTTGATATGAGAGAAAAATTAAATGAGTAACAACGATAAAAGTGTCGTCAGCCGACTGCGTAAATTGATCAGTGAGGGGGCGTATGCTCCTGGCGAGCGCCTTGGTGAAGTGGCGGTTGCGGAGCAACTTGGTGTTTCGAGAACGCCGGTAAGGCTGGCTTTTCGCACATTGGAGCAAGAGGGGTTGCTGCAGCAGGCGGGCAAACGCGGGTTTATGGTGCGCGAGTTTACCCAAGCAGATGTGCACTGTGCCGTTGAAGTTCGCGGGGTGCTGGAGGGCCTGGCCGCTCGGCATTTGGCTGAGCAGGGGCTGCCGCCTGACGTCGATAAAGAGTTGAGTTTTTGGATCCAAAAAGGAAAAAAGCTAATCGCCAAAGGATACCTTGTAGAATCCGATATCAATCAATGGAGTGAGCTTAATGCTCATTTCCACGGCATTATCATTCACTCTATCGGTAGCGGTGTCGTGGCAGATGCCATTGCACGAAATAATCACTTACCTTTCGCTGCGGCCGACTCGATCATCATTGATAGCGATGACCTGGAGCGAGAGTTTAAAAAGTTGCAGTTAGCACAGTTTCATCATGAGCTTATATTTCAGTCACTTAAGCGGGGAGAGGGGGCTAGGGCAGAAATGCTAATGCGCGAGCATGCGCTGATCGGGCTGCGTTACCCTGAGCTACTGGCCGATTCTGAATAAAAAGGCGACTTATTTAGTTACAATGTATAATTAAACAAAAGTATTAATAATACAAAATTATTAATATTCAATATCTTATGTAAATTTAAAGATGCATAGCCTCTATTTTAATTGACAGATGGAGGTTTTTTTCGCAGCTTTGGTACGTAATGCGGATCAGAGTTCGCATTGAGAACAATTACAACTAACCATCACGACCAAAAGCAGAGACAGACAATGAAAATTAACCACTTTGTTGCATGCGCCCTTCTCGCTCCCTGTGCGCTTGCTGTTCAGGCCCATGCGTTTGATGTGGTAGAAGCCGGACAGCCTATCGTGACCGGTGAGCCAAGCCGTGTAGGCCCACCCTGGAATCATCGATCAACGATTAATATTCCAGGCACCAAAACCGATATCGCCTTTGGGGGGTACGTTAAGCTCGATGCGTTTTACGACTTCGACTACGACCTGGGCACATCAACGGATCCTTACGCCGTTATGAACCCTGGCAATCGAACCGATGGTCGAACCAGCTTTACGGCCTATGAATCCCGCCTGAATTTCCGTACCCACACCGCGACTGACTATGGGCGTTTAACCACTTACTTCGAAGGGCATTTTGTGCCCGATGGTAAATTTGGGTTGCGCCATGCGTATGGTGAGCTGAACGGTTTTCTCGCCGGGCAAACATGGTCAAATTTCATGAGTTTCGTGGGCGGGACACGCACCTTGGCTCTCGGGGATCCTAAGGGCTACGCCTTTGAGCGGCAGGCACAGCTGCGCTATACCCAGCCTGTCGGGGAAGGCAGTTTCTCTGTTGCCTTGGAGAATCCCACCACGGTCATTGCCCGCAATGATGCTTCAGTGGCCGATGGGGAGAGCCAGCTTCCCGATTTGACGCTGCGCTATGAATATAAGCGTTTATTTGCGCTCTCCGGGATAGCGCGTCAACTTTCGACCAATAACATCACCAATACCATTGATGATGAAGTCACTGGCTACGGGGTGCAGGCGCAGTTCAATTTGCCCTTTAATGCGTCAACCAGCTTGCGCGGCAGTGCCACCTACGGTGAGGGAATTGGTAACTATATGGGCAACCCTGGCAATGTAGGGCACCGCAACGCACCTGACGTCTATGTGCAGGGTAACAACCTAGAAACTATTGAAACCCGGGCGTTTGGTCTCTCGCTTAACCACTACTGGACGGATAGCTGGTTCAGCTCTGTGGGTGTTTCGCGGCTTGAGCAAGACTTACCCGCAGCCTATGGCAGTCATTTCGAAACGCTCGACTACGGGTTTGCCAATGTGATTTGGGATGTTACCGACCGCATGTCAGTAGGTCTTGAGTACCAGCATGCTGATATCGAGCAGGGGAATGGGGTCTCCAATGATGCGAGTCGCCTTCAGGCAAGTGCTACCTTCCAATTCTAGCGAGATAGAGGTATTGGTGATGTAGGTGACTGACGACTGTTTCGACCAAGCTTTAGGCTGGCATTTCGCCAGCCTTTTTGATGCGGGTATAGCGGAATCGTATAATAAAGGCGCTTCTAGGATGCCTGTCTGTAAAGCAGGTTCTTAGAGGTGTCACTTAGCCATCCTGGCATTGATTCAGGCTTATGAAGGTGCTGGCAGGATAATGCGTGGATCCTGGGGTGGCTCAGCGTAGAGGCATGTCACGAGATCCGAGTAGCGCTCGCGCACTAACCGTTGGTTCACCGAGCCTTTATCGGTCAGTTCGCCACGGTCAACGGAGAGCGGTTGGTTGAGCAGTAGCAGGCGCTCCAGCCGCATAGAGCTTGACTGGCCGCGGCTGTGGGTTGCCAGGCGCTGGGCGAACCACTGATGCAGGTTGGCGTCTGTGGCCAGAGCGTCAAGAGGGGTGCCCACTTTGCCAAGCTGGTGCTCACAGGCAGGCAGGTTCAATACGACGATGCCTGTCAGGTAGTCGCGCCCTTCGCCGACCACCACGATGTCCTGTACCAGCGGGGCGAAGTGTTCCACAAGGTGCAGGCGCAGGGTGCCCACATTGACCCAGGTGCCGGTCACCAGTTTAAAGTTCTCGCTTAGCCGTCCATCAAAGATGAGCCCGCGCTCGGGGTAGTCGGGGTCAATTGGGCGCATGGCATCCCCGGTGCGGTAGTAGCCTTCGTGGTCAAACGCCTCGCTGGTTCGCTGTGCATCGCGCCAGTAACCTGGGGTGATGTTGAGGCCCTTAAGGCGCGCCTCCCACTTATCGTCCGTCGCCACCAGTTTCAGCGTCATGCCCGGTACAGGCTTTCCGATCAATCCCGGTATATCGCTGGGCTCTTCAGTGCAAAAGGCCAGGCATGCTTCGGTGGAGCCGAGGCCCGTCAACATGGGAACGGGGGCTCCGCGAGTCTGTTTGCCTAATGTTTCCAGAGCGGTGCGCACATGGGCGGGTAGCACGGCGCCCCCGAAGTGCAGCATTTCCAGGTCGCGGAAAAAGGCCTCACGCAGGGAGTCATCGTTGCGCAAATGCTCGACCAGCGCTTCGAACCCCTTGGGGACATTGCAGTAAAATGTCGGCGACACCTCGCGCAGGTTCTCGATGGTGCGCTGAACCCCCTGAGCGGTGGGGTTGCCATCATCAATATATAAAGAGCCCCCGTTGTGGATCGCCATCCCCAAAATCGTATTGCCGCCGAAGGTGTGGTGCCAGGGTAGCCAGTCTACTAACACCGGGGTGTGCCGCTCTAGAAAGCTCAGCCGTTTCGCTAGCATGGCTTGATTACTACATAGCATGCGATGGGTATTGATCACCGCCTTAGGCATGCCTGTCGACCCGGAGGTAAACAGTAATTTGGCGATACTGTCAGGCGTTACACGGGCATGGGCATTCTCCACAGCGATAGTCACTGGCGTCGCGGCGAGGGAATCAAAGGCCATGGCTCGCTGAGCGGGCACCTTGGCCACACAGGTGACGCCACTATCGCAAACGGCCGCCAGTGCCCGGCTAAAGCGCGCCTCCTCATCGACAAATAGCATCCCCGGGGTCACCAGTTCCACCACATGTCGCAGCTTGACGAAATCTTCGGATAGAAGCGCGTAGGAGGGCGACACCGGCACGTAGGGAATGCCCACATGCATGGCAGCACAGGCAAGCAGAGCATGCTCGATGCCATTTCCCGATAGCACCATTAGCGGACGCTCCGTCGACAGGCCATGATCAATCAGTGCTTGTGCCAGGCGGATTACTTGTGGCATTGCTTCATCGAAGGTTAGCGTTCGCCATCTGTGCCGACCTTCTTCGCGCTCGGCTAAAAAGGTATTCAGGGGTGTTGTGTTTGCCCAATGGGCAAGCCGCTGGGTCATGCTGTGTGGGTACGAGGGAACATCGCCTCCGTGTAGTCGGAACGCTTGTAAGGTGTTAGTCAGCGGAGGGGGGAGTGACATGAATAGCTCCATGGTAAAAAATCTTGGATTTGTTGTTTGCTGTCATCTTGGCGAATATAGTTATAGTTGTTAACTAGATGATTGGCTAGGATGCTGATTTAAGACCATAGTTGTAATTATTTAAATGAGATAGGAATTAACGCATGGCCATATCTAAAAAGAGCGCTTCTATTCAGCAGGTTGAGCCCGACGAAAAAGAGCCTACTTCTGTCGCCGGTCTGGTGCTTGAAAATCGCCTTGGTTACGCCTTGAGAAGGGCGCAGCTTGCTGTTTTTAAACATTTTAATGAGGCCATGCAGGAGCATGAAATACGCCCTGCCCAGTTCTCTTCGCTTGTGGTGATTGAAGGGTATCCTGGTATCACCCAAACCAATTTAGCCAAGGTGCTAGACATTGATCCGCCCAGAATAGTTAGCCTTATTAATAATTTGGAAGAGAGAGGGCTGGCTTTACGGGTGCGCTGTAAGCGAGATAAGCGCTCCCACGGGATTTTTCTTAGCAAAAAAGGCGAAGCCTTGACCGAACAGCTAAAAGAGCTGGCTGAACAGAGCGATATCGATGCAACTCAATCACTTAGTGAGATTGAGCGACGTCAGCTGCTGTCTCTTCTAGTGAAAATATACGCACCGGAAACCAGCGAGGAATAAAACTTTAGGCGTATTTTTGTCGGCAACGCTTGCATGCTCTCTCAAAGACAATTACTTATATTAAGTAACTAGTTTGGTTGTGACGCTCTCGCGGTGTATAGCGCAAGGTGGGTTTCAGCCATACAGCGAACTCCAAAAACAAGAGACGAAACGATGAGCAGCTTAGCGACGGTACCGACAATCGGGACTGCATTGATGCGCCGTAGCCTTGAGTTACCCTGTAGGGTTACCGCGATAAGCGGCGGCTTATTGATCGCAGCACTCGCTGTCATCACTGTCGTTAGCATTCTTGGCCGATGGGTGGCCAGTGCGCCAGTGTTAAGCGATATAACCATGCTGGCGTGGGTGGGGCCCATCACTGGGGATTACGAGCTGGTGGAAATGGGCACTGCCATTGCCGTTTTTCTGTTTTTACCTTACTGCCACCTTAGCGGCGGGCATGTCACGGTGGATCTCTTGGTCATGCATGCGCCGCCCATGGTTCAGCGCCTGCTCGCCGTTGTCGCCGAAACGCTCTTTCTGGTGGTCGCTGGGTTAATAACCTGGCGCCTCTATCACGGCTTGCTCGATAAACGTCGCTATATGGAAACCAGCATGCTGCTGGATATACCGCTCTGGTGGGGGTATGTCGGTGGGCTGGTGGGTTTCGCGCTGTTGACGCTGGTCTGCCTGTATCGCACCTGCGATGCGTTTACTTACAGCCCGCAACAGCCCGATTCGACTCAAGCTCAAGTTAAAGAAAATTCCGCCCAAGGAGACCTGTGATGACACCTCTCACGTTGGGCGCTAGCGGCTTTGTAGTTCTGCTATTCATGATGGCGGCACGTATCCCCATCGGCCTGGCCATGCTGGTGGTCGGTGCCGTAGGCATGATGCTGATCACCGGCCCAATGGGCATTTTAAATGGCTTAAAGTCACTTCCCTACGAACACTTTTCCAGCCATACGCTATCCATCATTCCGCTGTTCCTGCTTATGGGGCAGTTTGCGGCGAGAGCCGGCCTTTCCCGAGCCATGTTCCAGGCGGCCAACGACTGGCTGGGCCACCGTCGTGGTGGACTGGCGATGTCCACGATTGGCGCTTGTGGTGCGTTTGGGGCCATTTGCGGCTCTTCGCTGGCGACCGCCGCCACCATGACCCAGGTGGCGCTTCCCGAGATGGAACGCCAGGGCTATCGCGGCAGCCTGGCGACCGGTGCATTGGCAGCTGGCGGCACCCTGGGTATTTTGATTCCCCCCTCGGTGGTGCTGGTTATCTACGCGATCCTGGCCGAGCAGAACATTAACGAAATGTTTGCCGCCGCGCTGGTGCCGGGGTTGTTAGCGGTGTTCAGTTATATGCTCGCCATCTCGCTGTACGTGCGATTTTTTCCTGACAGTGCGCCGAGTAAGGCAAAAGCTTCTCGCGGCGAGCGTTGGCGCTCACTGCTGGAGGTGTGGCCCGGCGCGGCGATCTTTATCGTGGTGATTGGGGGCATCTATACCGGCGTCTTTACGCCGACCGAGGCTGCCGCCGTGGGTGCGGTCGCCACCGGTGCCTTGGCAATAACACGAGGCGGCCTGCGTTGGAGCGGCCTGCGGGACTGCGTTCTTGAAACCGCGGTGACCTCGGCGATGATCTTCTTTATCGTGCTCGGTGCCAGTGTTTTCAATAGCTTCCTTGCCCTGACTCAACTGCCGCAAATCACCGCTGGCTGGATTGTGGGGCTTGAGATCAGTCCCTGGGTGGTTCTGGCGGGCATTCTGTTCTGCTATTTGGTACTTGGCTGCTTTATGGACAGCCTCTCGATGATCCTGCTCACCGTGCCTATCTTTCTGCCCATCGTCACCGGAATGGACTTCGGTATGCCCGCAACCGATGTGGCGATATGGTTCGGCATTTTAGCGCTGGTGGTGGTCGAGGTCGGCATGATCACGCCGCCGGTGGGGCTGAACATCTTCATTATCCACTCCATGGCCCCGCGTATTCCCTTAACCGATACCTTTAAAGGCATCCTGCCTTTTTTAGCGGCCGACCTTATTCGCATTATTTTGCTGGTGCTCTTCCCCGCCATCTCGCTTGGCTTCGTCTACTTAATCAATTGACCAAGGGAGTTCGACATGTCTCGTGATGCATCCCAACGAATGCCGACAGCAACTTTTATCGCGCGCTTAACGGTCGACGTCGCTACCCCGCTGGAGCTCGGTGAAAACCCTCAGGGCAAGCGTCGCTTCATTGCGATCACCGGCGGTCAGGTGCGTGGTGAGCGGTTGAACGGCGTGGTTCTGCCTGGTGGTGGGGACTGGCAGACCCTGCGTACCGATGGGGTAGCCGAACTGCATGCCCGCTACTTTCTAGAAACCGATAGTGGCGAGCGCATCGAAGTCGAAAACATCGGGTTTCGGCACGGCTCGACTGAAGTCATGCAGCGCCTTCAGCGCGGGGAGCCCGTTGCCCCAGAGGAGTATTACTTTCTGACCACGCCGCGCTTTTACACCTCCAGCCCGGGATATGCCTGGCTAACTCGCACGATCTTTATCGGCGCTGCCGAGCGTACCCGGGAGAACGTTTTGATTGATTTATTCGCGGTGAATTAAAGCGCCGTGCTCAGTCGCTTAACCATTGACCACAGCCAACATAACAAACACAACGAGGTACTTTTTATGACACAGCAGGCAACCCCAAGGCTACACCGGCGTTTACTCGCACTTGCCATCTCCATACCTCTTGTCTTGAGCGTTGGGCAGGCCAGCGCCCAGGAGGCCGAGTACACGCTTAGGCTGCATCATTTCTTCCCGTCTTCGGCGCCCGTTCACCAGGAGTACTTTATTCCCTGGAAAGAGGCCATCGAGGAAGAGTCTGACGGGCGTTTGGAGGTTGAACTCTACCCTTCAATGCAGCTGGGCGGCACGCCTCCCTCGCTCTATGATCAGGCGAAAGACGGCCAGGTTGATATTATCTGGACTGTATTGGGCTATAACGCCGGTCGCTTCCCTAGGGCAGAGGTCTTCGACTTACCGTTTATACCGACCACAGGCGCTGCGACCAGCCAGGCAGCTCATGAGTATGCAATGACGTACATGCAGGATGAGTTAGCGGGCGTATACCCGATTGCTGTCCATACTCACAGCCCTGGCGCACTGCACACCAAAGAGACGCGGATTGAATCACTCGACGATATAGAGGGGCTAAAAATGCGTGGCCCCAGCCGGCTGGTGAACCGTTACCTTGCCAAGCTGGGCGCTGAGCCCATTGGTATGCCGGTCGCTCAGGCGCTGGAAGCATTATCACGGGGTGTTCTCGATGGAACGGTGATCCCCTTTGAAGCGATTACCGCCATGGGGTTAGCCGATATTACTACCGAACATACCGTCTTCAGCGGTGACAATGCGCTCTATACCACGATGATGATCGTGGCGATGAACCAGCATAAATACGATGCGCTGCCCGCCGATCTGCAAGCGATTATCGATGCTCACTCCGGCATCCAAGAGGCCCGCAAAATAGGTCAGATCATGGATGATGCCGACCAGGTACAGATCCAGGCCATTCAAAATGGCGAGCAGCCCGGCACCATTACCCAGCTTGATAGTGAGGAGACTGCCCGGTGGCAAGCCGTGGGCCAGGAAGTGGCTGACGAGTGGATCGCCGATGCCGAAGAGAAGGGACTCGATGGCGAAGCGCTATATAACGATGCCAGGCAGTTAATCGAAAAGTTCACCGCTGAGTAAGTTGCTAAACAGCCGCTTTCCAATCAGTAGTTTCTTAATAAATAGCTTTTGAATAAATAGCTTTATAAGTCGTTTGATAAAACCCAAGGAGTAAGAGATGAGCAAATACCAAGATCGCTGGCAAACCGTCAAGGTTAACGTCGAAGAGGGCATCGCCTGGGTGACGTTGAACCGCCCTGAAAAGCGCAACGCCATGAGCCCGACGCTCAACCGTGAAATGATCGATGTGCTGGAAACCATCGAGCTGGATCAAGAGGCCCACGTACTGGTCTTGACCGGCGAGGGCGAATCCTTTTCCGCCGGTATGGATCTTAAAGAGTACTTCCGCGAGATCGACGCCAGCCCCGAGATCGTTCAGGTCAAGGTGCGCCGCGACGCCTCTACTTGGCAGTGGAAGCTACTGCGCCACTACGCCAAGCCTACCATCGCCATGGTCAATGGCTGGTGCTTTGGCGGGGCTTTCTCGCCGCTGGTGGCCTGCGATTTGGCGATTGCCGCCGACGAGTCGGTTTTCGGCCTCTCCGAAATCAACTGGGGTATTCCCCCCGGCAACCTGGTCAGCAAAGCCATGGCCGATACCGTGGGCCACCGGGAAGCGCTCTACTACATCATGACCGGGGAAACATTTACTGGCCCCCAGGCAGCCAAGATGGGGCTGGTTAACAAAAGTGTACCGCTGACCGAGCTACGCGAAGCCACTCTCGAGCTGGCCGCTACGCTGCGCGACAAGAACCCTGTTGTGCTGCGTGCTGCCAAGATCGGCTTCAAAATGTGCCGCGAACTGACCTGGGAGCAGAACGAAGAGTACCTCTACGCCAAGCTCGATCAGGCGCAGCAGCTTGACCCCGAGCAGGGCCGTGCCCAGGGGCTCAAACAGTTCCTCGACGACAAGAGCATCAAACCGGGGCTGGAGAGCTACCAGCGATAGGTGCCGCATAACAATAATCGCCACCCTTTGAACGAGAGGCAGTCATGGATATCAATCTGTTAATTGGCAGTGAGCGCTGTGCCGCTCATCAAGACGCGACCTTTACGCGATACAACCCGCTTACCGGTGATGTCGTTACCCAGGCAGCGGCGGCATCTGCTGCCGATGCGGCTCGGGCAGTCGAGGCAGCGGCAAAGGCGTTTCCCGTTTGGTCTGCAACCGGCCCCGGCGAAAAACGCGCCAAGCTGCTCAAGGCAGCAGAGGTCATGGAAGCGCGGCAAGCCGACTTTATCGAACGCATGGTAGATGAAACCGGCGCTACGCCAGGCTGGGCAGGCTTTAACGTCATGGTCGCCGCCAGCATCCTGCGCGAAGCGGCGTCGCTGACCACCCAGGTAGGTGGCGAGGTAATTCCCTCTAATGTGCCCGGCAGCTTGGCGATGGGTGTGCGGGTTCCCTGTGGCGTAGTGGTGGGGATTGCTCCCTGGAACGCGCCGATTATTCTGGGTACCCGTGCCATCGCGACACCGCTGGCGTGTGGCAATACGGTGATTCTCAAGGCCTCTGAACAGTGCCCTGCGACGCACCATTTGATTGGTGAAGTGCTGATTGAAGCTGGCCTGGGCGATGGCATCGTGAACGTGGTGACCAATGCGCCGGTGCAGGCTGCAGAGGTGGTTGAGGCACTGATTGAGCATCAAGCCGTACGGCGCATCAATTTCACCGGCTCTACCCAGGTGGGGCGCATTATTGCCGAGAAAGCGGCGCGTCATCTTAAGCCGGTCTTGCTGGAGCTGGGCGGCAAGGCGCCATTCGTGGTGCTTGAAGATGCGGACCTGGACGCCGCCGTAGAGGCCGCCGCCTTTGGCGCCTTCTTCAACCAGGGCCAGATCTGTATGTCCACCGAGCGACTGATCGTAGTGGATGCGGTCGCCGACGCCTTCGTCGAAAAGCTGGCCCGCAAGGCGCAAACGCTGCGCGCGGGTGATCCCCGCGGCGAAGGCAATGCGCTGGGCACGCTGATCAATCGCGAATCGGGCGAGAAGCTTAACGCCCTGCTTGACGACGCCCAGCAGCATGGCGCTCGCCTAGCCTGTGGCGGCAAGGCCGAAGGCGTCATTATGCAGCCCACCGTGGTGGATGGGGTTACCAAGGCGGTGCGTCTGTATAGCGAAGAGTCGTTCGGCCCGGTAGTCGCAATGATGCGCGTTAAGGATGAAGAAGAAGCCCTGCGCGTGGCGAATGATAGCGAATATGGCCTTTCGGCCGCCGTATTCAGCCGTGACACCGCCCGAGCGATGCAGTTTGCCCAGCGCATTGAGTCGGGTATATGCCATATCAACGCCCCCACCGTGCACGACGAGCCACAGATGCCGTTTGGCGGCGTTAAATCGAGCGGCTATGGACGCTTTGGCGGTAAGGCCGGGATAGAGGAGTTCACCGATCTGCGCTGGATGACCATGCAGCTTGGCCCGCGCCATTACCCCATTTAGATAAGCGCGCGACATCATTTCTTTTAATAAGGCTATAAAGGAGTTCATTACAATGACAATAAAACCGACACTCGCCAGCCTCGTATTGTTAAGCGGCTTGTTGCTCAGTGCTAATGGCTATGCCCAAGATACGGTGACCCTGCGTTTGCACCACTTTGCTGCCCCGGCCACGCCAGTGCAGACCGAGTATCTGGAGCCTTGGGCTAAGCGACTCGAAGAGCAGTCCGAGGGAGCCATCAAGGTGGAAATATTCCCTGCCATGCAGCTGGGGGGCTCAGCGCCATCGCTCTATGATCAAGCCAAAGATGGGGTGGTGGATATCAGTTGGACACTGCTCAGCTATACGCCTAATCGCTTCCCGGAGTCCGAGGCATTCGATCAACCCTTCCTGCCCACAACGGGGGAAGCCACCAGCATGGCTGCCCATGAGTTTGCGACAACGCATATGCAGGACGCCTTTGAGGGCGTTTACCCCATCGCCGTATTCGCGCATACGCCGGGTAAAATCCATACCAGAGATACGTCTGTTGAGAGTGCTGACGATCTGAAAGGATTAGCCATGCGTGCGCCCTCAAAAACCATGAATCGCTACCTTGGCCTGCTTGGTGCTCAAGCGGTGGGTATGCCGATGCCGCAAATTCCAGAAGCGATTTCCCGTGGGGTGATCAATGGCCTGACGCTGCCCTTCGAGAGTGCGGCGGCATTGGGTGTGCTGGATATCGCCCAGAACCACACCTTTTTCGAGGGTGAGCAGGGTTTATATACGGCGATGATGGTGCTGGGCTTAAACCAAGCCAGCTATGACGCACTCTCGCCGGAACTGAAACAGGTGATTGACGACAATGCCGGGCTTCAAGAAGCGCAGCGTATCGGTCAGGTCATGGATCAAGCGGAAGAGAAGGCGATTGAAGCCATTGAAGCGAGTGGCGAAGGAGAAATGTTCTATATCGCCCAGGATTCACTGCAACCCTGGCAGGCAGCTGCCGAGACGGCTACGGCTCAGTGGATAGCCGACATGGAGAGCCGGGGCTTTGATGGCCAGCTGCTTTATGATGAGGCGACTCGATTGGTAGAGAAGTATACCGAGCAGACAAAGTAGATCTTATCCCGGCCTGCACTATCCAATTTGCCAAAGCATAGCGGGGGCTCAGCCTCACAGCGGATAACTATCTGATTTAGTTAATGCAATAGTAAGGTAACTTGGGGGGAGTATAGGTCGACAAGGTCATACTATGCTTACCAATAGCAAAAAACCGCCTTCCGGCTTACCGCTAGAAGGCGGCTTTACTTCTATACTTAAGCCGCACTCACCAAGAATTTTATCTTTTATCAGTACAGAAAAGCCTTAATTATACAAATCAACTGGTGTCGTGATTTATAAGTGCCAGTCAATATGCCTGACAAGCCCTAGAATAGTGCGGGTAACAGGCACTGGGATGTTGTGTTCTTCCGCACGACGTACCGCAGCACCACAAATGGCTTCAATTTCGGTAGGCCTTTCTGCAAGCACGTCCTGGAGCATCGAGGGTTTATGAGAAGTGTGTTGTTCCAATGCTTCGCTCACGGTTTTCTCTATACGCTCGCCCTGAACAGCAAACCCGCAGGCATGCGCGGTAGCACAAAGCTCTCCGATAATTTGAAATGCTAGCTCTCTAGTATCCGCATGAGCGCCTATTTGGCCTACGGTTGATCTGGTGACTGCGCAAAGGCCATTTAAAGCCGCGTTAAATATCACTTTTTCCCAGATTGCCACCTCTACCTGTGGATCAATAATCGCTTTTATATCACCACGTGCGAAGAGTTCAGGCATATAATCAAGTAGGGGTGGTGCAGTCGAGGCGGAGGCTAGCCTGACAATTCCTTCGCCATGAGATTCCACACACCCCGGCCCCTTCATGTCAGCAGGATAAGTGGTAATACCCACCATAATATTCTTGTGATCTACGAACTCCATAAGAGAAAGTTTGTTATCGAGTCCATTTTGTAGGCTTAAGAGGACAGTATTAGCGTCTATTGCTGAACGTATTGCTGCTATTGCCGACGTGGTGTGCATTGTTTTAGTGAAAACTATAATAAGGTCATAAGTTTTACTCACTTCCCAAGGAAAAAGCACCGGGATAGGGATGTACCGCTCACCTTTATCTGTCTTGAGCTTGAGACCATTCTGGCGCAAAGCATCAACATGCTCCGCATTAACGTCAATCAGAGTAACGTCCGCGCCGCCTTCGGAAAGGCTCCCTCCTATTAGTCCACCCATTGCTCCTGCACCAAGGATAGCGATACTAGGTTTTTGCCTGGTTTGATTATTCACTATTTTATCCTCTTAAAAATTCTGCTCTTGAAAATCGATACCGTTTAATTTGGCTGAGTTTTTTAAAAGGTGATCGAACATATTAGGTGGTGAAAACCGTGCTAATATTTCCCCAAATGCACGTTTCTGATTCATTACTTATACTGGATTGCTTTCCCATAAATCAAATAAATAAATTATAGATTGTTCATAAATAATATCTATATTAATTGCTCATCATCATCTATGGGCCATGCCACAAAGCTAAGCTATAAAATGCGCAAAAATTAATATATCAATGATGATGTGTTGAAGTTGTTGATTATAAGAGAGAAATTTCTCTATGCGAGATGGTCGGGCAGCGGTGCCACTTACAGCTGAATGTTCGAGAGTTGGCTTTATTTCCACACGATTTATATCAAACTAGCCTGCTAAAAAATCAATTTCCTGCGGTAATAGCGTTAATGATGCTTTTACAAAACCAACGTTGAGCGGGCGAACGCGAAGTGTGTGCCTGCCAGTAAAGTGTTACATCGAATGGAGGCACTTCGAATGGTAATTCAAGTGCTTTTAGTGGTGCTTCATTCACAAAGGCAGAAGCAATTTGCTGAGGCAAAATTACCACCAAATCGCTCTTTTGCAGGACTCTCGGTAAAATAGAGAAATGGGGCACCACGAGGCTAACCTTGCGCTTCAACCCTAGCCTTGCCAGCACATCTTCAGCCAGGCCATGCCCTGACGAAGCAGCAACCACAGCATGCTTAGCATCCATAAATTGCTCCAAGCTGAGGTGGTCATCAATACTTGGATGATGACGATTCAACAGGCAAACGTATCGCTCCTTGAGAATGATTTGGCGCTCCACGCCAGAGGCAGTAATAGGCCTGCTACAGATGACCGCATTAACCTTCCCTGCTGCCAACCACTCTTCGACCTTATCGATTTCCAGAGCAATGACTTCAAGCTCAACATTTGGCGCTTCGGTATGCATATGAGAGAGAATGCGTGGCAATAGTGCCAGCTCGCCGAGGTCAGTAAGGGCTAGTCGAAATCGTCTGTGTGAAGAGCGCGGGACAAAATCGCGATTTTCCTCCAGCGTACTGTCGATCTGGGCTAGCGAGTCGCGCAGCGTTGGGTAGAGCTGAATCGCTGTGAAGGTCGGCTCCATGCCGTCGCGAGAACGTACGAAAAGGCGGTCGTCAAACAGGTCGCGCAATCTCGATAGCGCGTAGCTCACTGACGGCTGAGTGACGTTCAAACGATCCGCTGCCACCGTTACGCTACGGGCATCAAAGAGAGTGACAAATACCCGGACTAGATTAAGATCAATAGCGGACATATTATAGATACCATTTATATTTTATAGAGCATATATTTATTTGATAGATGTTTAAAGGCCAATTAGTGTGAAACAAACGTCTTCACACTAGAGCCAAGCATGCCAACCGTACACTCTATTACTTACCAGCTTCTCCGCCGACAGGGACTCAACACTGTTTTCGGTAACCCCGGCTCCAATGAACTGCCGTTCCTCAAGCGCTTTCCTGAAGATTTCCGTTATGTCCTTGGCCTTCATGAAGGTGTAGTCGTTGGCATGGCTGACGGTTACTCCCTGGCCACCGGCCAGCCGGTGCTGGTCAACTTACATGCAGCCGCGGGTACCGGCAATGCGATGGGAGCACTGACCAATGCTTGGTACTCTCATTCACCGCTGGTCATTACGGCAGGCCAACAGGCGCGTTCGTTAATCGGTGTTGAGGCGATGCTGGCTAATGTTGATGCATCGTCACTACCACGCCCATTGGTTAAGTGGAGTTACGAGCCGGCCTGTGCAGAGGATGTGCCGCGTACGTTGAGCCAGGCGATTCATATGGCTAATCTACCAGCCCGTGGACCGGTCTATGTCTCGATTCCTTATGACGACTGGGATCATGAACTGGAAGGTGACGCAGCCCAAGTCGTTGAGCGCGACGTTAGCCATGCCGGTTTACCTTCAGCCGCCCAACTGGAAGCTTTGGCTGAAAATCTCAATCAAGCTCACAGCCCTGTGTTGGTATTAGGGCCTGAGGTTGATGCTGTGCGTGCCAATTCACTGGCCGTGGAACTGAGCGAACGACTCTGTATGCCGGTGTGGGTGGCACCGTCTGCTTCGCGCTGCCCGTTTCCGACACGCCATGCCTGTTTCCGCGGAGTGTTACCAGCGGCCATTTCGGGAATTTCGGATAAGCTGGATGGTCATGATTTGATACTGGTGATCGGTGCCCCGGTGTTTCGCTATCACCAATATTCGCCGGGCCGTTACTTACCCCAAGGCGCGAAACTGTTGCACTTGACCGGCGACGTGCAGGAGGCCGCACGCGCCCCGGTGGGCGATGCTCTGGTTGGCGACATTCATGCCACTCTTGAGGCTCTGCTGCCACTATTGGCACAAAGTGACCGTGTTCTGCCCAACCCCCTTCCTTTGCCACCACCTCAGGCGGTTTCCTCTGGACGTCTAGCCCCGGAGAGTGTCTTTGACTCCCTTAATGCCCTAGCGCCAGAGGATGCGATCTACGTTAAAGAGTCGACGTCGACAGTGACTGCTTTCTGGCAACGCGTTGAAATGCGCCACCCTGGAAGCTACTTCTTCCCGGCGGCAGGGGGGCTCGGGTTTGGCTTGCCTGCTGCAGTGGGCGTGCAACTAGCTCAACCCGATCGGCAGGTGATTGCAGTCATTGGTGACGGTTCAGCGAACTATGCTATCAGCGCTTTGTGGAGCGCCGCTCAGTACAACGTTCCGGTGGTATTTATCATTCTCAAGAACGACACCTATGGAGCGCTACGCTGGTTCTCGCGGCTGCTGGATGCAGAAGACGCTCCAGGGCTCGACGTGCCAGGGCTGGATTTTTGTGAATTGGCTCAGGGGTACGGTGTTGAGGCGGTTCGTACTGAGACGCTTGAGTCCTTCGAGGACGCGCTACGCCGGGCGCTGGATGCTTCCCGCCCGATATTACTGGAGGTGCCGACAACAACGATAGAACCTTGATACGAAGCTACACCCAGAGGGCGTGGTGATCACGCCAAATAATGAAGGCAATAACAATGACAGAGAGAACCCTCATGAAAAAAACAATATCGCCACTGTTACTCAGCCTATCAACTGTAGGTCTTTGTGCTTCGGTTAATGCTGATACAACACTACGCATGTCTCACCTGTGGCCTGCTGGCTCGACGGTTAACAAGGAAGTTTATCAAGCCTGGGCACAAAAAGTAGAGCAGGAGTCTGACGGCCAGTTAAAAGTAGAAATCTATCCTTCCCAGACTTTGAGCAAGGCTGACCAAGCTTACGAATCGGCGGTTAATGGCGTGGCTGACATTGCCATCGCTGTACAAGGCTATACCTCCGGTCGCTTCCCTCTCTCCGAGATCGTGCAACTTCCTGGCGTATCCACTAGCGCATCGCAAGGGGCCTGTATTTTACAAACGCTCTATGATGAAGGTGACATAGCGGAGGAGTATGAAGATGCCCATACGCTATTTTTATTCACCACCGGGCCAGCCTATTTACATACACAAGATTCCGAAATTAAAACGCCTGCTGATTTAGAAGGTCTTAGGATGCGGCACCCCAGCGAGGTAGCAGGAGAAATGCTCACAAGTATGGGCGCGCACCCAGTGGGTATTCCTGCACCAGATATTTATACGTCACTGCAGCGTGGCGTGATAGATGGATTAAGTTTCCCCTGGGAAGCCATGACGGTGTTTCGTATCAATGAGTTAGTGAATCATCACTTGGAGTTGCCATATTATACAGGCACGTTCGTAGCCACTATGAATAAAGCCTCTTATGATCGCCTCTCTCCCGAACTAAAAGCAGTGATTGATAATAATAGTGGTATGGCATGGGCTAGTAAGGCCGGTCAAGTATTTGATGGTATTGATAAAACTGGGCGTGAAGAGGCTATGGCTCAAGGTGATACCATCTATGCAGTGGAAGATCCACTCAATGACCCCGCCTGGGCTCCCCCTCTTAAGCAAGGCACTGAGAACTACCTTGAGCGTCTTGAGCAAAGGGGCTTGGATAGCGCTCGTTCTGTCTACGAGAAAGCTCTGACGTTACGCGATCAGTGTGAAAAATAAGTATTGGCGCAACGGTAGTCAGCCTTACCATTTACATTATAGGAATACGCCATGAACACTCTCGATCTGCTTATAGGCGGCCATCCACGCTCAGCTCTTGAGTCCGCCACCTTCGAGCACACCAACCCGCTGAGCGGAGAAACTATCACCTGTACAGCGGCCGCAACTGCTAGCGATGCTCGGGCCGCCGCCGAGGCTGCAGCCCGTGCCTTTCCGGCTTGGTCTGCAACTGGCCCCGGCGAAAAACGCGCCAAGCTGCTCAAAGCGGCAGAGGTCATGGAGGCGCGGCAAGCTGACTTTATCGAACGCATGGTCGATGAGACCGGCGCTACGCCAAGCTGGGCAGGCTTCAATGTCATGGTCGCCGCCAGCATTCTGCGCGAAGCGGCGTCGCTGACCACCCAGGTAGGCGGCGAGGTAATACCCTCTAACGTGCCCGGCAGTTTGGCGATGGGGGTGCGGGTACCCTGCGGCGTGGTGGTGGGGATCGCCCCCTGGAACGCGCCGATTATTCTGGGCACCCGTGCCATTGCGACACCGCTGGCGTGCGGCAACACGGTGATTCTTAAGGCCTCGGAACAGTGCCCCGCGACGCACCACCTGATCGGGGAGGTGCTGATTGAGGCTGGCCTTGGCGATGGCATCGTGAACGTGGTGACCAATGCGCCGCCCCAGGCCGCCGAGGTCGTCGAGGCGCTGATCGAGCATCAAGCCGTACGGCGTATCAACTTCACCGGCTCTACCCAAGTGGGGCGCATCATTGCCGAAAAAGCGGCGCGTCATCTTAAGCCGGTCTTGCTGGAGCTGGGCGGCAAGGCGCCATTCGTGGTGCTTGACGATGCCGACCTGGACGCCGCCGTTGAGGCCGCCGCCTTTGGTGCCTTCTTCAACCAGGGCCAGATCTGTATGTCCACCGAGCGACTGATCGTAGTGGATGCGGTCGCCGACGCCTTCGTCGAAAAACTGGCCCGCAAGGCACAAACGCTACGCGCGGGTGATCCTAGAGGCGAAGGCAATGCGCTGGGCACGCTGATCAATCGCGAATCGGGCGAGAAGCTTAACACCCTGCTTGACGACGCCCAGCAGCATGGTGCTCGCCTAGCCTGTGGCGGCAAGGCCGAAGGCGTCATTATGCAGCCCACCGTGGTCGATGGGGTTACCCAGGCGATGCGTCTGTATGGCGAAGAGTCGTTCGGCCCGGTAGTCGCGATGATGCGCGTCAAGGATGAAGAGGAAGCCCTGCGCGTGGCAAACGATAGCGAATATGGCCTTTCGGCCGCCGTTTTCAGCCGCGACACCGCCCGCGCAATGCAGTTTGCCCAGCGCATTGAGTCGGGTATATGCCATATCAACGCCCCCACCGTGCACGACGAGCCACAAATGCCCTTTGGCGGTGTTAAATCGAGCGGCTATGGACGCTTTGGCGGTAAGGCAGGGATCGAGGAGTTCACCGACCTGCGCTGGATGACCATGCAGCTGGGGCCGCGCCATTACCCCATTTAGCTAGTGTAAGCAGGATGGCTGGTAAGAAAGCGACGTCAATAAGAAATCCTTATGGTGGGGCGACTTGCTCGGTAGGGAAGTATACCGAGCTGACAAGGTAATCGTATTTTTCACACTGAAGCCACCTTGGTGTGTTTGAAGGTGGCTTTTTTTTTGGTACTTCAGGCGATCGTTAAGTGCGCTACTGGTCGCTACTTCGACCATAGTGGCGAGTGAATGTTGGAAAAGTCCAATTATATAATGCCATTGTACCTTTTATAGCAAGCCCTCTAGCCAGCATCACTGGAGACTCTAAGCACTCGGCTAGAACGACGCGTTGCTATACCTGAGCATAGACGAATGTCGATTAGCTCTACGCCTCGTAGTGGACTAATGTGATGGCTTAAAGCGAACTAGTATTCGCTATGCGAACTTGAAATAATCCAAGAAAGTCCCGGAGGCTCCCATGAAAATGTCCTTATCCCGATGCATTTTGGCAGCGGCAATTGCTGGCCTGGCCGTTAGCTCGGCCCAGGCAGAAACCACGCTACGTATGGCTCACTTTTGGCCTGGCCCTTCCGGTGTCAATCAAGATGTTCTGCAAGCGTGGGCCGATACCATTGCCGAAGAGTCCAATGGCGATCTAACCATTCAAATGTTTCCCGCCGGTACCTTAGCCAAACCGGACTCCATCTATGAAGCCGCAGCCAACGGTATTGCTGATATTGGCGCCACCGCCCAGGGCTATACGGCTGGCCGTTTCCCGCTGTCGCAAATTGTTGAGCTACCGGGTGTAGCCAGCACCGCGACACAAGGGGCGTGCGTGCTACAGACGCTCTATGACGACGGTCACTTGGACAGCGAATACGAAGATACGCGTCCGTTATTCATGTTCACCACAGGGCCTGGCGGTATCCACACCATCGATACCGATGTGCAAACACCTGCTGATCTAGAAGGCATGCGCATTCGTCGCCCGACGGCGGTGGCGGGCGAAATGCTGGAAAATATGGGCGCCAGCCCAGTGGGTATGCCTGCTCCGGATATCTATACCTCTATGCAGCGCGGCGTTATTGAGGGACTGAGTTTCCCCTGGGAAGGTCTGAAAGGCTTCCGTATCAACGAACTCGTCAACTATCACACCGAAGTACCGTTCTACACGCTGATCTTTGTGGCCACCATGAATCAGCGTAGCTATGACAGCCTGACCCCAGAGCAGCAGGCGGTGATCGACAATAACTCCGGTATGAAATGGGCTGAAAACGCCGGTGCGGTGTTTGATCGACTCGATGTGGAAGGCAAGCAAGAGGCTGTTGACGCTGGCCATACTATTCGTGAAATCGAAAATCCGCTGGAGCATCCTGACTGGCAGGAGCCGCTTGAAACAGGCATCGAAAACTACCTGACGCAGCTGGAAGAGCGCGGTTTGGATCAAGCGCGCGATGTCTATCAGGCGGCGTTGGCAGCCAGTGAGTCTTGCAGCACCCAATAGGGGTAATGTGTCATGCAATCTACTCTTTACCGGGCCAGCCATTGGCTGGCCCTTATTTGTCGCTTGGTGGCCGGGGTCGCTTTGATTGGCCTGCTGGCGGTTACCATTGCTGATGTCAGCACACGCTACCTTTCCCGGTTGACGGAAGGCGCGATTGCGCTGCGCGTATCGGGGAGTGTGGAACTGGTTAGCTATTTGATGCTGTTCGCGCTACTGGCGGCGATGGCGGCAAATGTCGAAAAAAGCCAAGTGGTGGTGGAAGCGTTCTCACATCGCTTACCACAAGCAATCAAAAATCGCGTGCAGGGCTTCTTTTTGCTCGGTTTTATGGCGCTGGGGCTGATCCTGTTTGTGGGCTTACTGGATTCTGCTGCTGCCGCTACGCGACATGGGGAAATAACCCAAGACCTGCGACTGCCCATGGGGCCGATTTACCAATTGGCAGCGGTGCTCAGTTTGCTATTGGGAATACGTAGCTTTATTCATGCCTTGCTAGGCGTCATTTATGCGGCGGGTGAGGAGGTGACTCATGGGGAGTGAAGCGATTGGTGCCATTGGGCTAGGGCTTTTATTGGTACTGATGATTCTGCGTGTGCCGGTTGCCTTGACCATGCTGATTGTCGGGGTCGTGGGGTTTGCCCAAGTCATAAGCTGGGATGCAGCCGTTGCGCAGCTAAAAACCGTCCCGGTTGAGGTGCTCTCTAACTACAGCTTCAGCGCCGTGCCCATGTTTATTTTAATGGGCGTACTTGCTGCCCATTCGGGGATGGCGGGGAAGCTATTTGACTCAACGCGCATTATTTGCGGCGGCTGGAAGGGTGGTTTGGCGATTGCTGCGGTGGGCTCTTGCGGTATTTTCTCCGCAATTTCCGGTTCATCGCTGGCGACGGCGAGCACCATGACCCGGGTGGCGCTGCCGGAAATGGAGCGCTATGGCTATAACCGTGGTTTAGCCACCGGCGCGCTGGCTGCTGGCGGCACGCTGGGCATTATGATTCCGCCCAGCATCGCGCTGCTGATTTACGCCATTCTTACCGAGCAGTCCGTTGGCGATATGTTTATGGCGGGGCTGATTCCCGGCCTGCTAGGGCTAGTGATGTATTCACTGACCATTTCAGTAGTGATGTACCTGCGACCCTCGCTGGCGGTAGCGGGCCAACCCACTGCCTGGAAAGAGAAGCTATCCTCGCTGACCGGCTTAATACCCTTCTTTGGCGTTTTCCTGGTGATGATTTTAGGTATCTATTTTGGTGCCTTTACACCCACCGAGGGGGCCAGTGTCGGCGCGTTCGCCACGCTGCTTTACGCCCTGGTAAAAGGCATGCGCGGTGCCCAGCTATGGCACAGCGTACAAGAGACATTGGCGCTCTCTGCGGTGGTGTTCTTTATGCTGGTAGGGGCTGAAACGCTGGGGTATTTCATCTCGGTGTCGCGCATTTCGTTCTCTATCGCTGACCTGCTCTACGGCATGGATCTCACACCTATTGTGGTGGTGCTGTGCATCCTGGCGCTCTACTTTGTGCTGGGCATGTTTATGGACTCCATCGCCATGCTGGTGATCACCGTACCGGTGGTTTACCCCATTATTCAGGCCATGGGCATCGACCCGGTATGGTTCGGTATTTTGACTGTGCTGACGGTAGAGCTGGGGCTGATGACCCCGCCGGTGGGGATGAATGTGTTCGTGATTAAAGCGATGGCGCCGCATGTGGGGCTGGGGGAGATTTTCAAGGGCGTGACGCCTTTTGTAGTGTCTGACTTAATACGACTAGCGCTGTTAATCGCCTTCCCCATTTTGAGCACAATGTTTCTGCTCTAGGCAGTGTTTGTCTTAGTCTAAGCGTCGTTGAGATAGTAACGATGCAAGGCCTTTGGGGCCGACCGCAGGTGAGACTATGGACATCAATAATAATAAGGCACAAACACTTTCCTGTGATGCCGATGTATTGAAGCGTTTCAGCCGTGAGCTAATGGAGCTGACACAGCTGCCAAGATGCTCGGTTCCTGAAAGGTGGCTATGTGAGGCCGTGCAAGGCTTCGCTAATATTGTTGGCTTTGATGCCGCTTGGTGGGGGCAACTGTATCTTTCGTCAGACGCCTCATCACCTGGCTCATCACCCAGGATCATGATGGATGGCAGCTTGGGGCTGCGCTCATCTTTTGCCCAAGAGTGGCATCGTATTTCCGGGGTGGATCGGTTCGCTAAGGCTTCAATCTCCTACCTGGGCAAGGCGGTGCGGGGAGGGCATGACGATTTACCTGACACGGGTTGCGCCGAGGTTGAAGCTTTCTGTCGGCGCCATGACATTTTGCATAGCATGGCTGTGACGCTAGAGTTTCCATGCAGCGGCATGCTGTTTTTTGTGTCGATTTATCGCAGTGCAACAAGTCGCGGATTCGATAGGCTTGATGCTCTGCTAATGGAGGAGTTTCTCACCCATTTGGCGTATTACTGGAAGCAGTATTTAGCCAAGATTCGTTTTGAGACTCTGCCCAATGGCTGGGATAACTATGCACTTACCAATAGGAAGGGGGAGCTTCTCTATATTGGTAAAGCGGTTCGCGTGGCGCTCGAACGAAAATATGTCGGATGGCAGGGTTCTAGCCTGCCACGACTTATCGCCGACAAGCTAAGCACGGTACCGCCCGCGCTAATTGCTGATGAAAACAAAGGCATCATCGTGCATCACTGTGGTGACCTCATTGCCCTGACGCTATGTTCCCATCAGCGTTCAAGCGCGCTTTCCCCGCGTGAACTCAGTGCCGCTAGCCTCTATGCTCAGGGTAGCTCCTATAAACAAGTCGCCCGAATGCTGGGCATCACCCCGGCAACGGCAAGAACGTATCTGCGTAGCGCTTATGTGCAGTTAGGTGTTAGCAACAAAGTAGAACTGCTTTCAGCGCTGCGTCAGCCTGGTGAGTCATAAATGGCCGCGGCCTTGGCTTGGTATGCCAAGGCCGGTGCGAGTCGTTTTTTAACTGATTTTTACTCAGAAACGAGCTCAGTGAGCTTGTCGAAGAAGGCGAAGTTGTCATCGTCCCAGCCGGCAGCATCGGGCGTGTGGCTTAACTTAACCACCACGGTTTGGTTGTCCGGGTCGATATAGATGTATTGGTTGTAGATACCCATGGCGGTATACGCATCGCTATCAGGGAGGGTCCACCACTGATATTGGTAGCCGAGGTCGGCGCCTTCCGAAATATGCTCATAGCCTGGGTCGGACACCGTGGCCTCTGTTACCCAGTGGGCAGGCACGACTTGGGTGCCGTTAGCCTCGCCCATATTGAGCATCATCAGGCCGAAGCGGCCGAGGTCGCGCAGGGTGGCATTGAAACCAGCGCCATAGAACTCATCGCCACCATCCATGATCCAGCAGCCATCTGCTTCCATACCCGCAGGCTGCCAGATTTTTTCAGACATGTATTCAGCAACTGTAGTATCTAAAACGCTCGCCAGCACACAGCCCAGCACGCTGGTATCCAGGGTGGCATAGTTGAAGCGTTCGCCGGGCTCGTACTCCGGCTCGGAAGAGGCAATGGCGTAATCGCACCAGCGGTAGTTGTTAGCCACAAGCGCGTTGTCGTGCACTTCCGTTAGTTGGGTGTCTCCGCCGAACTCATAGACCTCTTCCCAGGCAACGCCAGAACGCATCCGCAGTACATCGATGACGCGAACATCGTTGTAACCAGTGCCTGCTAGTTCGGGTAGGTATTTAGTGACCGGGTCATCGAGGCTCTCAATTTTGCCCTCTTCAACGGCGATGCCTACCAAGGTCGCCAGGATCGACTTTGAGGCCGAGAATACCGCGTGCTGGCTGTCATCACTGAAGCCGTTTCGATACTGCTCATAAACGATTTTGCCATCTTTAATGACCAGTAGCGCGTTGGTCTTAGTATTTTCCAGGTACTCCTCTAAAGGTACCTCGTTCCCTTCAAACGAGAAGCTGTCATCAATTTCAATCAAGTCTGTTTCAAGCGGCCACGGCGTTGCCGAAGCGGCCACGCGGCGGGTGGCAAACATTTTGTCTAGCTGTTGGAACGTCAGAAAATTGAGGTCAGGGTTAAACATATTGGCCCGAGCATTAATCATCGTCTCGGTGACCCACTGTTCCCCGATTGTTCGCTCCCCGTTTTCTTGTAGAGAAGATGCCAAACAGGCCGTTGAGGTAAGGGAAACGATCGCAGCAAGACAGATAGCATTGTACTTCGTATAGCTCTTGGAATTGTTCTTGGGAATGATCATGGTTTCTCCTAGCGAGGGTAGGTCTGGTCTAAATGGCCATGGGTTGCCCGCCGGTGAGGCGTGCTCGCACTCCATACTAGAAAGAGTCATTCGGGAAGTAACCCCTGCAAATGCAGAGGGGGGGGCAGTGTTAGTGGTAAAACAGATGTGGGCTAATGAGGTTGTGATTAGGGCCTGTTGAGCTCAACAGGCCCTGATGATCAGTGGGGATGACGCACAATCGGCTTGATTGCCCGGCCATGCTCGGCATCGTCAATCGTTTGGTTGATCTGATCTCAACCTACTTTTTAGTTCTGATAAAGGCGAATAAGAATAAATTAAAAAGCGTTCCACTACGTGTCGGTGGTGCTCCAAATTTTAGTTGGCTGCTGGGCAGCTAAAGGGTCTCACCAGCTTCAGACCCTTGGTTGGCTTCAGCGTTGGTTAGCTCTCATTGCCTGCTAGATAGTAACGGCTTCGCGTCTATGACTGGGCGTGCTGGCGCAGCCGAAACTCCCGCGGCGAGAGCGTGGTATTGCGCTTAAAAAAGCGTGTGAAGTAAGCCGGTTCAGAGAAGCCCAAGCTGTCAGAGACCTGGCCAATGGTCATATTGGTATAGGTGAGCTGGCGCTTGGCTTCCAGCAATAAGCGTTCATGCAGCAATTGCAGGGCGCTGCGCCCGGCGAGCTGGCGGCAGAGCAGATTCAAGTGTGCGCTACTCACCCCGATCTGCTCGGCTAACTGCTCAATACTTGGCTGCTCGCGATAGTGGGCGTCGATCAGCGCTTGATAGTGTTCTAAATGGTGCCGTCCTTTGTCACTTTGGCGGGGGCCATAGCGTTTTGTCGTGCGGCCTGCATAAGCACAAAGACGCGATAGCTCGACCACCAAGGCTTGGGTAAGTGCTTCAAGTAGGCTATTGCGTCCGGGGGCCGGTTGGCGGTACTCCTGGTCGATCTGGGCCACCAGCGTGGCAATTTTGTCGGTCTGGTTTGGCTGGAGCAGCGGATAGAAGTCGGCTTTTTTTAGCGTACTGCTCTCACCCATTAGTGCATGTAAGTGGTCGGCCAGCGGTTTGGCGAGGGTGATAATGTGTCCTTCCACATCCGGTGAAAAGAGAAAGCCGTGAATAGCCATCGCGGGCACAACAATAGCGCTGGGGCTCTGAAGCTGATGGCTTGTTCCCTCCAGTTCCAGCTCAACGCTACCGTGAGAAATAAACAGAATATGCACGAGATCAGCGTGGCGGTGCGGCCGGATCCGCCAGTCATGTAGCTGGCTGCGCTCGGGGATGGACTCGCAGTGGAGCAAGTCGGGCGTGGGCCAGTGCTGCGTCTCGCCATACAGTTTAAAGACCGGAACGGACGTTGCCGATGAGGCTGGCATCACCTGCTTCTCCTATACGACTAAGGTTGGGTAATAAGACGCTAAATGTCCAATAATTGATCTAGATCATGCCTTATTATGCGGCGTGTTTCATTGAAAAATACAAGTCATACGTTTTAGATAATGACAATGATGAGGCATCCCCTATGAAAACACAGGTCGCGATTATTGGCGCAGGGCCTTCAGGCCTATTGCTGGGTCAGCTACTGCATCGTCAAGGCATTGATAACGTGATTGTTGAGCGGCGTAGCGGTGAGTATGTATTAAGCCGTATCCGCGCCGGTGTACTTGAGCAGGGCATGGTGGACTTGCTGCGCGAAGCGGGGGTTGACCAGCGCATGGATGAAGAGGGCCTGCCCCATGAGGGTTTTGAGCTGGTTTTTGATAACCGCCGCGTGCGGGTTGCGCTGGACGAACTGACCGGCGGCAGCAAAGTGATGGTATACGGTCAAACAGAGGTCACGCGGGATCTGATGGAGGCCCGCGCCGCCGCTGGCGCGACAACGCTTTACGAGGCGGAAAACGTTCAGCCCCACGATCTGGATAGTGACAGCCCCTATTTAACCTTTGAGCACAACGGTGAAACGATCCGGCTTGAGTGCGACTACATCGCCGGGTGCGACGGTTATCATGGCGTCTCCCGCCAATCGATCCCTCAAGAGCGCATAAAAGAGTTTGAAAAGGTCTACCCGTTTGGCTGGTTGGGGGTGCTCTCGGATACGCCGCCAGTCTCCGATGAGCTGATTTACGCAAGCCACGAGCGCGGCTTCAGTTTGTGCAGCATGCGCTCCGCCACCCGTAGTCGTTACTACCTTCAGGTACCCTTGGATGAAAAGGTAGAAGATTGGTCGGATGAGCGCTTTTGGGAAGAGCTGAAGCGCCGCTTGCCTGATGACGTTGCCGCAAAGCTGGTGACTGGGCCTTCGATTGAGAAGAGCATCGCACCGCTGCGCAGCTATGTGGTTGAACCGATGCAGTATGGGCGGCTGTTTCTGGTCGGCGATGCGGCGCATATCGTACCGCCCACCGGCGCCAAAGGGCTTAACCTGGCGGCCAGCGACGTCAATACGCTCTATCGGCTAATGGTGAAGGTCTATCAAGAGGGCCGCACGGATTTGATCGAGCGCTACTCGCAAACCTGCCTGAAGCGCATCTGGAAGGCGGAGCGCTTCTCCTGGTGGATGACCTCCATGCTGCACAACTTCTCTGATGAGGAAGATTTCAACAGCCGCATGCAGTTGGCCGAGTTGGACTACGTCACCAGCTCTAAAGCAGGGATGACCACCATCGCAGAAAACTATGTGGGTCTGCCTTACGAATCACTGGAATAGCACTTACCTTTCTCCGTTTATCCTCCTTGCCCAGGCTGATGCTTGGGCTTTTTTTATAGTGCGCCAGGCATGGCGCGCAGCGCCTTGACTGGCGCTGTTCCTGGGGGTGGTGCCTCAGGATGACTTGGGGGTGAAAGTCCCCTGCACGCCCGGCAAGGGGAAGTGCTAGCCGACGG
>NZ_JAUAMB010000031.1 GCF_031010175.1 Halomonas sp. SpR1
GTACTGGTGGGCAGCAGCGACAACACCAAGCGGCTACGCCACACCTACGCAAGCGAAGCCCACGCCATTGAAGAGGCAAGCGCCGAACTCAAGCGCCTGCAGAGGAAACATTCAGAATTAACGCTGGATCTAGCCGAAGGCCGCGCCGACATCTACCCCGAAACCCCGGTCACTGCCGAAGGCTACAAGCCAGAGATCGACGCCACGCCCTGGATCATTGACGAAGTCACCCACAATTTCACGGAGCGGGGGTATACCTGCAGTATTAGGATGGAAACAAAAGGCTAAAATATACGCCCAGAGTTATAAAAATATTGACCAAAGGTAACTCCAGGGTTATAGTTACAACATAAGGGCAAATAAGGAGTAGGGGGTGAAAAGCAGCGACATTATCAAAGAGATAGAAGCGGATGGTTGGTACCTTGATCGGGTTAGTGGGAGTCACCACATTTTTAAGCACCCCACCAAAACCAACAGCGTACCAATACCACATCCGAAAAAAGATCTACCAAAAGGCACCATACACAGCATCAGGAAACTCGCCGGGCTCAAGTAGCCCGGCAGTTAAGCCAACCAGGAGAAAAACTATGCAATATCCGATTGCAATCGAGTGGGGTGATGAACAGTACGCCACCGGCATCGTGATTCCGGATATTCCAGGCGCCGTAACGGCGGGCGACACTACCGAGCACGCCTATGAAATGGCGGTTGAAGTCGCACATATTCAGCTAGAAGAGCTGGCAAACGACGGAAAAGACATTCCGATGCCGCGCAGCATTGCAGAGCACCGGAAAAACCCTGACTTTGAAGGATGGGGCTGGGGAATTATCGACATCGATATCACCCCGTACCTGGGCAAAACTGAAAAAGTAAATGTCACGCTGCCAGGGCATGTCATCCGCCAAATCGACAAATACGTCAACACACACGGTATCAAAAGCCGCTCAGCATTTATCGCCACCGCCGCGCTAGAAAAGTTAACCCATGCATAAACAAAAGCCCCGCAAAGCGGGGCTATTTTTAGGCGCTGGCGATATTCATCGTCATAATGCCTCATCCAATGCCAACCGCGCTTGATGCACCACTACGCCGCGCACCATCCGCGCCGTGGCCATTAGGCCGGTACCGCCGCCCGGCGGCAGCAACCGAAACCGTGGGCCGATACGAAACGTCTTATACAAGTGCAGCGCATCGTCCATTTCCACCACCACTAGATCGTCATGCCCCAGGCTGCGCGACTCATCCACCACCAGCACATCACCCTCGATCACCGAACCATGTACACCTGCATCGCTGGTTGCCTCAACGGCAAAGCAGTTCGGCGAGTAGTCATCACACGTCACGGCCTCAAGTGCGGGGTGGTCTAGCCCCATCGCCAACGGGCCAAGGTAGGTTAGGCGCATAGATTAGCCGCGTTGATCTATCAGTTTTTCAAGGTCGATAAGCACCGATGCTTCACCGTTATAAATAGCGCGGTCAATGACTACGTCAGAAAGACGGAGCGTAAATTGCTCACCAGCAGGGATGTTCAAGCCCTGTAAAGTAAGAGGTATATCGTCGGCCCATGCAGAGAGTACCGTTACCGGAAATACATCATCAGTATCGTTAATCACATTAAAACTGATGCCGTATTCAAAGTCGGGCATCATCATTTCAGACTCACGGGCTTTCTCCATGCGATTAAGCAAGGCAGGCGGCGCGGCAACACCAAGCGGAAGGTTCTCAGTAGTAGTGATATTGAAAGAGTCATCAGAAGCGAAAGCTTCGGAATTATCATCACGATCAATGGGCAAATCAATATTGAACTCCGCCCAGCTGTTCATATTCTGCGAATAGCACTCAGTAAATTCAGCGCCAGGGAAGATAGTCGGCAGTATCTCTTGAGCTTTCACCAGCGAATCGGAGGGCTGGCGGCTATCCTCGTAATCATTGCAATTAAGCACCTCAAGACGAACTGTGCCTGGAACGCTGGCCACCTCTGAATCTAAGAGTGCGCTTAATGGAATATCTGCATTGAGTTCAGTTTTACAGCCCGCTAAAGCCAAGCCAGTAAACGCAATTGCTGCTAGTTGAAATACTTTCATTCCCTTAATCCCTTTCACTGTTTAATTAAAATATTTTCTGTGCTTCGTGTTAGCGGTCTGGTAACTCGCCGCTTTCAACTAAATCATAAAATGCCATTTCATCAAGCACCGTCGCGCCACGGTGCTCGGCCTCAACTTGTTTTGAAGGTGCCGCCTTTGGGCCAACACAAAGAAAGTCCAGTGCTTTAGTAACGCGCGTGCGAACCAACATACCTTCATCGGCAGCCTGCGCCTCAAGAGACGCACGTTTTTCTTTTGGAAAGCCAGTGAACAGAATTTCCATAGGTTTGGAGCTAACGATGGGCTTGCTTGTGGTTGGTCGAGGGCGTGAATAGCTTGGCGCTGTAACGCCTTTTAACAGATGCTCGCCCTCGCTAAAGGCAATAATCCGATCTTTGCGAAAAGTGCGCGTATCACGGCGGTCAAGGCAAAAGCCCTTGATATAATCGCCTTCTTCTTTCCAATTAGTGACCTCACGATGCGTGATACCGCCATTGAAGTCTTCGTAAGTGAAGCGTAACGCACCAAGTGGTAAAACGGTTTTAGTAGAGCGGCTTTCAGTTGGGCTAACACTAGGCTTGTTGTTTACAGTCCCTGAAAGATCGTTACCTTTACGACTAAAGACGCGCTCGCCGGAGGTGGGCTTTTGCTGTTTATTAGCCTGCTTGGCGGCTTTTCGTTCTCGCTTTTTCGCATCCTCTTTAGCTATATATTGCTTAAAATGCCATCGCAAAGAACCGGTGGGTTCACCGGCTTTTCTGGCGGCCTTGCGATCATTGATAGCCGCGCTAAAAAAGCCAAATACAGCGACAAAAATAATAGCGACTAAGATTATCTCCATTGTTCCCAACCCCTTTATTATTTCTACAAATTTCTTAAAGCACCTGCCCTAAGTTCACCAAACACCGCCCCAGCACTTCTACAAACTGCTTTTGTTCCGGTTTAATCAACTCTTTGTCGTACCGTGTGTTGTCACTAATCAGCAGCCAGCCCCCGCCCGCCACGCGCTGCATGCGCTTAATCCGGCGCTCGCCATCCATCAAAATCAAGTACACGCCCTCGCGGCTAGGGTCGCGCTGGGTGAAGTCGACAAAGACATAATCGCCATCGTCAATCGTGCCGACCATGGAATCGCCGCGCGCCCGCACCCAGGCGCCCGAATCAGCAGGGAGTTTCAGCTCTGCGAGAACCGTGCGATCCATATGGAAATAGCCCAGAACCGTTTCGCCTTCAAAACTCCGCCCACTACCCGCCGCACACTCAACGTCATACATCGGTATTGATGCCACGTTGGGATCGTTTAGTTGCTGATCTAGATAAGCCGCTTGTTGTTCAGCGCTGCTGGTCTTGGTCGAGCCATCACTGCGTTCGCCGGTGACAATGAAATTCGTATCCACTCCAAAGCTGTGAATTGTTTCTAAGTAATCCGTTTTCGGGTATCTCTCGCCGCTTTCATAGTTTGCCTGTGCACGTTTGGACACGCCCGCTTGACGAGCAAATTCGTCCTGAGATAGACCCAGCCTCTGCCTTTCGATTTTTAGCCGATCAAAAATTTGCACAAAATATCCTCGTCAACCTTTGACTAATGCAATTATGTGCATTATCTTTCGATCCATGATGCACGTTTGTTCAATTTGCTACACCTTCAGGAGCCTTAGACCATGATTGCCCATCCCGACCCAAAAGCACCCGCCGACCAGCTCAACCCCAAGCAAAGCGCACTCGCTAGCCGTGTCTTTATCGAGGTGATGGGCGAGCTAGCCAGGCACCGTATCAATCACGGCAAGCTCGAAGACATCGCCGATGAATTCGCCTCGGCGCTTCGAATCGGCCTTCGAGAAATCAACGACAGCCGTGGGCTTGCTCATGAGGAACTGGCCAAGGTAGAGCAGGCGTTCGTAGAAGCGGCCGGCGCTAAAGTCAATTACCCAATTTGTGTGCTGTCGGCCACAAGCTCCGGCGACCCAGCAAACCATCCCGGTCTTTCCTCTGCTCAAGCCAATGGCCACCTGCAAAAGGCAGCGGCCAAACTGGAAGAAACCGGCGATATCGCTCGCTTCATCAATGATGTCTTTAGCTGCGGCTGGCCAGATGTCGAACTTAGCTATCGCCAATATGGGCCATCAAGGACGCGCATCCACGCCGCGACCCTTCTAGTTCGCCCACTTGGTCACGAAAGCCAACGTCGCCAAGGCGATTCGTCAGACCAACCAGCTCACTCATGCTCAAGCCAATCAGGCGATACACCTCGCCCGTCTCATTCTCAATGCCCATAAGGAAGTCATTGAAACCGCCGGAAAGCCAATTTTCATCATCGTCGTTATTGGGGAATTCATCGGCCAGTGCCTGGGTAACTTTCTCGTCGTAATCAGGCACCGCAACACCGTCAAGGTAACGATTTTTCATAACCAACGTACTCCAAATTGAATTAATAGGAAGCCTAAACCATGCCAAACGTAAACGCCATGCCCTCAAAAGAGAACGTTCGTGCCCAGCAGGCACCGTGTAACCAGCAGCTCAACATCTACATCACCGCCGAAGAGCGCGAGCGGATCGAACAAGTAGCGCGTGAAGAAATGCGCACCGTCTCTGCAACCATCCGCATGCTCTCGCTTCGCGGCCTGAGCCAGTACAAAGCCGACACCCTCATCGCCGATTAACCCCAGCTCACGCACTGCATAAGGAAAACCCTCATGTATCAGGACACTAAGCGCCTCCGCACCAAGAAAAGCGTTTACCTGGATGAGTACGAAGACGCCGTGATTACGGCTCACGCAAACCTTCAAGGCATTAGCAAAGCCGCGCTCATGCGGGAAATGATAATGAGACAAGCCCGCGAGCTGGTAGGCCTTGGCGACTTGCACGAAAAAAGTATGGGCGACCGTGCGGGGTAATGCCGCCCCTTCTTCAACCCCTGTTCCACCCCCGAAAAGGTGACGCATGCCCACCAGAGATAGGCGAACAGAAATCACGATAGATCCTGAGCTTGAAGCCACGCTGAGGCAGGTTCGCAAAAGCCACGGGCTTGATTCCGACGAAGCCGCCATGGAGTTCCTGATATCGCGGAGCATCCGGGTCAATGGCAACCGGATGACCGGGCGGGGCCGAGCGCTTTACGAAGTGAAGAGAGGGCCAAGTGACTGAGCAAAACGAAGAGAACGATATGCAGGAGGTCAGTCGGCTTCGGTTCGACTGCCCTCATTGCGGTAGCTACATGAAAGTGCGGACTTCGAAGACGCATTTGCCTGAGTACCGCGAGCTCTACCTGCACTGCACCAATGAATTCAAATGCGGGTACCGCTGCAAAGCAGCGCTGAGTATTTCAGAAACGCTAGCACCGAGCTACCGCCCCAATCTGGCGGTGAATATCAAGCTCTCACCCTGGCTCAAGCAAAAGGTGGGGCTAGAAAACCAAGGCCAAATCCGCCTGATAGACGAACCCAAGAAGGAAGCCAAACGATGAACGTCACACCGATTCAAGCCGCCAAAGCCCCGTTTGACCTGGCTACCGAAATCCTCTGGCAAAACCGCTGGGATAGCCGCGCCGAAGCGCTGCGCATCACCATCGGTACGCTGGTCAACGATTACGCCATCAGTGAAGCCACCGCCGAAGTTGCAGCCATTCAGGCGTTTGCTGACCTCGATAGCGTCAATGAGTCCGCGCGGATCGACGTCGATGCGAGCACCTCGCACGTTGTGATTTTCCGCGACAGCACCGGCCGCCCGGTAATGCTCACCGCCCGCGACTTGGATCGCATGATCCAGCAGGCCCGCGACGCAGGCCTCGCCCAAGTGGTCGATGCCGACACCCGCCGCCCCATCGTTTTAGAGCACTGAGCTGAATTGCTGAGAGAGGCCGCCATGACCAACGTAACCCCACTACCCGCCCGCCAAGCCCCTCCCCGCGTTCAAACCGACCGCGCGGGCTTCGGTGAACTCCGCGCCGAGCTGCACAAGCGCTCGGATGATTTAGACCTCGTCGAGCTGTGGGCAGAGCTGCCCCACGCTGAGCGCCGCATGCTGCTTAAATCGGCTGACTTGCTGCAGGATTCAACGCTGCAAATCAGCCAGCTCAACAAGCGCGAGCGCGACGCCCTGCGCGGTGCTATCCACCGCATGAGCAGCTACGCCAACCAACTAAAAGGACGCCTGCACGGCAGCCGCCCGCACCCAAGCCGCGAGCTAGCCAGCCACGCTATCGCCGCTTTGAAAGAGGGCAACGCACAAGCCGCCCATCACTGGCTATCGATGATTGAAGGGGGTGTCGCGTGAATATCAGCGATGTATTGAACGGCAATTTTGATATTGGGGCGCAGCTTGAGCAGTTGGCCGATGAATTAGAGGCAGCCGGTGAAAAATTTGGCGCGGCTTTGATTCGCCGTGAAATTCGCGGCTTGGGTGGGCGGCTAAGGGATCTGGATACAGTACTGAATATTAACAAGGTGCAAATGTACGCCATGCAAGAGGAAGGCAACTCCCAAGCAGCCCGCCGCTGGTTAAGCATGATCGAAGGGGGTGTCGCGTGAACATTCAAACCACCATGCACGCGCTTTATGTCGTGAAAGCCCGATTCGACTATCTCGCTAAGCAGCTCAACGAAAAGGGGCACAAGATGGCCGCTGCTGAGCTTCTGCGTGAATCAGATAAGTTCGGTTGCCAGCTCTCACAACTGGATAGCGTATTTGATGATTACCAAGTCGACATCGCCGCCGCCCAGCATCGCCCGGAGCGGGCTAGTGATCGCTGGGTGGGAATTGACTTGGCAAAAGCAGAAAGTGGGTTGGGTCGCTAATGCTGTCGGCAATAGAACAATCCCGCGACTACGGCGCGCCCGGCACACGTAACAGCATGGGCTGCGCCGAGTGGCGGCAACAATACTTTGACCAGTTCCCCACCTGGGCCGAACAGCTCGCCGCCGGTTTCGTCTACGTGGCCAAGCAGCACGGCAACGCCGCGGGTAACCGCTGGCTACGCCGCAACGCTCAAGGTCTGGTAGAACCATCGTTTATCCTTGGTCGCTTTCTGCCGATCCGAGCCGCGCTGACCCGCGCAATGAATGCGCTGGTTAATCGCGGCTCCACCACCATCGAAGGTCTGCATGCCGCTAGCGAGTGGATCGTCAGCATTGAGAAGCGCTTGGTTATCGGCAGCCTCAACGCCACCCACGACGACGACGCCCTGGTCAATTACGCCCAGGCCCAAGCGGCGGCCATCGACAAAAACGCGAGCATCTTGATAGGCGATATTGCTAAAGCAAACCGCCTGCAACGGTTGGGCATCTTCCCACCTGCCAAGCCAAAAATGGTAGCCACTAGCAAGCCGCTGTATGAGCAATTCCGCGCCTATCAAGACGCTTGTGCCCGCGCCCGCAACCAGTTCACACCGCCGCCGTTTATCGGCAACTTCCGCTTTCAGCAGTGGCACTACCTGCGTCCGCTATGCCTGTCGGTCGTTCGTGCAAGTGCCATCGAGCAGGGCCGCCACCGCTGCGCACTCCATGGTATCGCCCCGCCCAGCGACAAGCTCCCGGCCAAAACCCAGCTAGCCCGCTTGAGCTGTTCGCTTTGGTGGCGTCGTAAGTTGCGCCGCCAGTGCGGCCGCACGGTTGAGCAAGTCATGCGCGAAGCCCACCGCGTGCACAAGCAGGCGGGCATCTACTGCAGCGACTTCACGGTCGAACGCCGCCGTTCTCAGCGTTTACGCAATAACGCCCTGCTGGAAACCCTCGAAGCCATCAACCAGGAAGGCCAAACCTACACCCTCGCAGAACTCGCAGAGTTGGGCTTGGCCAACCCCGATCACCGCCGCGCTGAATTGATGCTGCGCATACGTGACACCGAAGCCGAGGCTCGCCGCCTGGGCCATAAAGGCATGTTCTACACCATGACCACGCCGTCGAAGTGGCACGCCGTGATTGCCAATAACTGCGCTAGAAACCGCAAATATGAAGGCGCCACACCCCGCGAGGCTCAGCAGTACCTGCAGGGGCTATGGGCGAAGATCCGCGCAAAGCTCGCCCGCGATGACATCGGCGTTTACGGCATCCGCGTCGTAGAGCCCCACCACGACGGCACGCCCCACTGGCATTTGCTGCTTTGGATGAAGCCGGAAGACGAAACGACCGTCACTGAAACTATGCGCGAGTATGCCGAAGAATCGCAGCAAGAAGAGCTGTTCAGTCGTGGCCGAAAAACCACAGCCCGCTTTGATGCCAAGCGCATCGACTACAGCAAAGGCACCGCCGCCGGTTACGTCGCCAAGTACATCAGCAAAAACATAAACGGCGAACAGTTCATGGACGCCGACAAATACGACCACTCCATGACCGACAGCGCCCCGCGTATCGAAGCCTGGGCGAGCGTGTGGGGCATCCGCCAGTTTCAGTTCCTCGGCCTGCCCTCCGTCACGGTATGGCGTGAAGTGCGCCGCCTCACCGAAAAGCAAGACGCGATGCTAAAGGATTGGGAAGCCGCAACCCGCCCGTACCCCTGCGCCGCCATGCGCTTCGCTCAAATACGCAAAGCCGCCAACGCGGGTCAGTGGGATCAATTTCTGAGGCTCATGGGTGGCCCGATGACCAAACGCAAAGACCAGCCGGTTAAGCCATGGATCGAAACCAAGATGAACATGGGCGAGCACATCGAGACGTTCAGCCACGCCACCGGCGAGTACTACGGCAGCGAGGCCATGGTCGCCAAAGGCCGGTACGGCGAAGAGCAAAAAGTCACGTTCGGCCTAGTGGCCACCGGCCGCCCTGGCTTTTCCAGCGAGTACATGACCCGCGTTTATAAATGGCAAGTGCGCGCGAAAGGCGCGGGGTTGGGGGTTGATTTTCAGGCTGTAGGCGAAGCCGAAAGCCCTTGGACTCGTGTCACTAACTGTACGCAGGGGCCAGATATTCAGCCCCGAGAGCCTTCCCCAGCGGAGCTAAAAGCCCAGCTCGAACGCTTCAAAGCGTGGCAGAGCTCCGATTTTTATAAGGCCGACCGCGAAGCGGAGTACCAAGACGCTATCGCAGCCCGAAAAGCCGCCCGAAAACTCTTCGCCCCGGCCCCCCCATCACCCTATAGCGAGCAGGAAGAATACTTCCCGCCCGAACCTTGTTGAAAAAGGAGTAAATCATGCGCGTAAAAATTGGCGACCAATGGCACGACAGCAGCTTAGAGCCTATCTGCCTGCAGGTTTCAGAGCACGAGCAAGAGCAAATAGGCGGTATGGATAGAAACCGTGCTCCAAACGGTAAGTACGCAGTTTTTCCCGATAACTGGAAAGCCGAAAAGTGCTTCGAGTGGATGAATGCCGGTGAAGAGTTTGGCGGTAAAAACGTGAACTTAGCGAATTTAGTTAAACGTCAAATGGAGTTTTCTAGCGAGAGATTTGGTCCTGGTGCTCGACTCAAAGGAATTATTGACCACATACGCAAAGAGCTTATCGAGGTAGAGCAATCCGGCGGCGAGCTAGAAGAGTGGGTCGATGTTGTGTTGCTGGCATTGGATGGAGCGTGGCGAGCAGGCAATAACCCTTATCAAGTGGCGGGCGCTGTTCATCAAAAGATTGAAAAGAACATTAAGCGCAGTTGGCCCGATTGGCTGAAAGCCGATACCGATAAAGCCATCGAGCACGTTAAAGAGGACGGTGTGGACGATGCATAACCCAATACCCAAAGATTGGCGCTACGTCATCAAGTTTACGGTTCTGGCTTTTTGCGTGGGCAGCGCCTTACAGCTAGGCATGAGCGCCGCGAGCCACATAAAGCCGCGGGTAGAGGTCATCGAGATCCGCGAAGCGATCGAAATGAAACCCACGCCGAAAGGCACTCGTCAAAGTTTCGAATTTTAGGGGAGAAGTATGGCCATTGATCCAGATTGGGTTCGCGAAAACCCCGAAGAGGCAGCAAGGCAACTGGATGTGCTCGGTGATATGCACGTTGATCATGTTCGCTATTTATGGGAATCCCGCGGCTTCGGTGGCTGCGTCGAGTTTGCAGAAGCGTTCGATTCTCTAGAAAAAAAATATGCTGCGCTTAAAAAAGCGAAGCTGGAAGCACTGCCCACTGACCTCAAAAAACGCTATGTGATTATAAAAATGACCGGCGATATAGAACGGGATACGGCGCGCAAAATCGGCGAGGAGTTAAGAAAATATACGGCAGGAAATGCGACGTTTGTAAACATGCCGGTTGATATCGAAACCATCGACATGAGCAAGCGCGATGCGCTAATCAAGGCCAAGGCGCTTTTGGATATGTCAGAGCGGCTTGAGGCCTACAGTCAGCCCATCGCCGCCAATCAGTGTTGGAACGAAGCCGATAGAATACGCCGCCAAGCCGAAGGGGGTGCGTGATGATTTGCTGTGATTTTTGCGGCCAAAATGAGCATCAGGCGGAAGCCATAATTGCAGCAGAGCGCCCAGGCGACAGGGGCAATGTGGCGATTTGTGATAGCTGCGCAAAAAGCGCGGCTAGAATGGCCGATGACAAAAAAATAGAAAGCAAAGCAGAGGATGCGGAGTGATGAAAAACATCACAAAAGGCGGCGCCAACGCCCGCCAAGCAGCAATGCTTTGCCAAGATAAAGCGTTCCAGCTCTACCTAGATCGCCGCCGCCGGTACAAACACCAGCTAACAGAAAGCCAATTACCCGACGGCACCCATACTGCAGAAGACGCCCGCGATTGGCTAATCGCCGCCTGCAAAATCACCAGCCGCGCCGAGCTGGATAGCAACCCAGCCGCGTGCCAAACGTTTCGTATGATCCGCAACCGCTTCAACCGCTGGCGGGCGCGTCAAAAGGGAGAGAAGAGCCAATGAGCACTACAGATATGCGCGATATTGATAAAGAGTTAACCGATGCTTTGGCCCGAGCAAAAGCAGGCGTTGACCTAGCCATGATCGAGCTACCCGATGTGGTGGTGTTTCCCCGGCTAATTCCCGCCATGCCCGCCACTGCGCGAAAAGCTCGCAGCACTGGCCAGCTACTTGGTAGGCCTGGCCCTAAATTCGTGAAGCGTGGCCACCATGTGCGCTATCGCCTATCCGATGTATACGCATGGCTGGAAGCGAGCGACAGTTATTCAAGCACCGCCGAAGCTTCAATGCACCGCGGTTCGTCAATCGCCTCGTAATTAATCGCCTATGTCCTCTTCCCCCTGCCCGATCTGAGCGAACAACTGAACCGCGTTTCGCTTATGGTCGGGCTGGAGGTGGGCATAATATTTGATAGTGGTCTGAATATCGGTGTGAGCCATCAGTTTGCTAACGGTAAGAAGATCGACGCCCACCATAACCAACTGACTCGCAAAGTTATGGCGAAGCGTATAAAGCACCATCCCCTCATATAGTCCCGCCAATTTTCGAATGCGCTGCCATGGCCTCCGCATTGCATCTTTGCCTAGTCGCTTGCCGGTCTCCGGCGAGGGGAAAACAAACCCGCTGCTGGGTTTGCCACGCTGCAACCACCATGTTTCCAAAACCTGAAAGGCTTGATCCGAAAGCGGGAAAGTCTGCGGCTCGGGCGATTGGTGCGCGGTTTTTTCGATGATCTTCCGAATGCTCTTAAACTCAAAATTAATTTGTGACCAGCGCAGCCCAAACAAATCACCAGGACGAAAGCCGGTGTAGTACATGAGCATTAGCCACGGTACTGCATGGTCAACATAAGCAAACGAATCGAGGTCGGATAAATACCACCTACCGTTGGCACGTCTGCTCCGGCGTTGGGCTCGCTTCTCTTGCTGGTAGGCTTCAAGGCCCATAAAAAAGGCTTCGCGCTCGCTGTTTTCAAGGTAACGGCGACCTTCTTCGGCTTCAAGCTGATCGCTGGTAAGCGCTGGCTTTTGCAGCGTGATATCTTTTAACGGGTTTTGTGTGATGACGCCACGCTTCGCCGCGTGGTTAAGTAGTGTTTGCAGTGCTCCATAGGAGCGTTTAAAGGTCTCGTAGGCCTGGGGTTTTATCGGCGGAGATGCATCGGGATCGCCAGCCTCTTTTTTGGATTGCCATCGCTCAACATCGCCCAGGCTGAAAGTATCCATAGGTTTGTCAAGCCAATCGCCAAAGCTATTTTTAATGCGCCTTAGAGTCGCGTCGCCATCCTTACGCCGTTTCTGGTGGTCGGCATAATCAGTCTGTAGGTAGGATCTAAGCGTTTGTTGCTGCTGGTGTGTCGCCTCAGCTTTTGATTGCTCAATCGCGGCGCGGGGATCCCCGCCTTGGGCAACAACGGCAAGTGCATCGCGAGCGGTTTCACGCGCTTGGGTAGCGGTGTAGACCCCAAACTTACCAATAGTGAGAACGCGCCGCTTATTCAGCGAGTTGTAGTAGGAAAGGCGTATTGATAAACCTCGCTTACCAGCGCGAACGTGATAACCGCCAAACTCTGAATCCCAAACCTCATCCCCTTCTGGCAGTTCGGAGGCCAGCCGTTCCAATAATCGCGCTGTTAGCTTCGCTGTAGTCTTGCCCATAAAAACTAGGTTCCAAATAGGTTCTAAGCGGAGGATAAAAGCAGGCAAGTCCAGCAACAAGAAGAATATATAAATGGAGTGTAAGCGTTTGATTTATATTGGCCTAACTTATACACACCAATATGGGGATATACCGAGTTATCTTATCCACAAGCCTGGGGAAGGCATCGCCAAAACGCTGGGTTAAGCGGCTTGGCGATGCCCTCTCAGAGAGTTGTGTCCTTTACGGGAGTAGCTGCCTTTGCCTTTTTTCGGCGTTTGCTGCTGCATTTTAAACATCGGCGTTCGCAGCTGCGCTTTTAACGCATTGTCTTTAATCTTGCGCTGTTTCATCGTTTTCTCCTGGCTTACAGCACTGCATTTAACAGACGCCTGCTTTAAGCAGGCGCCCTCTATTACACGAGCTATGACAAAGCCTACTCTCTAGTGTTCCAAGTCGAGCAAAAACTTTTAACATCTTCAGCCCGCGTATTCATGCCCATTATTCATCCCAGGCGGGTGCAAAATCCGGGTTGGCAATACGCTCTTTACGATCCAGCTTGGCGATTTCCGCCATTTCGCTGTCGCTTAGTTCTAAATCAAAGGCGGCAATGTTGCTTTGAATATTACGCGCTTTGGTCGATGAAGGGATCGTAATCATGTTGCGCTGTTTTACCCAAGCAAGCGCTATTTGCGCGGGCGTAACGTTATGTGCGTCGGCGATCTGCTTAAGCACCGGATCATCCATTACTTTACCCACGGCCAGCGGCATAAAGGCGGTAATCTGAATGCCATGCTGCTCGCAGTGATCGACCAGCTTACGGTTCTGTAAGAAAGGATGAACCTCGATCTGGTTGGTGAGAATTTCACCTTTGCCCAGAATGCTAACCGCTTCGTCCACCTGTGCGATGGTAAAGTTGGAAATACCGATATTGCGCGCCTTACCCTCTGCTTTCACCTCTTTAAGCGCCGTCAGGTAATCGACCATCGGCACTTCATCCTCTGGGGATGGCCAGTGGATCAGCAGCAGGTCAACGTAATCGGTGCCTAATTTCTGCAGACTTTCGTCCACGCTAGCTTTAAGCGTTGTGGGCTCTAGGTTATCGAACCACACCTTGGTGGTTAGAAAAATATCGCTACGTGGCACGCTGCTGTCGCGAATCGCCTCCCCTACCCCTTTTTCATTGCCATAAAACTGCGCCGTATCGATGTGCCGGTACCCCGCCTCAAGCGCCGCATGAATACTCTGCTTGAGCGTATCGCCTTCCAGGCGAAAAGTACCAAAACCGGGGTTGGGTATCACAGTTTGCATCATTAACATCCTTTTCTATTGATAGCGTGTTAACTAATATGGGGTGGTATCCGCCCCACTTCAACCCCGTTTTTTGTGGTTTTACTGTTTGTTGTTTCTTGCTTAATCTCAGTGCTGTTAACGCACTAACAGGAAGATCACCATTAGCGCCAGAACTAACGATACACCTTTCCAGAACAGCACCGGGTCTCGCTCAAGCAGCGGTAACTGGGCGCGCTTCAGCATATCTGGGCTTGGCGAGCGTAGTTCGAAGATAAACTCCGAAAGCGCCGGAAAACGTTTATGGGGGCTGGGGTGTAGTGCCTTTTTGAGCACCTCATCTACCCAGGCGGGCAGTTCGCGGTTTTCACCAAGCGCTGACTGATAGGCAAGCTTATGCTGCGCCGCCCGGGTGCGAGTTTTGGCCACTTCGGTGCCGTAGGGCAGCGTGCCGGTTAGCATTTGGTAGGTAATCACCGCCAGGGAGTATTGATCCGAACGGGGCGACCCACCTTCACCCAGAAAATACTCCGGCGCAGTGTACTGGGCGGTACCGAGGATATCGTCGCTCTCGGTTACCTCTTCGGCAATGCCCGCCACCTTGGCGGCACCAAAGTCGATCAGCTTCACCGTGCCATGGCTGTCGATCATGACGTTGTCGGGGCGCAAATCCTGGTGCAGCATTTCCAGGCGATGAAAGGCGCGCAACCCCTTGGCGACCTGCTCGACGATGGGGCGTACGCTGGCCAATTCAGCTTGGGGATGATCGCGCATCCATTGGGTCAGTGTTTGCCCTTCGATATACGCCAACACGGTGTAAAGGGAGTTGCGAGGGCGCTCTTGAGCGGGGGCGTTGAGCACATGCTGATTATCGATGCGCCGGGCAATCCACTCCTCACGCACAAACCGCTCGATGCTTGCCGGGTCTTGGCTGAGCTCGGTCGAAAGCGTTTTTAGCGCCACCTTCTCGCCACCGACGATATCCTCCGCCAGGTAGACATGGCTGCGGCTACTGGCATGCAATTGACGCACAATGCGGTAGCCATCCAGCTCACTCCCTGGGCGCAGTTCGGTCGGTGACGGTAGCGTGCTCAGCGCCGCATAGAGTTCGTTAGCATGGCTTTCGGGCAAGGTATCAATGCGCACAATCTGCACGGTGAGATTATCGTCGCTGCCTTTCTCGAGAGCAGCCGCGATTAACGCTTCAGCCGCCGTGTCTAGTTCCCCCCAATGGGCGTGAATCAGGGCGGCCATTTCGGCGCCAGTTAGCCACTCATAAACGCCATCGGTGGCGAGCACGAACACATCGCCCACACTCAGCGATACCGAGGAGTAATCCAGTTCCAGGTGCTGGCTAGCCCCCATGGCGCGGCTTAAATGACTGACTTCCCGGGAGGCCCAGAAACGGTGATCCTCGGTCAGCGGCTCCAGCGTATTGCCAGCGAGCTGATAGATACGACTATCGCCAACGTGAAACAGGTGCGCGGTAGTAGACTTAATCACCATCGCGCTCAGGGTACACACATAGCCACGGTCAAGATTGTAGCGGTATTGGCTCTGCCGGGTTTGGGCATAAAGCCATGCATTGGTGGCCTGCAGTACCCGCTGGGCCGAGGTTTTAACCGCCCATGTTGCCGGGGTGGCGTAGTAGTCCGTCAAGAAGCCACCTACTGCTGCTTCGCTGGCCTCGCGGCTCACATCGCTGCTGCTAATCCCATCGGCTAATGCGATCGCAATGCCTTTGGTGTCGCGCAGGGGATCTCTGGGCAGGTAAGCGCCATAAAAATCCTGATTGCTTGGCTTGCGCCCTTTATCAGAGTGCTGGCCGAGCGAAATGGTCAGCGCTGCCATTATGCTTCCCCTAAAAAAAGCCTCCGCCGGAGCGAAGGTTTGGTTAATGACAAGCTTTAGCAATTTTACGGAGGTCTGAATCAACCCGTAGCGGGGGTCTTTCGCCATGGCCGGAAAATGTTCCCAACAATTCCGGCATTTCCGCCATCCATGGCGGTCAGATGGCGAAAGTAGCGCCCAGGGATGGGTCTACAGCGCCCCCGCGTAGGGTTGTTCAGACCGTTTGGATGCACAATGCTCACTCACAATAGCTAATCATAGGGCTTTTTGCGGCGCGGTACGTACGTGGGTGGTGTAGAGCGTCAGGCCGGTTAATGCCAAACCACCAATTAAGTTACCCAACACTACCGGTATCTCATTCCAGATCAGGTAATCCATAATCGAGAAATTACCGCCCATCATCAGCCCGGAGGGGAACAGGAACATGTTGACCACCGAGTGCTCAAAGCCCATGCCGAAGAACAGCATAATCGGCATCCACATGGCAATCACCTTGCCGCTCACCGTGGTTGAAATCATCGCCCCCACCACGCCCAGCGAGACCATCCAATTACACAGTATGCCGCGAATAAAAATCGTCGCCATGCCGCCAGCACCATACTCCTTGTACCCCACGGTGCGCCCTTCGCCTACTTCACCAATCACCCGCCCTACTTCGCTAGGCTCGGTACTAAAGCCGTAGGTAAACACAATCGCCATTAGAAAAGCGACCGTTAATGCCCCACCAAAATTACCCACAAACACAATACCCCAGTGCTTGAGAATACGCGGAATCGTCACGCCCGGCCGCTTATCCAGCCACGCCAGCGGGGTTAACACAAAAACCCCGGTCAAAAGATCAAAGCCCATAAGGTAAAGAATCGAGAACCCCACCGGAAACAGGATAGCGCCGATAATTGGATAGCCGGTTTGCACCGCCACGGTCACCGCAAACACCGCCGCGATGGCCAAAATGGCCCCCGCCATAAAGGCACGAATCAGCGCATCGCGGGTAGACATATGTAGCTTTGCTTCGCCAGCATCTACCATCTTGGTGGCAAATTCGGCAGGCAATAAGTAGGACATAGAGAGCGTTTCCTTTGTTGTGAGTTTCAGGGTCAGATGAGAGGTGCAGCGCAAACATCGGTGATTTTTACAGCAGGCGTGGTGGCGACTCGTTGAACAACGCTGCCCACCACAATCAAGCAGGGGGACGGCAAGGGGGATGCGGCAAGCTTCTCGGACATATCCGCAAGCGTTCCCACCAGCGACTGCTGCTCAGGCTGACTGGCGTTGGCCACCAGCATGATCGGCCACTCATCCGGCAGGCCTGCCTGGCGCAGGCCGTGGCAAATCGCGTCGACCTTGGAAAGCCCCATATAAAACACCAGGGTTTCATCCTTGCGCGCCAGCGAGGCCCAATCCGGGGTGCCGTCTTCGCGACATAGCTGGGCAGTCACAAAGCGCAGCTGCTGGGCATGGCCGCGATCGGTGAGCGGAATGCCCATACACGCAGCAGCGGCAGAGGCGGCGGTAATCCCCGGTACGATGGCAGCAGGCACCTGGGCGGCAGCCAGGGCATCCAGCTCTTCGCCCATCCGCCCGAATACCGCCGGGTCGCCGCCCTTCAGGCGCACCACCGATTTTCCTTCGCCGGCGAGTTTTACCATCAGCTCGCCGATCTCAGCTTGCGGTACGCTGTGATGACCGCGGGCTTTACCCACGTAGTAGCGCTCGGTGCTGCGGGGAATCAGCGCCAGCACGTCATCGCCCACCAAACGGTCATACACCACCGCATCCGCCTCCATAAGTAGGCGTGCGGCCTTGAGGGTTAGCAGCTCGGCATCGCCGCTGCCTGCGCCGACCAGGTAAACCTGCCCGGAGCGGCACTCGCCACGCAGTGGCAAACGTATGTCAGCCCCATGCTGAACCAACGGCGTCAGCGCGCGGTGAGACAAACGCATAAAGGCGTTAAACCACTTCTGTAGCAAGGGGTTGCTTAGTGCGGACATTGGGCCGCTCCTCTTCAATAAGTGATTTCAATTCGGGAATACAGCTACCGCACTGGGTGCCGCAGGCGAGCCTGGCACCTAGCGCCTCAACAGTGGTATCGCCCTCGCGGATGGCATTGGCAATAGTGGTTTGGCCCACTTGATGGCAGCTACACACGACAGGGCCGGTATCGGCAGCGCCGTCGTCGCAGCCCGCCAATAAGCGGCGACGGTGGGTATCGTTTAGCGTCGCATCGTTAAAACGCGCTTCCAGCCACGCTAACCCTGGCAGCTCTTTGGGCGGGCCAACCATCAGCCACCAGCGCAGTTGATCGTTTTCCACGCAGGCGGCGCGCAGCCGTCCGTTAGTCGGGTCTTGGCTGACGACCGATACATCGCCGGGCAGCCACGTTTTAAGCTGCGCCAGCCAGTCATTAACCGACTGCGTATGGGCAAGCTGCCAACGCTGGCAGCCGCGCATGGGAATACGTGTCCAGTAGGCACTGGTGCACCACGGCGTTGATTCCGTTACTCCATCGGCGACCAGCAGGGTGGCCTGCCAATCGGTCGCAAGAGGCGCCAGCGCCACGGCGCCGTGCTTCGATTCCGGTTGCCCAGAGAGCGGGTCGGTAATGCTGTCGATCAGCGAGCTGCTTCTCGCCTGCTGGGTGAAGCAGTCAGTCCAGTGGATGGGTACAAAGATCTCACCGCGGCGCTGGGCATTGGATACTCGCACCCGAGCGCGAAATTCGCCCTTCGCGGCGGTTAGCACTGCCAATCCCTGATCGGTGACACCGGCGCTATGGGCATCGTCCGGGTGCACGTCCATAAAGGGTTCGGCGCGGTGATTCATTAACCGCGGTGAACGCGCGGTGCGGGTCATGGTGTGCCACTGATCACGAATCCGGCCGGTATTCAGCCGCAGCGGATAGGCGGCACTAAGGCTCTTTTCAGGCCCTTGGGGATGGATCGCCAGCAGCTTGGCGCGACCATTGGCGGTGGCAAATTCGCCATCCTCAAACAGCCGTGCCGTGCCATGGGGAGCGGCCTTTGTGACCGGCCATTGGATGGGTGCCAAGGCGTCATAGCCATCCCGGCCCAGGCCCACCAAACCCGAAATATCAAACAGCCGTTTTGGGCTGTCAGTCGAACCGTTATTTTCAAACCCCGAGAGCCTGGCGTGCTCGTCGAAAATCTCCCAGGGGTGGGTGTAGTCAAACGCCTCGGCAAAGCCCAATCGTTTTGCCACTTCGCACATTATCCACCAGTCGTGGCGAGCCTCACCGGGGGGCGGCAGCATGCCCCGCTGGCGAGAAATACGCCGCTCGGAGTTAGTCACGGTGCCATCTTTTTCCGACCACCCCGAGGCAGGCAGCACGATATCGGCGTAGGGCAGCAGATCGGTATGGGCAGCGCACTCGGAAACGATCACCAGCGGGCACTTTTCCAACGCGGCACGCACCCGCGCGGCATCGGGCAGGCTGATGGCGGGGTTAGTCGCCATCACCCACAGCGCTTTTATCTCGCCGCGCTCAATGGCTTCAAACAGCTCCACGGCTTTGTAACCCGGTTCTTCCGGCAGACTTGGCGTCAGGCTGTCGGTAGCCCAGAAGCGGCTGACCAGATCGAGGGCGCCTGGGGTGTGGTAATCCATATGCGCAGCTAACTGATTAGCCAACCCGCCCACTTCACGGCCGCCCATGGCATTGGGCTGGCCAGTAATTGAGAACGGCCCAGCACCCGGCAGGCCGATTTTGCCGCCGGCCAGGTGGCAGTTAATAATTGCGTTGCACTTATCGGTACCGCTGGCGGATTGATTAACGCCCTGGGAGTAGAGCGTGACCACATGCAGCTGGCTGGCGAACCAGTAATAGAAGGTCTCCAGGCGCTCAGGGTCAACATCACAGGCCTCTGCTACCTCGGCCACCGACCCCGCCGTTTGCTGCGCAGCTTCCAGGGCCTCGTCAAAGCCCTCGGTGTGGCGCTCAAGGTAGAGGGTATCAAGCCTGCGCCGCTTTGCCATCCACGCCAGCAGGCCGTTAAACAGGTAAGCATCGCTGCCCGGTTTTACGCCCAGGTAAAGGTCGGCGATTTCGCAGCTGTCGGTCACCCGCGGGTCTATCACTACCAGACGCATCAGCGGATTGCGCTCTTTAGCGACTTTAATGCGCTGGTAGAGCACCGGGTGATTCCAAGCCAGGTTGGATCCCACCAACACGACCAGCTCAGCCTCTTCCAAATCCTCGTAGTTACAGGGCACCGCATCGGCACCGAAGGCGCGCTTGTAGCCAACCACCGCTGAAGCCATGCATAGCCGCGAGTTGGTATCCAAATGAGGTGTGCCCAAAAAGCCTTTAAACAACTTATTGGCCACGTAGTAATCCTCGGTGAGCAGTTGACCCGAAAGATAAGCTGCCACGCTGTGGTTACCGTGCTCGGCCCGCAGGTCATTCAAACGATCAACGGTGGCACTCAATGCAGTGTCCCAGGAGACGTCTACACCATCGACCCGAGGATGTGTCAGGCGGCCCTGCTCGCCCAAGGTTTCGTGTAGCGCTGACCCTTTGACGCACAGCCGCCCGAAGTTGGCCGGGTGCTCGCGGTCGCCCTCGACAGCGCTTAGCGTGCCCGCTTCAACGGTCGCCGTCACGCCACAGCCAACGCCGCAATAGGGGCAAGTCGTTTTGGCCTGAGTCATAGCTACTCCTCGAGTTGCTCATTAACGCCACGCATAAAAAAACGCCCAGTCCCTTTCTCTAAGGCGCTATATAAACGCATTAAGAGAAGAGGGCTGGACGTCGTTGCCACAGCGCACCTTCGTCGGTGCAAAATTTACTTTAATTTCAGCTACACATTTTCTAACGGCTAGTTATTTTTCGAACGGCTTTGAAATTGTTCGCTGCCATCGCCTAGCAATGAGCGCTTATCCCTTGTTAACTCACTTGTTGCCTAGAAGCTGCAAAAGCCAAGCCTAAGAATGTCTTATTGAAAACTTATTTTTTATAAACAGTCACTTAAAAATAAGGAGATGACGACGCAGCACGCTTTTTGGCACTTGTTTTAATACCTTTCACACGCTAAATGGTGTGCGAGAGTGCACGCCACCACCCTTTTCGCACCATCACTGTGCAGCCTATGCGAAGAGCCGTGCCAGTGCTTATCCACCATCTACATCTAAACATCTGAAGTTATTTAAAAAAACATTCCAGACGGCCAGTTGGCTAGCTCCTTGCTTGTTACTGGGTAAGGTTTTTAATCAGCTGACAGCCAATGGCGGTTGTCACAGGTTTAAAACATACGCTTTTAAATAGCGCTATCGGGCAACGACGCCCCTGCTGTGCTCTCCTTCTGCAAATTGCAGAACAGAGGGCGCGACAGGGGCGTTTTTTTGTTTGGTGCTCAAGCAGCCGCAACGACAAGAGGAGCCACCCATGGAAACCACTTCCCGGTGCTCACCCAACGACCATCTAGTGATTATTGGCAATGGGATGGCAAGCCACCGCCTCATCGAGGCGCTGGTCAAACAGCCCACACGCCCCCAGCGCATCACGGTGATTGGCGCCGAGCCAACCCCTGCCTATAACCGTATTCTGCTTTCGCCACTGCTGGCTGGTGAGATGCAGCAAGATGCGCTTACCCTGCGCGATACCGCCTGGTACGCCGATCAAGGCATCACCCTGATACTGGGCGAAAAGGTCGAGACGCTTGACCGCGCACGCCAAACATTGACCACCGATAGCGGCCAATCGCTTGATTACGATCATTTGGTCATCGCCACCGGCTCGCGCCCAGCGCTGCCCGACGTTCCCGGCATTGAGCTTGAGGGAGTACACGGCTTTCGCGACCTGCAAGACGCCGAAGCACTTGAAGCAATTGCTCACAGCGGCGGCGACGCTGTCGTTATTGGTGGCGGCCTGCTGGGTCTTGAAGCCGCTGAAGGGCTGCGTAAGCGCGGCAATGATATCAAGGTGAGCGTGCTCCAGCGCAGCGAGCGGCTGATGAACCGCCAGTTGGATGTGACCGCCGCGCATCTGCTCAAAGACACCCTCACTCAACGCGGCTTGAACATCATCACCGGTGCGCAGTTAGCGCGGCTGGAGGGAGACAAACGGGGTCGGGTCGCCAAGCTGCATCTTGCCGATGGCCGTCAGTTGAACGCCTCCAGCGTGATCGTTGCCGCGGGCATTACCCCGAATGCAGAACTGGGCCGCCAAGCGGGCCTGACCACCGAGCGTGCCATTGTTGTAGATGAGTTTCTGACCACCTCTGACCCGGCAATCTCCGCCCTCGGCGAGTGCTGCCAGTTTGAGGGTACTACCTACGGCCTGGTGGAACCGATCTGGTGCCAGGTAGAAGTGCTTGCCGCAACGCTGTGCGGCACGGCCACCCAAGGCTACGCGGATGCCCCCAGCGCCACCAAACTTAAAATCAGCGGCGTAGCGCTCTATGCCTTTGGCCCCACCGAGGCCAGCGCCGAGCATGACGTATTGAATTACCACGACCTTGAGCGCGGCGACTACCGCCGCCTGCTGCTACGCGATGGCCAGATAGAGGGCGCGGTACTTTACGGCGACACCAGCCAGGGGCCCTGGTACTTCGAACAGGCGCTTGCGGGTAGTGATCTTAACGCTTACCGCCAAGCCCTGCTGTTTGGTGCGGCGGATGTCGACGTGCTACGCGAAGCGGCATCTCAGCATACCCCAGATTCTTCTGAATACTCTTCTACATGCTCTTCTTCAAAACATTCTTCTCATAATACGTCGGAGGCGGCTTAAGCATGTCTACCCAACAGCAGTTAATCATTATTGGTAATGGTATGGTCGGCCACCACTTGGTCGAGCAGTTGGTCGATAACGGCGGGCTTGAGCGTTATCAAGTCACCGTGTTTGGCGAAGAGCGCCACCGCGCCTATGACCGAGTGCACCTATCCGAATACTTTAGCGGCCGCGATGCGGACTCGTTAGCGCTTTGCGAGGCAGATTACTACGCCGTTAGCGGTGTGGAACTGCGCACCGGCGAAGCCGTCATTGAAATCGACCGCGACCAGCAAGAAGTGGTCACCGACCAGGGCCGTTACCCCTACGATCGCGTGGTATTGGCCACCGGCTCCTTCCCATTTGTGCCGCCGATTCCCGGTAATGACCGCGATGGCTGCCTGGTGTACCGCACCCTGGACGATTTAGACGCCATCCGAGCGGCTGCCGAAAATGCCACTACCGGCGTGGTGGTGGGTGGCGGCCTGCTCGGCTTGGAGGCGGCTAACGCCCTGCGCGGTTTGAATCTGGATACGGCGGTGGTGGAATTCGCCTCACGCCTGATGCCTATGCAGGTGGATAGCGAAGGCGGCGAGCTACTGCGCGAAAAAATCGAAGAGCTGGGCGTACAAGTCCTCCTGGAACGGGCCACCCAGCGTATTGAGGATGGCGAAGCCAGCCGTCACCGCATGGTCTTCCAAGACGACAAAGTGCTGGAAACCGACCTGATTGTGTTCTCCGCGGGCATCCGCCCCCGCGACCAGTTAGCCCGTGACTGTGGTCTGGAGATAGGCGAACGCGGCGGCGTGGTGGTGGATAACCAATGCCTGACCAGCGACCCGGCCATCCTGGCGATTGGCGAGGTGGCGCTGTGGAACCAGAGTATTTTTGGTCTGGTCGCCCCCGGCTATCAAATGGCCAAAACCGCCCTTTCAACGCTGACCGATGGCGATACGCAGTTTGGCGGTGCCGACATGAGCACCAAGCTCAAACTGCTCGGCGTGGATGTGGGTTCAATCGGGGACGCCCATGGCAACCAGAACCCCGGCGCGCGGATGTTCCGCTACCTTGACCCCATCAAGCAGGAGTACCGCAAGCTGGTGGTCTCCAGCGATGGTAAAAAGCTGCTCGGCGCCATGCTGGTGGGTGACAACGGCGTTTACGACACCCTGCTGCAGTACTACTCCAACCGTATTGAGCTGCCCGATGAGCCCGCTTCGCTGATACTGCCGCAAAGCAGTGGCGCAGCGCCCACGCTCGGCCCTGGGGCGCTCCCAGAAACCGCCACCATCTGCTCCTGCCATAACGTTTCAAAGGGCGATATTTGCGCCTCCATTGATGCGGGTGCAATAGATCTAGGCGGGGTGAAAGGCGATACCAAAGCCAGTACCGGCTGCGGTGGCTGTACGGCGCTACTCAAAAGTGTAGTCGACCATGAGCTGGAAGCCCGCGGCGTTGAAGTCGACAAATCGATTTGCGAGCACTTCGCCCATACCCGCCAGGAGCTTTACGACATTGTGCGCGTGGAAGGCATCAAAACCTTCAGCGAGTTGATCGCCAAACACGGCAATCAGGACACCCACTGCCTGGGCTGCGATATCTGCAAACCCGCCGTGGCGTCCATTCTGGCCTCCTGCTTTAACGAGCCGATCACCGACGCGGCGCATATTCCCTTGCAGGATACCAATGACACCTTTATGGCCAACATGCAGAAGAACGGCACCTACTCGGTAGTGCCCCGCGTGGCCGGTGGCGAGATCACCCCAGACAAACTGATCGTGCTGGGCGAAGTGGCCAAAAAATACAACCTCTACTCCAAAGTCACCGGCGGCCAGCGCATCGACCTGTTCGGCGCCCGTCTGGAAGACCTGCCAGATATCTGGAGCGAGCTGATTGCTGCAGGCTTCGAGACCGGCCACGCCTACGGCAAGTCGCTGCGCACGGTGAAATCCTGCGTGGGTAGCACCTGGTGCCGCTACGGCGTGCAGGACAGCGTCGGCATGGCGATTCAGTTGGAGAACCGCTACAAGGGCCTGCGCTCACCGCACAAAATTAAATTCGGCGTTTCCGGCTGTACCCGCGAATGCGCCGAGGCCCAGAGCAAAGACATCGGCATTATCGCCACCGAAAACGGCTGGAACCTCTACGTTTGCGGTAACGGCGGCATGCGCCCACGCCACGCCGAACTGTTCGCCACCGATCTCGACGACGAGCAGCTCTACCGCACCATTGACCGCTTCCTGATGTTTTACGTGCGCACCGCCGACCGGCTACAGCGCACCTCGGTATGGCGGGAAAATCTCGACGGCGGCCTGGAGTACCTCAAAGAGGTGATTCTGGAAGACAGCCTAGGCATCAACGACGAGCTGGAACGCCAGATGCAAAGTGTGGTGGATACCTACCAGTGTGAATGGGCTGACGCGATTAGCGACCCGGAGAAGCTCAAGCGCTTCCGCAGCTTCGTCAACGACGACCGCCCGGATCCGTCGATCATTATGACCTCCGAGCGCGGCCAGCTACGCCCCGCTTAAGCGACGCTGTGCTTTTTCACGAATACTGAATAAAAACGAGGCAACCCATGACCGCAACGGCACTGAAAAAAGAGATGGATATGGCAGATTCCCCAAACAGCGAGGCTTTTGAAAACCACGCTTCTGAAAACAACACGGCGTGGCAAAAAGTCTGTACCAAGGCAGACCTCGTGGAATATTCCGGCGTCGCTGCCTGGCTCGAAACCGCCGATGGCCCCGCTCAGGTCGCTATTTTCTATTTACCTGGGGGGCAACAAAGACAGGGGGATGAACTGTACGCCCTCGACCACCATGATCCTTTCTCTAACGCCAACGTCATCGCCCGCGGCATCGTCGGCGACCTGAAAGGTGCAGCTGTGGTCGCCTCGCCTATCTACAAGCAACACTTCCGTCTTGAGGACGGCCAGTGCCTGGAGGATGAAAACGTCAAGCTACGTACCTGGAAGATCGAATTTAAAGGTAGTGAGGTGTGGGTGGAGGGGTGATAACACTGCTTGACTCTGGTAAGGGCGGCTAGCAGCCGCTCTTACCATTATTGAAGCACACCACAATTTCAGCTTGCTTTAGAATCGACTGCATCTGACTATCGAAAATCGGATTGCCTTATGCAGAACCTCCTTACGCTTAGCTGACGGCAGCGCTACTATTGACGATCGTTATTCTTTTGAAGGGATTACCCTCCCCCACCATTGCAAAATTTTCTTCACAGAAAAACGAGGGAGTAACGTCGTTGTTGAAGATAAAGGTTGAGTCGTATCAGCATTATCTAGCACCGTGTCACCCTGAATAACCGCGCGGGTTTTAGGCATTGGCTGCCCACCCTGCTCTGGCGGAAGGCTGATAACTTCATCCTCAATAAACGCTAACCACCACTGCTTTAGGCGGCGCCCAGGCTCACTGGTTAAGGGAAAAGCCTGTTCAACCAACAATAGCTGTGAGGCCGCATGATCATACTCTGCATGATCAAATAAAAGGCTGTTTACCGTAATAAAAAGCGTATGCCACGCTTGCAATTGGTCTTGTTCGGAGGGGTTCTGTTTCAGGTACTCGATAAATTCACTGAAGAAATTATTACTAAGCGTCATGGGGCTGCCTGCTTTTTCAAGGCGAGCATCATGTTGTCTAATATCGTTTAGTAAGTCTTGTCGCCCTCCCCCTCTTTGTATAGAGCCAGGTTCATATTTATCGCTCGCCAATGGTGCCGTCATATACACGTGGAGTTCTTGTATCAAATGTGCACGATCCAATGCATCAGGTGCATCCAGGGCTACTTCTAGCGCTAGATTAATCAAGCGCTCGTTCAGATCTCTGGTACATAGGCCAATTGATGAACTAAAATTTGCAGAGCACTCTGAAATAAGCCACATTAAATATTCATGGGGAACAAAACGACTGCCCGCTCGATTATGAAACACTACTAATGGCTGAGCAATAGACGCCCACTTACGAGCTTTATCTTCAGTGGTGGCGACATACTCAAAAAGTGTTTTTTCAGATTCAACTAGCTCATTCGACATCGTGTCTTCATAGGATAATCTTTTTTCAAAATCAACCGTTTGATAAATCTCATTAGATATAGACTCAATATCTTCTTCTAACGCCGTTAGCACTTCAGCGACTTTCTTATGATAACCAGCATACAAAAAAGCAGCTAGCTGGTTATTAACAACATCAATTTTTCTGTTTTCACTTATCGCCATTAAAGCACTGCCCAGCACAGAAGTATTATGCTGTTCAAAGACGTTCACTACCGTATGAGCAATGCACTGAACGTGCCACTCCAGGGCATCCTCAAGCTCTCCCAGAGACACTTCACTGAATTGACCGGAACGTCGTTGCTGGTTGATACTATCCAACAAAGCAGTCTTATTTAGTTGCTGCCACTCATCTAAAATATTATTCAACATATCAGGCATTAACATACTTTCGGCTGTTAAATTATGAACCGACAAGTTAAGTCTAGCCAATGGTGAGCTCAGCGCATCTTTATCAAGTTGCCCTTCAACCGCCTGAAGGGCTTGGGTAAAACCAACACCTGGCAACCACGCCACCTCTGCCTTTAAACGCATAGCTGAATCTACTAGAATAGACTCAATCGTGTTAGTCTCCTCGTCGTTTAAGCAGGATTTCTGAATATTATGCTGCAACCTATGTTTTAAATCCGTATAGCTATTACTGGGTGAATAGTTTAAAAAACAAAAAATATTATTGTGTAGCGAATACATGGAAACTTTATTTTCTATAAGCGCGCTTACTTGCGTCTGCATGCAACCATTCATGGTGTGTCCTAAATTAAAAGGAAAAATATTAACAGCATCAAATACCAGCACAACAAATTATCAACAACACACTTTTGTTTGCAATCACTTTTTTAAAAATGTGGCGTAGGCTAACAAATCAGCTCCAAAATCCAGCTATACTTTTAACATACAGGTCAACCCGCGACTAAATAGACAGCATTACCGTTATCAGGTTTGATTCAGGCTAATCGTCAAATCGGTCTGATTATCAACGAGCGCTTTCAGCAAACCGAAAATCCCCAGCCCGACGGGCATATAAAGAATAAAGCCAAGCCCGCCAAAATAGAGAGACACTATTAGCCCCCCTATGGTATAGAGCAGCATAAAGACAACCATCGTCTTCCCGAATCGCTCTCTTTTCTTCATAACACTCGCTAGGCGATCCTTGTCTTCAGTCCCAATCAGCAGCTTGCTTTCACAACCCGGACAACTAGCCTGATTGGCTTTCAAAAGGTCGGTAATCCATTGTGACTCCTCGCAGAAACAAGAGCTGAACGAGGGACACTCAAAATCAATGTTTTCAACTAAGGCTTTCTCTTCTTTTGTGCTGACTGCATTTTCACTCACTGCTGTACTCTCCAATACTGAGCTATTGATGCGCTATCGTTGAACGCGCTGACTGCGCATCTACTCTCGGTGCATCAAGCCGAGAAAGACGTTTGTTCTGCACCGACCTCCGCATAAACCTCGGCGAAGATAGCGGTGATCGGCCGGTTTGGCTGTTGCGCATGGCGCTGTTTGACCTCTTTTGAGAGGCGCGTGAGCGCTTCACTGGGCTTGGCCCACTGTTCTTCGGGCAGGGGTTGCGACCACTGATCAAGACTCGCTGGTAGCGTTTTCTGTCCAGCTTTTTGGAGGGCGCTTATTTCCCATTCCGCAAGGTGAAAAGGTATCGTCCACAGGTCGAGAATGTGCCACAGGTACCACATCGTGACCGCGAACAGCCCGATGTCACCTTCGCGGTAGCGGCGGTGCAACCGGCGCCGGGCATTGTGGAAGGTGTGCACGCCCTCGTAGGGCGGATCACCGGGGCGATGTAGGCCGTGGGGGTCTTGGAGTTCCTCGCGGGTGTTGACCTCGTACTCCATATAAGCCCGCACCGCTTCCCAAAGCCCCAACGCCAAGGGCATGCCCGGCTGTGATAATTCAATAAAGTGCTGCTGCCCTGTTTCAGGCTCGATAAAGCCTATCCCCAAGCCATACTGACGCTGCACACCGTATTGTGTTACCCCCTGCGCCTGGGTCACCCAGGCTGCCACACTCTCCCAGGGCACGGTGATAGGCGGTTTTCCGCCACCCGGCGCAAAGGCCACCTCACGGCGCTGGCGATGAAAACGCGTGGGGACAGCCTCGCGAAACTTAAAGTGGTAGTGGGCCTTAATAAACAACCCCAAAGCAAGAGTCAGCCCCCCCCCCACGCCCCCATTTTGAACCCCACATCAAAAAAAATCTTAAATTCACTGAAGAATAAATATTCTGAATTCGACGTTATAGCCGCAGAGAATGTCGGAAATACTAAAGCCATTATTAAGAAACCAATAAAAGGTATTCCTAATGTGAACTGCCAGGTAAAAGGTGTAGGAAGGCTTCCTCCGAAATCCAAATAGGCATCGTTTACTTCCCCAATCGCCTGGTTGAAATCCAATGGCGCCGCTTCCGTGGGCAAGGGAGCAGGCGACAGATAGATAACCTTACCACCTGGAAATGACTCAACATCTCCAGCCCGGTGGGGCTGAAGGATATCCGGACGCGGCGTTGGGTGTTGTTTGGCCGACATAGGACTGCCTTAAATCAATTAATAAAGAAGAGGGTCGATATGCTGCCCACTTCGTCAGGCAGAGAGTGTCGTCTCCTCGGCATAGACCTCGGCGAAGATAGCGGTGATCGGTCGGTTTGGCTGTTGCGCATGACGTTGCCTGACTTCCGCCGAGAGGCGCGTGAGCTCTGCGCTAGGCTTGGCCCACTGTTCTTCGGACAAGGGTTGCGACCACTGATCAAGACTCGCTGGTAGCGTTTTCTGCCCGGCTTTTTGGATGACGCTTATCTCCCATTCCGCAAGGTGAAAAGGTATCGTCCACAGGTCGAGAATGTGCCACAGGTACCACATGGTGACCGCGAACAGCCCAATGTCGCCCTCTCGGTAGCGGCGGTGCAACCGGCGCCGGGCATTGTGGAAGGTGTGCACGCCCTCGTAGGGCGGATCACCGGGGCGATGTAGGCCGTGGGGGTCTTGGAGTTCCTCGCGGGTGTTGACCTCGTACTCCATATAAGCCCGCACCGCTTCCCAAAGCCCCAACGCCAAGGGCATGCCCGGCTGTGATAATTCAATAAAGTGCTGCTGCCCTGTTTCAGGCTCGATAAAGCCTATCCCCAAGCCATACTGACGCTGCACACCGTATTGTGTTACCCCCTGCGCCTGGGTCACCCAGGCCGCCACGCTTTCCCAGGGCACGATGATAGGCGGATTGCCATCGCCCGGCGCAAAGGCCACCTCACGGCGCTGGCGATGAAAACGGGTGGGGACAGCCTCACGGAACCTAAAGTGGTAGTGGGTTTTGATCACTAAGGCTAATAGTAATACCAATGTCGAGAACACTACGGCTTGAGCAAATACCTCATTAAAGAGCCCAGCAATCCCTGCGTAAAATAGTGCGATATCCTTCCCTATTATCCACATTAGCCCCCCCCCCAACATTGGAATAACAAAAACCAACATTAAAAAACCTATAAAGGGTATGCCTAACGTAAACTGCCAAGTGAAGGGAGTAGGAAGACTGCCACCGAAATCCAAGTAGGCATCGTTTACTTCCCCAATCGCTTGGTTGAAATCCAAGGGGGGGGCACCCGTAGGCAAGGGGGCTGGCGACAGGTAAACAACCTTGCCACCTGGAAAGGGCTCAATATCACCAGCCCGGTGGGGCTGGAGCATATCAGGGCGCGGGGTTGGATTTTGCTTAGCCGACATAGCGGTGCCTTAAATCAATTAAAAAGAAGGGGGTCGATTTGCTGCCAGGGAGCTTCCCCACCACGAATAGCAACATCCGATGGCGTATAATCTCCACCGCCACCCGAAGGCGACACATAAATATGGTAATCGTTGGCCTGATACTGGCCATCGCGGCCCAGCACTTCCAGCCGAACGGCAAAAACATTATGGGTTGGGCGTGCGGATATTGAGTTCAGTGGCTCGGGCTGAGGCAGGGCAAACGCGAGTGGCGCTTTATCCGCAAGGGACAAGCTTTCCACGATCTTATCGGTGGCCGTCACCCAACGCTCAGGCCGATAATCTCGGCCACCATCTTCAGGCAGTACCTGGTAGGCCCCCAGGGAAAGGCGCACCGGCGCCTTGCCGCCAAACGGCGCCGTGAGGTCTTGAAGAGTAATAGGCAAGGCGAGTTTAAAATCGACCGATATTGGCCCACTTATTTTCCTCTTCCACCAGCTGTCAGCCTCTTCAATAGTGACATTGATTTTGGGTGCCCGGGCGATCTCCTGTAACCTCAACTGATAGGCTTCAAGCGTATCATTACCGGCTTTAGAGTCATCCTGGCTCCAGGGAGTGGAAAGCAACCATTCGTCATGGCGACTAATACTGTAATAGTTAGTAAGCCAGCTCCCTCCCAGTTCAAGTATGCTAAACAAGCCCCCGGCGAGATTAAAGCGCCAAAACACTGTCCCCAGGCGCGTACCCGCCGCGGCCCACTCGGCGCCTCGGAATAACACCGAGAAACCTGTTTGTAGTGTATGGGTTAACCCATATATATTGGCGCCCAGCATGCCACCCGCACCGATTGTACTCGCCATGGCAGCACTCTGAGCGCTACGGTTACCACTACGGACGGCTTCCTGCCATGTTCCGTGGCGGTTAGAAAAACTTGAATACGCTGCAAAAGATCCAAAGAAGTATGTAAAACCGCCAAGAAAAACATGCAGCCTTCCAAGGGAGGCGCTCACACTTTGAGCACCGGGCACATTGAAGTCACTGGCAAGCGCTTTCGCTCTAGCGCCGAGGGCAGTATCCATAATCCCCTGAGCGGCAAGAAACCCCGCACTGCCAGTCGCGACAAAACTCGTTATAACAGGAGTCCAATCACGTTCTCCACCATTAAGATAATCTTCCACCAGTACTTTTGTAGCGTTGTATAACACTGAAAATTGAGATGCAAACACCAACAGCCCCAACCCATCCCCAGCCAGATTGACCCTCGGCGCTGCCGCAATCCCCTGGCGTATATTGCTAATTAACCTGCCCACCTCGGCCTGCTGGGCGGCGGAAAATATCGCGGTCAGACCAATGCGTCCGGGTTTAGCCCCCGCGATACGAACGCTGTTCTCGGGAAGCTCTTCGATTGGGCTAATGGCTTTAGCAAGGGCGGGCTCATGCACCGTTTGTAGTTCATGGCGCAGGCGCTTAAATTCATCAAGCAGATCTTTAGCTTCAGGGGAGCGGTGTCCGGCGGTTTTCTTCACCTCGTTGCGGCGCTTGCGTATCCTGTCGAGTTCCTCACGCAGCGCCAAGACGCGCTGCACAGTACGACGGAAATTCACTAACTCCTCTGGCGATGCCACCACAAAGGAGGCCCCCGTGCGTTGGGCGGCATCCAGAATTCTCGCTGGTAGCGCCTTGGGCAGGCGCCGGAACAGCTCCTCAATATCAGGCATCGCTTGACGGTCAATGCTCTGATAAAACTCATCCATAACGTGGGCGATTCCCCGCGAGATAGCCGGCCCCAGGGTTTGATGGGCACTATCAGCAATAACCTGAGTATTCTCGGGCAGTGTATCAACTGCGGGTAACCGCCCCACCTCTAGGGAGGTAAGCTCACTGCGTAAATCATCCAGCTTGAGCAAGGTGCCGTAGCCAGCATTCGCAATGGTAGAGTACTGGCCGATGAAATCATTCTGGTCAGCAAGCGGCAGCGTATGGAACAGCGGTCGGTCGTAGTACGGCGCGCCCTCCAGCCAATCGGCTATCCGCTCCGTTACCTCGTCGTTGCGGCAGATATCTTTCAAGCAGCCGTACTGGGCCTTGAAGCCCTCAAGCACCTGCTCGTCAACCTGGGCATCAAAATACCAGGCAGCGTTATGGAAGCGTGTATTGCACAGCATATCGGCACGATCATCAGAGATAGTATCGAGCAAAGCATTCCAGCGCTGCAGCCGGGGGCGCTGTTTGGCGAGGAAGTCATCCATGCGCCCCCGATCAACCAACTCATTAATGCCTCGCTGTCCGATTTTACTGCCTTTCAGCAGGGCCTTGAGCCGCTCATTGTGCTCCTGCTTCATCGAGAGCAGCGCCTCGCTGTGGCGATCGACAAAGTCTCTCCCTAAGCTGTCGCTAAGACTCTCTTCGAGGTAGTAGCGATTCGTCTCTCTCTTTAACCGATCAGAGATTGTACGCGAATTAGTGAGACTCGCATCGTCACGAATGTCGTCAAGGCGCTCTTTAAGATCCTCGGGCAAGTCCGGGTCGTAGGACTGTGGCAATCTACCGGTATTACTCTCCTGATTGAGAAAATCAAGCAACTCCTGCCGAACCTCACTTTGCCGCGGCTCCTCCATCGCGGCCACTTCGTCCAGCATCGCCTGAACGGCTGGATCATCGGACATCTGTCGCATGTCGTCCAATGACGCTTCGTTCAGTTGGGAGAGCGACTCTATATAGCAGGCCAGCATGTAATCCCGCTCGGTACGCCCCTCCTTCTCAGTAGCCCACTGCTCTATCCACCCCACAACTTCATCTTGGAACTGAGCCAAATCACGCATCACGCCAATATCATCGCGCGCAATCAGGCAAAGACACTCGTCGCGATCCTCGACCTCATGCTGAGCTAGCAGCTTGCCTAAACGTGTTTTGTGGTAGTAGTGATCATTTTCCCAGAGATAGGGCTCCGCCTCATGCTCGTAACCTTCTTCCGGCACCTCTAGCTCGGCGTCTTCTGCAAACTCGGCTACCCACTCTTCTGCCTGGGCTGTCGTGATCAGATCCCTGCCGCCACCGGTGAGCGGGTTGGCACTGGCAAGATTGATCGCTTGCATAAAGGCATCGCGATCCTCTTCGCTTTCCTGCACCTGGGCGCGTTTTGAGCCTGTCCACTGGATCTCTGAAAAGCAGACGTAAATCGTGCGGTCGGTCTCGTATTCGAGCTTGCCGCCATTGTGCCCTTTAAGGGTATCCCCTTGGTCGCGATACTCATACTCATGCAGTTCGTTGCTTTTACCATCCAGCACATAAAGAAAGCCATTGCGCAGCAGGCGAATGCCTAGCGGACGGGCTGTCAGTGAGTAAGGCATGCTTTTGTCGGGTTCAAGCTCTTCTACAATGCCGTAACGAAGCGGCACCAGCCTCACTTTGCCGGTGAAAAGAGGACACGTAGCGGCTTCGTCGCTATCCCGTGAGGAGAGTTCGTGGGCGGCAATTTCGGCATTGTCACGTTCATCTGAGGGGCGTTCAAACGCAGACATCGTTAACTTCCTTATATCGCCGCAGCGGCGGTGTTTGATGACCCAGTTTTTGGTGAAGTAGTGGCTAGCGCTTGCTTCAGGCGCTGCAGGGCTGAATCGCTGCTGGCGATTAACAATGGATAAATCGAATGCTTTTCTAGCGCTTGCCAGGAGGTAAGGTTCAAACGAGCCATTAAGGTGCACAACAGCGCCCACTCTTTAGGCGAGTTGAAACCGTAATGACGCGCATCTTCGACTAATAACGCAAGTAATTGAAAGCGTTGGAGGGTTGAGTCTGTACATGGCCAGCCGCCATGATGCTGTTCCACAAATGCCATCAGGTGACGAATGTCGCGACGCCGATTACAGGCCTGCAGGCGTTGATGCTGCTCTTCGTTCAATGGGTAGCCACTCACGTCAAGCGTTAGTGGTGCCTCCGTAGTGGATTGGGGCGCATGATGCTGCCACGCGCTTTTCACTGCATCGGGCAGATGTAACTGCTGTATAGGCCCCCATGGGGCTGCGGCCGTTGAGCTATTATTAGGCAGCATGGCGGCAATCACCGCCGGGTCGGCTACTCTGAGCATCATGGGTGTGCCCAATGGGTGTAACACAACTAATAGATAGCGGTAGTGTTTTGCCACCTCGGTAAGAGGGGCGTCACTTTCGATTAAATAGCCCCACTCAGGCAGCGTTCCTTGCGCCAGATAGTGTTTCAATACTAAATCCTGAGGCCCCGCCAGCTGGATTAGCCATGGCGAAATATCGTTCAATGATGACAAGGGCGTCCCGGCATAAAGCAACTCTGCGTTTAAGTTACCTTCTGACCAGTTATATAAACGCTGCGCGGCTTTTTTGACCCTGACGCCATCTAAGATAAGAAAAACATTCCGGTGACGCGGCCATTGCCAACTGGTGGTGTTGAGCAACTGGGTAGGCTGATTAGCAGTGGCCATAATTACTTCGCTTCCTTACGGGGGGAGCACAGTGGGCATAACGCGCTTTCTTGCAACAGCGCGGCGTACTGCGTGGCTGGCTCAATAGCACTACTGAGCAACGGCGAGTGCCCAATCGCCTCTGCCCGGTCATGGTCTTTGCCTTCCAGCACGGGCGGCAGTTTGGGCATCTCGACCGCTTGCCCTGTGCCGTTGCCGGGGCTGCCACCAGCGTTGATTTTGACTTGGGGGCCCACAATGGTAATGCCACTGGCGTTAAGCTTGATAAAACTGCCACCGGCTTTTAGGGTGATTTCGCCGTCGGCTTCGAGTACCGCTTTTTGGCCCGATTTGATATGCAGTTCCCGGCCACTTTCGCTTAGCCAAGCCTCCCCGGCGCGCATATGCATGGAGCCTTCCACGCTTAAATGCTGGGCGCCTTCGGTGTGCTCAAAGCGGTGGCGGTGCACTGTGTGATGCTCGTCGTTATCGATCTCGCTGATGCGGTCGTTGTGCACCTTGAGGTGACTGTCCCGTTTGATCTCTTCAGTGCGGTCGTTAAGCGTCAACAGCTCCAGGTCTTTCTGGGCGTGGAGCCAGATCTGCTCCTCTCCGGTGGCGTCCTCAAAACGCAGTTCGTTAAAGCCGACGGACTTATGGCTCTGGGTACGAATCACCGTGCGGGTTTTGTGTTCCGGTAGCGGGTACGGGGGCGTGTTCACCGCGTGGTAAACGCGACCAGTGATCAATGGCTGATCGGGGTCACCCTCCAAAAATGAAACGACCGTTTCATTTCCAATCCTGGGGATCGCCATGCTGCCGTAGCCGCCGCCCGCCCAGTCTTGGGCCACCCGCACCCAGCAACTGGCAGTCTCGTTAGGTTCGGCGTAACGATCCCAGGGGAACTGCACCTTGACCCGACCGTGCTCATCGCAGTAGATCTCTTCGCCTTCGGGCCCCACCACAAAGGCGACCTGGGGGCCGTCCACGCGCGGTTTGGGATTGGGCTCCGGGCGGAAGGTCTGTTCCCTGGGCATGATCACCAGCTCGTTATAGTAGCGGGTCATCTGTTCGCCTGACGCATCCGACAGTGCCCCACGACTCAGAGCCCCATTGCCACCCCGGGCCATGCCGTCCTCTTCCAACGCCTGGGGCTGCTCGCCGTGGTGCACCACGGCTACCACCTGCCACGCCTGGTTGAGGCTATCGATATCGTGGTCGGCGAGGGTAAAACAGATGCCAGGGGCAAGTTCGGGGAGGTCGCTTTCCGCTTCGGCGGTGGTGGCGTCGGCGCGCAGGGATTCCAGGCGGTGGCGGGTAAACGGCTTGCCGGAGGCGTCCTTCTTATAGCGGCCGGGGTAATCGAAGTGTTCGTAATCTTCCCGCTGGGCGTGCTCACCCAGCCCCGTTGCTTGATGCTCATGGATCTGGGCGTAGGCAGGGTTCTTAAACGTGTAGTCTTTAAGCATTGCCGAGGCGGGGCACACCCGGTTGACCTGGCGGAGTTTACGTATATGACGTCGGGGCGGGGTGCCCCCGGCGCGGCCGTGGTAGGTGCGCTCGCCCACACTGGGCAATACCACCGTGGCGTCCGCAAACACCAACTGATGCTTACCGCCTTCGGCGTTCTCGAACTCATGGAAATAGAAACAACCTTCTTCAGCGGCCACGCGCTCGATAAAGGCTAAGTCGGTCTCCCGGTACTGCACCAAATACTCCCGATCCAAGGGCGTGCGGGTGGTGGCAAAGCCGATATCGGTCAGGCTGCGCTCATTGGCTAAGGTGGTGATGGCGTCAAAAGGCGACGTGTCTTGAAAGATGCGCGAATTGTGGCGCAGCGATAGCCGCCATAGCGCCGGACGAATCTCCACCCGATAAAAGCTGCGCCGATGTCCCCTGTCGCCTCGATGCAGCTCACTTATAATGCCATGCACGCGGCGCAACGGCTCGCCGTCCTGCCAAATGGTGAGCGTTGCTTCCTGATCCAAACAATCACTGGGCGACAGGGTGTGGGTGCGGCTGGCAAAGTCAACGGAGAGGGTAAACGGTTCCGACAGGGCCTCCCGATGGGTAAAACGCACCACGGCGATGTCATCGGCCCCAGGTAAGGTTAAGGTGAACTGTAGGCCCGTGCTATCTGCCATTGCTCCGCTCCTTGGATCGTTATCTGCTAATGAGAGGCAGTCAGGATAGCGAGCCGGTGGCAGAGGGCAACCCCCAGAGGGCACAAAGCGTCAATGTCTTACACGCTTGTAAGAGATCTCTTACAAAATAGAGCCGAAGACTTATAAAACAAGTAGCCGTTATTCGATAATTCGCTAACAAGGTTGCTATGCTTATCGGCTATTTCGACCTATGCACACCGGAAGAAACCTTTGTGAAGTCAGAATCGAGCACCTTAGCCTTCTCCGCCTTTATGGCGCTGCTGATTGGCTGTGCCGGCATCGTCGCCACGCTGGCGTCTAACTCCCAAGCGATCCTGCTGGATGGGCTGTTCAATCTGATCTATTTCAGCGTCGCGCTGGTGACGATCAAGGTAAGCAAATTAGCCAGCCGCCCCGATAGCGAATCCTATCCGTTCGGCTATAGCTACTTTGAGTCGTTGGTGAATCTGTGCAAAGGCCTTCTAATCTTAGGCGTGTCTATCTTTGCCTTGGTGGATGCCATTGCGGCACTGCTCACCGGCGGTCGTGAGATCGCGGCGGGCTTGGCGGTGCTGTATGCCCTTTTCGCCACCGCGGCCTGTTCGCTAACCGCCTGGGTGATGCACCGCAGCCAGCGCCATGTGAGCAGCCCCTTGGTAGCCGCTGACAAACTCAACTGGTTAGTCAACAGCGTTATATCAGCTGCCGTGTTAGCCGCTTTCTGCCTGGTGATGCTGTTTGAGCGCTTGGGCTGGCAGGCGATTCTGCCCTACGTGGATTCGGTGTTGGTCATTGCCGTGGTGGTGCTTTGTCTAGGTGTACCGGTGCGAATGGCCTCCCAAGCGTTAAAGGAACTGCTCAATAAAACCCCGGAAGAGGCTATCGCGGCACCCGTTCGCCAGGCCGTGGCAAACGCTCTGGCGGGCACCGACACCCAAGAAGTACGCGTGCGTATGGTGCGCCCCGGGCGCCTGCTGTATGTGATTGTGCATGTGGTGCTGCCCGAGGCATCCGACGTTTCGGTCGCCAGCCAGGATTCTCTGCGGGTAAAAATCGATGACGAGGTGCGCCGCTACTACTCCCCTGTGGTGTGTGATGTAGTATTTACCGCCAATACCCGCTGGGCGGCGCCCTCCTGCGGGCTGTTGGTTGAGAAGCACTGATCATGACAGCTTGAATGGCCGTGTTTTTCTAACGCGACTTGCGCAACAGAACGAGCGTGGCGATTACGCCGCCCAGTAGCGCGAGGCCAAATAACGCTAACGCCAAGGTATGCCCCACGGCATCAATCAGTACCCCGGTGGTAATCACCGGGATACTAAAGCCCAGATAGGCCATCAAAAAGTAGCCCGCGCTGGCTTGTTGACTCGTCGACGCGCCCGCTATCGCCAACACACCGCTTAATCCCCCCAGGTAGATAAACCCGTAGCAGGCGCTGCTGGCGGCCACCGTGCCCAGCAGTACCGCCACAAGATAACCATGAACGGCGCCCCAGGCGATCAGTGCATAGGCAATCGGCAGAATCACCAACCCCAGCTTGGTCGCGGTAGATGGCTCAAGCCTTCTAGCCCAAGGCTGAAACAGCACCCCGCAGCTGCAGATACCGAAGGTGGCGAAGCCGCTCCAGGCGGATAAACCATGTTGGCTTAATGCCGAAGGTAGAATCGCAATGACCAACCCCACCGTGGCCCAGGCGAGTAAAATCGCCAGTCCATAGGAGAGCGTCCCCTTGGAATAACGGGGAAGGCGTAGCATAGGGCTTTTAACAGCACTCGGTGCGCGATCCTTAAGCGTGGTGACCACCACCAGCGCCAGCGCAGCGATAGCGAGATAAAGCCACAGGCTGGGCGGCGATACGCTGGGGGTATGAAAAACAAACAGGCTAGTGACCGCAGCCCCCAGGCCAAACCCCAGCGCGGTACTGGCGGTGACATAGCTGGTCGCTATACGGTTATCCTGCCCACCCAACAGTATGTGCATATAAGCGGGCGCCACCGCGGAGGTTAACCCGGTGCTGATACCCAGCAAAAAGCGAGCGACCCCCAGCGCCAGCAAACCAGGCGCGATTAGGGTCATCGCGGTGGCAAGGAGACATAGCAGTAGCGCAGTAACGATTAAGGGCTTACGCCCTACCCGATCAGCCAGACCATTCAACCCCAACAGCACCGGCACAATGCCCAACACATAGCAGGCGAAAGCGATGGTAGTGGCCCCGACGCCCAAGCCATCACGCGCTGCCAGTGCATCGTAAAGCGGGGCCTGTAAGTTAACCGCCGTGGTAATGGTACATAGCGCAAATGCCAGGCAGGCGGCACTTTTTGTATTGATCGTTGCAGTCGCAGCGCGGCTCATAGCAAAGTCCTAAATAAGCGAGTCGTTGAACTGCTAAGCTCGCACGCTTACCCCGCAGCGTTAAGGTACACTTCACCACCACTTTTCAGACACTGTTCCGCCCTTTTAGCGAACAGTTGAAAACAACAGGCCACGTTATGAAGCTAGAGGTTAATCGCCACTCTGCTACTCCCATCGCTCAGCAGCTCGAAACGACTATGCGCGCCTGGATTGAAGCCCACGGTGCCGGTGGTGGCCGCCGTTTGCCCTCTATTCGTCGCTTAGCGGCCACCCATAACATCAGCCGTAACGCGGTGATTGAAGCCTACGAGCGACTTGTGGCGTCTGGATTAGTGCGCTCACAACCGGGTTCTGGGTTTTACGTCGCAGATAACGCAGCAGCGCTGGTGTCACCACCGACCACAGCGAACGGCTTGGAAGAGGTCACCAACGGGCTGTGGGGGCTTTTTAGTGCGAATGAGCACACGCTAAAACTCGGCTGCGGCTGGCTGCCAAGCGATTGGCGCGAAGGCGACGACCTAACCCATGCTATTCGCCAAGTGGCACGTAAAAGTCGTTCGGGAATCTTCGAGTACAGCACCCCTCAAGGGCCCCAGGAGTTGCGCGGTTTGATCCAGGAACGCCTGCGCCCACTGGCGATTACCGCTGACGCCCAGCAGATCGTGATGACCGGCGGCGGCAGCCATTCGTTGGATTTGCTGGTAAGAATGCTGCTTGAGCCCGGCGACGTGGTATTTGTAGAGTCGCCGGGCTATTACAATCTGTTTGGCCTGCTGCACTTACAGCGCATTCGCGTGATTGGCGTGCCGCGATTAGCCGATGGGCCTGATATTGAGCGCCTGGAAGCGTTGTTAGCCCAGCACCGCCCTAAGCTGTTGTATATCAACAGCGTGTTTCATAATCCCACGGGCAGTACCCTCACCCCAGCGGTTGCGCACCGAGTTCTACAGTTAGCCGAACAGCACGATTTTGAGATTATTGAAGACGATATCTACGCGGACTTTCAGCACACTCCCACCACCCGACTGGCCGCACTAGATGGCTTAAACCGGGTGTTTTATCTAGGCAGCTTTTCGAAAAGCCTCTCCTCTTCACTGCGAGTCGGTTTTATCGCCGCGCCAACGACGTTGGTGCAGCGACTAGTGGATATCAAGATGTTGACCAGCATCTCAGCTTCACGCTTTGCCGAACAGGTGGTCACCGTCATGCTACAAAACGGCAGCTATCGGAAGCTTACCGAACGGCTGCGCATCAAACTGGCCAATCAAATGGCGATGGCACTAACGATGCTTAATAATGCTGGCTGGGAGGTATATACCCAACCGACAGGGGGAATGTTTGTGTGGGCAAAACCACCAGCAGCCATCACGCCTGAAAACCTGAACGAGCTGGCCAACCGCTGGGAAATCACCCTATCGCCGGGTCACTTATTCTTTGCTGATCATCAGCCGACGCCCTGGCTGCGGCTCAACGTTGCCTATATGCAGGATCCCAGGGCGAAGGCGTTTATTGAAGCAGCACAATAATTGTCGCCAGCCCCGCGCCAAACAAAGCATAAACAGCGACGATCAAGCGAGTCACTATGAGAGCACTCCGAAATAACGCATCAACCCAATCACCACGCTAAACGTCACAAAGGAGGCCAGCGTAGCGGCCATTAAAGCGCCTGCAGCCACGTCTGCCATGCCGTAACGCTGGCCTAACAGCGGATAGATACTCGCCATGGGGGCGGCAGCAAAAAGAATCGCTCCCGCAAGCAGCAGTGGATCTGACGTGGGCATGATTAAAAAGGCTAGCACGATGGCCAATGGATGGAGAATGAGTTTACCCACCACAATTTGGCTGACATCCATGACAACGCCGCGTACACGAAGGCCGTAGATCGCTCCCCCTATCACAAAGAGCGCCGCCGGCCCTGCCGCGTTGGCCACCATATCAATCGATTGGGTTACTGGGCCCAGTAAACTAATCCCCGATATGGCGATCACTACGCCTATAAAAATGGCCATCAAGACAGGATTTTTTATCAGCCGACTCGCCGTCTGCTTAAGCGTGCGGGAAAGACCGCCACCCGACTGTCGTCCCATCTCCGCCAGTATCAACGCGGCGGGTATGATCAGCAGATTTTCAATAATCATGCTTAACGTCATAAAGGTAACCGCCGGTGGCCCTAACACCATTGCGGCGACGGGATAGCCGGTGAAAGCGCTATTGGAGGCCGACATCCCCAGGGCAAACATCGCGCCGTTTTGCAGGGATTTTTTCTTGATAAAAACGGCTAGCCCTAAAGCCAGTGAGAAGATGATCGCCGAGCCTAATCCATAGGCCAATAAATAATCGACGTTAAATACCTCCTCAAGCGGGTTTTGCGTTAGGGCACGGATCACTAGCGCAGGTAGCGCAAAGTACATCACAAAGCTGCCGACCCCCTGCATCTTCTCGCGGCTAACGATCCTCAAGCGCATAGCCACAAAGCCCATACCGATAATTAAAAAGATCGGCGTGGTGATGGCTAATATTTCAAGCATGATTGGTTCCTCTCACCCACGCTATCCCCACATACTCTCACCAACGACGCTACCAACAGTGCCTCATCGCATTAGGTATAACGCGGTTATTGGACAGTCAGTGCGTTGAGCTCGTCATACAGCGCTTTGGGGAAAGTAAGGCCATTGACTTGGCTTCGCGCTCTTGCCTCAAAGCGGCGCTGGGAGGGCAAACGCGCACCTTGACCCAGAATGCCCTCAAAAAGGAGTTCAGCGTGTTTGAGGTGGCTCTCTGCGTCCTTGCCCAAAAAAGCCTCTGGCGACATGGCGATAATCAGCTCGCCGTGGAAGGGCTTGCCGGTTTTCTCCGCATTCGCTGCTTGGGTTTCATGGCCTAGCAAGTCGCCAATCAGCGGGCCTGCCAACAGCTCCACCATGGTGGAAAGTGCGGAGCCTTTATAACTACCAAAGGGCAGCATAGCCCCAGCTAGGGCTGCCACTGGATCCGTTGTCGAGTTCCCCTCGCTATCAATCGCCCACCCTTCGGGGATCGACTTACCCGCTCGCCGATGTAGCTCTATCTCGCCACGGGCGACCACACTGGTGGCAAAATCAAACGTATAGGGCGTATTCCCTGGGCGTGGCCAAGAGAAAGCGATGGGGTTGGTGCCAAAAAGCGGCGAAGTACCACCCGCCGGAGCCACAAAGGCGTGGCTGGGCGTCATGGCCAACGCTACCAGCCCTTCTGCTGAAAGCGCTTCCACTTCGGGCCACAGGGCGGAGAAGTGAAAGCTGTTGTTAATCGCCAGCGCCGCAATTCCACTGCGTTTAGCTTTCTCAATCAAATGCGGCTTACCCATTTCAAACGACAGCAGCGAGCAGCCCTTATTGGCATTAACCTTGACGACACTGGCGGCTTGGTCAGTGATGGTCGGCTCGGCTTGGGTATCAACGCCGCCGTTCAAGGCGGTTTGGACACAGCCAATGAGCCGGTATAAACCGTGGGAGTGGCACTCATCGCGTTGGGCCGCCATGACGCTACGCGTAATCGCGTCAGCGTGGGGCTGGCTAAAGCCGTTATGGGTGAGCACCTTGTGACTCAACGCTTCGGCTTGTTGTAGAGAAATAGTAATATCATCACTCATATAATCACCTAAAAAACTGTTTTTATTGATAATTTTATTAAAACTGATTTTAAAACCGCGCTAAAAAAAGCAGGCATTCAATGCCTGCTTTCGAACTTCAATAGTGAAAGTTATCTTTTACAGTTCGCGTTTGCCGTCAACTAACCGCGATACTTTCAGCGGGTTGCCCTCTTTAAGCGCCTCGGGCAGCAAGCCTTCAGGCAGGGACTGGTAACAAACCGGCCGTAAGAAGCGGTGAATGGCCGCCGAGCCTACCGAGGTCGTGCGCGAATCAGAGGTAGCCGGGAACGGCCCGCCGTGTACCATGGCATGGCAAACCTCAACCCCAGTAGGCCAACCATTGGAGAGAATACGTCCAGCTTTGCGCTCAAGCGTAGGCATCAACGCTTTAGCGGCCTCCAGGTCGGCGTCGTCCATATGCAGTGTGACGGTGAGCTGTCCCTCTAGTTGCTCAGCAACACGTTTTACTTCCGCCGCGTCTTCGCACTCAACCACCAGCGAGGTGGCGCCAAACACTTCCGCTTGCAGCGCTTTTGATGCGAGGAAATCGCTCGCTGCTGCGGCAAACAGGCCTGTCTGGCACTGATAATCGCCGCCGGTTTGGCCACGCGCGATTTCACGCACCTTGTCAGCACCGCTCAAGCTGGTCACGCCTTCTTGATAGGCACGATGAATACCCGGCGTTAGCATGGTCTGCGCGCCGCTGGCTTCCACTGCACCACGTGCCGCCTCAATGAACGCGTCGAGTTCAGGGCCTTTGACCGCGATCACCAGACCGGGGTTGGTGCAGAACTGGCCCGCGCCCATATTGAGCGAACCGACAAAGGCTTCACCCAGCTCTTTACCGCGCGCTTTAAGGGCCGCCGGTAGCAAGAAAACAGGGTTAATGCTGCTCATCTCGGCGTAGACAGGGATAGGCTGGGGGCGTGCTTGGGCGGTTTGCATCAGCGCCATACCACCACTACGCGAGCCGGTGAAACCAACCGCTTGAATGCGCGGATCATCAACTAGCGCCTGACCGATTTCATTACCGGCGCCAAACAGTAGCGAGAACACGCCCTCGGGTAAGTTGCAGGCTTTCACAGCTTTTTGAATCGCCTTGCCCACCAGCTCTGAGGTACCTGGGTGCGCAGAGTGGCCTTTTACTACCACCGGACAGCCAGCAGCCAGGGCTGAAGCGGTATCGCCACCAGCTACCGAAAATGCTAGCGGAAAGTTACTGGCGCCGAATACAGCGACTGGGCCCAGGGCGATATGACGCTGGCGCAGGTCGGCACGCGGCAGTGGTTGACGCTCAGGCATGGCCGGGTCGATGCGTACATCAAGCCACTCACCAGCACGCACAACTGAAGCGAACAACCGCAACTGCCCGCAGGTTCTGCCCCGCTCACCCTCGATGCGCGCTTGAGGCAGACCGGTTTCGGCCATAGCTCGCTCAATCAGCTCACTGCCAATCGCTTCAATTTCGCTAGCTATGGTTTCTAAAAAAGTCGCCCGTTCTTCAAGGGACGTTTCACGGTAAGTGGCATAGGCCTTTTCAGCTAGCTTGCAGGCCTGCTCAACATGCTCGCGGCTGCCGCCGATATAAATGGGTTCAAGCTTTTCGCCGGTAGCGGGGTTTACCGCTTGAATATTGGCCTGGGTGCCGGTCACTGTTTGTTAACCGATCAGCATTTCGCCTCGAATCGTCATAGGTCGCTCCTTAATAAATCAGTGATATCACTGGTGGCGATATCACGTTGCTACTGTTCACGATACTATTTTTCAAGATACTGGGAATACATGTTGCGCGCCCGGTTAAGGTGCTGAAACATCGTTTCACGGGCGGCTTGCGCATCGCGGGAAAGAATCGCTTCAAGAATATAGCTGTGCTCTTCCTGAACGCGCTCTAAATAGCGCTCAGAAGAGATCGGGTTAATATCAATGCTCAGCAGTTTGGCGCGGGGAATCACGCTCTGGCTCCACTGCTGATAGAAGGATTGGAAAAAGGGATTTTTGGTCGCTGTAGCAATCGCGAAGTGAAACTGATAATCCTCTTCACGGGCTTGGGTTTTAGCGGCAAACGCATTACTAAAGGCAGTATGCTGAACTTCAAGCCGCTGACGATCTTCATCATCATGACGTAAAGCAGCAAGCTCTGCCGCTGAGGGCTCAAGGGTTAAACGCAGCTCCAACAGGTGCAGGATATCTTCCACCGTAGTGGGGTTAATGCGCTCGGCGGGCCGCGCTTCTACCGTGGAGGAGCGCAGCACCGAGGTTCCCACGCCGCGGCGAGTTTCCACTAGTCCCAGCGATTTAAGGTGGGTAATCGCTTCGCGGATCACCGTGCGGCTAACCCCAAAAGAGTCACAAAGACTGTTCTCAGTGGGCAGTTTCTCCCCCACCGCGACTTTTCCCTGGGTGATCAAAGCTTCCAGTTGATCGGCCACGTGAACGGACAAGCTTCCCTGCTGCGTCACTTTACTTACTTGAAGCGGTTTTAGGGCAGATGCCGTTGCGCTGGGTTTGGCCATGGAAGCTATCCTTCATTAATCAACTAATTGTATTATATCGTACAACCTAGGTCTTATAAGCACCACTAAGCGTCGTTAGGATGGCCTATTTTAGTAAATTTACCGCCCTGATACCGCACGGCTAGGTCATCTTTATCAATATCGCGGTCAAGCTGTTCCGTTTCAACCCGCCATGGCTCAGAGCTATCCTGCGGACGCCAGCCTAAGAAACCGGCATGAGAATTGTCCCACCATTTCTCAGCATTATCCGACGCTCCGTAGATCACCGTATACCCTAAACGCGGCGTTACAAACGCACGCTGCAAAAGACTGACGAAATCGGCTAGGCTCAGCCAAGTGGCCATCATGCGGGTATCAGCAGGCTTATCAAAACACGAGCCGATTCTAACACTCAGTGTCTCGACACCAAATTTGTCGTGATACAGGCTAGCGAGGTTTTCACCAAAACATTTTGACACGCCGTACAGGGAGTCCGGCTTTTGTACTACCTGGGTGTCGATACGCTGATGGCGCTCATAAAAACCGATGGTATGGTTGGAACTGGCAAACACAATGCGTGTTTTACCTTGCTTCCGAGCCGCTTCATAAAGGTGGTAGGTACCCATAATATTGGCCTGCAAAATGGCTTCCCACGGGCTCTCTACCGACATCCCACCTAAATGAACGATACCACCACAATCGCGCACCAGATCAGCAACAGCCTGCGCGTCGCTTAGATCAACCTGAAACAACTCTTCGCCCTCGCCCGCCGTACCTAAATCCGCAATATCGGATAGCCGAACATGCTTGGCGAGCCTATGAAGATGTGGACGCAGACTTTTGCCCAAGCCACAGCCGCCCCGGTCACTAAAATTCGATTTAACATATGAGTTCCTTACTATTTCATAAAATGATGAGCAGACTTAAAAACCGTATAGCGCCGTGGGGTTACCCACCAAAATCTTTTGCCGGGTTCTCTCATCCGCCCAATGCAACAAAACGTCTAACTGTTCGGGTCGCTTGGAAATTGTTATCTTGGCACTCCAACATGCGGCCAGTTAAATCCCCAAATAACCCGTCCGGGAGCTTGTGCAATAAGCAGCTTAGCGATGTAGCCAAGCATTGATTAACAATAAGAAGATCATTTTTCGCTATAATTTTAATACCGTTAATATAGCGGCAATCATTTATATAGCCGACGTCACTCCATGATTCAGAAAGCTAGGGTTTGTAAGAACCCCCGGCAAGCGAAGGCTAAGTAATTAATAAAAAAAGGTAAAGCGAAGCTCAGGGAGGGCAGATGAGTATTATTAGACAATTTTTAACACAACATTAACAATGCAAATAAATTTTGTGGAAGAACCTAGAGCCAAGTAATTATTCAAAAAATTTATTAAAAACAAGCAATATACTAAGAACAGCTCACAAGACCATTATAACCAGCAGCAATATCGTTAATTATCGTCGATAGCTTTTTACATTATAGCTATCTTTAAATTTGGCATTGAATGCTGTGTTTGGCCGATTAACAAACAGCATCTTTTCAAAAAACAGGTTTTTTATTAGACAAAAGCAGTAGCCTGGAAGCTGTAATATTTTAAAATAATATAAGATATTGAAATAAAATAAATAATAAGAAAAAAGACAAATAAATTTAGCCTAAAAGTGATTTATTTATTACTAAACAAACAAACCTATACTTTGGTCGTATAGACGACCTAGAATGCGTCATCTAACTTAAATCCTGGTTGTATGATGTATTACCTATAAAAACTAGATTTAAATCAACAACAAGGATAAATCTGCATGAACATAACAAGCGTACGAAATGGATTTACAGTCGCCATTGCTGCAACATTTACCTTAGGAACTCTCTCTCTACACGCAGAAGAGAGCTATCCCAGTAAAACGATTCAAATAGTTGTTCCCGTAAATCCAGGTGGCGATACTGATTTAAATGCCAGAGTTCTTGGCAACCATCTTGAAGAAGAGCTAGACGCGTCTTTGGCCATTGTCAACGTAGGGGGAGGTGGAGGCAGCATAGGGATGCGTCGCGTCAAAGATGCCGAACCTGATGGCCACTCCGTACTCTTCTTCCACGGCGAAGGAATGGTGCCTCAACTCGCTGGTTTAGTTGATTTTGGCTTAGCCGATTTTCAGATGGTTGCAGTTGCTATACTAGACGACACTACGGTTCTGGCTACTCACAAAAATGCTCCCTATACGGATATGGATTCCTTGGTTGATTATGCCACTGAAAACCCTAACACGGTCGAATTCGGAATGATGACGGGAGGGTATCCTCACCTTGTAGGCGTAGGGCTTGAAGACGCGCTCGACATTGACCTGACCATGGTCGATATCGGCGGTAACGCAGCCAAGATCGTTGCCTTAAGAGGCGGCCATACTGATCTGATTAATGTTCAGTACAGCCTGGTTGAGGACTATTTCGAGTCAGGCGAATTCATCAACTTAGGCTTACTTTCTCAAGAAAGAAATCCTTACTTTGAAGATGTTCCTACTACAGCAGAACAGGGCTACCCAGTTGAGTTTAATAAATTTTTCTATTTTGCCATGCCGAAAGACACACCTGAAAGCATTGTAGAAAAGTTCTCTGCAGCAGTAGAACGCGTGGTTAATAGCCCTGAGTACCAAGAAGAAGCTGCCGAGTACTATCTAACGCCTAACTATTTAGGCCCTGAAGATGCCACTGAGTATGTTGAGCAGCAGTACCAAGGGTTGCAACAGTATCAAGAACTCTTCTTGAACACTAACTGATCATTCATAGCACTTCCCGTCGCTGCCTTAACAAGAGGCAGCGATACCTTTTCTTGGAGAAGTCGCCATGTTTTTAGATAAACAGCAAAAATACCGTGATATTGTCACGGGCTGCGTACTGCTGCTTCTGTCCGCTGCTCTATTTTGGGCAAGCCAAAATATTAGGGATTTTGCCTCTATTGGTGTGGGTGCCAATTTTTTACCACTACTCACTGCTTGGCTATTTCTTATTTTAGGGTTGGCCATTGTAATAGCGTCTTTTCGAAAAACCAAACCCGTAAAGTCAGGTAACGATACATCAATAGGACAAGAAGAAGCTGGAGAGGACGCGGTTTTTGGCGGTTTACCTTCCGTTTTTCTCAGCATTTTTTTAATGGTTATCTACTTTCTGTGTTTAGAGAAAGTGGGTTTTCTAGTATCAACACTGGTCTATGTATTTTTACAGATACAAATTCTTGAAAAGGATAAAAAGAGAAATCATCGATTGTTTTTCGCTACCACACTAATTGCTGTCGTCCTGCTGTACTTTCTATTTGCCAATGTATTCGACATTAGCCTTCCTTCAGGTATCTTAGGGTAGTAACTTCTTATGATAATTGATGCAATCCTCTCCGTATTAACTTTCAAGACCATCTTCTTTATTGCCGGAGGTACCTTCTTAGGCATTATCATAGGCTCTATCCCCGGGTTAACCGTCACCATGGGGGTAGCGCTTTTTCTACCCGTCACTTTTGTGATGACGCCCATTGATGGCCTATCGCTTTTGATGGGGCTCTATATCGGAGGCACTTCTGGCGGCCTTATCTCCGCAATACTTTTGAATATTCCAGGATCACCTGCCGCCATTGCTACCACCTATGATGGCCATCCGATGGCTGCACAAGGCCGGGCCGGAAAAGCATTGACTATATCGATCCTTTGCTCTTTCTTTGGAGGAATATTTAGCCTTGCCATTTTGTTTAGTATATCGCCCATCTTGGCTGACGTTGCTTTAAGGTTTGGCCCCTATGAGTACTTTGCAATTGCGCTTTTTTCTCTGACGCTAGTTGCTGGTCTAAGCGGCGATTCGCTTGCAAAAGGTATGGCCGCCGCAGGCATAGGTTTGGTGGTTTCATTCGTCGGTATGGCACCTGTCACGGCCTATCCCCGCTTCACTTTTGGCTTTCCCGAACTGGATGGTGGTATTGCGCTACTGCCCGCGTTAATTGGCCTATTTGCTGTTGCACAAATTCTAGAAGAGGCGGAATCCAGAAAAAAACCGATACCCTTTCGTACCGAGCGTTTTAGCCTACGCGATATGGGGTTCTCACTACGTAATGGGTTATCACACTTTACCAACTGGCTAAGATCTTCATTGATAGGCACTGGCATTGGTATTCTTCCGGGCTTAGGCGGTGCGGTATGCAATATACTCGCGTATGGCGCAGCCAAAAAATATTCAAAACACCCAGAAAAATTTGGCACCGGCATTACGGATGGTTTAGTAGCCAGCGAGTCTTCAAATAACGCCTCAACAGGGGGCGCACTGGTTCCCCTAATGACATTGGGCATTCCGGGTGACAACACCGCAGCTATTCTGCTTGCCGGTTTTATGATTCACGGGATTACCCCCGGCCCTATGTTGTTTGAAACCCAAGGGGTGTTAGTTTACGGCATATTTACAGCGCTGGTTATTTCCAATCTATTCATGCTGGTGGCGATGTTCGCCTTTATGCGTGGCTTTGTTAAGGTGCTCTCGGTACCTAAACATATTCTTCTGCCTATCGTGATGGCGCTTTGCGTCATTGGTTCTTATGGAATTAACAATCGTCTGTTTGACGTAGGCTGCATGCTCGCTTTTGGTGTCTTGGGCTGGATTATGAAGAAAGCTTCCATGCCGATTACCCCTCTCTTACTTGGTTTTATTTTAGGCCCTATTATCGAGGTAAATCTAAGAAGAGGCTTAATGAGAACTCAAGGCGACTTTACGCCTTTTCTTACCCAGCCTATTTCAGGAGCCATTCTTGGAGTAACAGTTTGTATTGTCATCGTCACTATTGTTCGCCAGTTCAAAAAACCTAAACCCGTTTAATAGAATCTACCATAAAACATTGAGGAGCCTTTTATGAAGCATACTTTACTGCAAATGTGCCCATTATCACCAACGCTTGATCGACAGTTGACAGAGCTATTTACCGTACATAAGTGGAGCGACGTCACCGATCAGGAAGTGTTCTTCAAAGAGCATGGAAACGCGATTGTTGGTGTAGCTACCGCAGCGCCTACCGGCGTTCCTAACGACATCATTAATCACTTACCCAACCTCAAAGTCATTTCATGCCGGGGCGTGGGCATGGATAAGATTGATCTTAATCTAGCTAAACAGAAAAAAATTCAGGTAAGTGGCACTTTTGGTGCGCTTAATGAGTGCGTTGCGGATATGGCATTCGCACTGCTGTTAGACACTGTTCGCGAAGTCAGCACGGCTGACCGTTATGTGCGTAACGGTGAGTGGCTGAAAGGTCGTTATCCTCTCACTACACGCGTATCCGGCAAACGTCTGGGCGTCGTGGGAATGGGAGAAATCGGATCTTTAGTCGCCAAACGCGCGCAAGGCTTTGATATGGACATCGCCTACCACAACCGCAAACCTGTTGAAGGCAGTCCGCACTTATTTAAAGAAAATCTGGAAGAGCTCGCCGAATGGTGCGATTTTTTAGTAATCACGGTGGCGGGTAACGCTCATACAAAAAACCTAATTTCACGCTCTGTTCTGCAAGCACTCGGTAAAGAAGGTTTTTTAATAAATGTTTCACGGGGGTTTGTCGTCGATGAAGACGCATTGATTAAGGCACTATCGCAAGGTCAGATCAAAGGCGCCGGGCTGGATGTGTTTGTCGAAGAACCTAAAGTCCCATCATCACTGTTGGCGATGGACAACGTCGTACTGGCGCCGCATATGGCCAGCGGCACGATTGAGACGCGTAAGGACATGGAAGAACTTGTACTGGAAAATCTTAAATACTTTTTCGAAAGTGGTCAGGTAAAAACACCGGCTTTTTAAACTCGGCTTGAGTCTTACGGCCTTTCCTCTCAGCTTACACCAGTGCCCTAGTAAGACACGACGTCAGGCGCTTTATACAAATTAAAACGCCTCCCTCCCCCATAAGGGGAAGAGAGGCGGAAATACTTACAGTAGCTCTAGCGAAGGAAGCAGTAATTTTCAGACTACTTTGCTAGGCGCTAAACAAGCAGCTACTTTACGATTACCTGCACGCCAGTTCAGGCTTCGCGTTTGCCATCCACCAAGCGGCTAACGCCCTCGGGATTAGCATCTTTCAGTGCACTGGGAAGTAACGCCTCCGGCAGTGCCTGGTAGCAAACCGGACGCAGGAAGCGATGAATCGCTGCACTGCCCACGGAAGTGGTGCGCGAGTCAGACGTCGCCGGATAAGGGCCACCATGAACCATAGCGTGGCATACTTCGACACCGGTCGGCCAGCCGTTGGCCAGAATGCGGCCCGCTTTGCGCTCCAGAGTCGGAAGTAGCGCTTTCGCCACGTCCACGTCGCCATCATCCATTTGCAGGGTGATGGTCAACTGCCCCTCAAGCTCAGCGGCAACACGCTTCACCTCAGCTTGATCGGCGCACTCAACAACCAGCGAACTGGCACCGAACATCTCGGCCTGCAGCGCTTCATCGGCGAGGAAGTCGGCGGCAGAAGCAACGAACAAGCCCGCACAGCACTGGTTAGCGCCTTCGCCAACCTGACCACGGGCCACTTCGCGCACCTTGGCATGCGAGGAGAGGGCGTCCACACCCTGCTCATAGGCCTGATGAATGCCCGGGGAGAGCATGGTCTGGCTGGGGCTGGCTTTCACGCCCTCGCCAGCGGCATCGATAAAGGCGTCCAGTTCCTGGCCCTTAACGGCGATGACAAGCCCAGGGTTGGTACAGAACTGCCCCGCGCCCATATTGAGTGAACCGACAAAGCCCTCAGCAATCTGCTCGCCGCGCGCTTTAAGCGCCTGGGGCAGCAGGAACACTGGGTTGATGCTGCTCATCTCGGCGTATACCGGGATAGGCTGTGGGCGCGCCTGAGCAGTCGCCATCAGCGCCGTACCGCCACCGCGAGAACCGGTAAAGCCCACCGCCTGAATGCGCGGATCATTGACCAACGCCTGGCCAATATCCTTGCCTGAGCCAAACAGCAGCGAGAAAACACCATCGGCCAAGTTGCACTTGGCTACGGCACGCTGAACCGCACGACCGACAAGCTCAGACGTACCTGGGTGGGCAGAGTGGCCTTTCACTACGACCGGACAGCCAGCAGCGAGTGCTGAAGCCGTGTCACCACCAGCTACCGAGAACGCCAGCGGGAAGTTCGAAGCGCCGAACACGGCAACCGGGCCGAGGCCGATATGACGTTGACGCAGATCGGTACGGGGCATCGGCGCACGGTCAGGCAATGCCGGGTCGATGCGTACATCAAGCCACTCACCGGCGCGTACCACGGAGGCGAACAGGCGCAGCTGGCCGCAGGTACGGCCACGCTCGCCCTCTAGGCGCGGACGTGGCAAACCGGTCTCGGCCACGGCGCGCTCGATGAGTTCATCACCAATACCTTCGATTTCAGCGGCGATGGTGTCGAGGAATGTGGCACGCTCTTCGAGGCCGGTCTCGCGGTAGCTGGCGAAAGCTGCTTCCGCGAGTTCGCAGGCGCGTTCAACTTCAGCCTTGCTTCCGCCCCCGTAGGTCGGCTCCATCTTCTCGCCGGTGGCGGGGTTGATTGCTTGAATGTCGGCTTGATTGCCGCTAACGGCTTGCTGACCAATCAGCATTTCACCACGGATCGTCATAGATTCCTCCTTAGCTTAGATTATCAGGCGTATTGAATACCTAATGTGCTACGCCTGGTCGCGATACTGGGCATACATGTTCTTGGCCCGATTAAGATGCTGAAACATCATTTCGCGGGCTTTTTGTGAGTCACGCGACAAAATCGCCTCGATGATCTCGTCATGCTCTGCCTGGACACGCTCCAGGTAACGGTCAGATGATTTAGGATCGATTTCGATACTGAGCAGCTTAGCTCTGGGAATGACGCTTTGGCTCCACTGCTCGTAGAAAGATATAAAGAAGGGGTTCTTGGTCGCTTTTGCGATCGCAAAATGAAAGAGGTAATCCTCTTGCCGCGCTAGCCTCTTCTCGGCATGAGCTTTGATGAAGGCGTTGTGCTGCACCCTTAGGTGCTCTCGGTCGGCGGCGTCGTGACGCAGCGCCGCCAGCTCTGCAGCCGCGGGCTCCAGATTTGACCTTAGCTCAAGCAGGTACAGAATATCAGCAACCGTTGTCGGATTGATGTGCTGCGCAGGTTTTGGCTCCTCTGCTGTGGCTCGCAGAACTGTGGTGCCCACTCCACGGCGAGTCTCCACCAGCCCCAGCGATTTCAGGTGGGTAATGGCCTCTCGTACCACAGTCCGGCTGACGCCAAAGGATTCGCACAAGCTGTTTTCGGTGGGCAGCTTGTTGCCCACCGACACCTTGCCCTCCATGATCAAGGCCTCTAACTGCTCGGCAACATGCTCGGAAAGACTTCCCTGCCTTGTAACCTTGCTTAAGTTGAGAGGAGCAAGAACCGATATCATTTCGCTTTCCTTGATCATTAATCCTTAAATAAAAATATGATGTTATACATCATATCAGAACGACAATGTTTTTACCTTACGAGCGCAGGACGCTTAGGATCAAATTCCCAGCCAGCAATCAAATACTGCATCGCCATGGCATCATTGCGCTGGGTCACGTCAAGGCTCTTGTAAAGCGCGTGCGCTTCTTTCAGCTTCTCTTCATCCAGCTCTACTCCTAACCCCGGCGTCTTGGGTACGGTCAGCTTACCGTCACGAATCTGGAACGGCTCCTTGGTGATGCGCTGGCCGTCCTGCCAGATCCAATGGGTATCGATAGCGGTGATTTGACCAGGGCAGGCTGCGGCCACATGGGTCATCATTGCCAGGGAAATATCGAAGTGGTTGTTGCTGTGTGAGCCCCAGGTCATGCCCCACTCGTTGCACAGTTCCCCTACCATCACGGCACCCTGCATGGTCCAGAAGTGACAGTCCGCCAGGGGGATATCGACGGAATTAAGCTGCACGGCATACTGTAATTGCTTGAAATCAGTCGCAATCATGTTGGTTGCTGTAGGCAGGCCGGTGCGCTTCTTGAACTCAGCCATGGTTTCACGACCCGAGTAGCTCTCCTCCTGACCGCAGGGGTCTTCAGCGTAGCTTAGCAGGTGCTTGATCGGGTCGAGCACACGTACCGCTTCATCGAGTTTCCAGGCACCGTTGGGGTCGAGGGTCAAGCGCGCTTCAGGGAAAGCTTCGTGGAGCGCACGAATGCAGTCGGCCTCTTCCTCACCACGTAACACGCCGCCCTTGAGTTTGAAATCCTTGAAGCCGTAGCGATCATAGGCAGCTTTTGCCAGCTTGGCCACAGCGTCCGGAGTGAGCGCTTCTTTATAGCGCACTTCATCCCAGGCATCCTTGGGGTTCTCGGCCTTGGGGTATGGCAGGTCGGTCTTTTCCGGATCACCCAGCAGGAAGAGATAGCCGAGCGCTTCGACTTCATCGCGCTGGCGGCCGTATTGCCCCAGCAGATCGGCCACGGGCATACCCAACGCTTGACCGAACAGATCGAATAGCGCCGACTCAATGGCTGTGATCACGTGAACCGCCACGCGCAGATCGAAAGTCTGGCGACCACGCTCTTCACGCCCATTGCGGGCCAACACCTGGCGCGCCTGATTCAGCGTCTGCTTGACGTTATTGACGTGCGAGCCTTCGACGAGCGAGCGGCACTGCTCTAATCCTTTGATAATGCCATCGCTTGAAGGAATCTCCCCGACCCCTTTGTTACCGGCGTCATCTTCGAGAATTAGCACACAGCGGATGAACCAGGGGGCATGGCCGCCGCTCAGATTGAGCAGAAAACCATCATAGCCAGCCACCGGTACAATACGCATGGATTTAATCTTGGGAAACATATTGTTCTCGCCTCTTAAATAATCAGTCTAAAGGGGGTTAACCCAGGGGGTTATGTCACGGGTGCGGGATTGAACAGCACCAGATCGTTATGGATTCCAAGACGGTCAGCGGCGGCCTGTTGACGTCCACTTGCCACGTCGAGAATCAGATGAAAAAGCTCCCAGCCCACTGTCTCGATGCTGGCCTCGCCAGTGGCGATACGCCCGGCATCGAGGTCGATGAGATCGTGCCAACGTTTTCCCAGCGCCGAGTTGGTGGACACCTTCAGCACCGGCACCATGGCTAGCCCATAAGGTGTACCGCGCCCCGTGGTGAATACCTGCAGGTTCATCCCTGCGGCTAGTTGGAGTGTGCCGCAAATGAAATCGCTGGCCGGGGTAGCAGCGAATGTCAGCCCCTTGCGGCGTAGCCGTTCACCGGGGCCGATGACATCAACAATCGGCGAATTACCAGACTTGATTACCGACCCCAGCGCCTTCTCGACGATATTGGACAGACCACCCTTCTTGTTGCCCGGTGAGGTGTTGGCGCTACGGTCTGCCTGGCCTTGCGCCAGGTAGTTGTCATACCACGCCATCTGCTCAATCAACGCCCTGCCCACATCTTCGTCAATAGCACGCGGGGTTAACAGGTGAATGGCATCGCGCACCTCGGTAATCTCCGAGAACATCACGCTACCGCCAGCCCGCACAATCAGGTCGGTTGCAAAACCCACCGCAGGATTGGCCGTCACGCCGGAAAAGGCATCGCTACCGCCACACTGCATGCCTACCACCAGCTCGGAAGCGGGACAGGTTTCGCGTTGACGGCGATTGAGTCGCTCAAGGTGGCGTTCGGCCATGGCCAGGATACCCTCGACCATCTCGCCGAAGCCCTGAAAAGAGTCATCCTGAAGACTCAGCACGTTGGCAGTTGGGTCGGCTGCCTCGGTGTTTTCGTAAATTCTCACCGGTCGATCATCAAGCAGCGTGGAGGGTTGCAGCTTCTCGCAACCCAAGCCGATGATCATTATCTCGTTGCCAAAATTTGGATTCAGAGCGATGTTTTTGAGTGTGCGAATGGGCACAATAGCCGCGGGTGCATTAATGGCGACCCCACAGCCATAAGAGTGATTAAGCCCCACCACGTCATCCACATTGGGAAATCGCGGCAGCAGCTCGCGCTTGATCCTCTGCACGACGAAGTCGACGGTACCGGCGACACACTGCACGCTAGTGGTGATACCCAGCACATTTTTGGTACCCACGCTGCCGTCAGCATTGCGAAACCCCTCGAAGGTATAACCTTCAAGCGGCTCGGCCTCAGGTGCTGGCCGGGTCGCCAGCGGTAGATCCGCAAGCGGAGGGGGTGTCGGCATGTGCAAGTTGGTCTCACTGACATGGCCGCCCTGGGGAATAGGCGTGGCCGCCGTGCCGATAACTTCACCGTAGCGAATGATTCGCTCACCCTCTGCCAGATCCGCAAGGGCCACCTTGTGCCCCTGCGGAATAGCCATCGTGGTGGTGACACCGCCTTCTATGACAGTGCCTTCTTTAAGGCCACCCTGCTCAACCACAATGGCAACGTTATCGCTGGGATGTACTCGAATCACGCGCGCATTAGTCATTGTTTCTATCATGGCCCTTCCCTGCCGATGTGTGTGTACTACCAGTCACCTGGGACAGTTCCATCTTCTCTCTGGCGCGGGACTTGAAGCCCATGACGATAGCGAACACCACTGAGGCCACAATCAGCCCCCAAAGCACTAGCGCGATGGGACTTTTGGTGAAAAAGATAGAGTAAGTGCCAAACGACTCCAGACTCTTGACGAAATAGACCTCAGCTTGACTCCCCAAAATGAAACCAATGATAAGCGGCGCTACTTCCAGACCAATCTTTTGCACCAGATAGCCCAAAATACCGAAAATCAGCAGCGTCCAAACGTCGAACATGATTCCGTAATTGATGGCATAGGCACCCACTACACACATCATCACAATGATGGGAAAGAGTATGTGCTTGGGTACCATCACCACTTTGGCGATGTACTTAATGGCGTAGAACATCAGGAAGAACATGACGATGTTGGCAAAAATCAGCGCCGTCATCATGACATACCAGGTGTCGACGTTCTCCGGAATAAACAACGGCCCCACCTGAATGCCCTGCAGGGTAAAGGCACCGATCAGAACAGCAGTTGTGGAGTCACCAGGGATACCCAGCGATAACAACGGAATCAGGGCACCACCGGTCAACGCATTGTTGGCCGACTCCGAAGCGATCAGCCCCTGGGGAGCCCCTTTACCCATTTGCGAAGAATCACGCGTAAGGTTTTTCTCCTGGGTATAAGCCAGCACGGAGGCTGCGCTGCCACCGACCCCAGGTAGCATGCCCACGAAGGTCCCGATAAAGGAAGAGCGCACCAGATTGGTCAGGCGCCCCTTGAAAATAGAAAATGAAAAGTATCCTCCCTTGCTCAACTTAATGCGTTCGTTGACCAATCCACTCTTAGCGCCCTTTTCAGCTTCAAGCAGGATGGTGGAAATACCAAACACACCGATCAGTACCGGCAGCAGCGAAAACCCTTCAAACAAGTAAGGTTCCATGAAATCGAACATCAGCCGGGTTTTGCCGTTACCACCATCGGAAATGCCGTAATCACCGATCAGGCTCAACCAGATGCCGATCACGCCACTAAAGATGCCAATCAGCATACTGCTGGACAGCGACGCAATGACACTTAAAGCCAGCAAGATGATCAAGAACTTCTCCACGTAAGAGAATTTGATCGAGAAATCTGCCAGTATCGGCGCAAAAAAGAACAATACCGCAGCGCTGATAAGCCCACCGACGACGGACGCTACAACGCATATTTTTAGCGCTTTCTCGCCCTCACCCTTTTGGGCCATGGGGTAGCCATCAAAGGTGGTAGTAATTGAAGACGGCGTACCGGGAATGTTAAGCAAAACCGCTGGCACCATCCCGCCGGAAATACCCCCGACATAAAGACCAAGTAGCAGTGCTAAACCGTGATGCAGCCCAAGGGCATAGGTCAGCGGCAGACACACGGCCACCGCCATGGTGGCGGTCATACCGGGAATGGCACCAAAAATGATACCGACCAGGGCGCCGAGACCAGCGAGTAAAAAGAAGGTTACGTCAAGAAATGAGAGAAATTCCATAGCAGCACTCGCTCCGGTCACGGTAGGGTGATAGTGAACAGCTTGGCGAGAACGAACCAGGCCAGACTAGGTGCAACGATGGCATTGATTACCAGGATGACAATGGTTTTCTTCCTCCAGTCATGCAAATAAAGCAGTGACATAAGGAACACAAAAGCTATTGAAACTATTAGGAAACCATAGCCTGTGTAGGGAAACATGTTGCCTACCACTGCCATCAGATAAAAATACGCCACGATCAGGACGAGGGTTCCGAAGAAACGGAAATTATCCCTTGACTCCCCCAAAATGGGCAGCGTGCGCTCTCCCCGTTTTACTGCGGCCATGAATGGGGCTACCTTCGTCGCTAGAATCAAGACAAAGAGCCCCGCCATGAGCCAGCTGATAATTCTCGGGAAGAACAGGTGGGAGGTCTCGAAATCGATGGAGACACTTAGCAAACTTGACAAACCTGATTCCATAACGGCTCCGGGCATAAGCAGCAAAATATCCTGCTTACCATTGTTCTATAGCGGTTCAGGTATAGGCGGGGCATCAGCCGCGAAAGCAGCTGATGCCATACCATTTACTTGATGTTGTTGATAATTTCTTCGTAGCGCGACATTTTATCGGCAAGATATTCCGAAGCTTCGTCGGAGGGCTTAAAGTCAGGAATAAAGAAGGAGCTCTTCTGAATTTCCTGAATTTCACCTTCTGCGTAAATCTCTGCTAGCGCCTCGTCGATTTGCTCAACAATCGCCGGATCCATGTCTTTGTTGTAGAGGAAGAAGAATTCTTTATCGAACGCGAAACTCTCATCATCACCCATGGTGACGTGCACGTTCGGCTCTACATACTCAAGCAGCTGCTCGCGTGATGTTTGGCCAAGCCCCTCTTCTGGCGCCTGCTCAATGGTATCTTGACGTGCCGTCAACCAGACAAAACGCATGGCCTTTTGATCATCTTCTGGCAAACGAGTGTACTGCTCATTGGCCTGCACAGTGCCATTGATCACGTCAGCTTGACCGTCGAAAAGCTGCTGGTTTTTGTCAGACTGAGAGCCAGTATTGATCGCCACCAGATTATCTTCCTGGCCTGGGTGCTCAATGGAGATAGCATTTTTCAGGGCACTGAAACCAATCTCTGAAACACCACCTGGCTGAATAGCCACTCGCACCGTCTCACCATCGCCTACGGCGGCGATAATGTCGTCAAGCGTTTGGTAAGGCGAATCCATCGGCACTAGGTAGGCGTTGCCTGGATTAATGGCGATCGTCGGTCCAACGGTATATTTTTCAAAGATATCGTCGTAACCTTCCACGCCATACAGATAACCAAGATAGGCCTGATCGTGGAAGATCATCAGCGTGTTGCCACGTGAATCGCGATCAAGGGTGCGGAACGCAGAGCTTGCACCCACCGCATCTACCTTCATGTTGAGATCAAGCTTCTCAGCTAGCTGATCCACCACAATGGCAGAGTTCTGGTAAGTATCACCGCCTGTCGACGTTGAACCAATGACCACGCGGATATTGCCACGCAGTGGGCCATCTTGGGCCATGGCAACACCGGAACTGACGCTCAATGCTGCCATCAGCGCTGCGGAACCGATACTGGTCATTAACTTGTTGGAAACGATCATGCTTTCACCTCTTTTGCTCGTTATTGAATTGTTGTAGCTCAGCGGTTTAGTGAGTGAGTAGCGTGTTAACAAATCACTGATTACTGCTTAACGCGATTGATCAGTTGTTCTAGCTCCTGACACTCCTCTTTGGTTGGCATCGTGAGTGGCGCGCGAACATCGCCAGCGGATCGACCAATAATGTTAGCGCCTGCTTTGATCAAACCAACGGCATAGCCTGATTTTCGATCTCTGAGATCAATGAAGGGAATAAAGAAGTCATTAGTGATCTGTTTTACGGCTTCGCTGTTACCCTTGCGAAGTTCCTTGTAGAACTTCACCGCCATGTCAGGCACGAAGTTGAACACTGCAGATGAATAGGTATTAACCCCAATGGCTAGGTAAGCTTCGGCGAAGATCTCAGCAGTGGGTACACCACCGATGTAAACCAATCGATCGCCGACAGTTTTGACGATTTTGTTGAGCGCCTGCATATCGCCCTTGCCGTCCTTGAGGCCAACGAGGTTCGGACACTGCTCGGCGAGTTTGACAACCGAATCGGCGTTTAATACGCCGTTACCACGGTTGTAGTAGATAACGTTAAGCTCAGTTGAGTCGCAGATCTGGCGAGCGTATTCAACCAAACCATCCTGAGGGCACTCAGTCAGGTACGGCGGCATCAGCAGGATACCATCAGCGCCTACTTCCTCAGCGGCAGCGGCGAAGGCTTTGCCGCTTTCAACGCTCAGGCCAGCACTGGCGATTACCGGCATTTTGCCATCCACAACCTCAACGGCCAGCGCGACAACTTCGCGGAATTCGTCTAGGGTCAGGTTGAAGAACTCACCCGTACCACCGGCGACGAAAACAGCGGAAATATCGTGGCTGATAAACCACTCCAGACGTTTGCGATAGCTCTCTTTGTCGAATCTACCCTGGCTATCAAAATCGGTGATGGGAAAGGATAAAAGACCATCGCCAATTGCCTGTACCACTTGTTCTTTAGAAGATTTCACTTTGCACCCTCATTTATAAATGCGTTAACCATAGCGTGAGTAGACGCCTTTAATTAGCCAACAATCTATGTCATACATCATACAACGCACAACATAAGCATCTCATCGATAGGGTGCAAGCAGAACTATCACCGTTTAAACCAAAGTAGTAGCTAACCGCTTTAAACCTGTTAAGTGTTAAAGCATCCTGAATTAGTCACCGGCGAGCTTACAAACAGAACGCCAGAGCATGTCATCGATAGCAATCATCCCCTCGCCGTATCGCTTTGCAGCAGTCGAATCGCCTGGCCAGCGCACTCTACGCCCCGGCTCGGCAGGAGTGGTTGCGCCTAGATGAGACTGGATACCTTCGACAATGCTATCGCAGGCTTCTCGGCCACCGAGTTGTTCTGGGTCAAACACCATAAACACCTGGCTGCAACCTCCGCCACTACCGCGCTGAACCCTATCGATGGCATGGCTAGGGCGTCCTTGAGCAAGTAGTGCCGCCAACGCATCCAATAGAATCGCCAGCCCGGAGCCTTTCCAATAGCCGGTCGGCAGCAAGCGGCGCGTCTCAGCGATCGCCGCAGGATCACGGCTCAACTCTCCGCGCTCATCAAAACCACCGTCGACGGGTAGTTGTTCGCCTTTCAACTGAGTCGTCTGCAGCTTGCCGTAGGAGAACTGCGACATCGCCATATCAAGCACCAGGGGCCCGGTATTATGCGGTACCGCCATCACCAGCGGGTTATTACCAATCGACTGCGAAGCCCCACCCCAGGCGGGCATACAGGACTCGGTATTGGTCCACATAAGCGTAGCGAACCCCTGCTCAACCGCGTGCCAACCGTAACTTCCGCCCCGCATCCAGTGAGTGGTGTCGCGTAACGCTACCAGCCCCATACCGTGCTCACGTGCCAACACCATGGCCCGATCTGTGGCGTAAAGCGCGTTGACCACGCCTATTCCAAACCCTCCATCCAACACCTCAATCGCACCCAGTCGCTGAACAAGGGTCGGCTTAGCATCGACATCGATCCAGCCTTTCCCGACGTACTCAATGAAACGCGGAACCCGCCCGATGCCATGCGAATGTACGCCGTCGCGGGTGCTTTCAGCATGGATTCGCGCGCAGGTCTCAGCATCAGCGGGCTTTAGTCCCGCCTTCAAGAGTGACCTCTCAATCGTACTGCGCAGCGTCTCAAAATCGATGTTAGCCATCACTTACTCCCAATCGAGTAGGAAGGGGAGTCGCCTCCCCTGTCCTCTCACACCACCGGGCATACGGTTCCGTACCACGGCGGTTCATGAAGAACGCTTGAGCCATCTTACCGCGTCCAGTATCGAGATCAGTCCCT
>NZ_JAUAMB010000032.1 GCF_031010175.1 Halomonas sp. SpR1
TACTAGGCTGGCAGCTTCCTGCTTAAATTCAGGCGAAAAAGTACGTCGTTTCTTGGTCATCAGACACCTCGTTTATGGTGGCAATATTACCACCTACGTTGGTGTCCGGTTTTATTGAACCACTACAGCACAATCGGGCCGGGCTCAAGAAAGTGTCTGATGTTCGATACGGGGAAGTCTTCCTTCGTCATCGGGTGTGTCATCACCAACCTCCGATTAAATGGGTAGATGGCAAAGCTATCAACTGTATTATTGGCCGTTTTCGGTCTTCGGCCTTGGCTTGATACTAGCATTCACCTCTATGCGCTAAAGCGGCTATGTCTCATTTAGTGAGATGAACTCGTGAATTTGTCTTGCTATGTTTTAGTCTACATAAACAAATAACGATAAGCACAATGCCGGTAAATGAAAGCAGCACAGCGTCTGGCCCTACGACGCTTAATCATGCCATGCAAATATTGCAGGTCACCGCGCGTGGTGGCCACCGGGGTGCAAGTATAGACGATTATCTGAATGCGCTGAGCTTCAGCCGTCCTACGCTCTACCGGTTGTTAAAAGGTCTCAAGCAGCAAGGATTTTTACGATCTTCTCCTGTTCGTGGGCGTTATCTGCTGGGTTATGAGCTGCTAGTGCTGGGTGCCCAGGCGGGAAATGGTGCTGGGTTGCGTGATTTGGCCCGTCCAAGGTTGCTGGCGCTGGCGCAGCGCTGGGGAGACAGCTTCTATTTGTTCGCTCGCGATGGTGTCAATGCTGTCTGCCTGGAGGTACAGAACGGTGCTTATCCGGTGGGCAGTTTCGTTAGGGCGACGGGGGGACGTTTGCCGCTAGGCGTTGGACAAGCGTCAATTGCCTTGCTCGCGTATCTCAGCGCGGATGAGCGAGACGAAATACTCAGCCATAACGCGGAACGGCTGATAGACGAATACGCGATTGCCATCGCTGACATCGACGCCGAAATTGCCCACCAACTGAAACATGGTTACGCCCGGGGTGTAGAAGGTTCTCTGCTCCCGGAATACAGCGGCCTGGCCATTCCTATTCTTGACCATAGCGGCCACCCCTTGGGTGCCATGAGCTGTTCGATGCTCAAATCGCGTATGACGGAAGATCACAAGCGGGAAGTGCTCCAAGGCATGCAGGAAGAGGTTGCCGCCATGGTCAATCAGGCCCATGGCCTGCTGTATCTGGATTAACGCGCTATGCCACACACGACGCACCCATCCCATCAGCGCCCTTGCGGCTGGAACGCTTGGCTAGCCGAGCGCCAGCCGCGCCCCGCTCTACGCGGTCACTCCGAGGCAGATGTCGTCATCATCGGAGCCGGTTACACCGGTTTTGCGGCAGCCTCTGCCTGGCAGCAGGCGCGCCCTGGAGACCGTATCAAGATCCTCGAAGCTGACCGGATAGGCGAAGGAAGCCCAGGGCGCAACTCCGGCTTTATGCTGGAAATTGCCCTGGCTAACGATGCTCGCCCCGAAGAGCTTGAGCGCATGGAGACGCTGAACGCGTTAAGCCGACAAACCATGGCGTTACTGCGCTCGCGTGTCGAACGTTTGGGTATTGACTGCCAACTCGAGCGTAGTGGCACCTATCGCGCTGCTCGTAGCGCCATAGGGCAGCGCGCTTTGAATCAGTATGAAGCGTTTCTGAAGGCGGCTGGGCTTTCCTACCAAACTTTGAACGGTAGCCAACTCGCTGAGCGAATCGGTACGCACTACTACACCCAGGGGATTTATTCGCCGGACTGCTATCTCGTCCAGCCCGCCGCATTGATTGTGGGTTTAGCGGATTCATTGGAAGCCGGTATCGAGCTGTATGAGCGCTCGCCAGCGACGCAAATAGTACCTGATGGGAAGAAATGGCGCGTCATTACACCCGAAGGCGACGTGACGGCTGGGCAGGTGATTCTGGCCAATAACGCTTTTTCCAGGGCCTTGGGTGCCGACCCTTCGCGGCTAACCGCTATTTATACCTACGCCGCTATTACCGCGCCTTTACCGGAACCAGAGCGCCAACGCATCGCCGCGACGACCTGGGGGCTACTCCCCGCACACCGCTTAGGCTGTACGCTGCGCACTACCGTTGATGGCCGTTTGATGATCCGCTCGCGTTACAGCTATGAACGCGAAGCTGATAACACCCGTATCGAGGCCGAACTGAAAGCAAGCCTTGAGACCCGCTACCCGGAGCTCACCCCAGTGCACTTCGACAAGGTCTGGGGAGGTACCACCGGGCTGACCTATAACGGGGCGCCACTTTGGGGCGAGGTCCAGCCCGGGTTGTATGTTTCGGCGGGGTGTAATGGCGGCGGTATCGTCAAAGGTACCTTCCTGGGCGATGCCTTGGCCCGATACGCGCTCGGTCAACCGGTTGAGGATATTGCTTCGCTATTCGGCAAGGCGAGCTGGATGCCACCTGACCCCGTACGTCGGTTGGGCTTTTACCTGACCAGTGAAATGGAGCGCCGAAAGGCAAAAAACGAAACCTGACTCCACCCACCACTATAAAAAAAGAGAGATGACAATGGATCCTCAAGATCATGTCGGGCTGCTGTCCATTATGCCGGCGGCATTGGCTATCGTGCTGGCGTTTGTCACCCGGAATACGGTTTTCTCGCTGGCTGTTGCCTGTTTCGTTGGGGTGATTACCCTGGGCAATGGGCTGATGGGGTTTCCGACGTTGTTAAAGGAAACTCTGGGCACCACCAGCTTCTCTTGGATACTGCTGTTGGAGCTATTCATTGGCACAGTGATCGCTTTTTTCCAACGCACCGGAGCGATTCAGAACTTTACCGCCTGGGTGGAACGCCGTGCCTTATCGCGGGTGCGGGTTCAACTGGTTGCCTGGGTGATGGGCATGTTCGTTTTTTTCAGCGACTACTTCAGCCCTCTGTTTGTTGGTAGCACCATGCGTGGCCTGACGGATCGGTACCGGGTCTCGCGGGAAAAACTGGCCTACATCGCCGATTCTACCTCGGCGCCGGTAAGTGTCATGGTGCCCATCACGGGCTGGGCAGTGTTCATCTCCGGCCTGTTGATCGGTATGGGCCCCATCGAAAATGCTGCCCAGGCGATGGGAGTCTTTCTGCATGCCATACCTTTCAACCTCTATGCATGGCTATCGGTGTTGGTGGTCGGGCTGGTGATCGTGGGCGTCATTCCGCTCTTTGGGCCGATGCGCGAAGCCGAGCGCCGGGCTCAGGAGGAAGGCAAAGTGCTGCGTGATGGAGCAGAGCCACTGGTGGGTGAGGAACTGACGGAAATTCCGCTTTACGAAGGGGCACGCACCAGCCTGTTCTGGAATTTTTTCGCCCCGGTTCTGGTAGTGGTTGGCGTTGCGGTGGGCACCTTTATCGTCATGGACTCGGCCAAGACCATGGAGGCATTTCTGGCGGCTTCCGTGTTTCTCGGTATCGTTATGCGCCTTCAGGGCATTCCCTTCAGCGATATTATGAAAACCTCTATGGCGGGTATGAAGGGAGTAATGCCCGCCATCATCATTCTGGCGTTAGCCTACTCGTTGAATCAGTTGTCCAAAGACATGGGCACGGCTAACTATATCGTCGAAGCCACCGCTGGCTGGCTAACACCGGCTCTTCTCCCGGCCATGACGTTCCTCATTGCCGCTGTCATCGCCTTTTCAACCGGCACCTCTTGGGGCACCTTCGCTATCATGATGCCGCTGGCTGTGCCGCTCGCGTTCAACTTTAGCGGCGATATGGTTACACCGCTGGTGTATGCCACAGTGGCCGCTGTGGCGGGTGGTGGGGTCTTTGGGGATCACTGTTCGCCCCTGTCGGATACCTCCGTGCTGGCCTCAACAGGGGCTGCTTCTGATCATATCGATCATATCAAAACGCAAATTCCCTTTGCGCTAGCCGTCGCTTTGCTTTCCCTGGCGATGTACCTGTTGCTTGGCCTCACGCTGTAACCCAACCCTCTTCGTCCTGCGATGACAGAGAGCGTGCGTTGTCGCAGGGCTAACATCAAACGGGTACTACCCAGCAGGACGGCGCATCACGGTCATCAACACACCCGCGCCGATCAAGCTACCCGCACCGCAGCGGTGTAGTAGCCTACGAAACTTGGCGGTCATCAGTTTCCGGCTAGTGGTCGACAGCAGTGTGTAGCCAAGATCAGAGATGATCCCCATCACAAGAAAGGTGGTGAAAAGAATCGCTAACTGGGGCGCCAAGGGCTGGGTCTGATTAATAAACTGCGGCATGAACGCCATAAAGAATAGAATGCTTTTGGGGTTCAGAAGTGTCACCCAAAATGCCTTTGCAGTGCCTTGCTTGATATTGGCGCCAGAGGCTTCCAGGTCGTTAAGTTGGCCGGATTCACGCCACATCTTGATCCCAAGGTAAAGTAGATAGAGAACCCCTAACCATTTAACGATGGCGAATAGCTCCGCCGACGCCATCAGCAGGGCGCCTACGCCGGCAAACGAAAGCGACATCGCCACCAAGTCGCCCAAGAAAAAGCCAGGAAGCATCGCTAAAGCTGCCCTGCGGCCTTGATTAATTCCAGTCATGACCAGCAGAGCAACCGCGGGGCCGGGGGAAGCGATAACTAAAAACGAAGCCAGCACAAACGATAGCCAAAGCTCAATCGACATAGCGTTACCCGCCTTGTTGTTGAATTATTAACTATATCTCGCCATATAGTTGTAAGCCCTGGATCGCCGCGTGGCAATTATGTTCAGTGGCTATTCTTGATTTTGCCCGCCGGTTTTGCGCGTAATTTTCTGCGAGAATATTCTCCATCACACTGGATCACCGCGAAGTAGCACCCCAAGTAATCACTATCCGGGGTCATTGGTCAGCCTGCTAACCTGCAATTGGACGATACTTTAGCCTACAATTAGACGCTACTATAACTCGCAATTGGACGTTGCCAGAGGCAAGTTATGGATACCTCTCATCTACCGCGGTTGATCCGTGACCGAGTGGTCGAGTCGCTCGCAGATACGCCAATGGTGTGTTTGCTAGGGCCTAGACAGGTGGGTAAAACAACGCTCGTGCAACGCATATACTCTGAGCGTGCGTACCTCAATCTGGGTGATCCGACGCTGCTGGCGGCCGCGCAGCGGGATCCATTGGGGGTTATCGAGAGCCTGCCAGAGCGTAGCACGCTGGACGAAGTGCAACGTGCCCCCGAGCTGCTGCTGGCGATAAAATCGATGGTTGATCGCGACCGCCAGCCGGGGCGTTTTCTGCTGACCGGGGTCTGCCAATTCGCTGTTGCTCCCCCAGGCCCAAGAATTACTAGCAGGTCGTATGGAGGTCATCTATCTGCACCCGCTGGCTGAGCAGGAGAAGCGTGTTAGTGAATCGACCTAGCTGGCCAAGTTGATCGCGGGGCAGCTTGCCGCCAAGATAATGCCAGACCACAGGCCGCTGCCTACCACACCTGCGACCATCTGCCAGGGTGGCTACCCTGAGCCCAACCGGCGAACGCCCCGCCGCGCTCGTCAGTGGTATCGCCAATATATCAACGCGGTCATTCAGCGTGATGTGAAAGATATGGCGGCTATTCAAGATGAGGGCGGCATGTTGCGGCTAATGGAGCTGCTTGCTTATCGAACCGGCAGCCTGCTCAACGTGAGTGCCTTGAGCAAAGAGCTAGGATTGGAGCGCGGCACGGTCAACAAATACCTGAGTATTCTGGAGCGCCTCTTTCTGATTCGTCAACTGCCCGCTTGGCATCGCAACCAAGCTAAGCGGCTGATCAAGAGCCCTAAGCTACACTTGGTCGATACCGGTCTTGCGGCTGCTCTGGGGCGGCGGTCCTTCGATCAGTGGTTAACGGAAGCAGAGCGTTTTGGTGCCCTGCTGGAAACCCATGTGGTTGAGCAACTCATGGCCCAAGCCTCTTGGGTCGAACCAGAACTGCGCTTTTCTCACTACCGCGACAAAGATCAGGTCGAGGTAGATCTCATCATTGAGCGTGGTCAGGCGCTTTGGGGCGTTGAGGTCAAACGCTCTGCTACTGTGCAGGCCAAAGATGCCGCAGGGCTCGCACGGTTGGCCGATCAAGCGGGCGAACAATTCCAGGGAGGCATGCTGGTTTATACCGGGCGGCACTGCGTAAAGCTGGATGTGCCTGGCTGCTTTGCCGTTCCCATCAGCATGCTGTGGGGGGAGTAATGGTCGAAGACTCCGCCGTCGATCTATTTAGATAGGCGCGACTAGATAGGTACGATGGTTTGAACGGCTCTGTTTAGTCGATGCGGGGCTCCTGAGTTCGGTTCATAAAATTAGACCTAATAGTAGGCAGTGATAACCATGACAGAATCCACTAGCGCGTCAGTCAATTCGCTTGAGCCTCAGGTACTTTCCGGCTGTGTGGATGCGTTGGGTTCAGCCCATTTCACCTCACACTTGACCAGGCTGTTGCGTTCGCTGGTGGCTTTTGATTGTGCGGTAATTGTTGGCTATCGTCCCGGCAAACACCCCATATTCCTCTACGCCTCTCTTCAACAGCAGCGCGAATTGCTGTTTCAGCGCTAGCTCGACCCGAAACAGACCCCTCCCCACCACTTCTACCAGTTTTGGCTAAATACCGACGACAGCGATGTTTACCGTTTCCTGCGTTACTACACCTTTTTAAGCTGCGAGGAGGTTGCGAACATTGAAGCCAGAGACACGCTTTCAACGGGTAAGCCTCAGACGCAGCGGATTCTGGCTGAAGCCGTCACTCGCTTTGTGCATGGTGAAGAAGGTCTTGCAGCGGCTCAGCGTATCTCCCAAGCGCTATTTAGCGGCAAGGTCGCGACGCTCACGCTGGATGAACTGGAGCAGTGAGCGCTTGATGGCCTGCCTTGTGTGGAAATGTCACCCGATGAAGTAATGGATGCGGTGCTGGTAAAAGGCAGTTTGGCTGGGTCAAAACGCCAGGCGAGGGAGTTAATAGAGCAGGGGGCCGTGCGCCTCAACGGTTAGCGTGTCCATCTAGGGCGGCTAGGTGACAGCTTTGCACTGTTCGATACCTATTGGGTTGTGCGAAAAGGTAAAAAACACTTTTGCCTGTTTAAGCGGGTTGAATAACAGGGCACTTCGAAACGCGCTTAATGGCGCATACCGTTTTGGGCGGGTGACTGGTGGTTTTTGTCTCGACCTTCTGGCAGGAGGATACAAATGATTGTCACCTATACACAAGAAACTCTCGACTTCAATGCTCACAGTAATGCTACCCACCGTGATCACTCGGTGCATGAAAACCGACGATAAGGTGCTGCTTTCGTGCGCCAAATCTGGAGAGGGTAGCGATAATGTTAAATATAAGATCTTCCAAAAGGCTAGCGGACGATATTCTGGGTTTTTTTGGTCAGTTAGAGGGTGGCCAAGGCGCCATTGATAGCTCCATTTTTAGTGAACTACGTCGCAATTCAGACCTGTTTTCAACCATCCAATCATTTATTGACCGTAAATCCGAGTCAGAAAATGCGCTTGCCAAGGAGCTGGCCTCAGCGTCGCAAAGCCTTACGGAAATGGAAAGGCACCATGCAGAGCTTGTCCGCCAAAAAGACGACCGCATTCGCTCGCTGGAAGCAGAGTGCCAGCGCTTGACGGGGGAGCAAAGGGTATGGGAGATGATACAACTGACGCTCACCGAAGGCGTCTGGGACTTTATCGTTCATCACGGTGATGTAGAAGATCCAGCAAGTGAGATGATCATCACTGATCAGTTTAGGGGTCTCTTGGGCTATACCCGAGGGGAGTTACCTAACGGGATGGAGAGCCAAAAAAACGTCATCCACCCAGACGATTTTCCCACCATGTTAGCCGCGTTTGAAAAGGAAATTCTCTCGCCATCAGGCTCGGGCGAATATGTAGAAGAATTCCGTATGTACCATAAACGCCATGGCTATTGCTGGTTTAGAGAGCGTGGCCGCGCGATCCGGGGCGAAGATGGTCTACTGTTACGCGTCATTGGCGCGGTTCGCAACATCGAGGATGAGCGATCGGCCAAGTCTGCCCATGAAACCATCGTGGTGAACAATCAGAAGACCTACCACCAAGTGTCAGAGGTGGTGGATGTGATCAGCCGGATCGCCACTCAAACCAATCTACTGGCGCTCAATGCTGCGGTTGAAGCGGCACGGGCGGGTGAGGCAGGCAGGGGCTTTTCGGTAGTCGCCGATGAAGTCAAAAAACTGGCCAACCAAACGCAGGATGCCACGAAACGCATTCAAGAAGTATTGGATTCTCAGGAGCAGCAAAACGTTTAACGGTGAGCCGTTTAGACAAGGAGGCCCTTTTAGCAGTGTGGATTGAATAGAAGGGCCCGCAGCCGTAATGATAACTTAGCATTGAACGTTAAGTATCAGGGTCGGAAGGCAGTTGATCTGGATTAAGCTCTTGCACTTCTTTCAGCAGGCTCATCAGGGTACGGTACTTCTCCTCCCCCAGCGCTCGCTGAATCTTCTTGTACTGACTGATCATTTCAACTTTCATTTCCTCGAATAGCGCATTGCCTTTTCCGGTTAGCGTTACGCACAGGCGGCGCTGATCGGTGGCCGGTTTCCAGCGTTCCACCAGGCCATTCTGTTCAAGTCGAACCAGCACGCCGGTCAAGCTGGGTGGCAGTATACAGGTGAGTTTCGCCAGCCGATGGCTCTCCAGGGTTTGATCTTCCGATTGCCACAGGATGCGAATCACTCGCCACTGTTGTTCGGTTATATTGTGGCGGTTAAGGTGAGGCCTGAAAAAGTCCATCGCGGACTCACGGGCTTGCATCAATGCCAATGTTAAGGAAGGGGTAGGGCGTGCCATTTGTTGCCTTTTCTAAATAGCCACCAGGACAAGCTCAAGCCGCCTGGTGGCACTGGGAGTATTACTTAATGCCCATGCACATATATTTAATTTCGAGATAATCCTCAATACCGTAATGAGATCCTTCCCGGCCAACGCCAGAGGCCTTGATGCCGCCAAAAGGAGCCACTTCAGTTGAGATAATACCCTCGTTAATTCCTACCATACCATATTCAAGTGCTTCCCCTACACGCCAGCAACGGCCGATATTTTGCGTATAAACATAGGCGGCGAGGCCGAAGGGGGTGTCGTTGGCCATGGCAATCGCTTCTTCTTCTGTGCTAAAGCGAAACAGCGGCGCCAGCGGGCCGAAGGTCTCTTCGTTGGCGACGTCCATAGCAGGTGTGGCGTCGCCCAATACCGTGGGTTCGAAGAAATTACCGCCCAGTGCGTGGGAGTGCCCGCCGCACAATACTTTAGCGCCCTGACTTAGCGCATTTTCAATATGGCTTTTCACTTTATCGACCGCTTTTAGATTAATAAGCGGGCCTTGCTGGGCGCCTTCGTCCTCGGCCGACGCTACTTTCAGTTTGCTGACGGCGGTGACCAACTTCTCGCTAAAGGCATCATAGACAGCATCATGGATCAGAAAGCGGTTTGTGCACACGCAGGTTTGCCCGCTGTTGCGGAATTTGGATGCCAGGGCACCTTCGACAGCGTCATCCAGGTTGGCGTCGTCAAAGACAATAAAGGGTGCATTGCCCCCCAGTTCCATGCTGACCTTTTTAATCGTACCGGCGCACTCTTCCATTAGCTGCCGGCCGATCTCCGTGGAGCCGGTAAACGACAATTTGCGCACGCTTTCATGTTGAGTGAGTTCGCTACCGATGGCACTTGCACGTCCGGTAACCACATTAAACACACCCGCGGGGATACCTGCCCGCTCGCCCAGTTCGACCAAGGCGAGCGCCGAGAGTGGTGTTTCGGAAGCGGGTTTGAGTACCATAGTACAACCGGCTGCCAGGGCTGGGCCTGCTTTGCGGGTAATCATTGCCACCGGGAAATTCCACGGCGTAATGGCGGCAACTACCCCCACCGGCTGTTTGATGACGACGAGGCGACGACCCGGTTTATCGTTGGGGATGACATCGCCATAAACCCGTTTGCCTTCTTCGGCAAACCACTCGATAAAGCTGGCGCCGTAGTCGATCTCGCCACGGCTTTCGGCAAGCGGCTTGCCTTGTTCCCAGCTCAACAGGCGGGCCAAGTCTTCTTTATGTTCATGCATCAAGGTAAACCATTGGCGCAGAATAGCGGCACGCTCCTTCGCCGTTTTATCGCGCCAGGCAGGCAGCGCGGCTTCGGCGGCTTCAATCGCCCGGCGTGTTTCTGCGGCGCCTAACCGGGCAACATCGGTAATAGGTGTGTTGTCAGCGGGGCTGGTGACGCTGAAGGTATCGCCACTATCGGCGCTGACCCACTGGCCATTGATAAAAGCGTGTTGGCGCAGCAGGCGTGAGTCGTGCAGTTTCATGAATGATTCCTGACGTTAAATAGGCAGTGAGTTAAAAAAACGGTGATTGACGGAGTTAGTAAACCGACGGCGAAGCCGCCGCTTTGGGTGAGTTGTCCCCGTTGTCTTTAAAAGTGCTGGCCAACGCTTTCAGTGAATTCATTAATACGCTGGTATCGACGCCGACGGCGACAAAGGTGCAGCCTAAGGCTAGATAGCGCTCCGCAAGCTGGCGGTCTGCCGATAGAATGCCGGCCGCTTTGCCTGCCCGTTGAATCCGTTGGATAGCGTCTTCGATCGCGTTCTGCACCGCTTCGTGACCTGGGTTGCCGCGGTGCCCCAGCGATGCGCTGAGGTCGGCGGGGCCGAGGAACACCCCATCCACCCCTTCGACGGCGGCAATTTCATCAAGGTGCTTGAGGCCTTCCTGGGTTTCGATCTGGACTAACAGGCAGATTTCGTTGTCCGCTTTATCCAGGTAGCCGGGGATGCTGTTCCAACGCGAAGCGCGTGCCAGTGCACTGCCGACGCCGCGAATGCCTTCTGGCGGATAGCGAGTGGCACGCACCAGCTCGCGGGCCTGTTCGGCGCTATCGACCATGGGGATCAATAGTGTCTGGACGCCGATATCCAGATACTGCTTGATCAGCGCGGTGTCGCCGACCGGCGGACGCACGATGGGGTGAGCTTGGTAAGACGCGACGGCCTGCAGCTGTGCCAGTATTGCGCGCAGGTCGTTGGGGGCATGCTCGCCGTCGATTAATAGCCAGTCGAAGCCCGCATTGGCAGAGAGCTCCGCACAGTATCCATTGGCTAGCCCCAGCCATAGACCAATTTGCGGCTCATTATTGGCTAACGCCTGCTTGAACGTATTGGTAGGTATCTCCATGCCATATCTCCTGCTTGTGTAATGAGTGGCTCTCGTTACCGCCCCGGGCGCCGAATCAGCCAGACGGTTACCTCAAGACTGCCTAAAGGGGAAAGATCGCGTTGATTTGGCCGGTGCCAGAACTGCCAAAAGGCTCAGTGAGTATTTCGGCAGGCGTGTCGTACTCTTCGCCTAATACGCCAAGCAGCATGGCGGTATCATGCATACCGCCTTCGCCGTAGCAGTGCTGGGCATATTCCGGCAGCATGGTGCGGAATTCTTTGAAGTGCCCCTGCCGCCACATCTCAACCACACGTATATCAATCTGGCGGTCAAATTCACGCGTCCAGCGGTGCATGTTTTCCATTGCATCGCTGTTATCACTAAAGCGGTGAGAAAGAGACCCTGAGGCCAACACCATGACGTTGTGATGGCTGGCCTTGATGGCGCGGCGTATGGCTTCGCCAAATTTGATGCTTTCATTCAGGTCGTGCCAGGCATCCCAGGCCGCAATCGACACCACTTTGAGCGCCTGCTCCTCAGGGACTCCCATGTGCATATAGCGCATAGGTACCAGGGTGCCGTACTCAAGCTACAGGCTTTTGATATTGTGTGCCATGGTGCGAATGTCTGAACGGTTCGCTTCCGTGGCGATCAGCTCGCCGAGGTCGGGGCAGCCTGCGTAGTTGTAGGCCATGTCTTGAATAAAGTGGGGCAATTCGTTGCTGGTATAGATACCTTCAAAGTGATTGCTGCAGTTAATGTGATACCCACTGTTGACCAGCCAGTGGGTATCGAACACCAGCGCAACATCTGCGCCTAATTCGCGGGCGCGACGGCCGATCTCCTTGTGCCCGGCAATGGCCTCAGCCCGGCAGCCGTGGTGTTTGCCAGGCTGTTCGGATAGGTACATCGAAGGGACATGGGTCACCTTGGCGGCTAAAACAATTTCGCCCATTTTATTCCTCTCAGTGCGGCGTGGTGCTTGAAATACGAGCGGCTATCTCCGGTGGGTGGCTTGTGGCCATGGAGAGTAGCTTCGTTAGTTTGTTAATATATGAACAGCGTTTAGGGTTAAGACGCGCCCACCCAGGAGCAGACACATGGCGTTGACCCCCATTCCCAATATCACGATCGGTCAGGAGTACGATCAGCGGTATGCTGACGCGGCGGTGCATTATGATGCCCTCAGGCCGATGGCGGACTTCTTCGGGCGCAACATGCCGGTTCATCACCATGACCGTTTTTTTCAGGTGCACTACATCAACAGTGGCATGGTCAGGGTTTACCTGGATAATCGGCAGTATCATCAGCAAGGGCCGATGTTCTTTTTGACGCCACCCGGGATCCCCCATTCGTTTACCACTGAAGAGGGCAGCGATGGTCATGTGCTGACGGTGCGCCAGCAATTGGTATGGTCGCTGCTTGATGAGTGCCCTGACCTTGGCAGTATTGGTCAGATTACGCCCGTTTGCGTTGCCACCGGCCACGTCAGCTCGGCGGCCCGCCATGAAGTTGCCCGCATTGAGCGGCTTTTTGATGAGCTGGGGGCGGAGTTTGCTGCCGATCGTAAAGGGCGTGACGTGGCGCTGACGACCCTGACGCGGTTGCTGTTTATCAGCCTGTTTCGGCTTTCGGCCAATTCCCTCAAGGCGCAGCATGCACGGCATGACGAACTGATGCTGTTTCACCGCTTCAATCTGGAAATCGAAGCCCACTTCAAAGCGCACTGGACGCTGTCGGCGTACGCCTCGGCCCTTAACGTGACCGAGGCGCGGCTCAATAGCGTGTGCCGTCGTATCGCTGGTGTGCCCAGTAAGCGACTGGTGCATGAGCGGCTGATGCAGGAAGCTCGCCGGATGCTGACCTTTACCGGTATGACCGTCAACGAGATTGGCTACCAGTTGGGCTTCCAGGATCCTGCCTACTTTTGTCGCTTCTTTGCTCGCCATGCCGATACCACTCCCTCAAATTACCGCCACCATCAGCTGAGCCAGTCGTGAGCAGGCGTTGACGGGGCATCCTTTAATCGAAACGCAGCTTCACCGTTCCAAAGGGGCCAAAGTCGGCGTCAATATCGCTGCCGGAAGGGCATTCCACCGGGCCGATAAAAGAGCCCGACAGCACCACTTGTCCTGCTTCAATACGTTGGCCATAAGTGGCCATGCGGTGGGCCAGCCAGACTAACCCGGTTACCGGATCATCCAGCACGCCCGCTCCCAGGCCGGTGGCCACGACGTTGCCATCTTTCTTGACGATGGCACCCACCCAGCGCAGGTCAAAAGCCGTCGGCGAGTGACGTTCGTTGCCAAGCACAATGCCCGCATTGGCCGCATTGTCGGATACCGTATCGACAATCAGGCGTGTCTGGCCGGTAGCAGCATCCTGACGAACGATGCGCGTATCCAGAATCTCCAGCGAGGGCACAACGTAATCCGTGGCCGCCAGCACGTCCTCTCGGGTTACTTCACCTTCCAGGGGCGCTTTCATGACGAAGGCTATTTCAGCTTCAATGCGGGGTTGAATAAAGTGATCCTTGGCAATCACGGCCCCTGTCGAAAAGCGCATATAGTCATAAAGCACGCCGCTATCAGGTGTATCGATCCCCAGGGCGTCCTGCATTACCTTGGAAGTCAGGCCAATTTTCCAGCCAATGACGTCATGCTCGGTCTTTTTTTGCAACTGAGCCGCCTGGATGGCATAGGCATCATCCAGCGTCATGTCGGGATATTGGCGCGACAGTAGGCCGATCTGATCGCGGTTTTTTTCCGCTGCCAGAAGTGCTTCGGCGGCAGCGGATATCTGGGCGTCAGTTAATGGCATTTTTCTCATCCTCCACGCCGTTGACCAGTTTGCCGATGCCTTCCGCTTCGACCTCAATGACATCGCCAGGCTTCAGCCAGATAGGGGGCTCGAAGCGTGCACCGGCGCCGGTAGGCGTGCCGCAGACGATAACGTCGCCGGGCACCAGGGTGGTAAACGTGGAGACGTAGTTCACGATATAGCGAAAATCGAACATCATGCGCGAGGTGCGGTCGTTCTGGCGTACTTCGCCATTGACCCGGGTGGTCAGCTCGATATCATCTAACTGAGAGGCGTTATGGAACGGCACCAGCCATGGCCCGATAGCACCGGTGGCGTCAAAGTTCTTCCCCTGGGTAACATTGAATTTGGCATGCCGTACCCAATCACGAATGGTGCCTTCGTTGCATAGGGTAAGCGCGGCAATATGCTCGTAAGCCTTCTCTTTTGAAATACGCCGGCCGCCCTTGCCGATAACGATGGTCACTTCACCTTCGTAGTCGAGCTGCTCGCTTTCGGGGGGGCGTACCAGGTTTTGGTGGTGGCCGACAAAACTGCGCGGGAAGCGAATGAACAAGGAGGGCTTGCTGGGGGCGGCCTGACCGTCTTTATACTCTTCATTACGTGATGGAAAATTAACGCCGACACAGATCAGTTTCTCAGGGTTGGCGATGGGAATCAGGTAAGTGACATCTTCTTCACGATAGCTTGGGCGGCGGCCTTCTGCGGCGTTCAACAGTTCGTCGATCGCGCCCGCTTCAATGACTTCTTTTAGGCCTTTGAACCGATGACCAAACTCTGGCAGTAGATCAATGATCCCGTCAGCGGTAACAACGCCGTAACGATCCGCGCCATTAGCGTGAAAAGCGGCCAGCCGTGGGGGCAGGGGTGCACTCATGACATATTCTCCTGAGCCCGGCTGAGCCGGGCCGTTTGCTGTGAAACCTGGAAGATGCAACCAGGCGCTGTTAAGGGGCGATGATCGGCGTGGCCTTTAGCTGAGACGCTTTGGTCTCGACACCCTTAAAGAGCGAGCCGTGCTCAAACCAGGAGCGCGGCGCTGGCGCCCCCCATAGCGTTTGCCGCTGGGGGTCTTTCAAGTCCCACTTGATCGGTTCGAGATCCGGGTCGACGGTCTGATAATCAGAGCAGTAAATTTCGATGCGGTGGCCATCTGGGTCGAGGATGTACAGGAAAAATGCATTGGAGATGCCGTGGCGACCGGGCCCACGTTCGATATTGCTGACGTAACCGGTGGTGGCCATCAGGTCGCACAAATCAATGATATTGAGTGGTGTGGGCACCCAGAATGCGGTGTGGTGCAGGCGCGGGCCTTCACCGTTGGTAAACGCGATATCGTGGACACCGCCCTTACGATGCATCCAGGCGGCCCATAGCTTGCCGCTCTCTTCATCCTCGGTGTATTCAGTGACCCGGAATCCCATGCGGTTATAGAACGCCACGGCGTCATCGACACTGGTAGAAAACAGATTAAAGTGGTCGATGCGTAGCGGTTTGACACCCCGGTAGAGAGCGTACTGTTGATGGATAGGCGCTAGCCGTTCCATCTGGTAATAAAACTCGATAGGGGTGTCAAAGCAGTCCACAGTGCGTAGTGTGCGACCTTGATAGGGGCGTTCTACCCACTCAACGGGTTTGCACTGCTGTTCGAACCAGGCGTACGCCTTATCTAATTCGCTCTCATCAAAAACCTTGAAAGAGAGTGACTGAACGTTAGCTTCAGCGCTTTTTTCGAGCACCATGCAGTGGTGGCCGCGCTCTTCCATGGCCCGTAGATAGATGCGCTGGTCGTCTTCGTCGGTGACCTGAAGGCCGAGCGTATCCACATAAAAGTGGCGGCTCTTGGCCAGATCGGTCACGCCGAATACAGCATGGCTTAAGCGTATAATGTTGAATTCAGGGTATAAGTTAGGGGCTGGTGTGGGCATTGTGTTTCTCCATATACCATCTAAACAGGCGGTGTGAGCCAGAGGTGTCGTCTCGGGCATTGATTAGCCGAGTTTCGGAACCTGATGCACCTTGCGCGGGAAGGATACGTTGACGGTCTCCATATAAAAGTCGAAGGACCAGTCCCCGCCGTCCCTGCCAATGCCGGAGGACTTAACGCCACCAAAGGGCGCGGGTAAATGGCGCACATTCTCTGAGTTGACCCACATCATGCCGGCTTCAAGCTGATCGGTTAAACGTATGGCGCGGTTGAGGTCATTGGTCCACAGGTAGGCAGCCAGGCCGTACTCGGTATCGTTGGCGATACGCAGAGCGTCGTCCTCGTCTGTGAACGGAATGGCGGTCAGCACCGGGCCAAAAATCTCTTCCTGGGCGATGGCCATATCATTGTTGGCCTGGGTAAATAGCGTTGGGCGCACGAAGCAGCCCTCTTCGCCGACCTTTTCGCCACCGGCCGCAATGGTGGCGCCTTGGGCGCGGGCCTTGTCAAAATAGGACAGCACTTTTTTCTCGTGCTCAGGGTGAATCAGCGGGCCGACGATGGTGTCTGGGTCAAGAGGGTGGCCGACCTTGACGTTGTTGGCGATGTCGGCAACGCGGCGAGTGACCTCGGCGTAGATAGTGTCTTGCACCAACAGGCGTGAAGAGGACGTGCAGCGCTCACCGTTTAGCGAGTAGATCATGAAGGTGGCGGCTTCTATCGCACGCTCAATATCCGCGTCGTCAAAAATAATGACAGGATTTTTACCGCCGAGCTCGAAATGGAAGCGCTTCAGCGTGGGAGCTGCCTGGGCCATGATCATTTGCCCGGTGCGACTTTCACCCACAAAGGCCACTGCCTTGATGCCTTTGTGCTCTGTTAGCGCTTTACCCGCGTCCTCGCCGAAACCATTGACCAGGTTGAGTACACCTTTCGGTAGCCCGGCTTCTTCTGCGATCTCAACCAGCAGCTTGGCTGTCATCGGCGAAAATTCGGCGGGTTTATGCACCACGGTGCAGCCGGACGCCAGGGCGGGCGCTATCTTCCAGGTGGAGAGCATAAACGGCGTGTTCCATGGCGTGATCACTCCCACCGGGCCAAGCGGGCGCTTGGAGGTTACATTCATTTGGGTGTCGTTACGCAGGGCCAGGCCATCCTCGGCCTCGGGGGCTTTGTCTGCGAAGTAGCGAAAATTAGCCGCACCACGAATAGCTGCCTTCGACATAAAACGCAGCGCTTGGCCGGTATCCATGCACTCCGTGAAGGCGATCTCTTCTGCACGGGCTTCAATGGCTTCGGCCACCTTGATCAGAATAGCGCGGCGCTCTTTACCTGGCGTTTTACTCCAGGTTTTAAAGGCTTCCTGAGAGGCTTTGACGGCGCGGTCGATATCGTCGCTGCCACCACGGGCAACGCTTGCTAAGGGCTTGAGGTCAACGGGAGAAATAGTGTCGAAGGTGGCTCCCGACAGTGCGGGTACCGACTCACCGTTGATGTGGTTGAGTACCCCTTGCTCTTTAAAGCGCTGCATATACTGCTGCGCCCGGGCGATGTTGTCTTGCAAAGTGCTCATGGTGAAGGCTCCTGTTATGACGACAGTCGGGAGTGAATAGGCGTGTCTTTCCAACTCAAATCGGCGCTGATCTCGCGGATTTCCAGTGATAAGGCGAAGTGGGGCGTGGCGAGCGGTTGTGCCAGGGCTTGCTGAACGGCCGCAAACACCCGGTCGCCGGCAGCTTTAAGCGCGCTCCGTTCTCGGCCAGCCCCCACAGAAAGAGTCATGGCCATAAAATTGTTGTCGGGGTGGTCATCGGCAACGATGCAGTGGTCTGCGGCGAAGGCGCGTACCCGGATACCCGCGATAGGAAAAATACCGCTCTCTTTCATTGCCTTGTAGGCGGCCAGGCATACATCTTGTACGTTAACCAGTGTTGCCACCTCGGGCGAATACTCGATATGCAGGTGTGGCACGTTGTAACTCCTTAAAAATACTGGGCTATCTAGCGCATAGAAGCAGTCTGACCTGAGTAGCGCAGTGGTTTTTAAAATGGCGCGGTTACTTTCATTAATGTATTAACGAAAAAATAAAGGCGCCTGTCAAGATGGATTTTCACATAGCCTTTCGCATAGCCAAGAGAGCGATAATTGAAAATTCATGGCTTCCTTTTTTAGCACGAAGACATAGACCTCCATCTCTTATAGATGGTTTTTTAACACTATTTCTATGATTTGTATTAATAGATTAACAATATTTTTTAATTTATTAATGGTTGTCGACTAAGGTAGGTGGGTTATTTATGAAAAGTACAATGAAGGCTGTGTAAAACACATCCTCTCGGGGGCTTGCCTGATCCAGTATAGAAAAATGCCAAGCCATCACGTTTACGAGGTAGATATTATGCAGTTCCACCACTATGGCTATGTTTCCCACGACCCACGTATCAAACCTGCAGCGGGTAGCGGTGTAAGCCGTGCTGCATCGCTGCCTGAAGAAGTGGATGTGCTGATTGTAGGCACCGGGCCTGCTGGCATGATTATGGCGGCTCAACTGGCTCAATTCCCCGAGGTAACAACGCGCATTGTCGAAAGACGGGCGGGGCGACTTGAAATTGGGCATGCCGATGGCATTCAGGCGCGCAGCGTTGAAACCTTTCAAGCCTTTGGCTTTGCCGACCGCATCACTGCCGAAGCCTATCGCATCACCGAGATGGCGTTTTGGAAGCCGGATGTCAGTCAGCCGACGTGCATTACACGCACCGCGCGTACCCCTGACGATCCGGCGGGTATTAGCGAGTTTCCTCACCTGATCGTTAATCAGGCAAGGGTGCTTGATTATCTCGCCGAAGCCGCCATGAACGGGCCTGCGCGCATTCGCCCTGATTATGGTTTTGCTTTTGATAGCCTGCATATCGCTGAAAATGACGAGTACCCGGTCACGGTGACGTTACGCCATACCGCGGGTGAGCAGGAGGGTCAGAGCCGAACGGTACGGGCTAAATACGTCGTCGGGTGTGATGGGGCGCGCAGCGGTGTGCGCTCTGCCATCGGTTGCACCCTGGCGGGTGATCAGGCGAATCATGCCTGGGGCGTCATGGATGTGCTGGCGGTCACCGACTTTCCCGATATCCGTACGAAATGTGCCATTCAGTCGCATTCGGGGGGCAGTATTCTCCTTATTCCCCGCGAAGGTGGTCACTTGTTCAGAATGTACGTGGATCTCGGTGAAGTGCCGGCGGATGGCAGCAATAAAGTGCGCGAAACGCCGATTGACACCATCATCGCCAAAGCCAATGAAATCATGCACCCCTACCACCTGGATGTGCGTCATGTGGCCTGGCACAGCGTCTACGAAGTGGGGCATCGCCTCAGTGACCGCTTCGATGACGTCGAGAATCCGGACGCCGGTCGCCTGCCCCGGGTTTTCATTACCGGTGATGCCTGCCACACCCACAGTGCTAAGGCCGGGCAGGGCATGAATGTTTCCATGCAGGATGGTTTCAATCTGGGTTGGAAGCTAGGCCATGTATTGACCGGCGTGAGCCCCGCCAGCTTGTTATCTACCTACTCCGCCGAGCGCCAGGTGGTGGCTAAAAACTTAATCGACTTTGATAAACAGTGGTCGTCGATGATGGCTAAGCGCCCGGAGGAGTTTGAAGACCCGTCCGAGCTGGAAGATTTCTACATGCGAACCATTGAATTCCCCGCTGGCTTTATGACGGAGTATCAGCCATCGATGATCACTGGGGAGACAACCTATCAAGCCCTTGCCGCTGGGTTTCCAGTCGGCAAACGTTTTAAGTCGGCGTCAGCGATCCGAGTGTGTGACGCTAACCCGCTGCAGCTGGGGCATCTGGCTGAAGCCGATGGGCGCTGGCGTCTGTATGTATTTGCCGACTTGGCAGCAGTCGATACGCCCTCAGCCATTGACGAATTCGCGGCGTGGTTGCAGGCGTCACCACAATCGCCGCTGCAGGTGGCGCCTCAGCCTGAGGGCGTAAGTAGCTGGTTTGATATCAAGGTGATCTATCAGCAGCCGCACGAGGCGATTGATATCACTCGGGTGCCTGAAGCTTTCAAGCCGGAAGTCGGCCCCTTTGCCCTGGTCAATTTGGAAAACGTTTTCGGGTGTCTCCCGGACGACGATATTTTCAGTGCGCGTAGCATTGACCGTCATGGTGCCGTGGTGGTGGTTCGCCCTGATCAATATGTGGCCCATGTTCTGCCGCTATCGGCCACCGAAGAGCTGGCCGCTTTCTTTAAACCCATCTTCACCGTTGGCACCTGATAGTAGCCGCCAGAACGATCTCACCTGTGAGCCAGCGCTAAGCGCTGGCTCATTCACGTTTAAGGGCCATTAATAGACTATTTCAAAGATTTTGATTGCAATGTTGTTAAAATATTAACAACATTTTAATTGTCTACGACTAACGGATAGCTTCCCGCGCTCTTTGTTTTTGTTTATATATTAACAAAATGATGATTTAGCAGTGACCACCCCAATAAACCTCTGGTATCTATAATAAGTAATGGAGAAAGTCATGCCTCAATCCCCGTTCCTGCCCCGTCGCCTACGTCTCAGCCTTGGCGTAGCTGTGGTGGCTTCCATGGCCGCGTCGCTGCCCGCTCAAGCGGCAACAACCTTAAGAATCATGCATTTCTTGCCTGCTATGTCGAATGCCCAACAGCAGGTCATTGAGCCATGGTGCGAAGATCTTGAGGCCCAATCTGAGGGTGAGCTGCGCTGTCAGATATATCCCTCAATGCAGCTGGGGGGAACGCCCGCCCAGCTTGCCGATACCGTTCGCAACGGCGTGGTTGATATCGCATGGACGGCGCTTGGGTACTCCGCTGGTCGTTTCCCTCGCAGCGAGGCGATGGAGCTGCCTTTTGTACTGCCTTCTGGTGGCGTTGAAGCGAGCCGCATCGCCTGGCAGTTCTCCCAACAGCACGCTGCGGAAGACTTTAAAGATTATAAAGTCTTAGCGGTGCACAGCGATGGTGGCAGCGTGCTCCATACGCGTGAAACCCCAATTCGTAACCTTGAGAGTATGAGTGGCCAACGGCTCAGATCGCCTACGCGTATGGCATCCAGGATTATCGATGAAATGGGGGCCTCAGCAGTCAGCATGCCGCCAGCACAGATCGCCGATACGTTGGCCAAAGGCGTTATTGATGGCGCTACGGCCGGATGGGAAGTGGTGCCACCGACCAAGCTAAATGAAGTGACCTTTTATCACACCGAAAATGCCGACGACCAGGCGACTGCCACCGTGACTGTGCTGGCGCTGTTGATGAATCAACGCAGCTATGACCGCTTGCCGGATGAGGCGCGGGAGGTGCTTGACTCGCTCAGCGGTGAGGTGCTCTCCGAGCGCTTCGGCAGCGCCTGGGATGCGGCCATCAGCGACGCTCGAAGCAGCATTGAAGCCGACCCGGCGCATACGATTATCACCCTGGACGATGCGGCTTGGCAGGAAATGAATTCGGCGACGCGAGGTATCGCTAGCGAATGGATGGCCAACAGCGACGACGGTATTGATCGTCGCGCCTTGGCGGAGGCGCTTGCCGCAATGGTTGACGAACAGATCCCTGACCTACGTCTGAAAGCGTCAGATCAGTAAGGCGTTTGGAGAGGGTGATGACAAGAATAGTACTGAGACGGTTAGCCATTGCGATGGCGATGGCAGGCGGTGTATTACTGCTGTCGGCCATCGGTATTTCTCTGCTGTCGATGTTAGGGCGGCGACTTTGGTCAGCCCCCATATCAGGGGATATTGAGTTGCTGCAAATGTTGATTGCCGTCGCAGTAGCCTGCTTTCTTCCGCTGTGTGAGATTAACGACCGTCATATCCGCGTGGATATCGTCGGGACGTTCTTGCCAGCGCTATTCAACCGCGCTCTGTTGGCGATTGCCCATTTAGTGCTCGCCCTGGTGAGCGGGCTATTGGTTTGGCGGACGGCTTTGCTAGCGCTCGACAGCCTGACCTATAACGCCCAAAGCGTTCAGCTTGGTATCCCTCAGTGGATTCCTCAGGCAGCCATGCTTCCCGGCATCGCCATGCTGGGCTTGTGTGCGCTTTATCAGAGTATCCGCTGCGTTGCTGACGATGCGGAAGCGACAGCGTCAGAGGGGGACAGACTATGATGGGCGGCCTTGAAATAGGGGCTATCTCGCTGGGCATCTTGTTGGTGATGCTGGGGGTGCGATGGCACGTTGGGGTCGCCATGCTGGTGGCCGGTGCGATCTGTTACTGGTTAGTGAATGGTGGTGATACTCGGTCGCTGCTCTTTACGCTTAACAATTTGGTCTACGCCCGTTTCTCCAGCTATGACCTGGCGGTCATTCCGATTTTCATCTTGATGGGCCAGTTTGCCATTCACGGGGGGTTATCCGCTGCCTTATTCCGGGCCTGTGCTAGTTGGATAGGCCACTGGCGAGGCGGGTTGGCGATGTCGGCGGCCGGTGCTTGTGCAGGCTTCGGCGCCATTTGCGGCTCCTCTTTGGCGACCGCCACTACCATGAGCCAAGTGGCCCTTCCGGAGTTGGAGCGCTATCACTATGGACAGCGCCTCGCGACGGGTACCGTGGCAGCAGCCGGCACCCTGGGCATCCTGATTCCCCCTTCTGTGCCGTTAATCGTTTATGCGGTGCTGACCCAGGAGTCGATTGCGGCGCTCTTTATGGCGGCGATTGTGCCTGGCTTATTAGCGGTGGCAGGTTATCTGCTGGTTATTCGCATCATGGCCATCAGAACGATGCGCGGTGTTGCCAGAGCCCCTCGTCACTCCTGGGCCGAGCGGTTAATCAGTTTGCGCGACATTGCGCCGATACTGGTTATCTTTGTCGTTGTCATCTTTGGGCTGTATGGGGGCTGGGCAAACTTGACCGAAGCCGCTTCCATTGGGGCGGCGGCCTGCGGTGTTTATGCCGTATGGCGTGGGGGCATGCGCTGGCAAGGGGTTTATAAAAGCCTGGTGGGAACTGCCGAAGCGACCGCCATGATTTACCTGGTGGTGATTGGCGCTGATCTGTTAAACAGCGGCCTGGCTCTGGGGCAGTTACCCAGTACGCTGGCCGAGTGGATACTAAGCAGTGGCCTGGCACCGCTGGCGGTACTAATGCTCATCCTGCTCATTTACTTACTGCTGGGCTGTGTGATGGATTCGCTGTCGATGATTATGTTAACCATCCCCATCTTTTACCCCATTGTCATGGGGCTGGAGCTGTTCGGTCTGGATGCCAGTGCAAAGTCGATCTGGTTCGGTATCGTCGCGTTGATGGTGGTCGAGATCGGCCTGATAACACCGCCGATGGGCATGAATTTATTTATCGTGCAGAAATATAGCAGAGGCGCGTCCTTGGCTACTGTCAACCGAGGTATCTTGCCGTTTATTGGGGCGGATGTGGTGCGTATTGCCATTGTTGTATTTGTCCCCGCGTTATCCCTGGTGTGGCTATGACGTGGCTATAAAAACCACACTGCTTTAGCGTGCTTCCCTCCAACCTTTATACCGGCCTCAGCGCCGGTCTTTTTATTCCCCATGGTCGCCAGTACAGGACGCAGGCAAGGAGAGGCAGTTTTTCGTCAAACAACGACAAGAGATGCGCTGCGTGACTGAATAATCTGAGACAGGTTAATCAATACGCAGTGCCTAATACCCAAGCAAGTCGTGCAAAATAACAAGGGATCTCTCCATGATGAAGCTACGCTATTCCGCCTTGCTGCCTGTGACCGCTATTGCCACTGGCGCGCTAACCGCTTCGTTAAACAGCGCCCGTGCCGCTGAGCTGGTCGATAACGAGGCTACCCACATAGAGGCCAACGTTGAGGTGGTGGTGGGCGCATTCCATAGTCAACAGGGCTATGCGCAGTCCGAAACGAGTAAGGCTGGTGGGCGAGACTGGCAGGAGGGGTACGCCAAATACGGCCTGGACGCCACCCATTCGCTTCAGCGCAGCTCGCTTTATGCCAATGTGGCCTGGGTGTCCAGCGCGACACTTGGCCAAGGAGACGCGGCTGGCTTTACGACCGGGGACGAGCGCAAAACGCGGCTTGAAAATCTTTATGCCGGCTGGAAATCAGGCGATACCGTGGCCGCTTTTGGTGAAGACGGCATTGATTTCTCGCTGGGCCGGCAGCGTATCCAGCTCGGTGATGGTTTTTTGGTTTCTGGGGATGCCCTCAGCTTTGGTGAGGGCGTGCTGGGTGGCGAGCTTAACCGGGGAGGTGCCTACTACTTAGCTGGGCGACAAGCGTTTGCAAAAACCGCTGTTCTACGCTTGGGGGGAGAGCAAGGCTGGCGCGGGGATGTTATGTGGCTAGAGTCAGACAATCCAGCTCAGGCCAAACCGGCGCTGGGGATTGCGAATTTTGAGCGTGTGACCGACAACGGCACGCTTGGCGTTACCTACCTTGATGTACTGAGTACGGACGACGACTATGCTTTTCTCTACCCTGACCGCGAAAACGTTAAGGTCTATAGCGTGCGGGGGCAAGGCAATGCCGGTGTCGAAAACCTGTTTCTTTCCGGTGAGTACGCACTACAGCAAAATGGTAGTTCAGAGGACGAAAATGCCTGGTACCTGGAAGCAGGCTGGACATTCTCAGACGCGCCATGGACGCCTAGCGTTAGCTATCGGTTCAGCCGCTTCTCCGATCAGTACGACCCGTTATTCTATGGTAACGGCCGGGCATTGGGCACCTGGTTTCAGGGCGAGGTGGCGGCCAACTATGCCGGCCCCTTCAATTCGAACTCCCGCGTCCAGCAGCTTAACGTGACGCTTACACCATCGGACAGCTTGAGTCTGGGCGCTATGCTTTACGACTTCCATACCCTGTCTAGCGAAGCAGGCCCCAACGTAGATGGGCAGGAGGTCAATCTTTACGCTTTTTGGGCGCCCAGTGAACGCTGGTGGGTGATGCCTTTGATCGGGCGTTATGACCCGGATACTTCTGCTGTAGGCGGTGGCAGCCAGATCGGCAGCGACAGCGCTAACCTGTATACCCAATTACTGCTGGGATTTAATTTCTGAGGTAACAAACGCAAGGAGAGCTTGGGTGGCGGAGCCAACGAGAAGGCTACCTGCCATCCATTGGTCGAGCGTTTTGAACACTGATCAAGAGGATGTTGAGATGACTAATAAGTTAATCGTAGCGTTACCTGAGGTAGAGGCTTTTTTACAGCGTGCCCGTGGGTCTTTTATTGATGGAGGGTTTCGTGAGCAGGGAACTCCTATCGCCATTATTAACCCGGCGGATGGTAGTCAATTAAGCTCGGTGGCCCCGGGCAATGTGGCGCTTGCAGACGAAGCGGTCGCTATCACCAAGGGCAGCTTTGATGATCGGCGCTGGCGAGGTATGAGCCCGGCGCAACGGGAGCGCATTTTGCTCAAATTTGCTGACCTCGTTGAACAGCACAGCGAAGAACTTGCCCAGATTGAAACGCTCAACCAAGGGAAGTCGATCAATATCTCCAGGGCCGTCGATGCCGGCTTTTCAGTTGATTTTATCCGCTACATGGCGGGCTGGACCACGAAACTGGAAGGCAAGACCGGCGACGTGTCGATTGGCATGCCTGAAGGCGCTAACTTTAACGCCTATACCCTCCGTCAGCCTGTTGGTGTCGTCGCTGCGATCGTGCCGTGGAATTTCCCCATGATGATAGCGCTGTGGAAAGCGATCCCAGCGCTGGCCGCCGGATGCTCTGTGGTTGTAAAACCTGCTTCTGAGACTCCGCTTTCCGTACTTCGGCTGGCTGAACTTGCCGTTGAAGCGGGTGTGCCTAAGGGCGTATTCAATGTGATCCTGGGGTCAGGCTCGGTGGTGGGGCAGCATTTAGCGGGCCATGCTGATGTGGACAAAGTCACTTTCACCGGCAGTACTGAGGTGGGTAAAGTGATTGGTCATGCCGCGGTTGATCATATGGCCTCATTCTCGCTGGAGCTGGGTGGCAAAAACCCCATGCTGGTGTTGGCAGATGCGGATATCGAGAAAGCGGTCAACGGTGCGCTCATGGGCGGATTGCTTAATCAAGGTCAGGTGTGTGCCGCCGCGTCGCGCTTTTACGTGCACCGTAGCCTGCACGATGAATTCTGTAGTCGGTTGCGCAGCGTGGTTGACCAGATGTCTGTAGGCCCAGGTATGGATCCTCAGGCGCAGGTCAATCCGGTGGTTTCGCAACGCCATCAGCGCAGTATCCTGCAGCATCTTGAGCGCGCCAAAGCTCAGGGCGCCAACGTACATTATGGCGTCCAGGTGCCCGAAGAGGGCTTCTATGTTTCGCCGGTCATCATCAGTGACGCCAAGCAAACGTTCGATATTGTGCGTGAGGAGGCGTTTGGGCCGATCCTGACAGTGATTCCGTTTGATGATGTGAATGAAGCGCTGGCTATGGTTAACGACAGCGAGCTGGGGCTAGCCGCCAGTCTATGGACAGAGAGTTTGTCCGAAGCGATGCGCTTAACGCCAGAGATAGAAGCGGGCACCGTGTGGGTGAACACCCATGTGACCCTGGATCCCAGCCTGCCATTCGGTGGCTTTAAACAGTCAGGCATTGGTAAAGAGTTTGGGCAGGAAGCTATCTACTCCTACACCAAGCTTAAGTCCATTTGTATCGCTTACTAAAACGACAACAGCGCCTGCTCATACCGCAGCAGGCGCTGCTTATCGGCTCAGCCGACGTTGTCTAAACTCATTCGCCGGTATTCCCGGGGCGAGCTGTTGAAGCGACGTTTGAATGAACGGCTGAAATGGGCAGAGTCAGTGAATCCCCATTTATAAGCAATCTGGGTGATCGACTGTTGGCATTTCTGCTGGCTGGCAAGCTCCTCCGCGCAGCGTTCCAGGCGTTGATACTGTACGTAACGACAGACGGATTCGTCGTGCTGTTCGAAAAGTCGGTAGAGCTGGCGGGTTGAGATATGGAACTGCTCAGCCATCAGGGCTGGACCCAATTCATCTTCATGCAAGTGATGGTCAATGAACCGCAAAATGCACTCATAAAGCGTATCGCCCGCCTGTTCCAAAAGCATCGCTGAGGGTTGCTGGTTTTGGTAGATCGCGGGTAGCAGGGCGATTAATGAGTTGGTGACGCTATGGCTGATTGATTCGGTTTCAGTGGCGGTAATTTGCCCTGTGACCATGCGGCTAACGATCAGCTTCAATATCTGGCCACTAGCGCAGTTAGCCGAAATTTTCATAAAGGGGATGGGCTGCTCTCCAAAATGCCGTGTCAACTCTTCACGGGGCAAGTGGAAAGAGTCGTGCTCAATCAGGCCATGGGGCAGTATTTCGCACGCTTTCGCAGAATCCAGCAGCGCCATTTCGCCTGGGCGCATTTTGAGTTGCTGGTTATTTTGCACCAGGGTGGCCTGCCCCTGTTTCTGCACAACCAGGAAGCAGTGTTCCGTTTCATCGCTTGTTGAAGGAGGCTGACGATGGAAGATGCGCTCGACGTTAGTGGTGATGCCTGCAATTTCGATGCCCGCCTGGTGGCGTTTAGAAACACTGCCTTGAAAGCGTTGCCGCCATTCCGGTTTGGAGTCAAAGCTGCCACATACGTCACGCAATGCGGCTAACCAAGCATCAAAAGAGCGTGTTGTTGTGTTCGCTGTTTGCATGAGGTTTTCCTCATTTTTAATTTTGTTAATATTTTAATGACTATGGCTATACTCTAGGCAAAAGTAAGCAGATACACTACCTTTTATTATTCAAAAAATGAGTAAGGTTATAATGGCGGCTGGACTCGCCCTGGCTAACAACATGAACTACGTGGGCTATCTTTATGACCGTTACCCTTAAGCATTGTGGGGATGTTACCGAGCACGCTCTAAGTCTGGCGGGCTGGCAGCAGGAGTTTGACCAAGTCCAGGAAGGGCGATTTTCGGGTGATATTGTGGATATCGCCGGAGAGCAGATACGACTTGTTCGTGAAAGTGCTAATTTAGGTATATCCCAGTCAATGCAGTTTCCCTCTCATCAGTGGCATCTCGTTATTCCTATCCATTGGCCAAATAATTCGATTTACCGATCTGATACGGTCACGGTTTTACCGCGCTGCGAGCAGTTCTGGAGCGTGGCATCTGCTCACTACGATCTTATGGTGGTGTCCGTTGACCGCAGCCGCTATAGCTGGCTGGAGCGCGATGACCAGCGCTTGCGTACACTGGAAGTGCCCACGCAATGCTTGGTTGCCGTACGCCAACAGTGGCAGGCCATGACCAACTATCTGCGGATGGAGCAGGCTAATGGAGATTCGGTGCCCGCACTTCAAAGGGTGCTCTTGCAGCAGGTGGAAGAGGGGATAGATTTATTACTCAATAACGACATAAGGTCGCTAAAACACGATGAGGAGTGTTACCGAACCCGGCGCTATATAGTGGATCGCTGCCATACCTTGACCAAGGCCCAAGCCGAGGATCCACCGTCGATCATGATGCTTTGCAATCAGCTGAATATTTCCCGGCGCACCCTTCAATACAGTTTCCAGGCTGAAACGGGGCAGTCGCCGGTGCACTACCTGCGTGCCTTACGGCTTAACGCTGTTCGCCGCTCCCTTTTGCAAGAACCATGGCTAGGGGTGGCGGATGCGGCGGCTCTTCAAGGGTTTTTCCACCATAGCTACTTTAGTCGTGAGTACTGCCGCTTGTTCAAAGAACTACCTTCCGATACCCGTAAGCGCGCCCATAGTACCTAGTCCTTCGTCAGACCAACAGGCAGTGGCTATCGTCGTTTTCAGGCTTGGCCTAATGAGTGTGAGCGGTTTTACGGACATGGCTTCTTAACTTCCTCCAGCGGCTGGTTCACTCATGGCTGATTTCGTCGCCAGTTCCGAACCGATCATTGATTCTCCCTCCTTGCGGTTCGGGCACTTGTGTCAGACCGTAACGCTGGATTGCTCGACTAAAGCACTAACGGCTAATTCACTGTTAATTAATAAATAAAAAGCCATGTCAGCGATAGTCAAGCCATTGGCGCAAAGCGTAAATTCTTGTGGTGTTGTGCTTCTTAGGCTAACGGCTACCCCGGCACGTATCGACCCCGGGCAGGAGCAACAATATGCAAGAGCAGTACGACTACATCATCATTGGCTCGGGTTCGGCTGGCTGTATGATAGCCCATAGGCTTATTGAGCGAACCCAAGGTCGCGTAGCGCTCATCGAAGCCGGGGTCAAGATTCGAGTACGCCAATACTGCACAACGACTTACCATCCGGCAGGCACCTGCCGAATGGGCCCTGATGTCGAGCGCTCAGTGGTGGATCTTGATCTGCGTGTCCATGGTATTGAGTGTCTTCGCGTTATCGACTGCTCCGTTTTCCCACGTTTACCCCGGGGGAACACCAATGCGCCGACCATTGCGGTGGCTGAAAAAGCTGCGGATCTGTTGATTGCCGCTCACTAAGCAACGAACCATTCAAGATATAGAGCGCGCCACTTATGTCGGCGCGCTCTATATCTTGAATGGCGGGTGGAGCCTTTAACCGCTCATATCCAGCTCGACCAAGCACCTGTTTTGTTGAACTTGATCCAGTCAAAGGCAATGACTGGAAGCCATAGCCCGTGAGCTCTTGATAACCTCTACAGCAAGTTCAACGTGTCCAACTGTACCGAGTTCACCATTAGGCTTCCTTCGGCAGAGATAGTGTCCGCCAGCAGGCTGCCGACAGGAAGTGGTTAAAGGAATAGCCTGACATAAAAAAAACCAATTGAAAGAAGCGTCAGTGAGATGATTGCAAGTAGACTCCAGTAATTCATCAGTCTGCCTGGACGCTTATGCTTTTCAACTGTTTTTCCATTGACAGTAAAATGATTCAGGGTAGCTAAAATAGGACTCGCGATAAATACGAGTGTCATCACAAAGTTCATGAATGTGATGAATTCACCCATCATAAAATTTATAACAAGCGATGCCAACGTTGCGATCGATAACAAGATAAAAAAGAATGGCCGGCTTTTGTCAATAGATCTTGTCTCATGATCGATCCCTGAGGAGTTTGTTATTGCGAAATAAGAAGCTGTCAAAATCCTAGGGAAGCCATCCAATACAGCCATTAATGTAGTAAACATAACGGCTAACATAGATAAGGCGACTAGATACCCTACCCACTTACCTAGCAATGAAGAATAAATAGAAATCACCTGGCTGGCGAATCCTACGGCTCCTCCTGAAAGATCAACATTTTGCCCATGCAGTAACCCCGATCCCATCAGTAAAAAACACACGGCCAAAACCGCCGTGCCGATATAGCCTGAATTGAAGTCGATTTTTTCTTCGAATACTGAGCGCTTTCGACCTTGTGTCTTATTTTTTGCTGCTGACCAGAGTGAATTGTTGATTGAAAGCGTTATATCGGATGGCATTAGTCCTGTCACTGCTATAATAGTGGCAAAAGTAGCAAGGCTAAAAAATAGTGGCGCCTCGCTTGTGGAAAAGCTCCATTGAATGTTGGGTAGAACGAGTGCTGTCGCAGTTAAAGTTCCTAACGAAAGGGTGATAATAAAAAATTTGTTTAGTTTTTCAATTACTTTGTATCCTCCAAAAAATGTCAGCAGTGAACATGCTACTATTAGCGCGGTTCCGATGAAAGAGGCTTTAAGTGAGATTGAAAAAATGCTCCCAGCTATCCCTGCCGCGGTGATTGCCATAGCAGCAGTAACCATTGTCATAATGGGCGCTTGTAATAGGATGAAAAGGCCTACAACTGGCTTTCCAAAAGTCTTTTGGTAACCTTCAATGAGCGAATTTCCCGTTGTGCCTACATAAAAGGGGCCAAACCAAAAGGCTGGATATTTAAGGACAATAGCCAAGATAATAACGGGTAGGAGCGTTAGGCCATACTCGGCACCAGCTCGTGTGGATTGGACAATATGGGATGTGCCTACTGCAGCTCCTGCGAAGAGTAGACCTGGCCCTAGGGATTTGAGGCCCGAGCTCCAATCTCTCCCTCTACTTTTTGGCTCTCTCTCTGTGTAGTCTTTATAAGTCATTGTTTTTACTCTTCTGGTGGTGAGTTGCATTCAATACATGCATAGTATTTAGCGCTTACTGATAACCTCTACCAAACTGCTAAAGAACTGTCGGTTCTAGGCTCAGTCCCCCCGTAAAGTACGCCCGTGTTGGGGTCTCGTAAGATAACCTGACCTCTTCCAAATGTGATTGAATCCGTACTCTTGAGTATATGGTGCCCGCGCCTCGAAAGAGCTTGAGCCAGGTGGTCTGGGAAGTGAGGTTCTACTTCAATTGTTTTGCCTTTAACCCATTTCCATCGAGGAGTATCTAGCGCAGCTTGAGGGTTTAAACCATCTGCAAACATACCTGCTAACAATTGAACATGGCCTTGGGGCTGCATAAAACCACCCATGACGCCAAACGGTCCGATAGCCTTTCCCGATTTAGTTATAAAGCCAGGTATAATAGTGTGGTAAGTTTTCTTACTAGGTTGTAGTGAGTTATAGTGATTTGGGTCTAGCGAAAACGACCAGCCTCTGTTTTGCAGGCTGATGCCGGTTCCTGGTACCACCACTCCGGAACCGAAGTTTTTAAAATTACTTTGAATGAACGACACCATGTTGCCATCTTTATCTGCTGTCGCTAAGTAAACCGTGCCACCTGTGATGGGGTTGCCATTGACAGGGTCAATTGCTTCCTGGCTGATCAACCTTTTTCTTTTTTCTAAGTAACTCGGTAAAAGTAGATCGTCTACGCTTACTCCCATTGCTGAATGTTCAGTGACGAACTTTAGGCCGTCAGCATATGCAAGTTTGGTGACTTCTATACGCCGATGTAAAGTTTCTACAGGGTCACTTAAGTTATTTTCTGCAAAGCTATCTAACATGGCTAGTGCTTGTAGGGCGATGATGCCACTACCATTAGGTGGGATTTCCCATATGTCGTAGCCACGAAACTGAGTAGATATAGGGTTAACCCACTCAGGTGTCATGTTCATGAGATCTTCTTTTCTTAGGAATCCGCCATTATTTTGACTAAAAGCTTCTATCGCATCTGCAAGTTCCCCTTGGTAAAAGGCTTTTCCCTCCGTCTCTGCGATCAGGCTAAGAGTGTTTGCATGATCTTCGGATTTCCAAACTTCACCGGGACATGGGGATTTTCCATTGGGAGCAAATGTTGCATACCAAGCGTCAAATATTGGATCTTGGTAAACCTTGTACTCGTCATAGGCTTCTTCCCACATTTGATGAACGGTGGGTGACACGGGGAAGCCGCGACGAGCTATTTCAATGGCAGGCGTTAACAACTCTTTAAACGGAAGGTTTCCAAACCGTTTTGATAGTCCAGTCCAGGCGGCAGGAGCCCCCGGAACCGTAATGGGAACCATACCATGCAAGGGCATTTCCTTATGGCCCAGCGCTTTAACAGCATCAATTGAAATTGACGCTGGTGATTTGCCGCTGGCGTTTAAGCCATGCATTTCACCGTCTATCCAAACGATGGCGAATGCATCTCCGCCGATACCATTTGATGTAGGTTCAACAACGGTAAGAGCTGCGGCTGTCGCGATAGCTGCATCAACGGCATTTCCGCCGCTTTTAAGGATTTCCAGCCCAACTTGAGCCGCTATGGGCTGAGACGTTGCAATCATCCCTTGATTGCTCATGCTTACCATGCGGCGTGACGAGTTAGGATAGTAAAGTGAATCCCCGAACATAAGGCCTCCTAATATATTGATTTTTAAGTTTTAAATATATGAGCGTGGCTTGTATCGTTTTGTTTATAAATAATCGATTTTGTCATTTTTCTCATTTGCCTATATTTGTTTCTTGTCTTAGCGTGCCAATAACTTGATTCAGATAGCCTGTGGTTGTACACAAGTAGGGCTTGGCGGAATGAGGAGATGAAGCGTATTGCATTGATTTTTATGCATTTTTAATGCGGTTTATGACTTGATTTTTGGTATTACCTTTGCCTAAAAAAGTTATCAGTGACTCATCGATGAGAGAGTGATGTTACGTCTTTACACACCTTGTATTTCGTGTGGTTATTTGAAAATAAAGATTTTATAAAGTGTTCAGCGCGATTATTGACATGCTATGAATATTACCAATGATCTAATCTTCAGCTTTAAGATCGCGATCATCCTGGAAGTGCATCAAGCGGGATGCCGAAATCTGATCCGTGCGCGGTAAGCAGTGGGTGCTTCTACTAATGGGTGTTTGGAGTGCGCTATTGAGGTGCACACAACATTTGCGGGAAGTTGTGGAGTAATTGTCCCGGGGCGAGCCACGCATGCTGAACTTTGCATACGGGAGTTATGGTGATTTCTGGTGTATGGAAGCAGGTTGAAGGGGTGGCGTATCCTGTTGGTTGATCACCGCAACGATCACTACCGTTTCCTGTGCCAAAAAACGTTTCACTATGAGCAGACAACCGCGCTGTGCGCTTCTTAGCCTATCGATGCAACTGCTTGCTGTTTATCCCGCCATCTAAATCGGCAAAAGTGGATCTTGTTAGCGCGATTACCCAACAGATAGAGCAAGCAAGCGGAGCTGCTCTCACAAAAGCTTACCGAGCGGTTGGGACAGGGCGTTGATGTTATCAACTTGCGCAATATGCGCCGTTTAACGCGCCTTTCCAAATCGAGAGACAGTGTCTCTCGATTTGAGTTGAGCGCATTACAATCTGCTAACTAAGCTAGAAAACCCCAGCGAACGGGCAGGGTGAAGCTGGCTACGGGTAGAGTCGCCCGACCAGCTCGGTGCGGTTGGTAACATCGAATTTACGATAAAGATGATCGAGATGGGTCTTGATCGTGGAGGGTGCAATGCCGAGCTCACGCGCCATGACCTTGTTGCTCAAACCCTGGCGCACCAGCGGCAAAAGCTGCGCCTCACGCTCGGTCAACGGCCTATGGCGGGATTCGGCCAGCGCCAGGGCCGTCTCACTGGCGCGGGTCGAGACGGCCAACTGCAGCATTTCCTGAAGCGATTGCAGCGTGTTCAGTTCTTGGGGGGTAAAACTCCCGAAGCGTGACTTGCGCAGCAACGATATGCCCATCACCGGGCGGTTCCGGCTGTAGAACATGACTTCGGTTACATCCACGACATCGTGCTGGCTCAGAAACGTCTGATACCCCTCATTACGCTGTTTCGATTGAAGCGCCTGGGCATCGCGCAGTGACACGACCCCACGGCCGATCTGCTGGCAGTAACCGGGCTGAAGCGGGTCAAGGTGCCGGTAGCGGCGCAGGTAGCTGTCGTGCATCTGAGTGGGATCGCCGTAAAGCTGGAAATCAAACGCACTCAGTCCGTCGTCGATATGGTAGAACGCTGCCAGCGAAGCGGGCACGGCACGGGTGAAGGCGTTCAGACAGTAGACACCCAGTTCCTGGGGAGACTGCATGGCTGGCCGACTCCATGTTGATTGATACCTTCAACATAGCGAGTCGGCCGTGTGCAAGCAACGGAAATTTGTTACCCAATGACCCATAGTGGCTCAGTCGAACGCGGTCACGCTTTCCGGCAGCAGGGCGCCGCCATCGACGATGATGGTCTGGCCGGTGATGTACTTGGCCAGGTCGGAGCCCAGAAATAGCATGGCATTGGCGATGTCCTCCGGCGTCCCCAGGTGGCCCAGTGGAATGCCGCGTTCGAGGCGCTGGCTGTGCTCGTCGTCACCGAGGTTATCCATCGCCGGGGTGCGGATCATGCCCGGCTCGACGCCGTTGATGCGGATGCCCAAACCGCCCATTTCCAGCGCGGTGTTGCGGATGAAGCCGTTGACCGCGGCCTTGGATGCGGCGTAATGGGTCAGCCCCGGATACGCGACCCGGTTGCCGGTCACCGAGGAAGTACACAGGATCACACCATGCCCCTTTTGCTTGAAAGACGGCAGCAGCGCCTGAGTCATCCAAAACAGCGACTGCACATTAACGGCGAAGGTACGTTCGACCTGGTCGCGGGTGAGATCTTCAAAGGGCGTGAGCGGAAAGTAGCCGGCGTTGTGCACCAGCACGTCGATGGGGTCGCTGACCGCTATCATGGCGCGTGTGGTGGCCTCATCGGAGAGATCCACGGCGTAAGCCTGAACCCGATGCCCCTCAGCCGTGAGCTTTTCAGCCACCCGCGTGGCCTGCTCGCCGTTGATGTCGGCCAGCGTGACGCGGGCACCGGCCTCGGCAAAGCGGGTCACGATAGCCTCGCCGATGCCCTGGGCACCGCCGGTGACCAGTACGTGCTGGCCGCTGTAATCGATACGAATACTCATGAACGGACTCCATTGATCCGGGACAGGGCAACCGAGCCATGGGCGGCCCGGTCGACCTGTCGTCTCCTAGAGGGCCTCGAAAGCGAGGGTGGGGGTGTCGACGATATGCGAGCCGCCGTCGGCCATGATCATGCTGCCGGTTATGATGGCGGAGGCCGGGCTAATCAAGAAGTTGCAGACTTCGGCGATTTCGTAGGCACTTGACGGCCGCCGCAGGGGTACGTGCTGCGTCACACGGGCGTAGGCGTCATCAAGGGACTCGTGGTAGTGCGCCATCAGCGGCTGCATTTCTTCATCGGCCATGGGCGTTCGAATCCACCCTGGGCAGACACAGTTGACCCTCACGCCCTGAGGGCCGAAGTCACGGGCCATGGAACGTGTCAGCCCCACGATCGCGTGCTTGGCGGTGGTGTAGCCGCAGACCTCACCACCGGCCTGAAACGAAGCCAACGACCCCAGCAACACCATGGTGCCCTGCTGCTTGATCAGGTGTGGCAGACAGGCGCGGGCGCTGTAGAAGGCGGTATCCAGATTGAGACGCATCGATTGATGCCAGTCATCGTCGGACATCTCGGTGGCCGTGCCGAGGCCGTGGCCCCCCGCGCTGCAGATCAGGCTGTCGATCCGGCCGTAGGCCTCGAGAATGCGCTGGTAGAACCCCTCCCATTCTGTGGCGCTGGCGGCGTCGCCGGCGAGCACCAGCCCACCGGTGTCCGCCGCCAGCGCTTCGAGGGGTGCCTTGCGACGTCCAATCAATACGACGTTATGGCCAAGCGCGGCCTGCTGGCGCGCGCAGGCTTCACCCACGCCGGTGCCGGCGCCGGTGATGACGACGGTTTTGGTATCAGAGGTCATCGGGATACTCCGTATCGGCCAGGCGCTGACAGTAGGAAGCCATCGGGAAGTTGGCCAGCGGCGCGTCTTCGGTATCACCAACGCCGAAGATCTTGCCGTCGCTGCGGTGATTCTGTTCATCGATCATGACGATGCCGAGCGTCGGGACGATCTTCTCGCGCCAGATGAACAGATAAAGCGCATCGGCAATCTTGTAGTAGTGGCAGGCATCGGTGTCGCACAGCCCCTGCTCCACGCCTTTCAAGCAGTGCCAGGTGTAGAAGTTCTCATTCAGATAGGTGTGTTCGTACACCTCGGTCGGACTGTAACGGTAGAGGTTGCGCACCCCGATTAGCTCATCGGTCTTGGCATGCGGGCAGGCGCCATCGCGGTAGGGTTTGTTCACCGCGCCGTGGCTGATGTCGACCTTGACGTCGGTCAGCGGGCGGCCGCCCAGTGCGCGCTCATAGAGGCCGGTTTTAATGACATCAAACGTGGGCAAGGTGCCGATGGCCTGAGTGTAGCTGTCAGTCAGGGTATCCAGCACCACGGTGTACGAAGTCGCCGGACGGGTGCTTTCATCCAGCCAGTCGAGCAGATAGACGCGTTCACGTAACGATGTGATGCGCACCTTGACCGCCTCGCCGCCATCGATGGCCAGCTGATCCTGATCGAACTCGAGACGGCGAGCGCTGCCGTCGGCGGCGTGCAGTTCAACCTGCTTGCCGGTGAGATCTGCCGAGTTGTCCAGCGCATAGGAACCCGTCGCGAAGCCCTTTTCAAGGCCAGCAACCGAGATCCAGTCAGTGTGGGAAGGAGTTGTTGTCATGGGGTTGTCTCCTGAGACAGGGATAAGGTGTAAGGCAACCAATGGCCACGTACATTTTTATCGTCGGCGCTGTTAAGCCGCCTGGGTATCCCCCGGATGGGGGAGGCCGGCCGTGATACAGGAGAGTTAAGACAGAAGTAGGCAGGCAGGGGAAAATTTCTGGCAGCAGAGAACAAGAATAGCCGGTGGGTAAGGTTCAGATTGGATATCAGGTTGTCCGTGTCAACCAAACAAGAATTCAACCGGCCAGGAGATTACTCATCATGCTCAACACCTCGAAGGCGGGCCCCGCGCCCCAGGTAAGCGCCCCTGCGCGTCAACACATCGGTTTCAAGACCATGATCGCGATCTGTGTGGGAACCGTGGTGGTGCAGGGCGCCATGGCATCGGCATTGATGGGCTTTGGCATCGGCGGCTTGAGTTTTCTGGCCGCCATGCTGGTGGCCACCTTGCTTGCCGTCTGCAACGCCATGTCCTTCTCGGAACTTTCGCTGATGTATCCGCAGGCGGGCACGCTTGCCACCTATACGCAAAAGGCCATCGGTCACTTCCCGGCCATCGTCTCGGTGTTCGCAGGCTACGTGGTGGTGGCCATCTTCGCGATCCCCGCCGAATTTCTACTGGTGGATGCCCTGCTGCAGATGCTCTTCCCAGAAAATCTGCCGACGCACCTAGTCCCGATTTTGCTGCTGGCGACGCTGGCCGTACTCAATATTCTGGGCACCGACGTCTTCGCCAAGCTTCAGAACGTGTTCACCTTCGCCATGATCGTTGCCATCTTACTCGTGGGCGCCACCGCCCTGCTCCAGCCGCCGTCGCCGGAAGTGGCTCAGGCCGCCGCAGGCATCGACTGGGGCATCGGGGGCATTGTCGACGGCAGCTTTATCGGCCTGGTCGCCCTGGCCATGTGGATGTTCGTCGGCTGTGAGTTCATCTGCCCGATGATCAACCATATTCGTCAGCCGGAAAAGCGGATTCCTCGCGCTATGTTCCTGTCGCTGGGCATCATCTTTGTGCTGTTCTCGATCTTCTGCCTCGGCGCCGGCCACTATCTTTCCGTTGAGACCTTAACCACCTCGCCCCTGCCGTATCTAGATCTGGTCAATAGCGTGTTTGGCCAAGCTGGCCTGATTATTGCCACCGTAATGGGCGTGACCGCGACCTGCAGCACGGTCAATACCGTGCTTGCCGCCGTACCGCGCATGCTCTCGGGCATGGCCGATAACGGCCAGGCGTTTTCGATCATGGGCAAGATGCACCCGCGCTATAACACGCCCTGGGTCGGCATCACCTTTCTGGCGCTGGGCGTGGTCGTGCCTTTTTTGCTGATCGAACCCGATCAGATCATCGCGCTGGTGATCGCTGCGGCGACCAGTTGGCTGTTTGCTTACATCGTCGCGCATATCGATGTGATGGTGCTGCGTCGTCGCCGCCCCGAGCATCGCCGCCCTTATCGCACGCCCTTTTATCCGCTGCCGCAGATTCTGGGCATCATCGGCATGGCCTACGTGGCAGCCAACGCTTCCCCATCGCCTGAGATGACCACCCTGATCTATACGCTACTGGGCGTGGTGCTGGGTATTGTCAGCCTGATTGCCATCGTCTGGGTCAAGTTCAAGATGAACAAGGGGCTGTTCGAGCCGGATCTAAGCGATTAGAACCGCTCAAGATAAAACATGGGGCGCCGGGCGTAAGCACCGTCTAAGTGCCCCTTCATGGAGATCCTATGAATAAGAATAAGCCAATGAAAACTCGCCCCGCCCCCGTGGCAAACTGGGTCGATCTCAAGACACTGTATGACGATCCGTTTCCAATCTACGAACGCCTGCGGCGCGAGGGCGGTGTCCATTGGGTGCCCAGCGTCAACCGCTACCTGATCACCAGCTACGATGCCGTGATTACCACCGAGCACGACCAGGAAACCTATTCAGCCAACGAAACGGATTCGCTCCAGATCCGCGCCATGGGGCATTCGATGCTGCGCCGTGACGACCCGGAGCACTACCGCGAGCGCCGCCAGTGGCAGAGCGTGTTTAAGCCCAATGCGGTTAAAAACGTCTGGACGCAGACCTTTCATGAAAAGGGCCGCGAGCAGTTGGCCCGCTTCATCGACAAGGGGCCGGGGGCCGATCTGATTTGGGATTTTTCGGCGCCCTTTGTGGCCGAATGCCTGAGATCACTGCTCGGGCTCTACAACGCCTCGGCAGAAGATCTTCAGCGCTGGTCGCAGACGCTGATTGATGCAACCGGTAACTACGGCGACGACCCGGACGTTTGGGCCGCGGGCAAGCGCTCTTTCGATGAAGTGGATGTCGCCCTCGACGAGATGCTCGAGTGGCACCTTCACAACCGCGACCACTCCCTTCTCTCCTCGCTGCTCTCCTCCCCCGAGGATCAGATGCCGCTGGAAAAGATTCGCGCCAACATCAAGATGAGCATCGGCGGCGGTTTGAACGAGCCCCGGGACGCCCTGGGCGTGGCGGCTTGGGCGATGTTGACCCACCCCGACCAGCGCCGGGCGGTGGAACGCGACCCGAGCCTATGGTCGACGGTGTTCGATGAAACCATTCGCTGGGTAGCGCCCATCGGGCTTTATTCACGCCAGACCACGAAACGCACCGTGCTGGCCGGCGTCGAGCTGCCGGAAGGGGCACGGCTAGGCATCTGTATTCTCTCGGCCAACCGCGATGAATCGATCTGGGATCGCGCGGACAAATTCGATATTTACCGCGAGGTCAAACCGCATCTGGCGTTCAGCAAGGGCACGCATGTGTGTCTGGGCGCCCGGGCGGCGCGGGCCGAGGTGGCCGAAGTGGCGCTGCCGCTGCTGTTCGATCACTTGAAAGGGCTCGACCTTCACCCCGACCGCGATCCCACCATCGGCGGCTGGGTCTTCCGTGGCATGCTCTCGCTGCCGGTGACCTGGCGCGACGTAAAGCCGCTCGCCAAGGGACACGTGCCCGTCTCTACGGGTGGGCCAACGCCCTCGGCAGCGGAAGCCGAGGCGACCCCCCACGTCGCCATTGTCGGCTCGGGGCCAGCAGGCTGTTTCACGGCAAAAGAAGTCCAGCGCCGCATGCCCGGCGCCCATATCGATCTGTTTGACCGCCTTCCCGTACCCTACGGACTGCTGCGCTACGGCGTGGCAGGCGATCATCAGGGTACCAAAGCCGTCTCACGTCAGTTTGATCGCCTGTTCGATGCGCTAAACGTGCGTTTTATTGGCAATACGACCATCGGCGAGCAGGTGTCTTTCGATGCGCTACGCAAGAACTACGACGCCGTGGTGCTCGCCTCCGGTGTACGTGCGGATCGGCCGCTGGAGATTCCCGGTAACCTGCTTGCCGGGGTAGTGGGTGCGGGCAGTATCACCCGACGACTCAACGGCCACCCGGACGAGACCGAGACACCGACGCTTGGTCGGCGCGTGGCAATCTTGGGTCAGGGGAATGTAGCCATCGACGTGTTGCGGCTGCTGTCGATTCGCGCCGCCGAACTCGAGGGCAGCGACATCGATGACGCCGTTCACGGGAAACTGACCCGTGAGATCAATACGCTGCACATCATCGGCCGCTCGAGCGCGGAGAAAGCCCGCTTCGACCCGGTGATGATCCGCGAGCTGGGCGGCTTTTCAGGTATTCGGCATCGCCTTCACGGTGTCGATCTGGACAGCGTGCCGGAAGGCAAAGATGCCCGGCTGGACGCGCTGCGTACGCTACCCGGGGCAGACAGCGTCGACCTCGAGGGCGAGCCGCGGATGATGGTCGAGTGGTGGTTCGAGACAGTACCCGAACGCATCGATGGGCAGGCGCAGGTCGAAGGTATCACACTGCGTCATGGCGGCGAGACCGTCGCGCTGGCGCTGGATTCGGTCATAACCGCCATCGGTTTCGTGCCCGACCCGGAGGACGCCATATCACACACGCTCGCCGAGTATCCGGCGGCATCCGAGACCGGGCGCGTCGAGGCAGGGCTCTACCTGGCCGGCTGGTTGCGCCGCGGCGCCCGAGGCACGATTCCCGATCAGCGCACCGACGCACGGGCACTGGCTGGCGTGATTGGCGCGGATATCGCGGCAGGTGAGGTGCACTGCACTCGCCAGGGGCTTAGCCCTCATGAAGAGGCCACCGACATCGACGGCTGGCGGCGTATCGACCACCTAGAGCGTACCCAGACCTCTCCAGGGCGGGTACGCACCAAGCTGGCCACGCTGGAGGCGCTTTTAGCGTCGGCGCGGGATGAGTCGCTGGTGGTCGAGCGTGCGGCGCACCTCAATACGGGTGACGGCGACAGCCTGGGCAACCTAGCGGTCAGCATTCTATTCGGCACCGAGTCCGGCAATGCCGAGCTGGTCGCCGAAGAGCTCGAGCAGGCCCTCGACGGGCGCTGCGCGGTGGACGTGGCCGATCTGGGCGATGTTGACCCGCACTCGCTCGACCCGACCCGGTTCTACCTCATCGTCTGCTCAACCTACGGCGATGGTCAGGTGCCGGGCGGCGCCCAAGATTTCTACGCGACGCTGCGCGATGATGCTCCCGACCTATCCGGCGTGCGTTTTGCGAGCATGGGGTTGGGCGACAGTAGCTACGCCAGAACCTACTCACGCGGCGGCGAACTGCTCACCGAGGCGCTGCTGGCCTGTGGCGCAACGCGAATCGGCGAGTTTGGCCGTCACGATGCCAGCGGATCGCTTGCGGCCTCTGAGGTCGCTCTGGATTGGGCAGAGGGCGTACTGAACCTGGTGGCGAGCGAAGAGCCATCGCCATGATAATGACAATCCGATCATACCGCGTCTCGAACGATCCCAAGTAGAGGGTCAGCGCGGGTGGAATGGTCAATAGGTCGAATGATCAATAGTCTCAGCGTTAGCCCTAACGCTAGCCTTGGGCGGCGAAACGTTAGGCGGCTTAGGCTGCATAATCCAGATGTGCACGGCGGTACTCGCGGGGCGAGCTGGCGAATTCGCGTTTGAAGGAGCGACTGAAGTGGGCAGAGTCAGTAAAGCCCCATTTGTATGCGATCTGGGTGATTGAGCGCTTGATCAGCATCGGACTTGCTAGCTCCTCCGCGCAGCGCGCCAGACGTCGGCGCTGCACGTACCGGCACACGGTTTCACCGTGCTGCTCGAACAGTCGATAAAGCTGGCGAACCGACATGTGAAAGGCAGCCGCCAAGCGCTCCGGGCTGATATCGTCCTCGTGGAGGTGCTGATCGATGAACTGCTGCACGCAGTTGAACAGCGTGCCATCGGCTTGTTCCATGAAAGAAGGAGTAAGGGCCTGATGTTGGTAGATCCCCGGCAGCAGCGCCACCAGTGAATTCGCTACTCCCTGCCCTCGCTCTTCGGTCGATGCCAACGGCTCGGTCACCATTCGATTGACCACCAGCTGCAGGATCTGACTGCTGGCACAGTCGGTAGTAATTTTCATGAAAGGAAGCGAAATATGGCCGAAGCGCTGAGCTACCTCGCTGCGTGACAGATGCAACGAATCGTGCTCGATCAAGCCATGGGGAATGACGTCACAGGCTTTAACGGAATCCATCAGCGCCATTTCGCCCGGTCGCAGGGTGATGGAGGTATTGTTTTGCACCAAAGTGGCGTGGCCCTGCTTCTGCACAACCAGGAAGCAGTAGCGATCTTCGCCGTGGCGCTGGGCATGGCTACTGGTCACTTTTTCAGCATTTGTGACAATATTGGCTATATCAATGCCACCATTGGTGCGCGTCGAGACGCTTCCCTGAAAGCTGCGACGATCCCTGAGCCTACAATCGAAGTGGCCGCAGGTCTGCCTTAGAGTGCCAAGCCAGACATCGAACGGCATGGGCATTGCACTTGCATTCGTGGATAGCATGGGACCACCATTTTCATTAATATTTTAATGATTAATTCCACTCTAGATAAAAAATCGCCTAGGCACCACCATCCATTAGTCAAGTCCTCTCTGGAATGCGCCAGAGGCTCGCTCATATAGCACTGGCAACTTTACAACAAGCAATTTTCATGCCACAGGCGCAACGAGTACGTTCTGAAAAGTCCGTTGATGGCGTTTTCACTGCCTTGATGCTATTGATCATGCTCAGCGCCTTGAGGGCTGGCATCCGGCGCCCAGCCAGGACGAGCCTGGCGTTTTCTAGGGTGAGATTATGGATATAAGAGAGGAAGGTTACGGCTGTTCCAGAAGCCACCGTTAGCTACATGGGTGTGGGCAGAGCGTGGCATAGACGATCCGCACAGTTTAGAACCTCCCGAACCGGTAAGGCCTTGGATCGATGATCGGCTCGTTGTTCATGATCAGATCCGCGGCGAGCTGGCCTGCCGCCGGCGAGGTGCCAAAGCCGTGGCCGGAGAAGCCGGAAGCCAGGGTCAGCCCCGGCACGCCGGGCACCGCATCAATGACCGGGTTGGAGTCCGGCGTGATGTCGATCATGCCTGCCCAGGCTTCTTCGACGGTCGCCTTTTCGAACACCGGCCATGCCGCGGACAGATTGTGGTGGGCATCACGGTTGAGCATTTGATTGATCGGCGGATCCAGGGTGCGCACGCGTTCGAAGGGTGAGTTGCCATTTTTCCAGCGCCGCGGCAGCGACAGATCCCGCCAGAAATGCTTGCCCAGCGATATCCGCAAAAGCCCACGCTGGGCGCGCAGTGCGCTTAAATACTTGGATCCGACCAGTAGATGATCCAACGTCAGCGGGGCATCGAGTGCACCACGCTGGGTCACGATGAAGCCGCCATCCTTGTGCTTTCGAAAGGAAAAATCCGGCCCACCAACGGCGATGTCAGTGGGCCCTTCCATGGCGCCGGTTCGAAACACCGACAGAATCAGCGGTAACGTCGGCAGGGAGATGCCGATATTGCCCAGAAACCGCCGGGACCACATACCGCCGGCCAGTAGCACCTGATCGCAGTGAATTTCGCCGCGCTCGGTTACCACACCGCTCACCCGCCCGCCGGCGCGGGTAATATTGCGTACCGCACAGTGTTCGACGATGACCGCACCCCGGGCGATGGCCGCCTGAGCGATGGCGCTGGAGGCAAGCGTCGGCTCGGCGCAGCCGTCAGATGGCGTGAAGATGGCGCCAGCCCAGTCACCGCGCCCGCCCGGCACCTGCGCGTCGATCTCGCGCGCGCTCAACAGTCTGGAGTCCAGCGACAGCTCCGCGACCGAGTCGAGCCAGGCTTCATGCACGGCGAGCTGATCGGACGTGCGCGACAAAAACATGATGCCCGACTGGCGATATCCCACGTCGCTGCCGGTGCGCTCAGCCATGGAGGCCCATAGCCGGTCGGAAGCCAGCGCCAGTGGCACATCCTCGCCGTGACGGCTGGTCTTGCGGATCCAGCCCAGGTTGCGGGAGGACTGCTCACCGGCGATGCGTCCCTTTTCCAGTACCGTGACGGGCACGCCGCGCTCGGCGAGCGTCAGGGCGGCGGTCAGGCCGATAATGCCGCCACCGATGATGACCACGGTGGTCGAGGTGGGAAAGTCGTTGGAGGTCTCGACGGGTGTGATAGTCGGTGCCATGAACGCGTCCTGATCGGTTGATCGTTCAGCGCAGTATGCCCGGGTCAGGCCGGCCATACCGCGTTGGATCAAGTTATAGGGCCGAACGACGCCTCACTGAGCGGAGGTGTCGATCCGGATGGTCTCGGCGTTGCCAGCGCCTCGGTAAGCGGTCACTTCCAGCTCGACCTTGTAGACCTCGGCGCCGAGCGGCGGGCAGGTCACGGTAATGACCGGGTCGACGCCGCGCATGGTTTCGCCGAACAGGGTCATGACCGTTTCGGTGTCGGCCGGGTTCTGAATGAAAATCCTGGCAGATACCACGTCGGAAAGGTCGCTATCGACGGCTGAAAGCCCGCGTTCAATGTTGGCGAAGACCTGCTTCAACTGCTCACTGACGTCGTCTGGAATCTCTTTGGTGTCCGGGTTACGCCCGGCAGTGTTAGAGACAAGGATCCAGTTGTCGACGGCCACCACGCGTGAATAGCTGGCGTGTTCCTCGAATTTGGAGCCGGTTTTGACCTTGGTGATCGTAGTCATTAGAGAACGCTCGCTTTGCAATCAATGAGAAGGGCGAGCATCGACCGAGAGGCGATGCCCGCGGATAGAGATGCCGACGCCTTATTTCAGCGCGGGCTCATCCCACAGGTTCAGCTTGACGCCAATGCCCTGCTCAACGGCCTTGCGGTAGACGACCGTGGCCCAGGCAACGTCTTCGACCGGCATGCCGCCGACCGACATCATGATGATCTCCTCGTCGCTCTGACGGCCTGGGCTGTCACCGGAGACGATAGCGCCCAGATCTTCCAGCGCGCTGGCCTCAAGGGTGCCGGCGTGGAGCATGTCCATGAACTTCACGCCGACCAGTGGAATCACGTTATGGGCGGGCTTGGGCACCTCTTCGTACCAGGCTTCGTAAAGGCCGGTGTCATCGAGCACCTTGCGGATGTCCGGCGCTTCCATGCCGGCATCGAAGTTGCACGGCGCGGGCATTGCCAGAAAGGCACCCGGCTTTACCCACTCGCGCTTGACCATCGGGTAGAGGTCGGGATTGCCGACCTCGCCGGAGGCGCAGTAGGTCACGATGTCGGCATCGCGCACCACCGCTTCCTCCGAATCCACGACCTCGATGTTGGTGACCTGGGGGTAGTGCTCCTTCACCCACTCGACAAAGCCTTTGATGTTCTTCTCGCTGCGCCCCTTGATCTTGATGGTGTCGATCTCCGGGCAGACCGCCATGAACGCGGCCACGCTCGTGCGGCCCATTACCCCTGGGCCCAGCAGGCCGATAACGCGGGAATCCTTGCGGGCCAGATGGCGAGCGCCGACACCCGGCACGGCGCCAGTACGGTAGGCCGACAGCAGGTTGGCCGACATGTACGCCAACGGCGCGGCGGTGTCCGGGGCGGTCAGCGTGAACATCAGGATGGAACGGGGCAGGCCCTTTTCCCGGTTGGCGATGTTGGAGCCGTACCATTTCACGCCGGACATGCAGAAGCTGCCGCCCAGGTAGGCCGGCATCGCCATCATGCGGCGATCGGCAGTCGGTTTTGGCATGGTCGGAAACGGCGACTCCTCTGGGAACATGATCATGGCGCCGTGGGAGTCGTTGTTGGGCCCAGCCATGCGGTAATCGCCGATGTGAAGCAGGTGGAAGACCTCTTCCATGGTGTCCACACAGGCGGCCATATCGGTCACGCCGGCACGAATCATGTCCTGCTCGGAGAGGTAGATGAAATCAATCTTGGTGTTGTTGCCCATGATGGTGTCCTCGATGCGTTCTTGTTGGAATGCGGTGCATTTCATATTGCGCATCTCAAGGCCAGGGCGTTAGCACAGATTGGCAATTCGCTCGGATGCACCGACCAATGGCTTAACAAGCGAGCTTACGTTACAACATGGCCTAGCGCTTCAGCCCGCCCTGCGCAAGGTGTCCCCGGACACTCGTCACCGTGCGACTAAGAACCAAGCGGAGCCGCTCCTGTGGCAACCGCGACACCACGTTATTGATGGTGTTCAAGCTGCACCAATCCGCCCAGAAACGCTGGGAAAGGATCAAGGGGGTCGACCAACTGAAGCTGGTTGTGAACAACGTTCAGTTTCGGGATGGAGAACGGATGGGTGATCAATCTGACAGAAACGTGGCCTGATGGTCATACACCAGATTTGGCAATAACTCTGCATACGGCACTCTAGACCAAAAATGATGGCAAGCATCAACAAGACTCGATGGCTTAAATGCTTTATACCTAAAGTGAGCGTTAAAAATTTTTATTATATAAAGCTAGTCCGTTAATGTGGCGCGGAAGTTGCTTGACTAAAAAGCTTACAATAACCTTACGGTCAAGGAGAGTCATGATGAGCGTTGAGCCATTACTTATCCAAGAACCAACATCCAGTAATGCGTTATTCGAGTGCCAAACCCACGATGTTATCGAGCATGCGCAGACGCCAAGCGGGTAGACACTCAATTATGAACAGGTGTCGGCCGGTAAGTTTTTAGGGCAGGTGTGTCAATTACAGCTACCTAATATTCAGATTATCGAAGATAAAACCAACCAGGCGATGATTAAAAGTGGAGAAGCCTTTAAAAACTCAATTTGCTTTAGTGTTTCAACTAATCAAAGCCCATCCGATCTGGTTTGTCTCGGCAATGTTTTCACTTCCCCCGGGCTCCTTGTCTCCGATTCCCAGAACTTACCTGAATTAAGAACACCTGCGGGGCTGAGAGTGTTTAACTTAAGTGTTCAAAAGGATTTGCTAATTGATTACATAGTCAAGCAGAATCTAGCGTTTGAACCAAGCTGTTCTCCTTATTTCTTCCCTTTCAATAACCCGCAAACTCAGGTAATGCTAGCCCAGGCGACTGAGCGAATCTTCTTTTTAAGTAAGCAGGGAAAACTCGCAAAACTGATACACAAGAAAAATGCTCAGGATTTATTGCTGCTGCACCTTCTTGATACGTGTGAAACGGCTTGCTTGCCCCCCATTTCGTCTACACGAAAAAAGCAGATGGTTGATCGCGCCCGTATTTACGCTATTGAGAATAGTGACACTCCCCTGTCAATCATGGATTTATGCAACCATGTAGGGGCCAGTCGAAGAAAGCTCCAATACTGTTTTCAGGATGTGCTTGGCATTAGCCCAGTATCGTTTCTGCGTATTCTCCGGCTCAATGCTGTCCATAAAGCGCTATGCACTGGGGGTGAAGAAAAGCAGATCCAGGATATTGCCGCAGAGTGGGGATTCTGGCATTTGGGCCACTTCACCTCGGATTACCGCAACCTCTTTGGGGAGCGTCCTTCAGATACGCGCAGCAGAACAAAAAGCAAGTTTGCCAATCTCGGATAACGCCGCCGTAGGGGGCGTCATAAGCTGAAGTGGCTCATTCTGAGACATAGAGGCAATATCATGACTCCTAGAAAAACAATGTTAACCCGCATTTTATTGACATTAACCTTTGGCTATTCAGCAGCTTCCCTGGCAACCGAGAATGGCTCGCCGACAACGGCAATGGGATTGCTTGATTTTGGCGCAGGGTATTTACCACCCGCAACCGATAATGGAACCCTAGGTTTTAGAACGGCGTATTACTCAACGGATGCACAAAAGGATAACGATGGAAATGATACGGGTAATGATTTCTCGTTAGATGTCCTTTCTCTCTCGCTTGCCTATATCTATATGACGGATCAAAAAATGCTAGGCGCCCGGTATGGCTTTGGGGCAGTCGCGCCTTTTTTCAAAATGGACGCCGATCTACAGATAGAACGTGGCGGAATGACGCTGTTCAGTGACGAAGCAGATGTCTTTGAACTGGCGGATATCCAGGTTTTACCAATGTTACTGCAGTGGATGCCAAGTCCTAATTTGTCGGTTCTTGCTCTGTTCCAGATTCAGACGCCTACAGGTGACTATGACTCAGAGCGTCTCGTCTCTCCTGGATTAAATCGCTGGGCATTTACCCCTCAAGCGGCGTTTACCTATGTCAGTGAACAGGGGTATGAGGTGTCTTCTTCTTTCCAGCTTGACGTTAACACGCGTAATAAAGACACCGACTACCGGAGTGGCACTGAGTATCGCCATGAGTTCGCGGTTGGCAAGCATGTTGGCCCGTGGACGGTCGGTGTCGGCGGCTATCACTACCAGCAGATTACCGATGATGATGCCCCAGGATTGGAAGGCGGTAATCGTGCTTCGGTCTTTGCTGCCGGGCCAGCCATTGGCTTCTTTGACCCAGGGTCGTCAATTCCGCCAATACGCTTCCACGCTTATAAGGAGTTTGGTGCCCGGAACCGTACCGAGGGCTACAACATTGCTTTAACAACGTCATTCAGTTTCTGAGGGGGGCTAATGAGCAATATACCTTTAACCCGGGAAGCGGGACGGTCTCAAGGGGCGGTGTTGGTGCTGGGTAGTAGCCTGACCATTATGGGGTCAGTCATGGTGGCGCCCATTATTCCCAAGCTGATTGCAGAGTTTGCCGCCAGCGAGCCTCGCGTCGATGTGTTGGCACCGCTGGCCATTACCGGGCCAGCGTTAGCCATTGCCGTATTCGCCCCATTGGCGGGTTGGCTGGCGGACGGTTTTGGTCGAAAGCTTATTTTGATCTTTGCTACGTTGCTTTATGCGTTGCTAGGCGCTGCACCCGCGCTACTCCATGATCTTCAGTCGATCGTTATTGCCCGCTTTCTTTTTGGTATTAGTGAGGCCATGGTGATGACCTGTTGCACGGCGTTAATTGCCGACTATTGGCAGGGTGAGCGCAGGCTCCGTTATATCAATGCTCAGGTAATCTCTATCGCGCTTGTGGGGTCTGTGTTTTTTGTTATAGGTGGCGCATTGGGTGAACAATCCTGGCGTACGCCTTTCTATCTTTACCTGCTACCCCTGCTTCTCGTTATACCCATGATGAAACTGCTCTGGGAGCCTGTTTCGCGTTCGGAACAGGGGGCAGAGGCCGATAAAAAACGCATTGATGTGGTTGCTTTGGTGGTCGGCTACCTGTTGATTTTTGGTGGCATGGTGTTGAGCTTTGTCGTGCCAGTACAAACGCCGAGACTAATGGTTCAGCTTGGAATTATGTCAAGCACGTTGATTGGCATGGCGACAGGCGCCGGTCTGTTGGCATCGCTCCTTGGCGCCCTGGTGTGGCCGCTTATCAGACGAACCATCGGTATTAAATGCACCAACGCTTTGCTACTCGTGTTTATGTCATCGGGGCTTATGCTCCTTATCAACGCCGGTTCGCTCATCGGGATTCTTGTCGCGGTGGTCATTCATGGTATCGGCGCCGGGTTGTTAGTCCCTAATGCGCTTACCCCGGTAATGAACGCGTTAAACAAGCGCCAAAATGGGCGAGGAATGGGCGGATTCACCTCCTGCCTTTATTTGGGCCAGTTTGTTAGTCCTTTATGTGTGGCTTTGCTGATTTTGCTGACCGGTACCCTGACGCATGCGATTGCTATGTTGGCAGTCATCGGTTTTGGTTTTGGCGCCGTTTGGTTAATTTACGCCTTGTTTGCCAAGCAGAGCGACACTTCTCCTTTAACGACCACAGCTAATAAGTGATATTAAAATGACACGCGATATTCACACCATAATGGATAGCCAGGATGGCCTTGGACTGGCTGATAAGGTGCGGCAAAAGGAAGTCAAGCCTGCTGAGCTGGTAGAGGCGGTCATCGAACGTTTGGAAGCCGTCAATCCTAAACTCAATGCGTTAGCAGAGCCGTTATATGAACAAGCGCTGAAGGGCGCTAAAGAGGAGCTTAATACGCAGCAGCCATTTTGCGGCGTGCCTACCTTTGTTAAAGATCTTTTTTCGCCTCTTAATGGCGCCAGGATGGCGAGCGGCTCCTTTGCGTTGGGAGAGGCGCGCGCGGAAATCGACGCCGAGGCCGTAGCGCGGCTGCGTCGTGCGGGCTGCCTTTTTGTAGGCACCAGTACCTCGCCTGAATTTGGCACTTCTTACACTACCGAGTCGAGCCGGTTTGGGGCTACCCGTAACCCCTGGAATCTGGAGAGAAGCGTCGGAGGCTCAAGTGGTGGAGCCGCTGCTCTGGTGGCTGCAAGAGTGGTGCCTTTTGCCCACGGGAATGATGGCGGCGGCTCCCTCCGGGTGCCGGCATCTTGCAGCGGTATTTTTGGACTTAAGCCTACCCGGGGCAGAATGCCATCAGGCCCGATGGTGGGCGAGGGCTGGGGTGGCATGGGGACGCCTCATGCGATGACCGTGTCGGTACGCGACAGCGCAGCGTTACTCGATGCTACCAGCGGTGCTGATCTAGGCGCACCCTATGCCGCTCCGGAACAACGAAGCTCATTTTTGAGCGCCGTAGGAAGGTCGCCTGGCACGCTGCGTATCGCCCTGGTGGAAAGCATGACGCCCTGGGAGTCAGGTGCCGAGGCCCGAGAAGCTGTCCAGCTTACTGCGAAGTTGTGCGAATCACTGGGGCATTGTGTCGAATCGGTATCGCTGCCGGTGAACTTACCTGAATTTATTCATAATACTTTCAGCATTATCGCGCCCAATACACAGAATTTTATTAATACCCTCGGTGAGATGCGTGGATTCCCTGTAAAGGATAGCGAACTGGAGCCTCGCACCAGAGTAATGTTGAGAGAGAAGGGCCGGATCGACGCAACAACCTACGTGGCTGCCATTGAATACATGCATGCCCTAGGCCGTTCGCTGGCCGAATTTATGGAGGACTACGACCTGATTTTAACCCCAACTCTGACACGCAAGCCGCCGCTCATTGGGGAGCTGGATGCCTTTGACGATACCCTGTGCCTTGAGGACATCATCCACCAATTCCATAGCTACTCACCCTTTACGGCTATTTTTAACGCGACCGGTCAGCCGGCCATGTCAGTGCCGTTGTATTGGACCAGTGACAGTCTGCCAATAGGCAGCCATTTTGCCGCTCGGTTTGGGGACGAAAGCACGCTGCTTTCATTAGCCGCTCAGTTGGAACGCTCGCACCCTTGGGTAAATAAGCTGCCACCCGTGAATGCAATGGCGCGCTAAAACACAGTGGTAGATTGGCTGGAAGACAGCCGCGGTCGTTACTAAGCAGGCGTTGATAACTTATCCCCACCCCCTTATCCGTTAGGCGGTGGGGGGAAGTTGGTCTGGAAATGGCTTTCCGCGAATAAAAACGGGCGCCAGCGCGGCCGTGAGTGAAAGGTCAACAGGCCCTAATATCCCGCAGAAACCTACTTTTATAGGCGTTATGACAGTCTTTCGTACTGCTGAGACGAGGTGCGAGATAACGGCGCCATTCCTGTAGCGCCTTGCTACCACTTAGCCCGTAAGGCCAACCTTTAGTCACCTCTCAATGGTTTTGGAAGCGACCTCCAGTATCGTATTTACGACTGATCGCCAGATTCGCGTGATAGTGTTGTCGCTTTCCGTCCTGTTCATGCCAATATACGACCAAAGAGCAATGCCCCTCCTGCACGAGCGAGTATTCACGACAGTAAGGAGGAAACTAAAATACGCCAGCGACGCCTATACTAATAAGAAAAAAATGATGATTAAAAGGTGACGGAGGGTAAGACCATGACATCAAATCAAGCAAAAGACCCGGCAGCAAAGACCGATCGTGCGGGTGAACCTCAAACCCTTGGCTTTCTACTGTTAGATAATTTCACGCTGATTTCTCTGGCATCAGCGATAGATCCTTTACGGATGGCTAATCAGTTGGCCGGCCGTGAGTTGTATCGCTGGTATACCCTGACCCAAGACGGTCTGCCCGTGCGTGCCAGCGATGGGTTGCAGGTAACGCCTGATGCGTCCATGCATACCCCACTCTCGCTTGAGTGGGTGGTTGTTTGCGGCGGTGTAGGCCCTCATCACAGTGTCACCCGCGAGCACGTGCGTTGGCTGCAGTCCCAGTCGCGCCAGTTAAAACGATTAGGCTCGGTATGCACGGGCAGTTGGGCGCTGGGCCAGGCGGGGCTGCTCGATCACTATCAAACCAGCGTGCACTGGGAGTGCCTGGCCTCCATGCAGGAGGCTTTCCCCAATGTCATTTTGACTCCGCACCTTTTCTCTATTGATCGTGATCGATTCACCGCCTCTGGCGGCACCGCACCGCTGGATATGATGCTTAACCTGATTGCCCACGACCATGGGCGTGAGCTTTCGGCAGGCATCTCTGAGATGTTTATCTACGAGCGTGTGCGTAACGAGCAGGATCAGCAGCGCGTTCCTCTTAAACACGTGCTGGGCACGACTCAGCCCAAGCTGTTAGAGATTGTGGCGTTGATGGAATCCAACCTTGAGGAACCGATCGAGCTCGATGAGCTGGCAAGGTATGTGGATGTATCACGGCGCCAGTTAGAACGGTTGTTCCAGCGCTATCTACTCTGCTCTCCATCTCGCTATTACCTTAAGCTGCGCTTGGTGCGTGCCCGTCAATTGCTCAAGCAAACGCCTCTCTCGATCATCGAAATTGCGTCTGTTTGCGGCTTTGTCTCTACGCCCCATTTTTCGAAGTGTTATCGTGAATACTTTGGTGTGCCGCCGAGAAATGAGCGCTTGGGTATGCACGACCGTCAAGGAAATAACCCCACTAAGTCACCATCGTTAATTAAGCGCTGGGGGGGCGAGCCTTACAAAAGCGAACCTCTTTCGAGCGCCCAGCAGGCGCTTGCCCATGCCCAGGGCGAGCCTACCTTTGCCAGCGTGCCGCTACTGCGCTGATAGGTACTTCGTCACCACTGTTCCAAACCTGCTGTCCACCTAAGGGCAGCAGGTTTTTTAGTAGCTGCTATCTCTAAAGTACTCCTCCTCCTCTGCAAAGGTTAGCGGGTGCGTGGGTAGTGGTCGTGTTCACGACACAATGACGCTTTTGGAATTTCCGCCGTCGTTTCCAAGAGCAGTCCAATCCAACGTCAGCGCTATGCTCGCTACATTAACCAATGTTGGAGCTTAGCTATGACCCCCTCTGAACTGCACAATGATGCTATCGTCATCGATGGCTTAATCATCGCCAAATGGAACCGTGAGCTGCTTGAAGATATGCGCCGCGGCGGCCTTACCGCTGCCAACTGTACAGTTTCAGTGTGGGAAGGTTTTCAGGCCACGGTCGATAACATCGTCAAGTCCAACCAACTAATGGCCGAATGTAGCGACCTGGTGCGTCCTGTTCGCACCACCGCTGACATCACCCATGCGAAAGAAGAGGGCAAGACCGGCATCATTTTCGGCTTCCAGAACGCCCATGCCTTTGAAGATCAAATTGGCTATGTAGAGATCTTCAAGCAGCTCGGCGTGGGTATCGTACAGATGTGCTACAACACCCAGAACCTGGTAGGTACCGGATGCTACGAGCGCGACGGCGGCCTTTCAGGGTTTGGTCATGAAATCGTTGCCGAAATGAACCGTGTCGGCATCATGTGCGATCTTTCTCACGTGGGTGCCAAAACCTCCGAGGAAGTCATTCTCGCCTCCCAGAAACCGGTCTGCTACTCCCATTGCCTGCCCTCCGGGCTTAAAGAGCATCCGCGCAACAAGTCCGATCAAGAGCTCAAGTTTATTGCCGACCACGGCGGTTTCGTCGGCGTCACCATGTTTGCGCCTTTTCTGAAGAAAGGCATCGACTCGACCATCGAAGACTACTGCGAGGCCATCGAGTACGTCATGAACATTGTTGGTGAAGACGCCATCGGTATCGGCACGGACTTCACCCAGGGCCACGACCAGGAGTTCTTCGAATGGTTGACCCACGACAAGGGGTACGCTCGTCGGCTGACGGACTTCGGCAAGATCATCAATCCCAAGGGTATTCGCACCATTGGCGAGTTCCCCAACCTTACCGAGGCGCTCCTGAAACGCGGAATGAGTGAGTCCCAGGTGCGCAAGATCATGGGCGAGAACTGGGTGCGCGTGCTCAAGGATGTGTGGGGGAGCTGATGAGCCCTACTCACGCGGCTTTACCGGCGATAGGCCTACGAGGGGGCGCTGTGAATCCTTCCTTGGACGCTACTTTTGCCATCTGCCCGCCATGGATGGCGGAAATGCCGGAATTGTCAGGAATATTTTCCGGCCATGGCAAAAGACCCCCTCTACGGCCTATCCCCGGCGCCGCTCGCCTTGCAGAACGGCTGCTTAGTTACTCCATAACAATCAAGATTTGAGGAATACAACCGTGACCAAACTGGCCCCCGCACTGCCCATCGAAGTGGATAGCGAAACCGGCGTCTGGACAAGCGACGCTCTGCCGATGCTCTATGTACCACGACACTTCTTTATCAATAACCACGTGGCTGTCGAAGAGGCGCTAGGCGCGGAGAAGTATGCCGAGATTCTCTATCATGCCGGCTACAAGAGCGCCTGGCACTGGTGCGAGAAAGAAGCCGAATGCCATGGAATCGAGGGCGTGGCTGTCTTCGAACACTATATGACACGTCTCTCTCAGCGCGGCTGGGGAATTTTCACTACTGAGCAGATCGACCTTGATGCAGGTACGGCGAGAGTTCGGCTTGAGCACTCCTGCTTCGTCTACCAGCTGGGCAAAACTGGGCACAAAGAGGAGTACATGTTCACCGGCTGGTTCGCCGGTGCCATGGATCAAATCCTCGCCGCACGCGGAAGCTCACTGCGCACCGTCGCCGAGCAAACGCAGAGTGGGGCCGAAGAAGGCTGCGATGTCGGCGTATTTGACGTTAGGCCGCTGACCGACGCCACCCGCTAACCGCGGGAATGAGGAGAGAAAATCATGGCATTTGACGCAATTTTCGAACCGATTGAGATCGGCAAGTTGACCATCCGCAATCGTGTGGTCAGCACCGCCCATGCCGAGGTGCATGCCACCGACGGCGGCATGACCACTGAACGCTACGTCAGATACTACGAGGAGAAGGCCAAAGGTGGTTGCGGCCTGTGTATCTGCGGAGGCTCGTCGGTCGTGTCCATCGACAGCCCCCAGGGTTGGTGGAGTTCGGTAAACCTGTCCACCGACCGCATCATTCCACATTTTCAGAATCTGGCCGATGCCGTGCACAAGCATGGTGGCAAGATCATGATCCAGATTACCCACATGGGGCGCCGCTCTCGCTGGGACGGTTTCGATTGGTCGACCCTGGTATCACCCTCCGGTATCCGCGAACCGGTGCACCGCTCTACCTGCAAGACCATTGAGGAAGAAGAAATCTGGCGCATCATCGGCGACTTCGCTCAGGCGGCTCGCCGGGCGAAGGAAGGCGGACTCGACGGCGTTGAGCTTTCCGCAGTGCACCAGCATTTGATCGATCAGTTCTGGAGCCCGCGGGTTAACAAGCGCGAGGATGAGTGGGGCGGTAGCTTCGAGGGTCGTATGAAATTCGGCCTGGAGGTGCTTAAGGCGGTACGTGCTGAGGTGGGTGACGACTTCTGCGTCGGTATGCGTATCTGTGGCGACGAGTTCCACCCAGACGGTCTCTCCCACGACGACATGAAGCAGATCGCCGCTTACTACGATGCCACGGGCCAGGTCGACTTTTTCGGCGTGATCGGTTCCGGCTGCGACACGCACAACACGCTAGCCAACGTCATTCCCAATATGTCCTATCCGCCGGAGCCTTTTCTGCATCTGGCGGCGGGGATCAAGGAAGTGGTAACCGTACCGGTGATCCACGCCCAGAACATCAAAGACCCCAATCAGGCTCAGCGAATTCTTGAGGGTGGCTATGTAGACCTGGTGGGCATGACCCGGGCACATATCGCCGACCCGCACCTGATCGCTAAGATCAAGATGGGCCAAATCGACCAGATCAAGCAGTGCGTGGGTGCTAACTACTGCATCGACCGTCAGTATCAGGGCCTGGACGTGCTGTGTATCCAGAATGCTGCGACGTCGCGGGAATATATGGGCCTGCCCCACATCATTGAGAAAACTGAGGGCGCCAAACGCAAAGTCGTCGTAGTCGGCGGTGGCCCCGGCGGCATGGAGGCAGCGCGCGTTGCAGCAGAGCGCGGTCATGACGTCACTCTATTTGAGGCAGCCGAGGTCCTGGGTGGACAGATCACCATTGCCGCCCAGGCGCCCCAGCGCGATCAGATCGCCGGTATCACCCGCTGGTATCAGTTGGAATTGGCGCGTCTCAAAGTCGATCTGCGTCTCGGCACCCGCGCCGACGAAGCAACGCTGCTCGACCTGCGCCCGGATATCGTCGTGCTAGCCACCGGTGGTCAGCCCTTCCTGAGCCAGCACCCTGAGTGGGGCTACTCGGAGAATGCCGAGGAAAGCCTAGTGGTCAGCACCTGGGATATTCTTTCCGGGAAAGTGGCGCCGGGTAAAAACGTGCTGCTTTATGACGCCATCTGCGAATTCTCCGGCGTCTCGGCGGCGGATTTCCTCGCTGATAAGGGCGCCAAGGTGGAGATCGTCACCGACGATATCAAGCCAGGTGCGGCGGTGGGCGGCACCACCTTCCCCACCTACTACCGCAGTCTCTACGAGAAGGAGGTCATCATGTCCTCCGACCTGATGCTGCATAAGGTTTACCGCGAGGGCGACACCCTGGTGGCGGTGCTCGAAAATGAGTACACCGGTGCCCTGGAAGAGCGCGTGGTGGATCAGGTGGTCGTTGAGAACGGTGTTCGTCCCGATGAGGCGCTCTACTACGCCCTTAAAGAGCAGTCCCGCAACAAAGGCCAAGTGAATCTGGAAGCGCTCTACGCGATCCAGCCACAGCCCAGCTTGAGCGAAGAAGGGGAGGGCTTCCTGCTGTTCCGCCTAGGCGACTGCACGGCACCGCGCAATACCCATGCGGCCATCTACGACGCCCTGCGAATCTGCAAGGACTTTTGACTTAGGCGAAAGCCAACAATAATGCGGGGCGCCAGAGCAGCCCCGCCGCCGAAGCCAATGGCACCAAAGATGAGGTGAGCACCATGCTCGAAACGCTCTTGCCGATACTGATTTTCACCGCCCTGGCCCTGGCGGTGATCGGCGCCGTGCGCCGTATACGCCTGTGGCGACAGGGGCGACCCTCACGGGTTAACCTGCTCAAGGGGCTGGTGGCGCTGCCGCGCCGCTATTTGGTGGATCTGCACCACGTCGTAGGGCGTGACAAAATGATCTCCAACACCCACGTGGCCACCGCCGGTGGCTTCGTGGCTGCCGCCGCGCTGATGATCCTGGTGCATGGGCTTGGTATTGCTAATCCGCTGCTGGGTGGATTACTGCTGCTGGCTAGCGCTTCCATGTTTGTCGGCAGCCTCTTCGTGGCACGACGGCGGATCAACCCACCCGCGCGGCTCTCCAAGGGCCCCTGGATGCGCCTGCCCAAGAGTCTCATGGCGTTTTCAATAGGTGTCTTCCTGATCACGCTGCCCACGGTAGGTCTGCTGCCCGACAGTTTGATTGAAGGCAGTGGTAGTTGGCTGCTGGCGCTGGTGTTAGCGGGCGTGGTGGCTTGGGGCCTGGGCGAAATGTTTTTTGGAATGGCCTGGGGCGGGCCCATGAAGCACGCCTTCGCCGGTGCCTTGCATCTAGCTTTTCATCGCCGCGCCGAGCGCTTCTCCACGAAAAAAGGGGGGGCTGGCCGCTCAACGGGCCTCAAGGCGCTGAACCTGGAAGACGAGGCGGCTCCACTAGGCGTGGAAAAGCCTGCCGACTTCACCTGGAATCAGCTGCTGGGCTTCGACGCCTGCGTGCAGTGCGGTCGCTGCGAGGCGGTGTGCCCGGCATTTGCCGCCGGACAACCACTTAACCCCAAGAAGCTGATCCAGGACATGGTCGTGGGCATGGCCGGGGGCAGTGATGCAACCTATGCTGGCTCGCCCTACCCCGGCAAGCCGGTAGGAGAGCACGCCGGGACTCCCCATGGGCCCATCGTAGCGCTGGAAGGGAAGGCCTTGGTCGACGCTGATACGCTTTGGTCTTGCACCACCTGCCGCGCCTGCGTGGAAGAGTGCCCGATGATGATCGAGCACGTGGATGCGATTGTCGATATGCGCCGCCACCTGACCCTGGAGCGCGGTAAAACGCCCAATAAAGGCGCCGAGGTGCTCGACAACCTGATTGCCACTGATAACCCCGGCGGTTTCGACCCTGGTTCGCGGCTTAATTGGGCGGCGGATCTTAACCTACCGCTCATGTCAGATCTCAAGCAGGTCGACGTGCTGCTGTGGCTGGGGGATGGCGCCTTTGATATGCGCAACCAGCGCACCCTGCGCGCCCTGGTTAAAGTGCTGCGCGCCGCCGAGGTGGATTTCGCGGTGTTAGGCACCGAAGAGCGCGACAGCGGCGACGTGGCCCGGCGCCTGGGTGATGAGGCGACGTTCCAATCCCTGGCGAAGCGCAATATTGCCACTCTTTCCCAGTATCGTTTTCTGCAGATCGTGACCTGTGATCCCCACAGCTTTCATGTGCTGGGCAATGAGTATGGAGAACTAGGCGGACATTACGATGTACGCCACCACAGTACTTTTATTGCAGAATTGTATGATGCTGGTCGGCTTACATTCTCGCCCTGGAAGGGCGGCAGCGTTACCTATCACGACCCCTGTTACCTGGGGCGCTATAACGGTGAATATGATGCACCGCGCAATGTGCTTAAGGCGCTGGGCATTGAGGTCAAGGAGATGGAACGCTCCGGTTTCCGCTCGCGCTGCTGCGGCGGCGGTGGCGGCGCGCCGATTACCGATATTCCCGGTGAACGGCGGATCCCCGATATGCGCATGAACGACGTCAAGGAGAGTGGCGCCGAGCTGGTCGCGGTGGGCTGCCCCCAGTGCACCGCCATGCTGGAAGGCGTGGTGGATGCCAGTGCCGAGGTTCGCGATATCGCCGAGCTGGTGGCCGATGCCCTGGTAGAGCGTCCCACTGATGGCGCGTCTGGCAGATCCCGGCGGCCTGCTGCAACGACGTCTGCTGAAGAGGTGACCGTATGAGTGAGACTATTCGTCGCGATCAGCGCCGCGACCCACGTCGTGAATGGATTGCCCGCAACCGCCTGCACCCCGAACACGCCAGTGTGATCGCCGCTCTTGGTGGAACCGGGGGCGGGGCGGCTGCCGTCAGTGAATGGCTGGGGCCCAACGGCGTGGTGCGCAAGAATCCTCGGGCCATCGGTTTTATCGGCCCCAATGGCGTCAAACGGATTGACCGTAGTGGGCTCCAGCAAGGAGAGCAGTCCACCGCGACAGCAACGGCGGCCCGGGATAGCCGCCGCACGGTAACCATTGATCAACCCGCCTTCCTGGTGGCCGTGGTGCCCGACCTGACCGGCGGACGCCTCTCCGGACATGACAAGGATCTGCTGGGCCTAGCCCGGCGTCTGGCTGATGCCGATGCCGAACAGCCCGGTGCTGTGGTGGCGATCCTGTTTGGCGAGCATAAGGGCGAGGGGGGCGGCGAGCTTAAAGAGCAGGCCCTGGGCGAAGCCGGTATTGATCGCGTCGTGCAACTTGATGATGAGCTTTACGCTGGGTTTGCTCCCGAAACGCGTTTGGCAGCCTTGAGTGCCGTGGAGCGGGTGATGGCGCCGCGCTTCTGGCTGTTGCCTGACTCGCCCCTGGGCGGTGCCGATCTGGGGCGGCGGCTGGCCCTGCGCCTGGGCGAGCGCGCGGCCACGGGGGTCTGGCAGGTGGAAGCTGATAATGAGGCCGCTTTGGGGTGGCGCTGCACTGCCCGTGGCGCCGCCGGGAGCCTGGATATCCAGCGCCCTCTGTCGCGGGTTGCGCTGGCGCTGGCTGAGTGCGCCGAGCCAGTGGACGAAACGCGCCACGCGGCGGAGCATCTGAGCCTGGCGACGTCGATTCCCACCACGCTGTCGAGGATCGAAGATTTGGGACAAGTGGCCGTGGATCCTGCGGGCGTGGCGCTGGCCGAGGCGGAGTTCATCCTCTCCGGCGGTAACGGCGTTAAAGAGTGGGATGCCTTCCACCACGCCGCGAAAGTGCTGGGCGCTACCGAAGGTGCATCCCGTGTTGCGGTGGACGACGGCTTTATGGCTCGTGACCGTCAGGTAGGCGCAACCGGCACCTGGGTGACCGCCCGAGTGTATATGGCGGTGGGTATTTCAGGCGCCATCCAGCACCTCCAGGGCATTCAGCGCTGCGACAAGGTGGTGGCGATCAATCTCGATCCAGGCTGCGACATGATCAAGCGCGCCGACCTGGCAGTGATTGGCGATAGCACGCAAATCCTTGCCGCGTTAGTGGCTATGGTGGAACAGCAGCGAGGAGGACAGCGCGATGCGGCCTGATCAACTACAGCAAGGGCAAGAGCAAAAGAAACAGGGAATCGACGTGGCGGTGCTGGTTTCCATAGGGCGCCACCCCACTACCGGTCGTGCGCGGCGCGCCGAACAGGATGCCCGGGGCCTGGAGCTGGCGCTGGCCATGGAAGCCGAACTGCCGGGCACCCGGATTAGCGTTCTCCACGCTGGCCCTCAGAATGATGATGGAGAGGCGGCCCTGCGTGGCTACCTGGGAATGGGGTTGGAGTCCATGACCCTGCTGGAGCAGCCTGAAGGCAGCGATGCCATCCTGGCTCTGGTGGAACATTTAGCCGCAACTTCGCCACAACTAGTGATCACCGGTGCCCGGGCAGAGCGCGGTGAAGGTTCTGGGCTTTTGCCCTATGCGTTGGCAGAACATCTCGGCTGGCCGTTGGTTAATAGCTTGGCGTCGGTAGAAAAGGTGGAGAATGGCGTGGTCACGCTGCTTCAGGCGCTGCCACGGGGGCAGCGTCGTCGTCTCAAAGTGCGTCTACCCGCGATCATCAGTGTGGATGAAGCGGCACCGGCGGCGCGTCAGAGCGCTTTTGGCCCGGCTCGTCGAGCAACCTTCTCGGTAACACCCACTGCCCCTGAAGCCGACAGCGAGCTGGCTCAGTGGCACTTGGCCCCCGCGCGTAAACGGCCTAAGCGTCTGAAAATCGTCAAAGCGGCTTCGGCCAGGGATCGCTTCAAGGCGGCCGCCTCCAAGGCTGAAGGCAAGGGAGGGCAAGTACTCACCGACGTTACCCCGGAGCAGGGCGCTGAGGCGATCTACAAGTTGCTTAAGGAGGAAGAAGTGCTGCGCTGAAACTCATCACGTCTCTAACCATCGTTCAAGCCCGCTTCCCTGAACTGACCCCAAAAACTTGGACAGTAAAACACTAAGCGGACAAGGCCTGAGCTCGGTACTGCACCGGGCTCAGGCCTTTTAGTTTGGACTTGATGCGCTCGTGGTTATAGTAATGGATGTAGTGT
>NZ_JAUAMB010000033.1 GCF_031010175.1 Halomonas sp. SpR1
TTGGGCCAACTACTTTGACCTCGTTGATGTAAAGCGCCCGCTGGAAGCGCTGGATCAATGGATACGCCGCCGCTTACGCGGCCTGATCTGGCGGCAATGGAAACGCCCAGCAACTCGGCGCCGGAAGCTGCGAGGGCTGGGTCTGGACGCATACCGGGCTTGGAAATCGACGGGCAACGGGCGAGGGCCCTGGTGGAATGCAGGAGCCTCGCACATGAATCAGGCCTTGCCGAGAAAGTGGTTTTACGACCAGGGGCTGATCTCGATACTGGACGCGGTAAGATGGCTCAAACGTTCTACATGAACCGCCGTATACGGAACCGTACGTACGGTGGTGTGAGAGGACGGGGGAGGTAACTCCCCCTCCTACTCGATTGCTGTGTAGGTTTTTCAATTTATACTTAATTCACACCTCACACCTCACACCTCACACCTCACACCTCACACCTCACACCTCACACCATTATTCCATTTTGATCTTTAAATGTTTCTAAAAATAACTTTTTAGAATATAAGATTGGCTTCACAATACGACCAATGCTTATTTGTTAAGGATGTCGTGGTTATGTCGCTGGATGCTTGGATAGCGGTAGGGGTGGTGCTCACCATCTTCCCGTTGATGGCCTTTTCACGCCTGGGGCCGGATATTATTTTGTTGGGCGCGGTTATTGTGCTAATGACGTTGGGGGTTATTGACCCCCAGCAGGCGCTGGGGGGCTTCTCCAATAGCGGCCTGTTTACCGTGGCGTTTATGTATGTGCTGGTAGCCAGTATTCGCGAAACCGGCGGCATCGACCTGATCATTCGCTATGTGCTCAAACGGCCCAAAAGCGAGAGGGGTGCGCTGGTTCGCCTGCTGCTGCCGGTGGCCTCGCTTAGTGGCTTTGTCAATAATACCCCCGTCGTCGCTACCTATATTCCCGCGGTCATGAGCTGGAGCCGTCGGCTGCGCTTGTCTCCCCAGCGGCTGCTGATGCCGCTTAGTTTCGCTTCTATCCTGGGTGGCACTATCACGCTATTTGGTACCAGCACAAACCTGGTGGTGCATGGGCTATTGCTGGAGCGCTACCCGGAGCTTGGTATGGGCCTTTTGGATTTAGCCTGGGTAGGCGTTCCCGTCGCGGTGGCCGGACTTGCCTATCTCATTTTGTTAGGGCCACGCCTGTTGCCCGCTCGGGAGGGGCTGGCCAATGCGTTCGCCAATCCGCGAGAGTTCACCATTGAAATGGAAGTCGACCCGGCGGGTGTGCTGGTGGATCGCACTGTCGAAGAGGCAGGGCTACGCCACCTGCAGGAGCTGTTTCTGGTCGAAATTGAGCGCGGGGGCAACGTGGTCAGTGTGGTGGGGCCTGGCGAGCAGCTCAAAGGCGGTGACCGACTGGTGTTTGCAGGCACCTCTGATGCGGCGGTGGAGTTGCAGCAAATCCGCGGTTTGATCCCCTCCCGGGATGGCACTTCCAGTTTGGAGAAGGAGTTTAAAGAGCGTCGCCTGGTCGAGGCGGTGGTGTCTAATCAGTGCCAGTTTATTGGCCAGCGTATTCGTGATGGTCACTTTAGAACCCTGTATGGGGCAGCGGTGCTGGCGATCTGCCGTGGTGGCGAACGGGTCAAGGGCAATCTGGGCCAGGTGCGGCTGCAGCCAGCCGATGTGCTGCTGCTTGAGGCGCGCCCCCCGTTTATTGAGCGGCATCGCCAGTCACGGGATTTTTTGCTGATTAGTGAACTCAATGGCGCGGCGCGGCCGATTCATGAAAAAGCGCCGCTCGCCTGGGGCCTGCTATTAGGTGCCGTGCTACTCGCCGCTTTCGGTGTGCTGAGCATGCTTAACGCTGCCATGCTGGGTGCCGCTTTGGCGCTGCTGACAGGCTGCTGTTCGGTAGGTGCTGCCAAGCGTGGTCTGGATACCCAGGTGCTGCTCACCATTGCCGCCTCCTTTGGGGTGGGGGCGGCGTTGCAGAGCTCCGGTGCTGCCGGAGTGATCGGCGGCGGAGTGTTGACCCTGGTGGCGGGTAATCCACTGCTGCTGTTAATAGGCACTTACTGCGTGGTGGCGCTGCTTACCGAACTTGTCACCAATAACGCAGCGGCGGTGATTATTTTCCCGGTGGTGATGAGCGCTGCGGAAAGCTTGGGCGTTAGCCCGATGCCCTATGTGGTGGCCGTCATGTTTGCCGCCTCGGCAAGCTTTTTAACCCCCATTGGCTATCAAACCAATTTGATGGTCTATGGCCCAGGGGGGTACCGGGTCAGCGATTTTCTACGCCTGGGCAGCGGTTTAAATATACTGACGGGGGCCATAGCGCTGGTGTTAATTCCCTTGGTATGGCCTTTTTAAGTGGGCTGTGACTATTTTTAGGCGCTCTCCTGCTCGCTGTTAACGCGGGTTTGCGCTAGGGTGACGCTTTTTGCATAAGGAAGACGACGCTATGACTGCTCCTGGCGAACTGGTTATTGAGCCGAAAGATGGTCAACCCGCCGATGCCTGTGTGTTCATTATTCACGGCTTAGGCGCGGATGGGCACGATTTTGAGCCGCTGGTGCCTGCACTGGCGCTGCCTAAAGATTCGCATGTGCGCTTTATCATGCCCCATGCACCCCGCCTGCCGGTGACGATTAATGGCGGCATGGTGATGCCTGCCTGGTACGATATTCTCGCCATGGATTTGGGGCGTCGGGTCGATGAGGTTCAGCTCAAGAAATCCGCTGAGCGAATCCAGGCGCTGATTCAAGAGCAGATTGACCAGGGTATCGATAGCCGGCGCATTATTGTGGCGGGCTTTTCGCAGGGTGGTGCGGTTGCTTATCATGCCGCGCTGACTTTCCCCGCGCCGCTGGGTGGCCTGTTAGCCATGTCGACCTATTTCGCGACCGCCGACAATATCGACCTTGCAGAAGCTAATCGTCAGATCCCGGTGGAAGTGCAACACGGTAATTTCGACCCCATTGTGCCTGAAAGCCTGGGTCGTAGCGGCGCCGACCGCCTAAAAGAGATGGGCTATGCGGTTAACTACCGCCAATACCCCATGGCCCATGCGCTCTGCCCCCAGCAGGTCAATGATATCGGCAAATGGCTGGGTGCTCGCCTAAACTAAGCGCCTATTCCTATTCGTGACCGATGCAAGGACGTAGCGAAAACGAATGATAGCTCCCTTTGATGCGATAGAACCTCTTGAGACAGTCGAAATGCTGCTGGCGCTGTGCCTAACGGCATCGGCGTTGGTGTGCCTGTTTGATCGCCACTTGCTGCGTGCCTGCTGCTTTTTTGTCGCCTTTGCGGCTTCAATGACACTAGCTTGGTGGTGGCTAGAGGCTCCCTGGCTCGCTGCTGTCGAGTTGGTACTGGGCGTTGTGCTAACCGGGGCCTGCTTTTTCTATGCCCTGGGCCACGTTTCACCCGGCGTTTCATCCCCTCTAGAGCGGGATAGATTTAGCGAGCCCTGGTCGCGGGTGGCGATGCGCGTGGTATTGGCGCTGGCCTGGTTTGTTATGGTGGGTGCCGCAATCCGCTATGTCATCGCTGACATGGCGTATTCACCTTCACAGCATCCGCTGCTGCTTGCGGGCGTGGTGATTGCCGCCAGCGCTCTGGGGGCGTTTGCATTGCATCGCCATTTGCTGCGCCGATTGCTGGCGTTCAATATTCTCGGCTCGGGGGTATTTATGCTGCTGGCCGGTGTGGCGGGCACCTCGGCGTCTGCCCAGGCGTTAATTAGCGTCGGGCTGTTAGTCGCCTGGCTGGGGAGCATGCTGGGTGCGCTGCTGATTCGGCAGCTTTTACATCTGGAAGGGGTCGAAGCCTTAGGGCCTGACGGTAAGCCCAAGGAGAGCGCCACATGACTTGGCGCTTTGGCCTTTTCGATAGCACCTTTGAACCTCTTGCCAGCACTCATTGGGCGCTGTTAGCTGCGCTTGGCTTGCCGCTTCTACTGGGTATGCTGGCGGCACTCTTTCCCCCTAAACGCGCCTTTCCCGTTGCGCTGGCGAGCCTGCCGATATTGGTGTCCGGGTGGATGCTGCTATCTGCTTATGACCAGGCGGGTCTGCTCCGCTGGCAGTGGGAAATAGCCGGTATTCTCTTGTCACTCCGCTTAAATGGGCTGAGCGTACTACTGCTGTTAATGACCCAGGTGATCGGCGTTGCTGCGGCGCTTTATACACCAGGGTACCTGCGCTTAAGCGAAACCGGGCCTTTGGCACGCTGGCTCTGGCCGCTGATGGGCGTTGTGCTGAGTGCACTCTCATTAATTTGGTTGGCCACCGACCTGTTGACCCTTTACCTAGCACTGGAACTGATGGGCTTGGCGGCGGTGGGTATGCTGCTGTTATCGGGAAAGGTGCCCGCGCTAGTGGCGGGAATGCGCTATTTGCTGTTGGCGCTGGTAGGCTCGCTCACCTATCTACTCGGGGTCGCGCTGATTTTAGGCCACTGGGGTCGATTGGATCTGCAGGGCTTGGCTGATGTGATAGAGCCTGGCCCGGTGGCATGGTTCGCCGCCGCCTTGATCGGCACTGGCCTAGCCTTAAAAGCCGCACTGTTTCCGCTGCATGCCTGGCTGACCCCGGTGCATGAGAGTGCCTGGACACCCGTGAGCGCGTTGCATGCCGCGCTGGTGATCAAAGCGTCGCTGTTTATACTGCTGCAGCTGTGGAGCATTCTACTCCCTGAAACGTTCTATGCCCCGCGTGTTATCGCCTGGTTAGGCCTGCTGGCGATTGTATGGGGCGGATTGCTGGCATGGCGTACTGATTCGCTTAAAACCCTGGTTGCTTCGTCCACCGTGGCCCAGTTGGGCTACCTGATGGTGGCTTTTCCACTGCTGCTTGGGCCCAATATCGAACCGCTGCCCCGTGCGTTAGCTTGGGAAGGGTTCTGGCTGCAGCTAATGGGCCACGCCTTTGCCAAAGCCGCCATGTTTATGGCCGCAGGCAACCTAATACTGGCCACCGGCGAGAGCACGCTTAAAGGCTTGGCGGGTACCAGCCGCCGTTTGCCGCTGTCACTGCTAGTGTTTGGCGTCGCCTCTATCACTTTAATGGGCCTTCCGCCCAGTGCTGGCTTTACGGCGAAATGGATGCTGCTGCAGGCGATGATCATCACCCAGCAGTGGTGGGCGGTGGCGGCGTTATTAACCGGCACGCTATTAACCGCGGCCTATATATTCCGCCTGTTTCGTTACTCGTTTGACGAAACGGCCCCCCGCCATCGTTACCAACCTCTGGCGCCCGGTATGGATCTGATCGCACTAACGCTGGCACTGATTGCGTTCGCCCTGGGGCTATTGGCGCATTTCCCGCTGGAATTGATGCATGGAGGTAGCCCATGAACGCCGCCTGGTTACCGCTGACCGCTTTGGCGACCTCGCTCCTGGTGGTGGTGATTATTTTTGCGCTGCCGGAAGACGCGAGGCGACTGCGTACGACGATCAACCTCGCGGCGGCAGTGGTTAAGATTATTCTGGTTATGCTGATGGTCAGGCGGGTAGCCGCAGGACATGAGGACATTTTTAGCTTTCAGGTAGTGGGGGGCGTTGATTTCGTTCTGCGCAGCGATGCGCTAGGGGTGATGTTCGCCGGGTTATCGTCGCTGCTGTGGCTATGCACCACGGTTTATGCTATCGGCTATTTAGAAGGTTCTGCCAACCGGAAGCGTTTTTTTGGCTTTTTCAGCCTGTGCGTGGCGAGCACCATCGGCATTGCCCTCGCCGATAACCTGTTTACCTTCCTGATTTTTTACGAAATGTTGACGCTCTCCACTTACCCACTGGTGGTTCACAAGGGGACGCAGCAAGCCCTCAATGCGGGGCGTGTCTATTTACGCTATACGCTAAGCGCCGGTGTGGTGCTGCTACTGGGGGCTGTGCTGCTGTATAGCCTGACCGGGGATCAATCGTTCTCCTCAGAAGAGGGTTTGGGCGACTACGTGAACGATCACCGTGGTCTGCTAACGCTAATATTTGCCCTCCTGGTGGGAGGGCTTGCTGTGAAAGCCGCCATGGTACCGCTGCACGGATGGCTACCCAGAGCGATGGTGGCGCCCGCGCCGGTGAGCGCGCTGCTGCACGCGGTTGCGGTGGTGAAGGCGGGGGCCTTCGGCATTATGCGGGTGGTTTACGATCTGTTTGGCATTGAACTAAGTGTAGAGCTGGGCGTTATCACCGCGTTAGCGGTGGCGGCCTCTATTACCATTATATATGGCTCGTTAAGGGCGATTGCCCAAGAGGAGCTCAAACCACGCCTAGCGTTTTCTACGGTCAGCCAAGTCTCCTACGTCATACTCGGTATAGGCTTATTCGGCCCGTTTGGTACCGTCGGGGCCTTGGCGCACTTGCTGCATCAGGGGTTAATGAAGATCACGTTGTTCTTCTGCGCGGGCAACTACGCCGAAGAGCTGGGGATTCATCGCATTGATGAAATGGACGGTGCTGGTAAGCGTATGCCATTGACCAGCATTGCGTTTACTATCGGCGCGTTTGGCATGATTGGCCTTCCTCCTGTGGCGGGCTTTATTACCAAGTGGTATCTCGGGGTTGGCGCGATTCAAGCCGAGATGTACTGGGTCGTCGCCGTGCTAGTGGCGAGCAGCACACTCAACGCCATGTACTTTTTACCCATTGTGCACCGTTTGTGGTTCCGTTCAGGGCCTGCCCATGGCAAAGGGCGTTGGCCCCAAGAGCAGCGTCTAGGTCGGTTAGAAACTCATGGCTGGTTACTTTGGCCCATGGCGTTTACCGCCCTGGCCAGCCTGGGTGCTGGGCTGTTTGCCGGGCTGCCCTTTAGTCCCTTGGATTGGGCCGCTCGCGTGGCGTCCGGGGAGTATCTGCCATGATGACGCTGCTGCTTGCCCTGGCGCTACTTTGGCCACTGGTCGTCGTCGGCTGGACGCTATGCAACGCCTATCGCACTCCCTCTGTGCGGCGCGATTATTTTTCAGCGCTATGGCTAAGCGCCGGTTGGCCAGCGCTGCTGTTAGCCTACGGCGGTGAGGCGCAGTGGACGTTGGATGCCTGGATGCTGGGCGGCGAATGGGCGCTCAACTCGTTAAGCCGCCCGTGGCTTGCGTTTACCGCGCTGCTCTGGAGCCTGGCGGCGTTTCATGCCAGAGGCTATTTGGCGGCGGAGCAGGCGAAGGCCCGGGACGGTGATCAAGACGCCGAGCGGCGCCTGTTGCGTCTGGCGCTGCTTTGGCCGCTGACGCTGCTGGGCAACGTGCTGCTGATTATTGCCCAGGATATCGCCAGCTTTTATCTAGGTTTTGCGCTGATGACCTTCGCCGCCTACGCGCTGGTGGTGCATAGCGGCTCACAGGAGGCACGGTTGGGGGCCAAGGCCTATTTGATATTAGCCGTGGTGGGGGAAGGGCTCATTCTTGGCGGCTTTCTATGGGCGGCCGGTGAAGCCGATACGCTTACGCTCCAAGGGGTACGCGAAGGTATTTTAGACGCTGAGCACGGCGCATGGATGGCCACCTTGCTGTGTCTGGGCTTTGGCGTGAAAGCGGGTGTTATCGGCCTGCACGTATGGCTGCCGTTGGCCCACCCGGTGGCACCGGCGCCCGCTAGCGCGGTGCTTAGCGGGGCGATGATTAAGGCAGGGCTATTGAGCTGGATCAGTGTGCTGCCGCTGGGTGATGAACAGGTGTCTCAATCGCTCGCCCACTTTGGCAACCTGATGCTGATGGCGGGGCTTGCGGCGGCGTTTGGCGCCGCGCTGTATGGGGTTTTTCAGCGTCATCCCAAAGCCGTGTTGGCCTACTCCAGTATCAGTCAGATGGGTATGATGACGGCGCTGGTGGCCATGGGCTTAGTGGCGCCAGACGTATGGCCACTGCTATGGCCAGGCTTGGTACTGTTTGCTGCACATCACGCGCTGGCCAAAGGCGCGCTATTTATGGGCACCAGTATCAGCGAGCATCTCCCTCGCTGGCCGTTGCCGTTGGTTTGGGCGTTGCTGGCACTGCCGGGTATCTCGTTGGCGGGCGCCATTGGCGCGGGCCTGATCAGCAAGTGGGGCGTGAAGAGTCCGCTTTATGAAATGCACCATGAATCGCTGATCAAATTGCTTAGTTGGGCCGCTGTCGGTACCGCGGCACTGGTGAGTGTTGCCCTTTGGCGCCAGTGGCAGCAGCGCCATCAAGGGGGCAGTAACCGAGAGCAGTGGGGCGCCTGGTTAGTCGCCATTGCCGCAGCGCTGTTAACGCCGCTTTGGCTTCCCCTTCCAGCAGGCAGCATCGAGATACCGCCACTTAAAGAGTGGCTGGGGATTATGTGGCCCTTGCCGGTGGGCGTTCTGTTCGCGACGGTGGGCTGGCTATTAACGCGACCGCTGAAGGGTAAATCGCTTCCCGCAGGTGATCTATGGTGGTTCTACGCCGCTATAGTCGGCGCTGTGATGGTGCCGGTACGTTGTTTTGGGCACTACTGCGCCCAGGTGAAAGCGGCGAGTGTAGCCAGCGCGCAAAAAACCGAAGCAACGTTGATGGGGTATTTAACGCGGCTGTTGTCGGCCGAGTCCTGGTTGCGTCACCATGCCAGTGGCTTGATGATGGTGCTTGCCGTATTGCTCGCGGCGTTACTAATGTGGGAAGGCCAACGATGAGACGACTGTTTGCAATGTGCTTGTCAGGAGCCTGCTATGGGTAAGCTCTCGCGCGGTCGCTGCGCGCAGGTGCCTGGTGATATCCCGCAACGTGGCTGGCAGGATATTGTCTGGCGGGTAGTGCGCGCCGCGCGCCGTAACCGTCTTACCATGCTGGCGGCTGGGGTGGCGTTCTACGCCTTGCTGGCGCTATTTCCCACCATCGCGGCGGTCATTTCCCTCTGGGGGTTACTGTTTGATCCTTATGAAGCAGGTCAGCAGCTATATGAAATCAGCCGTTTTATGCCACCGGATGCTGCCGAGTTAATTGATAAGCAGGCCCAGCAGGTCGTTGAGAGTGCGAAGTCGGGTAGCTTTCTCGGCGCTCTCGCCGGGCTATTGATTGCCATGTTTATCGCTTCCAAAAGCGTAGCGGTATTAGTGATTGGCCTTAACGTGGTGTATGGCGAAGCCGAAGAACGCAGCCTGTTACACCGCGCAGTGGTACTGGTCGCGCTGACATTTGGTCTGATTTTTATGACCCTGGTCTCGCTGGCATTTATTGCCATCGTGCCAGTGGCCGTCAACGCTCTGGCGATTGACCAACCGCTGAATCAGATACTGCAGTGGCTGCGCTGGCCAGCATTGTTGTTCATTATGAGTATGCTAATTGCGCTGCTCTACCGCTACGCGCCTTATCGGCGTTCAGCCCAGTGGCGTTGGTTAAGCTATGGCACGCTGCTGGCAACGGTGATGTGGTTGTTAGGTTCCGGCGGCCTTTCGCTCTATGTGCGTTACTTCTCTACTTTTAGCGAGCTATACGGTTCACTGGGGGCGGTGGTAGCGCTGATGCTCTGGTTCTGGCTATCTGCCTTTGTGGTGCTGTTTGGTGCCGAAGTTAACTGTGAGATGGAGCGCCAAACCTTCAACGACACCACCATTGGTGAGGCACGTCCGCTAGGTGAGCGGGAGGCGTTTGCTGCGGATACCATTGGTGCCCCCCGGTCATTGAAGAACTCAACCGGGAACAGCGAGACAGAGTAACCCCCCACCCTTTGTTAGCGGTGGGAGGCAGTTGGTTTTTAAAGCAGCTCTTCCGCCGCCAGGGCCAAGCGCGAGCGCTCAACGCTTTTCAAAGTGATATGCCCGGCGTGGGGCCAATCACGGAAACGCTCAACCACCGCGGCCATACCGCAGGTGTTGGCAGTGAGATAGGGGGTATCAATCTGTCCAACGTTGCCCAGGCAAACAATTTTAGTATTGCGCCCCGCCCGTGTTACCAGCGATTTAAGCTGTTTGGGGGTGAAGTTTTGCGCCTCATCAATAATCAAAAAGGTGTCGTTTAGGGTGCGTCCGCGCATAAAGCTTGGCGAGCGGATCTGTACCCGCGAGCCAATCAACTGCCGGGTGGCGCCGTTATCCCAGCTGGATTCTCCCTCCTCGTTGCGCAGCAGGTTATCCATATTGTCGTGGAAGGCACCCATCCACGGTGACATCTTCTCCTCCTCGGTGCCGGGTAAAAAGCCAATGTCTTCGCCCATGGGAATCGGCGCGCGGGTAAACACAATGCGCTCGAACAGCTTGGCATCCAGGGTTTGCTGGAAGGCCGCGGCCAGGGTCATAAAGGTCTTGCCGGTACCGGCATTACCGGCAATGGTGACCAAGTCAATATCGGGATCCATGAGTAGGTTGAGCGTGAAATTTTGCCGGCTGTCGTGGGCGTGAACCCCCCACACGCCCGCGTGATGGCGGTAGTTAGTCAGTAGCTGAAGGCGCGCCGAAGAGGGGCCCAGCTCGCGGATGATCGCTTCAAACTCTGCACCGTTTTCGCTATCCGAGACCAGCATGCCCACGTGCCAGTGGCGGGGCATATTGCCGGTAAGTTGGTAGAAAGTATGGTGATCAAGTCGTTCCACGGTAACGTCAACATTCAACGTTTCCCATAATGATGCACCATTCTGGCCTGCGGAGGCGTAGACCTGTGCGCCCTCAATCATGGCATCGCTGTCGGAGAAGGCACGGTCGTTGAGATAATCCTCAACAGGCACTTTTAGCGCGGCGGCTTTAACGCGCAGGTTAATGTCTTTGGTGATCAGGATGACCGAGGCGTCGGGGCGTTCTTCGCGTAGGCGGCAGGTTTCCGCCAGTATGCGGTTATCGGGGCTATCGTCGAGGGCGTCAAAGAGCTTTAAATCGTTGTAGCATAAAAAGTGCAGGCGTCCTGTGTCGCCGCTGAGCCGGGGAATCGGAATACCACGTTGGATCTCATCAAAGGTGACTTGGCTGGTAAGGTCAGAGAGCGTACGGCTGATTTGGCGAGCCGTGCGGGCAATTTCACGTACGCCATTTTTGTGCTTATCAAGTTCCTCCAGGACGGTCATGGGGATAACGACATCGTGCTCATCGAAGTGGTAGAGCGCGGTGGGGTCATGGATGAGGACATTGGTGTCCAACACGTACAGCCGAGTGGCTTTCTTATCGAGTCGTACCATCGTTGGAATCACTCCTTGGTTGACGGCAACTTCGACACTGGCAGGTGCGTATTACGTCTAGATGACACTTACCAGTGTTGCTCACGTGGCGTGTCCTGGCGTCTCCTTATTTAGCTGTTTTTAATAGCGTGGAAGGCTTTGGCGTTTTTTGCCACAAAAAAGATTTCAACGATATGTCAATAAGTCTGCATTGGCTTAATTCAGGGTGGCTAAAAAATGCGTCACTTTATTCAATAGCGCGGTGGCGACCACGCCACAGTTATCGCTTTCAACATAGCGGTAGTAATGGCTCTCCAACGCCAGATCGTGGTTAAGCGTGCAAAGCGTGCCTGCCTCCAGGGCGCCTTTAATCAGCGGGTAGGGCAGCAGCGCCCAGCCGGTCGCGTTGATGACGGCGTCGCGAATTACCTCAAACATGGTCAACCCAAGGTAATTGCCTGAAAATAGCGCCTCGCTGATCAGCTTGTCATCCTGCACGTGGGTCAAACACACTTGGGTGTACTGGGCCAGGTCGTCGCGGTTAACGCTGGGGAGGCGGCTTAGCGGGTGATGGGGCGCTGCTACCAACCGCATACTGACGGGAGCAAGATTGGCCGCCTTGGCGTCGATGCCTTCGGCGGTATACAGGCCAAAGGCAATATCCACCGTTTGACGCTGCACAAACTGGGTATGCTCCTGTGGGGGTACCAGGTACACCGAAATCGCGGTTAGCGGAAACTGCTGCTTTAAATCGTGCATCAACTGGCGCCAAAACGCCTCGGGCAAGGCGTCATCGCGGGCAATGCCGAGTTGGCTTTCCACCCCCTGCAAGTGCTGATGGCAGTGTTTTTTGATCCGACTGGCGCTGGTTAGCAGGCGGTAGCAGTCGGGAAGTACGCTATCGCCTACGGCGGTTAGCGTTAAGCTGTTGCCCGAACGCTCAAATAGTGCCACGCCCAGGCTGTCTTCCAGCGCATTAACCGCAGCGCTCAGGGTGCTGCGCTTGAGGCCTGTATGCCGTGCCGCGGCAGCAAAGGAGCCATGCTCGGTGACATCAATAAAAGCCTGTACCTGTTCAGCGCGCATCATTACCTCGGTTAGTCCTTTGAGCGCCAGTAAACTTGGCGCTGAGCGATTCGTGATTGTTATAACTCCTGACTATTATGGCCCACAATTCGCCGATGGAGTTATCCGCGTGACCCCCTTTGTTGCCGAGCGCCGTGCGCTAAGATTTTCAGCTATTTCAGCCAGCCTGTTTGCGTTTACCGGGCTGGCGCTAGGGCTGACCAGCGGTTCCATAACGATTCTTTTTGACAGTGGCTACTCGCTGTTAAGCCTGGTATTGGCGTCGTTATCGCTATTTGCGCTTCAGCAAGCGCGTAAACCTGCAGATGATCACTACCCCTTTGGGCGGCTGACGGTAGAGCCGCTTGCCGTGCTGCTCAAAGGCGTAGTGATCGCGATGGTCTGTATTGTCTCGCTGGTATCGGCGTTGTGGAGCCTGCTTGACGGTGGGCGTCTGGTCACGCTGGATTTGGCGCTGATGTTTGGCGTGGTCAATGTGACGGGCTGCCTATTAACCTGGTGGTGGCTGGCGCGCTACGCCCGGGTGGCGCGTTCCTCGCTACTGGCTGCTGAATTGCGCCAGTGGCAGATGGATACCTGGCTGAGTGCCGCCGTCATGCTCGGTTTTGCGCTTACCTGGGCGCTAACAAAGTCGCCCTGGGCCAGCTACGCACGCTTCGCTGACCCGGTCATGGTGCTCATCATTGCAGGCTACTTTCTCCCGATGCCGATTCGCATGGTGAGGGGGGCGCTACGCGAGCTGATGTTCGGCGTATCGTGCAGCAGTATGCGTCGTGATGTAGTGAAAGATATTGCCGATTTTGATGTGGCAGCTGACGATGTGCGCCTAGCCCAGGTGGGCAGCTTCCTGATGGTGGATATCCAGCTAGACAAGCAGCAGTTCGACGACGCCCAGGAGATTGTGGACAGCGTCGAGCAGCGCTGTAAGCGGCTAAATCTACGCCCGATCACCAGCCTTACCCTGGTTGCTGGCTAGAGGCAGGTGAAAAAATATTGACGCGCTGTCAGAGGCAGTGCTATCAAGCGCTACCGACAATGGGTGTCGGCTTAATAGTGCTACGTTGAGGGTTGTAAAAACATGCCATTGCGCCGCTGTTTACCCGTACTGCTGCTGACCGCACTGGTCGCTGGCTGTGCAAGTTCTACCATTGCGCCAAGTTATACCACCAACAATCCGGATGTTATGCGGATTGGCGGCGAGCGCCCAGCCAATCGCGATGCGAGCGTTGAAAGCGCCGGCTCTTTCTGCCTGGAAACCGCTGAACGCTGGAATGAGCATGGTCGCACGCCTGATGGTCAAACGTTATGGGCAAAAGACACCCTGCGTAAAGTGGTGCCTTGCAAGCAGTAACGATGAGTTAGTCAATACCAACAGCGCCAGCTTATCGAAGCTGGCGCTGTTGTCTTATATGACTCTTTTAGCAGGTAGGGGCAATAGGGTGATCAATCCTCTTTCTTTTCCGGCTTGCCTTTGCGCTTTGTACTCGCGAAATCTTCTAGCTCCTCCTCGCTCATGGAGTCATACATCTCTTTAGACGAACCATAAAGCTCACTGGGCTTGGTTTCACCGCGCTTAGCGGAAAGCGCTGCTCCTGCCGCTTTTTGTTGCGCTTTAGAGGTTGCTGGCATTGCTGGTCTCCTTTCGGTTAGCTTCCTTTTACCTTCTGCACTATTAAGCACTGCACTGTTGAGCATTGCACTTTTAAACATAGTAGCTGGAGCACAGCTTTCCAGAAGCATCCATCAAAGCGTCTAGATGTTCCAATCAGTTGACTTCCATTTGCCTGTCACGTTATTAACTTATCCGGCGCAGTGTGCCACTCAGTAACGTCATCGTATCAACGCTGTTAACGAAGAGAACGACATGACACCGGCTATCAATAGCGCGAAACACGCAGGCATTGCCTTTCAAATCCATGAGTACCATCACGATACCACCGCGCACTCCTATGGGTTGGAGGCGGCTGAAAAACTAGGCGTCGCGGTTAAGCAAGTATTTAAAACACTGGTGGTAAAGCTGGATGGTAAGCAGCTGGCAGTGGGCATTGTGCCCGTCACAGGGCAGCTAAACCTAAAGCAGATTGCCAAAGCCGCTGGGGCCAAAAAAGCGGCCATGGCAGAGCCGTCGGAAGTTGAGCGCACGACGGGCTACGTACTGGGGGGCGTTAGCCCGCTGGGGCAGAAAAAACGCTTAGCCACCTTTATTGACCACTCCGCCGAACATTTTGCCAGCATTTATGTCAGTGCAGGGCGCCGCGGGCTTGAGATTGAGCTTTCCCCAAAGGACTTAGCTACGTTGATTCAGGCTACATTTGTACCGCTGGCAGCGTGATGTCGATGTGATGGCGGCGCAGCCCGAGGCACTTTCTGGTATGGTGCTTCACATTATAGGTTTGCGGGGCAATACGGCCCCTTCAGGAATTTTCTGTGTCCGACACTTCTTTTGCATCTCTGGCGCTTCCAACGGCGCTACTTACGAATCTAGACACCCTTGGCTACCACGAAATGTCGCCGGTGCAGGCGGAAAGCCTGCCGCCCATGCTGGCCGGGCGCGACGTGCTGGCCCAGGCGAAAACCGGCTCAGGCAAAACCGCGGCGTTTGGTTTAGCGTTGCTAGCTAAGCTGAAAGTGGAGAGCTTCGCGGTGCAGGGCCTGGTGCTGTGCCCCACCCGGGAGCTTGCTGATCAAGTCGCCGAAGAGCTGCGCCGTTTGGCCCGCGGTATGGCCAATGTGAAAATACTCACCCTCTGCGGCGGTGCGCCCTTTGGCCCGCAGCTCGGCTCTTTAGAGCACGGGGCACATATTGTGGTCGGCACCCCAGGGCGTATCGACGAGCATTTGCGCAAAGGCTCGCTCGCTCTGGGTTCTCTCACCATGCTGGTGCTGGATGAAGCGGATCGCATGTTGGATATGGGTTTCCAGGCAACCATTGATGACATCATTGCCGACACCCCAGCTGACCGCCAAACGCTGCTGTTTAGCGCAACGTTTCCGGATGAGCAGTCGTCAGGCGGCCTAACCGAGATGACCCGCGGGGTAGTGCGTAATCCGGTGAAGGTCAAAATCGCTGAAGTGCACGATGCCAGCACCATTCGTCAGCACTTTTATAGCGTCGCCAATGAAGAAGCGCGATTCGATGCGCTGCGCCAGCTGCTGCTGACCTATCGACCTGCCACCAGCGTGGTGTTCTGCAATACCAAACGCGAAACCCAAGCAGTCGCCGAGCAGCTGACAGACGCCGGGTTTAGCGCCGTGGCGCTGAATGGCGATCTTGAGCAGAAAGACCGCGACCGCATACTGATTCTGTTCGCCAATCAGAGTGTATCTATTTTGGTGGCCACCGATGTGGCCGCCCGAGGCTTGGATATCGCCGAGCTAGATGCCGTGTTTAACTACCAAATTGCCCGCGAGCTTGATGTTCACGTGCACCGGGTAGGGCGCACCGGGCGTGCTGGGGCCAGCGGCATTGCCTGTACGCTCGTCACCCCTAAAGAGAGCTACCGGTTGGAGCGGCTGGAAGGGTTGCTGGAGCAGGCGATTAAAACGGAACCTATGCCTAAACCCCAGCACTCGGTGCCGTTTGAGCCGCCGATGGCGACACTGCAATTAGCCGGTGGCAAGAAAGATAAGCTGCGCCCGGGTGATATTCTGGGAGCGCTGACCAGTGAAGGTGGGCTACGCGGCGATCAAGTGGGTAAAATCAAAGTACTCGCCCGCAGTGCCTATGTGGCCGTTGAGCGCAATGTGATCCAGCAAGCTCAGGCCAAACTTGAGCGTGATAAATTAAAAGGGCGTGCTTTCCGTGTTCGCCGTATCCGTTATTGAACGCGTACCAAAGAGGAGCCGACGCAGCTAACCATGAAAATTCCTAAACGATTACAGCCCCTTGTCGATGATGGCATGATCGACGAGGTGTTGGTGCAGTTAATGAGTGGTAAAGAGGCGCAGGTCTACGTGGTGCGCTGCGGTGAAGAAGTACGCTGCGCCAAGGTGTTCAAAGAGGCTAAGCAGCGCAGCTTCAAACAGGCCGTTCAGTACCAAGAAGGGCGTAAAGAGCGCAATAGCCGCCGTTCAAGGGCGATGGCCAAAAAAACCCGTTACGGCCAGAAAGAGCAGGAGCAGGCGTGGTTGAATGCCGAAGTCGACGCGCTCTATCGCCTTGCCTCGGCGGGTGTGCGGGTGCCCGAGCCCCATGGGTTTGTCGACGGTGTACTGTTGATGGAGATGATCAGCGACGCCGAGGGCAACGTGGCGCCGCGTCTGGACGAAGTGACGCTTACCCCAGAGCAGGCCGAGACCTATTACGCCAAAGTCATTCAGGACGTGGTTAAAATGCTCTGCGCGGGTCTGATTCACGGTGATTTGTCGGAATTCAACGTGCTGGTCGATGCCTCCGGCCCGGTTATTATCGATCTGCCCCAGGCTGTAGACGCCGCCGGTAATAACAGCGCGGCCGCGATGCTGTATCGCGATGTGGATAACATGCGCAATTACTTCGGCCAGTTCGCGCCGGAGATTCTGAATACCGAGTATGGCAGAGAGATGTGGGCGCTGTATGAAACCGGCGAACTGCATCCAGATAGCAAGCTCACCGGCCACTTCGATGCTGACACCCACATTGCCAATGTCGATGAACTGATGGAAGTTATCGACGACGCCAAAGAGGAAGAAGCCGAGCGTCAGGCGCGCATGCGCGATGATGACGACGATGGCGAGATTCCGCAGCCTTACTAATCCAGTAGCGCATTGGCCTGGTTGACGATGTTCTCGACGGTAAAGCCGAAGTGCTTGAACAGATCCCCCGCCGGTGCGGATTCGCCGTAGGTGGTCATGCCGATCACGCGGCCTTCCAGGCCCACATACTTGTACCAGTAGTCGGCGTGGGCAGCTTCGATAGCAATACGCTTGGTGACCTTTTTGGGCAGCACGCTTTCGCGGTACTCCGCGTCCTGGCCGTTAAAGCGGTAGGCCGAGGGCATCGAGACCACACGTACGGCCTTACCCTGCTGCTCCAGCTCGGCGGCGGCGTCCATGGCCAGGGCGACTTCTGAACCGGTGGCGATCAGAATCAGCTCGGGCGTCCCTGCGCTATCTTTTAGGACATACGCCCCGTTCTGAATCGATGCCAGCTGCGCTTTGGTGCGCTGCTGATGGGGCAGGTTCTGGCGTGACAGTACCAGCGCGGTTGGGCCAGAGTGGCGCTTGATCGCCGCATCCCAGGCCGCTGCGGTTTCCACCGCATCGCAGGGGCGCCAGGTATTGAGATTCGGCGTGGTGCGCAGGCTGGTAAGCTGCTCGATGGGCTGGTGGGTCGGGCCATCTTCGCCCAGACCGATGGAGTCGTGGGTAAACACGTAGATCACCTGCTGGCCCATCAACGACGCCATGCGAATCGAGTTGCGCATGTACTCCATAAAGATCAGGAAGGTCGCGCCGTAAGGCACCAGACCGCCGTGCAGGGCAATGCCGTTCATGACCGCCCCCATGCCGAACTCACGTACCCCGTAGTGCAGGTAGTTGCCGCTGGCGTCTTCCGGGGTAATCGCTTTGGCGCCTTTCCAGAAGGTCAGGTTAGACGGCGCGAGGTCAGCACTACCGCCCAGCAATTCCGGCATTTTCGGGCCAATGGCGTTCAACACTTCAAAGGAGGCTTTGCGTGAAGCGATGGTCTCGCCGCGCTCTTGGGCCTGCTCAATCAAGGCTTCAGTAGGCAGTTCCGTCGGTAGCTGGCGCTTCATGCGGCGAGTGAATTCCCGCGCTTCCGTGGGGAAGGCCTCTTTGTAGCGGGCAAAACGCTCTTCCCACGCCTGCTGCGCCGCTTTGCCCGCATCGCGAGCATCCCAGGCCGAGTAGATCGGCTCAGGGATATGGAAAGGGGCGTGGGGCCAGTCGAGCTGGGTACGTGCCAGGGCCACTTCGTCATCACCCAAGGGTGCGCCGTGGGCGTCCTCTTTGCCCTGCTTGTTGGGCGCACCAAAGCCAATGATGGTCTTGCAGATGATCAGGCTCGGCTTATCGCCGTGGCTCTTGGCCAGCTCGATAGCGGCTTTCACCTCTTCAGGCTTGTGGCCATCCACATTGGGCACCACGTGCCAGCCGTAAGCTTCAAAACGCTTGGCGGTATCGTCGGTAAACCAGCCTTCCACTTCGCCATCGATAGAGATGCCGTTATCGTCATACAGGGCAATCAACTTACCCAACTGCTGGGTACCGGCTAGCGAGGCGGCTTCGTGGGAAATGCCTTCCATCAAGCAGCCGTCACCCAGGAAACACCAAGTGTGGTGATCGACGATGGTGTGACCGGGGCGATTGAACTGCGCCGCCAGGGTTTTTTCGGCAATGGCAAAGCCCACTGCGTTAGCAAAGCCCTGGCCGAGTGGGCCGGTGGTGGTCTCGATACCCGGTGCATAGCCAAATTCCGGGTGGCCGGCGGTGGGCGAATGCAACTGGCGGAAATTTTGTAGCTGCTCCAGGCTTAGCTCGTAGCCGCTGAGGTGCAGCAACGAGTAAAGCAGCATGGAGCCGTGGCCATTGGAGAGCACAAAACGATCACGATCGGCCCACTTGGGGTCTTCGGGGTTGTGCTTGAGGTAGTCATTCCATAGCACCTCGGCGATATCAGCCATTCCCATGGGGGCGCCAGGGTGGCCGGACTTGGCCTTCTGAACGGCATCCATGGAGAGGGCGCGAATGGCATTGGCCAGCTCAAAACGGTTATTCATATCAGTGGCACCTTGGTTGTTATATTGAGTAGCGTGTCGTTAGGCACGAGCAGCCAGGCGTTGAGTGATCAGCGACTCTAATGTTTGTTGGTCGCTGGCGAAGCGGCGGATCCCGTCAGCTAACATCTCGTTGGCCATGGCATCTTGGTTGTGCTGCCAACGAAACGCCGCTTCTGATAGCGGTGTGGATGCTTTATGAGTGACGGATTGTGGTTGGATGCTGGGGGTGACCTCTCCCTCCAGGCTATCAAGCTGCTCTAGCAGGGCGGGAGAGATGGTCAGGCGATGGCAGCCCGACAGCGCCAAGACCTGATCGGTGGTACGAAAACTCGCCCCCATAACCACAGTGTCGTAACGACCAGCGGCAGCCTTCTCGCAAATCCCTTTTACAAATAGCACGCCAGGATCCTCTGCTGGTGTGAACTGCTTGCCTGTTGTCTTTTGGTACCAATCGCTAACGCGGCCAACGAAGGGTGAGATCAGATACACCCCCGCATCAAAGCAGGCCTGCGCCTGAGCATCGCTGAACAAGAGCGTTAAATTGCAGTTGATCCCTTCACGCTCTAGTCGCTCAGCCGCACGGATCCCTTCCCAGGTTGACGCGAGCTTAATCAAAACGCGGTTGCGGTTAATGCCCAGTTTTTCGTAGTGCTCAATCAGTTCGTAGGCCTTGCGGATGCTGGCTTGAGTATCAAAAGAGAGGTGTGCGGACACTTCTGTCGATATACGTCCAGGAATCACATTGGCAATTTTCTCGCCAATCGCAACCGACAGTTGGTCAACTATCCGGCTCGGCCCGCTCTCCTTGGGGCGTGATTCAGCAATCACCTTATCGATCATCTCTTGATAGCGCGGTAGCTCGAAGGCCTTGAGAATCAAAGAAGGGTTCGTGGTGGCATCCTGGGGTTGATAGCGCTTTATGGCATCCAAGTCGCCCGTGTCGGCCACGACCAGTGAGTGTTCGCGTAATCCCGTTAGAAGTGACATCGCTCATCCTCGTGAATAATGTACATTAAGTGATCAGATGATTGATCATTTTCATCAGTTTAGTCAAATAAGGGAACTGATTGGATAGGTTTTAAGGCCTTGAAGCAAAAATATAAGGCGCTGTGGTCATTGGTTTGTTTTCGTATATTCATATTAATATCAATATATTGGTGAATTTCGCTGCTTTTGTCTTCTTTTTCTCCTACCAAAAAATAGTGTGATCTTATGATCGTTATCTTTACATATGCTCGGTTGGTGATAGATTGAATAGGGTCAGTAGCCGACTGGCAACTGTGTAGCGGTATTCCTCGTTGTCAGTCGTCCATGTGTCTATTTTTTGGAAAGGGAGAGCATGAATGTCTAATGCGACGCCTCCTCTCAGAGTCGCTATTGGTGGTGATGAAGCCGCTTACGACTTGAAAGAGATTCTCATTGGTTATATCCGGGAGTTGGGCTACATAGTCGAAGATTTTGGCACTTTCAATGCGCAGCCCGTGCTGTACCCCGATATTGCCTTTGAGGTGGCTACGGCTATTAAGGAGGGGCGCTTCGATCGTGCTGTACTGGTTTGTGGTACGGGAATCGGAGTGGCTATTTCTGCCAATAAAGTGCCTGGAATCCGCGCTGCGCAGGCCCACGATACATACTCAGCGGCAAAGGCGCGCACCAGTAATAATGCCCAGATTATCGCGCTGGGGGCCCGAGTGATTGGGCCAGAGTTGGCGAAATCAATAGTGGCCACCTTTTTGGGTAGTAACTTTGCGGGTGGTAATTCCGAATTAAAAATAGCAAAAATTGACGAATATGAGTCCCGGCAGAATACTCAGTAATCGTGGGATCGCTTATATTCGTCGACGCTGATTAATAACAACAGCATGCAAACTGTGATCACGCAGTTAGGCCTCACTCCAGAGGATATAATAATGACACGCCTATTTAATGACCCCAGTGATTTTCCAGAAGAAGCCCGTTTAGGCTTAGTAGCCGCGCATCGCGATAAGTTGATGGCTGTGCCAGGAGGTGTTGTGCGCAGTACTCGCAGCCAGCCAGGCACTGTTGCGGTCGTGGTTGGCGGCGGTAGCGGCCATTACCCCACCTTTGCGGGACTGGTTGGGCAGGGCTTAGCCCATGGGGCGGTCATGGGGAATCTGTTTTGTTCGCCCTCTGCGCAACAAGTCTACTCCGTCGCCAAAGCCGCTAACAACGGCGGTGGTGTGCTGCTCTCTTTTGGCAATTATGCCGGGGATGTTCTGCATTTTGGCGAGGCGCGCGAGCGTTTGATCGCGGACGGTATTGCTTGTGAAATCGTGTTGGTCACTGATGATGTCGCCAGTGCGCCCTTGGCGGAGATTGATAAGCGCCGGGGCATCGCCGGCGATTTAACCGTTTTCAAAGCTGCTGCCGCTGCCGCAGAGAATGGATTGTCACTGGAAGAAGTAGTTCAAGTGGCGAAAGAAGCCAATCGCTGCACGCGCTCTTTTGGGGTGGCGTTCGAGGGATGCACGTTGCCGGGCGCAGCCGATTCACTCTTTCATGTGCCCGAAGGCAGGATGGCCATCGGGTTGGGGATCCACGGTGAACCGGGCATTAGCGAGACGGATATCCCTTCCGCAGACGGCTTGGCCAAGATTCTCGTCGACCGATTATTGGAAGAAGTACCTGAAGGTATCAGTATCAAAGGGGCTCGCGTGGCGCCGATACTCAATGGTTTGGGTACCGTTAAGTATGAAGAGCTGTTCGTTATTTATCGCAAGGTTGACGAATTGCTGCAGGAGGCTGGGGTCACCATTATAGAGCCGGATGTGGGCGAGCTGGTGACCAGTCTTGATATGGCCGGGGTTTCACTGACGCTATTCTGGCTTGATAAACACATGGAGCCGTTGTGGATCGCTGCGGCGGATGCGCCGGGTTATCGAAAAGGCAGTGTGACGCCAGCACAGGCGCTGGATCCGGCCGAAGTCGAGGTGGTAACTCAAGATGAGATCCCCGAGGCTAGCGATGCCTCGCGGCAATTAGCCTGCAGCGTCGTCGAGGCGCTCGAAGTGCTCGCCAATACAGTTAATGAAAACTGCGAGATGCTGGGCCAGATTGATGCAGTGGCTGGCGATGGTGATCACGGCATTGGTATGCAGCGGGGCAGCAAGGCCGCGCTTGCAGCGGCCAAAGAAGCTTGCGATAGAGGGGCGGGCGCAGAGACAGTGCTGCAGTGGGCTGGGCAGCGCTGGTCTGATAAAGCGGGCGGCACCTCTGGCGCTATCTGGCGGGTTATCTTAAAAGCGATGGGGGAAGCACTTGGCAATCAGAAGCCGCTCTCAGGGCAGCGACTTGCTGCTGGTGTAGTCAATGCCCGCCAGCAAGTGATGGCATTCGGGAAGGCTGAATTGGGTGATAAAACGCTTGTCGATGTGCTGGTGCCTTTTGCTGATGCCCTATCTTTGCAGGCTGAGAAAGGCCAGGGAGCTGTAGCTTGCTGGGAGTCGGCCGCACCCATAGCGAGTGAGGCGGCTGAGGCTACCAGGCAATTAATTCCCCGAGTGGGCCGCGCACGCCCATTGGCTGAGAAAAGCGTGGGGACACCTGATGCTGGCTCGGTTTCATTGGCGCTGATTATTCAGGCGCTGATTCCTGTATTGAAAAAGTGTCAAGCAAGCTGACATGATACATGCCCTTCAACAACTCCTGGATGCCGAGGATGAATGGTCAAGACGCTGCAGATATAGACTTAATGACAGAGATTTCAACGCTCTACTATGTGCAGGGGGAGACGCAGGAAGCGATTGCTAATAGGCTCGGGCATTCGCGTGTGCGCATAGGGCGGCTGCTCAAGCGAGCACAGGCAGAAGGGATAGTGGATGTTCGCGTGCGCCTGCATCCCGCCGTTAGTATCGAGATTGAGCAGGAGCTCAAACGGCGCTTTGGCCTGAAGCGAGCATTGATTGCGCTGGATAATGCCGACCCCGATGTGCAGCGCTCGTCTGTCGCGAGTCTAGTGGCCGACCATCTGTCGCGTAGTTTGACCGATGGCCAGATCGTGGCCGTTGGCATGGGGCGTAACGTCGCCGCGGTGGCGGATAATGTTTTTCTCTCCGAGTCGTTAAAGGTTTCATTTGTGTGCGCAATCGGCGGCTCGCTGCGCGCAGGCGAGCATATGAATCCCGACCATATTTGTCGGCGCCTGGCGAGTCGGTTTGGCGGCGACAGCGAGACGCTTTATGCCCCTGCGCTGGTACAGAACGGCGAGCTTAGGGATGCGCTGTATGAAAACTCCACCGTTCGCCAGACGCTGGATCGTGCTCGACGCGCGGATACTGCTTTGATTGGCGTCGGTGACGTGAGTGAAGACAGTAATATGGTGCGTATGGGATGGTTTTCCGCTCAGGAAATTGCTGAAGCGCGGCTCTCTGGAACCGTGGGCGATATGATGGGCTATGACTTTATCGATATACATGGGCAGCCTTCTGCGTCGCAGATGCAGGGGCGGGTGGTCGGGCTCAATATCCAGGATCTCACCCGTATTCCAGACGTTATCGCTATCGCCAGTGAGAATACTAAAGCGGTCGGTATACTGGGTGCGCTGCGTACCGGGGTCATCGATACGCTGGCCACTAGCGTCACAAATGCCCACACCATTCTGCGTCTTGATGAGGCGACTCAAGGAGAGGCGCGTGCTTAATTTGTATTCAAGCTTCGCTGCCTTTTAAAGACCCTTGGGCGCATTGCGCCCAATCGCTCCCAGCCACGCTCCTTGAGGTGTGCGCGCCTTTTGGCACGCCTGGCTTGCCCCCTCCTATTGCTACGATGCCAGTAACGACTGTCTGGAAAATGTACATTTGAACGATGTAAGAACATATAGCATGGCTTAAAGAGTCATTTCTACATGGCTGAAATAACAAATAGTTTCCATTTTTTAAATTTAAATATAAAAATCAATGAATTGAATTATTGGTCTAAAGTATAAGATCAGAAAATTCCATTATGGATTGACTGAGCTACGCTTAAGGCAGTTAATTCATATGTACACAATAAGATCTTTTGTAATGCAAGCATCGCTAGCTAGGCACTACAAGACACATTAGGAGTGAATAATGCATAACGCCGATAACAACAATCAAGCCGAACTGCCATTGACCATGCAAGCCGTCGTAGCCTACGCGCCTGGTGATTATCGCCTTGAAGAGGTGGACATGCCTAAGGCGGGCGAGGGTGAAGTTCTGATTAAGGTCGAAGCATGCGGAATCTGCGCAGGCGATCTCAAAGCCTATGAAGGCGCCCCTAGCTTCTGGGGAGACGAGACCCAGCCCGCTTATATCAAAGCACCGATGATTCCAGGTCATGAGTTTATTGGTCACGTGATGGCTTTAGGGGAAGGCGTTAAAAATCTGGAGATCGGTGACCGCGTTATTTCTGAGCAAATTGTGCCTTGTTGGGAGTGTCGCTTCTGTAAACGTGGGCAGTACTGGATGTGCGAAAAGCACGATGTCTACGGGTTTCAGCATAACGTGAATGGCGGTATGGCCGAATATATGGTCTTTCCCAAAGAAGCCATTAATCACAAGTTGCCCGATGAGATTCCGATGGAAAAAGCGGTTCTTATTGAACCCTATGCCTGTTCATTACATGCCGTTAAACGTGCACAGATTGAACTGGGGGATGTGGTTGTACTCTCCGGTGCGGGAACCTTAGGGCTAGGGATGATAGGCGCGATCAAAAAGTCCGGACCTGCCAAGCTGGCCGTGCTGGATCTCAATAATAAGCGGTTAGAACTTGCCAAACAGTTTGGTGCCGACATTGTCCTGAATCCTGCTGAAGTCGATGTTGTTGACTACGTGAAAAGTATAACGGAAGGCTATGGCTGCGATATCTATATTGAGGCCACTGGCGCCGTTAAGTCGGTAGAGCAAGGCCTTTATATGATTCGTAAACTGGGCCGTTTTGTCGAGTTCAGCGTATTCAAAGAGCCTGTTACGGTTGATTGGAGCATTATTAGCGATCGTAAAGAGCTCGATATCCTGGGTGCGCATCTAGGCCCTTATTGCTACCCAATTGTGATCGAAGGCATCGGTAATGGTGATTTTCCAACGGACAATGTAGTGACTCACAAGCTGCCATTGGCTGAATTCCATCAAGGGCTAGATTTAATGCGTAATGACCCTGACGCGCTAAAGGTTGTGTTAATACCTGGTTCGTAGTGAATAGCCGAAGCTTTTTATTTATAACTACAATGATAACCGGAGTGATTATGTCGGCGACATTAAATTCGGTGCCCAGTGAAAAGCGTATAAAAGTCTATATAGCAGCGGCTTGTGCTTTAGTGCTGGTTGCACTCATGGCGTTTGATACCAAAGTCATTAGTCTTACTGAACTTGAGAGCGAGGTGGGATTCTCACCCCAGCAATTTGCTCGGGAAACATTTCCCGAGATCCAGGCATATGTCGAGAATAACGCCGTAGATGCAGCGGTATTAGCGCCAGAAGTGCTTAAAGATGCCGGCGCGGCAGGTGAGAAATACGGTGTCGCTGCTGGCATTGGTCATATCGTGCCAGTCTCTTTCTCAGGTGTTGTTGTAGAAGGGCGAGGGGGTGTTTACACCCTAGATGTTGCCGATGTGCCTTCAGATATCGTTATTCGCCTGCAAACGGGCCCAGCCATTAATGGCACTACGCTAAGAGATACAACCGGCAGTATCCAATTTGGTGACTTCACCAATCAGATCGAATACCAAGACGTTGGCGCAGCGCTTAATGACGAAATGAAGCGTCAAGTGCTTGCCGATATTTCCGGACAGGATTTAGCCGAAAAAACGCTAGAAGTCGTCGGCTCCTTTACCATGATAAATCCCAAAAACTGGCTAATTACTCCCGTGAGTATGGCGATCATTGAGTGAGGGGCGGCTATGAGTATCGATAGATCAACAGTGGAAGTGGCGCCGGTGATTCTTTCTGCACGCAATATCGAAAAACGTTTCGGCGCCGTGCAAGCCCTTAAAGAGGTGAACTTCGATATATATCGAGGTCAAGTGACAACACTCTTTGGTGAAAATGGAGCGGGTAAATCCACGCTGATGAAAATCCTGTCTGGCGTCATTACCCAGACGGCTGGCGAGATTGTGTTGGAAGGGGAGAGTGTTAGTTTTTCTTCGCCGTCGGATGCCGAAGCGTTGGGGATTACCATTATTCATCAGGAGTTGAGCTTGGCCCCTAACCTGAACGTGCGCGACAACATTTTTATGGGCCGTGAACTGACTAAAGGGAGGGGCAGCGTCGATTATAAAGAGGAAGCGCGTCAGGCGGAATTATTAATGGAGGAGCTTGGCGAACCGATCCATCCTCTCACCCTAGTCGAAGATCTACGTGTGGGGCAGCAGCAAATCGTTGAAATCGCAAGAGCGTTGTCCAAGAACTCACGCATTTTGATTATGGATGAACCGACCTCCGCATTGAGTGCAACGGAGGTCGAGACGCTATTCAGCGTCGTCGAGGATCTCAAAAACAAGGGTGTGTCGATCGTTTATATTTCTCACCATTTGGAGGAGGCACTACAGATTACCGATCATGCCGTTGTTCTCCGTGATGGCGTCATGACGGCTTATGCCCCGCGTTGCGACATCGACCTGCAGTGGATTGTCAGGCATATGGTGGGAGAGAGCTTCGATCTTGGCTCACCGCCGACAGGTTATGAGCAGGGTGCCACCGCGCTCTCTATTCAGAACCTATGCGTAAGCGACGATAAAGTGGCAGGTCGTTATGTGGTTGAGGATCTTTCGCTGGATGTGCGCGCAGGTGAGATTGTCTGCATTTATGGGCTGATGGGCGCTGGCAGAACTGAGTTATTGGAGTGTGTGGCAGGGCGAACCCGGCAATCCAAGGGAGATATCCTGCTCAATTCAACTGATGTATCGCATTACAACATTGCCCAGCGAATCGAGAGGGGGTTGGTGTTAGTCCCTGAGGATCGTCAGCGCGATGGATTGGTGCCCACCCTGTCAGTCGGTAGAAATCTGTCGCTGGCCAGTATCCAGGCGTTTACCCGCAAGGGGCTTACTTCATCACGCCTGGAGGCAGAAATGATTAATTCAGCTATTGGCAATGTGCATATCAAAACAGACGGTGGCGAGGCTAGCATTGGTTCACTGTCTGGCGGTAACCAGCAGAAGGTGGTGATCGGTAAGATGTTGGCGACTAATCCCGACGTCATCATGCTCGATGAGCCGAGCCGTGGCATTGATGTGGGTGCCAAGGCCGAAGTGTTCAAGTTATTAAGCCAAGGGGCCCGGCGGGGGTTAGCGGTTGTCTTTACCACGTCTGAAGTAAGCGAGTGCTTAAGTATTCCGCACAGAGTGGTGGTGATGAGCAAGGGGCGGATTTCTGCTGAATTCAAACCGGGTGTTACGAAAGATGAAATTATGGCTGCTTCGGGCGAATCAGTTGCTGCGTGATTATTCAATCGGATAGGTAATGACCATGTCTTATCAAAAAATGTCTCATCATAACAATAACGCGTTACAGGTTGATAAAGGCAGTATCGATATCGTCAAGGTTTTGCTGGAAGGTCGGGCTTTTTTCGCCTTAATCGGGATCATTATTGTCTTTTCCATACTCTCGCCTGTTTATTTCTCCACGGGTAATTTTTTAACCATGTCTTCGCATGTGGCTGTTTTTGGCTTGCTAGGCATCGGTATGCTGTTTGTTATTCTGACCGGCGGCATAGACCTGTCGGTTGGCTCTACGCTGGCACTTTGCGGGGTGTTCGCGGGTATGCTGCTAGAAGGGATAGAAATTGAGGCACTTGATTTAGCCTTCTTCCCTTCAGTGTGGGTCGTTGTGGTACTTACCTGCTTACTAGGCGGGCTAGTGGGAGCTATCAATGGTGTATTAGTTGCCTACTTCAAAGTGCCTGCTTTTGTGGCCACTCTTGGCATGCTGTATGTCGCCCGCGGAGCCGCTTTGCTACTCACAGATGGTTTAACTTTTAATAGCTTAAGTGGCGATCCTGCGCTAGGTAACACAGGGTTTGAATGGCTTGGGTTTAATAAATTATTGGGTATTCCGGTAGGGGTTTTAATACTCTTTTGTGTCGCGATTGTTTGCATGCTGGCTCTTGGCCGCACGCCTTTTGGCCGGTGGATTTACTCTACGGGTGGCAATGCGCGCGCAGCAGAGCTTTCCGGGGTGCCGGTCAATAGAGTTAAGCTCTCTGTTTATATCATTTCTGGCGTATGTGCTGCCATGGCGGGAATTGTGCTTGCCTCACAGTTGACATCTGCGGGGCCTACGGCAGGCACTACGTATGAACTGACAGCGATTGCTGCGGTTGTGATTGGTGGAGCCTCGCTTATGGGGGGGCGTGGCACGATCCGAAACACTTTATTGGGTGCTTTTGTAATTGGTTTTCTAGCCGATGGTCTTGTCATTATCGGTGTGTCTGCATACTGGCAGATGGTATTCACGGGCAGTGTCATCGTCTTTGCTGTCATGTTAAATAATGTCCAATACAGTGCTAAAAACAAGACCTCCCAAAAAGCCGATAAAAAGACTACAGAAGTTAATCGCGACGATTCTAGAGTAAGTGCTACTTAACATAGCACTGCTTAGAAGTGTGACCTGCTCAGGTCTGCCTATGCAAAGACTAACAATCATAACTATGAGGTAATAACCATGCTTCCAAAAAGTAAAAAAATGCTTTTTACAGCACTCGCCAGTGTCTCGATGCTCTTTAGCGGCTCTATAGTTGCTCAGGATAAGGGGCTGATCTCAATTATTGTCAATGATATGTCAAATCCCTATTGGCAAACGGAAGGAAAAATTGCTGAACGCACAGCAAAAGAGTTGGGCTATGAAGCAAATGTCAGTTCCCATGTGGGTGATACCAACACTGAAAGCAATCAGGTCGATACGGCGATTACCAATGGGGCTAAAGCGATCATTCTGGATCCTGCTAATGTGGACGGCTCCATTGGTGCCGTGAGACGTGCCGTAGAGGCAGACATTCCTGTATTCATTATTAACGCTGAAATTAACCAGCAAGGGTTGGCTAAGGTGCAGCTGGTTTCCAATAATGCGCAAGGTGCCGCGTTAGGGGCCCAGGAGTGGGCGACGCAGCTGGGTGGAGAAGGTTCTTATATAGAATTAGAGGGGCCGCCTTCTGATAACAATGCCGCGACAAGATCCAATGGCTACGAGACAGTACTGAGCCAGTATCCCGACCTTAATCTAGTGGCATCAGATATCGCCAATTGGAGCCGGACTGAAGGGCGCAATAAGATGCAGAGCATGCTCCGTTCTCATCCTGACATTAAAGGCGTGATCAGCGGTAACGATGAAATGGCCCTAGGCGCTATTGTTGCTCTAAAGCAGGAGGGGCGGTTAGACGATGTGCTGGTCGGTGGTTTTGACGGCTCGCCAGATGCTGTTGATGCGGTGCGCTCGGGCGAGTTGGCCTATACGGTTCTACAGCCGGTGGCCGTGTTTGCTGAAGATGCCGTAAAAATTGCTGATCATTACATCAACACAGGTGAAACCGGGCTGGATAGTGAAAAGCAGCTTTATGACTGTATCCTTATCACGCCGGATAATGTTGATAATTACACGTCTCCATTTGTGCTAGAAGAGTAAGTAGTAAAGGTTCAGTAGGAAAGGAGAGGTGGCAAGTAGGTCAGTCGGTTTTAATGCCGGCTGGCTTTTTTATTGAGCGTGTTCATTGTGTAAATAAAAGTTATAATAATGGTTGATTATTAAAGCAAGGGAAGGTGCCAATGATTTTTAACTTTGGTTCAATCAATATCGATCATACTTATCATGTCCCATATTTTGTTCGCCCCGGCGAAACGCTGAAAAGCGATAAATATAATAGTGGATTGGGTGGGAAAGGGGTCAACCAATCGTTGGCGATAGCACGTGCCAAGGGAGCGGTGAGTCATTGGGGGAGAGTCTCCTTGACGGATGCCTGGGTGACCGAGGAGATGCAGCGCACCGGTGTTGACGTGAGTGATATCGAACTCACTAACGAGCCAAGCGGGCATGCGATTATCCAAATTGATGAACGTGGTGAAAACGCTATTTTATTATTCTCTGGCGCTAACCATGGGTTTACCGAGGAGCGGATCGTTGCTTTGCTGGCAAAAGCCAGCCCTGACGACTCAATACTTATACAAAACGAATGCAATGGTCTTGATAAGCTTATTCCCCTAGCGGTCAGTCGGGGTTGCAAGGTGATATTTAATGCTGCTCCCATGGATGATGAGGTCTCATCGCTTCCTTTGGATCAGTGTCAATTACTCTTCTTTAATCGTACAGAGGCAGCGCTCTTATTGGGTATGCCGATAGAGTCGAGTGCTTCCGATTTGTTAAGGCGTTTTAATGAAACACTGAGAGATGTTGAGGTGGTTCTTACGCTTGGCAGTGAGGGAGCTTGGTATCAGCATAACAGTGAGACTTTTTTTCAAGCGGCCTTAAAGGTAACAGCCATCGATACAACGGCAGCTGGTGATACCTTTGTCGGCTACTTCCTAGCGGCTCGGCAGGCGGGCCTCGAGCCACTTCAGTGTCTACAACGGGCAACAGCGGCGGCGGCTCTTGCGGTTCAACGGTACGGTGCTGCCAGTAGTATCCCGATGGCAGAAGAGGTTGATAAGGTAATGCATCAACAAGAAGGGCTATAAAGTGCGGAAGCGATCAATATTATTAAATTAACTTAATTTTGCGTGGCAGCAATAGCCGGTGGCGGTGGCCCCCGGCTGGATCGGTTCTCTGATAGCTAGAGACTAGCAAGCGTCAAAATCAGCCGATTGTTCACGCCATAGGGCTGCTTCCTTACGCAGATTGTTGGCGAATAGCGCGATGTCGTTGGGGCCTGCGACGAAGCGATAGCCACTTTGGGCCAGATTGGCGACGTCGCGTCCTGGGCCAGTAATAGTGCCCATCCAGCGCCCGCTACCGGCGATGCGACGCTCCAGACCCCCGATCAAATCGCGTACTTCAGGCGCTTCTAGCCGTTCGAGCTGGCCCATGGAGCCGGCAAGGTCGTTGGGGCCGATGAACAGCATGTCGATGCCGTCGACCTCTGCGATCGCCTCAACGTTATCTGCCGCTTCGACATGCTCGATCTGGGTGATCAACAGCAGGTCGTCGTTGGCCTGGCGGGCATAGTCACTGAAAGCGCCGTAGCCTGAAGCGCGCACGATCGGCGCCGCATAACCGCGCTGCCCCTGGGGAGGATAGCGACAGGCGTCGACGATAGCTTGAGCCTGCTCGGCGCTATTGACCATTGGTACCATGATTGAGCGTATCCCCATATCGAGCACCTTTTTCAGGTAGGTCGGGTCGTTGGCGGGGATGCGTAAAACCGCTTCACCACCTGCGGCTTCGATGGCGCGAACTAGGTGCGCAGTGTGTTCGAGGCTGGAGACGCCGTGTTCATTGTCGATAAGAATGGTCTTCCAACCTGCCCAGACGGCGACTTCAGCCAGTTCAGGGCTGGCGCTTTCCAGCCACAGAGCGCTAACAGTTCGGCCCTGCTGCAGGGCGAGTTTGGTGCGATTGCGTGGGTTCATAAAGAGGTCTCCGTTTCCGAGCGGGTAGAGGAACTAGGGTAGTAATGGCGCTGCACGTTCTCGTAAATGCCCCGGGCCAGCAGCAGCGCCCAGAGCAACAGGGTTAGGATGCCCAGCGCCGCCGCCCAGGGCCGATCAAAGAAGGCTAGTAAGTCGCCCTGAGCTTTCATCATTGAGGTCATGAAGTTTTCCTCTACGATTTTGCCGAGGACGATGCCGAGGATAGCGGGTGCCAGCGGAAAGCCGTTGGCCTCCATGGCGTAACCTAGGGCACCCAGCGCCAGCACGGTCCAGATGGCAATGACCGAGTTGGTGATGGCGTAAGCTCCCACCAATGAGAACAACAACACGATGGGCATCAGTACCCGCCGCGGTATTCGCACCACCTGGCTGGAAATCATGATCACCAGCAGGCCGGCCGGAACCATAGCGAGATTGCTTAGTGCGAAGGCGCCGTAAAGGGTATGTACCAGTTCCGGCGATTCGGTAAATATCTGCGGCCCAGGTGACATTCCGTTGAGTAGCAGGATGCCAATCGCGATGGCGGTGACACTGTCGCCCGGTATGCCGAACACCAAGGCTGGCGTCCATGCCCCGCCGATGGCAGCGTTGTTGGCGGAACCGCCATCGGCCACTCCCTCGATATATCCCGTGCCGTAACGTTTGGGATGGCGTGAGAAGCGCCGTGAAATCGCATAACAAATCCACGCGGCGATATCTGCCCCTGCGCCGGGCAACGCGCCAATTAAGGTGCCCAGCACGCTGGAACGGGCGATGTTACGCTTGAAGCGACGCAGCGTGCGGCCTGCCTCCTGTAACGCCTGGGCAAATGGTTCTTGGGTAGCGTTTTTGGGTTGCTCGCCGCGTTTTGCCTGGACACTGCGCAGAATCTCGCTGAGGGCAAACAGGCCGATGATGGCAGGTATGAAGCTGATGCCATCGAACAGTTCGTAATGACCGAAGGTGAAGCGAGGATGACCGACGGCGACATCGATGCCTATCGTGGCGATGAATAAGCCAATGAACAGGCTAGCGAAGCTCTTGGCGACGCTACCGTTACTGGTCAGCACCGCGCAGCTCAGTCCCAGGCTTGCCAGCCAGAAGGTTTCGAAGCTGGAAAACTGCACCGCCACACGCGCTAACTGTGGGGCGATGAGCGCCAGCATGGCGACGCCCACCAGGCCGCCGATGCAGGCGGCGAACAACGATACCATCAGCGTCGAGCGGGAACGCCCGGCGCAGGACAGGCGGTAAGCGTCTTCGACGTAGGCCGCAGAGGCGGGCGTGCCGGGGATGCGCATCAAGGTGCCGGGTACGTCGCCAGCGAAAATCGCTGTGGTAGTCGTGGCGACGATGGCGCTGATCGCGATTAGCGGATCCATGAAATAGGTAAAAGGCACCAGCAGGGCCACCGCCATTGTAGCGGTTAGGCCTGGCATGGCGCCGATGAAGGTGCCATAGAGTGTGCAGGCGACAATGACTGCTAAGGATGCTGGACTGAATAGGGCAGTGAGGGTCGAGGCGCTCATAGCGTTACCATGCCAGTGGTGTCAGCAGGCCCCAGGGGAGCGGGACGCGCAGCAGTGAATAGAACAGCAGATGCACGCCGATCACCAAGGGGAGTGCTAGCAGTACTACGTTTCCTGCCCGCATCCCGAAGATCAGGGCTGTAGCGGAGACTGCCATGAAGGAAGCAATATGAAATCCCAAGAGGTCGAGCAATAGGCCATAGCCGAGTATCACGATCAGTAGGGCCAGGGGGCGTGCCGCCATCCGCCAGCCTGATTGTCGAGGCGGCATTGTCGAGGTGTTCTGCGCTTTTCGCCGCCCCTGCGATCCTAAGCCGATCAGTGCGCCGCAAATTATCAGACCGATTGCCGCGATAGAGGGAAACAGACCGGGGCCGTACTCCAGCCCGGCTAGGGTCGGGAAGGTTGAGGCGCGCCAGAGCACCAGTGCGCCGAAGAGAACCAGTAGGCTCCCCGACAAGCGATCATTGCAGTACATGAACACCTCCTGCTTAGCGATAGATCTCGATCACCTGGCGAGGCCTATTGCCTCAACCACTTCGCCCAGCTGACGGTCGGCTTCGGCAAGGAGTTGAGCGGTCTCGTGACGATTCTCGAACACTACCTGGGTGCCACTGCTGCGTTTGAACTCGGCCCAGGCTTCACTGTTGATAGCTGTCTCGATCGCCTGCTCGTAAGCGCAGGCGATTTCGTCCGGCAATCCATCTGGGCCACTGACTGTGACAAAGGCACTCAGTGTCCAACCACTTTCCAGTGTGTCTGCAGTCAATGGGACTTCTGGCATCTGTTCCATCGGCGTATCGCTCATGTAGCCCAACGCCTTGAGCTCCCCCTGCTCGATCAGATTGCGGGCTTCGGCGAGCGAAGGTGTGGCGACATCAATGCCCCCTGCCATCAGCTCCTTGAGTGCAGGCCCTGCGCCTTGGCTAGGGATCCAGCGAATGGCATCAGGAGCCAACCCTTCGGCCTTGAGCATGCCGGCCAGGGCGAGATGCCAGATGCCGCCCTGGGCGGTTCCCGAAGCGGTCAATTTCCCTGGGTTTTGGCGTGCCTCGTCGAGCAGAGCCTCAAGCGTGTCGTAGGGCGAACTCTTTTGTACCACTACCCCAGGCGAACTGCGGTTGATCAATGCGATGGGCGTTATGTCCTGATAAGTCAGCGGCGTTAGGCCGAGCCAGTGCATGGTGTCGATCTCGACCGTGGCGGCGCCAATGGTATAGCCGTCAGGATTGCCACGGGCGATTGAGGTATGGCCTACAACGCCGTTTCCACCGGTGCGGTTGATGACGTTGAAGGGCACGCCCATTTCTTCCTCGAGTAGGCTGGCCAGCCGACGTGCATTGGCGTCGGTGCCGCCACCAGTACCCCAGGGAACGATAAAGGTGACGGCTCGCTCGGGCTGCCAACTGCAGGTTTCAGGGTTGTCGGCTGAGGCGTGGGTCGCTGCTAACGAGGCCCATAGGGCCAGTGAGGCGGTCATTATTGTTGTCGAGTTTGTGCTCATCATGCTGTGTGCTCCTAGCAATGGCGAGGGATCATGAGGCTGTTTGGAGTAGTTTTTGGGATGCTTTCATGATTAGTTTTTACATAGTTCAATCGATTGAATAAATGCAACTTTGGTCGCGTATCGAAATTGCTACTCCGCTCTTATGGGGATAGCGATATCACTAAAAAAGGCGCTATGAGAGTATGTTGCAAACAATGCTAAAAGAAGACTGGCGTACTAGAGTGCGTTCTGTCGCCTGTAAATCATGGGAGTAGAGATTTTTTATATGGCAAGCCGTCCGACACTTAAAACAATCGCCGATCAGGTAGGCGTCACTGTTTCTGCCGTATCATTAGCCCTGCGTGATGATCCGCGAATTTCCCAAGCGACCCGGGAGCGTATCCAGCAGGCAGCGCAGGTACTGGGTTATGTCTATAACCGGCATGCAGCGGGTCTGCGGCGAGGTGATAGTGGCACAGTGGCGGTATGTCTCAATGATTTGAGCAACCCCTTTTTCACCGAATTCCTCGGGCACATGGAAGCGCGCTTCCGTGAGGCGGATCGCATGATGCTGTTCTGCCATGCTCATGAAACACCATCGATTCAGGCGCGCTTTATTCGTCAGATGGCCGAGCATGGGGCCGCTGGGCTGATTCTGGTGCCTGTCGCCGGTACCACCCGAGAAGATCTTGATGGGCCTCAGGTAAAGCATCTGCAGGATTTCCCGCTGGTGCTGATTTCCCGGGATGTCGCTGATACAGGATTTGATCGGGTCATCAACGACGATGTGCTAGGCATTCGTCTGTTATTCGAACATTTGTATGAAGCAGGGCATCGTCGCTTCGCTTGGTTGGGTGGTGGGGGGGATACGTCCACTGCCCGAGATCGAGAGAGCTCCTTTCGCCAGCAGATGGATGCTGTGGGTTTGCCGGTCACCAGTGATTCGATCCACCATGGGCCGACGACGCTGGACTTCGGGGATTCCATGCTAAAGCAACTGCTTGCGATGCCGGAGCCACCGACCGCTATTATCTGCTTTTCGGACATCATCGCCTTTGGCGTGTTGGCGGCGTGCTATCGGCATGGGGTGCGCCCAGGTGTAGATATTTCTGTCACTGGTTTCGATGATATGGCTGCGGCTGCCTACTCTGCACCCGCATTGACCAGTGTGCGGGTTCGCACTGATTTAATTGGTCAATGTGCCAGCGAGTTGTTGCTTTCTCGTATGGCGGGGGAGCGATATCCGCCGGTTCGGAAGGTGGTACCGCCCGAGCTGGTGGTGCGGGCGAGTACCGGGCCGGCAGCATGAGCTATGGCACTTATCTGACCACCATTACGGTGAGCATTGTGGTGATGAGAACTGGCCGCCCTTAAATGGGCGCCTCTTGTCCCGATCCTGAGCTACCCACCCTACCTACATCCATGATGCCAATGTTGGGTGTCACTTTGGTTGAGCAAGAACATAGGTGCTATTGGCATTTGGGCATCACTGTTCGGTTTACTCGGTATTGCATCTGGTAACAGCAACCACACAGTGCTGGGACGTTATAAAAACTCCATCCAACTATTTTCAAAATCCTTTTAATTGGTCAACCATTTTTGGTTTTAGGAAATTTTTGGTTTCCCTTCATTGTCCAATGTCATCGATTGGCCTTCCTTTTTCTGGGCAGCCATAGCTTGTCTTGCTTTTAATTAATTACTTGTTTTAATGGTTTTTTTGTCTATGTTTGCAATTTGAAAGCGTAGCTTTTGAGTGGTTCTAATAGTTTTTACATTCACTCTCCAGCCGCCTCTTAGACTAAAGTTTCGTTTCAAGCTATCGCAATTGTCTCTATCTTCAAATGGTCAACCATTTGGAGGTGACTGGAATGAGTCAAACAGCTACCGTGTCGAGGGCTGGTGTTATCGAGGCGCTTCGCCAGCGGGCTTACAAAATTCGCCGCCACGCCCTGCGGATGGGTGAGGTGCAAGGGCAGGGGTACGTTGGTCAAGCGCTTGGGATTGCCGATGTTTTGGCAGTGTCTTACTTTCATGCGCTAAAGCTGGATCCCAAGAACCCTGACTGGGAAGGGCGTGATCGTTTTCTACTTTCTATCGGGCATTACGCTATCGCGCTGTATGCCGCGCTGATCGAGGCTGGCGTTATTAGCGAGGAAGAGATCGAAGACTACGGCAGCGACGACAGTATCCTGCCCATGTCGGGTATGGCCAATTACACGCCGGGCATGGAAATCACCGGCGGCTCGCTAGGCCATGGTTTGGGTATCGGCGTAGGTATGGCGCTGGGCCTAAAGCGCAAAGAGAGTGCTTCACGTATTTTTAACCTGCTTTCAGATGGCGAGCTAAATGAAGGCTCGACCTGGGAAGCTGTCGCGTCAGCAGCCCATTGGAAGCTGGATAACCTGATTGCCATTGTCGATGTCAACGATCAGCAGGCCGACGATAAATCCTCCACCGTACTCAACTACGAGCCGATCGCTGATAAGTGGATTGCGTTTGGGTGGGAAACCTACCGTGTTGATGGCAATGATCTTGAAGCATTGGTAGAGGCCTTCGACAGTGCGCTAGCCAGTGACTCAAACAAGCCCCGGGTGATTATCTGCGACACCTTGATGGGACGCGGCGTGCCCTTCCTCGAAGAACGTGACAAAAACCACTTTATTCGTGTCGACGAGAATGAGTGGAGTGTGGCGCTCAAACAGCTCGATGAAGTTTACGGTGTCCAGTAAGGAGGAAATGAAATGAGCGCCAAGAAGAAGCTAAAGACCTCGGCAATGATTGCGTCCATCGCGGGCGAAGACCAGCCCACAACCGCCGCGCCTTTCGGCCATGCGTTGGTAGAGGCTGCTGCGAAAAACCCCAAGATTGTCGGTATGACGGCCGACCTGGGCAAATATACCGATCTGCATATCTTCGCCCAGGCCTGCCCGGATCGCTATTACCAGATGGGCATGGCTGAGCAACTACTAATGATGGCAGGTGCGGGTATGGCGCGAGAAGGCTTTATCCCTTTCGTGACGACCTATAGCGTTTTCGCTTCACGCCGAGCTTACGACTTTATTTGCCTAGCTATTGCCGAAGAGAAGCTCAACGTCAAGATTGTTAGCGCACTTCCCGGGCTGACCACGGGCTATGGCCCCAGCCATCAGGCTACTGAAGATATCGCCATCTTCCGTGGCATGCCGAACCTGACCATCATTGACCCTTGTGATGCGGTTGATATTGAGCAGTCAGTTCAGGCGATGATCGATTTTGATGGTCCGGTCTACTTACGCCTACTGCGTGGCAAGGTGCCTCGCGTTCTGGATCGTTTCGAAGGTTATAAGTTCGAGATCGGCAAAGCCAAGCGTTTGCTGGATGGAGAGGATGCTCTGATCATCTCCTCTGGACTTATGACCATGCGCGCGATTGAGGCTGCCGACGAACTGAAAGAAAAAGGCACGAATGTCGGCGTTTTACACTGTGCCACGATCAAGCCGCTAGATACCGGCGCCATTCTGGAAGAAGTCCGTCGCTACCCCGAACGTCCAGTCTTCGTGGCCGAAAACCACTCAGTTATTGGCGGCCTGGGCGAAAGCATCGCATCGCTGCTGATGAAAGAGGGTGTGCACGTCAAATTTAATCAGATCGGTCTTCCCGATGAATTTCTGGATGCCGGTGCTTTACCTACCCTGCATGACCGTTACGGTATTTCAACCAAGGAGGTGATCAAAACGCTAAAGCAGCACGTTGCCTGAAAGTACTAAGTAGATCATCACGCTAAGACTCCAGCCACGTAAAGTAGCTGCTATTTCTAACAACAAATATTTTAATAGAGAGAAACGTCATGAAAAAAACAGTCCTTGCTTCTGTCATCGCCAGCGCCTTTTTCATTAGTGGTAATGCCGCTGCTCAGCAAACCCTGCAACTCGCCCACAATGCGGCGGAAGGTAACCCCAAGTGGGATGCTTCCGAGCTCTTCGCAGAGCTCGTCGAAGAAGGAACCAATGGGGAATTAATAGTAGATGTTGGTGGTAATGCGCAGTATGGCGACGATATGGAAGCCATCACCCAGATGAGAATGGGAACCTTGGCTTTTAGTACCAATAGCCAGGGCTCGACATCCAGCGTTGTGCCGCAGTTCTCGGTTCTGGGGCTACCGTTTCTGTTTAACTCTCTCCCCAGTGCATGGAAGGTCATGGACGGCGAAGTCGGTGATGAGCTGAAAAGGCTTTCGGAAGAAAAGGGCCTTGTTCTTTTGGCGCTGTGGGATAACGGCATTCGTCACGTTAGCAACAATGTTCGCCCTATCGAGACCCCTGCCGACCTGGAAGGTCTTAAAATTCGAACCCCACCCGATGAGATGACGGTTGATATTTTTGAGGCGTTAGGCGCAAACCCGACCCCAATGAACTTCTCTGAGCTTTATATCGCCCTTGAGCAGGGAGTCGTTGACGGTCAGGAAAATCCGTTGATGAATATCTACTCATCCAAGCTTCACGAGGTGCAAGACTATATCTCGTTGACAGGCCACAAGTATGAGTCAACCCCTCTGCTTATGAGCAAGATGGTCTGGGATACGCTCTCTCCCGAATATCAAGAAGTAATTCAGCAAGCGGCCATTGAGGCGGGCGAGTTTAATCGCCAAGCATCACTTGAAGCCGACGATGAGCTGAGAAGCAAAATGGAAGAGGCAGGTGTCGCTTTTAACGAAGTGAATCCTGAGCCTTTCATTAAAGCCACTTCATCCGTTTATGACCAATGGGCAGAAGAGTACCCCGAACTGGTCGAAATGGTCGTCAATGCGGCTCAGCGCGAGTCGCAATAACGGAAGGGGCTTTTCATGTCGCTCTCAATAGAGAGCCGCGGCGGTGAAGTGGGCGGGCCCACTTCACTGTTAGCGAGCTCAAAACGTTTGATTTATCACACCTTCAAATGGGTATCCATCGTCGCCGTTGTGGCTATCTTTGTGTCGCTATTACTGGGTGTGGTGGTTCGGTACCTGTTCTCTACCAATTTGGGCTGGGTAGCGGAAGTGCCTAACCTGGTTTTTCCCTGGTTAACGATGTGTGCCATCGTCGCTGCGGCGGCAAGGAACGAGCACATTGGTGTCGAGCTGGTAGTCGAAAAGCTGCCAAGACTACCCAAGAAGGTAGTTGTGTTGGCCGTCAACCTAATCGCAATGATCGCTTTTAGCTTTATGGCAGCCCACGGGTTGGATGTCGTCGAAATTGCAGGCTCCCAGCGATTGCCAATCACCCGTATCGGTATGTCCTGGGCTTACTGGTCAGTCATTGTTGGCTTTATGGGATTAGCCGTTATTTCGTTCATCAACATCGCAATGGTGCTCAGCGGAGGAGATCTGAATCAATCCTCTGAACCTCAAGTCTCGCACGGGGAGGAAGGGATATGACGGCCCAGATGCTCATTGGCTTTGTCTTGTTGCTATTAATGGCGATGCCGGTTGGTTACTCGCTGGTTATAAGCGGTTGGGCGGCGCTATCCGTTTTTGGCCCTATGCCATCCAGTATGGCGGTTATGAAGATCTTTCAGCCGACACAAAGTTTTCCTTTGCTGGCGATACCCTTCTTCATTCTTTCCGGTGGGCTGATGATGTCCGGCAAGCTAGGACAGAAGTTAGTGGCTTTAGCCTCCATGTTGGTGGGTAAATATCACGGCGGGCTAGGTCAGGTCACCGTGGTGGGCTCAACGGTCTTCGGTGGGGTCTCAGGGTCTTCGGTAGCAGAGGCGTCCGCACTCGGTTCCATGCTTATCCCTTGGCAAAAGAGGGAGGGTTATCCTGGCGCTTTCGGCGCTGCTGTTACCTCAGCCTCCTCTGTGATTGCTGGCCTGATGCCGCCCTCTATCCCACTTATCCTGTTTGCTACTGTCTCGAACACTTCCATAGCCTCACTGTTCATTGCCGCAGTGATACCGGCATTGATGCTCGCGGGTGGCATGATGCTGGCTTGCAATATCATTGGAAGACGTCGTGGTTTCCCTCGTCTTACGCTCAAGTATACGGGCGCCGAAATAAGAAACACGCTGTTCACCGCGCTACCCGCGTTGCTTATGCCGGTATTTATCGTCGTGCTGCTGCGCGCGGGGATTGCCACACCCACAGAGGTAAGTGTCATCGCCGTTGCCTATGCCCTGGTAGTCAGTAGTGTTATCTACCGTGACCTGACGGCTGATCGTGTCATGAGTGCACTAGTAAACACAGTGATCACCACGGGCATTGTGATGCTGATTATCGCGGCGGCCAACATCATTGCTTACATTCTGACGTCGGGTGGTGTGCCGCAGGCCGTCGCCCAATGGGCGGTGGAGTATCTAAAACACCCTATCTTGATCATTTTGGCGATCAACTTGCTGATGCTATTTATCGGTATGTTCCTCGATTTGCCCGCTGCAATCTTGCTGTTGGGGCCAACGCTGGTTTCCATCGCCAACGCGATTGGGCTAGATCTGGTGCAACTTGGCATCATCATGTGCGTGAACCTCAGCATTGGCCTGTTCACGCCCCCCATCGGCACCACTCTGTTTGTCTCTTCTGCCATTGCCCGTGAACGTATTGGCGCCGTGGTAAAGGAGTTGGGGCCTTTCTATTTGGTGGCCATTGTCGTGTTGCTGCTGGTGTCCTACGTGCCAGCTCTGATTATTTACTGAGGTGGTTATGCAAACTATCGCATTTGCAGGGCTGGGCGCCATGGGGTGGCCTATGGCAACCCGGCTGAAAGAAGGTGGTTTCCAGGTGCTGGGTATAGATGCTGTTGAGTCAACGGAAACGGCTTTCAACGACCAGGTGATGTCATCAGAGCAAAAACAGCGCGGGCTGACCGGTTGCGAAGCACTTTTTATCATGGTGGTGAATGCTGATCAGGTGCGTTCTGTGCTGTTTGGTACCAACGGTATCGAGTCGCTTAGTCATGGCGCTTGTGTTGTCCAGATGTCGACCATCGCCCCAGACGATACGGCGGCTATCGCAAAAGACGTTGCGGTGATTAGGCCTGACCTGCACTTCATAGATGCCCCGGTGTCAGGCGGAGTGGTGGGTGCCGAGGCGGGTGAACTCACGATTATGGCAGCCGGCACCCAAGATGCTTTGTCGAAATGCCGTCAAGCGTTTGAAATATTGAGCAAAGTTGTCTTTGAAGCCGGGGAACAGCCGGGGCAGGGCGCGGCGATGAAAGCGGTTAATCAACTGCTATGCGGCGTGCACATTGCCGCCGCTGCTGAAGCGCTAGCGCTTGCAGAGAAGAGCGGTATTGATGCCTCAACAATGCTGTCGCTGTTACAGGGTTCGGCAGCGTCAAGCTGGATGCTGAAAGATCGTGGCCCCAGGATGATTGCTGAGCCAAACGAGATTACCAGTGTGATCGATATTTTCTGCAAAGATATGGGCATCGTCTGTGATTCAGCCAAGGCCTCCAAGGCGTTTACGCCACTGGCAGAAACCGCGCGTCAGCTATTTATATCCAGCGCTGAGCGAGGAGAGGGCAAGTTAGATGATAGCCAACTGATTCGCACTTACCGACTGCTTAACGGAACAGCCTAAGGAGACATAATGCCCAGTTTTATATCTGTCAGTACTGCGGCTTACGACGGCTACGGGTTTGATGTGATTCTGCCATCGATGGCGAAGTGCGGCGTAAGGAATGTGGAGTTTGCCTTTATCGATGGCTATGTAGAAGCCTTTACCGATAGCGACTTTACTGAAGCTTTCGCCGGAGAGCTGAAAAGTGAAATGCAGCGCCATGGCCAGCAGTGCCGCTATTTTTCCGGCCATATTGATTTGGGCATTGAAAACGCAGCTGCCAGGCTTGAAGCACGCTGTCGTTTTGCTGCGTCTTTAGGGGCCACCTGTGTGATTACTAACGCCGCTACGCGTGATCGCGCAGGTACTTTCTTTGCACAGGCTGATGCCCTGGCTGCGATTGCTCACCACTACGGTGTGCGCATTCTGCTTGAGAATCCCGGCAATGGCGTTCCTAACTTACTCGACCACGCCGGTGACGCATCGGGCTTGCTTAAACAGCTGGACGCCCAGGCCTTTGGTATTAATTACGATATCGGCAACCTGTTAGCCCACTGTCCAGCTCGAGATCCGCTTGAAGATGCTCGTGCGGCAATGAATCTTGCCGACCATTTCCACCTTAAACCCTGTGTGCGCCGTGAAGGCGGCATTGATTTCGTTCCATTGGGGGCAGGGGATGTGAATGACACTGCGCTGGCGTCGGAGCTTCTTCGCCAAAATAAGCCGTTTTCGCTCGAGCTCCCATTCCGCCTCCATCGTGATGCCAGTGCTCAACCTTGGCGCGATGAACAACCATTGCCACTCGATGTAATCGAGTCGCACATTTCCCGCTCGCTTATGGAGCTGGAGTTACTTCAAAAACAATCGACTACAAATCAATAAAAGGAAAACGTTATGCTACTTAAAGACAAGATATGTATCGTTACAGGCGCTGCAGGTGAGAAAGGTATTGGCTTGAGAACCGCTAAGCTCTTCTACGAGCATGGGGCTTCGGTCGTTATCTCTGATATTAATGAGCAGGCTTGCGATAAGGTGCGCAGCGAGTTTGACCCAGAGCGCTCGCTAGTAGTGGTTGGAAACGTAGCGAATCGTGATGATTGCTTCAATTTAGCGAAGTCAGTCATGGATAAATTTGGCCGCATTGATGCTCTCATTAATAACGCAGGCATTACCCAACCGGTAAAGTTCGAAGAGATCTTACCCGAAGACTATGACCGCATTTTGGACGTTAACCTCCGCGGTATGCTCTATATGTCGCAAGCTGTCGTGCCACATATGAAAGCGGCGAAGTCGGGCTCAATTATTAACACCTCTTCGGTTTCTGCACAGCGGGGCGGTGGTATCTTCGGTGGGCCGCACTACAGTGCTGCCAAGGCTGGAATGTTGGGGCTCGGCAAAGCCATGGCGCGCGAGCTTGGTGCTTATGGTATTCGCATTAACTCCGTAACGCCGGGATTGATTGCTACCGATATTACCGCTGGCAAGTTGGACGACCAGATGAAAGCCAAGATTTTAGAAGGCATCCCGATGGCACGAATGGGCACTCCGGAAGATGTAGCCAAGGCCTTCCTGTTCTTGGCGAGTGACCTTTCCAGCTACATTACAGGGGCCACCTTGGATGTTAACGGCGGTATGCACATTCATTGATTATGCTAAGCTGCCCCTATGCTTACGATACGTTATAGGGGTGGCGCTTGGATGATGTTATGAGTCAGATCGATCCGAATCTTTTGGATAGGCTTAAGGAGTTTGTGTCGGTCTCCGAACTGACTAAGGATGGCCGGTTAAAGCTGCCGGCAGAAAGAGCGTTGTGTGAGCATTTTGATATGCATCGTTCGTCGGTTAGGAACGTCCTTTCTTTATTGCAAAGTCTTGGCTTCATCGAACGCAAGCAGGGTAGTGGTACCTTTCTTAAAATGCCCGAACCTGTTTTTATCCAGCTCTATTTTGAGCTGGCGCTTAAGCTCAACTACGTCTCCGTCGATCATCTTGAGACGGCGAGAGAGATGTTTGAAAAGGAGATCGTGCAGGCGGCAGCGGTTAATCATCAGGCTCATGAGCTCAAAAGGCTAGAGTTACTCTGCGAAAAAATCGTAACGTCATCCGATGTTCTTGAAGGCATTCAGGCGGATTATGAATTCCATGAATTGTTGGCCATTATGGCCAAAAACCCTGCAGTACTGATTATTTTCCAAGGGTTATCATCGGTACTGAAAAAAGTGCTTCACCAGCGCAGGATTTTGGCACGGCAATCTAAAGAAGCACAAAAGAAAACTAACGAGACGCATATAGCAATTGTCGCTGCCGTTAAAACCCGTGACCGGGAGCTTGCGCGTCAGGCAATGCACGATCACTTTGAGACGTGGAATCAGCAGACGATGCGTAGCTTCCCGAAAGCAGAGAGTTTAGGCATGTTTGCCGAGTAGATGCTGCTGTATGGCAAAGAATCCTAGGCCGCAAAACCTCTTGATTGACTAGGGTAGCGAGCAGATATTTAGACTGACCGCTACCTAAGCGCATCCAGAGGAGGGGGCAGTGACCTACCTTAGCCCTTGAATCCTTTTATGGTTTTCCAGGGTCATGACCAGGGCTTCGGCGGCTTCCTTGCCTTTGGCGCGGAAATGGTCATGGAAAAACGCATGGTGCGTGCTGTGTTCATGAAAATGATGAGGCGTCAGCACAACCGAAAGAATGGGGATTTCAGTGTCCAGTTGCGCCTGCATCATGCCTTCAATGACCGCTTGGGCAACGAATTCGTGCCGATAGATGCCGCCATCAATGACGAAGCCTGCTCCCACAATGGCGCTGTAACGGCCCGTTTTGGCGAGTAGTTTAGCCTGAAGCGGGATTTCGTAAGCCCCTGCGACTTGGAATATCTCTACTTGATCAGCAGAAAAGCCATGCTCGCTGGTAAGTTGAGCAATAAATGCTTCTCTGGCTTGGGTGACAATATCGTGATGCCAAGATGCTTCGATAAAGGCAACGCGCACTGATGAAGAGTGTTGGGTCTGATTCATGGTCATCCTATGGGGATTGTTTACCAGAACCAGGGCATGAGGCATCCAATAGCACAGTACCCGTATGCGTTAGAACACTACGGGTAATATCACTAGGAAACCTTCTCTTTTATCCGGACTATTACCGTCGGCTTCGGAATCTCACCGAATCTGCTGTCCTCAACCGTTAGGTTACACCCTTTGGCTGAGCGCTCGTGGGCTTGTCCGTATCCATAAAGATATGGCATCACCACCGGTGGGGACTTGCACCCCGCCCTGAGAAAGTTCGCCATTAATGGCGGTGGCTATTATACGCTGGCTGATGGACTGACGGATACCGTTAGCGTAACAGGAAAAGCTAAGTTTCAGGATAACGGCTGAAAGCCGATCCCAACAATAGAAGCGACCCGCTTCAGCCACCATTAAGCCCAAGGCGTTGGTTCAGTGGTAGACTACGATGCTCTTAGCAGGTTAATTATTATCTCAATGGGGCTGAGTGGTGAGATATAGGGAGTCGGTGTGAAGGGCATCATATTGAGTGCAGGGAGCGCTAAAGCGCTGACAGTGTCGCTAATCGTTGGCGCCGTGGGCGGTACACTGTTTCAGCTGACTGGACTACCTCTCGCTTGGATGCTGGGCCCCTTAATAGCTAACCTGCTAGTCTCTTCACAAGGCGTTAAGGTCTCGGTACCCGAGCCGCTTCGCAATACCTTCTTAGCGGTCATGGGCCTGGTGCTGGGTAGCCAAGTGACGCCGCAGTTGGCGCACCGGGTACTGGATTGGCCGATATCGGCGGCGCTGTTGCTACTAGGAGTGGCCGCTTCCACCACCGTAGCTGCTGCCTGGTATCGGCGCTGCGGGTTTGACCCGGTTAGCGCCTGGTTCGGCGCCTCGCCTGGCGCGATGACGGCGATGATCCTGCTGGGAGAAAAGTGTGGCGGCGACCCGCAGCGCATTGCGGTGGCGCAGTCGCTACGCATCATTTTAGTGATTCTTTTTTTACCGCCGCTATTCTGGGCCTATGAGGGGGGTGGCGAAGGCATTGGCCCTGTGCACAGTGGCTTGGAGCATGGCTGGATGCTGCTGTTGATCCCGCTGCTATTGCCGCTCGGTCGCTGGCTGCGTATTCCCAGCCCCGCCCTGCTGGCACCGCTGCTAGTCGCTGCTCTATTATCCGGTGTTGATATTGCCAGTCTCGCTCTGCCGGAGTGGGGCATGAATTTGATGTTATGGGTGCTGGGCAGTGCTATCGGTTCGCGCTTTCAGGGCATGACGCGACAGCTTTTTGGGCGCTATTTATGGCAGTCGGGCGTGGCGACACTATTAGCGTTGCTGGTACTGGCGCTATTTGCTGAGCTGATTCACCAACTGCTAGGGGTAGGGCGCGATGTAGCACTGCTGGCGCTGGCACCGGGCGGCATTGGCGAGATGGCAATTTTGGCTGTGGCGTTAAACATCGACCCGGTATTTGTCGCTTTTCATCACCTACTGCGTATGGTGACTCTGATGATTATTGCACCGTTCTGGGCGCGTTGGCTGCTGCGTCACTCGCATTCTTCATGACATTTTAGCGACATCTACACTCTCCACACTCACGTATAACAAAGCAAAGACCGTCAATACCAACGCCAGTAACGTAAGGAACTCTCATGCTATCGCGTGTTTTACAGCCGTTATTTCGTTACTTCGAAACGCGGGTTAACCCCTACCCGGAAGGCGATGTTAAAACGCCGCCCAAGGGCTTGATGCCGTTTATCGTCCACTTTTCCCGACCAATGCTGCCGCTGTTGCTGCTTATGACGCTGTTCACAGCGCTGGTGTCGGCGGCTGAGGTGGTGTTTTTTAGCTACATGGGCCAGCTGGTCGATTGGCTAGGCAACGTTGAGCGGGCAAGTTTTTGGGCTGAAAACGGCCTATGGCTAGCAGGTCTTGGGCTACTCCTGCTAATCGGCTTGCCGCTCTTGGTGCTGTTGCAGTCCCTGGTCACCCACCAAAGCATTTTCGGTAACTACCCGATGATTGGCCGCTGGCTATCCCACCGTCATATGCTTAGCCAGAGCCTGGCATTCTATCAGGACGAATTTGCCGGGCGGGTGTCGCAAAAGGTGATGCAAACAGCGCTGGCGATCCGCGAGACCGTTACCAAGGTGATGGATCTGCTGGTTTACGCCATCGTCTACTTCACCGGCGCGGCCTACCTGCTGGGCCGGGCGGATCTGTTGCTGCTGATCCCGCTAGGGCTGTGGTTAGTGGGTTATCTGGCGATTATGCGCTACTTCGTACCGCGCCTGCGCGATGTCTCCATGGCCCAGGCGGATGCCCGCGCCCAGATGACCGGCCGGGTGGTGGACAGCTATAGCAATATCCAAACCATCAAGCTGTTTGCCGATACCGAGCGGGAACAGCGCTACGCTAAAGACGCTATGGAAGGCTTTATGGTCACCGTTCACCGCCAGATGCGCTTGGTGACGATCATGAGTGTGGGGTTAACGCTGCTGAACACGGCGCTATTGGTGGGTACTGCAGCCATGGCGATCAGCGCCTGGTACACCGAAGCGATCTCCTTGGGCGTGCTGGCGATCGCCATCGCGCTGGTAATGCGTATTCGCTTTATGTCTGACTGGATCTTATGGGAAGTCGCCGGGCTGTTTGAGAATATCGGCACCGTCCAGGATGGCATGAATACCATCGCCCAGAAGCCAACCATCAACGATGCCCCCAATGCTAAAGCGCTTCAGGTACCCAAGGGCGAAATTGTGTTTGACGCGCTGCGCTTTCAATACGAACAGGCGAAAGGCGAGAGTAAAAACGTTTTTGATGGGCTAAGTCTGACCATTAAGCCCGGCGAAAAGATCGGTTTGATCGGCCGTTCAGGCGCGGGTAAATCCACCCTCGCCAATCTGCTGCTGCGTTTTTATGACTTGCAGGGCGGGCGGATTTTGATTGATGGGCAGAATATTGCCGAAGTGACTCAAACGTCCTTGCGCCATCAAATAGGGATGGTCACCCAGGACACTTCGCTGCTGCACCGCTCGCTACGCGACAATATCCGTTACGGTAGCCCCCACGCCAGTGACGAGGACGTTTGGAACGCAGTGTGCCGCGCCCATGCGGATACCTTTATCAATGATTTGGTCGACCCGAAGGGGCGTCGTGGGTTGGATGCTCATGTAGGCGAGCGTGGCGTTAAGCTGTCAGGCGGCCAGCGCCAGCGGATCGCCATTGCTCGTGTGCTGCTCAAAAATGCGCCGATTCTGGTTTTGGATGAGGCGACCTCGGCGCTTGACTCTGAGGTCGAAGCGGCTATTCAAGAGCAGCTGGATACACTGATGGAAGGCAAAACGGTCATCGCCATTGCCCATCGTCTTTCGACCATTGCTATGCTCGACCGGCTGATAGTAGTGGATGAGGGGCGCATGGTGGAAAGCGGCACGCATCAGGAGCTGCTTGCACATAACGGCATTTATGCCAGCCTATGGCAGCGACAGTCGGGAGGATTTTTAGGTCACGACCTTGATCTCGAAGATAACGCCCTCATCTCATAATAGACCAGTCGTTTTTAACGACACACGTTTAATAGGAGGTAGTGATGCAAGCCATTCAGCTGCGAGAGCCCGGCGGTTTAGACAAGCTAGAGGTCGTAGAGCTAGCGGCCCCAGGCGAGCCCGGCCCTGGCGAAATTAAAGTACGCCTGCATGCCAGTTCTTTGAATTTCCACGACTACGCCGTGGTTGCCGGAATGATTCCGACAGAGCAAAACCGCATTCCCATGTCTGACGGCGCGGGGGTGGTTGAAGCGGTCGGGGAAGGTGTTAGCGAGTTCGCCGTTGGCGACCATGTGGTCTCAACCTTCTTCCCGCACTGGCTGGAAGGCCCGGCCCGCGTGGGCGATTTTCGCACTACGCCGGGCGACGGCGTGGATGGCTACGCTCGTGAGCAGGTTGTGCGCCCAGTCGAGTGGTTTACTCATCAGCCTAAGGGTTATAGCCACGCAGAGTCCGCTACGTTAACCACCGCTGGTTTAACCGCTTGGCGCGCACTCGTCGTCGATGGCGGTATCAAAGCAGGGGATAGCGTGCTGGTGTTGGGCACCGGTGGGGTATCGATTTTTGCCCTGCAGTTTGCCCGCCTGATGGGCGCGCGGGTAATCGCTACCTCATCGTCGAATGAAAAACTGGCGCGGCTGCGCGAGATGGGCGCTGAGCACACCATCAACTACAAAGAGACGCCTGATTGGGGTAAGCGGGTAAAAGAGCTGACCAACGGCGAAGGCGTTGATCATATCGTCGAAGTGGGTGGCCCTGGTACGTTGCCACAATCCTTTGATGCAATAAAAATCGGTGGCCATATCGCCTTGATTGGTATCCTCACGGGCCGCGAAGGCGAATTGCCGACGGCCAAGCTAATGGCCAAACAGGCGAACTTGAAGGGCTTGATTGTGGGTAGTCGTCGCCAGCAGATCGAGATGATCCGCGCGCTGGAAACCTTCGACATGCATCCGATTATTGATCGCGAATTCCCGCTCGCAGAAATTGCTGACGCTTTCCGCCATCAGGAATCCGGCCAGCACTTCGGCAAGATCTGCCTGACCATGTAGTAAGCTATTCATGCAGTAAGTAGCCTGACGCTAAGCGGCCATTCGCGTAGAATGGCCGCTTTTCCGTCTAGCCATTAATTAACGCAAGGTACCCTATGCAGCGTTTAGCCCACTTAGTGCATGAATCATTAGCCCAGCCGCTGGAAGTCGAGCAGATGAGGGTCTTAAAGCGTGAGGCGGCCAGAGCTATCGTCACCCGTGACGATAAAATCTTGCTGCTCTACACCGAGCGCTACGATGATTTTAGCTTTCCTGGTGGCGGTATTGATCCGGGCGAAAGTCCTGAGGCGGGGCTGCATCGTGAACTGCATGAAGAGACGGGCGCTAATCAAATCGAAATTGTTTCCCACTTCGGCTATGTGACCGAATATGCGCCCACCTTCAAAAAAGACTGGGATGTGATGTATCAAACGTCCCATTGGTTTCGTTGCCAGATCGGCCAGACACTAGGTGATACGCGCTTTGAGGATTACGAAGTCGCCAACGGCATGTCTGCCGGTTGGGTCAGTCTTGAAGAGGCGCTGGCGCACAACCGTGGCGTGATTCGCCGTCGCCCTAGCAAAATGGGAATCTCTATTCATCGGGAAACCCTGGTGCTTGAGCATGTGGCGAAGGCACTGCTGAAAAGCCCGCAAGTGCCTGCGTAGGTGAGAAGTCAGTTGAAGTACAGAAAAAGGGTTGGAAGGTCAGTCGTGTCGACTAATCTGGCAAGCGGCTGTAGACCACGCCTTTCACTTCAAGCTCCAGTATCTCATCGTAGGGCACCATGACGCCTTCAACGTCACCCGGTGTGCGATGGCTGTTCTTAATCTCGGTTTCAGGTATCACCTTCACGCCCATCAGCCCAACGTGCTGGATTCTGGCGCTAAAGCGATTGCCTTCATGCTCAATCAGCAGCCGTTCACCGGCAATACACTTCTCAAGCTTGGCGTGTAGCTCTGCTTCGCTAACGTGGACAACACTCATCGCTTTCTCCTTTTAGCTTCTGCTATTGCTTTCGCAATAAAAAATAGTCCGTTAAGTGCGCTAACTACTGTCTGTAAAGACTTTATCTTAGACCATAAGTTCGTCTTTGAGGTTAGCAGCTGGGTGCGCCGTGCTAAAGTGAGTGCTTAACGTTAGCCATAGGGACAGAGTCATGGGGGAGCAACCATCATCGGCCGATACGCCATTATGGGCGGTCGTTGAGCTTGAGCAATTTACTACCCCTGAGCAGACTCAGGCGAGCCAGTGGCGACGCTCGTTGCGTTCGGCTTCGACGTGGCTGATGGGCAAAAACAGCGCTGAACAACAGGTAAAGGAAGAAAATGAACTGCGTGCGCTTCCCGAGGTTAAACTCGCGCATTTAGTGCCGCCCATCGATTGGGCGCCCGCAGCAAAGGCTTTGGCGCAGCAGCTAAACGACCAGAAAGCGCCGGTTGCGTTTTTTATTACCCCGCCGCACAGCGGCCATGTCGCTGTGGTTAGCCAGTGGGCGGAAGCGCACCGCTTTGCCTGTCTGCCATCACCCACGCTTAGCGAACTCGCCGAAGGGGACACCCAGTGGATCGAGCGATGTGCAAGTCAACGAGAATGGGCCGTTCCCGCATTAGAGCGTTACTTTTTACGCCACACCCAGGGTATTCAGGGTGTTCGTGAGTTTCTTGAACGCGCGTTAAGTGGTCGCTTGGGGCAGGGTGTGATTGGCTGCGACAGCTGGGCGTATGCCTACCTACAAGAGGTGATCGGTATCGATGGGGCGCCGGTGTTTACCCTTCAATCGATGGAGGGCGAGCAGCTGTCCCGCTATTTTGCAGACATTGCGACCCACACAGGAGCGCCTCCGCAAGTCTACAGCACACGAACCGGCAATCAGGTGCTCGCGAAAACGGAAGGCAGTGCAGCAAATAAGAAAGCCCCACCTAAAGGCGAAAATAAAGAACTTCAGCGTTTAGCCGCTCACTGCCGTGGTCATATAGGCATTGCTTGGCACTACTGGCGGGAGCGTCTACGCGAACCATTGTCAGACGATGAGAAGGCATTATGGCTGGCAGATGCTCTCGCCGAGGCGGAGCTCCCCCCCGACACGGGGGATGTCGCCACGCTGGTACTGCATGCACTTTTGATTCATGGCGGGCTGGATGACCACTCACTCGGGCAGTTGTTGCCTTTCTCCCACCATGAAGCGCTTAATGCACGGTTAGCTTTGCAGCGCAAAGGGATTGTTACAAGCTGCGAAGGGCGTTGGCAGATAGCACCGTTAAGCTACGCGAGCGTTCGCCAGTTATTGGAGTCGCGTAATTATTTGGTCGATCCCCTCTAAGACTCCCTGCTAAAAAAGCGACAGGCCCGCGGAGGGCACCCATGGAAGAGCAACAGAAGTACGCACGACTGTTTAACGATATCGATAGCCAAGCGCTGATTACCTTAGGGGTTGTGCTGCTATCAACCGTCGTGCTGATTATTGTCAGCCAGCGTGGGCTGAGCTGGCTCGGCAATCGACTGCATGGGCAAGTACGTTTTCGCATTTTTGCCCTGGTGCCGTTGACGCGGTTACTGATTTTGATTACCGCGCTTGCCATCATCGTACCGATAATTATCGAGCCATCGCTACGCAATATGGTCACGCTGCTGGGAGCGCTGGGCTTAGCCATCGGTTTTGCCATGAAGGACTATGTAAGCAGCCTGATTGCAGGCGTTGTTTCGGCGATTGAGTTGCCCTATCGCCCTGGGGACTGGGTCAATATTGAAGGCACCTACGGCGAGGTTAAGCACGTCGGTTTGCGCACGGTAGACATTCAGACACCCGATGATGATTTGGTCGCCGTACCGCACTTAAAGTTGTGGGATCACGCCATTTATAACGCCAATAACGGCGGCACCAGCCTGCAGTGCGTGGCGAGTTTTTATCTTCACCCCGAGCACGAAGCAGGCTGGGTACGTAAAGCGCTGCGCGATGTGGCGCTGACCAGCGCCTATCTGAAGTTCGATAAGCCGATCATTGTGGTGGCCGAAGAGAAACCCTGGGGCACCCACTACCGCATACGCGCTTATCCGGTGGATCCGCGCCAGCAGTTTCTGTTTATTACCGACCTAACCGTACGCGGTAAAACAGTGCTGAATGCCGCAGGCGTACAATCAGCGATGTTGCCACCGGATGCCGCCCTGGATGCGCGCAACGCAGCAGACGCTTCTTACTAACGGATCTTAAGCGTCAGTCGACTCAGGTAGCTCACCGCTGTGGTAGACGTTTTGTACGTCGTCCAGCTCGTTGAGCATGGCTAGGAATTTTTCGAACATCGCCACGTCGTCGCCTTCAACCGGGGTGGTGGTTTGCGGTAGAAACTGGATTTCGTCAGCTTCAAAGTCAATCTCACCGAATGCATCCAGCAGCGCCTGTTTGGCTTTGGCGTAGTCGGTATGCGGGGCAAAAACGGTGATCCGCTCACCTTCCTGCTCAATGTCGGTGACATCCACATCGGCTTCCATTAATGCCTCAAGCACAGCGTCTTCATCGCTTCCGGTGAAGGAGAAGATGGCGCAGTGGTCAAACATGTGGCTGACGCTACCGGGGGTGCCGATTTTGCTCTTGGTTTTGGTGAAGCAGCCGCGCACATCGCCAAAGGTGCGGTTGGGGTTGTCGGTAAGGCAGTCGACAATCACCATCACATTACTGGGCCCGAAGCCTTCGTAACGCGCGGGGGAGAAATCTTCGCCACCGGCGCCGCTGGCCTTATCGAGCGCTTTATCAATAACGTGAGAAGGTACCTGATCTTTCTTGGCTCGCTCCATTAAACCGCGCAGCGCCAGGTTACCATTGGGGTCGGTGCCGCCCGCTTTAGCGCAAACGTAAATCTCACGTCCATATTTGCTGTAGACCTTAGTCTTTGCATCGGCCGTTTTGGCCATGGATTCCTTACGGTTCTGAAAAGCCCTACCCATGTTGCCGTCCTATGTTTGCTATACGCCCCAGCAGTGAGCGCCAGGGCGGGTGTTTTCAAAAGAGTCAAAGAGTGAAAAGAGTAAATTTTACCCAACAGCGTACCATGCTAACAGCGTTATTTAAGACGCTCTCCGAAGCGCTGCTTGGCTTAGCGTATACTGGCCGCCAGTCCCCACACGGTGATATCAACTCTTCAAGGAGAAACAGGCATGCCATTGACACTCTGGCTATCACTCGCTGCGATTTGTGCCATGGGCGCTATGTCGCCGGGCCCAAGTTTGGCACTGGTGTTGCGCCATACGTTAGGCGGCGGTCGCTTTACCGGGGTGACGGCCGCGATCTTCCACGCTTTTGGTGTGGGCTTTTATGCGCTACTCACTGTTTGGGGCCTAGGCGCCTTGATTGCTGGTTTTCCACTGCTGTTTCAATTGATTACCTGGTTTGGCGCGGCTTACCTGGCATGGTTAGGGATTAAGGCGCTGCGCGCCGGCAGAGCTGGTGCTTTAGAGCCCAGTGCTGTTGTCACTAATCGGAGCCAGGCCGCCAAAGAGGGCGTACTGGTGGCATTAGGCAACCCGAAGTTGATCCTGTTTTTTGTCGCGCTGCTGAGCCAATTTGTGACCCCGGATATGAGCGGGGTGGCCAAAGCGATCATTGTATTAACGGCGATGATAATTGATGGGGGCTGGTACGTGCTGGTCGCGATGGTGCTTTCCCACTCACGGATTCTGCCTTGGCTGCAACAGCGTGCCCACTGGATTAACCGCATTACCGGGGTACTATTAATCGCGCTGGCACTACGTGTGGTCGCCGGACCGCTGGTGTAAAAAGGCTAGCCGTGGCATGGTGATACCTATGCCGTTTGGGGTTATGTGGGGCTGAGTGATGCAAATTTATGACAATGACTGCTATACCCACCAAGGGCTGCCGTTTAACTTACGTGCGCTGCGTGGCCAAGTGCTGCTGGTGGTTAACGTTGCCAGCCAGTGTGGTTTTACCCCGCAGTTAAGAGAACTCGAAACCCTTTTTCAGCGCTACCGAGATCGGGGCTTCACCGTGCTTGGTTTCCCGTGTAACCAGTTTGGCCGTCAGTCGCCGGAAAGCGCCCAAGCGTTTTGTCAATTTGGCGAAAAGCAGTTTGGGGTCAGCTTCCCGTTACTGGAGAAAGTTAAGGTCAATGGCAGTGACGCCCATCCACTGTTTGTCCACCTCAAGCGTGAGGCGCCTGGCGTGCTGGGTACACAACTGATCAAGTGGAATTTTACCAAATTTCTGGTGGGCCGTGATGGCAAGGTGGTTGCCCGCTTTGGGCCGCGCGACCACGGGCGCCCGCTACGCCTGGCATTGGAAGAGGCCCTGGATCAAAGCTATCCATAGCGTTGAGGCTTTTCTCCTCTAGACTTTTTCGCCCCGGGTAACGGCCACTCGGCTCATAAGTGCATTCCAGCGATGACGCACCATCATGGTTGTTAAGCCGGAAAACAGTGCCCAGCTTTTGCGTCGCCATCCTTTCAAACGCATGTTGTGGTTAACCAACTGCTGCATCAGTTTACGGTCGCTGAACTGGCGCCACTCGCTGGCAATTGAGAGCTGATAGCGGGACATCACCGGCGCCATTTCAAGGCGAAACATCCACTCTAGCTCGTTAAGGGTCATATCATAGCGCTCTATGACCTCGACCATCCGAGCGTAATCGCGCTCGCTGGGCTCACGATCCAACCACAGCGGGGCTAGCGCTAACCAAAGATCGCCGCGTTCATCTACCAGCTGCTGTGCATTCATGATCGCCTCTTGGTAAGTCGTTGCTGACATAAGCACCGACATCAGTATCTACAATTAAGTGTCTACATACGTATCTAGGCGGCTATCGTGACGCGAAAGCGTCATTAGCTCAAGGGAGATTAATAGCTCAGCAGACAATAGCTCAATAGCGGACAGGGCGCAGCTAGACCGCTAGAATACCCCCACATGAGTCATGGCACTGCCATGTCAAAAACTTTGGCACAGACTATGGCAAAACGATGTCGCTGGTTATGATGTCAAAAGCGAAATCAATCCGATAACGAGGTTCGATGTGATTATTAAACCCAAAGTGCGCGGCTTTATTTGTACCACTACTCATCCTATTGGCTGCGAGCAGAACGTTCGCGAACAGATTGAAGCGACCCGTGCTCGCGGTTTGGATAAGCAGGCTGGCCCAAAAAAAGTGCTCGTCATTGGGGCTTCAAGTGGCTACGGCTTGGCCGCCCGGATTACTGCGGCGTTTGGCTACGGAGCCGACACCCTGGGTGTGTTCTTTGAAAAGCCCGCCACCGATAAGAAGCCGGGCACCGCGGGTTGGTACAACAGCGCCGCCTTTGACAAGTTTGCTAAGCAGGAAGGGCTATATAGCAAGTCGATCAATGGCGATGCCTTCTCCCATGAAGCGCGGGAAAAAGCCATAGAGCTGATTAAGCAAGATATGGGCGAGATTGATCTAGTGGTCTACTCCCTGGCGTCTCCTGTGCGCAAGCTGCCGGATAGCGGTGAACTGAAGCGCTCTAGCCTAAAGCCAATTGGCGAAACCTACCGCGCCACCGCCATTGATACCAATAAAGACGCAATCATCGAAGCGGAAGTGGAGCCGGCTACCCAGCAGGAAATCGACGACACCATCACCGTGATGGGCGGCGAAGATTGGGAACTATGGATGGACGCGCTTGACCAGGCCGGTGTGCTGGCCAAAGGTGCGCGCAGCGTGGCGTTCAGCTATATCGGTACCGAAATCACCTGGCCGATTTACTGGCACGGTGCGCTGGGTAAAGCCAAGGAAGACCTTGACCGCGCCGCAGCGGCTATCGATGCCAAATTGAAACAAAGCGGTGGCGGTGCCAATGTGGCAGTGCTCAAGTCGGTGGTCACCCAGGCGAGTGCCGCTATACCGGTGATGCCGCTATATATCGCTATGGTTTACCGCATCATGAAAGAGCAGGGCCTGCACGAAGGCACGATCGATCAGTTGAACCGTCTATTCGGTGAGCAGCTCTACTCGGCCGAGGGGCTACGCGGCGAGTTCACCACCGATGAAGTTGGACGCCTGCGCTTGGATGACTGGGAGTTGCGCGATGACGTTCAGAAAGCGTGTCAGGATCTTTGGCCGGAAGTGACCACTGAAAACTTATTCGAAATTACCGACTATGCTGGTTATAAGCACGAATTCTTGAAACTGTTTGGTTTCGAACGTGACGATGTTGATTACGATGCCGACGTCAATCCAGAGGTTACGTTTGATGTCGTAAATCTGTAAGCCATTCACTGGGGCGGCTTCGCCGCCCAATTCGACCGGAACGCTGGAGGTGTTTATGGATACTAGGGAAAGCAAAACTCCGGAAGAAGAGAAGCAGCATATTATCAATGAGCGGATACCAGAGGATTATGAAACCTCAAAACCGCATCTACAGCCGGAAGCCAAGAAGCGACCAGAAGGGTTATACAAGCTGCTCCCGCTGGTGGTAATTATTCTCGGCGTGATTGTGGTCAGTATTGTCGTGTTAGGCATTATTAATCGGGGTAACTAGTGCTTAACCATGCTCCCTTTTTTGCCGGGCCTTGCGCCCGGCAATTTTGTTTTGGCGTCTATGCATAGAAGCAGAAAGAGGTCTTGTTAATATCAACCATTGTTAAAGTTTACGTATAAGATCGTTAAAGGGTGAAAGTTCTGCTAAGAAAGTAAGGCATTATAAAAATTCACGTCTATCAGGCAGGAGGGGGTATGACAAGAGTAGCGCGCGTGGAGCCAATGCTTAAAAAGCAAGGGAATAAGCTTATTGCTTCAGGATGGAAAGTGGTGGATGTCACTGATATTGGTGCGCCTGAGGAAATCTCCCAACATGACAGTGAGCCTCAAGCCATTGAAGCCGCACGTCGCTTTGAAGCCAAAACAGCCCAAGAGCTTAATTCTGATCCTGATTCCACTCAGGATTATGATGCGTCGGATGAGCAGGCTGGGAAACGCTTTCCAAATTGATGTAATGGCTATTTTGGCAGTGGTAGTTATTGAAATAAGTTAATAGAGTCTTTCCTTAAATAAGTGGTTTTTAATTAAATGATTAATATTTATTAATGTTTTGGGTGATGTTTGTTTTAACTTTGATAGGGCGCGTTTCGGTGTGCTAGCTTTTTATGTGTAAACCAACACAAGGAGAGATTGTATGAAACGGACAGCATTAGCGGTTGCCATTGGTATGGTCAGCGCAGGCTTTTCAGCTAGCATTCTTGCTCAGGAAGAGAACCAGAATGACGCTGACCGCAACAACCAAACGATCCAGCAGCAAGAGATAAATGAGGAAGAGCAGCGTAGTGGTGACGAAACCAGGGATATAAACGTTGAGCAAAAGCCTGCTGAGGTTGAAGTAAAGCAAGAGACTCCTGACGTTACGGTCGAGCAATCCGAACCTGAAGTGACTATTGAGCAGCCCGAGCCGAATGTAACTGTTGAAGAAGCCGAGCCGAATGTCACCGTTAAGCAAACTGGCGAGCCAGAAGTGACGGTGAAGGAAGCAGACGATGCTCAGGTCAATATCAATCAGGATGAAAAAGACGAGCAGGAGCGTCAGCAGAACGGCCAGCAGAGCGACCAGGCTGAACAAAATAATCAGGCCGAGCAAAATAACCAAGCCAACTCACTGATGTCCCAACAGGCCAGTGACTTGGAAGGACGCACCGTCACTAACCAGGAAGGTGAAGAGATCGGCGAAGTTCAGCATATCGCTAAGCATGATGCGTCTGGCGACTTGTTTGCTATCGTTTCAGTCGGCGGTTTTTGGGGCTTTGGCGCAACTGATATTGCTCTGCCCCTTAAAGATATGCAGTTTGAAGATGATCAGCTCGTTGTGAGCACCGCTTATGGCAGTAATGAAATCGAAGACTCGTCTAACGACTATCAAGAAGATGAGTATAGCGAAGTAGACAGTGACCTCTCGCTATCTGAGGCGCAGCAGCAGTAAGCAATAATAGAGCCGCCTTTATATTGGGCAGTAACTGGCATGATTGAATTAGGGCAAGGCGGGCACGCCTTGCCCTTTTATAGTGCGCCAGGCATGGCGCGCAGCGCCTTGACTGGCGCTGTTCCTGGGGGTGGTGCCTCAGGATGACTTGGGGGTGAAAGTCCCCTGCACGCCCGGCAAGGGGAAGTGCTAGCCGACGGCA
>NZ_JAUAMB010000034.1 GCF_031010175.1 Halomonas sp. SpR1
AGGGACTGATCTCGATACTGGACGCGGTAAGATGGCTCAAGCGTTCTTCATGAACCGCCGTGGTACGGAACCGTATGCCCGGTGGTGTGAGAGGACAGGGGAGGCGACTCCCCTTCCTACTCGATCTGTCATTTATCGGCGCTTTTTCTACGCTTGACTGCGGATTAATCACCTATACTCGGCTTATTATTAAACGTAGTGAGCGGTATCATCTTGCTAGGCAAAGCCTTGCGTTGTTCCTAGAGTATGGCATGGTAGTGAATCAGTGGCAGGATGGGTAAACAGTGGTTAGAACTAGCGCATTGATAACAAGCAAGGGGCAGGTATGCAGGCGAGGATGAAAAGCGCTGTAAGTGGAGCGTCGACGATAGGGTTTCTGGGTATGCTAATGCTGCTCATACTCGCGATGGTAACCACTGCGCATGCTGACAACCCGCGCTACGCGGGTATCGTCGTGGATCTGGACAATGGCGAAGTGCTTTACGCCGAGAATATTGACGATCAGCGCTATCCCGCGTCCCTCACCAAAATGATGACGCTCTATCTCACCTTTGAAGCGTTAGAAGAGGGTACGCTGCGCTTGGATCAACCCTTGCCTGTCTCCGCTTATGCGGCCGCCAAGCCTGCTGTTAAACTGTGGCTGGCTGCCGGCAGCTCGATTCCCGTGGACACCGCCATTCGCGCACTCGCGGTTCGCTCGGCTAATGACGTTGCTGCCGTGGTCGCCGAAGCGCTGGGGGGTAGCGAAGCGCGCTTTGCGCAAATGATGACCACCAAGGCGCGCGAGCTGGGCATGCACGCCACTACCTTTCGCAATGCTTCCGGCTTGCCGGATGATGGCCAAATCACCACGGCCCGAGACATGCTAACGCTCTCGGTACGCGTGATGCAGGATTTTCCCCAATACTACCACTACTTCGGCTTGCAAGAGTTCACCTACCGCGGCACCCGGCATACCAGTCACAATCGCTTGGTACGTGACTACCCGGGCGCCGATGGCCTGAAAACCGGTTTCATTCGTGCCTCTGGCTTTAACGTAGCGACCACCGCAATGCGCGGTAACCGGCGGTTGGTCGGTGTTGTGATGGGTGGTTTTTCATCCCAGTCACGGGATACCCACATGGCCAATCTGCTGGATCGTAGCTTCCTGCGTGCATCGCTGCGTGACCAGCGAAATTGGATGGGCGACACTGATTTTTCACGCGAATTTATGGCCTTCGCACCCCCTGCCCAGCCGGTTGCACCGCCGCAGCCTGCACCACAGCAACCCCTCTTGGCGGTGGTCGAAACCACCACCTTGTCTCCATCGGCCAACTCCACCCCCTCAACACCGGTAGTCGATCTTGAAGAGCAACTAGCCGATATAGTCACCATTCAGCGCCCCCCTGCCGCCAACGAAGAGCCGCAGCCCGACCCACTGCAGGCTTTCATTGAGCGCGAGCGGCAGTTAGCTGCTGCCAACGAAACTGGCGGTGCCTGGGGTGTGCAGGTCGGTGCCTTCAGTCAAGAAGCCCAAGCGCGTCAGTTGGCTCAACAGGCGGCTCAACGCATTGCTCAGAGTTTGGGCGGGCGCGTCGCTGTGGACACGGTAGAGGGCCAGAATCCGGTTTATCGTGCCCGCTTGATGGCGTTGGACGAGCAGCGCGCTCGCCAAGCCTGTCGTGAGTTGCACTCCCAGGGTATGGATTGCATGGTGGTCAACGCCAGCTTATAGCCTGGCGTGGTGCCATTACCCCGCCAATGGCTGATGATTGGCGGGGTTTTTGTTTTTAAGCGCTATGCAAAAGGAGGGTGTGGTGACAACGTCGCTGAAGGGCATACTCTGCATGTGTTTAGGGGTTCTTTTTTTGGCCCTTGGCGATGCTGTTTCCAAGTGGCTGGGGGAGACGCATTCACCGCTGCAGATTATCTTTTTTCGCGCCTTGATCTCCTTACCCATGATAGCGTTGCTTGCCCATTTTGCGGGCGGGTTACGCAAACTGCGCACCAAGCGGCCCCGGGTACATTTGCTGCGTGGATTGATATACACCGCCACCATGGTCTGCTTTGTGTGGGGGTTAACGCTGCTACCCCTCGCGGAGGCCACGGCCATCGCCTTCGTAGCGCCGCTTTTTGTCACCTTGTTGTCAGTACCTTTATTGGGTGAGCGGATTGATCCACCGGTGCTGATTGCATCCTTAGTGGGGTTTGTAGGCGTGCTGATCGTGGTACGCCCCAACGGCGACGCCTTTCAGGTCGGCGCGCTGGTGTTGGTAGGGGCGGCGCTGTTTTATGCGCTGATGATGATTACCGCCCGGCGCTATGGCGCCCGCGAACACCTTTGGGCGATGCTGTTTTATATGACCTCCGTACCATTGGTGATTACCGCTCTGACGTTGCCCTGGGTGTGGCAAACACCCCAGCCGTGGCACTGGGTAGGGTTTTTCGCTTCAGGCATATTGGGCGTTGCAGCCACCGCCTTTATCACCTTGGCCTTTCGGTTTGCCCCTGCAGCCATCGCCGCGCCGTTTGATTACACCGCCATGCTCTGGGCGGTGCTGTTGGGTTGGTGGTTCTGGGGCGAAATGCCAGATCTTTGGGTCTGGGTAGGCAGCGCCTTGATAATAGGCAGCGGGTTAGCGGTCGCGTATCACGACCGTAGAACGACCCTTAAACGCCGCCCTACGGCTTAGCCAAAGATACTTTTTGATCCAGGTCATGGAAGCCATGCGCTTGGCAGGACAGTGAATTTGGGCTGGTTATAATCCAGCCCTTTCAGCGCAGCCCGCTGCGTGCCATCGTCCTGACCACGGTGACTGTCTATGCCAACCCCTGAACTGCTTAAGCAAGCCCCCGAACTGCTTTCCCCTGCCGGTACCTTCAAAAACATGCGTTACGCCTTTGCCTATGGGGCTGATGCGGTCTACGCAGGGCAACCGCGCTACTCACTGCGGGTGCGTAACAACGATTTTAAAATTGATAACTTACATCGGGGTATTGAGTACGCCCACGCCCGTGGTAAGCAGTTTTATGTCGCTTCCAACATTGCCCCTCACAACAGCAAGCTGAAAACCTACCTTCAGGATATGGAGCCGGTGATTGAAGCAGGGCCCGATGCGCTGATTATGTCGGATCCCGGCTTGATTATGATGGTGCGAGAACGCTGGCCGGAGCAAGCCATCCACCTCTCGGTGCAATCGAATGTAGTCAACTGGGCTGCCGCCCGGTTCTGGCAGCAGCAGGGTATCAGCCGCATTATTCTATCCCGGGAGCTCTCGCTGGATGAGATCGGCGAAATACGTGACAAGTGCCCAGGCTTAGAGATCGAAACCTTTGTCCACGGCGCGCTGTGTATCGCCTATTCAGGGCGCTGCCTGCTGTCGGGCTACTTCAATCATCGCGACCCTAACCAGGGCACCTGCACCAACGCGTGCCGCTGGAAATACAACACCATAGCGGCGACCCACGATGACAAGGGCGACTTAATCGCCGCCCAGGGAGCTGCAACGACCGTCAACCAGGACGAGCTTTCGGCGCTGATTGAAGACGTTTCCCGCCCTGGCAAGCTGATGCCGGTATATGAAGATGAGCACGGCACCTACATCATGAACTCCAAGGATCTGCGCGCGGTACAGCACGTGGCTCGGCTGACGCAAATGGGCGTGGCATCGCTAAAGATCGAGGGGCGCACCAAGTCCCATTATTACGTCGCGCGTACAGCACAGGTCTATCGGCAGGCCATTGATGACGCCGTCGCTGGACGCCCCTTTAATAAACGGCTAATGGATGAACTTGAGAACCTGGCGAATCGAGGCTACACCGAGGGTTTCTATCAACGCCATGTTCACGGTGAGTTCCAAAGCTATGAGCAGGGTCACTCCATTGGTGTGCATCAGCAGTTTGTCGGTGAAGTGCTAGGTTACGACCCGGTTCGCGGAACCGTGGAGGTAGAGGTTAAAAACCGTTTCGAAGTAGGGGATGGCATGGAGCTTATGCTGCCAGGCGGCAATCACCGCTTCGTGCTCGACCATATCGAGAACTTACGAGGCGAAGCGCAAGGTGCAGCACCTGGCTCGGGGCATCGCGTGCGTATCCCCATTCCCAATGTCAGCATTGTTCCCGAGCAGCTTGAGTTTGCGCTGTTAATGCGTGATCTCACGCCTTCCAAAGCAGCGCAATCTGCATCCCTAGGAGTAGCGATCAACTAAAGGCATAAACGTCCATGGCAAGCACCCCGTGCTCCACGCTGTGGTGTAGTTGGGTCGCTTCGCCTCCCGCCCCCATGGCCACCAGCAACGGTTGAAAATGCTCAGGGGTTGGATGGTTCTTCTCGGCATTGGGCGCGCGCTCCCAGCTAAGCAGTGCGTCGCGATCATTGGCGATCAGGCGGTCGCTCACCCAGGTGGCGAACTCATCGACCCAGGCGGGCATAGGGCTATTCTGGGGCATGATTTCATACAGGTTATGGGTCAGGCTGCCTGAGCCAATCACCAGAACGCCTTCTTCCCGGAGGGCCGACAGGTGCTCACCCAGCGCGACCAGCTCCGCATTGCTCCAGCGCACCGGAAGCGACAGCGATACAACCGGCACATTGGCATCAGGAAATAGCAACGAAAGGGGCACCCATGCACCGTGATCCAGGCCACGTTCCACCCGCTCTGCGCCCAGTAACACGGCCAGCCGTTCAGCCAGTTCAGGTTCGCCAGGGGCGGGATATTGGCACTCGAAGAGCGCCCGTGGGAAGCCGCCAAAGTCGTGGATAGTCTCCGGCTTTGCGCTGGTACTCACCTTGAGCGCCAGGCTCTCCCAGTGTGCCGATACCACGACTACCGCTCTGGGTGACAGCTGTTTGCCCAGCTCGCGGAGAAAATCGTGAGCTGGGGTTTTATTAAGCGCCAGCATGGGCGAACCATGGGAGATAAATAGACTAGGTAACATAAGTGAGTCTCCACAGCAGCATTGCCAACCCTGACGGTGAAGCAAGCGCTGGATAGGCGATAGCGTTAGTTGTTAGTTGTTAGTTGTTAGTTGTTAGGTGTTAGGTGTTAGATGCTAGGCGAATCAGTTGCTTAACACCTCAGCGGCCGCTACCCAAGCCCGCTAGCACGATTAGCGCTAGCGTCCAGAATAACTGATTCATGACACCGAAGCGGCCTGGAAAACCTGAAAAGCGCGCGCTGCCTGGTAAGGGTCTGGCTGGCCGCAAATGGCCGAGATCACCGCCAGGCCGTTCGCACCTGCCCGCTGTACACTAATCGCATGATCCGCTTTTAGCCCGCCAATGGCCACGCTGGGCAAGGGGCACGCCTTGACCAGCGCCGCTAACCCACCAAAGCCGATGGGCTGGGCGTGATCCTGCTTGCTCTCGGTGGCAAACACTGGGCCAATCCCCACATAATCAAGCAGCTCAAACGGAGTGGCTTGCAACTGAGCGATAGTATTGATCGACAGGCCGATAATCGCCTGCTCGCCTAACATTCGGCGCGCTTCCTGAACGGCGGCGTCGCTCTGGCCGACATGCAGGCCATCCGCTTGGCTTTCCAGCGCTACCTGCAAACGGTCGTTAATGATCAGTGGCACACCGGTGCCCGCGAGCACTGCTTTGAGCCGTTTGGCTTGGGCAATCATCTGTTCATCACTGGCATGCTTATCACGCAGTTGCACGATGGTCACGCCGCCTTTTACCGCTGCCTCAACCGTCTGCTCCAAGCCCATCTCTCTGCACAACCCAGCGTCAGTCACTAAATAGAGCGATAGATTAAGCGCCATGGATGGCCTCCAGTGGGGAAAGGGTGGTGAGGTCGTCGGGGGTGAGTTGATACAGTGCATCCAGCAGCGCCACTTGAAAGCTACCAGGTCCCTGGGCATTGTTGCCCGCCCGCTCACCGGCGACTGCAAAGCAGGCCAGGGCGGCGGCTGTGGCGCCCAATGGCGCTTCACGATTGGCGGCGACAAAACCTGCTACCAGGGCGCTTAGCCCACAGCCGAGCGTTGTTACCCGGGGCATTAAGGGGTGGCCACCGTTAATACGGTAGTGCTGTGTACCGTCTGTTAGCCAGTCACTTTCGCCGGTCATCGCGACGATACAGCCGTGTTGTTGCGCCAGGGCTATTGCTGCGTCTACGGCTTGCTCGGTGGCAGCCGTGGAGTCCACTCCGCGGCCTTGGCTGGCTAAGCCGTTAAGGGCAAGAATTTCAGACGCATTGCCACGAATCACGCTGGGTTTAGCGGCTAGCAGTTTCGCGCACAGCGTTTGGCGATAGCGGGTGGCGCCAACGGCGACGGGGTCTAACACCCAGGGCACGCCATGCTCATGGGCAGTCGCGGTGGCGGTCAACATGGCGTCAGCCCAGTGGGCAGAGATGGTGCCGATGTTAATCGAAAGCCCCGCGGAAATAGCCGTAAACTCCGCGACTTCTTCAGGTGCATGAAGCATGGCGGGCGATGCACCAGTGGCTAACAGCAGGTTGGCCGTGCTGTTCATAGCCACATAGTTGGTCATGCAGTGAACCAGCGGCGTCACTGCGCGCAGCGTCTCAAGGTAATCGCCAAGCGGGCGTAGGGTCATAGCATCCTCCCGGCAGGGAGGTGGTAAGCGCTACCACGACTCCCTACGCCGGTGTTATCCGGTTCAGGTTCAAAGGGTGCTTCTCAGCCCACCCGTAATGGAGGGCGCCCCTGTCGAGGGTTTACTATCCTAGCCTGAAGTAGCCCTGTAAAGCCCCGGATGCGGACGATGACCATCTAACGAAACGAAATGCGTGTACCGTAGGTAAGCATTTCATCAGGTGTCATCGCTTTACCTTCTATCCCAATCATCTCGTCACCACACTGGTCGGCAAAGGTCAGCACGCCGTGAGTCAAACCCAGTTGGCCAAGCGTGTCGCGAATCTCACCGGTGCCCAGAAAAGTACTGACGTGACCCTTGTTATCGCTAAGGTCAGACACGCCGTTAGCGTGATGAAAACGTACCTTGTAGATGCCATCCATGGACTCAACTTCGACAATCGGCGAAAAGCCGTTGTGAAGCGCATTGGAAAGCTGCTTTAGGGTTAGGTGGTCACCCAGTGTCATATCAATCGCGCTCATGGAAAACTCCTGGTGGACGCCTCAGATTGGGGGGCGTCGCTCATGTGGAGGGAACTGCTATTTGTAGAGCTTGTGAATAATAAGTGTAGGGTTTTTGTTTAGGATTGCCAGCGCGCTTATGAATACGTCAATACGACGCTGCCTAGGTGTTTGTAAGGGCTGGTATTATGGCGCTAAAGCCCCCATGGTAAGCGGTATGTGAGGCGCAATAGGCTCAATGGTTAACATCAGCAACAGGAGAGTGAAATGAGTTTTCAAGGCGAGCAGCACCCCGGTGTGGTGGCCACACCACCCCAAACCCAAGGGTTTCGTTTAAATCACACCATGCTGCGGGTGAAAGATCCTGAGAGGGCGCTGGCGTTCTACTCAAAGGTGTTTGGTATGCAGGTGATGCGGCGGCTGGATTTCGAAGAGATGCAGTTCTCGCTCTACTTCCTGGCCAATCTGGAGCCCAGCGACAGCGTGCCGGAAGCGTCTGAAGCGCGCACCGTCTGGACCTTTAGCCAGAAGGGGCTGCTGGAGCTGACCCACAACTGGGGCACCGAAAACCAAGACGACTTCGCCTACCACGATGGCAATGCCGAACCCCAGGGCTTCGGGCATATCTGCTTTAACGTGCCGGATTTGGCAGCGGCCCAGGCGTGGTTTGACGAGCACGACGTCACCTTTGTGAAGCGCGCCGATCAGGGCAAGGTGAAAGATGTTATCTTCGTGAAAGACCCGGACGGCTACTGGATCGAAGTGATTCAGGCCGATTTAATGTCAGGTAAGAGCGACGCTTGAGGCACGCCAATGGCTGAACTACTGTTCCGGCTGCGCCACGTTACCGACGAAGAAGCCATGGAAGTGCGTGACCTGCTCGCCGCCCATGGCTTTGATACCTACGAAACCCAGGCGGGCTTTTTCCGCCTGGGGGTCGATGCTATTTGGCTGCGCAACCCCCAGCAACACGACGCGGCCATCGCGGCGTTAGAAGCCTATCAGGCGGAGCGCCTGGAGCGTGCCCAGCAGGAGCATCAGGCGGCGGTTGAGCGGGGCGAGCAGATGACGCTATGGAAGCGTCTGGCTGCTCACCCGCTACAGGTCATACTGGTGCTGTTGGCGGTTGGGCTGATTGCCGCCCTCACCCTTCTGCCGTTCCTGGGCCTGTCGCGGGCCTAAGCGACAGGCAGGTGGCCGCGCTTGAGGTACATCATCACGCCGTCATTGCCGGCGGTTAACGCGGGTGCCGCGCCGCTGGGGTAACGGCACCAGGTACCCGCGGTGTAGCTCTTCTCGCTATCACTTAGCGTGCCTTCCAGAATCAAAAACTCCAGACCGCCTCGCAGGGTGGGGTAGGCAATAGACGTGCCCGCCGACCAGCGTTCCAGGCTGGTGCGCTCCTGCTTGTAGGTGTGCAGCATCTTATAGGCAATGCGCGGGCGACGATCAGGCTGCCAGGGCAGCCGGTGGGCAGGCACCGCCAGCTGTAGCGTATCGTTGGGGTCAAACTGATGCAGTTTGACAAAAATCAGCGCGCCTTCCTCACCAATTTGCGGCGTATGGCCGGTGCCGATGGGGTTTCTTAAGTAGCTGCCAGCTGCGTAGCGCCCATGCTCATCGGCGAACACGCCCTCCAACACCAGAATCTCTTCGCCGCCGCCGTGGGTATGCCGCTCAAACTGGGTATTGGGGGCGTAGCGGACAAGGCTGGTGGCGCGGGCAACTTCGTCGCCAATACGGTCAAACATCATGCGTTCTACCCCCGCACTGGGGGAGTCGACCCACTGATACTCTTCCGGGGTAACACAGGCAAAGTGGCTAAAATCGGCGTTTAAACGCATGGGAAAGGGCTCTTCGCAGTGAAGGTTAGTAACGGGGAGGGGGTTAGCAGCCTGCTAGTCTCCTTATCAACAGCGAAAAATGCAACCCAAAAGCCGCCCGAAGGCGGCGTCAAGGTGTCTGGTCACTTACTCAGGGCGTTTCAGTTAGCTCGGAAAGGATATGGTGGGCCGCCTCGATGCGTGTTGGGGTGGGGTAGTTGCGGTTGGCCAGCAGCACAATGCCAATTTGCTCGCTGGGCACAAAGGCTACATAGCCGCCAAAACCATTGGTCGCGCCGGTTTTGTTGTAAAACGCCTCCTCCCTGGGGGCGAGCGGTGGGGTTAAGCGGTTGGCGGGGTTGGGCTCCAAAATCATCTCAAGGGAGTTGCCCGCCAGTAACTGCTCAAGCGCCACCGGGTAGGCGTAGCTTTCCCAGCCCAACCCTTGGGTCATATTGCCGAACTCAAAGTAGCCTGTGCGCGTGGCTGCCAAGGCTTGGCTGAGTGGCTCGTCTAGTGCGCTATTCATATGGGCTTCCACGAACGTCAGCACGTCGGCGGCTGTTGACTTCAAACCGTAGGCTTGGGCATCCAACATGCCCGGGTTGACCCGAATGGGCTTATCCTCTTTTGAGTAACCGTAGGCGTAGTGCGCCTGCTGCGCTTCTGGTACCTGGTAATAGCTATGCTCCAGCCCCAGCGGGGCGAACACCGCTTCTTCCATAAGCGTCTCGAACGGTTTGCCAAGGCGTTGGGCGGTTAAATAGCCCATCAGGCCTATGCTCGGGTTGGAGTAGAGGCGATGGCTGCCGGGGGGAGATTCAGGCTGCCACTGGCGATAGTAGTCGAGCATTTGCTCTTCGCTTTGTACCGCATCGGGAAACTGCAGCGGCAGCTCGCCCGCCGCATAGGTGCCCAGTTCCAGCAGCGTGATCTCATCGAAGGCGCTGCCTTCAAGGGCTGGTAGATACTGGCTGGCCGGGTCGGAAAGCGAAAGGACACCGCTGGACTGGGCATAGCCAGTTAACGCCGCCGTGAAGATCTTACTGATCGAGCCTAGTTCGAACAGCGTTTCATCGGTGACTGGAATACCCGCTTCTTGATCGGCTTCCCCATAATTAAAGTAATGCTGTTGGCCACCGATGCTCACTGCGACCGCCATGCCGGGAATACGGTGCTCAGCCATCAACGGCGCAATAGTGTCGTTCACCAGCGCCTCGATGTCTGTGCTGGCAGGCACATCAGACGCCCAGGCAGAGCTGCCGATTAGAAGAGAACCTGTCATGATAAGGCCGGAGTTTGCTGCTAACATCTTACGCATACCAATATCCTGTTGTGATGAGTGCGGCGCGAAAGCTGGGTGGGATCACCAGCCGTGAAGAGCGTGACAGGGGTTAATTTACGGCGGGCTGTGCGAATTAACAAACAGCGATATTTTGCCCGAGCCATTAGAAAAATTTGGGGGTCAAGGTGGTGCGTCCCTACCTGCCGTTAAAAGCGCTGCGCGCCTTTGAAGCGTCGGCCAGGCACTTAAGCTTTACCCGAGCATCTGAAGAACTTCATGTCACCCAGGCGGCGGTCAGCCATCAGGTCAAGCTGCTCGAAACCCAGTTGAAGGTGCCGCTGTTCAAGCGCTTGCCCAGGGGGCTAATGCTTACCCAGGAGGGTGAGCTGCTGCTGCCGGTATTGAAGAGTTCATTCGATCAGATCTCCCACACACTGGAGCGGGTGGGCGAGAGTAGCTATCGGGAAGTGTTAAACGTCGGGGTGGTCGGGACCTTTGCCGTCGGTTGGCTGCTGCCAAGGCTGGCGGATTTTCAGGATCAATACCCGTTTGTCGATTTGCGCCTTTCCACCCATAACAACCGCGCGGATATTGCGGGTGAAGGGCTCGATTTTGCGATCCGCTTTGGTACCGGTGCTTGGCACGCTACCGCGGCGCAGCCGCTGCTACCGGCATCGCTCTCGGTCATGTGCATCCCCGATATCGCCGCCCGGCTTAGCACTCCCGCGGATGTATTAGGTGAGACCTGGCTGCGCTCATATCGCGCCGACGAGTGGACAGAGTGGCTAACGGCGGCGGGGCTGTCAGGCAGCTTTCCGATGACCAACAGCATTGTGTTCGACTCCTCCATCGCCATGGTAGAAGCCGCGTTACAAGGGGCCGGTTTGGCCTTGGCACCACCGCTGATGTTCCCCCGCCAACTGAATAGCGGCGCGCTGGTACAGCCTTTCGACACCGCCGTCAGTCTGGGGGGGTACTGGTTGACCCGCCTGCAGACACGCCCGGAAACCCGCGCTATGGCGTGTTTCCGGGAATGGCTGCTCAAGGCGATTAATGCCTGAGCAGCACTTGTTTATCCAGCCCGCTTAGTGACTATGCTCGCTGTGGTCATGGTCATGGTCATGGTCATGGTCATGGTCATGGTCTTTGTGATCGTGCTCATGATGGCCGGGCTCTTTGTGACCACCAGGCTGGGCTAGCGCATCGTGCAGCACATGGGCGTTGTGGCGCATCATGCCCAGGTAAGTGCTGGCTTCGCCTTCTGCCGCCAGCGCATCGGCGTAAAGCGTGCCGGCAATCGGTAGGCCGGTCTCTTCAGCGAGCTGGGTGATGATCGACTGATTGGTCATGTTCTCGTGGAACAGTGCCTTCACGTTCTCCTGCTCAATCACATCCACTAACGCCGCCATGCTGGCGCCGCTGGGGTCAGCTTCCGTGGAAAGCCCCACCGGAGAGAGGAAGGTCACGCCATAGGCGCTTGAGAAGTAGCCAAAGGAGTCGTGTCCGGTGATCACGCTGGTGGAGGCCGGGATCTCGTCAATCAGCGCACGAATCTCGGCGTCCACCTCGGCGATTTGCTGTAAATACTGCTCCGCATTGGCGCGATATTCGTCGGCGTTGTCAGCATCCGCAGCGATTAATCCATCGCGGATATTGGCCACATACACTTCGGCCTGGCGCATATCCTGCCAAGCGTGGGGATCTTGACTGCCATGGTCGTGACCTGCGTGCTCATCCGCATGTTCTGCATGATCATGCTCATCATGGTCATGGTCTTCATGATCGTGGTCATCGTGGCCGTGCTCTTCCTGGGCATGCTCTTCATGGCCATGAGACTCATGGTCGTGCCCATGCTCGTCATGCCCTGCGTAGGAGAGCGGCTCGATACCGTCGGTGGCGGTGACCAAGGCGCCCGAGTAGTCGCTGGCGCTAATCAAACGCTCCATCCAACCCTCGAACAGCAGGCCGTTGAAGACCACTAAATCAGCATTCGCCAGGGAGCGTGCATCGCCGGGGCTGGGGGAGTAAACGTGGGCGTCGCCATCGGCAGCGACCAGGGAGGTCACGTCCACATGCTCGCCGCCTACGTTTTCCACCATATCGGCAAGGATCGAGAAGCTGGTAACCACCTGAACGCGCTCATTCGCCATGGCCGCAGGTAGCGCCAGCATAGCGGAAACACCGACTAACCAGCGCGATGACCGAAATGATAAATGGGCAAAAGACATACAGCACTCCTTTTACGGTTAAGCATAAATACGCAAATTAAGACCCCTGCTCAACAGCCAACGGCGTTGTTTTACGCCGCAGCTTGGCTGCCAAGCTGTGGTAGCGACCAAATAGGGCCGAGAAGAGGTAACCAAACCCGGCCAGCAGAATAATGCTGGGGCCCGAGGGAATATCCAGATGAAACGAGAGCAGCAGTCCGCCAGTGCTCGCCACCATGGCCAGCACAATGGCAATGCCGATCAAGCCCTCTAAGCGTTTGCTCCAAAAGCGCGCCGAGGTGGCGGGTAGCATCATCAGCCCCACCGCCATCAGCGTACCCAAAGTTTGAAAACCGGCGGTTAGGTTGAGTACCAGCAGCCCCAAAAACACGCTGTGCACCCAGCCGCTGCGACGGCTCTGGCCGCGTAAAAACAGCGGATCCAAGCACTCCACCACCAGGGCACGGAACACCACCGCCAGGGTCAGTACAATCAGCGTACTGATACCTGCGATCAGCAGCAGCGCAGTAGAGTTGATCGCCAAAATCGAGCCAAACAGCACGTGGGTTAGATCAACACTGCTACCGCCCAGCGAAATCAGCATTACACCGGCGGCTAGCGAGATAATAAAAAAGCTCGCCATGGCGGCATCTTCACGCTGGCCGCCCATCTTCGACACGGCCCCCGCCAGCAGCGCGACCATTAACCCAAACAGCACCCCGCCAATGCTCATAATCGGCAGTGAAAAGCCCGCCAACAGGAAGCCCAGCGCCACACCGGGCAGAATCGCGTGGGCCATGGCGTCACCAATCAGGCTCATGCCGCGTAGCACCAAAAACACCCCCAGCGGCGGGGCGGCCAGCGAAAGCGCTAAACCACCCACCACTGCGCGGCGCATAAAGCCGTAATCGAACGGGCTGACAAACCAAGCGTTAAGCAGATCCAGCATGGCGTCCCCCCATGGTAAACGGCACTACCTGGGCGGGCGCGTGTTGGTGATTAAGCGCACTGGGCGCCACCCACCGGCCATGGCCGCCGTTAAGCATCAGCACTTCGTCAGCCAGGCGGCGCAGATGATCCATATCATGGAGCACGACAATAATCGTCGCGCCGTCATCGGCCATCTGGCGCAGAATGCGGATCAAAATATCCACGGTTTCGCTATCCACGTTGGCAAACGGCTCATCGAGCAGTAACAGCTCGGCTTCCTGCATCAGCGTGCGGCCAATCAGGGCACGCTGGCGCTGGCCGCCGGAAAGCTCGCCCAGCGGACGGTGGGCCAAGTGGGAAATACCCAGCCGCGCCATAATCTCGCGGCCCTTGCGGTAATGCCCTGCACAGTAGCCGGTTAATGCGCCGTGGCTGGGCCAACTGCCGGTCATCACCAGCTCTTCCACGCTCATGGGGAAGGTCAGGTCTAACGCCAGCTGTTGCGGCAGCCACGCCCGGCGCTCTTTGGCAACGGTGCACACCACTTCGCCGCTAATAGGCCGAAGTTCGCCCATAATCGCCTGAATCAAGGTGCTTTTACCCGCGCCGTTAGCGCCGATCAGCGCGGTAATCGCCCCTGGCTTGAAGTCGCCCTCGATATGCTCCAGAACTGTGCGGCGCGCCTGGGCCAAGTGCAGGTTATGCAACTGTAAGCGTGATAAAGAGCGCTGACTCATCCCAGCCACCCACCAGCCCACACCACTAAGACCCAAAGCGCCAACAGCGGTACGGCAACAAACAGCAGCCGTTTAACCGCCGATAGCGACATCAAGGAGAAGTGGCAGGGGCCCTCCTTGTTATGGCGGTGCGTATGCTCACTCATCAAGTGGCCTCGTTTAATAGCAAATAGGTTATAACATAACGTTTAATAAGGCTAAAAAATTGCTGATTATTTTACGCGTTCACACAGTGCTGGCAACGGTAAAGCGCTGGCGGCGTAGCGCCGCCAGCGCTTTAGAGGAGCAACTACAGCGAACTATTAGTAACGCCAGGTAGCGCCTAGCTGCTGTGGCGCCACGTTAAACGCGTATTCACCAGGGATCGTAATCGGCCCAAGCGACAGATTGGCGGGCTGGAAGCGGTTTATCGCAGAGGAGGCCTGATTAGGCTGCGACCAAATTTGCAGCTCGTTGACCAGCATGCCGGTGGCAAAGTTGATCGCCCCGTCGCTTTCTCGGCCATCGGCGGCAATCACCGCGCCTGCTACGCCATTCACCACCAGTGAACTGACGCGAGCTCCCCAGCCGCGCCGCTCGCGTTCGGCTTGAGCAAGCTCCAACACCAGCGCCTGCACACCGCTTAAATCGCCGTTGGCTTTCAATCGCTCATACTCCGCCAGTGCCGCCGGGTGCGGCTGGCGGTCGGTCAGCATACCGGCCACGGCCAGGGCTGATTTCACCACCCCTACCCGGGCATCAAAGCGGTCATCCGGGTCGCTCGCCTCGCTGGATTGGTACGCGTTCACCGCCAGGCTGGTGCCGTAAATTCCCGTCCAGCCCCACTGCCAAACATTGGCGTGGCTAGCGCCGTTCTCAAATACCTCATCGTACTCACTCCACTGCCCATCCGGTTGTGCCTGGGCTTGTGCTTGTAGAGAGACAGGCAGGGCGATCATCAGAGTGGTCACCAGCGTGGCGAGAAGACGAAAAGCATGCATGAAGAAGTGCCTATATAGGGGAGCAGTAGCGCTAAGCGTAGCACGCAAAACCAATCAGACGAGGAGGATTGAAGGTTGGCGAAGTATGACTAAGGTCAATGGCGTTGCAGGATGAAGGATGGTTAGATGGGGGATTAGCAAACGGTGGAGGGGCAACGGTGACTTACTATCGCTATTGGGGCAAAGCGCAAGCCAAGGGAAAGAGCGTCGAGTGTCATCTATTGCCGTATCACAACCTTGATGTTGCAGCCGTGGGCTGGTTGCTGCTTTCATCTGATAGACCACTGACACAACGCCTGGCAGCGCAACTAAGTCTTGAGCCTGAAGCGCTACGTCAGCTGTTAGTTTTTTGGTTGGGTTTGCACGATATTGGCAAATTTTCACGATCTTTTCAGGGGCTTTTTCAATCTACCTCAAACTTGGCATTAGTCCCTCCCGCTGCGCAATATGCCTATACCGAGCGCCATGACCGCTTAGGCGCAGTGGTTTGGGAGGCTAAATGGCTAGACTGGTTTGAAGATGGCACGTTGCAGTGGCCTGGTGATCCGAGACGCTCTACAGTCAAAGCGCTTCGCGCGGCCCTCCCCGTTATCAGTGCTCCATTCTTTGGTCATCACGGCCAGCCAGTAAGCGCAGGCAATATCGATGTAGAGATGTTTTTCTGCTGCGACGAGCGCGCCGACGATATTGAAGCGACGCGCCAATTTATTGCCGATTGGGCCAGTGTCGTTCCACCAGGGTGGCCAATCGAGCAGCTGTCTTCTGAACAGTGGGTTTACGCCCTACAGACGCTAAGTTGGTCAATTGCAGGCTGGGCAACCTTAAGTGACTGGCTGGGCTCGAACCAGGATCACTTTCCTTATCTTCAAGAGCAGCTTCCTCTCGCCGATTATTGGCAAATTGCATTAAAAAACGCTGAAAAAGCGCTGCAAGAAACAGGGTTTAACAACGTTTCCAAGCCGTTGCCATACGCTGGCATGGCCGACTGGTTTGGTAAGCAATCCATCACGCCAACGCCTTTGCAGAAGGCTGCCGAGACAGTAGAGATCTTAGACGGGCCGCAGCTGTTTATCTTGGAAGACGTCACCGGGTCTGGAAAAACCGAGGCCGCCTGTATTCTGACCCAGCGCCTATTAGCGGCAGGCCACGGCGATGGGCTCTATTTTGCCCTGCCCACTATGGCCACCTCTAACGCCATGTACTCACGGCTGGGCAATTTGCATCGCCGATTTTATACCGCTGAATCTTCCCCTTCTTTTGTCCTTGCCCACGGTGCGCGGGATTTAAACGACGATTTTATCGCCGCCGTTGCTGCACCTCAGCCTGCTGATTTGGATTACACCGCTAGCGAACTGTCGGCCACAAGCCGCTGTAACCAATGGCTCGCGGATTCGCGTAAAAAAGCGCTTCTAGCAGAAGTGGGTGTAGGCACCATTGACCAGGCCTTGATGGCGATTTTGCCGTTTCGTCACCAGTCGATGCGCTTGTACGGGCTGGCGCGAAAGGTGTTGGTGATTGATGAGGTGCACGCCTACGACAATTACATGCAAACACTGCTCAGCCAACTGCTGGCCTACCATGCTCGCCAGGGCGGCAGCGCGATTCTGCTAACGGCCACGCTTCCCCGCGCCATGCGCAGTGCTTTAATGGCTGCTTGGCAAACGGGGCTTGGCCAGTCGACCACAAAACCACAAAAAGATGACTTTCCGTTGCTGACCCATGTGAGCGAAGGGCCGCCGCTGGAGCTGCCGCTAGGCTCGCGCAAAGAGGTGTCTAGGAGTGTTGAAGTCGCTTGGCTTAACGAAGAAGAGCAAGCGATAGAGGCGGTGATGGAGGCAGTGGAGGCCGGCGAGTGTATCGCCTGGGTGCGCAATACCGTAGATGATGCCATTCGTGCGTTTGAGGCTATTGCTGCTCGCCACCCTCAGCCCGAACGCTGCCTGCTATTTCACAGCCGCTTTGCCATGGTCGATAGGCAACGGATTGAGTCTCAGGTCATTGAGCGATTAGGGAAAGATTCGACGCCTGAAATACGCAAGGGGCAGGTGTTGATCAGCACTCAGGTTTTCCAAGAATCCTTGGACTGCGACGTGGATGTGATGATTAGCGATATCGCACCAATTGATCTGCTTATCCAGCGTGCAGGCCGCTTACAGCGCCACCAGCGTGGGGCACGCTGCCTGCCGCGTCTGCTGGTACTAGCGCCGCCCTGGACGGATGATCCCGATGAGCATTGGCTCAAGCGCACGCTGCCAGGCACCCAGGCGGTTTATCGGGATACGTCTCTATGCTGGCTAACCCAGCGGGTGCTGCGCCGCCTGGGTGAGATACGCATACCGGAGAGGGCAAGAGATCTTATTGAGGGGGTGTATGGACAAGTGTCTGAAGATATTCCTGATGCCCTGCAGGCAGCACGCTACGAGCAAAAAGGAATGCAAAGAACGGCTGGCTCAATAGCGAACTTCAACGCACTCAACTTAGAAGAAGGTTACACAAAAAGTGACCAGTGGCAGGAAGAGCAAGAGATAGGTACACGCCTGATGGATGAGCCCACGGTCAATGTCGTGCTGCTTTCACTCACTGACGATAACGAGCTGGCGCTATGGGCGGGTGAGAGCCGCCATGCCGATATGCTTAGCCAGGTGAAACTACGCCAAAGTCAGGTCACCAAGTTGGCACCGCTGCCAAGCCGCTACGAAAGCCAGTGGATTGCCCTTCAAGAGCACTATAAAGCACTGAAATATTCCCAGCCCTGGTTGCCCAGCGATGACCCTGAGTGCGACTACGACACCCAATGGGGGGTTAGGCTAGGTGGTAAGGAGAAAGCACCATGATGCATTCCTGAAGTTCAGGATGTCTTGGAAGCTAATTAAACAAATTGCTCAAATGTTGAGCAGGAGGTGAATGCTTGAATTTACTTGAAGACTCCTGGCTACCGTTCCTGCTGAAAAACGGAGAGGTAAAGTACCGACCGCCCTCAGCAATGGCTGATCCTGACGTAATCAATCTGGCCCTGCCGCGTGCGGACTTTCAAGGAGCTGCCTACCAGTTCCTGATCGGCCTACTACAAACAGCAATACCACCGAAAACTCACGACGACTGGCTTGATTTGTTAATGGAGCCCCCCAGTGTTGATGCGTTGGATAAAGCGTTTGCGCCTTTCAGTAGTGCTTTTGAGCTGGACGGCGATGGCCCTCGCTTTATGCAGGACATTGACCTGCTGGAGGATGTAAAAAACGCCACGGTCAGCGGTTTATTAATTGATGCCCCCGGCGCTAACGGCATCAAAAATAATACCGACTTTTTCGTCAAGCGCGGCCGTGTTGAGGTGATGTGTGACGCCTGCGCGGCCATAGCGCTATACATCATGCAGATTAACGCACCTGCGGGCGGTGCCGGTATCCGCGTGGGCCTGCGCGGCGGTGGCCCTCTGACCACGCTGGTGATGCCGGAGTCATCAGATGCCAGCCTGTGGGAGCGCCTATGGCTAAACGTCATTACGCAGAAAGAAACCATTCAGAAAGGGCAGCAATGGTCGACGCCGCATCCAGAAGAACCTTCGCTATTTTTCTGGATGGCCAATACTCGGGTAAGTGATAAAAAAGGCACCGAGGTGCTGCCTGAAGACACCCATCCACTACATGCTTACTGGTCAATGCCGCGCCGGTTCCGGCTGCTATTTGAAGAAGCCGATGAATGCCCGTGTGATATTTGTGGACGAAAAACGCAGCGGGTAGTGCGCGAATTACGCGCTAAAAAGCAGGGGGCAAACTACGATGGCCCATGGCTACACCCGCTGACACCCTACCGACGTGATCCCAAAAAGCCCAATGAATTGCCGCTTTCCAGTAAAGGTCAACCGGGTGGGCTTGGCTACCGGCACTGGTCAGGCTTTGTACTGAACGATGAAGACAACAGTGGCGCCATTGCGGCGGTAGTGCTGAAAAGTTACATCGAAAAACAAGTGGTGGTAAGGGATGCGCGCCGTTTCGATTCAGACATTCCAGAGCTGCTGAGAGAGGCGCGGCTATGGGTGTTTGGCTACGACATGGACAAGATGAAGCCCCGAGGTTGGTACAGCGTGGAAATGCCCCTGGTGGAAATTCCACCAGGCCAGCAGGAAAGACTTCGCGTATGGGTTCAACAACTGACCGACCTTTCGCGCAACATTGCGTGGATGGTACGCACTCAAGTGAAAAATGCTTGGTTCTCGCGGCCATCGGATGCCAAGGGTGATATGAGCGCCATTGATAACCAATTTTACGATGTAACCCAGCCTGAATTTTTTAAAGCGTTGTCAGCCCTTCAGCAGGTGCTGCAACAAGACTCGCCGCCTCCGCATATTCCTTCTGACATCTCTGAGCGTTGGTACTTCGCCCTTAAGCGTGAAGCCATGCGCGTATTCGAAGAACTGGCCCTAAGCGGTGCCCAGGAAAACATGGATCTTGAACGTGCCACTGCTGCTCATAGGCAGCTGCAAAGCTTTCTTGGTGGCAAGAGTAAGGGTAGCAAAGTGGTGAGCGATTTTATCCAACAGGGTGATTTTGACCCTTCCGCGCGGGCCAAGCGTAACGCGGCCTCTGCTGCATCCACGACAGGAGACGCCTGATGAGTGATGTGTTAACGGCGGAAACAACCGAAAAAGAAGATATTTTGACCGAGGCGGAGAAAAAAGCGCTCGTCGCTTTGAAACGGGATGAAGCCGCCGCCCTACGTTGTTGGTGGCAGCGGCTGACGTTACCGCCACAGGCTTTGAAAGCATTAACCCCTCAGCCACCACTGCCCCGTGGTGTACGAGCGGTACTGCGCCGCTGTGATAGCGCTGAAGCAGCAATGCTGACCCAAGGTTTTCGCGAGCTCTGGGCGATGCTGCCGGAAATGACGAAACAAACGGATTATCGCGATGAAAAGCTGCAGGTGTGGTCATGCATCGCGCTAATAGCAGCGGAGTTGCGCGAAGAAAAGAAGGGCGCATCGTTAGCCTTACGCCTTGGCCAGCAAAAAGAGCAAACCGGTAAACCGCTGATGAGTGAACTGCGCTTTCAACAACTTCTTTCCTGCCGTACGCCCGAAGAGTTTATCCAGCGCTTACGCCGCGCGTTGGCGCTTGCAGATAAGCGGGAGGTCAGTGTCGTACTGCTGGCGAGTGTTATCTCACTTTGGTGGCGCGAGCATCGTGGACGTTTATCTGCCAAGCCTACCCAACGGCTTGGTTTTGTCTTAGCGAACGACTATTTCGCGGCAACGTCTCGCTATAGCCATCGCAGCGACTGATTTTTACGACTGATTACTACCCTTTTAAGTTTCATACTTACCTCACTAGCGGAGTTATCCATGAGCCATTTTATTCAACTGCACCTGCTGACCTCTTATCCGCCCGCCAACCTGAACCGCGATGATTTAGGCCGCCCCAAGACCGCCTTGATGGGTGGGGCTAAACGCTTACGAGTTTCGTCACAAAGCCTTAAGCGCACTTGGCGTACCTCTGCGCTCTTTGAAGAAGCACTGGCGGGGCATGTGGGCACCCGCACCAAGCGACTGGGCAAAGAGGCTTATGATCAGCTGTTAGAGAAAGGCGTTGATCAAAAAATGGCAGGGGCTTACGCTGAAAAAATTGCCGGTGTGTTTGGCAAGCTGCGAAAAGTAGAAAAAGGCGAAGCTAAAGAGTTTGAGATAGAGCAGCTCGTCCATGTGGGCCTGGAAGAACGCCAAGCCATCAGCGATTTAGTGGAGACACTGGCGGCAGAAAAGCGTGAGCCAAACGATGGTGAATTAAAGCTCTTGCGCCACAAACCTGCCGCCGCCGATGTGGCGTTGTTTGGTCGTATGTTAGCTGCCGTGCCAGAGTACAACGTCGATGCTGCCTGCCAGGTTGCCCATGCGATTACCGTGCACGCTGCCGAAGTGGAAGATGATTACTTTACTGCTGTCGATGACTTAAACAGCGGTGATGAAGACCGGGGGGCCGCGCATATTGGCGAATCTGGCTATGGTGCCGGGCTGTTCTATATCTATATTTGCATTGACCGCCAGCAGCTTGTTGAGAACCTGCAGGGCAACAGTGAGCTAGCCGACCAGGCAATTGCTGCATTGGTGGAAGCTGCGGCTAAAACGTCACCCAAAGGCAAGCAAAATAGCTTTGGCTCTCGTGCCCATGCGAGCTACGTGCTGGCTGAAAAAGGCAACCAGCAGCCGCGCTCACTCTCCACCGCTTATCTGCGTCCGATCTCGGGGCAAGATCAAGCACTCGATGCTATTAAGCGTATTGAAGAGCAAGCTAACGCGTTTGATAGCGCCTATGACGCAGGCGCTGACAGTCGCTTCGTCACCAGCGCCGAGACCGGCTATGAAGAACCGCAGCTAAAAGGCAATGTTAAAAAAGGCAGCCTTACAGAACTGATCGCTTTCTTAAAAGCCGACCAGTAAGGAGGCCGCATGACCGACTATCTTATTTTTCGGCTCTATGCGCCGCTTGCCAGTTGGGGGGAAGCCGCCGTTGGTGAAACGCGCCCTACCGCTACTTACCCCGGCAAAGGGGCTGTTTTGGGGTTGCTTGGGGCCGCACTAGGTATTCGTCGCGACGACGATGAAGGCCAAGCGCAACTGCGTGAAAGCATTGCCATGGGCGTCAAACAGCACACCCCCGGTATGCTGATGCGCGACTACCACACGGTGCAGATGCCAGCCGCTCAGTCAAAAGTGAGCTATCACACGCGCAAAGAAGAGTTAAGCGCGCCGCGTGATGCGCTGAAAACGATCCTTTCCAGCCGAGACTATCGCTGTGATGGCCTATGGACAGTAGCCGTATGGCTAACGCCTGCGGCAACCCTGACACTTCCCGAGCTTGAGCAAGCGCTGAAAACGCCCTATTACCCGCTATATTTAGGGCGAAAATCCTGCCCGCCCGCTGCGCCACTGGCGCCTCAATTGCGGCAGTGCCACACGCTTAAAGAGGCGCTTGATGTGGCGTTCCCTAAGCTGGCGGTTAACTGCCAAGAAGACAGAAAGGCCCTGCGTTTTCCCGATGAAGCGCTATACGCCTGGGAAGGGGAAGCCAGTAGGTTAGATGGCAATGGCCAAGAGGCAGAGTACAACGATGTATGGGATTTTCCGCTCAATCGCCGCCGCTGGCAGTTTGGCCCTCGGTTAGAGTTTCGCCGGGCCATAGCAGCAGAGGAGGCGTGCTAATGTATCTCTCACGCGTACGTATTGACCTGAACGGGCTTTCTCGAGAAAAACTGTTTGATGTGATGAACGCCGAAGCTTATACGGCCCATCAGCTTTTATGGCAGCTATTTCCCGACTACGAAGGGCCTAGGCCATTTATTTTCCGGCAAGAGCTGGAAGAAACCGAAGAAGTTAAAGGCCCCAAAGGGCTACCGCTATTTTACGTTCTTTCAGATCGCAAACCCTTGTCAGTGCCAGGCTTGCTGTCCGCAGAGAGCAAACCCTACGCACCAGAGCTCAAAGTGGGCGAGACACTGGCATTCCGCCTACGCGCTAACCCCACGATGGCGGTTCCCGTGCCAGGGCAACGCGGGCAGCGCGCCGATGTGTTAATGGCAGCCAAAAAACCATTCCCGCCAGGGCAGCGCACTAGCCAAGCCTGTGTTGATGCGATGAATGAAAAGGCCCGTGAGTGGCTCGAAAGTCGTTCTGAAGCATGGGGCTTTAGCTTGCCGGTTACGCCAGAGCTGGGTGCCTACCGCCAGCATGTGTTGAATAAAGGGAGCGGCAAGCCGGTTCAGTTCTCAACAGTGGATTACGAGGGCCTGCTGGAAGTCACAAACCCAGGGAAGCTGATCGAAAGCATGGCCCATGGTATTGGGCGGGCCAAGGCTTTCGGCGGTGGTTTGCTACTACTGCGCCGGCCTTAGGAGATCAACATGGGCTTTATTCCACTAAAGCCCATCCCCGAAAAAGACCGGATGTCGATGATCTTTATCGGGATGGGGCAGATAGATGTGCGCGACGGTGCTTTCGTTGTCATTGATGAAGTGAATGGCGAGCGCATGCATATCCCGGTGGGCTCGGTGGCTTGTCTGCTGCTTGAACCAGGTACACGGGTTTCACATGCTGCTATTAAGCTCGCCGCTACGGTAGGTACGCTACTGATTTGGGTAGGGGATGCTGGCGTACGGCTCTATAGCGCTGGCCAACCGGGTGGCGCGAGGTCAGATAAATTACTCTATCAAGCGCAGCTGGCGCTGGATGAAAAATTGCGCCTAAAAGTGGTACGCAAAATGTTTGAGCTGCGTTTTGGCGAGGAGCCGCCCTCGCGCCGAAGCATTGAGCAACTGCGTGGTATGGAAGGCGCGAGAGTGCGGAAAACCTACCAACTGTTAGCCAAACAGTATGGCGTTAAATGGAACGGGCGACGTTATGATCCCAAACAGTGGGAGGCGTCTGATGTTGCAAATCAGTGCTTGTCTGCCGCCACTGCTTGTCTTTATGGCATCACCGAAGCAGCTATTTTAGCAGCAGGTTATGCCCCCGCGATTGGTTATCTGCATACCGGCAAGCCGCTAAGTTTTGTTTACGATATTGCCGATATCGTGAAGTTTGAAACCGTAGTGCCTGCGGCTTTTCGAGTGGCGGCGCGCAACCCACCCATGCCGGAACGCGAAGTTCGTATTGCCTGCCGTGATGCATTCAAGCAATCCCGCATACTTCAGCGCTTAATCCCCATGATTGAAGATGTGCTGGCCGCTGGCGATATACAGCCCCCACCGCCAGCACCCGATGCGGTGCCACCTGCTATTCCAGAACCCCCTTCGGTTGGCGATGCCGGGCATAGGAGCGGATAAATGGCGATGCTCGTAGTGATTACAGAAGCTGTACCTCCTCGCCTACGTGGCAGGTTAGCGGTGTGGCTATTAGAGATTAGAGCCGGTGTTTACGTTGGCGATGTAAGTAGGCGCATTCGCGAAATGATCTGGGAGCAGGTCGAAGCCCTAGCAGAAGATGGCAACGTGGCAATGGCCTGGGCCAGCAATCATGAATCCGGCTTTGAATTCCAAACCTATGGCGAAAATCGCCGGGAACCGGTCGATCATGACGGGTTACGTTTGGTGCGCTTTTTGCCGCCACAAGTTAACTAACTGATTTAACTGGATCTTTAATAATTTAATGTGGTTAAAAAGTAAGCAAAATAGCTGGTAGAATTTTTATCTGCTATTTTCTTCTTGTAGATCAATTATCTACAACAAGTCCGATCCCCGCACGGGCGGGGATGAACCGGGCAGGCGGTAGTTGCTAAGTAGCGTCGCCCACCGATCCCCGCACGGGCGGGGATGAACCGAAATGACCGCTATGATAGAATCGGGTCAAATTCCGATCCCCGCACGGGCGGGGATGAACCGATCAACCGCACATAGGAAACCGAGTAATGTTCCCGATCCCCGCACGGGCGGGGATGAACCGATATGGCACGGCATAAAGTAACGCTTCACCCACCGATCCCCGCACGGGCGGGGATGAACCGCATGTTTTTGAATTGCTGAAATTAATCGAGAACCGATCCCCGCACGGGCGGGGATGAACCGTGCCGACTACCGCCGATGGTGGCCGTTACCAGCCGATCCCCGCACGGGCGGGGATGAACCGCTCGTTGATATTGAGGTTTAGGCGCTCAAAGACCGATCCCCGCACGGGCGGGGATGAACCGCTATAATTGTTTCTTGGAGTGCAAGCGAAGATCCGATCCCCGCACGGGCGGGGATGAACCGTCATCTTTAATCTGTTCCATTAACGTATCACCCCGATCCCCGCACGGGCGGGGATGAACCGGGAAATACCATGGCCAACGGCAGCCGCCATTCCCGATCCCCGCACGGGCGGGGATGAACCGAATTTGTAAAAAATCTTTGCACATTCTTAAATCCGATCCCCGCACGGGCGGGGATGAACCGTTAATAAAAAAAGCCACGAGCAAAGAGGATGTCCGATCCCCGCACGGGCGGGGATGAACCGTGCAATATCCGCCAACTTGTGGTTAAGCAAGGCCGATCCCCGCACGGGCGGGGATGAACCGCGTTCCTGTTTAGTGCTAGACTTTGCAGGTAACCGATCCCCGCACGGGCGGGGATGAACCGGTTTGCACCCTGGTAACGTCAAAGCTGAATATCCGATCCCCGCACGGGCGGGGATGAACCGACGAAGGGTTAACCCGCAACGAGCGCCGAATTCCGATCCCCGCACGGGCGGGGATGAACCGGTGCTTAACCAGAACTCAATACCTTATTACAACCGATCCCCGCACGGGCGGGGATGAACCGGCGGGCTATCGTCAGCTGCCCTAGCGAGTGCGCCGATCCCCGCACGGGCGGGGATGAACCGCCTATCGTGGTCGCCTTCACCGGTGATATGCACCGATCCCCGCACGGGCGGGGATGAACCGTGGTGCAGCAAGCCCAGGTCGCTCAGCAAGCACCGATCCCCGCACGGGCGGGGATGAACCGCCTCAGCATGGATATCTATGAACGCAAAGAAACCCGATCCCCGCACGGGCGGGGATGAACCGCATTGCCAGGTGGCCAACCAGTAAGTCGAAGTCCGATCCCCGCACGGGCGGGGATGAACCGTGGTAGCCGTCGCAATAGCAGGTGTATTTTCGCCGATCCCCGCACGGGCGGGGATGAACCGTTTATGGGTGCGGGAAATGCTAATTAGAATCCCCGATCCCCGCACGGGCGGGGATGAACCGGGCAATGAAAGCGCCGACCTCTACAAACTGGTCCGATCCCCGCACGGGCGGGGATGAACCGTCACCAACGACTATCCCGACCAACCGCTAACCCCGATCCCCGCACGGGCGGGGATGAACCGCCCCTAGGACAACCAGCGCGCCAGCGCTGGGCCCGATCCCCGCACGGGCGGGGATGAACCGGCATTACCACCACCCAGGTAGTAATTGAGAAACCGATCCCCGCACGGGCGGGGATGAACCGGCTGTAGTCATTAAATTCTACAGGGCTTATACCCGATCCCCGCACGGGCGGGGATGAACCGAACTTGCCGGGGTGGTCGTAGGGCATGCGGCCCCGATCCCCGCACGGGCGGGGATGAACCGGTGATAGCGATGCCAATACCACTACTTGAACGCCGATCCCCGCACGGGCGGGGATGAACCGCACCCAAACGACTACACCCGGCGCATCCGCTGCCCGATCCCCGCACGGGCGGGGATGAACCGTTATTGGCAGCGCATCGGTGAAAACAACGGTACCGATCCCCGCACGGGCGGGGATGAACCGACTATCAATTTTTTCATAAATCCCCCTGTTTTCCGATCCCCGCACGGGCGGGGATGAACCGCGCAAACGCTCAGACACCCGCGACCTGTTCGCCCGATCCCCGCACGGGCGGGGATGAACCGTGAGGATCGACGAAGCGGCGCTACACAAAAATCCGATCCCCGCACGGGCGGGGATGAACCGGCGACGCCGCCCAGCCCCTGGGCAACGCCGACCCGATCCCCGCACGGGCGGGGATGAACCGCGAGCCGGTTGTCACCTTTGCCATGATTGACGCCGATCCCCGCACGGGCGGGGATGAACCGTGGACATTTACAGGCAATCAATTATGGGCAACCCCGATCCCCGCACGGGCGGGGATGAACCGGGCGCGATGCAGCCCACCAGCGCGCCGCCGATCCGATCCCCGCACGGGCGGGGATGAACCGGGCAAATTGGGAACTGTTAGACTGACATATTCCCCGATCCCCGCACGGGCGGGGATGAACCGGCCATTTGACGTTCAAATTGCTCGGCAGCTGACCGATCCCCGCACGGGCGGGGATGAACCGTCGTCTACTACGTCCTTAACCGCGCCGGAAAGCCGATCCCCGCACGGGCGGGGATGAACCGCCTGATCGAGGTGTTTAGCTATGCGCAAATATCCGATCCCCGCACGGGCGGGGATGAACCGGAGGCAGCTGGTTATGAGCTACACCGCCCAGCCCGATCCCCGCACGGGCGGGGATGAACCGTCGGGCAAAGAGATCTCAGTCAGTAACGACATCCGATCCCCGCACGGGCGGGGATGAACCGCCAGGCGAACGCAGAAGCGGCAATAGTAGCAGCCGATCCCCGCACGGGCGGGGATGAACCGCCGAGGCAGCAGAAGCCGAGCCGGATCTGTTCCCGATCCCCGCACGGGCGGGGATGAACCGCGGTTTAGACTCACCTGCGATGTCGTCTTCTGCCGATCCCCGCACGGGCGGGGATGAACCGTATTGACAGCAACCGGCTGTGCGTTGCGTGCTCCGATCCCCGCACGGGCGGGGATGAACCGTCGGCGACAGTAAATTGCAGCTGCAGGAAGCCCCGATCCCCGCACGGGCGGGGATGAACCGGAAAAGGGAAGGGCTAAGCCATGGCCGACAATCCGATCCCCGCACGGGCGGGGATGAACCGCAGCCATAACAAACAGCCCGGCGATGCCATCCCCGATCCCCGCACGGGCGGGGATGAACCGAGCCCTATGGCAGCAAGTGGCCCCATGGGAAGCCGATCCCCGCACGGGCGGGGATGAACCGATGTATAAGGATATAACGCAGGAATGCCGAAGCCGATCCCCGCACGGGCGGGGATGAACCGTAAAGAAGATAAAGCTAAAATTGAAGAACAGGCCGATCCCCGCACGGGCGGGGATGAACCGCCATTTAGTTTAAAAGCACCGCAAACAATAGCCCGATCCCCGCACGGGCGGGGATGAACCGGCGTCTTCTAGCTCGTCTCGCGTGGCTTTAGCCCGATCCCCGCACGGGCGGGGATGAACCGAACGTCGGCGAAGTTGTCATGCCTAAGGGTAACCGATCCCCGCACGGGCGGGGATGAACCGCGTGGGTTCTGGCACAGCATCGCGGCACGGCGCCGATCCCCGCACGAGCGGGGATGAACCGGATATACAAAAGGATACGGTCACCAAGGTTATCCGATCCCCGCTTAAGTGGAGATAAACCGTTCAAAGTGGCGAAAAAAAGCCTCATTTAGACTGTCATGGTTAGTCTAAGTAATGTGCCCCTGGCACCGCTGCGCGGTGCTTTCGCGGGTGCGCCTGAGGCTTACCACGCGCTACTCGGAATGTGCATAACTGGTAATAATTAGCAAGTGAGCGCTGCCGCCCAGACAGTTGTGGCTAGATTTAAGATATGTGCCCTTGGCACCGCTGCGCGGTGCTTTCGCGGGTGCGCCTGAGGCTTACCACGCGCTACTCGGAATGTGCATAACTGGTAATAATTGGCAAGTGAGCGCTGCCGCCCAGACAATTGTGGCTAGATTTAAGATATGTGCCCTTGGCACCGCTGCACGGTGCTTTCGCGGGTGCGCCTGAGGCTTACCACGCGCTACTCGGAATGTGCATAACTGGTAATAGTTGGCAAGTGAGCTTTGCCGCTCAAGCACTTAGGAAAGGTGTGGGAGTTCGAGTCTACCCATCCTCAGGGTGTTTCAGCCGAGGCCGTTTTAAAGCTGGCTTTAAGGTGTGTGCCCGTGGCATCGCTGCGCTGACGCTACTCAAAGTGTTGCTTGGTTGTTTAGCTTTGCGCGAAAAAGCCACCGTGTTGGTGGCTTGTCTGGTGAGTTTAGAAAACGCTAAGCCTTAATCTTCTTTTGGGGGTGTTTCCATCGCGCGTTTATCATCGGGTACTCGGACGATGTGGCCGACTTCCAGCTTGTGGTGGCTTTGGTGGCGGCCACCTTTGGTATCGATAATAGCGGCGACTTCGCCAATGCTAACAGCGTCGTCTTCTCGGTAGGCTTGTACTTTGATGCGCACCATGGCGCCCTGGTAACGGGCGGAAATAATGTCACCAGGGTCGGGTTGGCTGCTGTGATCCGGATCCTTTTTAAAGTGCTCCGCTACGCTGGCGCTGCCGGGTGCGTCCCATTCGATATGCTGATGCATCGCTACCTTCCTTGTTTAAATCAGAGTGTTTTTGAAGAGTATTGCTTTAGTGTAGTGCCTTTAACAGAGTCATGTGTTTTGATCCTCCACCGCGCTGTTAATCTCCAACGCTGGGCTGTTTTCCTGCCCCACGTACTGAAATAGAAAGTTAAGTGCTGCCGGTAGGCTGGCCCGCCATACGCGCCAGGTGTGGCCGCCGGGGTAGAGATCAAGTCGTACATCGTTGGGCTGGATGCGCTCCATGGCTTGGCGCAGGATGCGGGCGTGAAATTCCGCATCATAAACATCGCTACGCCCGGCGCTGATATACAGCGGCACGGGGGAAAGGTCTCCCTCTGCTTCGGTGCCGCGGGGTGTCACGCGCAGGCGATACTCTTCCAAATAGGCGGTGTAGTTAAGGGCTTGCCACAGCTCGCGATCAAACTGGCCCTGCTCATTGCGAAACGCGGGGTGGCGCCAGGCGGAGGAGTTACGCGGCGGCAGGGGAGCGTAGCTGGCGGGGCTTAACGCGGCGACCGCGGCAAACAGTTCAGGCCGCTCCAGGGCGAAGTTGAGTGCCCCGTAACCGCCGGCGGAATAGCCCGCCACGCCACGCAGGTGGCGTTCTTGTCCCACACGATAGGTCGTTTCCACGTGAGGCATTAGGTCGTTAAAAAACGCGCTACGGGCAGGTTCGTTGTGGCCATCCACCCACCAACTGCGACTGCCGGGCATAATGAAAACCGCCGGAGGAATATGTCCTGCGCTAATTAACCTATCCGCCACCTGCTGCAAGTTGCCGCGAGAAACCCAGTCACGGTCAGTGTTAAAAGAGCCGTGCAGCATATAGACAACGGGATAGGCGTCTGTCGCTTGGGCGTCATAATTGTCGGGTAAATAAACACTATAGGGGTAGTCGTAACCGAGCGTGGGCGAGAAAAACTGATGGTGCTCAACCTCGCTGGCTAAGCTATGACCACTGAACGTCAGCCAGCCGATAAATGCAGTGAGTAGGGCGTTAAGTCGGTACGGCAGTAGCGGTGGCTTGGGGATGAACACGTTTCCTCCGGGAATTAAAACTGTTCAATAGGGTCGGACAGCGTGAAGGCCCTCATTGTTCATCATAGCCATATAAGACAGTCAGTTAGCATCGTCATTCATTATCGCCATGCTAAATACCAGGGTAGGAGTAGGTAGCGGCGGGAGGCCCAATGCGGAAAATTGAAGAGATCTACTGGTTACGTGCTTACGGCTGTATGGCCGTTTTTTTGTTTCATTTATTAGATCACGTCAATCAACGCCTCAATAACGTTGCTACCGATTTGATGCGCATCCCGTTGGTTTTGGGCACGCCGATCTTCCTGTTTATTGCTGTCTTCGTGTTTGCCGTTCGTTACGACAAAGCTGTTCCGGAAGGCTTTCTAGCCCAGCGCGTGAAGTATGTGATGGTGCCGTATTTTGTGTATGGCTTTATTTATTCGACGGCTGAATGGGTAAGGTTGCAGGCATCAGACGAGCCGGTAAGCTTCGTGGACAACGCTATTGAGTATTATATTTATGCGGGCTGGCATGGCTATTTTTTGATCATTGCAATGCAGTTTTATGTCGCCTATTGGTTATTTACCCGCTGGCAGCTATGGCGCTTGAACCCGGTGCCGTGGCTATGGGGCGCTTGTATAATCAGCATGGGGTATTGGGGGTTAGCTTACTGGTTTGATGTTGACCTGCCCGGCTACCTGCTGTGGATCGCTCCGCTGGGGTGGATCTATGTATTTTTTCTGGCCCTGGTATTGGTGCGCTACTACCCGCTGGCCCCTGAGAGCGTGCTGATGACACGGCCTGCCTGGATGCAGCAAATGGCACGCCCGCTGTGGTTGGCGCTACTGGTGGCGCTGATTATTGCTGCGACCTTCGCTGGCTGGCTGGCGTTCTCTTCCAAAGAGGTGTGGGTCATTCCTTTTTTCGTGCTATTTACGCTGTGTGCCATGCGCTACTTGGCTAGCCGGCCTGCGCCTTTGTGGGTGCGCCACGTCAATGCATATTCGTTCGGCATTTACTTGGCTCATCCCATGTTCTTTGTGCTCACCGATCTGGCTGTCGAGCCGTTATCGTTGCCAATTGGCGTCTATGCGCTGTTGCTTATGGTGGTCGGGGTGGTGGGATCAGTAGGGCTTAATAAGCTGGCGAATACTACCACCTCAGGCGCGATGCTATTCGGCAAGCAGTTGAAGGTAAGCCAGTAAAGATAAGCCAATTAGGGATAGAGCATTAAGGCAAGCACTAGTGGGGCGTGGCAGAGAGCGTATTAGGGGTGTGGCGTGGCGGCCGCATCGGGGTTAGGCATCAAAGGGTCGTCTGGTTCATCCATTTGGCTAAGCAAGTGCCCGCTGTAGGTTTTCAAGCGGGTAGGGCAGGCGTGTAAACGCTGCAGAAAATCGTTTATCGCGCTGTGATCGTCAAGCTCAGGGTCAAACCCGCCCAAGCGCTCTAGCCAGGCGCGTCTAACGGCAATATAGGGCGGAAAGATCAAAGCACTTGCTAATAAGCGCCGCAGGATGCGTTCCGACAGCGTTGGCCGGGTGAGGCCGATGATCAAGGCGTCAAGGGTGTAAGTGTTGAGCTGAGGATAGAGTGCGCCCCAAAGGTCGGCAGATAGCGGCTTTTTCTGCAGTGCAATGATGAGCCACTCCGCTTGACTGACAAACGCAGCTTTATTGAGGCGGGCCCCCAGTGGCCGCGCTGGCGTAATCAGCGAGTGCGTGTGGTAGCGCTGCTCAATAGCGCTGAGGCGCTCCTGGGCTTGAGTGGCCGTTACCAAAATGGGCAGCAAGTGGTCGGCCACACCGGACTCACGTATGGATCTTAAGTGGCGTGGCAACATCTCACCCGTCACCATGGCATCAACAATAAAGCAGACCGATCCCATTTGCCGACTCCATTTGTGAGCAAATCTATCAATTTGTAATTTATTGTAGTAGCTGGCTTATTTGAGTAGCAAGTAAAAAAACTTGCGGGCCAAAAAAGAGTGCTCACTATATTGAACGCACCATAAGAGAGCATTTCTTTTTATTTTTGGTCTATTTTGGTGCGATATAGGCCTTTTAGATGACTTTTGAGACCGCGTTTAGCCTTTATGCGTCATCAAGAGGCATTCATATCCATTTTTTATTATTTATAAAACAATCAGTTGTTGTTTTTTTATGCCATATTGGTGCAGTGTTGGCATGCTCTCTGCATTGTATTTGGAAGCGGCTAGCGTGTCGTAGGCATAAGCCTTGCGGCGTGCTAAAACGATAGCCGGTCTGAAATGCTCGCTGAGCGATTTGTTAAAAATGTCAGGCAAACGTTGAGCGAACAAGAATGACAAACGTGCGGTTTAGCACGTATTTTGTCGAACAACACTTTTATCGGTAGCTTACTGTCGTTAGCTTTAAGCCACGCTCATACCGGAGGACACTATGTCAGCCAAGACTCTCGCGCTAATTGAAGAACACGATGTTAAATGGGTAGACCTGCGTTTTACCGATACTCGCGGTAAAGAGCAGCACGTGACCGTGCCTGCCCGCGATGTTGACGAAGAATTCTTCGAGAATGGCCAAATGTTCGATGGCTCTTCGATTGAAGGTTGGAAGGGCATTAACGAATCCGACATGATTCTGCGCCCGGAAGATGGTACGGGTTACCTCGACCCCTTCACCGAAGATGCGACGCTGGTGCTGCGCTGCGATATCATCGAGCCGGCCACTATGCAGGGCTACGATCGTGACCCGCGCTCTATTGCTAAGCGTGCAGAGGCTTACCTGCAGTCAACCGGCCTGGGCGACACCGCTTTCTTTGGCCCTGAGCCTGAGTTCTTTATCTTTGATGAAGTGCATTGGAAGTCTGATATTCAGGGCTCCATGTACAAAATCACCTCTGACGAAGGCGCTTGGGCAACCGATAGCGTCGTTGAAGGCGGTAACTTGGGCCACCGCCCGCGTGTTAAAGGTGGCTACTTCCCGGTTCCCCCGGTCGATAGTTTCCACGATATCCGTGGTGCCATGTGTAATACCCTGGAAGCGATTGGTCAGACCGTCGAGGTTCACCACCACGAGGTTTCCAACGCAGGTCAGAACGAAATCGGCGTTAAATTCAACACGCTGGTGAAGAAAGCTGACGAAGTTCAGGAAATGAAGTACGTGATCCACAACGTGGCTCACGCCTATGGCAAAACTGCCACCTTCATGCCGAAGCCCCTGGTAGGCGACAACGGTTCGGGCATGCACGTGCACCAGTCGTTCTGGAAAGGCGGTGAGAACCAGTTCGCCGGTGACGAGTATGCGGGCCTGTCTGAAATGGCGCTGTTCTACATCGGCGGCATCATCAAGCACGCCCGTGCCCTGAACGCCTTTACTAACGCCTCTACCAACTCGTACAAGCGCTTGGTACCTGGCTTTGAAGCCCCGGTTATGCTGGCTTACAGCGCCCGCAACCGCTCTGCTTCTATCCGCATTCCCTACACCGCTAGCCCGAAAGGCAAGCGTGTAGAAGCGCGTTTCCCTGATCCGACTGCCAACCCCTACCTGGCGTTCTCCGCCATGTTGATGGCGGGCATCGACGGTATCAAAAACAAGATCCATCCTGGCGATGCCATGGACAAAAACCTGTACGACCTGCCGCCAGAAGAAGGCAAGTCAGTACCGACGGTAGCGCACAGCCTGGATCAAGCACTGGAAGCACTCGACGCTGACCGTGCGTTCCTGACCGAAGGTGGCGTGTTCACCGACGAAATGATCGATGCCTACATTGAACTCAAGATGGAAGAAGTGGAGCGTATTCGTATGACCACGCACCCCATCGAGTTTGATATGTACTACAGCTGCTAATCAGCGTGACTCACCCCTGGCTGTTACTATCAGCCAGGCGGTGGTTGCTGTAACTGTAAGTTGGTTACTGTGGTTGTTAATAGAACCCCGCTCCGGCGGGGTTTTGTCGTTACTGAGGGCTGAAAAGCGTTGCAGAGTTGACGCCACTGCCGAGCCTTCCGCCTGCATTAAGCGCTGCACTCGCCGCCAAGCCTGACGCTAGCACGGCCCCACAGCGACCACAGGGCAAACCCATACTTCTCGATTGCTCTGCCCCAGCAAAGCGCAAGGATGGAAGACAGCATGAACGCGGTTTATGTGTAAACCCGTCATTAAAATTCCCCTCCATCGCCTGCGTGCACTAAAGTGGTGCATGAAAGAGTGCATTTGCCGCCTGGGGTGCGCTATAACGATTCGTTCTCGCCCTCTGCGATGCCCGCAAGCCGTGCAAATGGGCATAAGTGTGTAATTGGCGCGCTTTTTGCAGTTCCCTCATTGATCATCCACCTGTAGGTCGGTATCGGCGATGGAAGACGCTATTTTTCAGGACACCACCATGCATCAGCGTTTGCTTGAACATCTCACCACGGCAGTACTACTGCTGGACGGCGAGCTGCGTGTGCGCTGGATGAACCCCGCCGCTGAAGCGTTGTTAGCGGTCAGCCTTAGCCGTGTTCACGGCATCAGCCTGGACACGCTGCTCGGCGGGGATGAAAGCATTGACGATGTATTGGCCAAGGCACGGGATGCCTTTCACCCATATACCCAGCGTGAAGCGCGCATTACGCCACTGAACAGCGAGCTGCTCACGGTTGACTATACGGTGACGCCATTATCCGACGATGAGCTGTTGCTGGAAGTGGAGCCGCGGGATCGGTTGATGCAGATCTCCCGTGAAGAGGCACTCACCACCCGTCAGGAGACCATCAAGGTGCTCGCCCGCGGGCTTGCCCATGAAGTCAAAAATCCCCTCGGCGGCATCCGCGGAGCCGCCCAGCTACTAGAGCGCGATCTGGACGACCCGGCACTGCGCGAATATACCCATATCATTGTGGAAGAGGTGGACAGGCTGCGCGATCTGGTCGACTCCATGCTAGGCCCTAACCGTATTCTTAAGCACGAACCGGTCAATATTCACAAAGTGCTGGAGCGGGTGCGGGCGCTGCTGATTGCCGAACACCCTTGCGTGACGATCAGCCGCGATTACGATCCCAGCCTGCCCGACCTCTCTGGCGATGAGTCGCAAATGATTCAGGCGGTGCTCAATGTGGCCCGCAACGCGGTGCAGGCCATGAGCGATGCACAAACGCCGGAGCCTACGCTAATACTGCGCACCCGCGCCCGTCGTCAATTTACCCTGGGCGCTGAACGCCACCGGCTGGTCAGTGAAGTCGCGGTCATCGATAACGGCCCCGGCATTCCTGATACGCTGCAGGAAACGCTGTTTTACCCCATGGTGTCGGGGCGCGCGGAAGGCAGCGGTCTTGGGCTCTCTATCGCCCAGTCGATTCTGCACCAACATCAAGGGTTGATCGAATGCGACTCACGCCCTGGACATACCGAATTTCGTTTACTGATTCCCATGGTTGTTAATTTCACCGGAGAAGCGTCATGACTGAGGCTGCACGTAATGATGTTGCGCGGGTGGTCATTGTCGATGATGACCGCGCTATCCGCTGGGTACTGGAGCGCGCCTTAGCGCAACCCGACCTGGACGTTGAGTGTATTGAGCGCGCCGACGTTGCCCTTGCACGTTTGCTGGAAAACCCGCCCGACGTGCTGGTCACCGATATTCGTATGCCGGGTATCGACGGGCTTGATCTGATGGCGCGCGTGCGCGAAGCGCATCCCGACCTGCCGGTGATCGTGATGACCGCGCACTCTGACCTGGACAGCGCGGTGGCCTCTTATCAGGGCGGGGCATTTGAGTACCTGCCCAAGCCGTTTGATGTTGACGAAGCCCTGGCGCTGGTACGCCGCGCCGTGGCTCACGCTCGTGAACGCCAGCGTCCGGTCACTGTGCCGGAAGGGTTAAACGCTGAGATTATTGGCGAAGCGCCGGCGATGCAGGAGGTGTTCCGTGCCATTGGCCGCCTCTCCCACTCCCATATCACGGTGTTGATTAACGGCGAGTCGGGTACCGGTAAAGAGCGCGTTGCCCAGGCGCTTCACCAGCACAGCCCGCGGGCGGGTAAGCCGTTTATCGCCCTTAACATGGCGGCCATTCCTCGCGATTTGATCGAGTCTGAGCTGTTTGGTCACGAGAAGGGCGCTTTTACCGGGGCAGCCCAACAGCGCCAGGGGCGCTTTGAGCAGGCCAATGGCGGTACGCTGTTTTTAGATGAAATAGGCGATATGCCCTCTGAAACCCAAACCCGCTTACTGCGTGTATTGGCTGATGGGGAGTTCTATCGCGTTGGTGGGCATACGCCGGTCAAAGTGGACGTGCGTATCATCGCCGCTACCCACCAAAATCTGGAAGTGCTGGTGGACGACGGTCGCTTCCGGGAGGATTTGTTTCACCGCCTGAACGTGATCCGTATCCACCTGCCCAAGCTTGCCGAGCGGCGGGAAGATATTCCCCGCTTAACCCGGCACTTTTTAGCCGAGGCGGCGAAAGAGCTGACCACCGATATCAAGGTGCTGACCAGCGAAGCGGAAGCCCACTTAACGCGCTTGCCGTGGCCCGGCAACGTGCGCCAGTTAGAGAATATCTGCCGCTGGCTCACCGTGATGGCGTCCGGGCGTGAAATTCTGGTTGAGGATCTACCGCCGGAGCTGCGCTCACCCAGCGCTTCCGAAAGTAGTGCCCACGGCGATTGGCGCACGGCGTTTCGCGACTGGGCGGATCACGCCCTGGCTGAAGGCCATACCCATCTGCTGGAAGAGGCGGTACCCGATTTTGAGCGGATTCTGATTGAGACAGCGCTAAAACACACCGGCGGGCGTAAAGGTGAAGCCGCCGAGCTGCTGGGCTGGGGGCGCAATACGCTCACGCGTAAACTTAAAACGCTGCTGCCCGCGCTCGCTGACGAGTAAACGCTACTCGTCAGCGAGTATATATACCGCATCGGCTAGGGTGGGGTCGGGCAAGGTGCAGTCGCTCATTTGCCAGGGCAGCAGGCTAACGGTGTCGTTAACGCCCAGGGCATTGAGCTGATAGGCAACGCCTTCGTTGTAGGTAACATGGCCTAGCCCCATTAAGCCCACCGCCAGGGCGCCGCCCTGCGTGGCCTCGGCCAGGCGCTGGGCCATGGCGGTATCCCAGGTGAGCTGCGCCTGAATAAAACGCTCAAGCGCTTCAGGGTCATCACCCATGGCGTGTTGATTAAACACTTCGGTGAGACGTAAGCGATAACTGGCGCTGGCGGGCTGTGGCGGCGGGATCGCAAAGCGCTCATCCGCGAGTAAGCTGTAGTGTTGTCTACTGCCGAAACGGCTATTCTGTCGCTTCAATGCGTCTGATCTCGGCCAGTAGTGCTTCTGCTTCTTCAGTAAGGGTGGCGTTGGCACGCATATCGCCATTGCGTGAGGCCTCCATGGCGGCTTGAAGTTTGCGCTCATACGCTTGCTGCAGCTTCTTTTTGGGGTCGCGCTTAAACATACCTAACATGAGCAATCTCCTCGTTATCTACGCCACGGTGTACACCATTTGTATAGGTTTTGAGGGCGAGTGTCGAATATTTGTTTCAGCTAGGCTTGCTAAGCGTATTGAGTAGGCGCGCTGCACTGGCGTAAAAAACGCTCGAAATCCCACAAAATAGTCTCCAGGCTGGCATGCAGACGATGATCGTCGTCTACCATCCGTAGCGATAGGCGCTGCAGTCGGGCCCGCTCGATGACCGGTTCCGGAGCGACGACATCGTCCCGCCAGCCGTGAATGATATGGGTGTGGCGGGCCTGAATAGTCGGTGACGTTTCTGGGTAGTCGGCTAACCCCAGCGCAGGTGCCAGCAGAAAGCAGCCCAACACCGGCTGTTGAGCGCTAACCGTCGCGCTTAGCCAGCCCCCCAAACTTGAGCCTGCCAGCACACACTGGGCCGGGTCGTCACCGCGCTTGGCTAACACCCCCAGCAGATGCTGCAGGCGCAGCTTAGGCTCTGCTATGTCTCGATAGTCCATGACCACCGGTTCACAGTCATCCAGCTTTTCCGCAACGCCTTTCAGCGCCTGGGTTTTTAGCGCTCCTGGCCCGCTCTCAAGGCCATGGGATAGATACACCGTCATCATAACGTTTAACTCGCTGCGCGCTGGATAGCTTCGCCACCCTGCTGAAGGTCTTCACCCGCACCGCGAATGGTATTACAACCACTGACCAGCAGCAGTGTCATCATCATAACTATGCCAAGTGCGATAGTACGTTTCATAGGGGCCTCCATGAAGGCATCCGGCTAGAAGTGAGTGAGGAGATAAAAATAACGCCTGCGGTGACGATTCGCTACGCTTTTCAATGTGTTTAGTTTCAAGGAAATGTGCCGTGTTGCCCCCAAACCGGTGCCCTTATGTCGCATGTGCCAGTTCTATACATGAAAGAGGCTGTCTGAAGAGTGTTTTTAGGCACAAGGTTTGTTTTTTAAGTTATTGTTTTTGAATTATTTAATGTATTTTTGGCATGGGTTGGCGTAGCACCTGCAAGTACTGTGTAGCTACAAAGAAATGTATTAACTATTCAGTTGTTTAAAGTGACAGTTGTTTAGCGTTAAAGGTACAGATTAAGTGTCAGCAAAAACTGAGTGAGTGGGCTGACAAGCAAAAGGAAGGCAGGACGCCGAAAGACCAACAGGATGTTAAAGGGAAATTAGCCCACTCACTGGTTACAGCGCAAGGAGGCGCTGTTCATCAAACTAAGGAGTGGACTGATGCGAAACGACCATCTCATGAAAATGAGGTGGTTTTTTCGCGTGGGCGTGTTTTTTTAAGCTATTGATTTTTATAATCTTTATTGATTCAGCTATGTGCATGGCTTTTGTAGAGGCACGAGCAAACAGATTAATGCATTGTTTTGGTCTATCCTTCGATGAAATCAAAAGGCAGCGGTTAGAAAACGTCAACGTAACGACCGCGCACTATCAGGGACAAGATTATGGCGATGGCATTGATGTTATGCATGTTTGTTTTGTTCTTAGGGTTTTCAGGCGTGGGCGTCTATATGATGTTCAAGACATCGTTCACGGCCAAAGTAGATGAACGTGATGATGTGCCGCCAGATGCCTAGTTTTTTGATTTTAAATAAAAAAACTGCTACGCCCGCTAATGCGGGCGTAGCGGTTTTTGGGTAGAGCTACTGGGTGGCGTTAGCTCTTCTTCCAGCGACCCTTACCGCGTTCCGGCACCATGCGTCCGAAGTAGAGCAAGCCAAACGCAAGCCATCCCACTGTTAACAAAGCGGCAAAAATCAGGATGGCCAAGGCGCCAAATTCGGCAATCAGCGGTAAGGCGGCGGCTGTAAAAAGCCCGCCACCCACAATGGGTTCAAACATCAGCTGCTTATAACCAAAGCTCTCTAGCGCGCCAGACTCGTTTTTGGGATCTGCCATGCGCATCAGCAGTAGGCCGGTCACAGTGACCCCCATTGATTGGCCGAAATCACCCACCCCACGTTCAAACCAGTTTTCCGGTATCACTCGGGGCGCTATAACGATTAGCACGAACAGTCCCCAGGCAATCCCCGTCACAGCGAGCAGCAAGAAGGGCAGAAAGTGCTCGCCTAAGGTGGTCAGCGAAAGGGTGGCGAGCGCGGCCACGATAGTAAAGTCCAGCGCGGTGCCTGCAATACGTGACATAGTGCGGCTAGATACGTGACGCTCTAACCCAAATCGCATCACAATCAATTGCACAATTACCCCACCAATCATGGCAATAGGGAAAAGCGGCACATGGGCGAGGATTTCCAGGCCGCCGTCACGTGCCCAGGTGAATTGCTCTATCCATTGCAAGCCCGACAGGATTAACCAGCCGATCACAATGGCGATACCGACTAAACCGATATGCAGGCTGAGCGGGTCGGTGGTGCCTGACTCTTGCTCCAGGTCTTTTTTAAATTCGCTGAATTCTGCGGTAGAAGGGCGCTCGTCTTCACGCATCAATTCATCGGGATCATCCGACTGGCTGCTCTCATCGTTGAGTTTGATGATCCCGCGGTGCGCGGCAATGTTGATCAACACTGTGCCAATCAGCACCCCTGAAACGATACCTACTGTCGCCAACCCTAAAGCCAGGTCGGCGCCTTCTTCAAAGCCCAGTTCGGCGAAGGTGTCGGCCATGCCAGCGGCGGTGCCATGGCCGCCTTCAAAGCCGATTTCGATTAATGCCCCCACCATGGGGTTCATATTAAACACCGGCACCAGCACCAGCAGCGCCAGGCTCAACCCAACCACATATTGGCCCCATGCCATGGTTTGCCCAACGACAACCTGCGGCCCTGCGCGCAGCCAGATAGTCCTGAGCCCGGGGATCGTTTTACCAATAAATAACGCAGCGAAGACAACATTAATCAACAGCCCCGGTAGCGCTGCCCAACTCTCTTGAACATAGGCAGGAAACAGGCCGGGGCTATCTTCAAAAAAGGTAGGCAGGGCTTTGCCTAGCACATCAGGGCCCATCAGTAAGAGTAGCAAACCACCGATTACCGAGCTGGGTAGGAAGAGTCGTCTTAACCAGGGAAGCCATAGACGCAGGGCATTGCTTGCTAACAGAACTAACCCAATGAGAACTAGCGCTATAAATAATTCCCCAACCGTCACGGTCATCACATCACTCCTTGATGCTGGCGCACCGCTACTAACGCTAAGCAGGGGCGTTCAAAAAAGACAAGGTTGGATTAACCATAGCGCTTAGTAATCAATTACGCGAAAACAGTTATGGGAAAACAGTTATGGGAAAACAGGGGGATTACCCCATCCAATAGAGGCTAGTCAAGGCAAAAGCGTAGCCCATTGCGCCACCTGCCAGTACATCGCTTACGTAGTGCAGCCCTAAGCCCACCCGCGAGATCGCTATCAGCAGCGTTAAGGGCAATACCACCGGCAGTAGCCAGGGCGTATGGGCGGCGACTAACACGCTAAACATCACCGCGTGCATGGTGTGGCCGCTGGGGAAGCTGTAGCGATCGCGGGCTGGCTCACAGCACTCGATGCCTTCCCCATAAGTAATAAACGGCCGCTCACGGCACAAGCGGGTTTTCACCAGCCGATAAATGGTGACGGCAAACAGCGCAATCACGCTGTACTGTAAGACACGCCAGGTGCCATTGGGCTGCAGCCAGGGCTGGGCGAGAATCAGTAGCACCCAGACGGGCCAGTCGCCTAAGCGGCTGGCGGCCTGAAGCGTGATGCGCCAGGGACGGTAGCTCGATAGCCGAGATATACGCTGGCAGAATTGCCACTCCAGTAGGTCAAGACGATCGAATACGACAAGCGGACGCGGGCGCATGATGGGCCTCCTGGGCTTGGTGTAGGTAATGCAAAAACTGCTCGGCGATGCTTGTCCAGCTTTGCTCAAGTGCGCGTAAGCGCGCTACGCGACCTAAACGAGCGTAGTCAGCGGGGTGTTGGCACAGCTCCACCGCGGCCTGTTGAAAAGCGGCGCTGTCACCAGCGGGCACGGTGACACCGTTGTGGCCGCTGTTAATCAGTTCGGCGCTGGCCGCGTGCTCGTAGGCCACCACGGCCAAGCCGCTGGCCATGGCTTCTGCCACCACGTTTCCCCAGGTTTCGGAAAGCGAGGGGAAAATGAACATATCGGCGCTGGCATAGTGGCGAGCGAGCGATTCCTGCCCCACAAAGCCGGTGAAATGTGCATCGGGCAGCGCCTTTTCCAGCAGTGCCCGTGCGGGGCCATCGCCGACAATCACCTGGGCGATATCGGGCCGCACCTCACGCATGGCTTGAAAGCTTTCATGTAGCAAGGTGAGGTTTTTTTCCGCGGCTAATCGGCCCACGTAAAGCGCCACCGGCTGGTGTTCGCTAACTCCCCAGCCTTTGCGTAACGCAGGATCACGGTGGGTGGGTGAGAAGCGTTCGCCATCCAACCCACGTGACAGTACATGGACATTACGTATTCCCTGACGCTGTAGTGCTTTTGCCTGCTGGTGGGTAGGCACTAGCGTTAGATCACAGCCGTTATGGAAGTAGCGTAGATAGCGCCGTGTGGTCGAAGCCAGCCAATTGACGCCGTAATCTTCACAGTAGTGGTCAAAGTTGGTGTGCCAGCCCGCTACCAAAGGAATATTGAGCTGCCGCGCTACTTGGCGAGCCGCCCAGCCGAGAGGGCCTTGGGTGGCTACATAGATGATATCGGGACGGTACCTGCGCCAGAAGCGGCGCAGCGTAGCGGGCCTAACCAGCCCCACCTGCACATCGGTGTAACCGGGTAAGGCAAAGCGTTGCACCTGTAGCTCGCGGTTAATAGCGGTTGCGTTACCAGCGCTCCGAGGGCGTGGGCGGATCACATCAACCGGCACTCCTTGCCGGTTAAGTTCATAGCTTAACCGGCTCAGCGTATGGGCAACGCCATTGATGTCCGGTGACCATGTTTCACTAACGATGCAGAGCCGCATAAGCGATTCATCCCTTTATCACGTTTTCGTACAGTGTGGGTGGGACGAATGACACTGCCGAGTCAAACAGGTGAATAAGTGATGACAAGCTTAAATAGGGCAAAGAGATAAAGTGCTATAGCTAACTGCTTAAATAGCAGTTCAATGTTAAATTTGGATGGCAGTTTTATGTAATAGTGCATAAAAAATAAGTTCCAAAAAAATAAAACTTTAAAGTAAATGAAATATAACTCCTTTAAGGTTTGTTGCGTTGAGGCGTTATTCGTCCTTCATTGTGCCTTCGCAGAGCGCAAGCATTAACTACTTCAATGGGAACGATCATGTTTAAAAAAACGACTCTGGCATTAGCCGTTAGCGGTTTATTAGCCGCCTCCGCAGCACAAGCTGCCACTGTTTATGATCAAGACGGTACCGATCTGGAAATTTATGGTCGTATCGCTATGGGTCTTGAAGGCGGCGGCATCGACAACGGTGTTGATAACGGCGAAGAGTTCCGTAATTTCGGCTCGCGTTTACGGATTACCGCTGGCCACCAGATCTCTTCTGATCTGCGTGCGTTCGCCCGTGTAGAATGGCGCTTTACGGGTGATGAGCGTAATACATCTTCTGGTTTCGATGAAGTGCGTAATAGCTACCTGGGTCTGGAAAGCCAGCAGTTCGGTACCTTTATGGCCGGTAACTACGATAGCTTCTACGATAAAAACGTAATGGCGCCGTTCGATGTCTACGTTGAACGCGGCTACGAGTTTGCTGGTGGTGGCCTGCAGGCACGCGGCGATTCGATTGGCTATAAAACCCCTAAAATGAGTGGATTTCAGGCGGTTATTTCTGCCAAGCACTTCTCTGAACGTGGTTTAACTGAAGCCCAGCAGAGTGACGAAGGATCCGTTATCGCCACTCAGGGTGGTGTTGTCTATGAAACAGGCCCCGTTCGTTTAGCGCTTGGTTATGTGGAAGATACGGTGCGTGGTGGCGGTAACGGTGAAGTGCGTTATGGCACCACGGGCGAGTTTGCCATTACAGATGCCGTCTCTGCGCGTGTCGGTTATGAAACCCGCGGTGATGACGATGTTAACGGTGGTGGTTTCGATAAAATCGGTGTTGGTGCTACTTTCGCTATCGATTCCTGGAAATTCTTCGCTGACTACTACAACATCGATGTAGACGGCGCCAGCGATGAACGTAACGCTTGGGCACTAGGCTCCATGTACAAGCTGTCTAGCAATTTCGATATGTTTCTCGAGTTTAACGATCGCAATCTTGATGCTGTCAATGACTACGAAGAAGACGTGTACTACGCACTGGGTGCCCGTTATCACTTCTAATTCATAGCGTGATGTTAGCGGTAGTTTGCTTTAGTTGTTTGTATTAGTTCTTTAGCTTTTAGTTAGCTCGTATGTTTCGATCTTTACCGGTGTGGATAATTCCACACCGGTTTTTGGCGTTTAGTGAAGGTGATATTTCACCATGGAGACGAAAAGCCGCTGGTAGGCTATCTTTACTGCTAAGGTGTCTGAACACTGTTATGAAAGGAGTCATTTAAATGCGTTTTCACCGCTATGGCATGGCGCTAGGGACAGCGTTATTCGTCACCGTTCCCCCCGCCTTTGCTGATAACTACACCCTGACGCTGTTTCACACCAATGATCTACATGGGCGCACCGATCAGTATCCCCATTTGATCACCACGCTGAATGAGGCGCGGGAGACCTATGGCGAAGGATTATTGCTGGAAGCGGGCGATATTTTTTCCGGCACGCTCTACTTCACTGAATTTCAGGGCCAGGATGCGTTGGAATTTATGAATTTAATGGGTTACGACGCCTTCGTGCCAGGCAACCATGAGTTTGATTTGGGTGACCCAAAAGAGGGGCATCAGGCGCTCGCGGCATTTTTTGCAGGCGCTGAGTTTCCTATTCTAGGGGCTAACCTGGACTTCTCAGCGGGCCCTGAGTTTGCTGACATGCTGGGTGAGTCAATTAGCGCAGATCCGCAAGCCGGGCAGCTCTATGACGGTATTGTGGTTGAGCATAACGGTGAGCCAATCGGCATCTTTGGGCTAAGCACCCAGGACAGCGAGACGATCTCCAGCCCTGGCCACGTCACCATTAGTGACTATCGTCAGGCGGCTGAAGCCATGGTGGCAAGCTTTGAAGAGCAGGGCGTTAACAAGATTATTGCCCTTACCCACCTGGGCTACGACAGCGACCCTAGCGTAGGCAATGATCTACTGCTGGCTGAACACGTCGAAGGCATCGACATTATTATCGGCGGGCACAGCCATAGCCAAGTCTCACCGCCCAGGCTGCTAAGTGAGAGCCGCGCGGGTGAGGAACTCCCATCACCGACGGTGATTGGCCAGGCAGGTGAATATGGCCAGCACCTTGGGGTGATGCAGGTTACCTTCGACGAGGATGGCGTGGTGGTGGATGCCAGCGGGGAACTGCTCGCCGCCGACGACCGCGAAGCGGATTCTGACGCGGCTCAGCGGCTTGAAGCCTACACGGCTAAGATTGAAACACTGCGGGACACCTTGATTGGCGCCAAGGCGATCTCAGCGCTGCCCAACCCCCGCCACGGCAGCGGTGATGAACAGAGTGTGCGAGCCAATGAAACAGCGTTGGGCAACTTAATCACCGATGCCCAGCTGCATGCTGCGCAGCAGGTGGCGCCCGAGACGGTCATGGCGATCCAGAATAGCGGCGGTATTCGCGAAGCGATTGAGCGGGGCGATGTGTCCGTAGGCGATTTAATCGCCGTGCAGCCGTTTGGCAATCGGCTAACGCTGCTCGACGTTACCGGCGCCGAACTGCTGGAAACCTTTGAAATTGCCCTGGCCAATGCGCCCGATGAGAACGGCGGTTTTCTGCAGGTGTCAGCAGGCGTTGAGCTGGTGTACGACAGCGGCGAGCCACCAGGTGAGCGGGTGATCAGCCTCAAAATTGCCCGGGAAGGCGCGATGCAGGCGGTAGATCCAGAGCGTACTTATACCATTGCCACCAATAACTTCACTGCCGCTGGTGGCGACAGTCATACGGTACTCGGAGAAGCCTACGCTGATGGCCGCAACACCATCGTCGGCAATACAGATTGGGAAATGCTGCGCGACTATATGGTGGAGAGGAAAGAAGTCTTCTACCAGGTTGAAGGGCGGATCACGGATGTAGCTCAAGAGGTTGTAGCTCGAGAGGATGTAGCTCGAGAGGATGTAGCTCAAGAGAATGTAGCCCAAGAGGATGTGGCCCAGGGCGATTCGGAGTAATTTTCTGGGCCACTTATTGATGCTTACTCGTTGATGATGCTTGCAAAGCCCCCATAAATGAGGCGCTTACCATCAAATGGCATCGGGTTAGCGTCCATCTGCAGGCGAGGATCCTGCATGACTTTGGGCATGGCTTCATCGCGCACGGCGCGGGATGGCCACTCTATCCAGGAAAAAATAACCGTCTCGTCATCCTTGCGCTTAACCGCCATAGAGAAGGAGGTCACTTCTCCTTCGGGCACATCGTCGCCCCAGCACTCCACCACGCGGAGCGCTCCGTGCTCCTTGAACACAACGGCCGCGGCACGGGCGTGTTCAATAAAATCTGCTTTATTAGCGGTGGGTACGGCCGCGACAAAACCATCGACATAGGGGTAGGCGTTATTATTCATGATTGTTCTCCTATTTCTGTTTGGGGTGCTGCTTTAGGGGGGAGTTCTCGAACAGGGCGAACTTCAATGCTGCCCAGCCGGGCCGGTGGAATGCGGCTAGCCAGTTGCAGCGCCTCATTCAAGTCGTGGGCTTCAAGCAGATAAAAGCCCGCCAATTGCTCTTTGGTTTCGGCGAAAGGGCCATCCGAGATTAGCGTCTCACCATCGCGCACGCGCACGGTGGTTGCCGTCTCTGTCGGTTGTAACGGCTGCCCGGCCAGGTAGTGGCCGCTGGCGCTTAGGCGTTCTACCCCGGCGATACACTCCTGGTTCAGGTCGTGCCACGCCTGTTCGCTCATGGCGTTGATAATCTGTTCCTGGTAATACACCAGCGCTACGTACTTCATGGTTCGTCTCCTTCAGTGGCCAAGGGGCAGTTGTCTGACGCAACGTTAACCATCCAGTGAATGCCAAAGCGGTCGGTTGCCATGCCGAACCCTGGTGACCAGAAGGTCGCTTCGAACGGCATGGTGATCTTTCCACCCTCTGCCAGTTGGGCAAAGGTGCGTGAGGCCTGCTCGATATCCTGATACTCCAACTGAACCTCTACCCCTTGCGGTGGTGTATAGCAGTCAGCCGCCATATCGGCGCCCATTAAGCGGCGGCCACGTAGGTTCAACGAAGCGTGGATGATGCGGTCATGGAGTTCCGGTGGTGAATGCTCAGCGGCGGGCGTTTCAGCATAGGTCAACAGGCACTCCAACTGGCCGCCGGTAACATCGGCATAGAACTGCATGGCTTCCCGGCAGGTGCCGGGAAAGGCAACGTGCACGTTCATGGCATCGGGTACACGCGCCTGGGTGCGGTGCTGCTCAAGTCCGGCGCCGGGCTCGAAATCTTCCAGCGAAAAGTAGCGCCGTAGCTCAAGGGTCACGTTGCCATCGGCATCCTGGATGGGCCATTGTTGGGCCCACTCGATGGCCGCCTGCAGGGAAGGGGCTTCGAGCACGCTATAACCGGCAATACGCTCACTGGCTGGCAATAACGGCCCGGGGATGATGGTGGGTTCACCGTTTTCGAAACGGATCAGACACCCGTCGCTGGTCGGATGTAAGCCATCGCCGCTCAAAAACACGCCTGCCTCGGTCATGCGCTGGTTATAAGCAGCCATGGCGGCAAGCATTTCCTGGGATGGCATAGCGCCATTCTCGGTGCTGGCATCAGCACGGCGTATCAGCATGAATTTCATTGAGAGCCTCCTGGTTGGTCAGGGTAGTGACTCTCTTTAGTCGTTTGGCAGCGTCTTGAATCGACATAGCCTAAACATTTTTTTATGAAGAATGTTCTAGCTTAATCTGTTCTAGCTCAACCAGCCGCCTGCGCAAAAAACGCTTTTCTGGATCCAGGGTGGCCAATTGCAGCGCTTGGTGATAAGCACTGCGCGCGGCTTCATGCTGGCCTTGGCGACGCAACAAATCCGCTTTTGCGGCATAAAATAGATGATAGCGGGATAGTTGTGGGTGATGGGCGATGTCGTCGAGTAACTTCAGGGCGGTATCGGGCGCACCATTCATGGCAATGGCGACCGCACGGTTTAGCGCCAGGATCGGCGATGGAAAACGTCGGCAGAGAGCATCGTAGAGCCTGACGATACGCCCCCAATCGGTCTGCTCTGCTCGGCTGGCCTGGGCATGTACGGCGGCAATCGACGCCTGAAGGGTGTAGTACCCGGCGGGAGTGAGTGCCAGCGCTTTTTCCAACCACGCTATACCTGTTTGGATATCTTCCTGGCGCCATAGGCGCCTGTCCTGCTCATCCAGGGTGACCAGCTCCCCGTCGCTATCCTGGCGCGCATTCCGGCGGGCATCATTAAGCAGCATCAAGGCCATTAGTCCAAATACTTCCCCCAGGGGCAGTAGTCGTGCCAGCTCATTGCCCAGCCGCATGGCCTCTTGGGTTAGGCTGATATCGACTACGCTGACGCCCGTGCTGCGTGAGTAGCCTTCATTGAAGACCAGATAGATGACTTGAAGTACATCGGGCAGGCGTTCGGGGAGTTCGTCCTGGGGTGGTACGGCATAAGGAATATGCGCATCGCGAATTTTGCGTTTGGCGCGCACGATCCGCTGTGCCAGCGTGGTAGGTTTCAACAGCAGGGCGCTGGCTACCTGCTCAGTGGTCAAGCCGCACATCTCGCGAAGCGTCAGAGCTATCCGCGCTTCCATACTCAAGCTTGGGTGACAGCAGGTGAACAGCAGCCGCAAGGCGTCGTCTTCGATGGTGGTGGGCTCAAGATCCAGCGTCTCTTCTGTAGTTAGCAGCTCTGTGGGGAACAGTAAGTGAGCTCGACGGCGTGCCGTACTGCGCCGACGAATCTGGTCGATTCCGCAGTGGTAGCCGGTGCGAATTAGCCATGCCGTGGGGTTGTCAGGACGGCCGTTAACCGGCCACTGCTGAACAGCGGCCACAAAGGCATCCTGCATGGCTTCTTCGGCAAGCTCAAAATCGCCCAGCAGCCGGATCAACGTCGCCTGCACGCGCCGGGAGTGATCGCGATACAGGCCATCCACGTATAAAGGTTCAGTACTCATCGATCCGTACGCTACTTGGATAACAGGGTAGGTGAGCAGCAGGCACGCGTGCTGCTCGTTATCTCAAACGTAGCGCATGGTGGCTCCGTTGACTTGTTTTTTATTGTCATGCTTTTTGGGAGTTGGCTTTCAATCCCCTGTGCGTTGCCCCGTGGCGCTGTTGAACGGGTGCAGCGCATCGCGGGGCACGTAGAAGCGCAGGGTTTCGCCTTCGGCGACCGGCGGTTGCCCCGAGACGCGGATCACCGTGGGCTGGTCGCTACCGGCGAGGTTCACATACAGGTGGCTTTCGGCCCCGGCGGCTTCAAACAGCGCAAGCGTAGAGTCGACAGTTAAGTGGGGCGCTGTAGGCGGCGTTAAGTGCATATCATCCGGGCGAATGCCGACGGTATCGGTGCCTTCGGGCAGGTTATCCAGCAGGCCGTTAGCGCCTGGTGTTTTCAGGTAATCCACGGGCAGCATATTCATAGCGGGGGAGCCGATAAACCCGGCCACAAACATGGTCGCGGGGCGGGCGTAGATCTCCATCGGCGTGCCCACCTGCTCGATCTGCCCGGCGTTGAGCACCACCAAGCGATCGCCTAGGGTCATGGCTTCCAACTGGTCGTGGGTCACATACAGGCTAGTAGTTTTCAAACGCCGCTGTAGCTGCTTGATCTCGACGCGCATCTGCACGCGCAGCTTGGCATCCAGATTGGAGAGCGGTTCGTCGAATAAGAACGCCGCCGGGTCGCGCACCAACGCACGGCCCATGGCGACGCGCTGGCGCTGGCCGCCGGAGAGCTTGCGCGGCTTGCGCTCTAGAAACTCTTCGATCTCCAACATTTTGGCGGCGACTTGAACGCGCTGATCAATCTCATCTTTTTTGAAACCGCGGTTTTTCAGGCCATAGGCGAGGTTGTTGTACACCGTCATATGCGGATAGAGCGCATAGTTCTGGAACACCATGGCGATATCGCGCTCGGCGGGTTCGAGCTTGTTCACCACCCGTTCGCCGATTTTGAGCGTGCCTTCAGTAATCGTTTCAAGCCCGGCCACCATGCGCAGCAGGGTGGATTTGCCGCAGCCGGAAGGCCCGACCAGCACTACAAACTCGCCATCTTCAATCTGTAAGTCGATGCCTTTGACGGCGTGAACATCGCCGCTATAGGTTTTCTTTAGCCCTTCCAAGGTAATGCTGGCCATGCTATTTCTCCGTCTCGGTCAGGCCTTTCACAAATAGGCGTTGCATAAACAGAATCACTAATACCGGCGGCAGCGCTGCCATGACTACTGCCGCCATGACGAGTTGCCACTGGGGATTCTCTTCCGATGTCATACGCTGGATACCCATCACGATGGTGTAATAGTCAGGGTCGGTGGTGATAATGAGCGGCCAGAGGTACTGGTTCCAGCCGTAGATAAACATGATCACAAACAGCGCAGCGATATTGGTCACCGACAGCGGCATCAAGATGTCTTTAAAAAACTTCAGCGGCCCGGCGCCATCGACGCGGGCGGCTTCGAGCATCTCTTCGGGAATGGTCATAAAGAACTGGCGGAACAGAAACGTCGCGGTGGCCGAGGCAATCAGCGGGATCGACAACCCGGCAAAGCTATTGAGCATATTGAGATCCGCAACGACCTGAAACGTCGGAATAATGCGCACTTCCACCGGCAGCATCAACGTGACGAAGATGATCCAGAAAAAGAACATCCGAAAGCGGAAACGGAAGTAGACGATGGCAAAGGCGGAAAGCAGCGAAATAGATAGCTTACCCACGGTGATCGCCATGGCCATGATAAAACTGTTCCAAAGCATCAGGGCGGCAGGTGGTGCTCCGGCATTAGAGACGCCGGACTGCCACATACGCGTGTAGTTTTCGATCCCGTGGCCGCCGGGCAGCAATGGCAGCGTGCCCTGCAGTAAACCCGACAGGGAGTGGGTCGAGGCAACAATAGCGACATACACCGGAAAAACCACCAGCGCGACGCCAGAGATCAAAACAATATGGGCTATCAGGTTAGCCCAAGGGCGGTTTTCAACCATTAACGTTCTCCCAAAGGCCAGGGCCCGTTTTTACCCGCGGCGGCGGTTAGTCGTCGTTCATTTGGAATCACCAAACCTCTCTCCTCCTGCCTTGCCGCGAATAAAAACGGGCTCCAGCGCGGCCGTGAGTGAAACCTCAACAGGCCCTAGTAGTTGACTCGGCGCTCAATAAAGCGGAACTGGATCATCGTTAATGCCACCACAATCACCATCAGAATCACCGATTGAGCCGCGGACGAGCCAAGGTTTAGCCCGACAAAGCCGTCGGCATATACTTTGTAAACCAGTATGTTAGTGGCCTGAGCGGGGCCGCCCGCGGTGGTGGCGTGAATAATCGCGAAGGTATCGAACATGGCGTACACCACGTTAACCACCAGCAAGAAGAAGGTGGTCGGCGTGAGCAGCGGGAAAATAATCGTCCAGAAGCGCTTAGTCGGGCTGGCGCCGTCAATGGAGGCGGCTTCAATCAGCGATTGCGGGATGGACTGTAAGCCTGCCAGGAAAAACAGGAAGTTATAGGAGATCTGCTTCCAGGCGGCGGCAAAAATCACCAACAGCATGGCATCATTTCCCGAGTTACGGTGGTTCCACCGGTAACCCACCATCTCCAGCATGTAGGGCACAATGCCGATGGAAGGGTTGAAGATAAACCACCACAAAACGCCTGCCAGCGCAGGCGCAATGGCGTAGGGCCAAACCAGTAGGGTGGTGTAGGTACTGCGTGAGCGAATCATCCGGTTGACGGTGCTGGCCAATAAAAGCGCCACCGTCATTGCCAGCAGTGTGGTACCGATCGCGAATACCGCCGTCACCGACAGGGAATTAACATAGCTGCCGTCGCGAAATAGGCGAACAAAGTTCTCGAAGCCTACAAAAGTCGTTTTAAGGCCAAAGGCATCTTCGCGCAACAGCGACTGATACAGAGCCTGGCCCGCAGGCCAGATAAAGAAAATCAGCGTCACAATCACCTGGGGCGCCAACAGCGCGTAGGGCAAAAAGCGACCAGGGTAGGTCATGCGTTTAGTTTGCATGGGCAGCTCGCATCCAAACAAAATCGCCGCCTACCCAGCAGGGTAAGCGGCGAAGTGAGTGCTTATTTACTGGTTGGCAGCTTCAAAGTCACGGAGCAGATCATTGCTGCGTGCTACTGCGTCGTCCGCCGCTTCCTGGCCGGATTTATCGCCGGTCATCACCGCTTCCATTTCTTCAGAGATGATGTCGCGAATCTGGACAAAGTTACCAAAGCGTAGGCCCTTAGAGTTTTCGGTTGGCTCGTTAAGCGTCATCTGCTTCAACGAGATATCCGCACCGGGGTTCTCTTCGTAGTAGCCCTGCTCTTTGCTCAAATCCCAAGCGGCTTGAGTGATGGGCAAGTAGCCGGTTTGCTGATGCCACTGCGCCTGTACTTCGGGCTGGGAGAGGTACTCAAAGAAGGCGGCAACGGCTTCATACTCATCGTCGCTATGGCCTTGCAATGCCCACAGGGTGGCGCCGCCGATAATCGAGTTTTGTGGTGCGCCTTCTACGTCGTCGTAGTAGGGCTGCATGCCAAAGCCGACTTCAAATTCTGAATTGGCGGCGACGTCCGCACGTGAAGCAGAAGAGCCGAAGAAAATCGCGCAGTCCTGGGAGTAGAACAGCGGCTCTGAGTCGGGGCCAGAACCGGGGCCACCCCATTTAAAGACACCTTCTTCCTGCCAGTCGTGAAGGTTGTCCCAATGGCGAGCGACCAGCTCATTGTTGAAGGTCAGCTCGGTTTCCATGCCGCCAAAACCGTTTTCCAGCGTACCTAACGGCTCGTTATGCCAAGCGGAGAAGTTTTCCAGCATTACCCAGCTAGGCCAGGAGGTGGTAAAGCCACAGCTGGCTGCCCCAGAGTCGACGATTTGGCGCGAAAAATCGGCCACTTCTTCCCAGGTTTGTGGGGGCTGCTCGGGATCCAGGCCTGCTTCCTCAAACATGTCCCGGTTGTAGTACATAATCGGCGTGGAGGAGTTGAACGGGAACGACAGCATATTGCCGTTGGTGTCGGTGTAGTAACCGACAACGGCGGGCAGGAAGGCATCGTTATCGAAAGCGCGGCCGTGCTCTTCCATCAGCTCGTACACCGGGTAGATGGCGCCTTTGGCGTTCATCATGGTGCCCGTGCCGACCTCAAATACCTGCAGGATATGCGGCTGCTCATTGGCACGGAAGGCGGCGATCGCGCCCGTCATCGTTTCGGTATAGGTGCCGCGGTAGCTGGAGGTAACGTGGTAATCATCCTGAGACTCGTTAAAGTCCTGGGTCATTTTTTCGAGAATTTCGCCCAGCTGGCCGCCCATGGCGTGCCACCAGTTAATCTCTGTTGCCGCCTGAGCAGACAGGCTGAGGCTGGCCGTCGCCACCCCTACGGCAAGCGCGTGCAGTGTAAAACGAGACATAACGACTCCTTGTGGGCCTGAACTTAATCAGGCGTGCAATGCGTTTGTTAAGATTTTTTGGATGCACTGAACAGTAAGAAGTGTAGATGACGTTTTAGTGAATGCACGATGAACCTGCCGTGACAGTCAACATTACGCTGCCAGCAGGTCTGCTGAGTAGGAAAAGACAGAGGGCGGTGATAGGGTGATATAAGGTAGGGTGATACAAAGAATCCAACTAACGAGAATAGCATGACTGACGTGACCACTTTGCTGACGAAACTGGTGTCATTCGATACCACTTCCAGCGAATCCAATTTGGCGCTGATTGAGTATGTGGAAGGCTATTTGGCCGAGTATGGCGTTAGCGCCGAGCGGGTGATGAGCCCCTGCGGTACCAAAGCCAACCTGATCGCAAGAATTGGCCCAGCGGCGCCGGGCGGTGTGATGCTTTCCGGGCATACCGATGTGGTGCCGGTGGCGGGGCAGCCGTGGTCGAGCGATCCGTTCACTCTGCGCGATGGCGGTGATGGGCGCCTGTATGGGCGCGGCACCTGCGATATGAAAGGCTTTATCGCCTGCGTATTGTCGATGGTGCCCACTTGGACGAAAGCGCCGTTGCAGCAGCCGATTTATCTGGGGTTCTCTTATGACGAAGAGATCGGCTGCGTGGGTGCGCCAAGCCTCATTAAGCGCTTCTACGAGCACTACTCCACTACGGCTCACGTTATTGTCGGCGAGCCGACCAGCATGCAGCCAGTAGTGGCGCAAAAAGGGGCGACCAACTTGCGCACCACGGTGGTAGGCCGAGAGGCGCACAGCAGCCAGGTCAACCAGGGCACTTCGGCCATTCATGTGGCCGCGCGCTTGGTCACCTTTATTGAAGACACCATGGCGGCGTTGGTGGAAGAAGGTCGTGTCGATGAGGCCTTTAACGTGCCTCACACCAGCCTGCACGTTGGTAAAATCAAAGGCGGTACGGCGATCAATATTATGGCCAGGGAGTGCCAGTTCGAGTGGGAGATCCGCCATCTGCCGACCGATACTTTTGATGAGATTTACGCGCGGTTTGAGGCCTATTGCGCCCAGCTAAGCGCTGAGCTACAGGCCAAAGGCAAGCAGGTGGAAATCACCACCGAGCCGCTTAATGTAACGGTACCGGGACTGGCCGACCGTGATAATGACCATGTGCTTCGCCTGGCTAAAGATCACTTGCCCACCCCCTGCTGCAACCACGCGGTGGCTTACGCTACGGAGGCGGGGCAGTTCCAGGGCCAAGGCCTGCAAACCATCATTCTCGGCCCTGGCAGCATTGCCCAGGCGCACCAGCCCGATGAGTATATCGATATTGAACAGCTTGAAGCGTGCGAGGCGTTTCTAGCTAAGATGGGTAGTGCACTGGATAAGCCATGGCACTAACCAGCCATGGCTTATTGTTGGGTTGTCTACAACACCTAAATGGCATGCTGAGATTTCTGTCTTTTCCAGCGCACAATTAGTGGTGATACCAATGCCAACAGGATCAAACCCATAATGAGCAGTGAGAATGGCCGGTCAAAATAGTATCCCAGCATATTGCCTTTGGACATGACCAGTGACTGGCGGAACCCAATCTCAGCCATAGCACCGAGTATCATGGCAAGCACGATGGCGGCTGTCGGAAAGTCGGTCTTTCTCATCAGGTAGCCCAGCAGTCCAAACGCCGCCATGACGTAAACATCAAACATACTATTGTTGATGGTGAAGGAACCGACCACTGATAGAACCACAATGATCGGTGCGAGAATGGCAAAAGGAACGGTAGCCACTTTTACAACCTGCTTTGCCAACGCCAAGCCCACGACGCCCATCAATATATTAGCCAAAAGCAGTCCTACGATAATGGCATAGACAATATGGGCGTTGGCGGTGAATAGTTCGTGTCCAGGCTGCAAACCATGAATATACAGGCCTCCTAGCATAACTGCCGTTGCGGCACTGCCGGGAATCCCCAGTGTCAGCAGTGGAATCATGGCACCACCCGTCACGGCATTATTAGCTGTTTCGGCTGCAGCCAGTCCTTCAATGTCGCCTTTGCCAAAGCTAACGGGATTTTTGGCGTTACGTTTGGCCTCATTGTAGGCCACCCACGATGCGACATCGCCCCCTGCCCCTGGTAATGCTCCCACCACCACACCGATGATCGAGGAGCGAGAAATAGTGCGTCGAAGTTTTCGCCACTCTTCTCGGCTGGGAAAGAGATTGCCACTCAACGTTGGTGTTTGAGAGGTAAGGTTGTTGGCTCCATGGAGCTTTTCTGCCTGAATCATGACCTGAGAAATAGAAAAGAGGCCAATCATAGCGGGAATCAGAGAGATGCCACTCTCTAGCTCTGCAACACCAAAGGTGAAGCGCGGATAGGCTGTCATGACATCAACGCCGACCAAGCTGATTAGCAGACCCAACAGCCCAGCCGAGAGCCCTTTGGCCATTGCTCCACTGGACAGGCTGCCAATAATGGTTAGGCCAAATATTGCAATGAGGAAGTATTCGGGGGCGCTAAAGCGTAATGAGATTTGTGCTAAAGGAGGCGCGAGCAGTAGCAATGCCACCACGCTCACTAAGCCGCCAATCACTGAACAGAGCGTGGATGTTCCCAGCGCTTTAAGCCCTTCGCCACGCAGCGTCATCTGATAACCATCGATTGCAGTCGCTGCCGATGCGGGTGTGCCTGGTGTATGAATTAAGATAGCCGTAATGGAGCCCCCATACACAGCAGAAGCATAGATGGCGGCAAGCAATACCAGCGCCGCCACAGGCTGCATACCAAACGTCACCGGAATCAATAATGCAATGCCCATGGTGGCGCTTAACCCTGGTAAAGCGCCAAGAAAAATTCCTCCCAGTACACCAACGACTAGCATGAGCAGCACATCAGGAGAAGCAAGCTGGGCCAGCACTGACAATAGCAGGGTCGTATCAATAGCCATGATGACTCTCCTTTATATAAATAGCCCGGTAGGAAGCGATATGCGTAGCTGCCAAACAAAAAGTAAATAGACAAAGGTGTTCATAAGGATGACCACCAAAAGCGCTTGAATATAAGACTTCACGCCAAAATAAAACATGAAAAAAATGGCGGCGAGAGAGCTGGCAGTAAAAAATCCAAGAAGGTTGATTAATGCTAAATAAACGCAAAGAGCGATAAAAGTAACGGCTGGGCCGCGGGCATGTTTAAAAATAGGTATATTTTTTAATCTCTCCTTTTTGGCTGACAGTGTCTTAGATACACCTGTCCAAATAATCAACAGCGAAAAAAGAGCTAAAATAGAAAGTATAAGTTTGGGGAATACTGCGGGATCAGCAGGTATCTGCGCGGAGAGACTATAAAATACTATCGAGAAAAGCAGTATCGCTAACCCGATAACTACATCTATATGTAGTGTTTTCATAAATCACCTATTTATTATTGTATAAAGTAGCTGAAACATGATGTTGGCCGTGATGATTGGCAGCATCACGACCAGTGGGGTTTACCAGCCAAGCAAGCCTTCAAGGGAGCGAACGCCCTCTTCTTCCTCTTCTAGCATTTCTCGATAGGCATCACCTGTACGGATATCAACCATCAGGCCCATTTCTTCCATTTTGGCTAAATGCTCTGGATCCTGCATACCCTTAACGAACGCTGCCTGTAACTGTTCTAGTTGTGCTGGGTCAGTCCCCTTAGGCGCCGCTATGCCACGCGCCGACCAAGAAATCACGCCTGAATAACCCAACTCATCCAGGGTGGGAACGTCTGGAATAAACGCCGAACGTTCTGGTGCCATTATCGCAATGATGTTTAGGTCACCGCTACGATGCGCCATGTTGGTATCACCTACATTTGAGAAGTTGACATCCACGTGCCCACCCTGCATGGCTGCGCGCTGTTCCGCCGTACCTGTGGTATGTACGGGTACAAACTGTGTGTCGTAATGATGGTTCATCTTCAGCATGGCAATATGATCATCACCATTTGCCCCGGTGGTTGACGCTGTCAACATGTTTGACTGAGCATAGTTAACCAGCTCTTCTATATTGCTATAGCGAGTCTCATCTTTATTGATCGAGATAACGCCGTAGTCTGTAACGTGGTTGGCAATGAGTTCAAAGTTATCAAGATCAACGTTTCGGCTATATTGAGGATCCAGATACCCAGTAATTAAGTTAGGTGTATTAATGTACCCCAGGGTATATCCGTCATTAGACGAGTTGAGTAGTTGTGTCCAGCCTACCCAGCCACCGCCGCCCGGCCGATTGAGAATGTTGAGTGGTACGCCGAGTTCACGCTCTACTGCCGGAAACAGTATCCGCGCACCAACATCCGTATTGCCACCAGCGCCAAAGGCAATAAGGGTGGAAATGGGTCTTTCTGGATAACTATCCCCAGCGGCAGAGGATGCGAACATTATGGGGAGTGAAAGGCAGGAGAGAATGCTAATTGCTGTTATAGTTTTCATTTTTAACCTCTTTAGTGTTATCTGTCGTGCTGGTTTGTAGCCTGAATTCAAACATTAAGCGCAGCACCTGCGGTTTTCAGCGCCCCTGAATACTCTCCCAGGAACACTTGTGCCGGTGTCCGATACCCCAAGCGTTTTCTGGGGCGGTTGTTCAACTTGGCAACGA
>NZ_JAUAMB010000035.1 GCF_031010175.1 Halomonas sp. SpR1
CGTCGGCTAGCACTTCCCCTTGCCGGGCGTGCAGGGGACTTTCACCCCCAAGTCATCCTGAGGCACCACCCCCAGGAACAGCGCCAGTCAAGGCGCTGCGCGCCATGCCTGGCGCACTATAAAAAAGAAGCCCCGGCCTTGCCCTGGCCGGGGCTTTATCAATCCTTCCTTGATCTGTCTTCACAAACATCCTGTTTGTGCTTCCATGAGCGTAAGCTTTCCTAGCTCGATCTTCCTTGTTGCCACTTCCTTATGGTATGCACCTAGAGTGAACCTTAAAACAGGTTATTTATCTAACCTATGTTATCAAACCGAAAAAATTTACCTTTTTTTACTTAGGTTAAATGCTCTCATTTAAAGCACATTATTTCATATTTTCATATGGCGCGTATGCCCAGCAGCGCTATACTTTTATAAGTATCGGCAACGATACTACTCTACACGGACGTTACCACGCCTGAACCATCAATAACCTAATGGTAGGAGGTCAGCGTGCGCGACATTATAATTATCAACAAAGTTAACGGACTGGATGTCATCTGTCGTCATTGCGGTAACTCAGAGTCACCCAAAAATCCGTTTTTTAATCGCTTCCGTTTGGAAGGCACCGGCAAGAGCAGCGCCACCATACGCTGCTTGAACTGCCAAACAGCGGTTGAAACACCCATGAATGAATTAAGCTCGCTTTATTATCACTATGCTTGTTGAAGGAAGCGCTTTCTTGCTGACGATCCTATTGTAGAAAGGAGTAATTGTTTGTAACACGGACTTTCAATCATCACAAGCATGCACTACAAGCATAAAAAAGTTAATAAAAGCTTTATAAGAGTTTAATTAAACCGTCATTTATGTCAAAAAAAACCCGGCCAATCCTTGGCCGGGTTTTATCAGGTCATCCCTGATCTTGCACCACAAACATCCCGTTTGTGCATCCTTGTGCTACACAAGCAATCCTTGCTTGTTCTTCCCTATCGCGAGTTCCTTTCGCTGTGTGTGCACAGTGCGCTTTATAACAGAGGGGTTATCTAACCTGTGATATGTAATGGCAAATAAATTGTTTTTAAAAATCTTTTTGGCTTTCTACGCCTTCTACCGCCTTGTAAAGGGAGGTAGAGAATAGCCTAATCAGTTAACAAAATAGAAACGGCGAGGAGTGCCTCGCCGTTTCCATCCAACATAATGATTAATACCGCCTAGTTACTTAGCTAGCCACGCCATCAGCGTCTCAGCCGTGAGCGCTGAGGATGGTGGGTTTTGCCCTGTAATCAGCTGGCCATCTTCACGTACATAAGGGGTAAAATCTTCCGCTTTGCTATAAATCCCACCACGCTTTTGCAAGGCATCTTCAACCAGGTGCGGCACGATATTGGTCAAGCCAACGGCTTCCTCTTCGCCGTTGGTAAAGCCCGTTACCTGGCGACCTTTTACCAGCGGCTCGTCAGCGCTATCTTTGGCATTTACCAACACAATCGGCGCGTGACACACCGTGGCAACCGGCTTGCCTTGGGCAATAAAGGTTTCAATTAGGCGAATCGAGTCCACATCGTCAACGAGATCCCACAGCGGGCCATGGCCGCCGGGGTAAAAGACTGCATCGAAGTCATCGGCACTTATGTCGCTTAAGCGATGAGTCGCTGCAAGCTCCGCATTAGCGCTGCCGTCTTGCTTAAAACGTCGCGTTTCATCGGTTTGGCTATCCTCTGCATCACTTTTGGGATCTAGCGGTGGCTGTCCACCCTTGGGCGATGCCAACGTTACTTCAGCACCTGCGTCTTTAAAGACATAATAAGGGGCAGCCAGCTCTTCGAGCCAAAAACCGGTTTTATTGCCGGTATCGCCCAGCTGATCGTGCGACGTCAGTACCACTAGAATGCGCTTGCTCATATCTCTCTCCTGGCGGTGGAAAATGAGACAATAAAAATGCGTTACGACTAGTTATGGGGCCTGGATGGCAGAATACAAGGAGAAACAAGCAGTGAGCATTGAAGCGCGGGATTTTTACCGCAACGGGCCTGACCACCGCCAGGGGCAAACGAGTAGCTTTGCCTTGATACGGCGCCAGTTTGATTTTCGCTCCATCGAAATTGGCCGCTGGGTCACCAGCACTGAGCGTGACCGAGCTGCTGAGCTTTTTCACGATGCCCTCTGTGATCTTATGTTGATACTACAGGGGTCTGAAACACTGATCTCATTACGTGGCTCAATAGCACTGCAGTACGGGTGTGGTGGTCGCCCGGGTGTTTCTGCCCACTATGACCCCAGCCAGCGCAGCTTCTCACTAGCCAAAAACGCAGGCCCCGGTAGCATCGCCCATGAGTGGTTTCACGCTTTTGATCACTATATCGCCACGAAATGTTTTCGCGACATTCCCAGCGGCATGTTCGCCTCCACCGCCTGGCTAACCGATGCATCGCCTATCTTGCACCCACTCAATCAGTTACTGATGCACTGTTTCAAGGCCATTCTGCTACAGCCGAAAGGCGACCAGCCTAGCGAGCTGTTCCAGCGCTCGACGCAGATGGACAAAAAACTCGGCCAGCTCTACTACAGTAAGCCCGAAGAGCTCTGCGCCCGAGCTTTTGAAGCTTTTGTGCAAGATGCAGCCCTCACCAATCACTTTCTGGTCAAAGGCACCAAGGCGTCTCCTGAAGCCGAGATGGGGCTTTACCCACAGGGCGAGCAGCGGGAGAGGATTAACCGTGCGTATAGCGACTATTTTGGCGGGCTGGGGAAGGCACTAGGAGAGGCAACGTAACCATTACAGCGTTCGGCATGCCTGAGAGTCGTTCCTGCTGTGAGGGAAAAGCGACACAACCATTCTCGCCGACGTGCGAAATAGCGCTTTCGCTACTACGCTATAACAACGCTCACTACTCAAAAACGCTCACTACTCAAAGGAAGAGAATATGTCTACTACCACTATCGTCGTTATCGTTGTTGTTGTCGTTGCCGTGCTGGGCATTGGTTTCAGCGGCGTGCTGCCTTTTTAATACGCGTATAGGTTAACGTAGGGCATTGAAGCGCTTCACCCATACCTGCCCGCCCAGCAGATATTTTAACAAAAGTTAAAATATCAACCAAGCTGGCCTGCCGAGGGCCAGCTGTTAGCTATTTAATATCAAAACACTCACACCAGACAAATACCTACTATCATTTGATTACATTTAAAAACTGTAAAAAACCCAATCCAGAAAAGCGTGCCCATATTCTAATCCAAGCAAACAAAATACTCTTTACAACTTATCAATTAGTTACAACCAATTAAACTCTTGGCTATACGCTTTCTTATAAGTCAGACTAGACTTTGACATATAAACCACATCAGCAACTCATCGTGACAACTATTGGTAAAGATCTCATTCCTACCAAATTAGGAGTAAAAGATGCCTACTGCTCTTTCAGCTCATACCTACCTAATGATTCGCAAGATAGAAAGTAATTATACTCTTACTGCTGAGGAAAAGCTGGCACTGCAGAAATTACCGGTACAAACTGTAGACGTAAAGTCTAATCAAGACATCGTTAAAATGGGCGATCAACCTACTCAATGTTGCTTACTCTTAGAGGGTTTCTCATGTGTATATAAGTTAACCCTTGAGGGTAAACGACAAATAATGGCACTGCACATACCTGGCGACATGCCAGACCTGCAAAGCCTGCACCTGCAAGTCATCGATATTAATATTGCCTCACTCAGCCCATGTAAACTCGGCTTCATACAGCACCATGATTTACATCTTTTATTTGAGCACCACCCTCGCCTCATTAACTCCTTCTGGCACGAGACATTAGTGGACGCTTCTATTTTCCGCGAGTGGCTTTTAAATGTCGGACAACGCGAAGGGTATTCACGTATCGCTCATGTTATCTGTGAGCTCCTGCTGCGCCTGAAGGCAGTAGGGTTAGTAGAGGATAATTCTTTTCACATGCCCATTAGCCAAGCGGAACTGGCCGACGCAACGGGGATGACCCCAGTTCATGTCAATAGAGTATTACAAGCGCTTCGCAACAATGGCTTAATCATCACGAACAGAAGACAGATAACCATACCTGACTGGCAAAAATTACAAGAAGCTGGCGGGTTTGACTCACTTTACCTACATCTTAAAAGTGACTAATTATTCGCAAGCTAGCTTTATCCTTACCTGCCTTTATAAGTTTAGCTAAAGAGTCCAAGGGCCACCAACACAAATAAATAGGTAAGCTGAAAAAAGGGGTATGCATGGAATGCACCCTCGGCTTTATTGCCCTTGACCACAGAAACTGAGTACAACACCTGAGCATTCCGCTAGTGTGCTTCCTTATGTCATACATCGAACTCTGCGCGGACTAGAGTAGGACTAACCGGACACTCAGCGTTGACCATTACTATGTGGGTGGCCAACTAGCTGACACTGTCAAGGCCTTACGCGACATGCCTTGCGCACAATAAAAAAGGCCGTCGAGCTAAGTGCTTGACGGCCTTTAAAATTCTGTGGCGGAGGGGGAGGGATTCGAACCCTCGAAGCCTTGCGGCTTACACACTTTCCAGGCGTGCTCCTTCGACCACTCGGACACCCCTCCGCGTTTTGGCGCTGTTGAAAGGCTGAACCTTTCGCGACAGAACGGCGCATATACTATTGGCTAAGCCTCGAAATAGCAAGCCTTTTCAGGCTGATGGCCCATTCGATTAGCGAGATGGCAACACAGCGTAGCTGCCGTTAGCTTCCAGGCAGAGCGACTCGCCACAATAGAGCTGCTGGGTTAGCGCTATACGGCCTTTACCGCGCTCAGCGAGCTTGCTGGCAAGCTGGGCGGGAGCTTCTGGTACCGCTGGCGTGCATACCAGACGGTAGTCACTTGTTACCGGCGCAAGAAAGCGCTGGCTGGACTCGGCAACGACGACATCTCGGTCGATGCCTCGTTCACGCAACCATAGCGTAACCCAGCACCAGCCTTGCAGCGTGGTTTGTGCCGTTAATGCGCCACCAAAGCCAGTGCCTTTATCGTTAAGGTTGGGCGCTAACGCCAACTGCCAGGTAAGTGCATCGCCTCGGCGCGTTACCTCGCTAATGCCCAGGGCGTTCACCAAGGGTATGGCATCACTCAACCACTGCTGAAAAGCTGCCAAGTCTTCTGGCTGCCCCTCAGGCAGCGGCAGACGTGGGTGGGGGATGCCAGGCTGGCGGGGTAAACTCATGGCGTCTTCCTCAAGCTACCCCCAACGCTCCACAAAGTCAGCAACATTATGCTGCGGCACGGGTTTGTGGCGTCCACCTAAGGTGCCCAGATAAATAAACGCGACGACTTCGTCATCTTCATCAAGGCTTAGCCCTTTGCGAACCACGGGGTCAAACGCGTACTTCCCACTGCGCCACATAGCCCCCAGCCCCAGGGCGTGGGCCGCTAGCAGAATGCCGTGAGCGGCGCATCCGGCAGAGATCACCTGCTCCATCTTGGGCACTTTGTCGATTTCGGGCGTGACCTTGGCGATCACGGCAATAATCATCGGCGCCCGCAGCGGCTTTTTACGCGCGGAGTTGAGCGTTTCGTCGTCGGCGCTAGGGTCTTCCTGGAACTCCGCCTCAGCAAATAGCTCGCCTAGCCGCTCACGCCCCTCCCCGCTGAACTCGATAAAGCGCCAGGGGCGCAGCTCTTTATGGTCGGGCGCACGTAGCGCGGCCTGGTAGATAGCGCTGAGCTGTTCGGCGCTGGGCGCTGGTTCCGTCAACTTGCCCATTGAGCTACGTTCGTGAAGCAGCGTAAGTGCGTCCATTAATGACTCCAAATCCAATCGTGAAGGGCTACTCTAGCACCATCATTTATAACACTGCCGTTTACTGCCTTGCTAGACGCAGCGGCGTGGGCGGCGTTAGCCCGGGCGTTGCCCGCCAGGGGCTGATATCCAAGCCACCACGACGAACGTAGCGCGCCAGCACTAGCAGTTGCGTGGGCTTTGTCTGGGCCATTAGATCGGCAAAGATATGTTCAACGCAGTGCTCGTGAAAATCCTGGTGCTGACGGAACCCAATGAGGTAACGCAGCAGGCCTTCGCGATCGACTTTAGGTCCTTTATAACGCACCAGCACACTGCCCCAGTCTGGCTGGCCGGTAACGGGGCAATTAGATTTCAGCAGATGCGAGTAGAGTGTCTCTTCGACAATCTCCTCCCCTACCGTTAGATGAGTGCTGCTAGGCGTGTAATCGCTTACGGCGATATCTAAATCATCCAGGCATTCACCCGGCAGGGGCCGTGCTGAAAGCTCCGGGGAATCCACATCAAACAACTCAACGCTCACCTCGGCACCCGCTGCAGTGGCTAAGTCATGGGCGAGGGTTTTCATCACGTCCTCACGACTATAGAAACGGGTTTGATTGAAGCTGTTGAGGTAGAGCTTCCAGGATTTAGACTCAATCAGATAGGGTGAGGCTGCTGGCAAACGAAAGCGTGCTACCGCCACAATGGGCTTACCGCGACTGTTCAGCCAGGAGACTTCGAAGGCGTGCCACTCGTCTTCGCCTATAAACGGCAAGGCGCCCTCTTCTATCCCCAGAGGTGCACGGTTGGCTGCGCGGGGAATCGGATATAACAGCCCCGCGTCATACTGCTCAGGATAAGCGGAATCGCGCCCTAACGGCGCATGTTCTAAGGTGTCGGGGCGATGTGCCATTGCTTGCTGCTCTCTGCTTAATGCCGTTATTGATTAACTACGAATGCCTTTACCGCGCTCCAGCATCATCAGCGCTGCCAAAAACAGCACAATGATGAAGGCAAAAATCGCGGCAAGCGCCCACACCACGGGAATATCCGAGACGCCCAGGAAGCCGTAACGGAAAACGTTGACCATGTACAAAATTGGATTGAGCATGGAAACGCCCTGCCAGAAGTCGGGCAACATTGAGATCGAGTAAAACACTCCGCCCAAATAGGTCAATGGGGTAAGGATAAAGGTCGGCACGATGGAAATATCGTCGAACTTGTTAGCCAGCAAGGCATTAATAAAGCCGCCTATGGAGAACAGCGCAGACGTAAGTACTACGACTAATACCGTGAGCAGCGGATGCTCCATGGTTAAGCGGGTAAAAAACAGCGAGACGACGGTTACAATTAGCCCCACACCCAATCCACGCGCCATGCCACCTAAAATAAAGCCCGCTAGAATCACCCAATTGGGCATGGGCGACACCATCATCTCTTCAATTGAACGCTGGAATTTATTCGAAAAGAAGCTCGACGCCACATTAGAGTAGCTGTTGGTAATCACCGACATCATGATCAGCCCAGGGACAATAAAGTCCATATAGCTGAAGCCGTCCATATCGCCAATCCGCGAACCAATAAGGTTACCGAAGATGATGAAGTACATCGCCATGGTGATCGAGGGCGGCAGCAGCGTTTGCGGCCAAATTCGGGTAAAGCGTTTGATCTCTTTCAGCACCAGCGTCCATAGGGCGATCAGCGTCTGCGTGGCATTCATACGCGCGCCTCCCTGTCTTTAACGCCTGCGCCATCCACACGCTGGTCAATTGCCCCTAGGCCGCTTCCTTCCACCATCGACACAAACATCTCCTCTAATCGATTGGCTCGATTACGCATGGATACCACCTGGATCCCGTGCTCACTCAATGCATTGAAGACATCGTTCAAGCGCTGGCCACGATGTACCAACAGCGAAAGCTGGGTAGGTTCTATCTGATGAAGTTCAAAGCCTTCAATACGCGGTACTTCTATCACAGGGTCAGCCAAATCGATCAGGAAAGTCTCGGTATCAAGCTCAGCCAGTAGCTCACGCACGCTGGTATTACGCACAATATTGCCATTGTTGATAATGGCCACATTGCGGCACAGACTCTCCGCCTCTTCCAAGTAGTGGGTGGTGAGAATAATAGTGGTGCCTTCGTCCTGATTAATCCGCCGCATGTACTCCCACATGCTGCGCCGCAGCTCGATATCCACCCCGGCAGTGGGCTCATCCAGAATCAGCAGCTTGGGTCGGTGCATCAGCGCCCGAGCGATCATCAGACGGCGCTTCATTCCACCTGAGAGCATGCGCGCGCTGCCGTTGCGTTTTTCCCATAGGCCAAGATCAGTGAGCAGTTGCTTGGCGCGGGGCAAGGCCTCGCGGCTGGTCATACCGTAATAGCCCGCCTGGGCCAGCACGATATCGAGCACTTTCTCAAACTGATTGAAGTTGAACTCTTGAGGCACTACACCTAACTGGTACTTGGCTTTGGCGAAGTCCTTATCTACATCGATACCAAATATAGAGACCTTACCCGCCGTTTTTTGTACCAGCGAGCAAACCACCCCTAAGGTGGTGGATTTACCGGCGCCATTGGGGCCCAACAGCGCAAAAAAATCGCCCTGCTGGACGTCGAGATCAATACCTTTAAGCGCCTGAAAACCGTTGCCATACACCTTGGTGAGGCCACGGATCGACAATGCCGGTTCGGCCATGAATATGTCCTGTCAGCAAAATGAGAAGCACAAAAAAATGCGTTAGAAGGGGGGATATCGGGGCAATCATATGTTTTTTCAAGCCACTCCACTGCTGCTTTTAGCCTGCTATTAGATAGCGCGCTATCGATTCAAGCACATATGTACATTTATTGACACTTCGCCACGCTTTTGGGGCAGAACCTCATCAACTAATACTTTAGTATTAGCGCCGTGCTATGTAGGGAGTCGGTATAACCACCGCTTGGCATACAAGGGAATCAAGAAAACACATAAGAGAGCCATCACATAATGAGCGCCACCGTTACTCACCCCCCCAAGGTCTTAACCAGTTTACCACCAGTCGCTTCACCTAAGGCTAAGAATAGCTTAGCCGCCCTACCCTTACGTCGGCAGCGGCTTCTTGGGGTTGTTGTACTCTGGATGATCCTTGCCATCATGATTGTCGTTAATGCATGGCAAAGTCGTGCCTTGCTGTATGCCGAACGCGAGCAACGCATGGTCACCGCCGTGGATATCGCGGTTTCGACCATGGAACACTTTGACATGCTGGCTCAGCAGGGCGATATCACGCTGGATGAAGCTAAAACCCTCGCTTTTGACACCATTCGCGATGTGCGTTTCGGTGAAGAAGATAACTATCTATTTGCGTTTAGTGGCGACCTGAAAATGCTCGCCCACCCCCGTCGACCATACGGGGAAGATGTATCCCAGGCTAGAGACCCAGAAGGCCTGCTTATTTTTCGCAGCATATTGGATAACACGCGCAGCTCAGGCAGTGGCATTACTGATTACTACTCTAATTTTGCGCGGGGCAACGATGCAATGCCCTTGGTGCGCACCTACTCAGAAGCTTACACCCCCTGGGATGTCTATATCGCCAGTGGGGTTTTTATGGGCGATGTTAGCAGCGCTATTCTGAGCGAGCTGCTTGAAACAGTGATAGTCGGCATTGTGGCGGGCATATTAGTCACCATTGCATTCTGGAGCATGGTGTCTTTAATTTTGCGCCGTTTAGGCGGCGAGCCTAGCTATGCCGCAGGCGTCGTCGGCCGTATTGCTCAGGGCGACTTATCCGCGCCCGTCACCCTCAACCAGAATGACACCAGCAGCTTGCTGCACGATATTCAAGTAATGCGCGATAAGCTGCGCGATACCATGCAGGAGATTCAGGCCACCAGCAGCGCGGTTGACCATAATGTTGCTGAGATTGCCTCTGGCAACCAGGAGCTTTCTTCACGCACAGAGCAACAGGCTGCAGCGCTCCAGCAAACGTCTTCCAGCATGGAAGAAGTGACCGCAACTGTGCGTCAAAACGCTGATAGCGTAGAGCAAGCCAAAGAGCTGGTGCACGATGCAGGCGAAACATCTCAAGCGGGCCAACAAGCGATTGGTGAAGCGGTAGCTTCCATGCAGGAAATTAACGCAGAAGCAGCCAAAATCACTGAGATTGTCACCTTAATTGACGGCATTGCATTCCAAACCAATATTTTGGCACTGAATGCGTCTGTGGAAGCCGCCCGCGCAGGTGAACATGGGCGTGGCTTTGCCGTTGTCGCAGGCGAAGTGCGTCAGTTGGCTAACCGCTCGGCAAGCGCCGCTCAGGAAATCAAAACGCTGATCGACACCTCGAACGCGCAGGTTAGTAATGGCGCTAGACTGGTAGGTACGGCCAAAGAGCGGATGCAGAAAATTGATCAGCAAATCCAGCGGGTCAACGACCTGTTTGCTGATATTACTGCAGCGACCCATGAACAAACCCGCGGCATTGAGCAAATTAACATCGCGATTTCTCAACTAGATCGAGCAACGCAGGACAATGCGTCCATGGTTCAGCAAACAGCGGATTCCGCACATGACCTCACCAAGCGCTCACAGTCGCTTAACAACGTCGTCAGCCACTTCACGCTGGATAGCCAAGCAGCCTATTAAGCTTGCCATTTAGCTGCACCACTACGTCGCCCAAGTTCAGCAGCTTGGGCGACGTGTATGGCACCTATCGAATATCAAAAGGAACGAAAAATCTCGCACAAAAGAGGCGATAAGGGCAATCTAAGATAAGAGGGGTGCGGTAGGTGTTTACATGGAGCGGGAAAGGAGATTCGAACTCCCGACCCTCGCCTTGGCAAGGCGATGCTCTACCACTGAGCTATTCCCGCAACGCAAACACAACTGTTTGTAATGCTAGATGGCGTCCCATAGGGGGTTCGAACCCCTGTTACCGCCGTGAAAGGGCGGTGTCCTAGGCCACTAGACGAATGGGACTATATATCGAAACTGGAGCGGGAGAGGAGATTCGACTGGGCTGGCATTCCAGCTCCCGACCCTCGCCTGCCGTTCCTATATTGCACTGCTAAATCTGGAGCGGGAAAGGAGATTCGAACTCCCGACCCTCGCCTTGGCAAGGCGATGCTCTACCACTGAGCTATTCCCGCTTATAGAACGCTTGCTGTACAACGTTATGACTATCGGAAGTGGCGTCCCATAGGGGGTTCGAACCCCTGTTACCGCCGTGAAAGGGCGGTGTCCTAGACCACTAGACGAATGGGACGTGTTGGAGCGGGAAAGGAGATTCGAACTCCCGACCCTCGCCTTGGCAAGGCGATGCTCTACCACTGAGCTATTCCCGCATTCCGATACCTCTGACAACCTCTTACTCTAGTTCTATAAAGAAAAAGAATAAGTGGCGTCCCATAGGGGGTTCGAACCCCTGTTACCGCCGTGAAAGGGCGGTGTCCTAGACCACTAGACGAATGGGACGTTTCATTGCCTCGTCGAGGTGGCGCGTATGTTACTCAGACCTTATTGAGCTGTCAAGCTCTCTGCCAGCACTAAGCTAACTGTTCCCCTTTCAATCACCTACACACGAAGCCCTATACGAAACACAAAGCCCTATACGAAGCTGCTAAAACCGAAAGGGGCAAAATCAAAGCTCGCGATGCCAACATGCACACTGGGAGTGCTCTGAGCACTCATTAGGCGCCATATCGGTGCAAGCGGTTATTTTTCTTGCACTTACCCGCGCAAGCTACAACCTACAAAACCCTTTAAAATCTTTTATTTATAAAAAAATCGATTTTCATGGCACACCCCTTGCTACTTCATTGTGTTCCCTTGCTGACACATTCCCCAATAACGAGGTGTGCTATGTCCTTATCCCGCCGTAAGTTTCTCACTACAGCCGCGGTCTCCTCCACTGCAGGCCTAGTACTCGGTGCCCCATCGATTGCCCGTGCGCAGTCCGCCGAGAGCTTTAACTGGCGTATGACCAATGCTTATCCACCTGGATCACCGTTTTATGTGGAAGGCCCTGGCAGCCCTACTGATGTGATCGCCAAAATTAACGCCATGTCAGGCGGACGGCTCAATATCCAGCATTTCTCATCCGGTGAGCTCATTCCCGCCTTTGAAGGTTTTGAAGCCGTTCAAAGCGGCACCATCGAAATGAACGCTGCCAACAGCTATTTTTGGTCGGGCACCACTTTTGCCGCCCAATACTTCACTACCGTGCCGTTTGGCATGAGCTTTATGGGCCACATGGCGTGGCTTTATCACGGCGGCGGCTTGGAGCTTTGGCACGAGGTGTATGAACCCTACGGCATGGTGGCCTTCCCGCTGAATAATACCGGCGTGCAAATGACCGGCTGGTTCCGCGAACCGATCGAGGATATTAGCCAGCTCAACGGACTGCGCATGCGCGTTCCTGGCTTGGCCGGTCAGGTTTACTCTTCGCTTGGCGTGGATGCCCGCGTACTTCCCGGTGGCGAAATCTTCCCCGCGCTGGAGCGTGGCGTGATCGACGCGGCGGAGTTTGTGGGGCCCTTCCAAGACCGCCGCATGGGGCTGCACAACGCGGCCAAGTTCTACCACACCACCGGCTGGCATGAGCCCTCGACCACCGGCGAACTACTGATCTCGAAAACCCACTGGGACAGCCTGCCAGCAGATCTACAGATGATTGTGAAGAGTGCCTGCATGGCCGCCTGTCTGGAGAGTGTGACCTGGTCCGAAGCGGTTAACGGTGAAGCCATGACCGATTTGATCGAGAACGAAAGCGTTACTGCCAGCATGCTGCCGCAACCCGTCATTGATGCGCTGCGTGAGGCAACCATGGACACGCTTTCCAGCGAAGCCAACGCTGACCCGCTGGTGCGCAAAGTGCACGATAGCTATATGGCGTTTAAAGCCAACCACGACCGCTGGGCAGGTGCCAGCGAGCGTGCCTGGTTAAACGACATTATCGGAGTCTGATATGCGCACCGTGGCATGTTTTGTCCACGGCGTTGAGGCGGTGGTTCGGCTGTTTGGCTGGATCGCCGCCTGGACTTGCGTGGTATTAGTCGGATTAGTCGCTAGCGACGTATTGATGCGCTATGCGTTTAGTGTTGGCGCGGTATGGCTGCAGGAGCTGCAGTGGCACTTGATCTCGCCTATCGCGCTGTTTGGCATGTCATACCTGCTCCTGATGGGCGAGCAAGTCCGCGTGGATGTTTTCTACGAACGCTTCCCCTCCGGCCTGCAGCGGGTGATTGAGGTCATCGGCGGGCTGTTACTGCTAGTGATGGGGCTATATATCGCCTGGCTGACGTTGCCCTGGATCGCCCAGTCGTTCGCTCGTGGTGAGGCGTCACCCAACCCCGGCGGCCTGCCGCTGCGCTGGCTGCTCAAATCGCTGATTCCGTTTGGTTTTGTCCTTCTCGCGCTGCAAGGGCTGGCCCACGCGCTGCGTCAGGCGTTCGACCTGCCCACACGAGGTGAATAACGCATGTCTCCCAATGAATGGCTAGCGATCGGCATGATCGTGGCTTTCTTCGTGTTTCTGCTGATTGGTATCCCGGTGGGTATCAGCATCGCGGCCACGGCCTTTTTCTTTGGCTATATTGGCTTCGGCCCAATGCTGTTTAACCTGCTGCCATCGCGTATCTATGGCGTAGTGACTAACTATACCTTTATGGCTATACCGCTGTTTGTGTTTATGGGGGTAATGCTGGAGAAGTCGAAGCTGGCCGAAGAACTGATTGATGTGATCGGCCACATGTTTGGCGGCTTACCTGGCGGTATGGGCGTGGCGATTATTTTAGTTGGCGTGCTATTGGGCGCCGCTACGGGCATTGTTGGCGCCACGATCGTCACCCTGGGCCTGCTCACCCTGCCCACGCTACTCCGCCGCGGCTACCCTAAAACCCTGGCTACCGGCATGATCTGCGCGTCCGGCACCTTAGGGCAGATTATTCCGCCCAGTTTGGTGCTGATTTTGCTGGCGGAAATTCTGGGTGAATCGGTCGGTACAATGTTCGCCGCGGCCATGGTGCCAGGGCTGACCCTGGCGGCGGTGTATATTATTGCCATTTTGATCATTGCCAAACTCTACCCCCACCTGATGCCGCCTATTCCGGCTGAAGAGCGTGCGGATATGGGGCGGCGCCAGTTGATCCGTAAAGTCATCACCGTGGTGGGCCCGCCGGTGGGCTTGGTGTTTGCGGTGTTGGGCTCGATTATTGGCGGCATTGCGGCGCCTACTGAAGCAGCCTCCATGGGCGCGCTAGGGGCATTGGTGATTGTCGCCTGCTCCGGCCGGTTAACCTTTGCACTACTCAAAGAGGTTGCTAAGGCCACGCTGGTGATCTCAGCGATGGTGTTTTTTATCTTGATCAGCGCCCAGGTATTTGGCTTGGCATTCCGCGGTTTAGGTGGCGAGCATTTGGTGGCCCGCATGTTCGACTGGGTGCCCGGCGGTGAGCTAGGCGCGCTGCTGTTTATGCTGCTGCTGATGTTTGTGTTGGGCTTCTTTCTGGAGTGGATCGAGATCAGCTATATTGCCCTACCACTGTTTCTGCCGTTCTTTGTGCAGATGGGCGTCGATATGGTGTGGCTGGGTATTTTAGTCGGGCTGGTGCTACAAACCTCGTTTCTCACCCCTCCCTTTGGCTGGTCGCTGTTCTTCCTTAAAGGTGTGGCGCCTAAAGAGGTCTCAACGCTGGATATCTATAAAGGCGCTCTGCCGTTTATCGGTTTACAGTTTCTGGCCGTGGCACTGGTGTTTATCTTTCCCAGTATTGCCACATGGCTGCCGAACGCCATTGGCTGGTAATCACAATTAAAAAAGGTTTCTGGATATGCTTCACACTCAACGTAGTTACGGCGGCAGCTGTGTCGCCCCTCATCACCTGGCCGCCAGTGCCGGGCGGGATGTGCTTAAACAGGGCGGTAACGCGGTAGAGGCCATGGTCGCTGCTGCCGCTGCCATTGCAGTGGTTTATCCGCATATGAACGCCCTGGGTGGCGATGGCTTCTGGTTAATTCATGAACCGGGTAAAGCGCCAATAGCTATTGACGCCTGCGGCCCGGCGGCGGGCTTAGCCACTGCGGATTTCTACACCGGTGAAGCGCAGATCCCCGAGCGCGGCCCTAAAGCCGCCCTTACCATGGCAGGCACCATTGGCGGCTGGCAGGAAGCGCTCGACGTTGCGTCAGGCTGGGGCAAGCCACTCCCCTTAACAACCCTCTTGGCCGACGCTATTCACCACGCCGAAGCGGGCATCTCAGTCACCCAAAGCCAGGAAGCACTTACCGCCAAACACGTAGAGCGTTTATCTCAAAGCCCAGGCTTTAGTGATGCCCTGCTGCTTAACGGTCAGTTGCCCCGTGAAGGCGAGCGGCTACGTCAGCCGCGCTTGGCCGTCACCCTCAAGCGCCTGGCGGAAGCGGGGTTAGACGATTTCTACCGCGGCGAGCTGGCCGCCAGTATGTCGCGGGATTTAGAGGCCGTCGGCAGCCCGCTGCGGTTGGCGGACTTTCACGCCTACCGCGCCCAGCAAGTCACACCGCTGGAAATAACGCTACAAGATGCCACGCTGTATAACCTGCCCGCACCGACTCAAGGCATGGCCTCGTTAATGATTTTAGGCATCTATGAGCGTTTAAAGGCCGCCGAGCCGAACGGTTTTGACCACCTTCATGGGCTGATTGAAGCCACCAAGCGCGCCTTTATCCTGCGTGACCAAAACGTCACCGATCCAGACCGGGTGCCAACGTCATTGCAAACGCTGTTAAGTGAAGAGAGCATCGGCCATGAGGCGGCACAGATTGACCCGCAGCGCGCCCTGCCCTGGCCTCACGAACCCGCCCCCGGCGACACGATCTGGATGGGCACCGTGGACAGCGAAGGCCGTTCGGTGAGCTTTATTCAGAGCATCTACTGGGAGTTTGGCAGCGGCGTGGTGTTGTCGGAAAGCGGCGTGCTGTGGCAAAACCGCGGCATCAGTTTTTCGCTTAATTCCAATGACCTACGCGGTTTGGCCCCTGGCCGTAAACCCTTCCACACTTTGAACCCGGCGCTGGCCAAATTTAACGACGGTCGCACCATGGTCTACGGCACCATGGGCGGTGAAGGCCAACCGCAAACCCAGGCGGCGGTATTTTCACGCTACGCCCTGCACGGCATGCCGCTGCAGCAGGCGATTACCGCACCGCGCTGGTTGCTGGGCCGTACCTGGGGAGAAACCAGCACTAACCTAAAACTTGAGAACCGTTTTGATGACGCCTTGGTCACCGCCCTGGCAACAGCGGGCCACGATGTTGAAGTACTGACCGAGTCGTTCAGCGACACCATGGGCCATGCGGGCGGGATTGTGCACCATCCAGATGGGTTAATAGAGAGCGCCCACGACCCGCGCAGTAACGGCGGTGCAGCTAGCGTGTGATATTTCTCCTCGCCCTTTTCAGCTGGCTGAACTTGAGAAAGCGGCTGGCTGTCACTCCAGTGAGTGTTAAGCTAGTCTGCTTATATAGCCTCTGAAGAGTGGCAAACCAGAGGGAGAGGAGACCCCCATGGCGAAAATAGAAAAATCCCCTGACGAGTGGCAACAGCAGCTAACCCCGGAGCAGTACCGGGTAGCGCGTGAGAAGGGCACCGAGCGCCCATTCACCGGTGACTACCAGGTGCGCGATGCGCAGGGTATTTACCATTGTATTTGCTGCCACGCGCCGCTGTTTGAGAACGAGCACAAGTTTGACGCTGGCTGCGGCTGGCCAAGCTTCGATCGGCCGCTGGGTAGCCGCTGTGTGGAAGAGCATACCGATACCACTCATGGCATGCAGCGCACTGAAGTGGTCTGCTCCCACTGCGACGCTCACCTGGGCCACGTCTTCCCCGACGGGCCACCGGAGACCACCGGCTTACGTTACTGCATTAACTCTGTGTCACTGGAATTTCACCCCGACGAGTAATCAGCGTTAAGTCCGGCGGGCTGCTATAATGGCAGCCCGCTTTTTTTGTGCTTGTCTTTTTTTTGTGCTTGTAGGAGAGATCCATGCTCGGCTGGTTTCCAGGACATATGAACAAGGCCCGCCGCCAGATTAAGGAGGTGCTGCCTGAAATTGACGTCGTGATCGAGGTGCTCGACGCGCGTCTGCCCTACTCCAGCGCCAATCCAATGCTGGCCGAGCTGACCCGCCATAAGCCGGTGTTGAAAATTCTCTCCCGTGCCGATCTCGCCGACCCCGAGCGGACAGCCGAGTGGGTGGCTTATTTCGATGCTCAGGAAAATATGCGCGCCCTGGCGGTCACCACCACCAATACTCGCGAGCTTAAAAGAATCCCCAAGCTATGCCATGAGCTTGCTGGAGCCGTGCGCGCCGACCGCGATGTTCGCGTAATGGTGATGGGCATACCCAATGTCGGTAAATCCACGCTGATTAACGGCCTGGCCGGGCGAAAAATTGCCAAGACCGGCAATGAACCTGCGGTCACCAAGCGCCAGCAAAAAGTGCGTATCGATGGGCGCGTAGCACTCACCGACACCCCTGGGGTGCTGTGGCCCAAAATTGAAGACCAAGCCAGCGCCTATCGTCTTGCGGCCACCGGCGCCATTCGCGATACCGCCATTGAGTACACCGATGTAGCGATTGTGACCAGCGCGGAGCTAGCCAAACGCTACCCAGACGCACTGAGTACGCGCTATAAACTCAAAGAGCTACCGCCCTACTCAGCGCCGGATATCCCCCACGACATTGATGCCGATGGCCCGAAAAAGCCCGATTTTCTCGCCATTGCTGGCTTCGACGGCAACGCCATTTTGAAAGATATTGCCGCGCGTCGTGGCGGCCTGCGCCCCGGCGGCGCGATGGATCTGCATCGCGGCGCGGAAGTACTGCTTCACGAGCTGCGCGATGGCAAGCTGGGCCGACTAACCCTTGAAACTCCGGCGGATATTCCGCCGCCCCCCGTGCAAAACAACGAAGACAATCAAGACCTTTCCGACGCATAATGGTTTGGCAGCCTTTGAGCCGATGACGGCTTGTAGGCGCCTACCTTTTGGATACTTTGGGCCTCTCGCTACTTTTGGACAGACACCTCATGGATACCCCGCAGTCGCACGAATCACAACCGCTTAAGAAATCTCATAAGTTGCACAATGTCTGCTACGACATTCGCGGCCCGGTACTCGACCATGCCAAGCGCCTGGAAGAGGAAGGCCAGCGCATTCTCAAGCTGAACATTGGCAACCCTGCGCCGTTTGGCTTTGAGGCGCCGGAAGAGATTCTCCAGGATGTGATGCGTAACCTGCCCACGGCCCAGGGCTACTGCGACTCCAAAGGCCTCTACTCCGCACGCAAAGCGATTATGCAGGAGTGCCAGCGCAAGCAGATACCCGGCGTTGGTGTTGAGGACATCTTCATCGGCAACGGCGTCTCAGAGCTGATTGTGATGGCCATGCAGGCGCTGCTCAACGACGGCGATGAAGTACTGATTCCCGCGCCGGACTACCCGCTATGGACAGCGGCCGCCCACCTTTCCGGTGGTCATGCGGTGCATTACCTGTGCGACGAGCAGGCAGACTGGACGCCCGACATGGCGGACATCCGTGCCAAGATCACCAGCCATACCCGCGCCATTGTGCTGATCAACCCCAATAACCCTACCGGCGCGGTGTATCCGCCTGCCGTGGTGAAAGAGGTGCTGGCAATCGCCAAGCAGCACAATCTGGTGGTGTTCTCTGACGAGATCTACGACAAGATTCTATATGACGGCGTTGAGCACACTGCCACCGGCGCATTGGCGGACGATGACCAGTTAGTGATTACCATGAACGGCCTCTCCAAAAGCTACCGCTGCGCCGGCTTCCGCTCGGGCTGGATGATCATTTCCGGCACGCTGGCCAAGCTAAACGCTCAGGACTATATCCAGGGGCTGAATATGCTGGCCTCTATGCGGCTGTGCGCCAACGTGCCTGCCCAGCACGCGATTCAAACCGCACTGGGGGGGTATCAGTCGATCAATGACCTGATCCTGCCCGGCGGGCGGCTGCTGGCCCAGCGCGATATCACGGTGGAGAAACTGAACGCGATCCCCGGGGTTTCCTGCGTGAAGCCCAAAGGCGCCCTCTACGCGTTTCCGCGCCTCGACCCTAAAGTGTTCAATATCAAAGATGATCAGCAGATGGTGCTGGATCTGCTGCTGCAGGAAAAAATACTGCTGGTACAGGGTACGGCCTTTAACTGGCCAGAGCCGGATCATGTGCGCATTGTGACACTGCCCTGGGCCGACCAGCTTGGCGATGCACTTGACCGCTTTGCCAATTTCCTGTCTCGCTATCGGCAGTAGCGCTTGCATTAAACCAGCTCATTGACACCGCCATGCCTTGAAACTGCCATAAACAGCACGTATCTAAGCCATTAATCTAGCAATGCTTCGATGAACCTTAGGGGAGAACCTGCACCATGATGCGAATTCTGCTGTTTTTAGGCACCAATATAGCGGTTTTGTTGGTCGCCAGTATTACTCTGCGCCTGCTGGGCGTAGAGGGCTATCTGCGCGGCCAGGGCATCAACTTCACCAGCCTGCTGATTTTCTGCTTTATCTTCGGCATGGCGGGCTCGATTATCTCGCTGTTCATTTCCAAATGGATGGCCAAGCGCAGCACCGGCACGGTGATTATTGAGACGCCCTCCAACTCAACAGAACAGTGGTTGCTGGACACGGTCGCCGAGCTCTCTCGGGAGGCGGGTATCAAAACGCCGGAGGTGGGTATCTTCCCGGCCCAGCAGTCCAATGCTTTTGCCACCGGTTGGAACAAGGATGATGCACTGGTGGCCGTTTCGGCGGGCCTACTCAACCGTATGCGCCCGGAAGAAGTCCGTGCGGTGCTGGCCCACGAGATTGGCCACGTCGCTAACGGCGATATGGTCACCCTGGCGCTGATTCAAGGCGTGGTGAACACTTTCGTGATGTTCTTTGCCCGGGTAGTGGCGCACTTGGTCGATAACTTCCTACGCAGCCGCAGCGAAGGCGGTGGCGGTCTGGGCTTTATGGGCTACTTCGCGGTAGTCATGGTTGCTGAAATCGTGTTTGGACTTTTGGCCTCGGCTATTGTTGCCTGGTTCTCGCGCTACCGCGAATACCGGGCCGACGAAGCAGGCGCCCGTTTGGCAGGTACCAACGCCATGGTCAGCGCCCTGGCACGTTTGAAAACCGAAACCGAAATGCCCGACCAAATGCCGGATACGCTGCGCGCCATGGCCATCACCAAAGGCCAAACGCGCTCGCTGGTAGAGAAAATGTTTGCCAGCCACCCGCCACTGGATGAGCGCATTCGCGCGCTGAAAGAAGCCGCTTACCGGCAGTAAGTGCAACCTCATAAGCCGTCCCCTCTGTCACGGGGCGGCTTGCTTGGTAGAAAGAACCTGGAACGCAGAAAAACGTTGCCGTGCTTGGCTTTATGAGAGCACACACTCTATAATCGTACGGAAATACCGTACATAAAGGTGGCGTCATGGACACCATTAGTGTCAATAAGTTTAGAGATAATCTAAAGAGCGTTGTTGAAGAAGTCGTTAGCCGACACGAGACACTCAAGGTCACTCGCAGGGCCGGGGAAGCATTTGTGGTGATAAGTGCTGAAGACTGGGAAAGAGAGCAAGAAACGCTACATGTTCTTCAGAGCCAGGATCTGATGCAACAAATTGCCGCTTCCCTCAATACTCACAACCAAGGCCAAGGGTACACCCCTACTGATGAGCAGATGAATGAGATCACTGGTATTTGAAGGGCGTACTTGGGAAGCGTATGAAAAGATGCGCGAGACGGATAAGAAGCTGCACAAAGCGCTTTGCAGACTGCTGAAAGAGATGCTCCGATCAGAAGATCCCTCAGTTGGCATCGGTAAACCTGAGCCCCTTAAACATAACCTGACAGGCTTATGGTCAAGGCGCATATCGCAGAAAGACCGCTTGATATATCGGTTCGACGACAAGTCTATTTACATCTTCGCCATTGGAGGCCATTACGACCAATCCTAACGCTGCTCAGCACACGCTGCTCTGGAATGGAGACGAAGCCGCAATGGATCACTGATTACCTCCCTTCACATTAAACCCTGCCCCACGCAATATACCCTCCAGCTCTACCGCTTCCCCAGACAGATGCACATTAAGCGTGGCAAATTCACGCCGCAGCGGGTAGTTGGCGCGGCAGTCGTCAAAGCCTTTGCGCATGCCGTGATGCAGTGTTTGGCGCTGTAGCGCATCGTGGTCGCGGCGTACGTCATACACCGCTCTCATGCAGAGCCGCAGGGCGTCTTCCGGGGACAGCGCGTGCTGCAAATGTAGCGACGCTAACGCGGGCGGTGGGCAAATATCGGCAAAGGTTAGCTCGCTGGACTGGTCGCAGTGGCGGGCCAGCGCCTGCTGAATCATCCAGGTACCGCGCAGCTTGCCGTCCAGGCTATGCCCGGCAATATGCGGCGTTGCCAACGAGACAAGATCGCGCAGGCCTACGTCGATATCGGGCTCCTCTTCCCACACATCCAATATGGCACTGATATCACCTTTACTCGCCAGGCGATTGCGCAGCGCCAGGCCATCCACGCAGTCGCCCCGTCCGGCATTCAGTAACACGCTGCCCGGCGCCAGCTCTCCGATGCGCTGGGCATTGAGTAGCTGATAAGTCGCGTGCGGGCCTTCGCGGGTCAGCGGTGTATGCAGACAGAGTACGTCACAGCGCTCGATCAGGACGTCTAAAGCGTGAAACGCCTGCTGGGACTCCACTTCTGCCCTCTCTACAGCTGCCTTGGGTGGGTCACAGGCAAACGTGGTCACGCCCATAGCGTTTAGTCGTGCCTGCAAGCGACTGCCAACATTACCCGCCCCCACAATACCTACCGTGCGCTCACTCAGTTGCCAGCCATCCCGCTCCGCCAGCGTGAGCAAACTACTCAGTACATAGTCGACCACCGCTTCGGCATTACAACCTGGCGCACTGGCGAAGGCGATATCACGCTGGGCAAGGGCGGCGTGATCGATATGATCCGTGCCGATGGTGCAGGTGCCAATAAAACGCACGGGGCTGTCTGTGAACAAGGCGTCGTTCACCTGGGTGATCGAGCGCACGATGAGCGCATCGGCATCCTGTAGATGGGCGGCATTTATCTCCCGCCCAGGTACACGGGTGAGCGAACCGAAATGGCCAAAGCAGCGTTCGGCAGCGGGGATATTGGCGTCGATGACAAGTTTCATAGGCGTTTGGGTATCCGGGCTTTACAATACGCCCGCGACGACTTGTAGGGCAGGCGTGTTTAAAGGGTATTTAAGGAGAGTGTTGTGATCGTACGCTGGGAAACCAACCATGACTATGTGTTGGTTCATATTCACCAGGATATGTTTGGTGACTGGATTTTCAGCCGTGCCTGGGGCCAAATCGGCACCCAGTTTGGTGGCCTGAAACATCAGCTAGCCGATACGCTGGATCAAGCCCATATGTGGCTAGAGGACGAGGCCACTATCCAGTCCTCACGGGGGTTTCGCAAGGTGCTGGAAGTGGCCGACCATACGCCCGAAGGCCAGGAAGCCATGCGCCAGCTCTCGCTGCTGGACGTACTTTAGCCGCTCACTCCCGCCCAGGGATTAACCCAGAAATCGCCGCCCATCGCGCTTATGGGCGCCTTTGGGCGGCGTGGACTCTGGCAATGCCGTAAACGCCGCCAGCGCGCTCTCATCCAGCCAGCCGCGTTCGCGCAACCAAGCGCTTAAGCGCTCCAGCTCGAAACCACAATCCAGCTCATTGCCCTCACTATCCACTATCACCGGTATGCGTACGCCGTAGCGCTCGACTAAGGCGTCGTCATCACTAATTTCGATATGGTGCAGCCACACCTTTTGATTCGCTAGTGCAGCCACCAGCGCCTCTAACTGGCTGCACAGGTGGCAGCCCATCGTTGTATAAAGCGATAGCTGAATCATGTAAAAGCTCTCTTATGACGCCTTATGACGAAGTAAAAACACATGGTGCAGGTTTGTGCGCCGCTGAAAATCAGGATCGAAACTGCGTCCGGTAATGTCCTCTACCGCAAATTGCTCGCTAAGCGCCTCGTCCAGTTTAAAACGCCGCTGGTTATTAGAAAACACCAAGGTGCCCCCGGGTGCCAAACGCGCCATAGCCAACTCCACAAGCCGCGGATGATCACGCTGCACGTCGAGGGTGTCGCGCATTTTCTTGGAGTTTGAGAACGTCGGTGGATCCATAAAGATCAAATCAAACTCGGCGTTGGCAGTCTCCAGCCAGCGAAAACAGTCATCGCGCACTACCCGGTGCAGGCGAGTATCCAGCTTATTGAGCGCAAAGTTGTCCTTGGCCCACTCCAGGTAGGTATTGGACATATCCACGCTGACGCTGTCGCTAGCGCCGCCTAACGCCGCCTGCACCGTTGCCGTAGCGGTGTAACAGAACAGGTTTAAAAAGCGCTTGCCGCTGGCCATTTCGCCCAGCATCCGCCGTACCGGGCGGTGGTCAAGAAACAGCCCGGTATCGAGATAGTCACGCAGATTGACCCATAGCCGTGCCTCGCCCTCCTGCACCTCAAAACGCTCACCGCTGGCGGCACGCTTCTGGTACTGGGCACTGCCGGCTTGACGCTCGCGGCGCTTGATATAGATTTTGCTGGCGTCAACGTTGAGCGCCTCGGGCATGACTTCCAAGGCGTCGTATAAGCGCTTTTGCGCCTGAGCCGGGTTGACGGAGCTAGGCGCCGCATACTCCTGTACATGTACGCGGTCGCCGTAGCGGTCTACCGCCAGAGCGTACTCGGGCATATCGGCGTCATAGACGCGGTAGCTGGTTTCGCCGCTCTGTTTGAGCCATTTTTTCAGCCGCTTCTGATTTTTGATCAGTCTGTTGGCAAACATCTGGGCATTGTCTGAGCCTTTCGGGGCTGATACTTGAGGCGTTTCTTGGCGCTCTTCCGTCGTCGGCTCAGCTCCATTTCCAGCGCTAACCTGGGGCACGTCGCTAGCCGCAGGCGAACGCTCGGCACCACCAACCTCCATCAGCAGCAGCTTGGCCTCCAAGGCGCCGTTTTTAAGCGCGTACTGTTTGTGCGCGCGCATCCCCAGCCGGTGGCCGAGATCCGGGTTGCCGGTAAATACCGCCAGTGTCCAGCCGGGGAACAGGGCCTTGGCTTTCTCACCCAGCTGGGCATAGAGGCGCACCAGCTCCGGCAACTCGCCCAGGCGCTCGCCGTAAGGAGGATTGGTGATCAGCAGGCCGCTTTCGGCAGTGAGCGTTGCTGGCCGGGTAAGCTGGGCAAGGCTCTGCCCATGCAGGGTAATCAAAGCAGGGATGCCTGCACGCATGGCATTGGCTTTCGCCGCGGAGAGCGCCGCCGGGCTCTGGTCGAAGCCGAGTAATTGAGCCTTGCAGCGCTTACGGCCAATCGACGCGCGCGCTTCGGCTTCGCGTTTCTGCTCACGCCACGCTATGTCATCGTGTCCTGCCCAGCCATGAAAACCGAACCGTTCACGGTTAAGGTTGGGCGCCTGGTCGGCGGCCATCATCGCGGCTTCAATGAGTAGCGTGCCTGCGCCGCACAGCGGATCAATCAACGGCTCTCCCGCTTTTAAACGCTCGGGCCAGCCCGCGCGTACCAATAGCGCTGCGGCCAAGTTCTCTTTGAGCGGCGCGTGGCCCACATCCCGACGATAACCGCGGCGGTGCAGGCTTTCACCCGAGAGATCCAGGCCAATGGTTAGGTTCATCCGGTGCAGGTGGGCGTAGATGCGCAGATCAGGGGTTTTGGTATCGACGTTGGGGCGTTCCTGCCCCGCCAACTGAAGCGCATCGACGACACCGTCCTTGACGGTTTGGGCGCCAAAGCGGGTGTGGCGAATCTGTTCGCTGCGGCCGTGGAAATCCACCGCCAGCGTGTTACCCGGGGCCAGGTGTTGCGTCCAGGCAATGCGTGCGACGACATCACGCACCTGCTCGGCGGTGTCGATCATCGATTCGCGCACCAGGGTTAAAATCACCCGGTTGGCCAATCGCGACCACAGGCACACCCGGTAGGCGATGGCTTGACTGGCGGTGAAGTACACCCCAGCCACCGTGGTTTTGCCCGGCGTGGCGCCCAGCGCGATGAGTTCATCGTGGAGCAGGCCTTCGATGCCTTTGGGGCAGGTGGCGAGCAACTGTAGGGGAGCGGTTTGGTTCGACTCGATCATGATAATAGCGGCGCTTAAAGGCGCGATATTCCTGTATATAACAAATGAGTTTACGTTTTATGACAAATTGGTAGTCGACAGATGACCCCATCATGGTCTAACAATAAGAGAGTAGCTACTGAAAAACGCATGCGTTGCCTGTCAGGGCCGGGTTCAAAACTCGGCTTATGATTTGAAAGAGATCGCCGCTCGACCCGTTCAGCTCGTGAGTGCTAGACATTTGAGTTGAAGCGGCGTCTCGCTCTTGAAGCAAGCTCTCGGAATAATGGTGTTTTCGAACATATTCTGTGAAACATATTCTGTGAATAGTGTCGTCAACATCTTATTTCTTATCAAAGGCTTTCGTGAAAAGAGGTTAGCCAATGAAACGGCAAAAACGTGATCGCTTCCAGCGGGCTTATGTCCACGGCTACAAAGCGGGTGTATCGGGTCGTTCTCGTGATGATTGTCCCAGTCAAGATATCAATTTACGCGAATACTGGATGAGCGGTTGGCGTGAAGGTCGCGGCGACCAGTGGGATGGGATGACCGGCATTTCGGGCATCCACAAAAATCCCCTAGTCATGGCCTAACGTTTTACTTTTCAATGTTTTAAAGAGAGATTTTAAACGCGGTTTTCAGTGAGCCCACTTTTTTAAGTGGGCTTTTTAGTTGCTTTAAGTGCCCTGGCACATTCACCGACTAGTTTAGGCCCTTGGTAGATCAACCCTGAGTAGAGCTGGACTAAATCCGCGCCAGCGGCGAGCTTGGCCTGGGCGGCAGCGGCACTATCGATACCGCCTACGCCAATAATCGGAAGTCGGGGTAGATGCTCACGCAGTTGGCGAATAACGCGATTGGATGCCTCAAAGACCGGCTTACCTGACAACCCACCCGCCTCCTCCGCTTGAGGGTCGTCCTGCACGGCTTCACGGGAAACCGTGGTGTTGGTGGCAATCACCCCATCAAGGTGGTTGCGTTCAATACTGGCTGCCATCAGCGCTACTTCTTCAGCGCTCATATCCGGGGCGATCTTAATCAGCAGCGGCACTTTGCGGCCCGCTTGAGCATCAAGCTCTGTAGCGCGGGCGCGAATAGGCGCTAGCAGCGCATCCAGCTGTTCACCAAACTGTAGGCTGCGCAGCCCAGGGGTATTCGGCGAAGAAACATTCACTGCAATGTAGTCCGCATAGGGGTGCACCGCGTCTAAACACACCAGGTAGTCATCCAACGCCTGCTCTACCGAGGTGGTGAGGTTCTTGCCGATATTGATACCCACAACGCCACTGTAGTGGCGCTGTTTAACCTGCTGAATCAGATACTCTACCCCTTTGTTGTTAAACCCAAAGCGGTTGATGATCGCCTCGTGCTGCGCCAAGCGAAACAGCCGGGGCTTGGGGTTGCCCGGCTGGGGTTTAGGCGTGACGGTACCCACTTCGACAAAACCAAAGCCCAGCGCGCCAAGAGCATCCAGATGATCGGCGTTCTTATCCAAACCGGCAGCTAGCCCCACCCGATTGGCAAACCGCAGCCCCATCAGTTCGACGGGGTCATTGACCGGCTGGCCAAATAACCGCGCTACGCCACCCACGCGATGCAGTGTCTCCAACGCGCTTAGCGCCATGCCGTGGGACGTTTCTGGATCAACGCGAAAAAATAGCGAGCGGGCAAGGTTGTACATAGCAGGTCTCTACAAACGGGGCCGAATGTGGGTGCGGGGCTAAAAACGGGCACCAGTATAACGCAATAAAGCGCGCCCCGGTGGAGAACCAGGGCGCGCTTTAACTAACGGTTGTGCGTTGAGACTATCTGGAACTAGGCCTCGCTATCACTCTCGGCGAGATCCACCAGCTCGCGTACCGCGACGGCAAACAGCGCAAAGCCACCTTCACTGCCACCCCGCACTTCTTCGATAAGGCGACACCAGCGGCGGTGGAGGTCAGCGTGCTGATCCAGCCACTGCGCCACCCGCTCCTGGGTATCGCGGCTTCCCGCATCGAGCTTCAGCACGCTTGTGGTCAGCGCCAGCTGTTGTCGCTCGATATCGTCACGGAAGGTTTCCCGCGCCTGGGCCTGCCAGGCGTCGCGCACTTCCAGCTGGGTTACCTGCTGAATCATCCACGGCAGCTCCAGCCGGCTGCCAATTTCGTACAGCACCTCCGCTACCCGCTGGGGTTTTTCATTGGTCAGGCGCGCCGCTTGGATAATACCCAGCCCAGCGTAGAGGCTTGATGACGCCGCCACGGTGGACGCCAGGGCCTCAGGCACACCCGCTTCCAGCAGTTCATCACGACGGCTATCCCAGGCGCTAAGCTCTTCACCGCTGAGCAACTCACCAATACCTTCCTGCAACTGCGCCAGGCGGGGAGCAAAGTACTCAATGGTGTCGTGGGTCGAGAGCCCCAGGTGCTGACGCACAAACCAGCGCGTGGCACGGCGGATCAAGCGCATCAGATCGAGCATCATTGAGTACTGAATGCGGTTGGGCACCTGATTGTCGAGTGCTTCAATTTGCGCCCAAAGGCTGGGCAGGTTGAAGCTATCCCGGGCCACGATATAGGCCCGTGCGATATCGGCACGTCCTGCCCCGGTGGAGTCCATCAGGCGGCGGACAAAGACGATCCCCATATGGTCAACCAGATCGTTGGCGACCTGGGTGGCGACGATTTCACGCTTTAGCCGATGCTCGTACATCTCATCTTTAAAGCGCTCCACCAGAACCGATGGGAACAGCCGTTCCAAATGGCGATTGATGTAGTGGTCGTCCGGCACATCAGAAGTGATCAAATCACCCTTCAAGGTGCTCTTGGCGTAGGAAATCAGCACCGAAAGCTCCGGCAGGCGCATGCCTTGGCCGTTACTGGAACGTTCTTTGAGCACATCATCGGCGGGCAAAAACTCCAGCTCTCGATCAATTTGCCCGGACGCTTCCAGTTCGCTGATAAAACGGCGATAAGGGCCCATCGAATAATCGGAGAGGATGGCCGATAGATCCAACGCCTGGCTTTGGCGATAGTTATCCAGAATCACCAGTTCTGATACTTCATCGGTCATTTGCGCCAGCAGCTCATTGCGCTGCTTGTCGGTCATATCGCCGCGCTTGACCACTTCATCGATCAGAATTTTGATATTGACCTCGTGGTCGGAGCAGTTCACCCCACCCGCGTTATCAATAAAGTCGGTATAAACGCGCACGCCCTTGGCAGCAGCTTCCATACGCCCGCGCTGGGTCAAACCGAGGTTACCGCCCTCACCCACCACACGGCAGTTCAAGTCATTGCCATTGATGCGCAGGGTATCGTTGGCTTTGTCACCCACATCGGCATCGGTTTCGTCGGAGCCCTTCACGTAGGTTCCGATACCGCCATTCCAGATCAAGTCCACCTTGGATTTGAGCATGGCGCGGATCAGTTCATTCGGCGACAGGCGCTCTTCCTTGATACCAAATACTTGCTGCATCTCCGGCGTGATGCTAATCGACTTGGCGCTACGACTAAAGATACCACCACCAGCGGAGATCAACTCCTGGCTGTAGTCTTCCCAGCTTGAACGCGGCATTGCGAACAGCCGCTTACGCTCGGCAAAAGAGGCCTCTGCATCCGGGTTGGGGTCAACAAAGATATGCAGGTGGTTGAAGGCGCCCACCAGTTGAATCTTGTCGGAGAGCAGCATGCCGTTACCAAACACATCGCCGGCCATATCGCCGATCCCCACCACGCTAAACAGATCGCGCTGGGTATCGAGATCAAGATTTTTGAAGTGGCGCTTAACCGACTCCCAGGCACCGCGAGCGGTGATCCCCATCTTCTTATGGTCGTAGCCGTTAGCACCACCAGAGGCAAAGGCATCGCCCAGCCAGTGGCCATACTCGATGGAAATTTCGTTGGCGATATCCGAGAAAGTGGCGGTGCCTTTGTCGGCAGCTACTACCAGATAAGCGTCGTCCTCATCGTGGCGGACAACATTTTCCGGCGGTACCACATCGCCACCCACCAGATTGTCAGTCACATCCAAAAGGGCACGAATAAAGATTTGGTAGCAGGCGATGCCCTCTTTCTGGACGACATCACGGCTGGCATTTTCCGGCATGCGTTTACACACAAAGCCGCCCTTGGCGCCGACGGGGACGATAACGGCGTTCTTCACCTGCTGTGCTTTAACCAGCCCCAGCACTTCAGTGCGGTAGTCTTCGAAGCGATCCGACCAGCGCAGACCACCGCGGGCCACTTTGCCGCCACGCAGGTGTACACCTTCCACCCGCGGCGAGCAGACAAAAATCTCAAACATCGGTCGCGGCTTGGGCATACCGGTAACTTTGGAAGGCTCGAGCTTGTAGGCGATGTAGTCTTTAAAGCGCCCACCCTCAGCAAGCTGGTAGTAGTTGGTACGCAGGGTGGCGAGGATCAGCTCCATAAAGCGGCGCAGCAGCTGGTCGTCGTTAAGGCTGGCCACCCCTTCCAAACGCTCATTTAAGCTCGCAACGCACTCGTCGGTAGCGTGGCTCTGCTGCTCAGGATCAAAACGCAGCCGGAAGAGCTCAACCAGCTCACGGGTAATGGCCGGGTAGTTGGCCAGCGTGGCCGCAATGTAATCCTGAGACATACCGAAGCGGATTTGTTTTAGATACCGTGCGTAGCCGCGCAGCATCGCCACTTCGCGCCAATCCAGCCCCGCGCCGATAATCAGGCGGTTAAAGGCATCGTTGTCGGCTTCGCCAGTCCAGATGCGCTTAAAGGCTTCAGTAAAGACATCGCGCATATCGCCCAGACTGACATCCGCACCGCTATGCTCTAGCTCGAAGTCGTGAATCCAGTAGCGCTGTTCAGGCGCGTTAATATCGTAGGGGCGCTCGCCGATCACGCGCAGGCCGAGATTCTCCATCATCGGCAGCACGTCAGAGAGAGGGATCTGCGTGCCACGGTGGAACAGCTTCAGGTTAACGCCGCCGCCCTGCTCTTCCAGCGGACGGTAGAGCGACAGCGATAAATCATCGCCGTTGTCCAGCGTTAGCAGGTGCTGAACATCAAACACCGCAGTACGCGCGGAAAAATCTTCCCGATAGCTGGCTGAAAAGGCCTCACGGAACTGATCCATCAGCAGGTTAGCGCGCTCTTCACCGAAACCTTCGATCATCGCGTTATGCAGTTCGTCGCGCCAACTGCGCGCCAGCCGGGCCACTTTGCTCTCCAACCGTTTAAGGTCGTAGTCGCTGGGGGCGTCGCCATTAAAGCGCAGAATTAACTGAATACGCGCCAGCACCGACTCGGATAAGTAGGTGTTAAAGTCGCCAAAGTGGGCATCCAGCTCGTCGCACAGCACGTTTTGAATCCGCTGACGCAGATCCGTGGAGAACACATCGCGGGGAACAAATACCAGGCAGGAGTAGAACTTACCGCTGATATCCGCGCGGATAAACAGCCGCACCTGGCGGCGCTCACGGATATTGAGAATACCCAGCGCCGTACTGGCCAGTGACTCGGTATCAATCTGGAACAGATCATCCCGGGGATAGACTTCCAGCACCTGGAGTAGCTGCTTGCCATTGTGGCCCTGGGGATTAAACCCGGCGATATCCATCACGGCTTTCAGCTTGCGACGCAGCAGCGGAATATTGCGCGGCGATTCGTTGTACACCGTGGAGGTGAACAGACCAAAGAAGCGCCGCTCACCAATCACATTGCCGTCGTCATCGTAACGGTCAACGGTGATGTAGTCTGGATAGGTAGGACGGTGCACCCGGGAGTGGTGGGCGCTTTTGGCAAACGACAGTAGCTGAGGCACCAGCACATAATCGTTATGCTCATCCACCCCCTCCTCGGTGCGAATCCGTTCGCAGTAGCGCGGCTGATCCAGGCGGAACACGCCCAGCACGCTATCAGCGTCGCGCTTTAACTCGCTGCCTTCCAGCTGGTACTCGTCGTAGCCCAGGAAAGTGAAGTTATCTTTGAGCATCCACTCTAAAAAGGCAATCGCCTCTTCGTGGTCGTCAGGATCGATCTGTGGCGGGCAGTTCTTTTCAAGCTCTTGAATCGATGCGGTTATTTGTGAACACATGGCATCGAAATCACCCACGGCGGTACGGACATCGCGAAGCACGTCATTTAGATTGCTTTCGATTTTCTCCAGCAGTGCCGCATCAGTGTGCCGATCCACCTCAATCACAATCAGCGACTCGCGGGCGTCAGGCGCGTTTTCATCCCTGGGCGAGCTCAGCGCTTGCAGTTGGTGCCGCTCATCACGGGCGACCGCCACCACGGCGTTTTGAATTGCGTGCACGGTCAAACCACGGCGGTTGAGCTCGATACGCACTGAGTCGACCAAAAACGGCATATCTTCATGCAGAACGGCAACAAAGGTATGCGTCGACTGCCAGCCATGCTCTTCAAAATCCGGGTTAAATACCCGTACTTTGGGGGTTTGCGGATCGTGATGCTGCAAAAACTGCCAGATCGACAGCGTTGCGCCATACAGATCGTCCAGGCGACGATCCACCAGGTCTTCCACCGGCACGGTGGCATAAAAGTGCCGAGCAAAAGCATCCACAGTGGCGGCGCGAGCGGGGTCTAACCGCGCGTGCAGTCGCTCCTGGAGCTGCTTCAAAAGATCCTGCCGACTCTCTTCAATCGCAACGTAGTGCATCCATCACCTCGACTGCCTAGGCCATAACGGCCAAAAAACGAAGGACAATAGGCCTTTAGGCCAACATAACGGCTAGCTTACGCTACCTATCGTCGCGTCTCTAATCACCTGACGTGTTGTTCATGGCACATACCGTTTACGCATTAGGTCGAATGCTGACTAGTATTTTCCCCACCAGCCTAGCGCCGCTTTAACAGCACTCCACACTCACAGTGGTCGGTAAACGGAAACTGGTCAAATAGCGCAAAACGCTCTATCCGATGAGTATTGGTCAGTATGGTCAAGTTTTCAGCTAACGTGGCTGGGTTGCATGAAATATAGACGATCTGAGCGTATTCGCTGAGTTGCTCACAACTCTGCTCGTCTAAACCGGCACGCGGCGGGTCTACCAGCACGGTGGAAAAATCGTACTCTTCCAGCGCCATTTCCGCCACGCGGCGACCGTTTTTTTCCCCCTTCAGCGCCAACGCAAACTCCTCGGCTGACATTCGCCCAATCTGTGCGTTGGTTACCCCATTGGCCTCCAGATTGACGTTGGCACTGGCCACAGAGGTGCGAGAAATTTCTGTGGCCAGCACTCGGCGGAAGTTATCCGCCAGGGCAATGGTGAAATTGCCGTTACCGCAGTAGAGTTCGACCAGATCCTCCTGTTGATGACCAGCGGTCACTTCCCGCGCCCAACTGAGCATTTTTTGGCAGATGTGGGCATTAGGCTGGGTAAAGCTGTTTTCCACCTGCTGGTAGTGCAGCGTGCGACCATCTACTTTAAGGCGTTCCCATACGTGATCACGGCTCAGCACAATGCGCTGCTTGCGGGAGCGGCCAATAATCATAATGCCTAGCTCAACTTCCAGAGCGCGGGCTTCACGCTCCCACTCATCGCCTAACGGGCGGTGGTAAATCAGCGTTACCAACGCCTCTCCCGATAGCGTGGTTAAAAACTCCACCTGGAACAGCCGCCGACGCAGCTCGTCAGAGCGCAGGCAGGCCTCGCGTAACTGCGGCATTAGCTGATTGATGCGTTCGCTGGCAACTGCGTACTGATCCAACCGAACCACCCGCTTGTTTTTCGGGTTATCAGGATCCACTTCGAACATGGCGTAGAAGAGGTCATCCTCTTCATGCCATATGCGAAACTCGCAGCGCTGACGGTAGTAGCCCGGCGGCGATTCAAACACCTCTAACGCCGGTGGCTGAAAGGCGGCAAAAGTACTCTCCAGGTAGTCACGTTTGACGGCTAGCTGTTCAGCGTAATGTTCGGGTTCTACAACGGGGATAGCCAAGGCTGCTCCTTTGAATAATTCGATCAGCAAGAATAGTGGTTAAACGTGTTCAGTAGCCTAGGTTGAGCAATTGGGATGCCTTAAACCCATAGCGGGCCAAACCAGCGGTCAGGTCGGCAGCAGGGGCAGTGGTAAAGCAGCGGCCATCCTGCTGGTCGCTATATAGCTCATCAACAACTTGCGCCACCCGACGGGCAATCGCATCGCCGGAATCGATCCAGTGCACTGGCTTCGGGGCAAGCTGAGATAGCCAAGGCTTTAACAGCGGAAAATGGGTACAGCCCAGCACGACCGTATCTAGCTCCGGGGTATCCAGCGGCTGATGATCAGGAAGTAAAGAATGGACAGGCGAGAAAGGGGTAATAGCGTGCCATAAAGGCGCCAGGGCCGCCTGCATGCGTTCGGTATTGGGCGTAATTCCTGCTAGGTACGCTTCGGCCTCGACGACCAGGGCATCGGCAGCGACCCGGGTAATCACACAGTCGCTGGCAAAGCTATCAATCAAGCGTTGGGTGTAGGGCCGCCCTACCGTGGCTTTGGTGGCTAGCAGCCCAATATGGCGTGTCTGGCTAATCGCTGCGGCAGGTTTGATAGCAGGCACGGTGCCAACGACAGGGATCACCAACTGCTGGCGCAAATTTTCCAACGCCAGCGTACTCGCGGTATTGCAGGCGACAACCAACACACTCGGCTTGCATGCTGCCACCGCGGCACTACATACCGCCACAATGCGCTCGGTCAGGGCAGCGTCTTCGCGCAGCCCATAGGGTAGCCAAGCGTTATCGCAGGCATAGCATAGGGCAGCATCAGGGTAGTGTTGGCGCAGCGACTGCGCCACCGACAGGCCGCCGACACCGGAATCAAAAATTAACACAGGGCCTTTCCTGACTCTGCCCATCATGGCTCTGCCTAAAAAAAACGGAGCATTAGTTTAGCATGCTCCGTGATTTTATCGATTGCCGTTAGTGGGTGGCGGTTAGCCGCTAGTGCTATACCGCGGGCACGTCGGCCCCACGCAGCTCGGCGTAGAGTTCCGGGTAGGCTTGCTGCAGGCGCTCTAACTCCTGCTCAGCACCTTCAGGGAGCGCTTGACGAAGTTCTTCCATGTCTTCAGGACTGAAGTGCTCATCAATCAGTGGGAATAGCTTCTCCCGTTCGTGGCGCAGATAGGCACGATGCGCTTCTAAATAGTTTTTCAAGTCATCGGCAAAACGATCCATCGGTAGGATGTTATCCATTAGGATCATATCAATATCGTTGGAAAGCCGCTGGAGGCGTGGCTTTAGCTCACGATAGTCATTAGCCATCTGCTCGGTAAGCGCCAGGTGTTCCGGCGCCTGGGTTTGCAGCCGTTCGACACAAACACGCTCTAAGGGGGCCGCAAAACCATCCATATACGACAAAATATAGTCGACAACCTCACGCATCAGCTGAAAGTTGGGGCGCTCGCCCTGGGCAAGGGTTTTCTGCTTGAGCTGCAGCACATGGAGTAGTCTCGCCATGTTGGCATGATCCAGACGCAGTTGGTTTAACATCGAACCGTCTCCTTTTATTGTGTCATGCCTACCGTCTAAGCCTTGATGATTGACGGCATGCGAACATAAGCGCGTGGGGTTATCATAAACAATGCCCCTCTAGCGTTATCCTAGCAAGTGTATCTTTCTGATAGGTTACGCCAAAGGTAGTTCGCCAAGGCGCGATTTACCACCAACACTTGTTGGCAATTTGTTGCTCAACGTACTGATTTATAACGGAAGCTTACATGGATCTTTTCGATAGCGCTCAGGCGATACCCGCTGATGATGCCCCCTTAGCCTTTCGTATGCGTCCACGCCAGCTGGATGATTACGTGGGCCAGCAGGCGCTGGTGGGGCCAGATAAACCTCTTCGCCGCATGGCGGAATCGGGCGTAGTGCGCTCAATGATTCTCTGGGGGCCACCAGGGGTTGGCAAAACCACGCTGGCAGAGCTGTTAGCCAGAGCTTCCCAAGCGCATCTAGAACACCTCAGCGCGGTGATGGCTGGAGTGAAAGAGATTCGCGCCGTGGTTGAGCGCGCCCAACAGATGTCCTCCACGGTTATCCTCTTTTTAGATGAGATTCACCGCCTAAACAAGAGCCAACAGGACGCTTTGCTGCCCCATGTGGAGTCGGGGCTGTTAACGCTGATTGGTGCCACCACCGAAAATCCCTCCTTTGAAGTCAATTCGGCGCTGCTCTCCCGCGCGCGGGTTTACGTACTGAAATCACTCACCCAGGAGGAACTGATCACGGTGATGCGCCAAGCGCTCAACGACGTTGAGCGAGGGCTGGGTAAGCGTGATATCCAGGTGGATGATGACGTATTAACCGCACTGGCCCACGCCAGCGCCGGCGATGCACGGCGGGCGCTGGGGCTATTGGAAACCGCCTGCGATTTCGCTACTCAGGAAGCGGATCGCGAAGTGCTGCATAAAGAGGTACTTGCCGATGTGATCGGCCATCAGGCCAGCGCCTTCGATAAACAGGGCGATGCCTATTACGACCTGCTTTCGGCGATTCATAAATCGATACGCTCTTCGCGCCCCAATGCGGCCTTGCTGTATATGGCGCGCTTTATGCAGGGCGGCGGCGACCCGCTGGACGTGGTGCGCAGGCTGACCGCCATTGCCTCAGAGGATGTCGGCAATGCCGACCCCCGCGCGCTACCGCTGGTAATTGCGGCGTGGGATGCCTATCTGCGCTTGGGTGATTACGAAGGCCAACGGGCGATTGCCCATGCGGCAATTCATTTGGCAGTGGCGCCCAAAAGCAACCGTATAGACCGAGCCTGGAATGAAGCCAAGCAGTATGTGCGCCAGCAGCCCCAGGTGGAAGTACCCACCTATCTGCGCAATGCGCCGACCAAGTTGATGGAACAGCTAGGCCACGGTGAGGGCTACCGCTATGCCCATAATGAGCCAGACGGCTACCCGGCGGGCAGCGCCCACGACTGCTGGCCTGAAGAGCTGCCTAAAGCCGACTTTTTCAAGCCGAGCGCCATTGGTCAGGAGAAGCGCTTTGGGGAAATCATGGCGTGGCGAGAAAATCTTGACCAGGAAGCAGATCAGGCGCCCTAGGGCGCCTGATGGTTAAAGCAGTGGCAGGTTTAACTGACACTCTCCAGCAACTACTTATCTTTAACGATTTATCTTTAAAGACTTACCCCTCACGCCTTACCATTCACTTTTCACCCTAGAGCTCTTCACGAATAACATCGGTGCCTTCGGGAATCTCAAAGTCAAAGATGTCTGGGGCGATATCGCCATTGAGGGTGATATTGCTAAAGGTAATCGCGGTACGCTGGCCGGTGCTGTCCATCATCCACAGCTCGGTTAACGTTTCGCCTTCAAAGACCATGCTCAACTCTTCAAACAGTGTATCGGCAGAGATGGGCACCAGGGTAAAGACATCTTCTCCCCCATCCTGCTCGTAGAACACCTCATAGCTCTCGGTTAAATCGTTTGAACTTCCCGACAGTAATAACGCAGGGGTGTGGGTTACTCGATCATCCATCTCTTGAACGGTGACCTGCTCAAGATCGGGATCGTACATATACACATCTTCACCGTCGGAGACCACCGTTTGACTGTAGGGTGCCTCCACTTCCCAACGCAGCATACCTGGGCGGGACAACCACATCTCGCCGCGTGCGCTCTGCAGACGTTCGCCGCTGCCATCCAGAATCTGCTGTTCAAAACTCGCTTGATAGCGCTCAAGCGGATCCAACCGCTCGGTCAAACGTTCGGCAGCATCCTCTGCCCAAGCGGGAGCGCCAAATGTTAATCCCAAGGCGCTGGCAGCAAATGCCAGTTGTGGCGCACCTATTGATGACGGACGTTTTGTTTGCGTATCGCGCATATGATCTCCCTAGGCAACCGTTGCCAAATTACTGTTGTTCAAAGCTGCTGCTCAAAACTGATGTTCAAAACCGTTGCTCAAAACTATTGCTCAAAAATCAAGCAGTGAGGCAGTGAGGTCGGCTTAACCGTCCATGTGTCGTTAAGACGCGAAAAACGCCGCAGGGTTTCACCTGCGGCGCCACTTCCACGCTTATTGCATAATTGTGCCTTACACCAAACGGTTAGTGTCCCACCGGAGGCGGCGCAAGCACTTCCCGGGCCCCGTTAGAGCCCATAGAGGTCACCACGCCAGCGCCCTCCATGGCCTCAACCAAGCGAGCGGCCCGGTTGTAGCCAATTTTAAAGCGCCGCTGCACGGCGGAGATCGAGGCTTTGCGCGTTTCAGTAACAAACTGAACGGCCTCATCGTAGAGCGCGTCCTGCTCCGCATCGTCGCCATCGCCCCCTTCGGCTTCAAGGCCGGTTAAGGCATCGGCAGAAACGCCGCCAGAAAGAATCTCTTCAATATATTCAGGCGCACCACGCCGCTTCCAGTCATCGACCACCCGGTGTACTTCGTCATCATCCACGAAGGCACCGTGGATACGGTTAGGCGGCCCTGAGCCCGCAGGCAGATAGAGCATATCGCCATGGCCCAGCAGGCTCTCCGCGCCGCCCTGGTCGAGAATGGTGCGCGAATCAATTCTGGATGAGACCTGAAACGCCATCCGCGAAGGGATGTTGGCTTTGATCAAGCCCGTCACCACGTCTACCGAGGGGCGCTGGGTCGCCAGAATCAAATGAATACCCGCGGCGCGAGCCTTTTGCGCCAGGCGCGCAATCAGCTCTTCAACCTTTTTACCGACAATCATAAACATATCGGCAAACTCGTCGATCACCACGACGATGTAGGGCAGTTTCTCTAACACCGGATGGGGCTGATGCACTTCCCAGGGTTGTGGCTCCCAGAGCGGGTCGGCTACCTGGGCGCCGGCACGCTCGGCTTCATCCAGACGACCATTGAAGCCCGCGATGTTACGCACCCCCATGGCCGCCATTAACTTGTAGCGGCGCTCCATTTCGGCCACACACCAGCGTAGGCTGTTGGCCGCCTCTTTCATGTCAGTGACCACAGGCGCCAGCAGGTGAGGAATGCCGTCATACACCGACAGTTCCAACATTTTCGGGTCGACCATGATCAGCTTTAGCTCGCTAGGCTTGGCTTTAAGAAGCATCGAGATCAGCATGGCGTTAACGCCCACCGATTTACCCGACCCGGTAGTACCGGCTACTAACAAGTGTGGCATCTTGCCCAAGTTGGCGACCACAGGGCTGCCGCCAATATCCTGGCCTAGCGCCATGGTCAGCGGTGACGTCTCCTGCTGATAACGGTCGGAGTCGATGACTTCGCGCAGGCGGATCATGGCGCGATTGGGGTTGGGAATTTCAATCCCCACCGTGGGGCGCCCTGGAATCACCTCGACTACCCGCACGCTTTTAACCATCAGTGAGCGTGCCAGGTCTTTGGCTAGATTACTGATTTTAGAGACTTTCACGCCCGCAGCAGGCTTGATCTCAAAGCGCGTAATCACCGGCCCAGGCCAGGTGTCCACCACTTCCGCTTTCACGCCGTATTCACGCAGCCGCACTTCCAGCAGCTCAGCCATATCAGCTAACTGTTCATCACTGTAATTGGGCTGATGCGGCTCTGCTGGTGTCAACAATTGCAGGCTCGGCACCTCGCCTTCGGGCTCATCAAGCGTTTCAAAAGCAGGCCGCTGGCTCTGCAGATGCTCCACGGTCCATAGGGCGGGACCTTCATCCGCTTCTTGCGGGCTCTCTTCAGGCGCAAAGCTGGGTTCTTGGCGTGCGGCTGGGGGTGGCGTGGGCGAAGGAGGCGCCATTGAGCGCGCTTCGCTACCTCGCTCCTGCGCATACAGCTCATCATCCATCTCTTCATCGTCCCACACCGGCTCGGGCACTACCTCAGCTACACGTTCAGGTTTACGCGCAGGTTCAGACGCGGTGACACGCTCAGGGCTCCAGGCGGTATCAGTGTCGCCGATATGAGGCTCACCAACACGAGGTTCGGGCTGGCTGTTGCTAGGGTCAGCGGTGAGTGATGGCTCACTGCGGCGCTCAGCGGGCGCGGCATGAGCATGCTCTTTCTCGGCGGGCGCCTCGTCGCTGACAAAGAAGTTACTTGTGGCAGGCGCCGGGGGCTCTTCTTGACGAGTAGCCCGCAGCGGGAAGGAAGTCTCGGCTTCCTTGGGCTCCTCATCGGACGCAGGTGCTTGAGCCTCGGGCGCTGCCGACGTTACCTCCGCCTGGACAAAAGCATTTTCCCGCGGCGCTGGGGGTGTCGTCGCTTCCTTCTCTTCTGCCGTTTTAGCCGTTGACGTCAATGACGGGGCTGCTGCAGGCGCTGAAACTGTCGGCTCCGCGGTAGGTGTCGAAGAATCAGGCGCGGGTGTTTTAGCAGGCACATGCTTATTGCTTGAAAACGCCGCGGCTTCCCAGGGAATCGAGGTATCCGTCGTCTCGCTGCTATTTGCAGGCGCCTTGTCTGCCGCACTGCTCTCTGAAGCGCTGCTCGCCTCGCTGCTGGAAAGTGGCACAGAGAAACCTGGCTCACGACGTTCGCGGCCATTGGGGCTTTTACCTACCGGCTCTGCCACAGGCTTCGTCTCAGCGGCGGGTGCAGCCTCAGGGGCTACAGGAGACGTAGCTCCAGACTCAGGCTCTTGAGGCTTGGGCGTAGGCTTCTTGGCGGCTTTAGCAGCCGCCCGCTGAGCGGCGCGCATACGGCGTGTTTGTCGACGTGCCGACAACCAGCCGCCCAGGCGGCATAGACGCTTGCCGAGCTCATCGGCCACCTGCAGCCATGACATACCACTAAACAGCGGAAAGCCGCTTAAAATGAGCGCCGCGGCGATCAAGCCAACGCCACCACTGCCCACTAGAGGCCTTAATGCACCGACCAAGCCTTCGCCCAAAATACCGCCGGAGGCATAGGGGAGAATACTGTCCGGGTGATAGAAGTGCAGCGCACCCAGCATGGTGGTGCCGAAAATAAGCAGCACCAAACCTCCCGCGTGTACCGCTATTGCCACCGGGTCGAGTTCAAAACGCACCTGGCGTGAGCGAATCAGCCACCAGGCAGCAAAGCCGAACATGCCCGGCCACCACAAAGCACTGGCGCCCAATAGAGAATAGAGGACATCGGCCAGCCAAGCGCCCACTTGCCCCATCCAGTTACCTATATCTGTCTCAGGGCCCTGATAAGACCAGCCGGGATCAGAAGGTTGATAACTAAACAGCGCCAATAATAAGAAAACACACAGCGCCAGCAGAATCACCACTACGCCTTCGCGAACGGATCCTTGTAAGCGCAGGCCAAAACGACGAGCCTTATCCTTTGCGGCGCTAACGCGCGCAGATGAAGCCGATGATGGTGTTTGACGCGCGCTACGTTGCGTTCGCTTGTTGACTGCTTTATTCACTTTCAAGCGACTCTCCCTTTACACCTCGATGGCGTCTTTAATCCACTTGCGAGTTTGCATGATACCGAGCATCCTTCCGCCGTCACAGAGGCTATTGTAAAGCGCTCAGTACAAGAACGTCGTAACAGGAGCAAGTAATGCTACCTTGGCTTTCCTCGCCACATCCTAAATTTCCACCTACTCAGGTGGCGCTGGACTCCCCGAATGGCCTGCTGGCCGCTGGTGGAGAGCTCTCCCCCGTTTGGTTGGTAGAAGCCTACCGGCAGGGCATATTCCCCTGGTTCAGCGACGACGATCCGATTCTGTGGTGGAGCCCAGATCCGCGCATGATACTCCTACCTGAGCAATTTAAGCAGCGCCGTAGCCTCACCAAACGATTACGCCATGGTGGCTTTCATATCACCCTGGATCAACACTTCGACCAGGTGATTCAAGCCTGCGCCGCCCCACGAGGTGACGAGACCGGCACCTGGATCACAGAAGAGATGCGCGACGCCTACAGCCTGCTGCACGCCCTGGGCATTGCCCATAGCATTGAAGTCCATCAACAGGGGCAATTGGTGGGAGGCCTCTACGGCGTCGCCATGGGCCCGGTATTTTTTGGTGAGTCAATGTTCTCCCGCGCCCCGGATGCCTCTAAGGTGGCCCTGGCCCACCTCGCCAGAGCCATGCGTGAACATGGCGGCAAACTCATCGACTGCCAAATGCATACACCCCACCTAGCGAGCCTGGGCGCTATTACAGTCGCTCGCGAGGCATTCATCAACTATCTTAAAAACTGGTTGCCCGATAAGGCTTTTACGTTAACCACATCACCCAATGAGGCGCCCGCTGTTCCGGCATCGCTCTGGCTTAAGGCGATTGCTACCAAGGGTAATGCGTAGTGATGAACCTACGTAGTGATAAACCATAGTGACGAACTTATTCTGTTCCAACCATTTTTTTATAACGAGGAGACAGGCCGTGAGTAGTAACACTCCGCGTCGGCCGGTGCGGGATTTGCGCTTCTTCCTTACCGTGCCGCATGCCTGTAGCTATTTACCCGGCAGGGAAGCGACTACGCTGTTTCTCGATCCCCAGGAGTCGCCCGTTCCGGGTGTCTATGACTCGCTGGCGCTGTTAGGTTTTCGTCGCAGTGGCCGACACCTTTACCGCCCCCACTGTGACGGCTGCAGCGCCTGCCACTCGGTGCGCATCCCGGTTGAGCAGTTTGCGGCTAACCGCACTCAGCGTAAAATCTGGCGCCGCAATGCCGACATCCACGTTCGTGTTGTGCCAGCTCACTTTGCATCCAGCCACTACTCGCTTTACGCTGACTATATTCGCCAGCGCCATGCCGACGGCGATATGTACCCTCCCAGCCGCGAGCAGTACCGTACCTTTCTCACCCTAGATGAGCCCTATGCCCATCTGATGGAGATGTATCTCGGCGACGAACTGGTCGGGGTAGCCGCCTTTGACCAGTTGGAGCACGGTCTCTCGGCAATCTACACCTTCTTTGCCGTGAGCGAAGCACTGGATAAGCGTTCGCTAGGCACCTTTGCTATTCTCCAGCTCATTGAGCTCAGTCGAGAAAAAGCGCTGCCGCACCTTTATTTAGGGTATTGGATCGAAGAGTGCCGTAAGATGCGTTACAAGCAGGCTTTTGCGCCGTTGGAAATACTCGACGGGCGCCATTGGCGGCCATTAATTCGCTAAACCCACGAGCTTTTTTGCCTTGACGGCGGGCTTACGGCACAATATAGCGCTGTTTCTTGAGCGCCCACCTAGCGGCACTCAAATTCTGACCGGTTATTACATCACTAACTCATAAGTGAGGACATGCCTATATGGCACGCGAAGATCATATTGAAATGGAAGGCGTTATCGTCGATACCCTTCCGAACACCATGTTTCGGGTTGAGCTGGAAAACGGTCACGTCGTTACCGCTCACATCTCTGGCAAAATGCGCAAAAACTATATCCGCATTCTGACCGGCGACAAGGTAAAAGTAGAGCTGACACCGTACGACCTGTCCAAAGGCCGTATCGTCTACCGTTCGCGCTAAGCCCTCAGCGGGTTGATGACGGCTGACTAAGAACGACAACGCCCCGTCAAAGACAGGGCGCTGCGTTTCTATGAATTTACATCTTTGGCGTCAATGCGGCTTAGCGCCCTTTTCAGGGCGCATCCGCCATTTCAGTCTCAGTGGAAAGATGCAGTTCACCCTCCTCTAGGCTTACGTGAACAATGCCGCCCTGGTCAGCCAGTTCGCCAAACAGAATCATCTCGGCTAGTGGCTTCTTCAGCTTCTCTTGAATGAGGCGCGCCATTGGTCGTGCGCCCATATCAGGATCGTAGCCTTTATCGGCCAGCCAATCCCGGGCCATATCGTCCACATCCAGCTGAACACGCTTCTCATCCAGCTGCGCCTGCAGTTCGATCAAGAACTTGTCGACGACATTGCGCACTATGGAAACCGGCAGCGAATGGAACTGAATGATGCCATCCAGACGGTTGCGGAACTCCGGCGAGAAGGTGCGGCGGATCACTTCCATGGCATCGGTAGAGTGATCTTGACTTTGGAAGCCAATTGAACGGCGCGATGCCTGCTCTGCACCGGCGTTGGAGGTCATGATCAGGATAACGTGGCGGAAGTCCGCTTCGCGGCCATTGTTATCCGTTAAACGACCGTGATCCATGACCTGCAGCAGCAGGTTAAAGACTTCCGGGTGCGCTTTCTCAATCTCATCCAACAGCAGTACGCAGTGTGGCTGCTTGGTAACCGCTTCGGTCAGCAGGCCACCCTGGTCGTAACCCACGTAACCAGGAGGCGCACCAATCAGGCGCGATACGGTGTGACGCTCCATGTACTCGGACATATCGAAGCGCACCAGCTCGATGCCCATGATATTCGCAAGCTGTTTGGCCACTTCCGTCTTACCCACACCGGTAGGGCCGGCAAACAGGAAGCTACCAACGGGCTTATCGGGGGATTTAAGCCCGGCCCGGGAGAGTTTAATAGCCGCGGAGAGGCTATCAATCGCTTCATCCTGCCCGAATACCAGCATTTTCAGGTCACGATCCAGCTTCTCGAGCAGTTTACGGTCAGAGCTCGATACACTCTTCGGCGGAATGCGCGCAATCGATGCCACCACGGCTTCCACTTGCTCGACATCGATGGTCTTGGCGCGAACTTCCGGAGGCAGTAGTCGCTGGTGCGCGCCTGCCTCGTCAATCACATCAATCGCTTTGTCAGGCAGGAAACGGTCGTTGATATAGCGATCCGCCAAACGTGCCGCACTCTCCAGCGCGCCATCGGTGTACTTCAGTTCGTGGTGCTCTTCAAAGCGTGAACGCAACCCTTTTAGGATTTTGATGGTGTCTTCAACCGAGGGCGCCATCACATCCACTTTTTGGAAGCGCCGCGCCAGGGCACGATCTTTCTCAAAGATACCGCGAAACTCTTGGAACGTGGTCGAGCCAATGCAGCGCAGCTCGCCCGAGGAGAGCAGCGGTTTGAGCAGGTTAGACGCGTCCATCACGCCACCCGACGCAGCACCAGCACCAATGACGGTATGGATCTCATCGATGAACAGCACAGCGTTAGGCTGTTTGCGTAGTTCGCTCAGCAGGCTCTTGAGACGTTTTTCAAAATCCCCACGGTACTTGGTGCCAGCCAGCAGCGCGCCCATGTCCAGCGAGTAGACCACCGCATCGGCAATCACGTCAGGCACGTCTTCTTCAACGATACGCTTGGCTAAGCCCTCGGCCACCGCAGTTTTACCCACCCCCGCTTCGCCGACTAACAATGGGTTATTTTTGCGCCGCCGAGCCAGAATTTGCACCACGCGTTCAAGCTCATGATCACGGCCAATTAGCGGATCAATTTTACCCAGCCGGGCTTGTTCGTTCAGGTTGGTAGCGTAGCCAGTCAATGGATGCGCGGCGCCCTCGTTACCACCCTCTTCCGCGTCTTCACTCTCGGATGAAGAGGGAGCGGGAGACGGGCCGTGACCAGCCACTTTGGAGATGCCGTGGGCGATGTAGTTGACCGCATCGACCCGTGCAACGCTCTGTTGCTTAAGGAAGTAAACCGCCTGGCTCTCTTGTTCGGAGAAAATCGCCACCAGCACATTGGCGCCGGACACTTCGCTTTTGCCAGATGACTGAACGTGGAAGACCGCCCGCTGTAAAACACGCTGAAAACCAAGCGTCGGCTGGGTCTCGCGATCACCCTGGCCTTCTGGGATCAGTGGCGTAGTCGAGTTAATAAAATCCTGCAGATCGGACCGCAGCTTGTCGAGGTTCGCCCCACAGGCCTTCAGTACGTCTACCGCTGAGGCATTATCTAGCAACGCTAGCAGCAGGTGCTCAACGGTCATAAACTCATGGCGCTTGGAACGCGCCACGGTGAAGGCCGTGTTCAGGGTCATTTCAAGTTCTTTGCTCAGCATGGCAGTCCCCTTTTCGCTACTACCTAGGGCGTATCGCCACCTAGGGCTTGCGTCGGATCAGTTTAATCGACCGGCACTCTCAACATCGGGTACAAATGGCACGGTTGCAAGCCTCGCCACCAATTATTTCTCAACGTTTCTAATTGGCGGCCTCAATATCACTTATCAACGGGTGCTCACACTCACGGGCATATTCATTGACTTGATAGCTTTTGGTTTCGGCTATATCGCGCGTAAACACGCCACAAGTGCCCTTTCCTTGGGTATGTACGGCGAGCATGACCTGAACGGCCGTCTCGCTATCCATATTAAAAAAATCCTGCAGCACTTCAATGACAAATTCCATAGGTGTGTAATCGTCATTGTGAAGTACCACCTTATAAAGCGGCGGTTGAGCCAGCGCCGGTTCTGCTGACTGCACCGCTATATCACCATCTTCATCAGGCATATTTGGCCGTGTCATCCCCGCAAGTACGGGCCGCAGGGCCAAGCATGAACTATTTTGGTTAGGCATAAGCAACACGGTTGGTTGTCTCAACACTGACCGATGGAAGTCTAAAGGCTATTGTCTACTTTCAGACGCTGCCGATCAGCAAGGGTTCATGGAAAATACAAAATTAACATATTCGATAAGACAAAAAACCCTCGCCCACCAGGGTGGGCGAGGGGTGTCACAGCGTTTTCATGCGCTTTGCCCAGTGGGCCGCGCAGAGTACTTGTGAAACGCCTGTCTTGGCAGCGTTAGCCGTTTGCCACCATAGCAAGCGCTTCGTTAAGCGTTTTGCTCGGACGCATGACTTGGCTAGCCAACTCGCCGTTCGGGTGATAATAGCCTTTAAGATCAACAGGCTGCCCTTGAACGCCATTGAGTTCATCAATGATTGTCGCTTCATTAGCTTTCAGCGTTTCCACCAGGCGGGCAAAACGTGTTTTCAATTCAGCGTCTTGATCTTGAGCCGCCAACGCTTCTGCCCAGTATAACGCCAGGTAGAAATGGCTGCCTCGGTTGTCCAACTCACCCACTTTGCGTGAAGGCGACTTGTTGCTTTCGAGGAACTTGCCGTTTGCTTCATCCAGCGCTTTCGCCAGCAGCTTAGCACGGTCGTTACCAAAGCGTTTAGCCAGGTGCTCCAAAGAGGCTACCAGTGCCAGGAACTCGCCAAGGCTGTCCCAGCGCAGATGATTCTCTTCCAGCAGTTGCTGAACGTGCTTGGGTGCGGAGCCACCGGCACCGGTTTCAAACAGACCACCGCCATCCATCAGGGGAACGATAGAGAGCATCTTAGCACTGGTGCCCAGCTCAAGAATCGGGAATAGATCCGTCAGGTAATCGCGCAGGATGTTACCCGTCACTGAGATGGTATCAAGGCCACGAATCACACGCTCTAGCGTGTAACGCATTGCCCGAACCTGGGACATGATATGAATTTCCAGCCCATCGGTGTCGTGATCCTTGAGGTACGTTTTGACCTTTTTGATCAGCTCGTTCTCATGCGGGCGGTATGGGTCGAGCCAGAACACCGTCGGCATACCAGAATCACGGCAGCGCTCTACTGCCAGCTTGACCCAGTCGCGAATCGGCGCGTCCTTGACTTGGCACATCCGCCAGATATCACCCTGCTCCACATTCTGCGTCAGCAGCACCTCACCCGTGTCCAGATCGGTGATATTGGCAACACCATCTTCCGGAATTTCAAAGGTCTTGTCGTGGGAGCCGTACTCTTCGGCTTTTTGCGCCATCAAGCCAACATTGGGTACGGTGCCCATGGTCGCTGGATCAAAAGCACCGTGCCATTTACAGAAATTGATCATTTCCTGGTAAATACGCGCGAATGTAGACTCGGGCATAACGGCCTTAACGTCCTTAAGACGACCGTCACCGCCGTACATCTTGCCTCCGGCACGAATCATCGCCGGCATTGAAGCGTCCACAATCACATCGCTGGGCGAGTGGAAGTTGGTGATACCACGCGCCGAATCCACCATTGCCAACTCTGGGCGCTTTTCATGGCACGCGTGCAAGTCGCTGATGATTTCATCGCGCTGTGATTCTGACAACGTCTCGATCTTCTCGTAGAGATTGGCGATGCCATTATTGACGTCGACACCCAGCTCTTTGAACAACTCACCGTGTTTCTCAAAGGCGTCTTTGTAAAAAATCTTGATACAGTGGCCAAACACAATCGGGTGTGAAACCTTCATCATCGTCGCTTTTACGTGCAACGAGAACATCACGCCAGACTTGCGGGCATCTTCTATTTCCTGCTCGTAGAATTCGAGCAAGGCTTTTTTGCTCATGAACATACTGTCGATGATCTCGCCTTCGAGTAGCGGGATATTCGACTTGAGCACCTGGGTTTGGCCACTCTTGGTGGTCAGTTCCATCTTCACATTGCGCGCACGATCCAGCGTTATCGACTTTTCACCGTCGTAGAAATCGCCCTTATGCATGTGGGAAACGTGGCTACGCGAGGCCTGACTCCACTCACCCATCGAGTGAGGGTATTTTCGCGCGTACTCTTTGACGGCCTTCGGCGCACGACGGTCAGAGTTACCTTCACGCAACACTGGGTTAACCGCGCTGCCTTTGACTTTGTCGTAGCGCGCTTTGATATCTTTCTCTTCGTCGGTGCTTGGCTCGTCAGGATACTCCGGCAGCGGGTAGCCCTGCTCTTGCAGTTCTTTGATAACTGCCCGCAGCTGCGGCATGGAAGCACTGATATTGGGCAATTTGATGATATTGGCTTCCGGAACCCTGGCCAGTGCACCCAATTCAGCCAAGTGATCCTCAATGCGCTGTTCTTCAGTTAAATAATCGGGGAATAAAGCGAGAACACGGGCCGCCAGGGAGATATCCCGGGTTTCCACTTCAATGCCAGCAGCGTCGGTAAAGGCGTCAATAATTGGAAGCAAAGAGTATGTTGCGAGCGCAGGCGCCTCGTCGGTGAGCGTGTAAATGATCTTCGGCGTTTTAGACATTTTGCGTTAACCTCTTTTCTATCGCTGTGATTATAAAGACCCTGAGCAACGCGACTCATTCAACGAGAGACCATGCCGCGAAGCAGGCGGGGTCGTTTTATTTGGCTTTCTAGGTTATTGATCGATGGTTGTTGAGCTGGTTATTGGGATAGCTGTTGAAACGACTTTTGAAAAGTATACCAGCGCAGCATTTTAATCGCATGAGAGATTGTCGACAAATCAAGGGCAACCCCATAAAGAGATCATGAGTACCTTATATTTACTGCACAAACCCTATCGTATGCTCTCTCAGTTTACCGACAAACAGGCTCGCGCCACATTAGCCGATGTTATTACGGTGCCAGGGGTGTACGCCGCCGGACGCCTTGATTACGACTCAGAGGGTCTGCTACTGCTCAGTGATGACGGCGAATTGATTCACCGCATCTCTCACCCGCGTTACAAGCAGCCCAAAACCTACTGGGCTCAAGTAGAAGGTGAGATTAGTGACGCAGCGCTGAAAGCGCTACGTCAAGGGGTGGCGCTGAAAGATGGCCCAACGCAGCCAGCCAAGGCTCGTCGAATAGATCCCCCGACGATTGCGCCGCGCCAACCCGACATCGACCCCAAACGCCACCCGTCGACTAGCTGGCTGGAGCTCACCATCAGCGAAGGCCGTAACCGCCAAGTGCGCCGCATGACCGCCCACGTCGGCTTTCCAACCCTGCGTTTGATTCGTGCGGCCATTGGCCCCTGGCGGCTGGATGGTTTAGCCCCTGGCGAATGGCGCAAAGAGACCCTGCACGCGCCCCGGCCCGCCAATGCGCCCCCTGGTCGGGGAGTAGGACAGCGAGTAGCGCAGCAGAAAAATCAGCGCGCACGGCCCACCACCAAACGCAGGAAACCCTGATGAGCCTTATTCGTAGCACGGCAGCCTGCGTGATTCAGCAGGGCCAGCGCTTTTTGCTGGTGGAAGAGCATCGCGGCGGCCCGCAAAGCGTGTTTAATCAGCCCGCTGGGCATATTGAACCCGGCGAAGGCCCCATCAGAGCAATTCTGCGCGAGGTAGTGGAAGAGACTGCCTGGCAGGTATCACTTACCGGGTATCTGGGCCTGTATGTTTTTCATACCGGCGCTGGAGAAACGTTCCATAGCCACGGGTTCATTGCTGAGCCGCTTCAGCAACTCGACCTTCCCCTCGACCCGGATATTTTCGCCACCCACTGGCTTACCGTTGAGCAGATACGGTCGCTCGAGCAGCAGGCGCGCCTGCGCAGCCCGCTAGTGCTTAAACGCATTGAAGACGCACTCAGCGAGCAGTGTTACCCGCTGGCAGTGATTCGCGAGTGAAGCACTCGAAGGCATTCCCTCCCATCGTGTATAATCCCCGCCCAATTGCACACTACTTCTACTGAGGATGCCTATGTCATCCAATACCGGGTCATCCAATACCGAGTCATCCAGCACTGGCTCAACCACTACCGAAACCTCTGCTAACGGCAAAGTGATTGTCGGTATGTCCGGCGGCGTGGACTCGTCCGTTTCTGCCCTTCTCCTTATGCAGCAAGGCTATGAGGTGGAAGGTCTGTTTATGAAAAATTGGGATGAAGACGACGGCACCGAGTACTGTACGGCCAAAGAGGATCTCGCCGACGCCGAGGCGGTCTGCGCAAAGCTCGGCATTAAGCTGCACACCGCTAATTTTGCCGCGGAGTATTGGGATAACGTCTTTGAGCACTTTTTAGCCGAATACAAAGCGGGCCGCACACCCAACCCGGATATTCTGTGTAACCGGGAGATCAAGTTTAAGGTGTTCCTTGAGTACGCCGAAATGCTCGGGGCTAGCAAAATCGCCACCGGCCACTATGTTCGTCAAGGGCATGTCCGCCAAGGCATGAGCGAAAGTCGCCCCCGCCTGCTTAAAGGCCTGGATGGCAATAAAGATCAAAGCTACTTCCTGCATGCGGTGCCGGAAGCCGCGATTGCACGCACCCTGTTCCCCGTGGGTGAGCTGGAAAAACCTGCCGTGCGCGCCTTGGCTGAACAGCATGGACTGGTTACCGCCAAGAAAAAGGACTCCACAGGCATCTGCTTTATCGGCGAGCGGCGCTTTCGCGACTTCCTGCAGCAGTACCTACCCGCCCAGCCCGGCAGCATTGAAACGCCGGATGGCGATGTGATTGGCCAACATATGGGGCTGATGTACTACACCCTGGGCCAGCGCCAGGGCCTTGGGATTGGCGGGCTTTCCAACTATTCAGAAGAGCCCTGGTACGTGGCGGCAAAAGATCTTGATCGCAATGTACTGATCGCGGTGCAGGGTAAGCACGATCAACTGCTCTACTCCGATACATTAGCCACCGAGGCGATGGACTGGGTCGCCGGTGAGCCGCCGGCTCAACAGGGTCGCTTTACCGCTAAGACCCGCTATCGGCAAAGCGACTGCAGCTGTGAAATGCGCGTGCTGCCCGACGGCGGCGTTGAGGTCACTTTCGACGACCCACAGTGGGCGGTTACCCCAGGCCAGTCACTAGTACTTTACGATGGCGATATTTGCTTGGGAGGCGGCGTTATCCGGGCCACCTGGAAGAAAACCACGGAGGCCGCCGCATGAATCCCACCACCCCGATTCATCGCGCTCCCGACTCCCCGGCCGCCCGCCAAGCGCTTGCTTTGGCGGGCGTGTTTCAGGCCGCTAGCCTGGTTGACGAGCTCGCCCGCACAGGCCAAGTCGACCCCCGCGCCTGGGAAACGCTGATTGAGGCCACCGTTGATACTAATCCAGCAAGTTTCGAAGCGATTTATGGCGGGCACCCCAATAACCTTCGTCGGGGCCTGGATACCTTAGAAGCCCTGGTAGGTCGCAAACAGGCGAACCCGGTGGTACTGCGTTACGGTTTTTCGCTGCTGATGCTGATGAATAAGCTGCGCACCAATAACGACATGATGGATACGCTGGGGCAAAAATTAACCCGTATTCAGGGGCAGGCTGAACACTTCGGCACTACCCATGAAAACGTGGTCGCCAGCCTAGGGGAAGCTTACCAGGAGACCATCTCCACGTTTAAAACCCGTATTGTGGTGCAGGGCGACCCGTCGCTACTGCAGAGCCGCATGATGCCCGAGCGCGTGCGCGCCTGTTTAATGGCAGGCATCCGCTTTGGGCTACTGTGGCACCAGCAAGGTGGGCGACGCTGGAAGCTGGTATTCCAGCGTAAAGCGCTACGCCGGGCGCTGGACAGCCTCAGTTAAGCCACTATTTAATCGATTAACCTGCTCTCGACTAATTTTCTTTCGAACCTCCTGGAAACGATGCCATGCAACTCTCCGCTTTGACCGCCCTTTCCCCCGTCGATGGCCGCTACGCCTCTAAAGCCGCCGCCCTGCGCGAACATTTCAGTGAATTCGGCCTGATCCGCGCCCGTGTGATTGTGGAAGTTCGCTGGCTACAGCGTCTGGCTGAACACGCGCAAATTATCGAAGTACCGAGACTCTCCGCTGAAGCTACGGCGTTTCTAGAGCAGTTGATTCGTGAGTTTTCGCTTGAAGACGCCGAACGCATCAAAGAGATCGAGCGCACCACCAACCATGACGTCAAGGCGGTGGAGTATTTCCTCAAAGAGAAAATTGCCAATCAAGCCGAGCTGCATGCGGTCACTGAGTTCATTCACTTCGCCTGCACCAGTGAGGATATCAACAACCTCTCTTACGGCGTGATGCTCAGCGATGGCCTGAACGCCATGCTACCCACCATGCACGAAGTGGCTGATGAAATCGGCAAATTAGCCATTGCCCATGCCGCCCAGCCGATGCTTTCCCGCACTCACGGGCAAACGGCGACGCCCACCACGCTGGGTAAAGAGATGGCCAATGTGGCTTACCGCCTCAAGCGCCAGCTTAAGCAGATTGAAGCGGTGGAAGTGCTGGGCAAGATCAATGGCGCCGTGGGCAATTACAACGCTCACCTGACCACCTACCCGGAAATTGACTGGGAAGCCAACGCGCGTACCTTCGTGGAAGGCCTGGGGTTAACCTTTAACCCTTACACCACCCAGATCGAGCCCCACGACTATATCGCCGAACTGTTTGACGCCATTTGCCGCTTCAATACGATCCTGATCGACTTCGATCGCGACGTATGGGGCTATATTTCATTGGGCTACTTCAAGCAGCGCACGGTGGAGGGCGAAATTGGCTCATCGACCATGCCGCACAAAGTTAACCCGATCGACTTTGAAAACTCCGAGGGCAACCTGGGCCTGGCCAATGCGGTGCTCAGCCATCTCGCCCAGAAGCTGCCCATCTCGCGCTGGCAGCGTGACCTGACCGACTCCACCGTGCTGCGTAATCTGGGCGTGGGCCTAGCCTATGGTTTGATTGCTTACCATGCCAGCCTGAAAGGCATCAGCAAGCTGGAAGCCAATCCCGAGCGTTTAGAGGCTGACCTGGACAACAGCTGGGAAGTGCTTGCCGAGCCAATCCAAACGGTGATGCGCCGCTACGGCATCGAAAAGCCCTACGAAAAACTCAAGCAGTTGACCCGTGGCAAGCGTATTGACCAGGCGGGCTTTGCGGCGTTTATTGATACCCTGGAACTGCCTGGCGAGGTCAAAACCGAGTTGAAGGCGCTCTCACCAGCCAACTATATTGGTAATGCCCAGGCCCAGGCCGAAGCATTGACGCAACAATTAAACTCTTTATAAAGACATCTATAAAGACATCTATAACGCCATATAACGCTAACTTACTAACGCCAGGGAATGCCATGAACCATCACGATAAGCCGTTAACCCTGCTGGGCGACCTTACCGCCGCCGACTTTCTGGCCAATTATTGGCAGCAAAAGCCGCTGCTGATTCGCGGCGCGATGCCGGATTTCATCAGCCCGATTGAAGCCGATGAGCTGGCAGGGCTTGCCTGCGAGCCTGGCGTGGAAGCGCGATTGGTCGAAGAAGAAGGCCCGGATGGGCCCTGGCAAGTCTCCCATGGCCCCTTCGATGAAGCCACCTTCGAACGGCTGCCGGAAAACAACTGGAGCCTGCTGGTGCAAGCGGTTGATCACTATGTGCCGTCAGTGGCTGCACTAATGGACGAGTTTGATTTTCTGCCCCGTTGGCGGCTCGATGATGTGATGATCAGCTACGCGCCTCCTGGCGGTAATGTGGGTGCCCATATTGATCAGTACGATGTTTTCCTACTCCAAGCCAGCGGCCACCGCCGCTGGCAGTTGGGTGGCAAACTGACCGATGAAGCGCCGATTATCCAGGGGATTGATCTGCGCATTTTAAAGGAGTTCACCGTAGAGCCTGACTCCGACTGGGTGCTTGATCCCGGCGACATGCTCTATCTCCCACCTGGTTGGGCGCATCACGGCGTTAGCCAGAGCGATGACTGCATGACCATCTCGATTGGTTTTCGTGCTCCCTCCGCCGATGAAGCAATCACCTCCTATGCCGACTATTTAGGCGAGCAGCTTCCCGCCTCACAGCGTTACAGCGATGCAGGCATGGCGCCTGCCCAGCAGGCCGGTGAACTGGACGACGCAGCCGTTGAACGTATGCGTCAGCTGATTATATCGACGCTGGATAACCCCACCCAAGTCGCCCAGTGGTTTGGCCGGGTGATGACTCAGCCAAAATATGTCGATCAAGTGGTACCGCTTGAAACGCCGATGACCGAGGCTGAGCTTGTTGCTCAGCTACAAGACGGCGAACCGCTTTACCATATGCCCGGTGCACGCTTTGCCTGGCGTAGTGATGCCAGCGGCACCACGCTGTTTGTCGATGGCGACGGCCACGCCTGTTCGGTTGAGCTAGCCAAGCGACTTGCCGACACTACTCCGCTCTACGCCGAAGACCTTGAGCTTGACGGTGCCGCTACGCTAATCACGCAGCTGGTTAATACCGGCAGCCTCGGCTTTATGAGCGATGAAGGTGACGACGACGAGGGGTATTAATGGCCATCACCCACATCAGTACCGGCGACTGGGAGGCACTGGGCCAGGCTGCCAGCGAAATCCGGCGCAAGGTATTTATTGAAGAGCAAAACGTGCCTCCGGATGAGGAGTGGGATGATTTAGACCCAGAATGCCAGCACTTTTTGGCGCTCCTCGACGGGCAGCCGGTCGGCACCGCACGACTGCTGCCCGACGCGCATATTGGCCGTGTCGCGGTACTTAGTGATGCCCGCGGCACCGGCATTGGTGTACTGCTGATGCAGTCCGCCATTGAAGCGGCTCGCCATGCGGGTCACGCCCAGGTAGCCCTCAGCGCTCAGGTTCACGCGCTGGCTTTTTATGAGCGGCTAGGCTTCGTCGCCCACGGCGATGAGTTTATGGATGCGGGCATTCCCCATCGAGAAATGACGCTTTCGCTTACGGAGTTTCAACCCCAGTAGGCACCGAATCGGATCAACCCTCCGCGGGGGCGCTGTAAACCCATCCATGGGCGCTACTTTTGCCATCCATGGCAAAAGACCCCCGCTACGGGCCGATTCCGATCCTCTTTCTGCACATTTTATTTACAACTAATCTCTAGCACTGCCTCGGCAGTGCTTTTTTATGCCTTCCTGACGAAAAACCACTACACAAACCCACCGCTTTCTCACCCTACTGTAGTCGGGTTACAACGCCCTATGCCTCCAAGTGTCAATTGTTGAATGCGCTCTCCTAGTAGATAGTTGTTGCATTGCAGCGTTATGGCGATGTAGCGAGTACTTCAAGTCCGCGACGCTGTTTCAGATGTATTTAGCACTGATGTTTCTAGTACCCAAGACAATGGGCTTAGAGACGATTGACTTAGAGACAGAAACGCCAAATTGAATGATGCTGAACACAACTTCGCAGGTGCAGCATTAGCAAGCACTGATTGGCGAAACGACACCAGCATTTAAGAACTGCCAACACAAACGAAGAGGGTAAGCTCATGACAGGACTGCTCGACGATATCAAAGCCATGGCCCAACTACGCGAAGCACAAGGCGGTAAGTGGGAAGCCATCAAACCCGAGTACGCCGCCCGTATGCGTGCTCAAAACCGCTTTCACACCGGCCTGGACATTGCCCGCTACACCGCCAAAGTCATGCGCGAAGATATGGCCGCCTACGATGCTGACACCGCACAGTACACCCAGTCCCTGGGTTGCTGGCACGGCTTTATTGGTCAGCAGAAGCTTATCTCGATCAAAAAGCATTTTGGCACCACCAAACGTAGCTACCTCTACCTTTCAGGCTGGATGGTGGCCGCGCTGCGCTCCGAGTTTGGCCCACTGCCCGACCAGTCGATGCACGAAAAAACCTCCGTGGCGGATCTGATCGAAGAACTCTACACCTTTCTAAAACAAGCCGATGCCTGGGAACTTAACCACCTGTTCCGTGCGCTGGATGAAGCCAAAGAAGCCGGTGACAGCGGCAAAGAGCGTGAACTGATCAGCAAAATCGACAACTACGAAACCCATATCGTCCCCATCATTGCCGATATTGATGCGGGCTTTGGTAACGCAGAAGCCACCTACCTGCTGGCTAAGAAGTTTATTCAAGCGGGCGCCTGCTGTATTCAACTGGAAAACCAGGTCTCTGATGAGAAGCAGTGCGGCCACCAGGACGGTAAAGTCACCGTGCCCCATGAGGACTTCCTGGCCAAAATCAACGCCGTGCGTTACGCCTTCCTCGAACTCGGTATTGAAGATGGCGTTATCGTGGCGCGTACCGACTCACTGGGCGCTGGCTTGACGCAAAAAATTGCCGTCACCAATGAACCAGGCGACCTCGGCGATCAGTACAACAGCTTCCTGGATGGCGATGTGATTGAGAACGCTGCCGACATCAACAACGGCGACGTCGTCATCAAACAGAACGGTAAACTGGTTAAACCCAAGCGCCTCGCTTCGGGCCTTTACCAGTTCAAACCCGGAACCGGCGAAGACCGCGTTATTCTTGACTGCATCACCAGCCTGCAAAACGGTGCAGATCTGCTATGGATCGAAACCGAGAAGCCCCATGTGGGCCAGATTGCCAGCATGGTTAACCGGATTCGTGAAGTAGTGCCGGATGCCAAGCTGGTCTACAACAACTCACCGTCGTTCAACTGGACGCTGAACTTCCGCCAGCAGGTGTTCGATGCCTGGCAGGAAGAGGGTAAAGACGTTTCCGCATACCAGCGTGACAAGCTAATGAGCGCTGAGTACGATGACACCGAACTTGGCCAATTGGCCGATGAGTGGACGCGCAATTTCCAGCGCGACTCGTCTCGCGAAGCGGGCATCTTCCACCACTTGATCACACTGCCGACTTACCACACGGCCGCCCTGTCTACCGACAATCTCGCAAAAGGCTACTTCGGCGACGAAGGCATGCTGGCTTACGTAAAAGGCGTACAACGCCAGGAAATTCGTCAGGGAATCGCCACAGTACGTCACCAGGATATGGCCGGCTCCAATATCGGTGATGACCACAAAGAGTTCTTCCACGGCGATGCAGCGCTCAAAGCCGGTGGCAAAGACAATACGATGAACCAGTTTGGCTAATGGGCAGGTTTTAATACCTTAACTCACCATGCACCCCTACAACAGGAGGCCTCCCGGCCTCCTGTTTTTGTTTTTCTAGCGGTATTTGCACACTGTTTTCTTAATACACTGTTAGACTCTAGATTAAGCTATTTTTTGGCTACAGCTTGCTCAGCTTTGATCTTTTTAAACGATCGCTGGTCAAAGCCATTAGCATCGGCTATCTTTAACGAACACTGTTCTATAACTGCAATCGCTCCTCAAACCGTCATCTGAATGACAGCTATGTGGGCGACAGTTATCAACATAGACACCCTGGAGGTTTTAATGAAACGTCTTCTTTTACCCGTTGCCGCACTAAGCATTCTCACCCTGGCTGGCTGCGCCAACACATCCGGCTACTCTGGCGATGTCTATAGCGGTAACCAGGCTAAAACGAGCCAAAGCGTCACTTATGGCACTATCGTGGCGGTTCGCCCGGTACAGATTCAGGCGGAAAGCCGTGCAGGCGGTCTTTTAGGTAGTGGTGGTGGCGCGATCATTGGTGGCCTGCTGGGCAACCAAGTCGGTGGTGGCTCAGGTCGTCAATTGGCAACGGTTGCTGGCGCACTCGGTGGTGCGGTGGCAGGTACGGCCGCTGAAGATGCGACTAACCGCGTCAATGCACTGGAAATGGAAATTCGTCGTGATGACGGCTCTGACATCGTTGTTGTTCAGCGTGCAGATCGCCAATTCCAAGCTGGCCAGCGTGTTCGCTTGATCGGCAGTGGTGCTAACCTCAGCGTGGCGCCCTATTAAGCAGCATTGATAGTCGAAAGCGGTTAAGATCGAGTAGGAAGGGGAGTCGCCTCCCCTGTCCTCTCACACCACCGGGCATACGGTTCCGTACCACGGCGGTTCATGAAGAACGCTTGAGCCATCTTACCGCGTCCAGTATCGAGATCAGTCCC
>NZ_JAUAMB010000036.1 GCF_031010175.1 Halomonas sp. SpR1
GGGACTGATCTCGATACTGGACGCGGTAAGATGGCTCAAGCGTTCTTCATGAACCGCCGTGGTACGGAACCGTATGCCCGGTGGTGTGAGAGGACAGGGGAGGCGACTCCCCTTCCTACTCGATTGGAAGCCAGCTAACGCTATCAACACTGCGACGCCTTTTTTTATGTATGGCTAACTAGCGCTGCCTTCATCTACGCAATTGGGTAAGATGGGAACTTACCTACGCCGATGGCAGTTTTTCATGCAGCCCAATCAGTTATCATGCAACCCAACCCGTTAGCCTCACATGCAGCTCCACCCCGTCGGCGGGTGGCCTTTCTGCTGCTGCCGGGGTTTTCGTTATTGACCCACGCTAGTGCGCTGGAACCGCTGCAAATGGCTAACCAGCTGAGTGGGCAGATGCTTTACCAAACCGTCACACTTAGCCTCAATGACGAGCCCGTACGTAGTGGCGCCCAGCTTTCGCTAATAGCGCAGCATGAGCTAAGTACTGCTCTAGGCCCCCTAGACCTGTTGTTCATATGTGCACCGACGCCGTTGCCCTATACGCTGCCTGCTAAGCTCAATGAGTGGCTGCGAGGGCACCAGGGCCATGGTGTAGCGCTGGGTGGCTTGGCAGGGGGCACCGAGGTATTGGCACGCTGTGGTTTGCTAGAAGGTTATCGGGCGACACTGCCCTGGCAGCGTTTTGAGGCCTTTTCCCAGGCTTATCCGCAGGTCACGCTTTCTCAGCAGCTGTTTGAAATTGACCGCGATAGACTTACCTGCGCGGGCGGTACTGCCGCCATGGACTTAATGCTCACGCTGGTCGGCCGGCATCACGGTGCGCGCTTGGCGGAGCAGGTGTCGGAACAGTTTGCCTGCGACCGCATTCGCTTGGCAGATGAGCGCCAGCACGTGCCGCTGCGAAGCCGCCTGGGGCATGCACCGCAGAGCCTGGTGGATGCTGTGACGCTGATGGAAGCTAATATTGAGGAGCCGCTCTCGACCTTGGAACTGGCCGAGCACTTGGGGATTTCCCGGCGCCAGTTGGAGCGGCTATTTAAGAAGTATCTGCAGGCGGTGCCCAGCCGCTACTATCTCGATTTGCGCTTGCAGGAAGCCCGCAAGCAGCTGCGCGAGAGTGATCGGCCGGTAGGCGATATTGCCTTTGCCACGGGATTTTCCTCTGGCGCCCACTTCTCCACCGCCTACCGGCACCATTACGGCATGACACCGCGGGAAGAGCGCCTGGGTTAGAGGAATTAGCTTAGAGGAATTCGCTTAGATGGATTAGGTTAAGGTATCCACAATGCCACCTTCCACCCGCAGTGCCGCGCCGGTGGTGGCACTAGCCTGGGGCGATGCGGCGTAAACGCTCATGCTAGCGACCTCTTCGGGGGTGGCCAAGCGCTGAATAATGGAAGAGGGCCGGTTCTCCTGCACAAAGCGTTCTTCCATCTCTTGCTGGGAAGTGCCTTCTTTTTCCGCCATTTCGCCTATCATATTGAGTACGCCCTCGGAACGGGTCGGCCCAGGAAGAATGGCATTCACAGTGACCTGAGTGCCGCTGAGCACTTTAGCCAGCCCGCGTGAGACGGAGAGCAGTGCCGATTTGGTCATGCCGTAATGCACCATTTCACTGGGGATGTTGATGCCTGACTCGCTGGAGATAAATTGAATGCGCCCCCAGTCACGCTCGCGCATACCTTGTGCATAGTGGCGGGAAAGCCGCACCGCACTCATGATGTTAATATCGAAAAATTGTTGCCAAGTGGCATCGTCAACGTCAAAAAAGTCCTGGGGCGCAAAAATACCCACATTATTGATCAGGATATCCGTGCTGGGCTGCTGTTTGATCAGCGCTTGGCAGCCTTCAGCAGTGCCGAGATCAGCCGCCACGCCTTCTACCTTGGCATTGGGAGTGGCTTTTTTAATCGCGGCGATGGCGTCGTCAACCCGTGCCTGGGTGCGTCCTGTCACGACCACGTTAGCGCCAGCATTGGCGAGTCCTTGAGCAATCGCAAAGCCAATGCCCGCGGTTGAGCCGGTGATGATGGCGTGCTTGCCGTTAAGATCGATTTGCATACGTTGGTCTCCTCTCGTCCTGAGTATCAGTACCTCGCTACACAACGGATAACTTTATAGCTTGCTAATAAGTATGGGGCTCTTTTAGGGTTCTTCAAGGTAGTACCTAATCTCGCTAGGCGCCGCTATTCATAATTTGCCGTCCCATTGCTGAAAGCAGGTAACCTAGCTAGGCCTTTATACTGTTTACATTCCTTTCCTCCACTGGAGCTAGCGTCCCATGAGCCATACCCCAAGCCGTCAAGATTACGACCACTACATGACGCCCAACTACTCACCGCAGCAGGTCATTCCCGTGCGTGGTGAAGGTAGCCGCTTGTGGGATCAACAGGGGCGAGAATATATCGATTTTGCCGGGGGCATCGCAGTTAACTCCCTTGGCCATTGCCATCCGGTGCTAGTCAATGCGCTCAAAGAGCAGGGCGACAAGCTGTGGCACCTGTCTAACGTATTTACCAACGAGCCAGCGCTTGCCCTCGCCAAAACGCTGGTCGAGCGCACCTTTGCCGATAAGGTGTTCTTGTGCTCCTCCGGCGGTGAAGCCAACGAAGCCGCGCTCAAGCTGGCGCGCCGCTGGGCAGTGGATAACCACGGCGAGCATAAAGATAAAATTATCTCGTTTTATCAGTCGTTCCATGGGCGTACCTTCTTCACCGTCAGCGTTGGCGGCCAGCCCAAGTACTCCCAAGGCTTTGGCCCGGTACCTGGTGGCATCCTGCATGCTGACTACAATGATCTGGAAAGCGTTCGCAAGCTGGTCGGCGATGACACCTGTGCGATTATGGTCGAGCCGATGCAGGGCGAGGGCGGCATTGTGCCCGGCACGCCGGAATTCCTCCAGGGTCTGCGCGACCTGTGCGATGAACACAACGCGCTGCTGATTTTTGACGAAGTGCAAACCGGCGTTGGTCGCAGCGGCGAACTCTACGCCTATAAAAATTACGGCATTACGCCGGATATTCTCACCAGCGCGAAATCCCTGGGCGGCGGTTTCCCCATTGGCGCCATGCTGGCAATCGACTCGGTGGCTAAATCATTAGTTGTCGGTACCCACGGCTCTACCTATGGCGGTAACGCGCTGGCATCCGCCGTTGCCCTGGCGGCAGTTGAATTTATCGATACCCCCGAGGTGCTTGAGGGGGTCAAAAAGCGTCACGATCTGTTCCGCGAGCATTTGGAAACCATCAACCGCAAGCACGGCGTGTTCAAAGAGATTCGAGGTATGGGCTTGCTGATGGGCGCCCAGATGTCGGATGCCTATGAAGGGCGTGCCAAAGATATTCTGCCGCTGGCGATTGAAGAGGGCTTGATGGCGCTGATCGCCGGGCCGAACGTACTGCGCATGGCGCCTTCTCTAGTTATTCCAGAGGCGGATATTGCCGAGGGCATGGCCCGCTTGGAGCGCGCGATTGAGCGGTTAGTTGCGACCGCATGAGTGAACAACAGGCTGTGTCACTCGTGTTAACGGAAGGGGAGGCGTCGAGAATGCTGGTAGTTCGACCCGTTAAAGCGTCGGATCTCATGGCGCTGGAGCAGTTGGCAGAGCACGCGGTGCCGAGGCTGACCAACTTGCCCGCCAACCGTGAGCGCCTTCAGGAGCGCATCGCGCGCTCTCAAGACGCCTTTAACGGCGACGTTGAGTTTCCAGAAGACGAGCACTATACCTTTGTTCTGGCGGACGATACCCGCGAGGAAGTGCTGGGCACGGCCACTATCCGTGCCCAGGCGGGCGCCAACGAGGCCTATTACACTTACCGTCAGGAAACGCTGATTCACGCTTCCCAGCAGCTCAACGTGCGCCGCGAAGTGCAGACGCTGGCGCTCTCCCATGAAGTCTCGGATGCCACACTGCTGTGCGCCTTCTCGCTTAACCCGCGTTATAAAGGCACCAGCGCGGAGAGCCTGTTACGCCGGGCGCGGTTGATGTTTATCGCCCAGTATCCTGAGCGCTTTTCGCGCATTCTGGCCGTAGCATTCCCGGGCTATCTGGATACCCGCAGCGAATCGCCGTTCTGGGAGAGCGTAGGGCGGCACTTTTTTGCCCGCAGTTTCCAGGATATGAATCACATTGCCGGAGTGCGCTCGAAAAGCTTTATTGCCGAAGTCATGCCCCAGTTTCCGCTCTATTTGCCGCTGCTGACGCCCCAGGCGCGAGCCGCGATAGGTCGTGAGCACCCCGCCCACGAAGAGGCGCTGGAAGAGATGCTGGCCGAGGGCTTTGTGCGTTCGCGGCATGTGGATATTTTTGACGCCGGGCCGATTGTCAAAGCCGAGCGCGAACGGTTAGAAACCTTCCGCAGTGCCGCCTGGCACCCTGTGCGCATACGCCCGGAGCACACCTTGCCTGATGCTGAACCGGCGCTGGTTGCCAATCAAAAGCTGGGTGAGTTCCGTTGCATCGTCGCGCGTTACGCGCTTTCGCCCACCGGTCAGTTGATGCTATCTCCTGAGCACGCCGAGCGGTTGGGCGTCACGGAAGGGCGGGCGGTACTTGCCGCGCCGCTGACGTTACCCACCGCGGTAGATGCACTCGATGAAGGAGAGATGTAATGCGCATTCGACCCATTGCCCGTGATGATTTGGATGGGCTTCAGGCGCTTGCGCAGCAGGCGGGCGTTGGCTTTACCTCGCTGCCGGATAACCGCGAGTTTCTAGCCGGTAAGATTGAAGCCGCCGCCAGTGCTTTCGAAGAGCGCACCCCGGTGGATGACCGGCTCTACTTCTTTGTACTGGAAGATGAAGCAAGCGGCGAACTCGCTGGCTGCTGCGCCATTGAGGGCCAGGTGGGTCGGGAAGTGCCGTTCTACAACTACCGTCTGGGCACCTTGGCCCACTCCTCGGTACAGCTGGATCTGCACCGCACCATCGATACGCTGTTTTTAAGCTCCGACCACACCGGTGACGCCGAAGTGTGCTCGCTGTTTCTGCGCCCGGAATACCGCGGCGAAGCCAACAAACATTTGCGCAACGGCGCGCTGCTCTCTAAAGCACGCTGGCTGTTTATCGCCCAGTTCCGCGACCGTTTCCCCGATAAAGTGCTGGCGGAGATGCGCGGTGTGTTTGACGAAAACAACACCAGTCCTTTCTGGGAGAGCCTGGGTAAACACTTCTTCCCCATGGATTTCAGCGAAGCGGATCGATTAACCGGTCTAGGGCAGAAAAGCTTTATCGGCGAGCTGATGCCCAAGTTCCCCATTTACACCACCTTTATGGCCGAAGAAGCGCGGGCCTGTATTGGTCAGGTGCATCGGCATACCCGTCCGGCGTTGGAAATGCTTAAAAAAGAGGGGCTACGCTGGGAAGGCTATATCGATATTTTCGACGGTGGCCCGACGGTTGAAGCTTATATTGACGACGTGCGCGCCATCCGTAACTCACGGCTCTGCCAGGTGGAAATATCCAATAGTGCAGCGGAAGAGAGCGTTAGCCGCTGGCTGGCCGCCACCACCCAAATGCTGAACTTTACCGCCAGCTGGGTAGGTCGTGCGCCTACCGATGACAACACCATCGTGCTTAGCGAACAAGAAGCGCAGCGTTTAGGCGTCGCAACCGGCGATACCCTGCGGCTACTCGAGACCTAAGGAGCCTCTGATTAATGTGATGAGCGCAGGCCAGACAAGGCAAAAATCAACGAAAAAGCGGAGTTTACGGGGTGTAAATGAGCATTTTGAGGCGATTTTTAACGCAGTATGGCCAAGCGCAATAGTTAATCAGAGGTTTCCTAGGCCACGTTTACAGGAGATTTTTTTATGCACGCCCAACAGCAGCAACTCATCAATGGCGCCTGGGTCGCGGGCGACGCAGAGTCGTTGAGCAAGTACGACCCCGTTTCCGGTCAGCCGCTATGGCAAGCCGCGACCGCCAGCGCTGAGCAAGTCGCCGCCGCAGTAAAAGCCGCCCGCGGTGCCTTCCCCAACTGGGCACGCACCCCCTTTGCCGAGCGTCAGGCGCTGGTCGAACGGTTTGCCGAGGTGCTCAAAAACCGCGGTGAAGAGTTAGCCGTGGCGATAGCCTCTGAAACCGGTAAACCACTCTGGGAAGCGCGCACCGAAGCGGGTGCCATGGTGGGAAAGGTGGCTTTGTCGGTTAAGGCGTATAACGAGCGTACCGGCGAACGGGAAAAAACCGTTGGTAGTGCACAAGCCGTGTTGCGCCATCGCCCCCACGGCGTGATGGCGGTATTTGGCCCTTATAATTTCCCTGGTCATCTGCCCAACGGCCATATGGTGCCTGCGCTATTGGCGGGTAACTGTGTGGTCTTCAAGCCCAGCGACCAAACCCCGCTGACGGCAGATTTAACCCTGCAGTGCTGGCTGGAAGCCGGCCTGCCCGCAGGCGTTATCAACCTGGTGCAGGGCGGTGTGCCGGTGGGCCAAGCGCTGGCAGGTAACTCCGATATTGATGGGCTGCTGTTTACCGGTAGCGCCAAAGTGGGCGGTATGCTTCACCAGCAGTTTGCAGGCCAACTGGATAAGATTTTGGCGCTGGAGCTGGGCGGCAATAACCCCCTGGTGGTGAAAGATGTCGACGACGAGCGGGCCGCTGTGCTGGCGATTCTGCAGTCAGCGTTTCTTTCCGGCGGCCAGCGCTGCACCTGCGCGCGGCGTTTGATGGTGCCTGAAGGTGCCGTCGGTGATCGCTTGATTGATGCGCTTTCAGAGGCGATCACCAAGCTGCACGTGGCGGGCCAGTTCGAAGACAATCCTGCGCCGTTCTATGGTGGCTTGGTCAGCGTGGCGGCGGCGGATGGCTTGCTTAAGGCCCAGGATGAATTGGAGTCAATGGGCGGCACTGTGATCAATCGCATGCAGCGCCTGCAGGAGAACACCAGTTTGCTAAGCCCTGCGCTAATCGACGTGACGGGATTGGATGTGCCCGACGAAGAGCATTTCGGCCCGCTGCTGAAAATCCACCGCTATAGCGAGTGGAATGAAGCGCTCGCGCTTGCCAACAACACCCGCTACGGGCTTTCCGCCGGGTTGATTGGCGGTGAGCAAGCCGATTGGGATGACTTCCTGCTGCGCATTCGTGCAGGGATCGTTAACTGGAACCGCCAAACCACCGGCGCCTCCGGCGATGCGCCTTTCGGCGGCGTGGGTGACAGCGGCAATCACCGCCCCAGCGCGTTTTACGCGGCGGACTACTGCGCCTATCCGGTCGCTTCCATGGAAGCCGACAGCCTGGAGATGCCCGAGACCCTGCCGCCGGGAGTCAGCCTATGAGTGCTTCTGCGATCAATAACGTCCAGGAAGTCAATTTTGACGGCCTAGTCGGCCCAACCCATAACTACTCGGGGCTGGCGGTAGGTAACGTCGCTTCCATGAGCCACGGCGGCTTGGTGTCCAACCCCAAAGAGGGCGCACTGCAGGGGCTCTTAAAGATGAAATCGCTGATGGACGCGGGCTACGCCCAAGGCGTGCTGCCCCCTCAGCAGCGGCCGGATATTGGCGCACTGCGTGATTTGGGCTTTAGCGGTAGCAATAGTGAAGTGCTGGCCCGTGTTGCCAAAGAGGCTCCTCAGCTACTGCGGGCCGTCTGCTCGGCGTCCAGTATGTGGACGGCTAATGCGGGCACGATCACTCCCAGCATGGATGCACCGGATAGTCGGGTACATTTCACCCCGGCCAACCTGCAGTCCAGCTTTCACCGCTACCTGGAACCGCAAACGACAGGTCGTGTGCTGCAGGCGATTTTCCGCGACGAACAGCACTTCGCCCACCATCCGGTGCTGCCCGCTACCCCTGCCTTTTCCGATGAAGGCGCGGCCAACCACACCCGTTTATGTGGTGAGTACGGTGAACCCGGTGTGCATCTGTTTGTGTATGGCCGCCAGGCGTTTGGTGACGTGCGTAGCGGTGAGCGAGAACCTAAACACTATCCTGCCAGGCAAACTCTGGAAGCCAGTCAGGCGGTGGCTCGTCAGCACGGGTTAACGGAAGAACAAACAGTATTTGCCCAGCAGCACCCGGACGCCATCGACGCAGGCGTATTCCATAACGATGTGATTGCCGTGGGCAACGGCCCCGTACTGCTCTACCACGAAATGGCCTTTCTGGACGAAGAGGGCACCCTGGATGAGCTGCGCGCCAAAATGAACACACCGCTGTTTCCCGTGCGCGTACCCTTGGAAGCAGTGAGCATGGAAGATGCTGTGGCCTCGTATCTGTTTAACTCACAGCTGCTCTCCAACCCGGACGGCACCATGACCCTGGTAGTCCCCGGCGAATGCCAGGAGCGCGAAGCGGTCTGGCGCACCATTCAGGATCACCTGCTGGCGGGCAATAACCCCATCAGCGAAGTGATCGTTAAAGACGTCAAGCAGAGCATGCGCAACGGCGGTGGCCCTGCCTGCCTGCGACTGCGGGTGGTGCTAACGGACGCCGAACGCGCAGCGCTTACCGGCCGTGTGCTGATCACCGATGGGCTATACGATGATCTCACCGCTTGGGTAAATCGCCACTATCGCGACCGACTTGCCCCTGATGAACTCGCTGATCCACAGCTCGCGGAAGAGTCCCTCATTGCGCTGGATGAGTTAACCCAGTTGTTAAAGATTGGGGCTGTTTACCCGTTTCAGTTGGGGTAGGAGCTCACGCCAGTTGGTTTTAAGGAAAAGCCGTAGGCTTGCCGTACTCAGGATACGGCCCTTGCAAGAGCCAACTGGGATGCTATGATTTGTGTTAACTATTAACACATGGTTTATGTCATGCCCAAAGCATCATCCAGAACAACGAGCGTTACTATCGGTGCACCACTAGACGACTTTGTGGGAAGACTGATCGCGTCTGGTCGTTACGGCTCAACCAGTGAAGTCGTGCGTTCAGCCTTGAGGCTGCTTGAACGCCAGGAAAATCAAGCGGCTGCGTTGAGAAGTGCTGTTGAAGCCGGGGAGAGGAGCGGTGAGAGCGATTTATCTTTGCACGATATAGCCGCCCAGGTAAAACACAAGCACCATGTATAAGCTGTCCAACCTTGCGGCAGAAGACTTCGCCTCCATCTACGAATACACCCTGCTTAACTTCGGTACACTCCAAGCCGATGCTTACACTAATAATCTTGAGAGCACCTTTCATCTCCTGTCTGGCTCTCCACTAATGGGTCATGAGTGCCCAGAAATCGCCGATGGGTTACGCCGTCATGATCACCAACGACATGTCATTTTTTACCGGCAACGCGAGCAAGATATTTTTGTCATCAGGATACTCCATCAGCAGATGGAACCGCTGAAACATGTTTTTGAACTATGACGGTGAGCGTAAAAAGTCTGATGGCATCTTAACGACCGAGTCCTGTCCTAGAGGCATAGTGCTCTCAGCAAGTCGCATTGCGACATGCATGTTGATCTTAACGATAGGAGTGCTGTTTTCAATGCCGATAAGAACAAATGCAGACGGTTTGAGTTTCGAGGCGTTGGTTTCTGAGCAGGGCGCAGTGAGCCAATTACCATCACTTCAGCGCTTTGAAGCGCGCGATGGAACAGCACTGGCGTATCGGCATTATCCCAGTGAATCTCCCACTGCACTGATTGTTCTTCATGGGTCAGGCACGGACAGCAAATATTTAGCTACTTTTGCCCAGGCGTTAGCTGATGCAGGCGTTGCCATGGTGTATACCCCTGATGTGCGGGGCCATGGGCCTTCTCCGCAACGGCGCGGCGATATCGACTATATCGCTCAGCTTGAGGATGATCTTGCTGATTTTATATACCACATCAAAACGGAAAACTCTGTGGTATCCCAGGTAGTGGTGGGGGGCCATTCGTCAGGAGGAGGGCTTGCAGTGCGCTTTGCTGGTGGGGAATATGGGCACCTTGCTTCCGCATACCTCCTGCTGGCGCCCTATCTTGGGCACGATGCCCCCACTGTGCGTAATAACTCCGGGGGATGGGCCGAGCCGAGTGTGGCTAAAATTATTGCGCTATCTCTTCTCAATAAGCTGGGCGTGACAAGTTTGAACGGCTTGACCGTGCTGCGGTTTAATTTACCGCCTGAGTACCGCAATGGCTCGGAGACACTGGCTTATTCGTATCGTCTGATGACAGGATTTAATCCTTCTAACTACCGAGATGAGCTGCGTTCTATAAACGTGCCGAGCCTCTTCCTGAGCGGCGCCGAGGATGAGGCCTTGTTCGCAGATCGCTTTGAGCCTACCGTTCGACCGCATATCCCGGATGCAGAAATTGTCATCGTCCCAGGCACATCGCACTTGGGGCTTTTAGTGAGTGAAGAAGGCATTGAAGTAGTTCGTCATTGGCTTAAAGGGCTATAAGCGTGCCGCCGCTAAGCGTCAATACTTGAACAGTTCGTCAAAGCAGTTGGCGGTTAGCATCTGCGTCCCCCAATTGCTCAGTTGTTCGTCGGTTGCCGTCGCCAGCCTAGTCTCTACCCAAGATGGCAAATCGTCAAACTTGAACATCAACTGCAAGCGGAGCAACCCCGAAAAGCTTTCCTAACGGCCTCTAAAAGCCGTGTTCTCGACGTTAAATACCCCGCTCAGCGGCGTATAGCGCAGGTTCTTCTTAACGACAAGTTTTCTTTACCGGTGCGTGGGCAATCTTGATTGTGAAGACTTACTCCTTCACTGTAGCAACCACTCCAGACATATCGCTCACTTCTAAACCATCCTCCCGAATCAATTTCGTTTCAACACGTAGGCCATCTGTCGTTTGTAACTGTAGACGAAGGGATGTATTGCCAGGTTCTAAATGCTGCCCGCCCCACTCGCGAAGGGTGATAACAACGGGCAGTAGTGCGCGACCTTTCTCAGTTAGGGTATAGCCTTTGCGGGCTCGTTGCCCCGAGTCACGGTATTGGTAGCGCTCTAAAATGCCTTCTTGAACCAGTCTGGCGAGCCGGTTGGACAACACTGAGCGAGTAATACCCAGGTCTTCCCTAATTTGGTCGAAGCGCTCAGCGCCACATATGATCTCTCGTAGTATCAGCAGCGTCCACATATCCCCAACGACCCGGATCGCCTTGGCCAGCGAACATTCGGAAGCGGGAACACGGGTGTGGGAAGTAGATATTTCGGGGGGCTTTTTCATGTGCTTATGATAGCAAAGTTTGAAAATAGAACTAAGCGAGGCTAATCTGAGTCTTTATTAAAGACTCAGGTGGCCGGTATGACACAATCTGATCTTCTCCACGAGCGCGATCATAAAGCGTTCACAACCGATCTCCGTACACTCGCTGCGCTTGCTTTAGTACCGGCTATCGGCCTGGGGATTGCACGATTTTCCTACGCACTGCTGCTACCCTCTATGAGCTTAGGGCTAGGGTGGAGCTATGCCGATGCGGGTTGGATGACATCGGTTAATGCCGCCGGATATCTTATTGCCGCGCTGATTTCGGCCCGTTTTATTGGGGTTGTTGGTGCCAATAGCGTGATGCGCACGGGAATATTCGCATGCGTGATTGCGTTGATCATGATGGGTTTATTTCATCATACGGTATGGCTAAATGTTTCCTGGTTCTTAGCTGGACTAGGCGGTGCCAGTGCTTTTGTTGCGGGTGGCGTTATTGCCGCTCAAGTGTCTCAGCGCCATCCAGCAAAGGCAGCGTTTCTACTCGGTATCTTTTATGCGGGATCAGGTTTAGGCATTGTTCTTTCAGGGGTAGGTGTGCCCTGGGTTTTAAGCCAGGGGGGAGTAACGGCTTGGCCTACTGCTTGGTTAGTATTGGCGGCCATATCAGTGGTGCTAGCACTCGGCGTCATATGGGGTGTTCGTATCACACCGCAACGCCGACCCCAAGCACATGTGTCGGCGCCATTAGGCTCCATGTGGTGGATGTTGGTTGGCTATAGCTGTTTTGGGGCGGGTTATATTACTTATATGACGTTCATGATTGCTTGGATACAGGCTCATGGGGAGAGTGCCGCCTTTCAGTCGCTATTTTGGGTCGTGCTGGGCTTGGCTGTTGCAGTATTTCCCTGGCTTTGGGCGGGCGTGCTGAAGAATCAGCGACATGGTCGTGCCTTTGCGATACTAAATGGAGTGACCTTGGTTGGCGCTGTATTGCCACTCATATCAAGTGCCTGGCCCGTTCTACTGGCCTCGGCAGCTATATTCGGGTGTGCCTTTTTTGGTGTGGTGGCGTCTACTACAGCTTTTGTGCGGAGAAACTGCGGTGCTTCAGCATGGGCGTCGGGTATTGGTGCGATGACGGTTGCGTTTAGCATTGGTCAGACGTTGGGGCCAACACTAGGTGGCTGGTTGAATGATCTAAGTGGGGGCCTATCGGTAGGTTTGTTAACCTCAGCCGCTTTTTTGATCGCCGCAGCGATTATAGGTTTATTGCAAAAAGATTTCGGGCTAACCAGCATGGCGTCGAGGGATCTCTAAGGAGGGTAAAGCGCAGGCAGGCTGCTAAATCATCGTTTACGATCTTAAGAAGATACGATACAAGGGAAGTTGGCTTTATGAGAAAAGTATTAATCAGCGGCTGCTTGTTGGGGAAAAAGGTTCGCTATGATGGTGGCGCCCTTGCGGTGGCTGATCAGATCGTTGAGCGGTGGCGTTCTGAAGGCCGGATCGTTTCTGTCTGCCCTGAAGTTGAGGCGGGGATGAGTATTCCCAGACCACCCGCAGAGATTTTCAACGGCAGCGGTGAAAGCGTATTAAATGGCGAGGTCGATGTTATCGAAAAAGATGGAGGCAAGGTAACCAATGACTTTTTAGCAGGTGCCTCTATCGCCTTGAACCTGTGCCGTAAATTCGATATCAGTATCGCAGTGCTTGCCGAATTCAGCCCCTCATGCGGGAGCTCAGCTATTTATGATGGCAGTTTCTCTGGTAAAAAAGTGCCCGGTATGGGAGTGACCGCCGCACTGCTCCGCGAACATGGCGTCCAGGTGTTTAATCAGTATAAAATCGCGGAAGCCGATAAAGCGCTTATTGGAAAAAGTGTCTGAACACAGCACTGAGAATATGTATATAGTATGTATATGACGCCTATTATTCAGCCTACTAACGATAAGGCGTTTGCGGAAAAAATAATTCTTCAGAATATGTCAGCCTACTATAAGCAGCTGGATATGCGCTGGAATACCGCCCTGTTTGCTAAACAGTGGAGTGAGTTAGACAGCTACGAGCTGGTCATAAACGCGTCCCGAGTAGGGCTGCTATGCGTAAACCATGATGAAAACGCTTACTATATTCGGGAACTACAAATTGATCAAAAGTGGCAGCGCCATGGCCTTGGTACAGCGGCAATTCGATACACGGAGGAAATGGCTAAACAAACGGGCATTCACTTACTTAGGCTACGCGTATTTTGTATAAACCCAGCGGTAACGCTTTACGAGCGTATGGGATTTCGTACCCGTAAAACGGAAGATAATACCCATTACATGGAGCGGTGTATTCTATAACCAATTCAAGTGGTGGGATTTTGAAGATGAGATTGCGCCGGTTTGACTGCTAAAGCTTTCCGACGCATGTCTATTTGAAGCTAGATAGCGGTAGGGTTTATTGAATTTTCCGTTTAATACCCTACGGTAAAGGCTTTCTGAATATGCTGGGGCGTCTCGACTTCATCAAGCATCGCTACTGCGAAATCCTCCATTGAAATACGCGATTCTCCGTTATTATCTACGACGAGGGTGTCGGTGCCTAAGCGATAGCATCCCGTACGCTCTCCAGGCACCAGCATGGCAGCAGGAGAGAAGTAAGTCCACGCTGTGCGGGTTTCCGCCAAGCAGAGCTCATACTGAGCTTGGCAAGCTTTAGCAATTTCTAGCGCAGCGGCAGGCAGGAAGTTGGGAACTGATAAGACTGTGTCGCCGGTGCGTCCGGGGATTAGCAATCGCGCGGCTCCGCCTACCAATAATACGCGCTGCCCTGGAAGAGTACTCTCCAAAAGAGAGCGGGTTAGCGCTATCAACAAATCTTCTTTTCCATCGGGCGGGCGAACGGCGCTGATCAGCACATCTTGTTCTTGAATGACATGAGCTAGTTGTTCTGATTCTGTTATGTCTGCGACGCAACGATTGGCTTCAGTGGGTAGTTTGTTAAGCTGATTGTCTGTTCTTACCACGCCAGTCACCTGGTGACCACGTGCTAATGCTTCACTCATCATGCGCGTGCCTACGTCGCCAGCTGCGCCAAATATTGCAATTTTCATAGTATGTCTCTCTAGGGGTAATTAGTTAAGTTGTTTGGCTTTGCCAATATTAAGCAGGGCAATGCCGGCACCAATGAATAGAGTGCCTAGCAGTAAGCCCTCGGGGGCGGTTTCTCCCTGCAGCAGTATGGCGACGGGTACGCCCACCACGGCGCCGACGGAACCCAGTAGACTCAGAAATACCGGGCCGCCACTTTTTTGCAGTAGGAAAAGCAGTAAGAACTGGCCCGCAAAGACCATTGCTTGAACGGCAATCAGCACGATCGGCAGAGAGCGGTTTGTTGGGACGTTCAAAGAGAAGCCCGGTAGAAAACCCACGCTGAGTAGAATAACGGCAGCGGCGATGAGCATGCCGGGTGCCAGCGCATCGCTGGATACGCCTTCTGGCCAACGTAAGGTTCTGTAAAGATTACCTATGGCCAGCAGTACAGGGCCGATTAAAGCGAGGAGAATCCAGAGATAATTGGCATCCGGCGCGGAAAGCTTATGGAAAGCCAAGGTGATGGCTCCTGACAGGGCCGATATTACCCCCGCTGCGCGCATCACCTGAAACCGCTCCATTTTTAACGCTAGGGCGCCGACGTAGGTGAGTAGCGGTGGCAGGGTGATGATCAATGCCACGAACCCAGCACCTACATGGGGGACGGCTGAGAAAAACAGTAGGTTGGCCCCTGCCACGCCCAACAGACCTGAAATAGCGTAATACTCAACGGTGCGGCGGTTAACTGGCGGTAGATTGCGGCGGAAGGCGGCAAGAGCCAACAAAATGAGCGCCGCCCCTGAAATCGACCAGAACAAAAAAGCGAGCGCTGATAGTTGAATGTCACCGGCAAGTTTCGCCAAATTAGTCGATAGACCCAGCAAGGCGCCACCTGCTAGCAGGTATACCAGTGGGGCAAGCCAAGCTCTTTTGCGTGAGTGTGTTGTGCGGGGAGTGCTTGATAACGTCATTGGCGAAGTTCTCATTCGTACCGTTTTTAAAAGTATCTTGATATCAAGGTATGTGTGATTAATCTTGACGTCAAGCTAATTAAGCGCAAAATACTGCTATGGATCATGTAGACAACATTCTCAAACAGTGGCGCCAGGAGAGGCCTGACCTTGACGTTGCGCCAATGGGCACCATCGGGCGGGTCAAAAGGCTGAACCACACCTTAATGCGTGCAATGGAGAAGACCTGGGCGGAATACGGCCTGACGGACGCCAGCTTTGACGTTCTGGCCACCCTGCGGAGAGAGGGGGAGCCCTATGCGCTATCGCCGGGGGATTTGATGGCATCAACAATGGTGACGTCAGGCACCATGACTCACCGTATCAATCAACTGGAAAAGGCGGGGTTGATTGAGCGGGTCAAAAATCCCAATGATGGTCGCGGCTTTTTAATCTCTCTTTCCCAACGTGGGTTCGATTTAATCGACGAAGCGGTGGCCGCCCACGTGGAAACCCAGGCGCAGCTGGTGAGTGGGCTGACTGACGAGCAACGATCGCAGCTTGATGATCTGCTCAAGCAGTTCTTGGCGGGATTTGAGCAGTAGCTAGGTGGCTCGTAACGGCAAGTGAGCCACTATTTAAAAGAATCACGTTAAAAGAGTTACGCCCAGCCGACGCTCCATCTCACTTAAACGTCTAAATACCGTGGCATGGCTGATACGCAGCGCTCGGCTGGCACCGGATAGCGAGCCCGTCTGGACAATCGCTAGCACAATTTGTAGGTCGTCCCATCTAATCTGCTGTTCATTCTTGCAAGCCTGGTTCTCATTTTTAGCCAATGTTTTGGCGTATATGAACAGGTTAGCCTGTCGTCAAACCAATCGATAGGGGAGGCGCAGTATGAATGTGTTGATCGTTTTTGCTCATCCTGAGCGCAAGTCATTTAATGGCGGCCTGGTGGATGTGGCGGTAAAACAGCTGGTGGACGCAGGCCATACCGTCGAGGTGGATGATCTCTATGCTGAGCAGTTTGACCCGGTGGAACGTGCCGATCACTATCCGCATCAGGCCGTCGATGTGGACTACTTTTATCCCCTAAATGAACAGCGCGCTCACTACCAGCAAAACGCATTACCGCAGGACGTTCAGCGGGAGTTGGCGCGGCTGGAGTGGGCTGACCTGGTGATCTTCCAGTTCCCTTTATGGTGGCACGCCCAGCCCGCCATTTTGAAAGGATGGTTTGATCGCGTACTGGTGTATGGAGGGCGCTACACAAGCCGTATGCGTTACGACCATGGCTACTTTCGTGGCAAACGTGCCATGCTCTCAGTCACCGCCGGCTCTCCTGAAAAAGCCTTTCAGCCCTTTGGGCGTGCGGGTGATATGGTTGCCTGGCTATGGCCTATGCATGCTTCGCTCTACTATGTTGGCTTTGATGTACTACCGCCTCAAGTAAACTATGGCGTGCAGGGCGGTGGTATTGAGTATCAGAAAGAGGATGCTTTGCGCGTCCATCTCAATGCCTGTAAAAAGTATTGGGCCGTCCGCCTTGCGCACTGGGAGCGTGAAAAGCCGATACCGTTTGCCGGATGGGAGGACTGGAACAGCGAAGGTGTGCTGCTTGAGACAAGCCCTTGGCGATGGCGGCTAGGCTAAGCACGTCTATTTCCTGACGCCGTGATAAAGGCTCCGTTATCAAATCTGCTGTACACTTTGCGTACGCAAAATAACGCCATGAGCGGGAGACTGACACGGTATGCCCTTACATTTTCGCTGGTTCAGGTTCGATGAGCTCAGCACGCGCGATTTTTATGAGATTGTCAAAGCGCGAGAATCGGTGTTTGTGGTGGAGCAGCAGTGCGCTTATCAGGAAGTGGACGAGCTGGATCCGCTCGCCTGGCATCTCCTGGCCACGGTAGACGGGAAACTGGCCGCGTATATTCGTCTGGTGGGGCCAGGCGACAAGTTCGCCGAGCCCTCGATTGGCCGGGTGATGACCCTTAACGCCTTCCGCGGACATCAGTATGGGCGTGCGTTGATGAGTGAGGCAATTCGCTTCACCGAACAGACCTACCCTAGTCTCGGCATCAAGATTGGCGCGCAGATCTATCTAATCGCCTTCTATGAATCTTTCGGGTTCAAGGCCGTCAGCGAGTCCTATGATGAAGATGGCATACTGCATGTCGATATGCTGAAACCCGCCGTCGGCGTCTAAAAAGCGCTCCTGTTAGATGACGTAGCCGTAGGACGTTTCTTTATGACTGTATCGAATGGTCGTTTTACCGATAGTGAACGACAAGGGGTTTACCGCGCGATTTTTGAGCGCCGCGATGTGCGCTCACAGTTTTTGCCCGACCGAATCCCCCCTGAAGTGCTGGCCCGCCTGTTAGAGGCCGCGCACCATGCGCCATCGGTGGGGTTTATGCAGCCCTGGGATTTCATCGTGATTGAACGTCGCGACGTCAGGGAAACGGTGCTGGCGCTGTTCGAGCAGGAGAACCAAAAAGCCGCCGAGCACTTTGAAGGCGAGCGTAGAGAGCGTTATCGCAGCCTTAAGCTGCAAGGGATTATGGAAAGTCCGTTGAACCTTTGCATTACCTGCGACCGCAGCCGGGGTGGCCCCCATGTGCTAGGGCGTAATAGCATTGTCGATACTGATCTTTTCAGCACTTGTCTCGCTGTACAAAACCTCTGGCTGGCAGCGCGGGCGGAAGGCATCGGTGTTGGTTGGGTGAGCATTCTCGACCAGGATCTGCTAAGTACGGCCCTAAATCTGCCTGAGCACGTTTATCCGCTGGCGTATCTCTGCCTTGGCTACGTAAGCGAGTTTTTAGATCAGCCTGAGCTTGAAGCGAAAGGCTGGCGTTCCCGCCTGCCATTAAGTGACCTTGTGCATGGCGATAAGTGGGGGGAGCCGTTTAGCAGTAGCTTGTGAGCAAGCTTCTAATAAGGAGAGGCTGCTATAAGGAGGGTCTGCTTGCAGCGCCCAGCCCATCTGCCCATAGCTTGCGGCGCTGGCTTTTGTTTTCGTACATGCGCTCGTCCGCCAGCGAAAACACCTGTTCGGCAGGCACTTCACTGGAGCTGGCGCATCCTATGCTCACATGCAGCATCAGTTCTTCATATTCACCGCTGGCGGTGTCGATAGTGCAACGCTGTTCAGGCAAGTTTTCTCGGATTAAGTTGGCCATACGCTTGGCTGCCGTTAGGTCGGCAGAGGGAAACAGAATGACGAATTCATCGCCACCGTAGCGAGCCAGTATGTCGCTGTCTCTGCAGTGAAGTTGCAGGTACTTGGCAACGCAAGCAATCAGTTGGTCGCCTGCGACGTGTCCATAATGGTCATTTACTTCCTTGAGTCTGTCGACGTCCATCATCAGTAGAGCAAAATCCAGGTTTGGCGTCTGCGTCTTGCCCTGAATACTCATTTGCAACGCTGATTCCAAGAAGCCTCGGTTATAAAGCCCGGTGAGCCCGTCGCGCTCAGCGGTTTTCTTCAACTCCAAATGCAGCAATTTATTCTCGGTAGCAGCCGCTAGTTGGTCGGCAAATAGAGAAAGTATTTGCTCCAAACCGTCGTCCCGCCTGGGAGCTTTCACGATCAGCCAGCCTTCATACATGCTTAGCCGGCCCGCCATCGATGCGACATATAGATTCTCACCTTTATCTGCTTTTGGCAGGGTGACCGGATACCCTCGTTGCTTATGAACGCTGGCCAATAGACGCTTTAAGCGTTGTTCATCCGCTGGGCTTAGCCCTGCAACAGCTGCGTAGCGAGTCACTTCTGAACGTTGCCGCTCCTGAAGAAAAACGGCAAAGCCGTAGTCAGGAAAATGGCTATGTAGATGGTTTAAAGAGTCATCCAGCAGGGAGTTGATATTGGTCGCGCGATTGGCGACTGCCCCTAGATCAAGCAGGGCGTGAAAGACTCTGTTCTGAAACCTAATCTCGCCTATGCTGCGGCCAATCTGGCGATTCTGATTGTACGTGACGCGGCCAATGGTTAGAAAATAGACCACAGCCCCCGCCCATTGGTAGATGTCTACATTGTTGTTTACATAGGGACGAAAAGTGAATCCCGTTAGAGCACTGCCAATCAAAGCCGCGACAATGAAAAGTACGGCTGAAACAAACATCTTACGCAGTCCGCCGACCACTAAGTTATTCATCAAGCAGGCAAGCCCGATGGTAATGGTGGCTAAAAGGTAAAAATCCAGCACGCTGCACCAAAAACCAAACAGCAGGCTGTCGAAGAGGAGATTCCTGAACTCGGCGCGCTTAGAATTCTGGGCGCTTGCCGCAAGCGCATAGGCGAGGCCGGGCCATAGCAGCAGTAAAACTCCAGGCAGAATAAGCGTCCAGCCGCTGCCTTCCACTACGGCGATCCATACGGTTAGCCCGAAGGTATGGCAAAAGGCAAAAGTGCGCGGGGCAATTGTAGCTAATGCTAGACGGTGTGTGCGTCTTATTGAAAGCTGCATTCGTGAGTCTTTATTTAACGTTATTTGATTAACAGACTAGCACCTAAGAGGCTGGAAAGTCCTATCCTGACATCAGACAGATAGAGCCTTCCTTTCTACCCGATTTTAGACAGTGTTAGGGCTTATCTATTGGGTACGATGAAGAGTGCTCGCAACTGGCTAGTAAGTGTTTGGCGTGCTCACGTAGTGCTTCTTTGAGGCCATCCGGCTTGAGGACGGTAAATCGAAACGGGAGCTGTGCCAGCCAATAGGCAAACCATTCGAAGCTGTCGGTTCGGGTGTTGAGTAGTAACCCACCTTCAACCTCTTCGAACGGATCTGTACAGAAAAATTGGTTCTCAAAGTAAGCGTACGCGGCACGATCAATGTGTAGCACAAGTGTTACTTCATAAGTTGGGCCCCATGACATAAGGCTTTCGCTTAAAAAATCGGCTGCGTTGAAGTGAGCGGGGCGTGTGAAGGTATCATCAAGTAGGCGCACACCGCTGATACGATCCAGCCTAAACGAGCGCATGGCGCCCCTCAGATGGCAAAAACCAACGGCATACCACCGGCCTTGTTGGAAAACTAGTCCGTAGGGGTCGATCCGACGCGCAATTGGATCGTGCTGTGGAGAGTGGTAGATAAGCCCGACGGTTCGCATGGCTTCAGTGGCTTTAGTCAGTGTCTCAAGTGCGCAGTCATCACGGCTGGGTTCACGCCGGGGTAAGAACACCTGAGTGGTCTCACTGATACTACGCACTCGTCTTTTTAAATTCGCAGGCATCACCCGCTCGAGCTTCGCTTGTACGCTGGCGATGGCAGGCGCTGCGTTCGTCAGTCCCAGTTGGCTGGCGGCCAATAAGCCTAGAGAAACGGCGAAAGTCTCTTCATCAGTAAACATCATGGGGGGCAGCTTGAAGCCAGCCACCAGTCGATAGCCGCCGTAGCGCCCCTGCTCGGTCACTATCGGCACACCTATATCTTCCAGCGCCGTAATGTAACGCCGGATAGTGCGTCGATCCACGCTCAGGCGTTCGGCCAACTCGGCTCCGCCTATCTGGCCATTAGCCTGCAGCAACTCAAGTACAGCAAGCACGCGCGTTGTGGGTCCTGCCATCGCCACCTTCCTCTCGAGGTTATTTTTGAAGTCTTGCAGAAAAAGTGCATTGTTGCGTTTATTTAGGACGCATTTTCGCCTATTAACCCACTAATCTGGCCTGGCAATACCTTGTGTCACCGAAAAATTGACTAAAAAAGGAGCTCAGCATGTCAGAACTTACGTTTTACACTCATCCGATGTCTCGCGGGCGCGTGGTGCGCTGGATGCTGGAAGAAGTAGGCATACCCTATTCGGTAAAGGCGATGGAGTACGGCTCAGAGATGAAAGCCAAGGACTACTTGGCTATAAACCCAATGGGGAAGGTGCCTGCCATCAAGCATGGCAATACTGTTGTGACGGAAGTGGCGGCTATTTGTGCGTACCTGGCGGATCAGTTTCCGGATAAAAAGCTGTCACCGCCCCCGCACTCTCCCGAACGCGGAGCCTACTATCGCTGGCTGTTTTTTATGGCGGGTCCGTTTGAGATGGCCACCAGTGCCATGGCCTATGATTGGAAAATCGACAGCAGCAACGCACAGGCCGTTGGGTGTGGCCAGGTGGCAGACAGTATCAATACGCTTGAAAAAGCACTCAGTGAGAGCGCCTATATCTGCGGCGATCAGTTTACTGCCGCAGATATATTGGTTAGCAGTTATCTCTGGTGGGAAACGATGCAGAAGAATATCCCGCCAAACGAGGTGTTCAAACAATACATAGAGCGCACGGAAAGTAGGCCAGCAGCCAAGCGGGCCAATGAGTTGGATGATGAACTGGCTGAGAAAATGAAGCCTGTATCCATCTGATGGCCAATCTGTGTCGCTTGTAAAATAGGGCGCTCCTGGTGGAGCGCCCTGTGTAAAGTTACGTAGCCAATTTGTCTTCTCTATCCTTAAAGGCGCGCCTCAAGGATCAAATTAAACGGGGTCTCCGCTGCGCGCCTGAAGTGACGGAACCCTGCCTTGCGAAACACCGCTGCTAAGCGTGCTTCTCCTGCTTGCGCGCCGAGAACCTGCTTGCCACCTTCCGATATCGCATGGGCACAGCAAATAGTCGTGGACGCGGCGTAATACATTCGCGCTACCAGCGACAGATTGTGTTCAAGATGATCCTGCGCATAGGGTTCAACTAACAATACAGTGCCGCCTGGTGCTAGCACTTTGGCGGCATAGTTTGCGGCTGCCACTGGATCGCCCATATCGTGCAGGCAGTCGAAGAAGCAAATCAGCCCGTACTGCCTGTCCGAATAATTGTCCGCCTTTGCCACTTCAAAGTGTGCGCGCTCGGCGACGCCAGCGTGGGTGGCATTTTGGCCCGCCTCGCCAACAGAAGGCTCGTGGGCATCAAACCCGTAAAAGCGAGATTTCGGAAAAGCCTTAGCCATCAGTACCGTAGAGTGGCCAAACCCACAGCCAACATCGGCAACCGTGATACCGGCTTCAAGCTTGTCAATGACGCCTTCTAGTGCGGGCAACCATTCAGGCACCAGACTGCTGCGATAACCGTTACGGTAAAAGGCCGCGACGCCACACTGTAGGCGGCTGTCATGGTCGCCCCATGCCACGCCTGTGCCAGTGCGAAATGCCTCAAGGGTTTTCTCTTCGTCAAACCACATTGAGGCGGGAACCTGCCATGCCGGTGGAATAAATACTGGGCTATCTTCGTTTGCCAGCACCATCGCCTGTTCAGGGGGAAGTTCGTAGGTATCGCTGATAGCATGGTAGGCAACATAGCCGCCGGCCGCCTGGGAATTTAACCACTCCCGGACATAGCGTTCAGCGCAGTGGGTACGCTGGGCAAGTTCTATCGCGCTAATGGGGCCTGCACTTTCCATTGCTTTGTAAAGCCCAAGCTTGTTGCCCAGGCTGACCATGACACCACCATAAGCAGAGGACAGATCGCCCACCGCTTGCATGACAAAGGTTTCCAACTTGTTTTGATCGATCGTCGTTACGCACATGGTCTACGCTTCTCTTATTTGATGTGAGGGTATCAGTTGAAGTTAACAACTGGCCGCACTCATAATCACAGCGGTGCCCTCTAGGTATAAGAGTCAGAATTACCCTAAATCGGTTCGTTTGTGCCACGACGTTTTTGTGCGCTGGGAAACCTAGGCCATGCCTCAACCGCTCGTTAGCTTTGGCGCTACTCCCTATCATGTCAGTCTGCTGGCGTTGCCTGATGCGGTAATCTCTACGCTGGCAGGTATCTACGATGTGATGAACGCTGCCTCATTGATGAACCTTGTGCCAGTCGGTTCACCCGTGCCTTTTCATGTTGAGATTGTCGGCGAGGCCGAGGGCTCCCTTGCACTGGCGAGTGGCGTACCTATCAACGTGCAGCGGGCAATCGAGAGCATTACCACCACCGATATTGTGATCGTTCCCTCAGTATTGCTGAGCGCGTCTGGTTGGGAGAAGGGGCGTTATCCGCGCCTCGTCAAGTGGCTGCAGGATATGTACGACGGGGGCGCCGTGTTGTGCTTCGCCTGCTCAGGGGTTTTCCTAATAGCCGAGACAGGCCTTTTCGATGGACGGGATGCCACGGTACATTTTGGCTACGCTCAGGCGTTTACGACTTGCTATCCTGAGGTGGTGGCACACCCTGAACGTGTCTTGGTTATTGCTGGCCTACGTGATGAATTGATCAGCTCTGGTGCCTCCACCAGCTGGCACGATTTAGCGTTATACCTTATTGCGCGCTACGCCGGTGCCACCACCGCGCAGGAAATCGCACGTCTATACGCGCTGCAGTGGCATCAGGACGGCCTTACTCCCTACATGATCTTCGAAGGTAAAACAGACCACGGCGATGCCGATATTCAGGCCGCGCAACAATGGCTGTGCACCCATTTTTCGGTCGCTAACCCTGTGGAGGAGATGATCAAGCGCTCCTCACTCGCCGAACGCACTTTCAAACGTCGATTTGCTAGCAGTACCGGTCTGTCGCCTATCGTTTACATCCAACGTTTACGCATTGAGGACGCCAAACGCCGCCTGGAACGAACCGATGCCACTATCGATGACATCAGTTGGCAGGTTGGTTATGAGGATGCGGCTTTTTTTCGGCGCTTGTTTAAACGCACGACCGGGCTTGCACCAGGCGCTTACCGTAAGCGATTCAGGATGCCAGATTTTACGCTGAGCTAGTCAGTGTTCGTAGGGAGCCTCGCTCGATCGCAGCTTTGCCGCTGACCGAATTCGTGGCTGGCCCTTATTGGTGGATTTAGGTGTTGGAGCGCAATAGTATTATCGAGGCTGGTCAAGCTTCTATAGCGAGGCATGCCGTTTGTCGCTACTGTATTCGCTTGTGCTAAACAAGGCTGGGAGCCATTCATGCAAAGCGATATTATCCTTCAGCGGCTAAGAGCCGACGACCCTAATGCTCAAGTAGTTGCAGGCTGGACATTTGAAGCCTGGGGTCATCTACACCCAGGGCTCACCCAAGAGCAGGCTATGGAACGTTTAAAGGCTGAATGTGGCCAGGGCGGTGTGCCTTCCATATTTGTGGCGATGCAAGGCGAAACCCCCGTGGGAACCGCCAGCTTGATTGCTGATGATATGAGTATTCGCCGCGAATTTACTCCCTGGCTTGCCTCAGTATTTGTCCTGCCCGCATGGCGGGGGCAGGGTATTGCCTCTGCGTTGGTACGCCGGATAGAAGCCGAAGCAGCTGCGCATGGCGTTGAGCGCTTCTATCTCTATACCCCGGATCAACAGGCGCTTTATCGACGGCTGGGTTGGCAGGATAAGGAGGACGTTGAGTATCGGAAAGAGCACGTTACGGTGATGGCGCGGCAGCTAGATAAGCCACAAAACTGAGAGGCGTTTATGATCAGTGGCCGTGCGTTACGCTACTTCGATACTGTGGCTCGGTGCCGTTCACTGCGCCAAGCCGCTGCCCAGCTGCATATTGCCCCCACGGCGATTAGCCGTCAGATTGATCTGCTCGAACACCAGCTTGGCGCACCGCTGATTGAACGTGGCCCCAATGGTATTAGCCTAACAGCGGCAGGGGAGCTATTGGCCGCCCAGGCCCAGCGCACCCTGCGCGACCTTGAACGGGTACAAGAGCATATTGCCGACCTAAAAGGGTTACGCACTGGCCGGGTAAGCCTGCAGGTATCGGAGGGCATTGTTGCAGGCCTGCTAGCGCCTGCCTTGGCCAAGATGGGGCTGCGCTACCCTCATTTGAGTTTTGATATCGGAATCGCTAGCGCTAGCCAAATGGTGGAGGCGCTGCGCCGAGGCGATGCAGATATTGGCTTGTCGTCCTTTATGCCTCGCCACGAAGACATCGTGCCATTTGCCAGCGCCGAATTGCATCACCATGCCGTGATGGCCCCAGGCCATCCATTGGCCGCGGCTTCTGAGGTGAGTCTTCACACCCTGGCAGAGCACCGGCTGATTCTGCCTGACGAATCCTATGGCGCTCGTCAAGCGCTAGAGCGCGCCGCTCATCAGGTTGGGGTAGTTCTGGCTCCCACCTACAAAACCGCTTCACTGGAAACCCAAAAAGCACTCGCCCTTAACGGCGCAGGCGTGCTGGTATTACCGCCGATGGCGGTTGCCCGCGAATGTCAGTTAGGCGAACTCGTCAGTATTCCCTTATCTCCTTTAGAGCTCGAGGCAGCGCGAATTGATCTCTGTGTTTATCGCCATCGCCAGCGCAGCTTTGCCACTGAAGCGTGCCTTTCGCTGCTGGCAAGTGCTCTGCAAGCACTGCAAGACCCGCCATCCTGAAAGAGCTTGAATCTGAAAATTTTGAAAAGCAGAGTGCACACAAATTGTGGACACTCTGCGGTCAATATTGAAATAGCAGGGAGCGCTGAGTGGGTTCATGCTGAGCTAATTGATAACGTCAATCTGACAACAACAGCAAAAAGGTAATGTGATGCCTGAACTACATCAACTCACCGCCACCCAATTAATTGATGGCTACCGAGCCCATAGGTTCTCGCCAAAAGAAGTAGCCAGCGCCCTGGTTGAACATATCGACGCCTGGGAGCCGCACATCAATGCGCTGTATGCCTATCAGCCGGAAGCCTTCATTAAAGCAGCCGAAGCGTCTACACAGCGTTGGGCCAAGGGCGAGACAAGCGGCGTTTTGGATGGTGTCCCGGTCACTCTTAAAGAGTTGATTGCCACTAAAGGGATGCCGGTGCCGGTGGGCACGGGGCTTGGCGAACAGGTCGCTGCCAGTGAGGATGCTCCCCCAGCCGCGCGCCTAGCGGAAGACAATGCCCTGCTGTTGGCAAAAACGACCTGCCCTGACTTTGGCATGCTGTCATCGGGGCTTTCTTCTTTTCATGGCTTGACCCGCAACCCTTGGAATTTGACCTGTAATACCGGTGGTTCAAGCGCGGGGGCGGGCGCGGCTGCCGCCGCTGGGCTTGGGCCGCTACATGTGGGCACGGATATTGGGGGCTCGGTGCGCTTGCCTGCCGCCTGGTGCGGCGTCGTCGGCTTTAAGCCTACGCTGGGCCGGGTGCCGATAGATCCGTATTATGTGGGCCGCTGTGCCGGGCCCATGACCCGCAGCGTAAGCGATGCCGCGTTAATGATGGCATCGCTTGCCCGCACGGATCGACGCGACGCAATGCGCCTGCCACCGGAAGAGATCGACTGGATGGATCTGGCGTTAGACGCTAAAGGTTTGCGAGTGGGTGTGATGATGGAGGCGGGCTGTGGTCTGCCGTTGGATGATGAGATTCGCCAACATGTCGAGCAGGCTGCCAAGCAGCTAGAAGCCGCTGGGGCGATGCTGGTGCCGCTGGCGCCTGTGCTGACCCGCGACATGCTGGATGGGTTGGATCACTTCTGGCAAGCCCGACAGTGGAGCGAGCTGTTAAAGCTCTCGCCAGAAGAGCGAGAGCAGGTATTGCCCGCCATTTTAGCCTGGGCCGACGGTGGCTCACGCTTAAGTGGCGTAGACGCAGTGCAGGGTTTTCAGCAAACCATGATGATGCGACGCGCCACCGAAGCGGTATTTGATGAAGTCGATGCGGTGATTTCTCCCACCACACCCAATATCGCTTTTCCAGCCGAGTGGCCATCGCCCACCAATGATCCGCGCCAGCCCTTTGAACACATTGCTTACACCGTGCCATGGAACATGGGCGAGCAGCCCGCTATTTCCCTTAATGCTGGGGTCAGTAGCGGTGATATGCCCATTGGCGTGCAGTTGGTTGGCCCACGTTTTGCGGATCATTTTGTACTCAAGCTGGCGCGGCAGCTTGAAGAGCGCTTAGCGCTACCCATGCGCTGGCCAACGCTGCCAACGGATAACGTTGAAGCTAAATAAAGCCGTTTTAAATAACCATTTCTAAAAGCTATCGTAAAAAAACGGGTTATTAAAAAACTGTTGTTAAAAAACTGTAGTTAAAAACCGACTTTAAAACTTGGATTCAGAAACTAAGGGGAACACTAATGGGGCGTTTATTGGTTCTGCCTACCTCCCGGGCGGGCTGGGGGCTGTTAATTGCGTTTGTGGTATTGGTGCTGGCGGGCATATGGCCGGTGATTGGGCTGGTGAACCGGGCCACCTTGGTGATGGGCCTGCCGCTGATAGTGGTGTGGAGCTATTTGGTGATTTTTGCCTGCGTGGTGGTGATGCTTATCGGTAACCGCATTGTGGAGAGAGACGACCATGAGTAGCCCCTGGCCACTGCTGATTACCTTGACCTATGTCGCCATCGCCATGGTGATTGGCCTACGCGCCAGGGCAGGGCGCTCCATGAATAGCTTGGAAGAGTGGGGCGTGGCGGGCCGCAGCATGGGGCCGGTGACGCTTTACCTGTTGATCGCCGCCGGTAGTGTGAGTGCTTACACCTTTATGGGTGCGCCCGGCTGGGCTTACTCCAAAGGTGTCGCGGTATTTTATGTGGCAATCTACCTGGCTTACCTGGCGTTGGTAGCATGGTACTTCGGCCCCAAGGTATGGCAGTTCGGTGAACAGTTTGGCCACGTGACCCAGGCAAGCGCTATTTCCGACCGCTACCAGAGCCCCGCGCTGGGCGCATTAGCGGCACTCGTCATGGCAATCGGCTCTATTGCCTACGCGGTGCTACAAACCATTGGCTCTGCTTATATTCTGTTTGTGATGAGCGGCGGTTTGATTCCGATTTGGCTGGGGGTTGTGCTGGTGCTGGTCTGCATTGCTGTCTATCTCTATGCCAGCGGCCAGCGCGCGATTGGCCGCACCAATGCATTTCAGGGCGTGCTGATGCTGATTGTGGCCTGGGCGGTCGGTCTGTGGGCTGTTCACAGCGCTACCGGTGGGCTGAGCTTTGCCGGAGTATTCGAACGCATTCAAATCGAGCATAGCGAGTTTCTCACTCTGCCGGGCGCAGGCGGCGATATGAGCTTTAGCTTCTGGACGACCTCTATCATCGTTTCGATGTTTTCATTTATGCCGCCGGTATGGACTCAGTGGATGAGTGCCTCTTCGGCGCGCACTATTCGCCGCAGTGCCACCTGGTTGCCTACTTATTATGTCGTCATTCTACCCATGGTTGTCGTTGGTTTTATCGGCATTTTCTCGCTGCCTGAGCTGGCCCGGGCCGATACCGTGGTACTCGAATACTCCATGCAGCACTTGCCGGTGGTATTAGTGGGATTGCTGGGTGCGGGTACCCTGGCGGCCTCAATGTCTTCCAGCGAGCCGTTTATTCATTCGGTATCGCTGTCGCTAAGCAAAGATGTGCTTCAGCCGGTGCTAAAGCTCTCTGATGGCGTGACCGGAAAGCTCGCCCGGATGTTGATCCTGCCCATTATGTTCTTGGTGGTCGCGCCACTGGCGATTGCTGAGCCCGGCAGTTTGGTAATGATTCTGTTGGTGGGGCTGGGGTTTGCTTCCCAGGTACTGCCTGCCTTTATCGGCATGTTCTTTTGGCCGCGGGCTTCTCGCTTGGGCGTGATGGCCGGTATCGTGGCGGGCTTTTTGATTACCGTGGCGTTTACTACGCTATGGCCACACCCGCTAGGCATTCATGCGGGGTTCTGGGGGCTGATGCTTAATCTGCCGGTGTTTGTGGCGGTTTCATTGATAACACCGGCTACCCACGCCGAGGTGGTCGAGCGTTTCTTTCGTATCGCCGCCCCCCGTGGATTTACCCGTTTGACTCAATAAGTGTGTGGCGGCCACTGACTTAATCTATTCATGGTTATCGACTACCTTTATAACAAACCGCTTTTCTGCATCAATTTTTCTGCATCAAACAAGGTAATTCGATGAGTCATGCATTGACTGGACATAACCGCCCTCAGCAGGTGATTGAGGCAACTCAACAGGCAAATGACACCTTGCCAGCGGCCACCCGCCAAGCCAAGTATGCAAAAATGGCTACGTCGCCCTACCGCTTTTACCGTGGCAGCAACCATCTGTTTTGGAATGATGTATGGCACGATTGGCGCTTTGCCTTGTTTGGTGGCTGGCCGGAAACCCAAACTTGGCTGCAGGGCGACGCCCATGTCTACAATTTCGGCGCTTATGGCCATCATGACGATCAAGTGCGTTACGGCATGGATGACTTTGATGATGCGCTAATTGGCGACTACCAATATGATCTGTGGCGGCTGGCCATCAGCGTCGTGCTTGATAGCCGTGAAAACGCTGAGCTGGATCCAAAAGCGATTGATAAAGCGCTTAAAAAGTTAATAAAAGGCTATTGCCAAACGCTAGCTGACCACGTCGATGACAAGCCCGTGGCAGCGGTCACGCTTGATAGCGCCAAAGGCCCACTAAAGCCCTTTATGAGTAAAGTGGCGGATAAACAGAGCCGTGCCCGTATGCTCGAAAAGTGGACGACCCTTGATGAGCAGAAAGGCCGCCAGTTCGCCGAACGGCCTGGCAAACTCGCTAACCTGCCAGCGGATGTGGCCAGCCAACTACGCCGATTAATTGAGCATGAGTACCAACAAACGCTGCAGCACGCGATAAAAGAGAGTGATCCCCACCACTTTAGAGTGAAGGATACGGCGCGACGCTTGGATGCAGGCACCGGCTCGTTGGGGGTAGAGCGCTATTACGTTTTGATTGAGGGCGGAGTTGATCACGAGCACGATGACATCATCCTGGATGTCAAAGAGCAGGTTCCCCCGGAAGCGTTTCGCTTAATGAATAAACACCAGCAGCAGGCGTGGCGTAAGCTATTTCCTAATGAAGCGATTCGCCATGCGGCGGCGTTTCATGCGATTGCCGAACACCCAGACGCTTATCTGGGTTGGCTAACCATGAATGACAAGGTGTTTTCGGTGCGTGAGCGTTCGCCGTTCAAGAAAGACTTTCCGACCCATAAGCTCTCTGGCGGTAAGTCATATCGAAAACTGGCCCGACAGTGGGGAGAAATTCTTGCCCGTGAACACCTACGCGGTGCCCAGGCGCTTAACCAGGGTGACTCAACACGCTTTGCCAAGGCCGTTTGCCAGCGATTAAAAGGGCGTGAAGAGCTGTTTGTTGAGGTGGTGTCGACACTGGCGGTAGCTTACGCCGATTGCACTGAGCAGGATTATGCTGTGTTTATCGATCACTTTCTGGCGACGGGTTCTGCTTAACCAGCCAATAGCATGAGCGTTTACTGAGGCTGCTGTCTACCGAGCATAAATCCCTGCTCTTCGAGGGTCTCTTCCCAAACGACACAGCGGTTACGGCCGCTGTGCTTGGCTTGATAAAGCGCTTCATCAGCAAGGCGTAGCAATCGCTTAGGGTCTTGAGTGTGATCAGGATAGGTTGCCACACCGCAGGAGAGCGTGATTTGCCGCAGTCGGGTGCCTTGATGGATAAATGCTTGATGAGCAATAGAGGTTAACAGCGCCTTGGCGCGAGATTCGGCAGCTACCCGAGAGGTGACGGGTAGCAAGGCAATAAATTCTTCCCCTCCAAAGCGACAGATCACGTCCAAATCTCTTAGGTGATGCCGCAACAATAGGGCAATTTCAATCAGTACGGTGTCTCCTGCGTCATGACCGAAATCGTCATTGATCTGCTTGAAATGATCCACATCCAGCATTAGCACGGAAAGTTGACTGGCATGCTGCTTAACTCGCTGACACTGGTGTTCAAATGCCAGGTCGAAATGACGTCGGTTATGCAGGCCGGTTAACGGATCCTTGCGTGAAAGGCCTTCCAGTTCTTGCACTAATCGGTCGAGGTCGGCGGTTCGCGCTGCCACCTGCTGCTCAAGGGTCTCATTGGCCATCGCAAGCTGTTGTTGGGTATGCCGGTAATGCCACAGAAAAATAGCCGCATTAGCTAAAGAAAAAGCCAGCGTGCCGTAGCTCAAGGGCACGCTGCGCCAGCCCACAAAACCGTGGGCAACCACCATGTCAGCCAACAGCAGCGGGGCAAAAAAAGTAAAACTCACTACCAGAAGTCGTTGTTCCAGAGTGAGCCGTTGGAAGCGCATGAGCGCGAGCGCCAGCATGATGGGGAGCGTTAACGCCAGCATGACATCAAATACAGGGAAGGTGAGTGAAAGGCTCACCACCCCCAGTTGAACCAAACCAATCGCAAGAATGAGATACGCCAAGTGGATAACCCACAAGCGTGTTATCCAGCGCTTAGCGGTGCCTTCCAGCCAGTGGCTGAGCAACATCCCTAGTGCTACCGGCAAGGTGTAGTAGCTGCCGGCGCGGAGTGTGTCCCATGCCAGTGGCCCATCGGCAATGAATTGTCGTGCAGGCGTCTCAGCCACCAGCATTAATCCTGAAGCGTAGGCAAATAACGCGATTGATCCGAAACCGCGACGTTCAGGGCCTATCAACGCGAAAATAGTGGCCAAAATGGCAAGTACCAATACCAACGCACTGACGCCGAGATCCTGAGCGGAGTCATGGATAACTTGCTTAAGAACGTCAATGCGCTCCATTACCTGAACTTGGCCCCATAAACCAATACTGGTGTAGTAAGAGTAGAAGCGAAAGGTGAGCGTTTGACCGGCGGCATCGCCGGGGAGGTCGATCATGTGCCAGGGCCAGCCTGCAAAATCGCCTTTGCCCTGATCGTCAAACTCACCATACTGATAGATGAGTTCGTCGCCTAGATACACTTGCCCAATCAAATTGATGCTAGTGATAAAGAGGACTGGGTCGCTCCAATCACCCACGGGAAGCGTTGTGCGTAGCCAGAGGTGTTCGTGCCCATCGCGACCGGGTGGGTTAGAAGGGGAGTCGATCGACTGCCACTCGGTTGAGTCGCTTTGCAACCACTGAGGACGGTTATTGTCATCGAAAGGAGAGTCGCCCCAGCGATACTCCCAGCTTTGCAGTGGTTGTGGCAGAGCAGCAGCCTGAAGACCACACGGAAGCATCACCAGGATGACCAGGAGGAGAAGTAGCTGAGCATAGTGACGTAGGGCAAGCCAACGTGGCAGCATGATGGTCGTACTCACCTCTTGGTTATGATACTTCTACTGGCAAGTGCCTCAACCGGGCTCTACCGATGGGTTGAAGAGCGCATAAGCAAGCACTTATTTTAGGCGTCAGTTTAACTAAGAATCAGTGTTAGGTGATGGCGTCCCTTCCAGCACTCTAAGGCGCTGAAGGGCTAAATGGTGTAGCTGGATCTCTCTCGATCCAGCCAAATCGTGCTTTGCACCGCCACTATCAATAGCACTAAGCACTCTCGTATTGAAATAGTACTTTTTAAACGGTTAGGCAGTCATTATTAATCGCTACAACGTTAATTGCCCCCTGCAGCGCCACCGACAAAGCCACTGCGAAGGTTGTTGTCGCTGCCATTGCCTCTCTTAAGATGGTTAGCCACGGTGTCCTCCGGTGAACCCGCCATTTCACGGAACATGCCCATAGAGCCAAGCAGGGCAGAGGACTCATAGGGCACAAATACCCGTTCGCCATCTTTCGCCATATTGGGCAGTACCTTGATATAACTCTGTCCCAGCAAATAGCCCACGACGGTACGTTTGTTCTCTTCGCTATCGCCAATGGCGCTGAGAACCAGTTTGATGGACTCCTGCTCACCCTGGGCACGCAGGATAGCGGACTCTTTGTCACCCTGAGCGTTGAGGATCGAGGATTCGCGCTGCCCCTGGGCCATGGCGATCGCCGCTGATTTTTCCCCCTCGGCTTCGGTCACGGTGGCGCGGCGCTTGCGCTCGGCGGCCATTTGCAGGCGCATAGCGGTTTCCACCTCTTCCGGCATGGCAATATCCTGCACTTCGACCCGGGAGATTTTGACACCCCACTTGGAGGCAGGCTCTTCCATAGCCGCCTGGATCTCGTTATTCACTTCCGCGCGGGACTCAAACAGTTTATCCAGCTCCATCTTGCCGACCACTGAGCGCAGCGTGGTTTTGGCCAGTACTTCTACGGCTTGGCTCATATTTTCTACTTCATAAACGGCCCGCTTAGGGTCGATGATTTGGTAGTAGAGCGCACCGTTGATACGCACGGTGACGTTGTCGGTGGTGACCACCGGCTGACCGGGAAAATCCATCACCGTTTCGCGGCGGTCAATGCGGGTTTCATCGGAGGTAATTGCGGTGTACTCCTCGCCCATTTTTCGATAACGCAGCATGGTGATTGCGCGAGGCTGCTCAATAAACGGAATAATGATGTTAATACCGCTTTCTAACACGCGGTGGAACGAACCAAGGCGTTCAACCACCATCACTTCCGATTGGCGGATAATGATCAGGCCTTTAGAGATGATCACTACCGCGATCACAACAATAATAAGGCTTATTAATAAACCGGGGCTAATTGGTAAATCCATTGTTAGGGCTCCTTGCGTTGGGAATTGTCATCTTGAGGGGCGAGGTCTGCGGGTTGATGTAGCGTGACCAGCGCAGTGGTGCCCTCAAAACGTCTAAATATGACCGGAGTACCGTTGGGTAACTCGGTGTCACCGTTTTCAAGTACACGTAAACGGTAGAAATCGCCGTTCACTTTAATGCCCGTGGCATCATCAAAGTCCCGGCGAAGAGTCAGGTAGTGATTTCCTTTCTCCACGCCCGTACCCGTTGTGCCATAAGCAACTCCACGCGGGGAGAAGCGCGGACGAATCACCATGATGCATACCGGTACCAATACACCGGCAAAAATAGCCATGCTGAGCAGTTGCCAGGGAAGCGTTAATCCCAACGCCGTCACCGCTGCAGTGAGCGCAGCGGCAATACCAAGCGCAAGCAGCACCATCGCGCCAGAAGTCAGTTCGGCCAAACTCAGCAACAAGGCGAGTACTAGCCAGCTATAGGCTGGGTTCCAGTCCATGGGCTCTCCTATTAATGGCGACATTCACGTTTGCATCTAAGCGTAACGCATTTAAGTAGAAGGCGTTCAAGAACAGCATTAAATAACTCACAGCATTGCTCGTCGAAGGTGCTGAGTGGCCAGGAGTGCTATCCTGCCTGCCTTTAACGATAGCGAGTATTAAAGGAGAAGAGCGTGTCGGGCGTTGTTTACTGGCTGGATATGGCGGGTGTCATCGTATTCGCGCTGTCCGGTGTGATTTTGGCGTGCCGGTCGCGTATGGATCCGATCGGTATGCTGGTGCTGGCAGCGGTAACCGGCATTGGCGGGGGCACGCTGCGGGATTTGGTGCTCGGTGTTCGGCCGGTGTTTTGGGTGACGGATCCGACCTATCTGTGGGTAATATTAGCCACCGTCGGCGTGTCGTTGATGGGGTTTCATTATATCCATCGCCTATCGCGGGGCTTTTTACCGATTGCTGATGCGTTTGGGTTGGCGCTCTTTACTGTGATTGGTACGCATAAAGCCCTGCTGCTGGGTACGCCTGGCACGGTGGCGGTGTTGATGGGCATGATGACCGGTGTGGCAGGGGGCATGATCCGTGATGTGCTGGCCCAGCGGGTGCCCATGGTGCTGCGCGAAGAGGTGTACGCCACGGCGGCTATGGCCGGAGGAGTCGTTTACGTAGCGCTACATGCGCTGGGGGCGCCGCTAACGCTGACCATTGCCGTTTCACTCAGCGTCACCCTCGGGTTGCGTTTGGCGGCTATTCATTGGCACCTGGCATTGCCGGTGTTTGCCTGGGTTACGGTGCCGCCTAAAAACCATGACGAGGCGTCGGCGCCGCTCTCTACACCGCAAAAGGCCAAAGAGCGAGTAAGGATGATTCGCCGGGAGCGCAAAAAACGCTAAGGTCTAATTATTAGGGGCTGGGGAGCGGTTTGCTTCACGCCAACGGTCAAACCAGCGGCGAGGTTGAATAACCCGCAAGCTTGGCTCGCTGTCGTTAAGCTCTACCCCTAATCCAAGCACGCCAAGGCGGGCATAGAGCGCCCCGTTTGCGCTGCGGTCTGCCAGGGTGAGATCGGAAAGCATGCGCAGTGGGCCGCCCGTTAGCGTCAAGTCTTGCAAGCTAATCTGCTCGCCGTTGATCTCAAGCTGCGCCGTACCCTCTATATCGTGAACATTCAGCAGCCGCCCGAGCCAGTCGCTATCCCTGGCACGGGCCAGAAACAGCCGGGCCAGTAAACCCGTATCGCGCATCTCAAGGCGGAGCTGGCTGGCGAGGCGAATGGGGTCTTCCCACGCCAGCTGTGCCTCCAACATGGAAAGCGTTACCCACCAGCCGGCATCCGACGAACCGCTTTCACTCTGGCGATTAACGTTCTCCAGGCGTAGAAAGGAGTCATCGGCGGTAAAACGACGAGACGCCAGGTCGCCGTCGGTTAGCTGTAGATAGAGGTGCAAATCGCCTCGCAGGCGCTGGTCTAACAGCGACATATCGGCACCAAAGGCACGTAGTGTTATTTCGCCCTGGGCGTTTAACCCTTCCAGCAGCCACTCGCTGGCCAGGCTGGCTTGTCCGCCTTGCAGTGTGATGCCTGCCCCTTCGGGTAGGTAGCGGTTGTAACGGGTGAAGTCGGGCACCTCGGTAATCGGCATCGCTATGCGGGTAGTAAAGTGTTCAGGCTGGGGCGATGCCAGCACATCGCTAAAGCGTTCCGTTTGCGTGGTGAGGGCAAAATGGCGGCCTTCCAGGTGAGGGCGGTCGTCCCCATGGCGGCTGAGCGAAAAGCGCGGAATGCCCAGCGAGAGCTGGGCCTGCTCGGGGCTATCCAGTTGGGCGGTAAGTTCACCACGCCCGGTGGCGAGATAGTCTAAAAATGAGACCTCTAGCTGGTCAGCGTTAACTCTAAGCCGGGTGGGGGCCATCAAGCGGTTATCGCGAAAGGCACCCTGGGCGAAGAGTTGGCCTTCGCCCGCAATCGTCAAGCCATGCGCATCAGGCAGGAAGGCATTTAAAAAGCCCAGTTGTTGCACGCTTCCTTCCAGCGAAAACTGCCCGCTCGGTGCGTTACCACGGCGTTGAAAACGACCGTCGGTTAATACCAGCACACTCGCTAGGCGCTCGCTCGGCTGGTCAACGTCGGCTACTTGCCAATTCAGTCGGGTACCGCTGATATTAAGGGTTGAGCCATCCATTGCCGCCTGCCGAATAGGCAGAAAAAGCTGCATATCACTGGTTAGCGTGCCGACTTGCTCGCCGTGCTGCCAGCGAGTGGTAAGCCGCTCTCCGGCTAAATTCACCTCGCCACTGAGTTGCTCGGCGGTGATGTCGAGCTGACCATGGCTCGCGGCTTGCCCGCTAAGCAGTTGCAGCGGTGCTGGGTCAGGCAAAATGGCGCCTAGGTAGGTTTGCAACACATTAATGTTAGGCAGGCGTGCGGATTGCCAATGCAGCGTTGCCGATGCCTCTTCACGCGCTTTTTGCGGATTGGTGGCGGCTATGTTGATTTCGGCTTCGTCAAGCAACAGCCGCGCTTGGTGGTGCAGCGTGGCGTCGGCAAAGCTAAGCGTTGCCTCTATGAGATCCTGCGGCGTCAGTTGGGCATTAAGTGAGCCGCTGCCGTGAGCGATGAAGCCAAGTGTATCAGCTGCCAGTTCTGGTGCTTGAATCGTCAACTTGGCATCATAGGGGCGTGAATCGCGAATGCTGGCATGGGCCTGAATTTGGCCATGACCGGAAAGGTGGATGTTACCTTCTTTGCTAACTGGGCTAACGGGAGACCCCGTGCCGGGCTCTTCGTTATCAAGAGCGAGGAAGCGATCAAGCATATTCAGGCGCGTGATATCGCCCTGTAATGCGAGTGTCGCGGCCGTCGGTAGGTCAAGCTGATCCAGGCGCTGGTTGGAAATTTGGGACGCCAGATGAAGCTCGGTATTCTCGGCGTAAGGACGAGTGTCAGCGAGCGTTACATCGTTAAGCTGCGTCGAAAAATAGAGCTGATCATTCTCAACTGCCAAACGAACCTGGCCTTTGCCGGTGGCTGTGTGGCGTGGTGGTGGATCGTCGGCGATTAGCCAGTTTGGCGTGTCAGTTGGCGCCCGTAAACGCTGCTCATCAACGGTTAAACGCAGCAAGGGGGCTTCCAGGGTAATGTCGCTACCCTGTTGTAACTTGCCAGCGGTTAGTTCTAGTGTTCCCGTCAGCGCCCCGCGGCCCTCCAGGGTTAACCAGGGGAGGGCGTCTAGGTAGGGCATAAAGACATCCCAGGCATTCGCTTGGGCATCCAACTGAAGCTGTGCGGAGAGCGCTGCCAGTAGGTTGGGGTTCAGCTCGCCGCTGGTGGCGTTGACTGGGGTTATCGTTTTGAGCGTCGCATCAGCGTTAAGATTGATAGCGTGTACCAGGGTCGCTTGATCGCTTAGGCGAACTAAACGACCATTAGTGATGGCGAGGGAAACGTTAGGGATCGCGAGAGTGTCACGGCTCAGGGTGGTCTCCGCTACTTGCAGCTGGCCGTCAGCTTCAAGCGCGATGTCACCAACGGTCAGGCGGCGAATACCCTTTGCATCGAGTGCCTCGATATGCAGCTCGCCGCGCAGCAGGGCCAGCAGCGACAGGGAAAGGGTGGCGCGGTCGGCCTCTATGGCGATGGGCAGTGCTTCATCTTCACGAGCCAGATAGAGCCCCTCGACTTCCCAGCGGCCTGGGTGTCGGCTAGCCCCTTGCTCCCAGCGGATATCGATGCCCTCAAATTGTGAAATGCGCGCTGGCAACCACTGGCTATTAAGCAGCCAATAGCTGCCTACCACCCAGATAAGGATGAGAAACAGTAGGCCAATTAATACCCTCAGCAGTAGGCGGGGTAGGCGATTTTTACGAGTGTTCGCGTCTGGCATAGTGGCTTCCCTAGCAGATAACTCCTGTCGGGGCGTGTTTTATGGCATTATGCGCGGCGTTGGGCAGTGATGGGTTTTCGATTTCAACGCTAGGCAGGCAACAAACGCCATGTTCAAGGATTTTTACGCGCAGCGCGGAGAGTATGTAGTGATCTCTGCAGAGCAGGCCAGCCGCTTCGCCAAAGGCGTGGCGGGTGACTACAACCCTATTCATAACCCGGATGCACGGCGCTTTTGTGTGCCCGGTGATCTACTGTTTGTACTGATACTCACAAAGTTTGGGTTGTCGCGGCAAATGGAATTTCGTTTCACCAACATGGTGGGCGCTGACACGCCGCTAAAGTTTAGCGAAGCAGACGACGGCACTCTTCACATCTGCGATGAGAGCGGTAAATGTTACTTGCAGGTGGTGCGTAGTGGCGACATTACCCACGACCCTGCGGTAGTGGAAGCCTTTGCGCGTTGCTATGTGGCGTTTTCAGGCAAGAATTTTCCACACTATCTCAAGCCACTGATGGAAGAGCACGGGGTCATGTTTAACCCTAAACGCCCATTGGTGATCTACGATAGCATGGGGTTTTCACTCGAGCGTTTGGATGGCTTTTCGCCTGGTTTGACGCTGAACCACTCTTCGCTAGAGGTTCACGGTAAACGCGCCGATGCGCTGCTGGAGTTCTCAATTGAATCCGCAGGGGAAGCGGTGGGCGTTGGATCTAAGAAGCTGGTAGTTAGCGGGCTCTGCGACTACGACGCCGATGAAATGGCCGCTATTGTCGAAGAGTTTTATCGTCTCAAGGCTGCTTACGAGTCGGCCTAGTGTCCAGTGGGCAAGCATCAACCTGCCAATGGCATCACATCGACCTCGACTTCAAGGCGGTGCTCGCCGCCGCCGTTCATAACGCCTTTAAGCGGGGCGACATCAGCGTAATCCCGCCCCCAGGCCAACACCGGATGCTGCTCGCCAGCCACGGTTCCGTTGGTGGGGTCAAGGGCCAGCCAGCCCAATTCGGGAATCCAGGTTGCCAGCCAGGCATGGGAAGCATCTGCGCCTATTAGGCGTGGCTGCCCAGGCGGTGGCTGGGTTTCCAGGTAGCCGCTGACATAACGAGCGGCGAGACCCACTGAGCGCAATGCGCCAATCGCCAGATGGGCGAAGTCCTGACACACGCCGCGCCGGTTGGCGAGCACCTCGCTCAGCGGTGTCGCCAGTGTGGTAAAGCTAGGGTCATACTCAAAGGTTTGATGAATAAGCGCATTAAGCGCGAGCGCTGCCTCCACTATTGGCCTGCCTGGGGTGAAGCAACTGTGAGCAAAGGTCACTAATTCATCGTTACGGCGAATAAACGGGGAGTCGAGCCGGTAGAGCTGAAGGTCAAAGCTATTGGTCTGACTAAGTTGCTGAGCAACGTTTTCCCACGCTGAGGAAGCATGCGGCAACGCTGATAAGGGTTGCGTGCTTAGTGGCGTGATCACTGTGACATCCAGCGTCTTATGAACCTCCTCCATGGCGAAATAGAGCACTCGATTGCCAAATACGTCGCGGCGCTCCATCTGCACCTGGGGTGCGGGGCTGATCTGCAGCTCTGAAGCGCCACACTGCTGGTGTGGCGTTTTACGCGGTAGCATCCTCGCTTCGCTATGGCACAGTGTCACTGGGGCGCTGTAGTGGTAGCGGGTGGTATGGCGCAGCGTGTAGTTCATGCATCGAGCTCCATGCTGACTAACTGGCGCGGCCGCTCCACGTGGCTGAAATGGCTCTGGCTAATGGCTTCACAAAGCGCGCTCAAGGGTTCAATCAGGGCATCCAGCAGTTGCGCCAGGGCCTCTTGCGCCTCCGGCGTCTCGGCCAAGTGGCTTAAGCGATCAATATCGGCCAGGTGCAGCGCCGCATTGGCTTGAATCAATAGCCGTCGCTCAGCGTTGCGGTAGGGCGAGGCGCTACCGGGCAGGCGATCCATCTGGCGCTCAATGCGTTTGAGCATATAACCCACCGAGCGTGGGTTGGTTTCATCGAACAGCAGTAGGTCGAGGATCGCCGCTGGATGAAGCTCGCTGCGATAGCGACGCCGGTAGGCGGTAAAGTTATCGGTAGTGGCGAGCACAACTTCCCAAAGCGCTAACCCCGGCGTGTGGGGCGCATCGAGGGTGAGCTTAAGCAGCGAGAGCAGCCCCAGCACGCGATCCAAAAAACGGCCGATATCCATAAACCGCCAGCCGTAGTGGTGGGGCATGGTTTCGTTGCACAGCCCGAAGAAGGCGGCTAACTGGGCAGACAGCCCTTCGCAGGCGCGCCTTGCAGCGCTGGCCCCTAAACTGGGATTAAAGGTGGCTATGCGCTGACGCAACTGGTGCACTACCCGCCAGGAGTCGTCGCCTAAGTGGTCGCGCACGCTGCGCGCATTGCGCATTAGCTGGGCAAACAGCGGCTGCAGTGCTTGGGGATCCACATCATCAAATTGGGCCAGCAGTGCGGCGCGCTTGAGCTCAAAGCCAATCAGGGGCGCCTGAAGCCGCTGCTCGTCCTCTTCGTTTAGTGTAGTGATATCCAGCGCTAGCAGCAGTTCATCGAGTAGCTGGTCGGCGATTTCATCCTGGTCGTACTCCATCAGCCTGAGCAGCGCTTCACGCAGCAGGCGCGCGCGGGTATCTAAGCGCTCGCCGTAGCGGCCTAACCAAAATAGACTTTCGGCTACCCGGCTGGGGAGGTCAGTGCCGTCACGGGTGGCCACCACCGGGCCGCGGGCCTGGCGCAGCTGGCTAACATGAGGCTGTGGAGAGGCGGCGGTAACCCACACATCTTTGACGATAGTGCTGCTCATGGATGGCAAACCCGGTTCTCCCACCCAGGCTAAACCGCCGGGCATCACTTGGTACTCACTTGCTTCACTATTTTTGGCTTTAGCGTTGCTGTGGATGGCGCTGGCTGGCGTGCGGGTTATAAAGCAGCGTAGGTTTAGCGTGGTGGGCTCTAGCCGCTGTAGGTGGCTATCAAAAACCGGTGCGGTAGCGGACACCGTCGTGGTATCGGCGTTGGGCAACAGCAGGGTTTCACCCAGCAGGTGTTCGCACAGCATCGGTAAGTAATCGGCTAATACGGGGGCTTCCAAAATGCCCACCCCCAAGGCGTTGGATAGCGCCACGCCGCCTGCGCGCATGGCTTGCAATAGCCCCGGTACGCCAAGCTGTGAATCACCGCGCAGTTCCAGTGGGTCGCAGTAAGCATCGTCGCAGTGGCGCAGCACCACATCCACCGGCTGTAAGCCGCCTAGCGTGCGCAGCCATACCTGGGTATCGCGCACGACTAAATCCTGGCCTTCTACCAGCGCAATATTGAGATAGTTGGCCAGGTAGGCGTGCTCAAAATAGCGTGGGCTCCCTGGCCCCGGCGTCAATAGGATAAGCGTGGGGTTGTCGCGATGCTGGTAGGCCATGGCGATCAGAGTACGGTGGTGCAGGTCTAGAAATCCCGCTAGCCGCTTTAACGGTGCATTGCGGTACATATCCGGCAGGGCGCGGGCCATCAGTATGCGGTTTTCAAGCGCAAAACCGGTACCTGACGGCGCCTGTAAGCGATCTGCCATCACCCGCCACTGGCCTTTTGTATCCAGAATGACATCCACACCGTGGAAGTTGATCGCTGCGCGGTCATTGGGTAGTGACTGGTGGCAAGGCAACAGCAAGTGCGGTGATGCAAGTAACGCTTGGCTTGGTAATAGCCCCGCTTCAAAGAGCGTTTTGGGCCCATAAATATCAGCATAAAGGGCACTCAACAGGCGACTGCGCTGGATTAGCCCCACTTCCAATGTCTGCCACTGAACTTCATCAATCACCCAGGGCAATGGGTCAAGCCGCCACGAACGCCCCTGGGTGTCATCGTGCATATTAAAAATCACGCCGTTCTCAGCCAGCAGACGCTGTATTTCTTCATGCTGCTGCAAGCGTCCTGTAGGGCCCAGGCCCTCCAATGAGCCGAGTAAGCTCTGCCAACCGGGGCGCAACTGCCCCTGACCATCGAGCATGGAGTCAAACGTGCCGGGCTGTCCCTTGCCTAGCTGATGTAAGTAATCCTCAACGAGCCCGTTAGCCACGGGCGCGAGAAGGGAGGGAGAGACAGGGGCCGTCATTATCCTTGTAATCCTGAGAGGTAAGAGGCGGATTATCCTGTACTGGGCGCTAAGAGAAAAGCGTTAGCTTTGTTAAAAAACATTAACTGGGCGTCCAACGCAGGTCGAGGGTTTGCGGCAGTTCCAGACTGGGGGTTTCCAGTTTGGGCACCTGATGACCGTGGCGATGGCCGCTGTCACTAAAACGCCCCAGGCGGCGCGCTTCGGCTTCAAACGCATTGACCGGGAAGGTGTCGAAATTACGCCCTGTGGGGTGCACCACGTAGTAGGTACAGCCCGCCACTGAGCGTTGGTTCCAGGTGTCGATGACATCAAACACCAGCGGTGCGTGAATGGGAATTTGCGGATGCAGCGCAGAAGGTGGCTGCCAAGCGCGATAGCGCACCCCGGCCACCGCTTCGCCGTTTCTGCCGGTGGCAGAAAGGGGTACCCGACGACCGTTGCAGGTCACCACATATCGGTCGCCGCTCATGCCGCTGACTTTGACTTCCAGGCGCTCAACCGACGAATCGACGTAGCGGGCGGTGCCGCCAGCGGAGGCCTCTTCACCCAACACATGCCAGGGCTCGATAGCCTGGCGCAGCTCGATATCCAGCATCGGGGTGTGCAAGCGACCATGCAGCGGGAAGCGGAACTCCAGGAAGGGGGCGAACCATTCCAGGTCAAAATCGAAGCCGTGTTGGCGCAAGTCACTTAACACATCGTCAAGGTCATGCCAAAGGTAGTGGGGCAGCATCCAGCGATCCTGTAACGCGCTGCCCCAACGCACTGGCTTGGCCCGGTAGGGCGTTTTCCAGCAGCGTGCAACAAGGGCGCGGATCAACAGCATCTGCATCAACCCCATGCGGGCGTGGGGCGGCATCTCAAAGCCGCGTAGTTCCAGCAACCCTAGTCGTCCGCTGTCGCTATCTGGCGAGTAGAGTTTGTCGATACAGAATTCGGCGCGGTGGGTATTGCCGGTCAAGTCGGTTAGCAGGTGGCGCAGTAAGCGATCCACCAGCCAGGGCTGTACCACCTCGCCCTCGGGCATTTGCTGCAGGGCAATCTCCAGCTCATAGAGCGCTTCATGGCGCGCCTCATCCACCCGTGGGGCTTGGCTGGTGGGGCCAATAAACAGACCTGAAAACAGGTAAGAGAGGCTGGGGTGGTGCTGCCAGTAGGTGACTAAGCTGGCGAGCAGATCCGGACGGCGCAAAAACGGCGAGTCCTCAGGCGTCAAGCCGCCAAGGGTGACATGGTTACCACCGCCGGTGCCGGTGTGGCGGCCGTCGAGCATAAATTTTTCGGTGCCCAGACGGGTTTCCCGGGCCTCGGCATACAGCCGTTCGGTTTGTGCCACCAGGGTTTGCCAACTGGCGGCGGGCATAATGTTCACTTCGATCACGCCCGGGTCGGGGGTGATCATAAAGTTTTCCAGGCGAGGGTCACGAGGGGGCGAATAACCCTCCACCATCACCGGGCAAGCGAGCTCCTTGGCGCACTCCTCAACGGTGCTTAGCAGGTCTAGGTAGTGTTCTAAGTGGGTCAGCGGCGGCAGGAAAATATGCAGGCGACCATCCCGTGGCTCCACACATAGGCTGGTGTGAATAACACCACTTTCAGTGTCGATTTCTGCTCGCGGCTGCTGCTGAACCGCTTCGCCCTCAGGGTGAGAGGGGCTTGGGTGGCTGGTTCGGCCCAAGCGTTCGGCATCGCTGAGGTGGTGCTGTTCGGCGTTGCGACGAGCAACTTCACCGTGGATATCGCCCAATTCAGGGCGGGGCGCGAACAACGATTCCGGTTGGGGCTGCTCCTCTGGGTCAGCCCACGGCAGTGCCGAAAGCGGTAAGCGCAGCCCCATGGGCGAGTCGCCGGGCACCAGGAACAGGTGTTCACGCTTGAGCGGCCAACGGCCGCTTTCCCAGCGGTGGGCCTGGCTGATGGAGTGGCGCAGTGGCAAGGCGTAGCCCACGACTTCATCCAGGCCTTGTTCCAATAAACGGGCTAGCCGATGACGCTCGGCGTCATCTTTGAGATTGGCTTCCCGTGGGTCAACAGTGACCGGCAATGACTGCTCTTTCCAAAGGTAGTAGTAGGCATCCTCGAACGCCGGTATCCAGTAGCGTTCGGCCACGCCCAAGCGTTCGCTAAGGGCCTTGGTGAAGCGTTGTGCCATGGCACTGTCGACGTCTATCTCGGGCGCACCTTCCATGCAGGCCAGCCATTTTGGATCTCGCCATAGCGGTACGCCGTCTTTACGCCAGTAGCAGGCCAGTGCCCAGCGGGGCAGTGGTTCGCCGGGGTACCACTTGCCTTGCTGCTGTTGAATAGCGCTGCCGGGCGCATAAGCGGCTTGTAGCCGCGTCAGCAGTGCCTCGGCGCGTTCGCGCTTGTGCTCGCCCAATGCTTCGGTATTCCACTGCGGGCTCTCCATATCGTCGACCGATACAAAGGTGGGTTCGCCCCCCATGGTTAGGCGCACATCTTCGTGCAGCAGCTCGGCATCCACTGCGTCACCCAGCGCGCAGATACGCTGCCACTGCTCATCGCTATAGGGCTTGGTGACCCGCGGGTCTTCGTGGATGCGCTCCACTTCCATGGTGACATCGAAAGTGACTTCACACTTATCCGAAAACCCAGTAATCGCCGCCGCACTGCCGGTCGTCGGGGTGGCGGCGAGGGGTATGTGGCCTTCGCCGGCGAACAGCCCTGAAGTGGGGTCGAGACCTACCCAGCCAGCGCCGGGCAGGAAAACTTCTGTCCAGGCGTGCAGGTCGGTGAAGTCCACCTCGCTGCCGCTGGGGCCATCCAACGCTTTGACATCGGACTTGAGCTGAATGAGGTAGCCGGACACAAAACGTGCGGCGAGGCCCAGATGGCGGAAAATTTGCACCAGCAGCCAGGCGCTGTCGCGGCAGGAGCCGCTGGCGAACGTTAAGGTTTCTTCGCAGCTCTGTACACCGGGCTCCATGCGAACCAGATAACCAATATCCTCCTGCAGGCGTTGATTAAGCGCGACCAGGAAATCGACGGTGGTGGTCGGTTCGCTGGGGACGGCCTTGAGCCACTCCATCAAGCGTGGCCCTGACTCGGTTATTTCAAGGTAGGGGCTGAGTTCCTGGCGCAACGCTTCTGGATAAGCAAAGGGAATCTTTTGCGCAATGTCGTCCAAAAAGAAATCGAAAGGGTTGATTACCGTCATTGGGGCGATGAGTTCGACAGCAATGGTTAACTCTTTACGCGGTTCGGGGAATACCACGCGGGCATTAAAGTTGCCAAACGGATCCTGTTGCCAGTTTAGAAAGTGGTCGTCGCCAGAGAGTTTAAGCGAGTACGCCTCGATATGCGTACGGCAGTGGGGCGCCGGGCGTAGCCGAATAACATGGGGCGAAAGACGCACCGGACGGTCAAAGTGGTAAGTCGTACGATGATACAAGGCAACGCGAATGGTCATGGGCCACCCTCAAAAGAACCGTTATTAACCGGTTGGTCGGTTGGGTTAAGGAATAACCGAACGTTTCGCAAGTATCGTTCCACTTTTACTTTTTTGCAGCCGCTATCTTAACTAAGACGTTTAACTAAAGTGGAAATCGCTTAATGCACCAAAATGACACTGTCTATGTGCACTGTTATAGAGCATAAAGTCGCTTTAATTGGCTCGTTCTCCCTGTCAAGTAGCGTTTAAGTAAGCAAACGTTGAAATATCGCAAAAGATGGTACGCATTTTGCTCTCAATTGTTTGATTGTTTTGCGCGCGGCAGGCCTAAACTGAGCAATGAGGAAGTTGCCGCTTCCCCCCCCAGCGCCAGGAGAGCGCCCATGAGCCAAGTGAATTGGAATAACTATGCGTGTCGTGATTACTACGATGAGCTGATGGCCGCACCCGGTCAGCCACGCGATTCAGCGGGTGAATTGTGCAACATGTTGGCAAGGTTTAGCGCAGAAGAGTTAGCCGAGCGGAAAACCGCGGCGGAGATCGCCATTCGTACCATGGGGATTACGTTTACTGTCTACTCTGAAGGCGCGATGATTGATCGCGCTTGGCCCTTTGATATTGTGCCGCGGATTATTCCTGCCAGCGAGTGGCGTAAAACCGAGGCAGGCCTCAAACAGCGCGTGCAGGCGCTAAACCTATTTATTGATGACCTCTACCACGACCAAAAAGTCATTAAGGATAAGGTGTTACCCGCCGAGGTGCTGGCGCAGTCGGTTAATTTCCGCCCCCAGTGTGTCGGCATTAACCCGCCCCACGGGGTATGGGCCCACGTTTGCGGTTCAGACCTGGTGCGCGATGGCGATGGCACGCTGTATGTGTTGGAGGACAACTTACGCATTCCTTCCGGCGTCTCCTATATGTTGGAAAACCGCAACGTCACCAAGCGGGTACTGCCGGAGCTGTTTGCCACAGGCAAGATACTCCCCGTCGATGACTATGTGGCCAATCTCTATGACATGCTCGCTGCGATGTCACCACGCCCTGGCGATGACCCCCAGGTGGTGGTGCTGACCCCTGGAATCTATAACTCTGCCTACTTCGAGCACGCCTACCTTGCCCAGCAAATGGGCGTCGAGCTGGTGCAGGGTAGCGATCTGCTAGTCGATGACAATGATGTGGTGTACATGCGCACCGTGGAAGGCCTGCGCCGAGTCGACGTTATCTACCGTCGCGTGGATGACGAGTTTCTCGACCCGGAAGCGTTTAATCCTGACTCCATGCTAGGGGTGGCGGGCCTGATGCGTGCTTGGCGTGCTGGCAAAGTCGCGCTGGCCAATGCCCCGGGTGCTGGCGTGGCGGATGACAAGGTCGTTTATGCCTTTGTGCCCGCGCTGATTCGCTATTACCTCGACCAGGAGCCCCTGCTACCTAACGTGCCCAGCTATCTGTGCATGTTCGAAGACGATCGCCGTTACGTGCTCGACCACTTGGATGAATTGGTGGTGAAGCCGGCCAACGAATCGGGAGGCTACGGCATGCTGATTGGCCCGCGTTCAACCAAAGAGACCCGGGAAGAGTTCGCCCGCTTGATTAAGGCGAACCCGCGCAACTATATGGCGCAGCCCACCCTGGCGCTGTCGACGACGCCTACGCTGGCGAATGGTTTACCGCAGCCACGCCATGTGGATTTACGCCCCTTCATACTCTCTGGGCCTGAAATACATGTCACCACTGGCGGGCTTACCCGGGTGGCATTGATCGAGGGATCGCTGGTGGTGAACTCCTCTCAAGGCGGCGGCAGTAAAGATACCTGGATTGTCGAAACCGACGATAAGGCGGCAGTGGCCGCGGTGAAAGGAGCCTAACGCCATGCTGTCACGCGTTGCAGAGAACCTCTACTGGATGGCGCGCTATATTGAACGTGCGGAAGATACCGCACGCTTACTGAGCGTCAATAGTCACCTTATGCTCGATTTGCCGGGGCGCCTGCCGCTGGGTTGGGCGCCGCTTATTGAAATGACTGGCAGCCTGGAAACCTTCACCGCACGTTATGATGACTTTGATGAGCGCAACGTGGTGCACTTTTTATGCGCCGACCCCGACAATGATATTTCGATTATCTCCGCGCTCGCTAGTGCCCGCGAGAACCTGAGAACTACTCGGGATGTGGTGCCCCGGGAGATTTGGGAAGAGGTTAACCAGCTCTATCTGAGTGTCGCCGACCATGCCGAAAACGGCGTTAGTCCACGCCGTCGCGATAGCTTTCTCAAAAGCGTTATCCGTGGTTGCCAGGCGTTGACAGGCCTCATTGAAGGCACCTTGAGCCACGGTCCAGCGCGTACCTTTATTGAGCTGGGGCGTCAGTTGGAGCGGGCCGATATGACCACCCGCATTGTCGATGTGCGCTCTGCCAGCTTATTGCCACAAAACCCTGAAGAGTTGCTGCCATTTGAGAACTTGCAGTGGATGAGCGTGCTCAAGTCGCTCACCGCCTATCAAATGTACCGCCAACAGGTGCGCTTGCGCGTGCGCGGGCCGGATGTGCTGCGCTTTTTGCTGCAAGACCCTAACCTGCCGCGCTCAATTGCTTGCAGCCTCGAAACATTGGGCCATGAGTTGACGCTACTGCCCCGGCAAGACCGCCCGGCGGCGACCGTTTCACTGGTGCGCGCCGATGTGGTGGATGCCGATATTCAAGCACTCGCTCATTCACCCAGTAAGCTGCACCTGTTTATAGATGAACTGCAGATCGGCTTTGCCGCTATTCACGATACGCTTAGCGCCACTTACTTTGTGAATGACGAAAGCGTGCCCCGCGTGACGCAAACCCAGAGCCAGACCCAAAGCCAGAGCCATGCGGGGGACAACGATAACGACTAGGGCGTAAAGGAGCCGTTTTTTAACGGGCTGGCGGCCTGAATGAGGTCATGCAGGTAGGCCAGCTTTTCGCGCACCGCCGGGGCAAGCACACCCGGCGCCAAATCGAGCAGCCCCATGTCACGGTTGAGCTCGTTCACCGCCATGCCCACCTGATGAAAGGCAATCAGCATACTCTCCAGGTTGCCATCGTACTCAACGTGGCTAATACCCATGTGCAGAGCAGTATCCAGCACGGCGACCATATCCAGGTAATAGGCGAAGGTTTCGGCAAAATCTTCCCAGGGGTGCATGGCGGCATAAGCGGAAATGTAGCGGTTAGGCCAGTCGCTGGGAGCCCCCTGCTGGTAGTAACGCTCTAACGCTTCGGCGTAGCTTGGCCGGTGATGGTTGCCAAATACTGCGCGACATGCCTCTTCATCTCGATCCTTAACCAAAACGTCCCAGTAATAGTGACCGATCTCGTGGCGGAAGTGGCCAATCAAGGTGCGGTGAGACTCGTTCATATCGACCCGTAAACGCTCGCGCTCAACGTCGTCGGCCTCTTTGATGTTAATGGTGATATGCCCTGATGCATGGCCGGTATACACTTTCTTCTGGTTGCCAGTGGTGCGCCATAGCCCTTGGTCGGGAAGGGCATCAGCCATAAACGAAAAACTTAATGGCACCGCAATAGCATCCTCTTGGGTGCCGTGGGGTAGTTTGAGTAGATCAAGGGTATGAAACAGGCGCCTTTTGGCTGCTTCAAGCGCCGCCCAGCGCTCGCGGTTACCATAGATGGTTAGGTCGGGAATCATGGCGTTATAACGGCAGCAGTCGCATAGCGTGTTCGCTTGGCCATGCTCAATCACCACCATGCGATTGCAGACGTTCTCAACAGCGTAGTTGTGACACTTCATTAGCGCCGTATCACAACCTGGATGGGTACAGCGATACCCGCCGTTAGCCAGGGGCTCGATGGCAACGATATTACTGCAAGCCGGGCACCAGCCGACCTCCGACTGGCAGCTAAGGCAGAGAGTGTTTTCGTAGAACAGCGGATTGCCACAGCGGCAGTTGAAGGTCTGCATAGATAATCCCCTGTGTTTAAACACGCGCGCCCTGATTAGCCGAAGCATAGCCAGCGTGGCACCACAATGGAAAGGCTAATTGACGTCCTGCGGTAGATTTTGTTTACTCATGTGATACTTGATTGACGTTTACGTCAACTTGCTGCTATACCCTGTGTTCTTATCTCAACGCGATAGACTTTTTAGAAACCGAGTTTTTACGACCATAACAACCACATTCATAACAACCACAGCCATAACAACCACAAGCATAAATAGGAGCAACGCTATGACCGTTCGCGAAATTCCCATGTATATCGATGGCCAGCCCGTGCAGTCGCAAAGTCAGGAGTGGCGCGACGTGGTCAATCCAGCCACGCAAGAGGTGGTAGCCAGGGTGCCGTTCTGTACCGCTGACGAAGTAGAACGCGCTATCAGTAGCTCTAAAGAGGCGTTTAAGGAGTGGCGTAAAGTCCCGCTGGGAAAACGCATGCGCATCATGCTCAAGTTGCAGGCACTGATTCGCGACAACACGGCTGAATTGGCGGCCCTGATTACTGAAGAACACGGTAAAACCCTGCCCGATGCGGAAGGCGAAGTGGGTCGTGGTTTGGAGGTGGTGGAACACGCCTGCTCAATTACTTCACTCCAGTTGGGTGAGCTGGCGGAAAATGCCGCTAACGAGGTGGACGTTTACACTATGCACCAACCGTTGGGAGTGGGGGCTGGGATTACCGCCTTTAACTTCCCCATTATGTTGCCCTGTTTTATGTTCCCGCTGGCGATTGCCACCGGTAATACCTTTGTTCTCAAACCATCGGAGCAGGATCCCAGCTCCACCATGCGCTTAGTGGAGCTTGCCCACGAAGCCGGTGTTCCCGCTGGCGTGCTCAATGTGGTGCATGGTGGCCCAGATGTGGCCAACCAAATAGCCGATCATCAGGATATCAAAGCGCTTTCGTTCATCGGCTCTACCCATGTGGGGTCGCTGCTCTACAACCGTGCGGCGGCGGCAGGCAAGCGCATGCAGGCGATGATGGGTGCCAAGAACCACTGTGTGGTGATGCCCGACGCTAACCGTAGCCAAGCGATTAACAACCTGCTGGGCTCTGCATTTGGCGCGGCGGGCCAACGCTGCATGGCAAACTCCGTGGTGGTGCTGGTGGGCGAGGCGCGTGAGTGGTTGAGCGATATCGTCGATGCGGCGCAAGCAATGAAAGTCGGCCCGGGCACGCAGCTAGATGCGGATTTGGGCCCGCTGGTGTCACCGGCCGCCCGTGATCGTGTCTTGCGTTTAATTGATGCAGGTGAAAAAGAGGGCGCCAAACTGTTGGTCGATGGGCGTAATGTTCAGGTAGAGGGTTACCCCAACGGTAACTTTGTGGGGCCGACTCTGTTTGCCGATGTAACGGCGGATATGACTATTTACCGCGAGGAGATTTTTGGCCCTGTGCTGTGTGTGGTGAGTGTTGAAACGCTGGATGACGCGATTGCTTTCATCAATGCCAACCCTAACGGCAACGGCACTTCCATCTTCACTAACTCGGGCTGGGTCGCGCGCCGTTTTGAAACCGATATTGATGTTGGTCAAATCGGTATCAACGTGCCCATTCCAGTACCCGTGGCGTATTTCAGCTTCACCGGCTCACGTGCTTCGAAGCTGGGTGATTTAGGGCCTAACGGTAAGCAGGCTATAGCGTTCTGGACACAAACAAAAACCGTGACAGCGCGTTGGTTCGAACCAGAAAATGTTTCCAGCGGTATCAATAGCACGATCTCGCTTGGCTAGTTGAAGCGACTTTAACTGCCGGAATTAGCCACATCGGCCCGGCTTTAAGCGGGCCGATGAATCGACACTGCAAGGCTTAAAAGTGATCGAACAGTGGCAGGCTCTCTTCCAGCAACTGTTCGATCGGGTCAAGCTGGCTTTCGTGTAAAACTAGCAGTGACTGCCCATGCATAAATTCATCAGCTGGGGGCACCAGAAGCGCAAATTCTCCCTCCTCAAGATGAAATTCATGTATTTCGCGCATGCCTAAAGGCGTCATGCACTGGGAGCAGCGGTAGGTGTCGTCTTCACCATAAACAAGACGGTGATACATTTTAAACAGCGTGTACAGGGCTAAACCGCCTTCAAACGCTGGCCAGCGTGCGGGGGTTTCGCGAATGTCGTTGGTAAGGTCTTGGCCCTCGGCTTGGGCATCTGCAATTGCATCGGCGAGTGGGGCAGCGAGAATGGCGCTTTTGTCGGCAGGTAGCGGCGTATTGTGCTTAGAGGCGTGTTCAAAATCCTGCACCACGCGCTTAAAGTCAGGCACACCGCCGAGCGAGTAGTCGACATGCTGTAAGTCTTCGGGCTCAAAGCCGCCGTTTTCCCAGCCATGAATGACTCGCAGTGTCATTTGTCCCCGTTTCATTGGGCGGGCAAGCAACATATGCAGCATTATACGAATGTGTAGCTGACGCTCATCGGTATCATTTTCAAATGCTCGATAGGGGTCAGTAAACAGCTCATTTAGGCGACCGGGGGTATGTTCCTTGGCTTCGTGTTGGTTCATGACAGTGTCCCTTTGAACGAACTGTTTATTAAGAGTAGCGCGCAGTTTTTATTACAGATCGAATTTTCAGTATGGCGAGCTGGTTTGCTGATTAAAAGCCCCTTATTTTAGCTTTTTGTTACCCACCGGCTAAACCTTTTTTGCCAGATGCTTAAACTTAACAATAAAGAGGTGAGTATGTCTGCATCATTAAGTCGTTTTAACGTGCCTGATACGTTGGATGCTCTGCCGGAAGATATTCGCAGTACCATTTTGGCGGTTCAGGAGAAAGCGGGATTTGTGCCCAATGTGTTTCTGATGCTGGCCCATCGCCCCGCTGAGTTTCGGGCTTTTTTTGCCTATCACGATGCGTTGATGGAGCGTGAGTCGGACACGCTCACCAAAGCCGAAAAAGAGATGATTGTGGTCGCCACTAGCGCGCGCAACCGCTGCTTATATTGTGTTGTCGCTCACGGTGCCCTGGTGCGTATTTACAGTAAAGACCCGCTGCTCGCTGATCAAGTGGCGATCAACCATCGCGTGGCGCCGATTAGCGAGCGCCACCGTGTGATGCTCGATTTCGCGATGCATTGCGCTATCGATGTGGGTGAAATGACTGACGAATGGCTAAGCCGTTTATTCGAAGTAGGCTTTAGCCAAGAGGATTGCTGGGATATAGGCGCCATCGCGGCGTTTTTTGGCCTGTCGAATCGCTTGGTCACGCTGGCGGGTACACCACCGAATGAAGAGTTTTACTTAATGGGGCGCGTGCCTCGTTCCGATACGACCACCACACCTTAAGCTTTACTAAGTTGTGATTCTGTTTGAGAATAGTTCCCGAATCGGTTTTGACACCGTTCTTAACGCCGCTTTTAACATCGTACCTACATTCACTGTCGCCAGGGGAGCCCCTGCTTAAAAGGGCTGAGATGCGCACTGCGCAGACCCTGGAACCTGATCCGGTTAGTACCGGCGGAGGAAGTGCGACATGCTTTACCTGACGTCAGCCGTGCTTGGCGCGGCGCTGTGCTGCTTTGCTTATCTAGGCCTGCGAGCTCGCTGGGTGGATGGCCCACTTGACGACTATGTCACCGCCCGCAACTCGCAAACGGCTTCTACGCTTGGTTTCTCCTTCCTTGCCTCCGGCATGGGGGCATGGATTCTCTTTGCGCCCCCTGAAATAGGGGCCTTTGTTGGCCCGCTGGCGCTGGCAGGCTATGCGCTTGGCTCTGCGCTGCCGTTTATCGTCTTGGGGCTGTATGGGCCGAAGATTCGTCGTGCGCTGCCTGAGGGGCGCAGCATCGCCGAGTTTGCTGAGGCCTGCTATGGCTCTGGTGTAAGGCGCTGGGTAACGCTGGTATCCATTGCCTATATGGCGTGCTTTTTAGCCGCCGAACTCACCGCGATTGGGGCAATCACTGCGTTACTTTCCGATGTGCCGCCGGCACTGGTGATTATTGGCGTGGCGCTAACTACGCTGGTTTATACCGCTGCGGGAGGCCTGCGAGCCAGCCTTGCCACTGACCGCTGGCAGGCGTGGCTGCTGCTGGTACTACTATGTGCGGTGGGCGGCATGGCCCTATGGCGGCTCCCTGCTATTCCCACTGAGGCTGCGCTTCCTTCCATTCCCGTTACCAGTGCGCTCAGCGTAGCGTTAACGCTAGTGATCGCGGTAACCGCGGCTAATCTTTTCCACCAAGGCTATTGGCAACGCGTGTGGGCTGCTCAAGATGATCAAAGCTTGGGACGCGGAGCATGGTTAGGCGGCACGATGACGGTAATCGTCGTTATGGTGATTGGCGGTTTGGGCGTGTTGGCTGCCATGAGCGGTGTGTCTTTGGGTGAGCCTCCGATGCCATTTTTTGCCTTACTAAGTGATGCCCCTATTTGGCTTTCACTGCCTGCTTTAGTATTGGCAGTGACCTTGGTGGCTTCCAGCGTTGATACGTTGCAAAACGGTATTGCCTCGCTGGTGGTCGCACGCAGCGAACAACAGGGCGTTTCACTGGTGGCCGCCCGCTGGGTGACGGTAATCGTGATGATCCCGGTGGTAGTGATTGCCCTGCAGGGGCTGTCGGTACTGCGGCTGTTTTTGATTGCCGACTTGCTGTGTGCCGCTATTGTGGTGCCTGTTCTGCTCGGCCTGTGGCAACGAATGACGCCAATTGCAGCCATTGGGGGGGGCGTTGCTGGTTTGCTAGGTGCCATTCTCCCGGGGTGGTTAAGCCAAGGAAACCTGATAGCAGGGATTGTGGCTGCCAGCTTTCCGGGCAGTATTCCTACCCTGGGGCCGTTCGTCGGGGCGTTAATCGCCTCTACGCTCACGAGTGTGCTGCTCGCGTTTTTAACCAGAAAAAAGTGAGATTGAAGCAGTAAAGAGCTGATCGCGTTATGCTAGCGGAATAACAGCTACCTCATGGTTGATAAGACAATGAGCTTTCCCATAGCACCTGACGAAGATGCGCGATTAGCAGCCCTTTATGAGCTTGCACTTCTAGACACCCCAGATGAGCCTGCTTTTGATCGCATCACTAGGCTGGTGACCAAGCTGCTAAACGTGCCTATCTCGACGGTGACGCTGGTAGATGCACAACGGCAGTGGTTTAAGTCCAGCATTGGCGTTGAGACCCAAGAGACATCTCGTGATGTAGCTTTCTGCGCTTATACCATTATGTCCTCAGAGCCATTTATTGTTGAGGATGCCAGTCAAGATCCCCGTTTTTCTCAAAACCCCTTAGTGACTGCCCCCGACGGCATCCGTTTTTATGTGGGTATTCCATTACGCTCTTTGCAAGGCTTGGCACTGGGATCGCTCTGCGCGCTCGACACTAAGCCCCGCGTCGTTAGCGCGGATGAGTTAGCGGCCTTGCAAGACTTAGCAGCAATAGCAACAGAGGAAGTACATTTGCGTGAGCGGGTGGTGCTGGAGAAGAAAAATGCCCAGGCATATCAGCAACAACTGAATGAATTACACCGCAGTATGGAGTGCCAAATCGAGCGGCGCACCAATGAGCTCAATTTAGTCATCGAGTCAGCTTATGACGCCTATATTAGTATTGATACCCACGACGTGATTCTAGACTGGAACCGAGCAGCAGAGGTGATGTTTGGTTGGCCGCGCAAAGAAGCACTGGCGAGGACGATAACGGAGCTGATTTTCCCCACCGGATTGCCCTCCAGCAATAACCGTGTTGCCATTACATCTACGGCTCGACGTCGGGATGGTACTGAACTGCCTGTTGAAATTCGTATTAAGGCGCTAATGATTGGTGGGCGCGAACGGCGAAGTCTTTTTATCCACGATATTACCGAGCGTCAGCAGCTTGAACGACTGCGTGATCAGCAGGCACGAGAAGACGTTTTGACCAAACTGCCCAACCGGCGAGCCTTAGATGAGCGCTTGCCAGAAGCAATGGCACGCACTCGACGCACCCAGCAGCCCTTAGCCGTGCTGTTCATGGATCTGGATGGTTTTAAAGCGATTAACGATACCCACGGCCATGCCATGGGCGATGAATTGCTACGCGTGATTGCTAAACGGCTGGTGCAAGCTGTCCGTGAAACCGATTATGTAGCGCGCTGGGCCGGGGATGAGTTTGTTTTACTATTGGAAGGCAGTGAGCCTACGGTCATTGAGCAGTTGGCTGATAAATTAATTCAGCTAGTTCAAGAGCCAATGGCCGCTGGTAACGCAGCGCTAAATGTCAGTGTCAGTATCGGCATCGCGCTATATTTGCCCGCTAGTGCCGAGACAGCCAACGAACTGCTGAAGCGTGCAGATGTGGCGATGTATGAAGCCAAGCGCTCTGGAAAAGCCCAAGTGCGTATTGCCCAGCCTGTTGAAAGAGCTTGTTAAGCACCAGGGAAACATTCAAGGACGACCATGATTCGAACTATTTTGACCACCCCGGAAGGCGAAACTCACGAGGGCGATGAGCGCCTAATGGCAGTGTGGCAATCCACGCCTGGCAGCCATATCTGGATCGATATGCAGGGGGAATCCCAACAAAGCGAGCGGGCGATTTTAGAGGCCTTTGAGTTCCACCCAATGGCGATTCAAGACGCCCATAAAGAGCGCCATCCACCTAAAATCCTGAATTCAAACATTAAGCGCAGCACCTGCGGTTTTCAGCGCCCCTGAATACTCTCCCAGGAACACTTGTGCCGGTGTCCGATACCCCAAGCGTTTTCTGGGGCGGTTGTTCAACTTGGCAACGAC
>NZ_JAUAMB010000037.1 GCF_031010175.1 Halomonas sp. SpR1
TACTAGGCTGGCAGCTTCCTGCTTAAATTCAGGCGAAAAAGTACGTCGTTTCTTGGTCATCAGACACCTCGTTTATGGTGGCAATATTACCACCTACGTTGGTGTCCGGTTTTATTGAACCACTACATCTCCAATTGCTGTCCTGAACCATAACAAGCCAGCTGCATACCTTATACCTGCAGATACTTATGAAGCTATTATGGAAATGATTGAGGATTACGAACTGGGTAAGCTGGTCGAAGAGCGCCGTGATGAGCGCACTGAAGCGGTCACGGTGTCGCTGGATGACTTATAAGCTTAAATTTGTACCCTCAGCACTGAAGGAATGGAAGAAGCTGAGCGCTCCAATAAAAAGTCAGTTTAAGAAGAAGCTTGAGGAGCGCCTTATTAATCCAAGAGTGCCTTCGGCAAAGCTTGGGGGCTACAGCTCTGTGTACAAAATCAAACTACGATCAGCTGGATACCGTTTGGTTTACGAAGTGGTAGATGAAGAGGTAGTCATCTATGTCCTTGTTGTTGGTAAACGAGAGAAAGGGAAGGTCTACCGGACGTTGAAAGAGCGGAAATGAGGCCAGCATCACGCCATAACCAAGCGCAGCAATTCGCTCCGGCCGTCGGCCTCCGTCGGACACTTACTTCGTTCGCGCCGTTGTGCGTGGCGTTGAGCCTGTAGAGAAAAAACACTGACGGCTCAGTTTTGGTAGGATCAAGGAAACAGACGAGGAGTGGTCAGCATGCCGCGCTTCAAGGCTTATAACTACATCAGAACGCTATGGTGGTGATCAACTACCAAGATCGGCTCCAGCCAGGCATCTTTGAACACGCCGTACACTACCTGATTGAGCACACGCTCGCCTTGTCCGTTTCCCATCCCAAGCACCGTAGCGATGCGACCGGTCGGCTGGCCTATGGTCCGGCTACCTTGTTGAAAATTATCCTGTTTGCTTACTCAGAGGCCTGATTCGGCATCACCTACTGGAGCACTACGTGGGTGATGAAGCCGAAACGGAAGCCGATCTAGATCGGGATATCCAACGGGCCAAGACGATTCAAGGCTATAACGGCATAGCCACGGTGGATAAAAAAACACCAGATCGTAATTGATGCCCAGGCTTTTGGCGAAGCCCAGGAACGCCACGCAGCAGGATAAGTTGCTTGTAAGAGCAAAATACCGTTACCGTCTTCAACTAGCTTTAGCTGGGCGCTCAAGTGGCTGAATGCCGATAATTAGGAGTACTCATCCAGATGACTGGCGGAGTAAATAAATTAGGACGACAGGCGGTGGTGATGACTCGAAATCGGGTTTTTCTACAGCCTTGTTAGGAACCAAAAGGAGATCTCCAATTTGACTGTCCGTAAAGCTAGGAAAGCCGATCTGAAAGCCATCTGCCAGCTTTCTAATGAGATTAATGAAGACCACCACTTACATATGCCACATGATTTCGTCAAGCCAGACGGAAGCAATCGTGATGAGCCATATTGGCTAGGTTTCATGAGCATGGATGATTCCACGGTATTTGTGACAGAGGACAATGGTGTATTAACAGGCGCAGTGGCGGTATCGGTATCAACATCGGCACCATACCCGTTTCTCACTTCTAGATCCCGTGGACACGTAGCCACAATAGTAGTGGCCGAAAGCTATCGTGGTAGGGGCCTAGGCCGAGAGCTTATGTCTGCTGCCGAGGCTTATGCAAAAGAGAAAGGTGCTGAGGATATCAAGCTAGAGGTAATGGCGTTCAATTCTGACGCTTTAGATTTTTATAGAGAACTGGGCTATGGGAACTTTTCGTTCCGACTTTTTAAGTCGTTGTCCTAATAAGGCCAGTCACTGCGACGTCTACTACTACATTGCGGCCTCGCCTCCATTCCGTAGCCGCGTATGCTGAACGGCGCTGGGTTTAGAAGAACGAGGAGTGCGGCAATGAACACATTAAATTTCCGCCAGGCAAAGTCCGATGATCTTGTGGCTCTGGTCGAGATGCTTGCTGACGATGATCTCGGTCAAGCTCGCGAGTCACCGGGCACGCCTCTTGAAAACGGCTACGCGTCAGCATTTGCGGCTATAGAAAACGACCCAAACAATGAGCTCATAGTCTGCGAATCGGAAGGCGAGCTGCTGGGTATGCTTCAAATAACCTTCATACCCTACTTAACCTATATTGGAAGCTGGAGAGCTTTGATTGAAGGCGTTCGCGTCTCCTCATCCCAAAGAGGCGCTGGCATTGGTGGGAAACTTTTTGAATGGGCTATCGAAAGAGCTAAAGAAAAAGGGTGTGTAATCGTCCAACTCACGAGCGATAAAAAACGTCCGGACGCAATCCGCTTCTATGAAAAGCTCGGCTTCAAAGCGTCGCATGAAGGAATGAAACTTTGGCTCAATTAAGAAAGCTCAACATGTCGCTGCAGTTGACTGCCCAAAGCGTTAGCGCGCTTCGGGTACCCTCTATGGCCTTCGGCCGATCCGGAGGCAACTGAGCTTAGGCGTTATGTGCTCAACTAGCTGACAGAAGGAACGAACAAGTAAATGAGAAGCGAACTCAGATCCAAGATAGTCGAAGTCTGCAACAAAAAAATAGCTTCAAAAGGTGATTCAGTAGGCGTCTCTTTTTATGCATTCTTCGCCAACAAAAATGATAACCCCAAACTGCTAATGGAGGCCGCGACTTGGTGGATTCAGACACACGAACTCGATCATTTTGAAAAGGCGCATAAGGTTAAAGGGATGGTAGAAAGTGGGCTCTGATTATAGGTATTAAACATATAACCAAGCACAGCGACAGCTTTTACGTTCCGGCTTCGGCTACACTATAAAGCTGCGCATGTTGGCGGCGTTACGTGTTTCGAAGCGCCAGCTTGCTACCCTTTACATACAGCCTGGTTTTCAAAATGTGCTCTCAGTAGCGGACGGTAGTAACCATCAATTTAGAAGGAAGAAAATCCATGTCATTAACGAAGCTACTCGTCCCAACCTATACGCAAATGCTCAGAGCGCTCTCAGGTTGGTTGAAAAAGGCACAGGAACAAATGCCGAAAGGAGATGCGGAAGCGCTGTTATCCGCGCGTCTCGCACCAGATATGTTTCCCCTATCGACTCAGGTTCGGTTTGCCTGCGTGCAGGCTCAAGAGGCAATATTCCGACTTAAAGGAGAGACTTTCCCAAAATCTATCGATGAGCTGCTTGAAGAAGGGCGAAATGCAGGCGAGCGACCCGGTTCGCTCGCGGATGCTCAAACTCGGATTGATGAAACTATCGTGTTACTAGACGGCCTAGCTTCCAGCGCGCTGGATGCAAACGCGGATAAACCCGTTGTGCACGAACTTCCGAACGGTATGATTCTTGATCTGACCGCTGAGCAATATGCCCGTGATTGGGCACTAGCCCAATTTTACTTCCACCTCATGACCGCTTATTCAATATTGCGCAGCGAGAAGATCGAACTTGGAAAAGCTGACTACGTAGCCCACATGCTCCCATATATTCGCCCTGAAACGATACCTAAAGGTTAACAACTTGGTTATGACCCATAGCACCCTTATTCCAGTGCGATTTTCAGTTTATTGTGGGAATTCCAAGCAGTTCGCTAAGAATATCAGCAACGTGCCGAATAACAGGATCCTTCTCATGGCGCAGATGCCATGCCAAGTGCAGGGTAAAGCCGGGTACCTGCACTGGGGGTGGAAGAGATACTAGGGTTGTGAAGTCAGCTACGACCCGGGAAGGCAGCATGGCGATCATATCGGATCCCTGCAGCAGCGCTGGCACCATCTGGAAGTTCGGTACCACCGCACCGACGCGGCGTGATCGACCTAGCTTGGCAAATTCAGTATCCAGCGATGTCCGTGTCTCTCCGCGCCCGGAGACGATGATGTGCGGATATTCCAGCCAGGTATTCAGATTGAAATCGGCGGCGGCAGGATGCCCGGCGCGCATGGCGACGACATAGTGTTCGACGAACACTTCTTCACGATGCAACTTTTCCTCGGCAGATGAGAAAACAGAGATGGCAAGGTCGGTCGCCCCGTCGATGAGTGCCTGACGGGCGGCCTCGGCGCCATGCCAGGGCTGGATCACTATATCGACGCCAGGAGCTGAGCGCTGCAGTTCCTGCTGCAAGGGCGCGGTCACGAACACCGCCGGATAGTCTGCCATGGCGATCCGCACCGTTTTACGGATTTCAGCGAGTGGCACCCTGGGCGGATCCACTATATCCACCACATCCGCAAGCAGTGATTTCAGCGGTGCACGCAGCGCCTCGGCCTTTGGCGTTAGTCGCATCGTGCCGCGGCCGCGCTCCAGCAACTCATCACGGAACAGATAACGGCAGCGTTGCAAGGCGGCGGAGGCGGCAGGCTGTGACATACCCAGCTTATCGGCAGCATGACTGACATGCCCCTCATCCAGAAGCGCATCAAGGACAACTAGTAGGTTTAGGTCGAGAGAGCGAAGATTCATGAAACAAATAATAGAACATATTATTAATCGATTGGAGTAATTTTGGTCGTGGGTGCATCGTTTCCGTGCAGTTACCTAAAGGAGGCGAAACCCCCATGACTAAGACGCTCATTCTTCTGTTCCACCCCGATCCTGCGCACTCGAAGGCCAACGTCGTGCTGGCTGCGGCAGCGGCCAAGCTACCCGACGTGGAGGTCGTCAATATGCAAGCCATCTACCCCGATGGCATCGATCTATCCAAAGACGGCGAGCGCGAGGCCCTGCGGCTGCTTGAATGCGACCGTATCGTGCTGCAGTTTCCCATCCAGTGGTATTCCACTCCGTCGCTGCTTAAAGCCTGGCAGGATGCCGTGCTGACGCGGATGTTCTACATCACTTACGAGACGGAAGGGCGTATTTTCGAAGGCACACCGCTAATGGTGGCCGCAACGGCTGGCAACGTACCAGACGCCTACCGGTCTGGCGGGCGCAACATGTTCACAATGAATGCACTTCTCGCCCCGTTGCAGGCCACCGCGCATCGCTGTGGTCTGCCGTGGACCGAGCCTTTTGTTCTCTATCGGGCCGACAAGCTGTCAGCGGAAGCACTTGATGCCGCTGCTGTCGAGTACGCAGCCGCACTCAAGCGCTGGATCGCAGGCAGTACAGCGCTCTGTGTGCAGGAGCCTGAGCTCAGGAGAGCAGCCCAATGAATTACACCAGACGCGATATCCTGCGTATGGCAAGCGGCCTTGCCGCAAGCACATTCGCAACCTCCATCCTGAGCTTCGAAGCGTTCGCCAAGAGTAGTGGTGCACGCAGCCCCGGCCCCGTCCCGAACTTTCTAGACGGGCATTTCCGGCCAGTTAACAAGGAGACGACGGCTTTTGACCTGCCGGTGCGCGGTGCCATCCCGCCCACTTTATCAGGGCACTATTTCCGCAATGGCCATAACCCGAAGGATGGCATCAATCCAGGCGCCTGGTTCTATGGTTCAGGCATGATCCACGGGTTACGTATTTCGGGAGGACGCGCTGAGTGGTACCGCAATCGGTGGGTCAAAACCCCGGCGCTGGAAGGGGCGCCGCTGTTTATCGATCATGAGACGATCGACCTTCATGCGAGTGCGGCCGGTACCAGCGTGATCGCCCATGCGGGTCGCATTTTGGCTCTCCAAGAGGTCAACTTACCCTTTGAGATCACTCCCGAACTGGAAACGATCGGTGCCTACGATTTTGGCGGTGCTTTAAAGACAATGATGACGGCCCATCCCAAGATCTGCTCCCGCACAGGCGAGATGCTTTTCTTCGGCAATTCGCCTCTCCCACCGTATTTGACCTACCACGTGGCGGATGCCTCGGGGCGGCTGGTGCATAGTGAGGTGATCGAAGGGCCAAACGGTTCTGTCATTCATGACTTCGCCATCACTGAAAACTATGTGGTTTGGTTCGATCCCAACGTAGCGCTTGATCTGTATTCCGAGCTTGCCTTTCCCTATACGTGGCAAAGGGAGTATCGCGGCAGGATCGGCGTCATGCCCCGTAACCGCAGCAAGGGTGGTGTGCAGTGGATCGACGTTGATCCCTACTACATGCTGCACTTCTCCAATGCCTGGGAAGACGCAGATGGTCACCTTGTGGTCGAGGGGCCGTTCTTTGACGAAGCCGCTTGGGAGAAAGCCTCAGCCTTTATCAATGGCACCTCACCGCAGGGAGCAGCCCCTGTCAGTGGGGCCAAGCGAAGCCGATGGATAATCGATCCGCAACAAGGGACAGCGCGTGTCAGGCTGCTCGATGACCTTACGACCGAGTTCCCTATGATCCACCCCGACTTCACCGGGCGGCAAAACCGCTTTGCCTATGCAGTGGTTTTCCCCGACGCGACGCGCGCCGGTTACGGGATCGTCAAATATGACATGGAGTCCGATCGGCGCTGGATGCTTGATCTTCCTATAGGCGTCTATGCGGGCGAGCCCTGCTTCGTTCCCGACCCACAGGGCCGCGGCGAAGATGACGGGTGGTTATTAACCTATGTCACTGACCTGCGTAGTAACGTGGCGGAGCTGCGGATCCTAGACGCAACACAGGTCGGTGCCCGCCCAGTCGCTGCAATCGAACTGCCTGCCTGGGTGCCTGCCGGTGTGCACGGAACGTGGATTGGCGATAATGAGGTCTAACAGAACGGGGGCGCTGGGCGGCCTACGCCGCATCGCCTCAAAAGCATCCTTCTGGCCGGGGGGGCAATGTTGCCGCAACCTATTTGAGTATGCTCGGCGCTTACAGCCGTCCTCACCCCGGTAAGCGCTCGGCGGTGCCGTTATGAAGCGCTATGGTGAGAATTCTACTGGTCGAGGACGAACTTCAGCTGGCTGAAAGGCCAGGTCGGCCTAGTCATCTGCTAAGACATTCAAGTGATGCCTGTAAAATGGGTAAGACTTTAGTTGTAAGATATATCTTACAAACTCTGTGGTTGATCTCTTACATTATTAAGCTAGGGTTACTGCTACATTGAGGTGGTGACGCCAGGAACGCCGGTATCAAGCATGTCGGAAGCGTCACCCAAGGAAGATGCGAGAGCATTGAAGGGAATCGGGATTGCCAAGGATGGCATACCCTCCTAATTAATTAGGAGGTTAATTCTGCTACGGCTCGGGTACAAGCCTGTCCATCGTTTTAAGCAGTTATTCCCTACTTTAAGCTTAAATTAAAATGTATTTTATTAATTTTTATCTTAAAGGCATGTGTTACTTGTAAAGATTTTCTAGCTTATTTATAGAGAAGAGATAGGGCGGTTTTTCGAAATCATTAAATATTATGCTAAGAGCGCACCAAAAAATAGATTAGCAAAAAATTATCTCTTAACAGGTGCTCTTCTTTACTGTACGGTTGTTTTATTCTAATCTATGCCATCTGTTTCATCTCTCGATAAGTTTGTTAAGCGTATCTAGTATTGTTCAGTTAGTCCTGGCACGTGAAGTTACAATGTCGCATTGGCTTCATTCTTGCTAAATTTGGAGCCACACATGACCAATTTACTTTATACGCCTAATCAACTCTTGATCCGTAAGCTGGAAACTATCTTTGACCTCACAGACGAGGAAAAAAAGGCGCTTATGGCTTTGCGAATTCAAACCAGCGAGATTAAGAAGAAGCGAGACATCGTGTCCATTGGTGATAGCCCATTCCAATGCTGCTTGATTCTTGAAGGTTTTGCTTGCGTCTACAAGTTGACGATTGATGGTAAACGTCAGATATTGGCTTTACAGCTTCCTGGTGATATACCTGATCTGCAAAGCCTACACTTGAACATGTTAGATATTAATATTGCCTCAATCACCCCTTGTAAACTAGGTTTCATTCAGCACGAGGATCTACATACCTTATGTGAACGCTATCCTCGACTTATCGCCGCCTTTTGGCGAGAAACGTTAGTGCAAGCATCGATCTTTCGCGAGTGGCTTTTGAATAACGGTCAGCGCGATTCCTATACGCGTATCGCCCACCTTATCTGTGAGATCATGGTGCGCCTAAATGTGGTTGGACTGGTGCACAACAGCAGCTTTGATATGCCGGCTACCCAGGATGAATTGGCAGATGCGACCGGAATGACGCCGGTTCATATGAACAGGGTGCTCCAGGCACTGCGTGCCAACGGTTTGATCAGTAATCATAAAAACAAGGTAACTGTTCCTAATTGGGACAAGTTAAAAGAAACGGGTCAATTCGAATCCCTCTATCTTCATCTTTTGAATAAACCAATTTCGTGATTTTGCCTGGGGCAGAATACTCTACGTCTTGGTGACTGCTAGCTCCTCCCACTTCGTTGTATACCGCGGTGTTCGGTACTCGCAACGCAATTCCCATGCGTTGGCCTTACGCACCATACCCAGCCGTACCGTATATTTTTCCCATGTTCCCGGTTCAACTTATCCAGCGTGGCCATCAGCTTTTCATTTTTGACACGCTTTCCATCATCCACCGGCTCAGCCAGCAGCCCTGTTTCAAGGTAGTCATCCGCCGGGCTGGTAAAGCCGGCGCGTACCTCGCCAGCAGCGAGCGGCAATTTAAGGGGAGGGGAGGTGGTATCCACGCGTCCTAGAACCGAGAGATGCATACTTATGCCATGCTCTCCTCGGGATTCCATGTGATACGTATATGCTTAGCGTCGTCGTTCATGGGTGTTAGCGTAACGTTCTCGACGGTGCCCAGGTCAGCAATCATTTGTGCCCAATCCTCATGGCTCTCATCGTCTCGGCGCTGGATCTCGACACAGTGTTTTGACTGCGCACCCGGGCTGCCGATCTCTTTCTGCACCCGCTTGACTAGTTGCTCATAGGATTTTGACATGAGCGCCTCCTTAAATAACTGGTTGTGTGTACAGTATTTGGGGGCGAGTATAGACAAGGGGTTTTGTGAAAGCGAGAGGGAAATTGGTAGCAGGAAGGATAAAAAATGTTGACCAAAAAGCTGACCACGCTATGCCTAAACAGGCCCTTTTCAGCCCACAGACACAAAAAAAGCACCCGTAGGTGCTTGATTTGTATAGTAAGGTGGTGGAGGCGGCGTCCCGTTTAAAGTATGTTTAACCTTATGTTTTTATTGTAAATAAATTTATACAGTTTTAAAAGTGCCCCCAATTATGCCCCCTATTTTATGTCGCTACTCACCTTAACCCGTGCTTTGAACTCGGGTAGAGATATGGGGGTAATTAAATTTGCAGCGGGCTATCCAACAAGTGCCGTTTATTAAACCCTGTTTGGCAATAAAGCGGCGGTGGTGCTTTGGGCTTTGAGGTGGACGGCTGCCCACAAGCCGCCGCGGCTTTAGTGCCCGGTCTGTTACCGCTTCGCTTCATGGGGCTTCGCCCCATCCCCCAGGTAGTGAAGTGCACCAGCAGCCTAATTGCCTGCATTAAATCGTGACAAAATCACAGCAACGCCAGCAGCGCACCGGGCATGGCCAAAGTGCGCCGCTTGGTTGCGTTGGGTTGTTGTATCGCGTGCCTATGGCCGGGGCGGTTTAGTGGCCACCTTAGCGGATGGCGGGCACCTTTTTGGCTTCGCTCCATCCTGACCAAAGGCCATCAAAAACAGCGCATTGGCTCATAAGTGGCTTATATCGGCTCAAAAGTAGCGAGGTGTTCACGGTATACCGGGCATGGTGCCAGCGGCGGCTTGATGGCGTGATAACAAAACAACAACCAATCCCGTAAATTTGCCGTGCATAGGCGAATTCCGGGACTGTTTGCCCCCGTAATGCCGGGGTGGGTGGGGGAGTACCTTTTTATTTTTTCGGCATGTAAGAGCGCCAGCGCTGGCCACAAAAAAGCCGCGAAGCTGGTTACCCTTCGCGGCTTAAGTAAGCGGCCTACTGGTTAGAATTCAAGCCGCTCAGGTGCATCCATCATGTAGAAAGTTGAAAGCCTTAGTTCAATGTGAGCGCTGTTGTAGCCAGTGCCCTCAGGGGCGTAGAAGCTCGCTTCATCGCGGGCGGCATTAATCGCGGCCACACGATCTTGCAGCCCTGCCACCTCGATAGCTTCCAGCAGTTCGCGCTCTGCTTTCGCTATGGCGGCTTTACCGACCTCATAGCCTACGCCACGTTGCAGGCTTTCCAGCTCGGTAAGCTCGGCTTGCAGGTCGTCACGGATTCTTTCTAGCCCCCGGCGTCCACTGGCTTGCTTCTCTGCCTGTTCGGCTGCTTTTTCGGCAGCCTTCCGGGCCTTCGCTAGTGTGGTGGTGGCTTGCCCCTTGGCGGTTTCGTCAACTTCGCCCATCAGCGCGCTAGCTTCTAGCCGATCCACCTCTTCAGCAGCGCGGCGGGCTTGATCTTCCAGGTCGGCAATTATGCTTTTGCTGTCTTTCATCGCCGTGATAGTGACGTTGATTTTGTCAATGTGCTGCTGGTGTGCATCCATTGCCTGAGTCACCGCCTCCAACGCCTGCGGTGTAGCCTCTGGCCGATCCTTAACGATAGCAGTTAATGCTTTTTCAGCCTGTGATTGTTCGTCGCTTAGCTCAACATGAGTGGCATGGGCTTCATCGTAGCGACCCCGTGCTTTTTGGAGATCACTAAGCGCTTTCTGTAATTCTAATCGGCTAGGATCATGCTTGTGTGTGGCGCTGCGTTCTAGCTTAGCAGTAAGGGCTCCCGTTACCTTTTGCACCTGTTCAGGCGTTGCAGGTTGGCTAATCTGCAAGCCATGCGGGCTCTCTCTATGGGTTAAAGACGTAAGGTGTAGTTCAGCCATTTCCATTTGATGCCGTGCTTCTGACGCTTTGACAGTGGCGGCACTTACCACTTTTTGAGCTTGTTGGTGCTGTTCAAGCCATGCTTTCCAGGTGTTTAGATTGTCGTTCATTGGGTTGCCTCGCTTTTGGGTTGTTTCATTTCAGATAACAGCAGTAGCCAGCCAGCGGCGTTAACGTCGCCAGCGCTGGCCATTTCATTGAGCATTCGCGCCAGCTCTGCGCGCCGCTGTTGAGTTGGGTAAATCTGGGAACCGCGTTTCTTCATTTTCGTACCACTTTTATTTGCCGTTAATCTGGCCTTATTGGGCCTTTTCTTTAGCGTTGGGCTATTACATGGCGTCACCTCCCGGCGGCGCTAAGCGCTGGCCGTGGCTGGTGAGTGGTGCCGCTTTGAGGTGTGCATTTCGCTGGGGGGCACCTGTACATGCTTTGCCTGAGTAAGCTGGGGACGGTGTACAGGTCGCACAGGTGATAGGCCGCATCGCTACGCGGATACTGCCCACCTGCGGTGGTACACGCTGGGTGGCCCAAAATTTCCCGGAATCCGGGACTGTCTGCCCCCGTGGCTCTGGGTGTTGAGCGCCAGAAGAACCTAGGTTTTTTCCGGGCGCTGCCGTGTGGCCTGATAACCTGCAACGGGATATTAGTAAGCGGGAGCGCCAGCAGGCGACCACTAAGCCACCATACATGCGATGCCTGGTTAACCCGGTTGGTAGCGCCCTCATTGCTCAAGCTGCCGTTTTAGCCAACGGTTAGCCGCTTGACGGCCTGCGTTGTTCTTTACGTGGGCGCGCTGTTCCTGCATGGCTGCCTGTTCCCAGGCGGCGCTATACCCTTCGGCTAGTCGCATGGCTTCGCTGTGTTGTTGTGTGGCCAGCCGTAGGCGAATAAAGCGACGATCCTCAGCCAGCAGGCCGCACCGTTTCTCTATCAGCGCCAGCCACGGTTCAATGCGGGTGGTCACGGTTGCACGACGCGTGCGTTGCTTGGCTCGGGCACCGGGCTGGCCTTGCGACCGGGCAGCGCCAGCGGTGGCTTGCAGTTGGGCAATGCGGGCAAGTAAGGCGTCACCGTTCATGCAAATACCCCAGGTGGAATATCGGCGGGCGACAGCTCCCCACGCGCCAGCCAGCCAATAATCAGTTCACGGCCTTCCTCGATAGTGGCCCGCAAGCGCTCACGCTCTTCATGCTCAAGGCGGCGCTTAGCTGACATAACGCGGTATTGGCGGGCGTCTATCTTGGCTTGCTGTTGAATGTTTCTAATACGCCTCTGCCTTTCATTTCGCAGGTGCCTATCATGTTCGCCAAACGACCCGGTTACCTGTTGTTCCCACTCATCTAACGGCGTAACTGCCTCGCCGTCCGTACAGTTAATGACACGAGTCCAAGGCGCTGCGGCTTCGCCTTCGCGCTGAAAATCCACACCCGCCAAGCTCAGCGGCGTGGCCGTGTCAGTGACGCGCTTAAAGTCCACGGCGGCAGCTTCACCCTTGCGTTCAAACGTCCAGCGGTAGTACCGGGTTAGGTATTCCGTTTCGCCTAGCTGACTGCTAACCACTAAGCCCCAGGTGCCCGCCATCGGTTCGCCATAGCGCCCTAGCGTGTCGCTTGACCACTCCCCGGTAATCCGGTCGCAGTTCGCTATCTCGGTCGTTTGACGTACTACTCGCCAGGGTCGAATGGGGGCAACGTCGCGGGGCTGCATAGGGCCACCCATCAAGTGAAGGTACTTATCCCAAGCGCCAGCATTGGCCGCTTGGCGTAACCCTTCTAGGATCGCGGCGGCTTCCGGTTCTGGCCGTGTGGCTGCTTCCCAATCGGCTAAGCGCTGTTCATCTTTGAGGCGGCGCAGTTCACGCCACACGGTGACGGAAGGCAGGCCCACAAACTGAAACTGACGAATACCCCAGCAGGCCGCCCATGCTTCAATGCGCGGTGCGCTGGTTTCTAATGGCTGGCCGTAGTGGTCGAGGTTATCGCCCGGTACGCCTTGGCGGCTGTGTTGCTTGCCGTTGATGTTTTTAGCCACGTACTTGGCCACATACCCGGCAGCACTTCCTTTGCTTCGATCAATGGCCACAGGCTTGAATCTAACGGTAGTGTTGCGCTTAACCTCTCCCGGTGAATCTTCTAGCGAGTAGCGGCGCAATATGCTGGTTACCTTGGGTTCATCTTCCGGGCGCATCCATATCAACAAATGCCAGTGAGGTGTCCCATCGTGGTGGGGCTCAGCAACACGGATACCGTAAATACCTAGACCGTCCCGCTTGAATTTAGCGCGGGCTTTCGCCCATAGGTTTTGCAAGTAGGCCTGTGCTTCACGCGGGTTAGCGCCAGCATATTTATGGTTGATGCTGGCGTTCTGCCGTACCGGGTGAAAACGGCTAGGGGTGGTGATGGTGTAAAACATACCCCGGTGCCCTGCCCGGTCGGCTTCGCGCTCAGTGTCGGCAATACGCAGCATTAGCTCTGCCCGCCGAAACTCAGGGTTTGCTAAACCTAGCTCTGCCAATTCTGCAAGGGTGTACTGGTCGCCGTCCTGGTTGGTGGCCGTGATAGCTTCAAGTAAGCGGGCGTTGCGTGTGGTTTGGTCAATGCGGCGGCGGTAACCTTCATTACTAACGTAAATGCCTGCTCGTTTCTGTGTGCGGCCTAAGATGCGTTGCCGCTGCTCACGGCGGCGGCTGGTAAGACGGCGAAGCTGCCGACGCCACCACAGCGGACAAGCAAGGCGCGATAGCGTGCCGCTAACCGTGAAGCCGCTAGGTGGATCCATGTGGTGTTCATTCACACGGCGGCGGGCGCGTTGTAGCGCGTAAACTGGATCGCCTAGGCTGGCGGCTTCCAGTTCAATGGTGCGGGCTTGGGCGGTAGCGTGGTCGATTAATGCCTGGTCATCGTTTATGCAGTGCCACGGCCCGCATTTCAGTAGCGAATCAGCAAGGGCTTGTCGATCAATAAAGGCGGCGTGGCTGGTCATACAGCCCCCTTGCCGCTTACCGGGCGTGGCTTCTCAGCGCCAGCAATGGCCACTAGCAGTTGCGCACGATCCACACGGCATAGGCGCGCCCCATACCGTGTGCTATTCTCAGGTTTAGCGTTTGCTTTGGTAGGCGGCGCGGAGAAGGCCCAGCCATTGCGCTGGGCTTTTTCATGGGTGCTAGTCAGCATCGCGGCCCCCTTCCTGCTCATCGTCGTTACCTTCGATACTTTGCTCAATCAGGTCTTGGGCTATATCAGCGGCCCGTTTACCCATGCAGCGGAACGCTACCGACCAAGCCTCTGCCTGCTGTTCCGTAGTGCCTTGCCCCATGTAATTAATATCCCCCATGATTTCGGCTAGGCGCTCTTGGCCTTGGGCAATGTCGCGGATCTCAGCCAGTTGTTTTTGAAACTCTGCGCTTAGGTGTTTCATGACACGGTTCTCCACTCATTGATGCTGAGAATTTCCAGGGACATATCTACAAGGGGGATCGCGGTGGGAACAGCAAACCACTGCTTAGGGTCGCCACCTCGCTTGCGGGCTGCGGCTTCCAGTTTCCGGCGGTCAATGCGTGACAGGCCCACTTGATTGCAAACTTCGCGCCATGTCAGCAGGCGGCTATCGTCGGCAGGCAAGGCAAAGCGGATACAGCCGAATAGGTCGCGGTATTCCCAGAATTTGAGGTTTACCAGGGCGTTTTCAGTACGGCAGGGCTTAGTAGCGGTAGGCTCCCAAAAGGGATGTGCTGAAAACATCACCAGAGGCATTTCAAGGTGGATACCCGCATAGGGCAGCAGGTGGCCGCTGTTCAGCATTTGGGGGAACCGCGTTAAGGCTGAGTAGTGGTAAGCGCGACTCATGCAGCAACCACCCCAGGAAGCAGCGCTTCCAGATCGCGGGCAATGGCTTGTAGCTGTTCAAGCGAGTCATGCGGAGCGCGTTGGCAAGGGGGCAAGTACACGCTGTAGGTCTTAGAAACAGCGGTGGGGTTGTGTAGGTCACTACGACGACCAATGCTTACATTCAGTTGAAGTAGCATTCCCGAAAAGCCTACGTTTACCCAATGACCGCCTTGGGGGCTGACTTGGGTGCTGATAGATCGCGCCAGCGCTTGAATATGGTCGCTGACGTCCCGGTGGTCTTGGGGTATTTGGCAGTGGCTCATGACTGCACCTCACTACGCACGCGGCTTAGTGCCTGCTCAATGGTGGGCTTGGTGATGGGGTCGGTGCGGAAAGGCGCTAGCAGTTCAATTAGGCGCTTTAGCTGTGGGGTGGTTAATTTCATGACACTACCCCTACGCTGCGCTTGGCAGTCTCAAGGGCGCGGGCTTCTAGCTGTTGGGCTTTTTCAATGTGGTGGTTGTAACGCTTAAGGCGGGTGCGCGTGCTGGAATCGGCAAATAAAGCGGCCTTGGCCATTGCTCGATGGGCTGCTGCACGGCTGGATAAACTGCGGGTAATCAGGTTGGACAGGCGTAGTGATGCCATGGGTGTGACTCCTATTTGATCGGAGTCCGCCAGATCACTTGCACATGATGGGTGGCGGACTGTACGCAGGTGTGCAAGACCGGACAAATAGGAATCCGGCAGGCCGAAGCCTCCCACGCACAGTCCACCATAATTGACGGGCATAAAAAAACGCCGTCATGGTGGGCGCTGTTGCGCCTATTTGAATTCGAGCTTGCACACCCGGCTGACGATTTTGCGCCAGCCCTTGGAGCATAGCTGGGAGTAGGGTAGCGGTCAAACATTATGCGGCCCCTTCTTGGCGGCTCGCTTCAATGCGCTGTTGGATCCACTCATCTACTTCCGACTCCACCCAGGCCACGGCGCGTGGCCCAATGCGAACGGGTTTCGGGAAGTCGCCGCGCTCCATGCCGCGATACACACCGGTTGTACTCATTCCGGTTTTTTCACGGACGATAGGGAATCTGATTAGGTTGGACGTTGGTTTGGTAGGGGTAGCCATGCCTTTAGCTCCTTTGGTTGCTTATGGGGCATGGCTTGAAGGATGGCGGTAGCGGGCGCTCCAATCGCCCTAGATTTTTGACCTTTAAATGGCTATTTTTTAACTTTCTTTTTTGCCTTTAATGTGCTAATTGGAACTCCCCAGGCTTTTAAATCCTCCCATATTGAGTCTTTGGAATCTTCAACGGCCTTCTTAATTGTAGATCCCGCCATATATATACCTTGCTTTGCTAGCTCTTCTTTTGCCTCTGCATAACCGTTCTCCGTTTTAGTGAAGTTTGGATTGGTTTGATATAAGTTAAATACTAGGTTGGCTGCCTTGGTCTTTTCATCCTTTATTGCTTTTTTTTTCACTTCTTGAGCTACTTTTTTTACTTCTTTTTTATCGTTTGGTTGTAACGCTCTTTCACCAAAGTAAGTGGTTTTTAGTTTGCAAAAATTTCTAAAGCTATCTTCAATAATGTCAGCGCTTGAAGATGATAGCGGGAAACCATTTAAGCGTGAGCAGCCGTTCTCCCATAGCGCCAGTCTTAGCGGCTCATCTGGATATTCAACCGGGTAAAAAGCACGGGCGTTTTTAATAGCGTCCCGGTGTACTTCCCAGGCAGTAGCGGCCCCTAGCAAGTCGCGACTACCCTTTACCATCATTCGGTGTAGCATTGCTAACCCAACTTTTGGAAAGCCTTCATGCTTCCAGTTCCCGGCTAGTTCAGGCAATGCGTTATCCGGATCGTTGTTGATGCCGGGCTTTAGTTCTTCAGCTCGCCTTTCTAAGGCTTTTAAAGCATCTAACACTTGCTCAACTAAAGCATTGTCTCTTGCTTCCTCCTCTTCGCTATATACCTCCCTTAAACGGTCTTTAGTTGGGGCTTCCACTTGGGTAAGTACACTGTTGCCCCTCACATAGCGCCCACCGTTCATTTTTGTCATGCTCTGGCCCCTTGATAGATCGGCACCACGTTGCTTGCGCCATCGCGTAAGGCGTCTAGGTAGTCTGCCCAGCTTTGCAGCATTTCCCGGCGCTGTTCTAGGTGAGTGGTGCGGTTATAGGCGCGACCGTTACTGTCTTTCACCTTGTGGGCTAGCTGCTGTTCGATGTACTGCTCTGGGTAGCCAAGGCGCTCAGCCAATATAGTGCGGGCCATGGCCCGGAAGCCGTGGGCGGTCATTTCCCCTTTGAATCCCATACGATCCAGCGCGGCCTTGATCGTGGCGTTACTCATTGGGCGTTTGCTACTGCGGGCACCAGGGAACACGTATTCACCCCGGCCCGTTAGGCGGTGAAGCTCTGCAAGCATGACAACCGCTTGGCGGGGGAGGGGCACTATCAGCGGATCGGCGTTTTTACTTGGTTTAAACGCCCATTCCCCATGCTCTAAATCGAAGTCTGCCCACTTGGCTTGACGTAACTCACCAGGGCGAACGAATACCAGTGGGGAGAGCTTGAGCGCGACGATGGTAACGGGCATGCCGCCGTAACCGTCGATAGCATGCAGCAGTGGGGGCAGCTCTGCCGGGTCGGTGATGGCTGCATGGTGGTTTGTTTTAGGGGTACGCAGCGCGCCTTTCAGATCGGGGGTTAGGTCACGCTCAGCGCGGCCCGTAGAAATAGCGTAGCGGAATACTTGCCCGCACAGCGTTTTTACCCGGTGGGCGGTTTCCAGGTGGCCGCGCTTCTCAATTTTGCGTAGGCATTCCAGCAGTTCAGGCGGCGTTATATCGGTAATCGGTCGATGGCCCAACGCCGGGAAGGCGTCACGGGTTAAGCGTGACTTGTTGCGCTTGTAGTGGTCGGGCACCACTTCATGGCGGTGGATATGCTCAAGCCATTCTGTGGCCACGGCCTTAAAGGTATTTCCCGCCGATGTTTTGCCAAGCTCTTTGGTAACGCGCTTTGTAGTGCTGGGGTCTAAACCTTGCGCCAACAGCTTGCGGGCTTGTTCGCGTGCCTCTCTGGCAGCAGCAAGGCTGATTTCGGGGTAAACGCCAATGGCTAAGCGCTTTTCCTTGCCGTGGAAACGGTACTTCATGCGCCAGTAGGTGCCCCCAGTTGGGGTAACTTCCAAGTACATGCCCCCACCATCGGTAAGGCGGTAGGTTTTCTCTTGGGGTTTGGCGCTGCGCACGGCGGTAGCTGAAAGCTTATTGCTAACGTGGGCCATATTGGGGGCACCTCATCGGTGAAGGCTCATAGTGCCCCCAGATATGCCCCCTATGATGGGGGCATGTCAAGGTATCGGGTGAAAACTCCTGACAACAAAAAAGCGCCCGAAGGCGCTTCATTGCTGGTTTCCTGGGAGGTCTTGAGAACTCTTGAAACCTTTATGTGGTGGAGGCGGCGGGAATTGAACCCGCGTCCGCCAGCACGCGCCTATTGGCTCTACATGCTTAGATTTCGTCATTTGTTTTAACGCGACTGACTCCGACGATCAGGATTCAGTCACGCGAGTCTTCTAAAGTTTAACGCTTGGCGAGAAGACACCACCAAACGCGATCCTATCAGCTTTAGCTCGTATCCCCTCAGTGATGAATAGGCACATCACCTTGGGGCCAGACAAGAAGCTAACAGTGTTTAAGCTGCTAGCGCGCCTTGAGCGTAGTTTTCGTCATTTGCGACTATTTTTCGTGATGTGGGATTTACGAGATACATCACGCTCTCGGCATGCACCGCAAGGGTTGTTACCGGCGTCGAAACCATGTCGCCCCCTTATTTCAGGTGAACATTCTAACGTGCTAACAGCTGATTGACCAGTTATGCCTTGTTATGTTCCCGCATAATTCGACCTTTTTGGCGACTCCAGTCGCGATCTTTTTCTGTCGCGCGTTTGTCATGCAGCTGTTTACCGGTCACGAGCGCCAGCTCGCACTTCACTTTATTGCGCTTCCAGTAAAGCTTAAGGGGCACACAGGTGTGGCCTTTGTCCTGGGTGATCGAAAAGATTTTGGCGATCTCTTTGCGATGCAGCAGCAGTTTGCGGGTGCGCGTCGGGTCTGCAATCTCGTGGGTGCTCGCGGTATTCAGCGGCATGATATGACTACCCAGCAGAAACGCTTCGCCGTTACGCACCAGAATATAGGTATCGGTGAGCTGAGCTTTGCCGGCGCGCAGGCTCTTCACTTCCCAGCCAGCGAGTGCTAGCCCTGCCTCGAAGGTCTCATCGATATGGTACTCAAACCGTGCCTTCTTGTTTTGGGCAATAACGCTGCTGCCGGGGCCCTTGCTGTTACCTTTCTTAGTGGCCATGGAACCTCATAATTAATCTGTCAGTGGCTTCCCCTTCGTTATTTGGGGAGGCGTGATACCATTTAGAGTCTGAAAAATATTTCCCATGATACGCTTTGGGCACTGTGAAGTCAGCGGAGAGGTCAATGCCAACCGTCAATCGTTCCGCCTTAGTGCGGCACACCCCCCAGAAAATGTTCGATCTGGTTAACGACTTCGAACGCTACCCCGAGTTTTTGCCAGGCTGCCGTCAGGCGCGTCTGCTTGAGCATGATGATGTGCATCTGATTGGCGAAATGACCCTGGGTCGCGCCGGCGTCGAACAAACCATTACCACTCGCAACGAACTTTTTGCGCCTGAGCGTATTGAGCTGTCGCTGGTAAAGGGGCCGTTCAAACGGCTTAAAGGTCGCTGGCTATTTATCCCTATGGGGGAGGATGCCTGCAAAGTTAGCCTGGAGATGGAGTTTGAGTTCGCCAATCGCCTGCTCAGCATGGCGTTCGGAAAACTCTTTCAGCAAATCGCCGGCCAGTTAGTCGATGCCTTCACCAAGCGCGCTAACGAGCTGTATGGGCGCTGAAACGCTGGCCATAGAGGTAGCCTTTGCGTTGCCGACTAAGCAGCGCATAGTGGCTCTGCGGGTGCCTGAGGGCACTACTGCACGCCAAGCCGTCGCCTTGGCTGATTTACCCGCACTCTTTCCCGATGTGCCTGGCGATACGTTTGCCGAGGCACCGCTGGGTATCTTCGGTAAGGCGCTACGCAACCCCGACACCCAGCCGTTACGCGATGGGGATCGGGTCGAAGTCTACCGGCCGTTGGCGATCGACCCCAAGGCCGCTCGATTAGAGCGCGCTAAGCGCCAAGCGAGCGACCCGAGGCGGTAACGCTTTTAAGGCTGTTGAACAGGCTGTGTGCCTTCGGGTGGACGCGTCTGGGTGCTCTCTTCAGGGAGTGCATCCATTGGGTCAACGCCTTCCGTTGCCGGGCCCATGCTGCTCTTACCTTCAAGCGGCAGCGGTTTGGATAAATCACCCTCTTGCTCAATATTGACCAAGCGCCCTTGTGGGTCAAAAGTGAGGGTGACGCGACGCTGCTCCACATCGCCATAGGCTTTGTCTAAACGGAACACATAATCCCACTGGCTGGCGTCAAAGGGCGCTTCCAGCAGCGGTCTGCCCATCACATAAGTCACCTGCTCCTGGGTCATTCCAGGCTGAAGCTGGCTGACCATCTCCTGAGTAACCAGGTTGCCTTGGGGAATATCGCGCTTGTACACGCCTACGTAACTACAGCCGCTAATGACGGTAAGGGCAACGGAGAGCGTGATGATTTGAGTCAATTTTTGCATTTGGGCCTATTCTTCACTATCGTGGTTTCGGTTGATCATACCCGACCTAACCTGTTACTGCGAAGAGCGACCATGGCCGATCAGAACCATGAATTGCGCAAAGCCGGTCTAAAAGTGACCCTGCCGCGCGTCAAGATACTTCAAATTCTCGAAAATGTTTCGGGTCAGCACCACCTTAGCGCGGAAGAAGTGTACAAAACACTGATCGATGCGGGCGAAGATGTTGGCTTGGCAACCGTATACCGTGTATTGACTCAGTTCGAGTCAGCGGGGTTGGTCATTCGTCATAATTTCGACGGAGGGCATGCGGTATTCGAGATGACCCAAGAGGATCACCATGACCATATGGTGTGCCTTGAAAGCGGTGAGATCATTGAATTTGTTGATGAGATCATCGAGCGTCGTCAGCAGGAAATTGCTGAAGAGCACGGCTACGAACTAGTGGATCATGCGCTGGTGCTTTATGTGCGCCCGCGTGGTTCCGACGTAACGCGCCAGGACAGCGGGCCGACGAACAAGAAATAATGTTCTCAGGTCGCCGTTAGTCGAAAGCCGCTAGTCGCTGTTCTAAATGTGAGCGCCCCTAATCTACTGGGCCGAATTCGTTAAGTGAATTCGCCCAGTGGATCAGGGGCGTTCGTGTTTATTCAGTCAGCGGGTGTGTCTGTGTTGTTAGTGGGGCGGTCGCTGGCTAGCGTGGAGCATCTCCCGCGCGTGGGCGAGGGTTTGGTCTGAAAGTTTCACACCGCCCAGCATACGCGCCAGTTCGCTGATGCGGCCCTGTTCGTCGAGGAGCGCCATTTGGGTCAGCGTTGTGTCGCGCTTGGCCTGTTTCTCGATATGCAGGTGCTGGTGCGCCTGTGCCGCCACCTGGGGGAGGTGGGTCACGGTCATTACCTGGCCGTTTTCGCCCAGTTTGCGCAGCAGCTGGCCAACGATCTCTGCGGTGGCGCCGGAGATACCCACATCCACTTCGTCAAATACCAGGCTGGGCACTGTTGAGTGTGTCGCCGCGACGACTTGAATGGCCAGACTAATCCGCGACAATTCACCGCCGGAGGCAACCTTGGTTAATGGTCGCGCAGGCTGGCCTGGGTTGGCGCTGATCAAAAATTGCACGCGATCCAAGCCTTCCGGAGAGGGCGCGTCTTTGGCGGTGACTTCCACTTCAAAGCGCGCCTTGCCCATGGCCAAAAAGCCCAACTGCTGTTGCACCTCTTTGCCCAAACGAAGCGCGGCTTTTTGACGGCTCTCGGTGAGTTTCTTCGCCTTTTGGCGATACTCTTCGCGTAGCTCGACTACCCGTGCGCTGAGTGCCTCCAGGTCATTGCCACCCTCTTCGAGCTGAGCGACCTCCCGCTGTAAATCAGCATGCAGGGCGCAAAGCTCTTCAGGGGCAACGTGGTGCTTGCGAGCAATGCGATGGACATCGGCCATGCGCTCTTCTACCCAGGCGAGCCGCTCGGGATCTAGTTCGGTGGTGCTGGCGAGGCGGTTGAGTTCGCTGGAGGCCTCTTCCACTTGAATGCGCGCATCGCTCAGCATGGCCAGCGTGTTGGCCAGGGTGCCTTTGTCACTCCCCGGCAGCGCGCTTAAGTGAGCGAATGCCTGGTTGAGTAAAGACAGCGCGCCGCCCTCGTCGCTGGCGCAGCAGTCGGCAGCAAACTGGGTTTCGCGTAGGGTCTCCTCCGCGTGAGCCAGGGTGTGCTGCTCTTCCTCTAAAGTGGCTAATTCTCCCTCCGCTAAAGCGAGCTGATCCAGCTCCTCTACCTGGTAGCGCAGCAGCTGCCGTTTGGCTTCAACTTCGCTGCCTTCTTCACTGAGCTTCTTCAACTGTCGACGCGTATTGCGCCACTCGCGGAAGGTGTCGGCTAATCGAGCGGTGGCATCGTTTAGGCCAGCGTAATCGTCCAGCAAGGCAAGGTGGGTCTCTTCGCGCATTAAAGCGTGGTGAGCATGCTGGCCATGAATCTGAATCAGCTGCTCGCCGAGGGACTTTAAATCGGAGATGGTCGCGGGCTGGCCGTTGATCCACGCTTTGGAGCGGCCGTTGGCGGTGACCACGCGGCGCAGCAAACACTCTTCTGCCGGGAGCTCCCGGGCCGTCAGCCACTCGACGGCGGCGGGCAGGTGCTGAATATCGAACCGCGCGGAGAGGTCGGTGCGCTCGCGGCCATGGCGCACGCTACCCGCGTCGGCACGCTCGCCCAGGCAAAGCCCAAGGGCGCCTAGCAAAATCGACTTACCCGCCCCGGTTTCCCCGGTAATCGCGGTCATGCCGCCGGATAAGTCGAGCTCTAAGTGATCGACGATGGCGAAATCTTGAATAGCTAGCTGAGTAAGCATGGCGCCTCCCGAGGCGGTTCAGCACAGAAGCTGGATACTTATCCAATAGTTGTTGATTTATACAGTAGTTAATAACTCACTTCAATGCACCTCTTGAGATGGAATTTATGGCCCCCATATAGCCTGCATCGTTAGTTAAAGCTAGCTAGTTAAAGCGAGTGATTTACAGGCTTACTTTTTTGCGCGCTGCCCGCGTGGCTGCGCCCTACTTTATAGGAGCACAACATGGCGAAAGAACCGCAAACACCAATGGATGATGAGTTGGCCCGCCACGAGCAAGAAGCCGATGGCGCCGAGCAAGCGGCAGAGAAGGTCGCTGAAGAGCGCTTGATGGAGGGCGAGCTTGAAGGGTTGATCAATGACGAAGAGCCTCTAGAAGGCAGTTCCGACAACCCTGAAGCGGAAATGCTGGCAGCCCAGGTAGGCGAGTTAGAGCAAAGCCTGGCTGACGCCAAGGATCAAGCCCTGCGCGCCGCAGCAGAAGCGCAAAACGTGCGCCGCCGTGCTGAGCAGGAAGCCGAGAAAGCGCGCAAGTTTGCCTTGGAAAAGTTCGTTAAAGAGCTGTTGCCAGTGGTGGATAGCCTTGAGAAAGCGCTTGAGACCATGGAAGAGGGGGCCTCCGAGGTTCACCGTGAAGGCGTCTCCATGACCTTGAAAATGCAGTTGGATGTGCTCAACAAATTTGGCGTTGAAAGCATTGAGCCCCATGGCGAGCCCTTCGACCCCCAGGTGCACGAAGCCATGACCATGGTGCCAAACCCGGACATTGATCCGAACACCGTGATGGACGTTATGCAGAAAGGCTATTTGCTCAATGGACGCCTGGTGCGCCCGGCCATGGTCGTAGTGAGTAAAAAAGCCGATTAAGCCACCGGCGGCCCAGAGTGTGAAACAAGAGCGTGAAATAAGAGTGTGAAAAAAAGCCCTTGAAATGTCAGCGGCGGCCCCCAAATAAAGGGCAACCCCGCGGGGAAACCCGCAGACACGTTTTAAAAGACTAAATTTTCAGTTTTGTAACAACCGAATTCGAGGTATTGCTATGGGACGTATAATTGGTATTGACCTGGGCACCACTAACTCTTGTGTGGCCGTGCTTGATGGTGACAGCGCTAAAGTAATTGAAAACGCCGAAGGCGGCCGCACGACGCCTTCTATCATCGCTTATACCGATGATGGCGAAACGCTGGTCGGTCAGGCCGCTAAACGCCAAGCCGTGACTAACCCAGAAAACACTCTGTACGCCATCAAGCGTCTGATTGGCCGTCGTTTTAAAGATGACGTTGTCCAAAAAGACATCAAAATGGTGCCGTACAAAATCACCGAAGCCGACAATGGTGATGCCTGGGTTGAAGTAAAAGGCAAAAAAATGGCGCCGCCGCAGGTAAGCGCGGAAGTGCTGAAGAAAATGAAGAAGACCGCCGAAGACTACCTGGGCGAAGCGGTCACCGAAGCGGTCATTACCGTACCGGCCTACTTCAACGACAGCCAGCGTCAGGCAACCAAAGACGCCGGCCGCATTGCGGGTCTGGACGTTAAGCGCATCATCAACGAGCCGACCGCTGCTGCTCTGGCCTACGGTATGGACAAAACCCGTGGCGACAAAACCATCGCGGTTTACGACCTGGGTGGCGGTACTTTCGATATTTCGATCATCGAAATTGCTGACGTTGACGGCGAAACCCAGTTTGAAGTGTTAGCCACCAACGGCGACACCTTCCTGGGCGGCGAAGACTTTGACCTGGCGCTGATCAACTACCTGGTCGACCAGTTCAAGTCTGACAGCGGCATTAATCTTTCCGGTGACAACCTGGCTATGCAGCGCCTCAAAGAAGCTGCCGAGAAAGCCAAAATTGAGCTTTCTAGCGCCCAGCAGACGGATGTGAACCTGCCGTACATCACCGCCGACAACACTGGCCCGAAACACCTTAACGTTAAGGTGACCCGTGCCAAGCTGGAGGCGTTGGTAGACGATCTGGTTCAGCGCTCGCTCGAGCCGTGCAAAATGGCGCTGAAAGACGCTGGCCTGTCCGCGTCTGAAATCGACGAAGTGATCCTGGTCGGCGGCCAGACACGTATGCCGATGGTGCAGAAGAAAGCGGCTGACTTCTTTGGTAAAGAAGCCCGTAAAGACGTTAACCCGGACGAAGCCGTGGCCGTGGGTGCCGCGATTCAGGGTGGCGTACTCGGTGGCGACGTTAAAGACGTGCTGTTGCTCGACGTTACCCCGCTCACCCTGGGTATCGAAACCCTGGGTGGCGTGATGACGCCGCTGATCGACAAGAACACCACCATCCCGACCAAGAAGACCCAAACCTTCTCTACGGCGGATGACAATCAGACGGCGGTGACCATCCACGCCGTTCAGGGCGAGCGCAAGCAAGTGTCGCAGAACAAATCGCTGGGTCGTTTTGACCTTGCCGATATTCCGCCTGCACCGCGCGGTGTGCCGCAGATCGAAGTCGCTTTCGATCTAGACGCCAACGGTATCCTGCACGTCTCGGCAAAAGATAAGGCCACTGGTAAAGAGCAGTCGATCGTCATCAAGGCGTCTAGCGGCCTGTCCGAGGAAGAGGTTGAGCAGATGGTGCGCGATGCCGAAGCCCACGCGGAAGAGGACAAAAAGTTCGAAGCGTTGGTACAGCTGCGTAACCAGGCTGATGGCATGATTCACGCCACGCGCAAAACGTTGGAAGAGGCTGGTGATAAAGCCACTGACGACGAAAAGCAGGCGATTGAAACCGCGATCAGCGAGCTGGAAGAGGCCGTTAAAACAGACGACCAGGACGACATCCAGAAGAAACTGGATGCATTGACCGAAGCCTCTGGCAAGCTTGCCCAGAAAATGTACGCCGAGCAGGCTGAAGCGGCGCAGCAAGAGGGCGGTGAAGGTGCCGAGAACGCGGGCACCAAGCCGGAAGAAGACGTGGTTGACGCCGAGTACGAAGAAGTCAACGACGATCAGAAAAAGCAGTAACATCCTCTTTCTGTCAAGGAAAGCGGTGACGCGGGAGCTTACTCCCGCGTTGCTGTTTCCGGGGCTAAAACGCACATAGTTAAGTATCACCGTAGTTAAGTATTACCGTAGTTAAGTATTACCGTAGTTAAGTATTACCGTAGTTAAGTATTACCGTAGTTAAGTATCACGTATTTAAGTACCACGTACTTAAGTAACAGTTGAATACATGGCTAAATGTGCAGTTGAGTGCGTAGCTAACCAGGAGGCGTAGGGCCTATGTCCAAACGCGATTATTACGAAGTCCTGGGTGTCGAAAAAGGGGCCGATCAGAAAGAGATCAAGAAGGCCTATCGCCGTCTGGCGCAAAAATTCCACCCTGATCGAAACCCGGACGATAAAACCTCTGCGGAAAAATTCCGCGAAGTGTCCGAAGCGTATGAAGTGCTCAGCGACGGCGAAAAGCGCGCTGCCTATGACCAGTTCGGCCATGCGGGCGTTGATGGCCAAGGTGGCGGTGGTGGTTTCGGCGGCGCAGGTGCTGGCGATTTCAGCGACATTTTCGGCGATGTATTTGGCGATATTTTTGGCGGAGGCGGTGGCCGGCGTCGTGGGCCCAATGCCCCGGCACGCGGCTCCGACCTGCGCTATAACCTAGAGCTGGATCTGGAGAACGCCGTTGCAGGCACAACAGTCGATATTCGCGTTCCGCGGCATATCGAGTGTGACCGCTGCGATGGTGGTGGCGCCGAACCAGGCTCCTCGAAAGAGACCTGCCCGACCTGTCACGGTCACGGTCAAGTGCGTATGCAGCAAGGCTTCTTTGCCGTGCAGCAGACCTGCCCCACCTGTCATGGCTCTGGCCAGCACATTAAAGTGCCGTGCCATAAGTGTAATGGCGAAGGGCGCGTACGCGAGACCCGCACGCTGTCCGTCAAAATTCCGCCCGGCGTGGATACCGGCGACCGTATCCGCTTGAATGGCGAAGGCGAAAGCGGCGTTAACGGTGGTCCGCCTGGGGATCTGTACGTGCAGGTGGCGATCAAGCCGCACCATATCTTCCAGCGTGACGGTAAGCACCTGCAGTGCGATGTGCCGATTAATTTCGTCGACGCAGCGCTAGGTGGCGAGCTTGAAGTGCCCACGCTTGACGGTCGCGTGAAGTTGAAGATTCCGCCGGAAACCCAAACCGGCAAGCTGTTCCGCCTGCGCGGTAAAGGCGTGAAACCTGTACGCGGTGGTATGCCCGGCGACCTGCTGTGCAAAGTGGTCGTGGAAACCCCTGTCAAGCTTAACGATGAGCAGCGAGACCTACTGCGCCAGCTCCAGAAAAGCTTCGACGACAGCAACAGCCACAACCACTCACCGAAGAAAACCGGTTTCTTCGACAGCGTGAAGAGCTTCTTTGAAGATATGAAGCCGTAAAACTGTAATAATGGTTAGCAGTTAGTTGTTTGGTTCAAAAACCCTCGGTTCGCCGGGGGTTTTTGCTGTTTAGGGGATGCTGCGCGCAATGGATAACCTTCAGGATAAACCCATAAAGGGAATTTTGCTCCGGGTGCTATCAGGTGCCCTATTCACCGGCATGCTGGTATGCATCAAGGCAGTCAGTGACGAAGTGCCTGTGGGGCAATCGATATTTTTTCGCTCGCTGTTTGCGCTGTTCCCGATCGTTATCTTTTTAATGATCCGCCGTGAGTTTCCCAAAGCGTTGGTCACCCGCCGACCGCTGGGTCATTTATTGCGCTCTGGGTTGGGCGCGGCGGCGATGTTCTTCTCGTTTTCCTCCGTGGCGTTCTTGCCAGTGGCCGAGGCGACGCTGTTGATTCAACTGGCGCCGGTGTTTATGGCGATAGGTGGCGTGCTGCTGCTCGGTGAAAAGTTCTCCTTTTATCGCGCAGGCGCTGTTGTGCTGGCTCTTGCGGGTATGGCTGTGCTGGTGCTTCCTGGGCTTAACGCAAGCGAAGGCGATGGGCGGCTGCTGGGTTATGTGCTGGGTACGCTGGGGGCGCTATTGACCGCCGGGGCGCTGCTTACCGTTCGGCGCATCTCGCGCACCGAAACCGCCGGCTCCATTGCCTTCTACTTCATTGTGGTGGCAGCGCTAGCCGGGCTGGCGACGCTGCCGCTGGGGTGGGCCTCACTTAGCCACACTCAGTTTGGCCTTTTGGTGCTCTCAGGGTTGTTTGGCGGGGCGGGGCACATCGCCATGACGCTGGCGTTTCGCTATGCTGAAGTCTCGCGGTTGGCTCCCTTTGAGTATGTGGCGCTGGTGTGGCCTGTGATTGCCGATTGGGTGCTGTTTGGTATACCGGTCTCTAGTGGCTTCCTGCTCGCGCTACCGCTGATGTTATCCGGGGTAGCGCTTGCGGCGATGGAGGGGCGACGGATTAAATGGCTATTTCGACGATAAGCTGGAGTTGGCCTTTCGAGCAACGACTATCAAAGCGCTGCGCGGAAACATGCCGTTCCAGTGTATTGTCATTCGCTGCTTGGTGCTGGTCACTGCGGGCATTACGCTAGTAGGTATTTTATTGATGCTTTTATGGAGGAGTCATCATGCCTTTATCTCGTGTTGAAATTGCCACGCCTTCCGCCGAGCGTTTAATCAATCGTCTGTGCAAACACTGGGCGCATAAGCTGGAGGTCGAGCAGAGCGATCAGCAAGCCACCATCACCTTTGCCACTGGTACCTGCTTAATGCTCGCGGAGCCCGATAAATTAGTGGTGGCTCTCGAAACTCTCGAAGAGGAGCATTTGGATGAGCTTGAAGGTGTGGTCGAGCGCCATCTGATCCGAATGGCAGGCGATGAAGAGCTGGCGATCGTATGGGAGAACTGAGTTGCCCTTGGCTAGGTTAGTCGTTGTGGGAGGGAGCTTCAGCTCGCGAATGTCGAACGCCGAATGCGCCGGCGCCTCTGCTATAATCGCGACAAATTTTGATCTCGCTATTTTTCGCACGCAACTGAAACCCAGAGCGCAGGAGTTCGCATGACCCGAATTGCCATTGTAGGCGTGGCTGGCCGCATGGGCCGGACGTTAGTAAATGCTGTAGAGCAAGAGGCTAAGGCGACGCTAGCCGGTGGAATCGTGGAGCCAGGCAGCTCTTTGGCGGGCGCTGACATTGGCGAGCTTGCCGGGATGGGGAAGCGTGGCGTTGCCGCGGTAGACTCTCTGGACTCGATTGTCGATGACTTTGATGTGCTGATCGACTTCACCGCACCACAGGTCACCTTGGCCAACCTGGCATTCTGCGCCGAGCACGGTAAACGTATCGTGATTGGCACTACCGGTATGAGCGATGATGAACTGGCCCAGCTCGATAGCTACCGCGAAAAGGTCGCTATGGTGTTCGCACCCAATATGAGCGTTGGGGTTAATTTGACCCTAAAGCTGCTTGAAACCGCTGCCAAAGCGCTGGGCGATGAAGGCTACGACATTGAAGTGATCGAGTCCCACCATCGCCATAAGGTCGATGCGCCTTCCGGCACCGCGATCAATATGGGCGAAGTGATTGCCGACAGCCTGGGGCGTAACCTGAAAGAACACGGCGTGTTCGAGCGGGTTGGTCAGTGCGGCCCGCGCAGCGATAAAGAGATCGGCTTTGCCACCGTGCGCGCGGGGGATATCGTCGGTGAGCACACGGTGATGTTTGCCACCGAAGGCGAGCGCATCGAAATCACCCATAAAGCCTCCAGCAGGATGACCTTTGCCAAAGGCGCGGTGCGTGCGGCGCGCTGGGTCGCCGATAAAGAGAGCGGTCGTTACGATATGCAGGATGTGTTAGCGCTGAGCTAGCAGAGCGATTGATAGCACCCTTATTGGTCGTTAGCGAGCGAGAAGGGGGAAGCTCCCTTCTCTCCTTAACAAACGGCGGGGTTTGTTTAAAACAGGCTGGGTTGCTGTGTCTTCTGCTGCCGCTCGAAGGCGTGGCGCCACTCGTAATGAGAGGTTTCCCGGTAGCGTGAGAATTTAAAATCCTCAGGCGGCGCCGTTGCGCTGTTTGCGAGCAGGTCTTTTACCAGCTTGCCGACCGCATAGCCTAAGCTGGCGGGTACCGCGTTGCCCACCTGTTTATATTGCTGTAGTAACGGCCCCGCCAATTGCCAGCTATCGGGAAATTCCTGAATTCTTTTGTACTCTTCTATGGATAAGGGGCGATCTTCCTCTGGGTGTGCCAGGTCGGTAGCGGGCATAGCGGGATGGGTCACCAGAGTAGGCGAGGGCTTATCCCAGCTTAGTCGCCTCAAAAAGCCGGTTTTTCCACCGCCGGAAAAATAGGACTTACCCAATGCTTCTTGCTGCAAAGCGGGGGGTAAGGCGCGCCAATTCTGCCCGGCCTTTAGCTGGCGATAATACTTCAAGCGCTTTTCTGGAAAATTAAGATGGGTGTGGCTCTGTAGGCCAGCGACGGCCTCTTTGAAGGTTTTCCACTTAGGGAGCCCATGACTGCCGTGCTCGGAGTGGGTTGGCTGTAAAAAGGGTGCTGCGCTCCCATCACGAGAGCAAATAATGATGACCCTTTCACGGGTTTGTGGGGTACCAAAATTTGCCGAGTTATACAGATTGAAAGTGCATGAGTAACCGGCTTTCTGCAGTAGGCAGAGCACGAAATTAAGCGCTCCGCCTTTCATCTCGTCTAGCGAGAGATCAGGGAAGCCGGGGCCACGCTGGCTATGGGGCCGGTGATCCATCGGGCAGGAAAGCAGTCCGCGCACATTCTCAATGACCAGAAAGCGTGGCTGTATCTCGATAGCCAGCTCGATAAACTTTAGAAAGGCGTTGCCGCGATCATCGTTGAAGGCTTTTCGTTTGCCCGCGGTGCTAAACGCCTGGCAGGGCGGGCCGCCTACCATCAGATCAACACTCTCTGCTTCAAGCTTCGCCGCTGCTAAAATTTGTGCGGCTGAGCATTCATTGATGTCGCCGAGTAAGGCTGTATTGGGGCGATTGAGCAGAATTGTTTGGCGGCAGTATTTGTCGAATTCGCAGGCCAGGCGAATATCAAACCCCGCAGCTTCAATGCCCAAATCCAACCCCATGGCGCCGGAAAAAAAGCTCAAAGCGACTGGCTTATCCGTATCGCCGGAGGCATCAAAGTAGGCGGGGTGGTCTTGTGCGCTGCGCTGCGCTGTTTCTTGCTGATACTGTTGGACGCTCTCAGCATCGACCACCCAGGTGCTGCCAATTCTTTCTGCCCTTAGCACCTGTTTTCGGCACAGGGATCTAGCGTGCTGGGGGCTTACGCCAAGCATTAACGCGGCATCTTCAATGCTGATATGGGTACTCACTCTTGTTTCCCTTGCGAAACCTTAGGCAGGTACCTATGGTCGGCGTCTGGCCAGTTTGTGTCAACGTGCGCTTTAGGGGGTAGTCTTGGGGCAATAATTCCTGTAACATTTCAAAAATTTTGGCCGGGTGGCCTGGAAATCCTAGACGGCGCGCTTGTTGCGTTGGCCAGCCCAAAGCCTGCCCGAGCCCGTTAGCAGTTTTGATGATTAGCGAGCGGCTCAGAAGGGCATCGAACAACAAGCGGGATGAAACCGATTCTTTTTATCGGCTTCGTCCCGCTTTTTTACGACCCCAGTTTTACTAGTGATAGATGTTATTGGCGATAGTTTTACGTCGTGGATAATCAAGAAATTGCTGAGCCTGCGCCCCACAGGCTCCCACCAGCATGGGAGGATCTTGTTTTGAATAACCCCACATTGAGCAAACCCGCAATATTGGCCCTGGAAGATGGCAGCGTGTTCCACGGTATCGCCATTGGCGCGGACGGATTAACCAGCGGTGAGGTGGTGTTCAATACGGCCATGACCGGCTATCAAGAAATCCTCACCGACCCCTCCTACACCCGCCAAATCGTCACTCTCACCTATCCCCATATCGGCAATACCGGCATTAACGCTGAAGACGTTGAGTCCGCTTCTATTGCCGCCGCAGGCCTGGTGATTCGCGATCTGCCACTCATGGCCAGCAGCTTCCGCTCTGAGCAGTCGCTGTCGGACTACCTGAAAAGCCAGAACGTGCTGGGCATTGCCGATATCGATACCCGCCGCCTGACGCGCATTTTACGCGATAAGGGCGCTCAGAACGGGGCGATTTTGGCGGGTGCTGAGGCTGAGGGCGATGATGCGGTGGCGCGAGCACTGGAAGCTGCCAAGGCATTCCCAGGCCTGAAAGGGATGGATCTGGCCAAAGAAGTGTCGTGTAAAGAAGCCTACGAGTGGTCGGAAGGTGAGTGGACGTTGGGTGAAGGCTATGCCGATGCGTCTAAAAGCGAGCGCCCCTACCATGTAGTGGCGTACGACTACGGGGTGAAGTTCAATATTCTGCGCATGCTGGCCGCGCGCGGCTGCCGCTTGACGGTGGTGCCTGCGCAAACGCCTGCCGCTGAGGTGCTGGCGATGAACCCGGATGGCGTTTTCCTGGCCAACGGCCCTGGTGACCCGGAGCCCTGCGACTACGCTATTAAAGCGATCCAGGACGTGCTGGAAACCGATATTCCAGTGTTTGGTATCTGCCTGGGCCACCAGCTACTGGCGCTGGCCGCTGGTGCGAAGACAGTCAAGATGAGCCACGGCCACCACGGTGCCAATCATCCGGTGCAGGATCTGGATAGTGGCACGGTGATGATCACCAGCCAGAACCACGGCTTTGCGGCAGACGAAGCGACCCTGCCCGCCAACGTGCGCGCAACCCACCGGTCGCTGTTCGATGGCACCTTGCAGGGGATTGAGCTTACCGACCGACCGGCGTTCAGCTTTCAAGGCCACCCGGAAGCGAGCCCCGGCCCGCGTGATGTAGCGCCGCTGTTTGATCGCTTTGTCGCCATGATGCAGGCGCGTCGCTAACGCGGGCTGCCACATCGCCGTCTTTTTCGCTCATCGTCACCATTTTTTGCGGGAACCGTTATGCCTAAGCGTACCGACATAAACTCTATCTTGATCATTGGCGCTGGCCCGATTGTGATCGGCCAGGCCTGCGAATTCGACTACTCCGGCGCCCAAGCGTGTAAAGCGCTGCGCGAGGAGGGTTACCGGGTTATTTTGGTTAACTCCAACCCGGCCACCATCATGACCGACCCGGCCATGGCCGATGCCACCTATATCGAACCGATTACCTGGCAGGCGGTAGAGAAAATCATCGAAGCCGAGCGCCCGGATGCGATTCTGCCCACCATGGGCGGTCAGACAGCACTGAACTGCGCCCTGGAGCTAGAGAAGCACGGCGTGCTGGAGAAGTTCGGTGTGGAGATGATCGGTGCCAACGCCGATGCCATTAACATGGCCGAAGACCGCGATCTGTTCGATCAGGCCATGAAGCGCATTGGCTTGGAGTGCCCGAAAGCGAAAGTCGCCCACACCATGGATGAAGCCTGGGAAATTCAGGCTGAGCTTGGCTTCCCGACCATTATTCGTCCTTCCTACACCATGGGCGGCTCCGGCGGCGGCGTGGCGTACAACAAGGAGGAGTTCGAGGAAATCTGTACCCGCGGTTTCGAGCTCTCCAACAACCACGAGTTGCTCATCGATGAGTCACTGCTGGGCTGGAAAGAGTACGAGATGGAAGTTGTGCGTGATAAGAACGACAACTGCATCATCGTCTGCGCGATTGAGAACTTCGACCCCATGGGCGTGCATACCGGTGACTCCATTACCGTGGCCCCGGCGCAAACGCTGACCGATAAAGAGTATCAGATCATGCGTGACGCCAGCCTCGCGGTACTGCGCGAGATTGGTGTAGAGACCGGCGGCTCCAACGTCCAGTTTGGTATGGATCCCAAGACTGGACGCTTAGTCGTTATTGAGATGAACCCGCGGGTGTCGCGCTCTTCAGCATTGGCCTCCAAGGCAACCGGCTTTCCGATTGCTAAAATCGCCGCCAAGCTGGCAGTGGGCTATACCCTGGATGAGCTGCAGAACGATATCACCGGTGGGCGTACCCCGGCATCGTTTGAGCCGTCCATCGACTACGTGGTTACCAAGATTCCGCGCTTCACCTTTGAGAAATTCCCCCAGGCCAATGATCGCCTGACGACGCAGATGAAGTCGGTGGGCGAGGTGATGGCGATTGGGCGTACCTTCCAGGAGTCGCTGCAGAAAGCCCTGCGCGGCCTGGAAACCGGCAACGACGGCCTTGATCCGATCATTACCGACTTTACCCCAGACAACATGGCGATTATCCAAGGCGAGCTGCAGGCCGCCGGTGCCGAGCGTATTTTCTATGTGGCAGATGCCATGCGCTCAGGTATGAGCGTCAAGGACGTATTTGCGCTGACCAATATCGACCCCTGGTTCCTGGTGCAGTTGGAAGATCTGGTGCTGACTGAAAACGCCGTCGCCAAGCGCACGCTGGGCGATTTCTCTGCCCGGGAGCTCTATCAGCTCAAGCGCAAAGGCTTCGGCGATGCGCGCCTGGCCAAGCTGCTTAACGTCACTGAAAAAGAGTTCCGTCAGACCCGCCAGGCCGCAGGTATTCGCCCGGTCTATAAGCGCGTTGATACCTGTGCGGCGGAATTCGCCTCTGATACCGCCTACATGTACTCCACCTACGAAGAAGAGTGCGAGGCGGATGTTTCTGACCGCCAGAAGATTATGGTGCTGGGCGGTGGCCCTAACCGTATCGGCCAGGGCATTGAGTTTGACTACTGCTGCGTTCACGCCGCCTTCGCTATGCGCGACGACGGCTATGAAACCATTATGGTCAACTGCAACCCGGAAACCGTCTCTACCGACTACGACACCTCTGATCGCCTCTACTTTGAGCCAGTAACCTTGGAAGACGTGCTCGAAATCGCCGATAAAGAGAAGCCGGTGGGCGTGATCGTGCAGTTCGGTGGCCAAACGCCGCTGAAACTGGCCCGCGCGCTAGAGGCCGCTGGTGTGCCGATTATCGGCACCACGCCGGACGCCATCGACCGCGCTGAAGACCGCGAGCGCTTCCAGGTGATGATCGACAAGCTGGGTCTCAAGCAGCCGCCCAACGCCACCGCGCGCAGCTTTTCCGAAGCGTTTGATAAAGCCGAAGCGATTGGCTACCCGTTGGTGGTACGCCCGAGCTACGTATTGGGTGGTCGGGCCATGGAGATCGTCTACGACGCCTCCGAGCTTGAAAACTACATGACCCACGCGGTGAAAGTCTCCAACGACTCACCGGTGCTGCTGGATCACTTCCTGAGTGCGGCGATCGAGATCGATATTGATGCAGTGTCAGACGGTCAGCAGGTGGTGATTGGCGGCATCATGCAGCACGTAGAGCAAGCGGGTGTTCACTCCGGCGACTCCGCCTGTGCGCTACCGCCTTACTCGCTGCCTGCGGATGTACAGGACGAGATGCGCCATCAGGTGAAACAGATGGCCGTTGAGCTGGGTGTGAAAGGCTTAATGAACGTGCAGCTCGCCTGGCAGGATGGCGAAATCTACGTGATTGAGGTCAATCCTCGCGCCTCTCGTACGGTGCCTTTTGTCTCCAAGTGCATTGGCACCTCGCTGGCGCAGATTGCCGCGCGCTGCATGGCCGGTAAAACCCTGGCTGAGCAGGGCTTTGAGCGCGAAATCGTGCCGCACTTCTATAGTGTTAAAGAGGCGGTCTTCCCATTCAATAAATTCCCCGGTGTCGATCCGATTCTCTCACCAGAGATGAAGTCTACCGGTGAAGTGATGGGTTCTGGCGACACCTTTGCCGAGGCCTTCTTCAAAGCCCAGCTGGGGGCCGGCGAGGCGATTCCTGCACTGACCGGAGAGCGTAAAGCGTTCCTCTCGGTGCGCGAACCTGACAAGGCGGGGATTATCGAAGTGGGTCGTTCTCTGTTAGCATTAGGCTTTACGCTATGTGCAACACAGGGGACAGCAGCTGCTTTGGAAGCTGCTGGGCTTGCCGTGGAGCACGTCAATAAAGTCTACGAAGGTCGTCCCCATATCGTCGATCTGCTTAAGAACGACGAAATCGCCTACATTGTGAACACTACTGAAGGTCGTCAGGCTATTAACGACTCTTCGGTCATTCGCCGTACTGCTCTCGCGCGCAAGGTGCCCTATGCGACCACCTTGGCGGGCGCTAATGCTGTTTGCATGGCGCTTGAGTACGGTAGGGAGATTACGGTGCGGCGCCTTCAGGATCTGCATGCAGGAGCAAGTCAATGAACAAGGTCCCGATGACGGTTGCGGGAGAAAGAAGTCTTCGCGAAGAGCTGAATCATCTCAAAGGCGAAGCGCGTCCGCAGGTGATCGCGGCCATCGCCGAAGCGCGTGAGCACGGCGATCTAAAAGAGAACGCCGAATACCACGCCGCGCGCGAGCAGCAGGGGTTTATCGAAGGGCGTATTCAGGAGATCGAAGGCAAGCTCTCCGTCGCGCAGGTGATTGATGTCACCAAACTGCCGAAAACCGGCAAAGTGATTTTTGGTGTCACTGTATCGCTGATAAATCTGGAGACCGATGCAGAGGTTACTTATCGCATCGTCGGTGAAGACGAAGCGGATATTAAAGCTGGCCGTATCTCGGTTACCTCGCCAATAGCCCGCGCTTTAATCGGCAAGGAAGAGGGTGATGTCGTGGTGGTGAAAACACCCGGTGGTGACGTGGAGTATGAAATAGGTAGCGTCGAACACCTGTGATAAAAAAACGCCCCTTCAATTGGCCTGCATTAGGTCGGTTGAAGGGGCGTTTAGTGCAGCGGCGTTTAAAGTGAGTTCAAGCTAGCAGTTAATGCCGTCCGTGGTGGTTCTCGAAGCGGGTAACGTTAGAGAGCTTCGGGTTCACCTGCGGGTTTCTGCGATAGAGCAGTGCCATTTTGCCAATGGTTTGCACCAGATCGGCACGGCTGTTGGCGATCAATTCGGCTATAATGGCCGCACGATCGTCACGCTCAGGAAGGGCGAGTTTCACTTTGATCAGTTCGTGATCGGTGAGCGCGCGGTTGAGTTCTGCGAGCAAATTTTCGGAGACGCCGTTCTCAGAAACGGTGACCACTGGGTTAAGATGGTGGCCAATGCTACGAAATGCTTTCTTTTGTGCCTGTGACAAGCTCATGGTATCTTGCGGTATCCCGGTTAGCGCTTAACGCTCCATCTTACGGTGAAATGCCACCGAGTGAAAGCGATCGCGTGAATGCGCCCATCTCTTATTCCAGTGTTAGATTCCCACATGCAGCAAAAGCCCCCGAACCGAAAACATTCTGTCAGCAAGACCAGCAATAACTGGAAGAAGGAGCATTTTGACGACCAGTATGTGAAGCAGAGCTGGCAAGATGGTTACCGCTCCCGTGCCAGCTATAAGCTGATTGAGCTGGATGAAAAGGATAAACTATTGCGTCCCGGTATGACGGTGATTGATCTGGGGGCTGCCCCCGGCGGGTGGAGCCAAATTGCTGCGGAGAGGGTCGGGCCTGAAGGTGTGGTGATTGCCTCTGATATCCTGGAGATGGATGCGCTAGCAGGTGTGGACTTTATTCAGGGTGATTTTACTGAAGAGGCGGTGCTAGAGGCGATACTAAAACGCCTGGATAATCGCCGGGTAGACCTTGTGATGTCGGATATGGCCCCCAATATGAGTGGCATGGCGGCGATTGATCAGCCTCAGGCGATGTACTTAGTGGAGCTAGCGTTAGAACTCGCGCGCGAAACGTTGTCACCTGGTGGTCGGTTTTTAGCTAAAGTATTCCAGGGGGAAGGGTTTGACGCCTACTTGAAGGAGCTGCGCGGCAGCTTTAGCAAAGTGGTGACCCGTAAGCCGGATGCCTCCCGGGCACGCTCCCGTGAAGTCTATTTTCTGGCCGAAGGGTTTCGCGGGTAACTGGTTAGGTTGGTTCGGCAGTTGCTGGCGTGGCTCATAGCCAAGATTTATCAGCGCGATTGCCAGACAGGCATGCGCAAGGTGTGTCACATTAGTCGCCATAAGTGCGCGTGACGCAGATGGCCCGAGGCATAAGACGCTTTGGCAATGGTTGAACGCTTGATGTTGATGTACTGTCTTATTACTAAGCTTATGAGTAGAAGACTTTATGACGCATCAGCGTTTAACTGACAGATTCTTGTAATGAGGGTAGCCCCTTGAACGATATGGCGAAGAACCTGATTCTGTGGTTGGTCATCGCGGCCGTCCTACTGACAGTGTTCAACAATTTCAGTACGGAAAGCGCACCGCAAAACACAAACTACTCTCAGTTTGTGCAGCAGGTGCAAAATCAGCAGGTACGTAGCGTGACCATTGATGGCTATACCATCCGTGGTGAGCGCACGGACGGCTCTCAGTTCCAGACAATCCGCCCGGCGGCGGAAGATCCGAAGCTGATGGACGACCTGTTGAGCAATAATGTGACGGTAGTGGGCAAAGAGCCAGAACAGCAAAGTATCTGGACGCGGCTGCTTATCGCCAGCTTCCCGATTCTGCTGATTTTGGGCATTTTTATGTTCTTTATGCGCCAAATGCAGGGCGGTGCCGGTGGTGGTAAAGGCGGCCCGATGAGCTTTGGTAAATCGAAGGCCAAGCTACTCTCTCAAGACCAGATCAAAACCACCTTTGCCGACGTGGCGGGTTGTGATGAAGCCAAGGAAGAAGTCGAAGAGCTGGTCGACTTCCTGCGTGACCCGACCAAGTTTCAGCGTCTGGGCGGTACGATTCCCCGCGGCGTCTTGATGGTGGGCCCTCCGGGTACTGGTAAAACGCTGCTGGCAAAATCCATTGCCGGTGAAGCGAAAGTGCCGTTTTTCTCTATTTCGGGTTCTGACTTCGTTGAAATGTTTGTCGGTGTTGGTGCATCCCGTGTGCGCGACATGTTCGAGCAGGCCAAGAAGCAGGCGCCGTGCATTATCTTTATCGACGAAATCGATGCGGTAGGTCGCTCACGCGGTGCTGGCATGGGTGGCGGTAACGACGAGCGCGAGCAGACGTTGAACCAACTGCTGGTCGAGATGGATGGTTTTGAAGCCAACGAAGGCGTTATTGTTATCGCCGCGACCAACCGTCCAGACGTGCTCGACCCTGCGCTGATGCGTCCAGGCCGCTTTGACCGTCAGGTCACGGTTGGCTTGCCGGACATTCGTGGTCGTGAGCATATTTTGGGCGTTCACCTGCGTAAAGTGCCGCTGGGTGATGACGTAAAACCGCAGCTGATTGCACGTGGTACGCCGGGATTCTCCGGCGCGGATTTGGCCAACCTGGTTAACGAAGCCGCCCTGTTTGCCGCACGCCGTAATAAGCGTCTGGTGAGCATGGAGGAGCTTGAGCTCGCCAAGGACAAGATCATGATGGGCGCTGAGCGCAAATCAATGGTCATGACCGACAAAGAGAAGCTCAATACGGCTTACCATGAGTCGGGCCACGCCATTATCGGTCTGGTTGTGCCTTCCCATGACCCGGTCTATAAAGTAACGATTATTCCCCGCGGACGTGCCTTGGGCGTGACCATGTTCCTGCCGGAAGAGGATCGCTACAGCCTTTCCCGTCAGCAAATCCTGGGGCAAATCTGCTCGCTATTCGGTGGCCGTATTGCCGAAGAGATGACGCTAGGCCCGAACGGTGTGACGACAGGGGCTTCCAACGACATTAAGCGTGCTACTGAGCTGGCTCACAACATGGTCGCCAAGTGGGGCTTGTCGGAGGAAATGGGTCCGATCATGTACGACGAGGATGAGTCGCATCAGTTCCTCGGTGGCCCAGGCCAGGGTGGCGGCAAGATGAAGTCGGGCGATACCACGACGCGTCTTGATAAGGAAGTGCGCAAAATCATCGACGATTGCTACGAGCAGGCGCGCCAGATCCTGACCGACAATCGCGATAAGCTCGATGCCATGGCTGAAGCGCTGATGAAGTATGAGACCATTGATGCCGCGCAGTTGAAGGACATCATGGAAGGTCGCGAGCCGCGCCCGCCGGAAGGCTGGGACGACGGTGACTCATCCGGTGGCGGCACGCCTATCAATGATGATAAGCAGAAGACAAAGGCCGAAGACGACGCCTCCAGCACTTCAGGAAGCGATGCTTCTGGAGGCGGTGATGGCGAAGAGGACGACGACGAGCCACGTCGCCGCCCCTCAGACCCGCTAGGCGGCCCTGCTGGCCCATAACAGCCATGAGTCCCCTATGAGCAAAAGGCGCCCCGTCAAGGGGCGCCTTTTTTGGTATGCTGTGTACACATCACTGCAATGTTTCTTTTCTTGATCAGGCTGCAGCATGAAATCAATTCTGGACACGTCCTCGACACGAAGCGCAGAAAGCGCGCTCCAACTGCGTTGCGGACGCCATCTGCTGGATCTCTCCTTCCCTCGTGTGATGGGCATTCTCAATGTAACCCCGGACTCCTTTTCCGATGGTGGGCAGCACGTGGCATTGGATGATGCTCTGCGCCACGCTGAGCGGATGCTGGCTGAAGGGGCGGCAATGATAGACGTGGGCGGCGAGTCGACTCGTCCTGGGGCTACCCCGGTTAGCTCCCAGGAGGAGTTGGATCGGGTGGCGCCGGTGGTGGAAGTCCTGGTTCGCGAGCTGGATGCGTTGGTGTCGGTGGACACCAGCTGCCCGGCGGTTATACGCGAGGCAAGCGGGTTGGGCGCGGGAATGATTAACGATGTGCGCGCATTAGAGCGCGAAGGCGCCCTGCTGGCCGCAGTGGGGAGCGGCTTGCCCGTCTGCTTGATGCATCGTCAAGGCGAGCCGCAGGATATGCAGCAGGCACCCGCTTATCAGCGCCCGATCGAGGATGAGGTGGCGGATTATTTGGCCCGTCGGGTTGCCGAGTGCGAGGCGGCTGGCTTGCGCCGCAGTCGGCTATTGGTTGACCCTGGATTTGGCTTCGGCAAAACCGTCGAACACAATCTACGCTTACTCAAATACATGGAGTCTCTACGGTCACTGGAGCTTCCATTGTTAGTGGGCATGTCACGCAAAAGCATGATTGGCAAAGTGTTGGGCCGCCCGGTAGAGGAGCGTCTCTCCGGTGGTTTAGCGCTTGCTGCCATGGCGGTGGAGCGTGGGGCAAATATTTTGCGCGTGCATGATGTGGCTGCAACGGTCGATGCAGTCAATATGGCGTGGGCGGTACTACAAGAAGGCTGCGAGCCGCCGCTAAACAAGGAGTTTGACGCATGACAAGGCGCTATTTTGGGACGGATGGCATCCGCGGGACGGTGGGGAAATCGCCGATTACCGCCGACTTTATGCTCAAATTGGGTTGGGCGGCGGGACAGGTGCTGCGCCGGGATAAAGGTCGAACGCGAGTGCTGATTGGTAAGGATACGCGGATCTCCGGCTATATGTTCGAATCCGCCCTAGAGGCAGGGCTCTCCGCGGCGGGTGTCGATGTATCACTGTTGGGGCCAATGCCCACGCCGGGTATCGCCTATTTGACGCGCACATTTCGCGCTGACGCAGGCATTGTCATTTCAGCGTCCCACAACCCATTTGACGATAACGGCATCAAGTTCTTCTCGGCAGAGGGTAAGAAGCTACCGGATGACACGGAAGATCATATCGAAGCGATGCTGGAGACGCCGCTGACCACGGCTGAGGCCGCCCAGCTGGGTAAGGCAACCCGCATTGACGACGCCGCAGGCCGTTATATCGAGTTTTGCAAATCGACACTGCCTGATCGGCTTAGCCTGCACGGCCTCAAAATCGTCCTGGATTGTGCCCATGGCGCCACTTACCATATCGCCCCTAATGTGTTTCGCGAGCTGGGCGCAGACGTGACCACCATTGGCTCGGCGCCTGACGGGTTAAACATTAACCAGCAGGTGGGCTCTACCCATCCTGCCGCATTGAGGGCTGCCGTGATTCAGCAAAATGCTGATTTGGGCATCGCCTTTGATGGCGATGGCGACCGCGTGCTGCTGGTAGACGGCGACGGGCGAGAAGTGGACGGTGACGATATCCTCTACCTGATTGCCCGCGATCGCCACGAGCGGGGTTTGCTCCAAGGCGGCGTCGTGGGCACGCTGATGTCTAATTTTGGCTTGGCGATGGCGCTTGATAAGCTGGGGATTCCCTTTGAGCGAGCTAAAGTCGGTGACCGCTTTGTAATGGAACGCATGGCCGCCAATGGTTGGGAGTTAGGCGGTGAGTCGTCAGGGCATATTGTCTGTGGTCATGTGCAGACCACCGGGGACGGGGTCGTCTCTGCGCTGCAGGTGCTGGCGCTGATGATGCGCGAGCAGAAGAGCCTGCCGACACTGTTAAAAGAGCTGGAGAAAGTACCCCAGGCGCTGGTTAATGTGCGTTTGCCCGCGGGCACCAGCGCCAAGGAAGTGATGGCGTCTGCGCCACTTCAACAGGCGGTGGCTGCGTTAGAACATGAGTTAGGCGATGAGGGCCGCGTGCTGCTGCGCCCGTCAGGTACTGAGCCGCTCATTCGTGTGATGGTGGAAGGTCGCGCCCATCTAGATGTCGACCAATTGGCGCGAACCCTGGCTGACCAGGTACAGGCACTGCTTAACTAGCTACGTCGCATCAATCAGCACAGAAAACCGGTTCCGTCAGCAGGTTTAGTAAATAGGTTCAGTAGACAGGTTGGGTAAACCCAACCTGTAAGCATAACAGCGGTTGTCTTGACAAGGCCGCTCCTATACCATTTCGCTCCACCTTGAGTGAGGAGAGTCGATGCGTACGCCTTTAATCGCCGGCAACTGGAAAATGAACGGTTCCGTGGCGTTGATCAATGAATTCGGCCAGGCCTTCTCCGCCGCCGTATCGCCAACGAACGTGGATGTGGTTATTATTCCGCCGTTTCCCTATTTGGATGCGGCGCGCCATGCGTTTGAAGGTACGGTGCTGTCGTTAGGCGCGCAAACATTGAACCCCATTCACTCTGGGGCGCATACCGGTGAAGTCAGTGGCCGCATGCTAAAAGAGTTCGCGGTCTCTTATGTGTTGGTGGGGCACTCCGAGCGACGCCAGCTCTATAAAGAGAGCGATGAACAAATTTTAGCGCGCCTTTTGGCAGCCTTAAGCGTTGATCTCACGCCGATCCTTTGTGTAGGTGAATCGCTAGAGGAGCGCGACGCAGGGCGCACGATGGATGTGGTGCTTCGCCAAGTGGGGTATGTAATGTCTCGCCTGGAGCCCGATCAGCGCAAGCAGGTCGTGATTGCCTACGAGCCCGTTTGGGCAATTGGCACTGGGCGTACGGCGAGCCCTGAGCAGGCCCAGGAAGTGATGGCGGGCATCCGTGCCTACCAGGCGGGTTTCGATAAGGGGCTCGCTGAGCAACTGCGCTTGCTTTACGGTGGCAGCATGAACGCAAGCAATGCGGCTGAGCTGCTCACTCAGCCAGATATCGACGGCGGTCTAGTGGGCGGAGCCTCACTCAAGATCGATGATTTTTATGCCATTTGTCAGTCAGCAGGATAACGCCATGCAAGTTGCAATTCTTATGATCCATGTGGTGATTGCGGTCGCCCTGGTGGTACTCATTCTGCTTCAGCAGGGTAAAGGTGCCGAAGCGGGTGCTGCCTTCGGGGGCGGCGCGTCACAAACGGTATTTGGTTCGCGGGGCAGCGGTAACTTTTTGTCGCGCACGACGGCGGTGTTGGCGGCGGGCTTTTTCGTCACCTCGATGGCGTTGGCTTATTTTGCTACCCAAGCAGGCCAGGCGCCGGAAGCCGGTATTCCAGACTCGCGTCTGATCGAGCAGCAGCAAAGCGTTCCAACGCTTGACGACAGGCCTGCAGACGTGGATAATGCCGCGCCAGTGCTAGAGGAAAGCAGCGAGTAAGTAGCTGTCTGTTTTTTTAGCCTCCCCTGATGCCGAAGTGGTGGAATTGGTAGACACGCTATCTTGAGGGGGTAGTGACCGTATGGTCGTGCGGGTTCAAGTCCCGCCTTCGGCACCATCTGTTTTGCTGGCACGCCAGCTTCCCAGAACGTTTCTTTTGTTATCAGAATGCCAATTTCGGCACCTGAGGCGAAAAAGACAGCTTGACGTAAGAAGTTCTTGACGTAAATAGCTTTAGTGTCTATTATCGTCGACCTAGATTGATGCGGGGTGGAGCAGTCTGGTAGCTCGTCGGGCTCATAACCCGAAGGTCATCGGTTCAAATCCGGTCCCCGCTACCATTTTCTAGTAGCATGTTCTAGATTGTTATTCTTAAAGTATATCGGAAAAGGTATATTGAAAATAACAGTCATCTCAGGTATAGCCTGTTACATGTTGCTAAGACGGTACTGGAAGTAGTACTTGAGAAATGGTACACAAGGTTTCTTTCAAAAAGCCCCTTCCAGTGAAGGGGCTTTTTGTTAGCAGCTTTTGGCTGGCAAGCGCGCTTGTGCGCTGTTTTATTGGCGCCCGCCTTGTTAGCAAGAATATCGTTAGCACGAATAACTTAATAGCGGATGTCGTCCAGAAAACCGGAGACACATTCCCGAGTAACGCCAATCAGCCACCTAGCTTATCTAATAACTCCTGGCCAGGTGCCTGATGCAACGGCTATAGGAGCTTTGTCTGTGGCCACTAAACACGCTGCGCTTCACGCGCTGATCGAACCTGTTGTTGCTGCCATGGGCTTTGAGCTATGGGGCATCGACCATCTTTCCCAGGGCAAAAATTCGCGGCTGGTGATCTATATCGAGCGCGAGAGTGGTGTCAGCGTGGAAGACTGCGCAGATATTAGCCGCCAAGTCAGTGCCGTTATGGATGTAGAAGACCCCATTGCCGGTGAGTATCGGTTGGAAGTCTCCTCACCAGGCATGGCACGTCCCTTGTATTCCCTGGATCAGTTTACCCGCTTTCAAGGTCACCACGTCGCGCTGAAACTGCGCACTGCCTTTGACGGGCGGCGCAAGTATCAAGGGCTCTTGGTCGGTGTTGAGGGGGATGAAGTGCTCCTACAACTGGATGGCGAAGAGTACTGCTTTCCAATTGAGAGTATTGATTCTGCTCACATTGTACCGCAGTTCGACGATTGACCGGGTGGCGGCGCTGCCGGCAGGCTGCCGGGGTGATGCACATAAGGATAGGTTTTCTGGCGAGGCATACGCATGAGTAAAGAAATATTAATGGTCGTTGACGCGATCTCCAATGAGAAGGGCGTCCCGCGTGATGTCATCTTCGAAGCGGTAGAAGCCGCTCTTGCGAGCGCGTCACGCAAGCGTTTTGAAAGAGAAGAAGCCAATGTGCGCGTGCATATTGACCGTCGCACTGGCGAATACGAGACCTTCCGCACCTGGACGGTTGTGGAAGATGACGAATTCGAAACGCCAGATTACGAAATTAAACAGAGTATTGCTGAGCAGCGCGATCCACCGCTGAAATTAGGCGATGTGGTGGAAAAAAGCATCGAAAATGCTTCGTTTGGCCGTATCGCGGCACAAACCGCCAAACAGGTGATCGTACAGAAGGTACGTGAAGCTGAGCGGGCCGAAGTGGTGCGCCAATATGCAGATCGCGAAGGCGAGCTGGTGGCGGGCATTGTTAAAAAGACCACCCGTGACGGCCTGATCATTGACTTGGGCGAAAATGCTGAAGCGTTTTTACCGCGCAATGAAATGATCCACGGCGAGCGTTACCGCATGAACGAGCGGGTGCGCGCGCTGTTGGTCAAGGTGGATCCAGACGCACGTGGTGCACAGCTTCAGCTATCGCGGACGTGCCCCGAGCTGATCATTGAGCTGTTCAAGATTGAAGTGCCCGAGATCGCCGAGCAGTTGATTGAGATCAAAGGCGCTGCTCGCGACCCCGGTTCACGGGCTAAAATTGCGGTAAAAACCAATGATCGCCGCATTGATCCTGTGGGTGCCTGTGTGGGTATGCGCGGTTCGCGCGTTCAAGCGGTCTCTTCCGAGCTGCAAAACGAACGCGTTGATATCGTGCTGTGGGACGATAATCCTGCCCAATTGGTGATTAATGCCATGGCGCCCGCCGATGTTGGGTCTATCCTAGTGGACGAAGACGCCCACGCGATGGATGTGGCAGTGGCGCAAGACAACCTTGCTCAGGCGATTGGCCGCAGTGGTCAGAACGTGCGTCTGGCCTCTGAACTCACCGGCTGGCGGATTAACGTCATGACCGAAGAAGAGGCGGAGTCCAAGCGCGATCAAGAGATTGATAGCTTGGTGGACTCTTTTATCCAGCACCTTGAAGTGGATGAAGATGTCGCGCGCCTGTTGGTGGAAGAAGGGTTCACTACCCTGGAAGAAGTCGCCTACGTGCCGATGGAAGAGATGCTCGAAATCGAAGAGTTCGATGAAGATTTGGTAGAGCAGCTTCGCGCACGGGCGAAAGACGAGCTGCTGACGATGGCCATTGCCTCGGAAGAAGCGCTAGACGGTGCCCAGCCAGCAGCTGATCTGCTGGAGATGGAAGGCATGGAGCGCCACCTGGCCTTCATTCTCGCCAGTCGCGGTATTGTCACTATGGAAGATCTCGCCGAGCAGTCTGTCGACGATCTGGTCGATATCGAGGAGTTAGACGAAGCGCGCGCAGCGGCACTGATCATGACTGCCCGTGCGCCCTGGTTTGAAGTCGATGACGCATCGGATTCGAACACACAGTAAAAGGTCACGGGCTGAGGAGGGTCAATATGTCAGATATGACAGTTAAAGATTTCGCAGGAAAGGTGGGCCGTGATGTGCCTCGCCTACTAGAGCAAATGAAAGAAGCGGGTTTAAAGCACGCTTCAGAAAGCGATGCGGTGTCTGAAGAAGACAAGCAGAAGCTGCTGAGTTTCTTGAAGAAGAGCCACGGCGGTAGTGACACCGCTGAGCCGGGCAAAAACCGCATCACGCTAACGCGCAAAACCCGTAGCCGTATCAATACCGGCGAGCGTGGCAAAACCATCGAAGTGCAGGTACGTAAGAAAAAAACCTACGTCAAAAGCGCTGAAGATGAAAAGCCGAAAGCGCCGGAGCCTAGCTACACCGGCCCGCGCCAGCTAGTGGGCGATATGGCAGAAGCCGAAGCCGAGCGCAAGGTTTCTGATGCGCGTGAAGCAGAGGAAAAAGCCGCTGCACAGAAAGCCCGTGCTGCACAGGTAGCTGAAGCGACCGCGCGTAGTAATAAAGAAGCTGAAGCAGCGCGTAGTAAGAAAGAGGCTGAGTCAACGCCAAGAGCAGCCAAAGCGCCTGCAACGCCAGATATCTCCGTGCCCGATCTTGAGATCGACGACACGCCGTCCGGTGACGATATGCCGCCAGCGCCGCCCAAAGAGGGCCGCTCTGACCGTCGTACTGCGCCGCCTAAGAAGGCTGCTGCGGCGAAGGCCAAGGGCCGTCGTGACGATGACGATCGTGGTGATCGCGAAGAGCGCAAACGCGGCAGCGGTAAGAAGGTAAAACGTGCCGAGCAGCGTCGCGGTGGTCGCCGTGGTGGCAACCAGACCGGCAATGGCAAGCACGCTTTCCAGAAGCCGACTCAGCCGATCGTACGTGAAGTATCGATCCCTGAATCGATCAGCGTGGCGGAATTGGCCGACAAGATGTCGATCAAGGCCAACGAAGTGATCAAGGCCATGTTTAACATGGGCGCGGCGGTCACCATCAACCAAACCATCGATCAGGATACGGCTGCGATCGTGGTGGAAGAGATGGGCCATACGGCGAAGCTGGTTAAAGATGACGCGCTGGAAACGGAAATGCTCGAAGGCATCTCCTATGAAGGCGAAGAGATCACCCGCTCACCCGTTGTCACGGTAATGGGTCACGTTGACCACGGTAAAACATCGCTGCTCGATTACATCCGTAAAGCCAAGGTGGCCACCGGCGAAGCGGGCGGTATTACCCAGCATATCGGTGCCTACCACGTAGAAGATAACCACGGTGGCGTTACCTTCCTGGATACCCCTGGTCACGCGGCGTTTACCGCTATGCGTGCCCGCGGTGCCAAGGCGACAGACGTGGTTATCCTGGTCGTCGCTGCGGATGACGGCGTTATGCCGCAAACCATCGAGGCGATTGAGCACTCTAAAGCTGCCGAAGTGCCCTTGGTCGTGGCGGTCAATAAAATCGATAAAGATGGTATCGATCTTGATCGCATCAAGAATGAGCTTTCCCAGCACGGCGTGATCTCAGAAGAGTGGGGCGGTGATACCCAGTTTGTTCACGTGTCTGCTAAGACCGGTGAAGGTATGGAAGAGCTGCTGGAAGCGATTCAGCTGGCCTCCGAAGTGCTTGAGCTGAAAGCCGTGCCTTCCGCGCCCGGTAAAGGTGTTGTGGTTGAGTCACGCCTTGATAAAGGTCGTGGCCCGGTCGCTACCGTACTGGTTCAGAACGGTACGCTGAGAAAGGGCGATATCGTCCTGGCTGGTCTGCACTACGGCCGCGTGCGTGCGCTGACCAACGAACTTGCCCAGCAAGTCGACGAGGTTGGCCCGGCCATGCCGGTAGAGATTCAAGGCTTGGGCGGTACGCCGGATGCTGGCGACGACTTTATGGTCGTGGCCGACGAGAAGAAAGCCCGCGAAGTGGCCAACTTCCGTCAAGGCAAATATCGCGAAGTGCGCCTGGCGCGTCAGCAGAAGGCCAAGCTGGAGAACATGTTCAGCCAGATGGGCCAAGACGAAGTGGCCAAGGTCAACGTCGTCCTCAAAGCCGATGTGCAAGGCTCGCTGGAAGCGATCAAAGGCGCTCTGGAAGAGCTCTCCACCGATGAAGTCGAAGTGGCTGTGGTTTCCTCCGGTGTCGGTGGTATCACCGGTACCGATGCCAACCTGGCGCTTGCTTCTGAAGCCATCGTGGTCGGCTTTAACGTCCGTGCTGACGCCGCTGCCCGTGAGATTATCGAACGTGAAGGCCTGGATCTGCGCTACTACAGCGTTATTTACCAGCTGATCGACGAGGTCAAACAGGCGATGAGCGGTATGCTCGCACCTGAGTGGAAAGAAGAGATTGTCGGTATTGCCGAAGTGCGCGATGTGTTCCGGGCACCGAAGATTGGCGCCATCGCTGGCTGTATGGTCATTGAAGGCAACGTGCATCGTAATAAGAAGATCCGCGTGTTGCGCGATGACGTGGTGATCTACGAAGGCGAGCTCGAATCGCTACGCCGCTTCAAAGACGATGTGCAGGAAGTGCGCAACGGCATGGAGTGTGGCATCGGCGTGAAGAACTACAACGATGTCCAAGTCGGCGATAAGATCGAAGTCTTCGACCAAGTGAAGGTCGAACGTAGCCTGTAAGGCTGCGAGGAGCTAAACATGCGCGAATTTAAGCGTACCGACCGGGTGGCCGACCAGCTCCAAAAGGAGCTGGCGGTGTTGATCCAACGAGAAGTGAAAGACCCGCGTTTGGGCATGGTTACAGTTAGCGGTGTCACCGTTAGCCGTGACCTTGGCTACTCCGATGTCTACGTCACTTTGTTGGGTGAGCAGGATCCCGAGCGTATTAAAGAGAACCTGCAGGTACTCAAGCGCGCTGCCGGTTTTCTAAGAAGCCAGATCGCTAAGCGCATCAAGTTACGCCACGTGCCGGAACTGCGTTTTCATTTCGATGAAAGCGTGGTGCGCGGTCAGCAACTCTCTTCACTGATTGATGAAGCGGTGACGACGGATCGAGCGCGTCATCAGGATGAAGAGGACGATGCCGAGCAGGGCGAGGAAACTCGCTAGTGGCGCGTCAACGTCGCGGTTTACCGGTCAATGGCGTACTGCTGCTGGATAAGCCCAAAGGGCTTTCCAGCAACCATGCGCTGCAGCGTGTTCGTCGGCTGTTCCAGGCCCAAAAAGCCGGGCACACCGGCACGCTAGACCCGATGGCAACTGGTTTATTGCCGATTTGCCTCGGCGAAGCGACCAAGTTCTCATCGCACTTGCTGGAAGCCGACAAGGTGTATCGCACCCGGATAGAACTGGGGGTGATCACCGATACGGGCGATGCGGAAGGCACGATTATTGAGCAGCATGCGGTTCCCAGCTTAAGCGTCGATGACGTGGAAGCTGTGCTCACTCGCTTTCGCGGTGAGATTGACCAAGTGCCGCCGATGTACTCGGCCTTAAAGCATCAGGGTAAAAAACTTTACGAGCTGGCCCGGGAAGGCAAGCACGTAGAGCGTGCAGCCCGGCGAGTAAGCGTGTATGATGCGCGCCTGCTATCGTTTGAAGGCACTGCTTTTGAGCTGGAAGTAAGCTGCAGTAAAGGCACTTACATCCGCACGTTAGCTGAAGATATTGGTCGAGCGCTTGGCTGTGGCGCGCACATCAGTCAACTAAGAAGGCTCAAAACGGGGCCCTTTTTAGCTGACGCGATGTGGACGCTAGAGGCCTTGGAAGCATTGGCCGACCAAGCGGCACTGGAAGCTGAGCTAATGCCAGCGGACGTGTTGGTAGATCACTTACCGTCGTTGACGGTAGACGATGCTGCCCACAACCGTTTGGCCCATGGTCAGTCTGCCAATCTGACGACCGGCACGTTAGCGCCGGATGCGTTAGCCCGACTTTATTACGCCGAGACGTTTATCGGCCTTGGCGTAGTGAAAGGTGCCCAGGAAGTGGCGCCTAAGCGACTGTTAAGTACCGTCGCTATCTCGTGAGATACGTTGCAAGGATGCAGCCGTCTGCGTGAAGCTAGCTGGTGGAAAGAAACTAGCTAGTAGAAAATAGTAGCCTGAGACTGCAAATATGCGTGGTCTCAACCATTCATTTTTAGGCATATTGCTTACTGGAGATACAGATGGCTTTAACCGCTGAGAAGAAGGCCGAGATCGTCACCGAATACGGCCGCGGCGATAACGATACCGGTTCCCCTGAAGTGCAAGTTGCACTGCTGAGCGCCAACATTAATGGCCTGCAGGATCACTTCAAGACCAACAAACAGGATCACCACTCTCGTCGTGGTCTGATCCGCATGGTTAACCAGCGTCGTAAGCTGCTGGACTACCTAAAGCGTAAGGATTTCGAACGCTATCAGTCCCTGATTCAGCGTTTAGGTCTGCGTCGTTAAGCGTTAACGGCAACGATTCGAAACGGGCAGCTCCTTGTGAGCTGCCCGTTTTTTTATGGTGCGCCAGGCATGGCGCGCAGCGCCTTGACTGGCGCTGTTCCTGGGGGTGGTGCCTCAGGATGACTTGGGGGTGAAAGTCCCCTGCACGCCCGGCAAGGGGAAGTGCTAGCCGAC
>NZ_JAUAMB010000038.1 GCF_031010175.1 Halomonas sp. SpR1
AGGGACTGATCTCGATACTGGACGCGGTAAGATGGCTCAAGCGTTCTTCATGAACCGCCGTGGTACGGAACCGTATGCCCGGTGGTGTGAGAGGACAGGGGAGGCGACTCCCCTTCCTACTCGATTACTCCCACTGCACGGCATTGCGACGCAAAATATCGCAAAAGCCGGTCACCGGTTCGCCATAAAAAGTATCTTTTCGAGTCAGCAATCCAAACGGCGAAAGCGTTCGTCCAAGGGTCAGTGGTAGCATCTCAATAAGCCCTATATTGAGGTGATCTCTGAGAACGGATTCAGCCATTACCAATAGTGCATCGCTTTTTTGTACTAGCTGTAAGGCAGCAAAGATTGAACCGCATTCGATGATATCGCGTGGCGACATTAATCCTTCCATCTCCAACTCTTTCTCTAGCGCTTGGCGTGCAGGCGTGGTTAACGGTTGAAGTATCCAGGGCCAGTGTTCTAGTAGCTTCTCAAGGGGCGGCAAAGGAGCATCGGTTAAAGGGTGACCACGGCGTACCACAGTAACCATGTTTTCGTTACCCAGTGGCTCAAAATCGAACTGATTATGCTGAATAGAGGTCGCATAGCGAGCGATTGCGATATCTACTTTACCCTGTTCCAGTAGCGCTACTAATTGATCGCTAGTTTCACCCATCAAACGAATTTGTAACATGGGACGCTGGCGTTTCATCTCAATGATCGCCTGAGCCACCAAGTCAGGTGCGGCCCCCATAATGGCGCCAACGGTTAACTGCCCGCGTCCACCAAGCTGGTAGCGATGAACTTCTTCGGCGCATCGATCCAAACGGGTTAACGCGTTATCAGCAAATTCCACCAACATTTCGCCCACTTTGGTCGGACGCATTCCCTTTGCCATACGTTCGAATAACTGGCACGCAAACACCCGCTCAATTTCACTCAGCATACGTGTCGCGGCTGGCTGTGACATATGCATAGCCACGGCAGTTTGGTGTAGGTTGCCCACTTTGCCTAAGGTCGAGAGCATAAGAAGGTGCTTATAACGAAGCCTTGCTACCAGCATTTGAAAGCTTTCCATTCTCATCTCACTATTGAATTGATACCCAAACGGTATGGTGTTTGCGCTCCATTTGGCTGTGCGACATTAGTCTAGTTATTCGGATTCTTATTATTGATCGGTTTCGCGCAAGCTGGCGCCATTGCTGGCTTCACGCTATCTGATAACTTAAAGGTATCGGGACGAACCAGATAATCATTGGCTACCTTGCTCGCTTTTACTTAGAACTTCCTCAACAAGACTACGTTAACAAGCATAACGAGGAGTGCTTATGAGCGAGCCCACCATCAAGCAAGTGCGCGCCTATACCGTCCGGGGGGGCGGTGCTGACTACCATGACCAAGCCGAAGGTCACTGGATCGATTCCCAAATCGCCACACCCATGAGCAAGTATCCAGAGTACCGCATGACACGCCGAAGCTTTGGTCTCAACGTTCTGGGAACCTTAGTGGTTGAGATAGAGGCGAGCGATGGAACCGTAGGGTTTGCTGTGACAACCGGTGGCGAAATTGGTGCTTGGATTGTCGAGAAGCACCTTGCCCGCTTTCTTGAAGGGAAGCAGGTAACTGAAATCGAAAAAATGTGGGATCAGATGTTTAACGCCACGCTCTATTACGGTCGTAAAGGGGTGGTGATTAATACAATTTCCTGCGTTGATCTGGCGCTTTGGGATCTGCTGGGTAAGGTACGGCAGCTTCCGGTACACCAGCTATTAGGTGGCCCGGTTCGCGATGAATTGATGTTTTACGCTACTGGTGCACGCCCTGATCTCGCCAAGGATATGGGGTTTATTGGTGGCAAGATGCCCCTCGTTCATGGTCCAGCTGAAGGCGATGAAGGGCTACAGAAAAACCTGGATCACTTGGCGAAGATGCGTAGCGCCGTCGGTGATGACTTCTGGCTGATGTACGACTGCTGGATGAGCCTGGATGTTAATTACGCCACTCGGTTAGCTCAGGGAGCGCAGGCGTACGACCTGAAGTGGATCGAAGAGGCGCTTCCGCCCGATGATTACTGGGGCTACGCGCAGCTCAAGCGCGATGTGCCCAAGGGTATGCTGGTTAATACCGGTGAGCATGAGGCCACCCGTTGGGGCTTCCGCATGCTCCTGGAAATGGAGTGCTGCGATGTTATCCAGCCGGATGTGGGGTGGTGCGGTGGTATTACAGAGTTGATCAAGATTTCAGCACTGGCCGATGCCCACAATAAGCTGGTGGTACCTCATGGCTCGTCGGTTTACAGCTACCACTTTGTGATCACTCGACATAATAGTCCGTTCGCTGAATTCTTGATGATGGCACCGAAAGCCGATGAAGTCGTGCCTATGTTTAATCCGCTGCTGCTGGATGAGCCGGTGCCTGAAAATGGCCGTATGGCGGCTTCCAAACTGGACAAACCAGGGTTTGGCGTGCGCCTTAACCCTGACTGTGAACTTTCTAGGCCATATCAACATTAACATTGGCCTACCGCGCAATGTCTTTGCTAATAAGCAAGGACATTGAATTCTGTAATACCAGGGGAAACTACAATGATAACGAATAGCACCTCACGACGCTTTATCTCCAAAATGACCACTATTGGTGCTGCCGGGTTGCTCTTTATGATGCCCTTTGGCAGTGCTTATGCTGAAACGAAGATTCGTTTTGCACACCACATTTCGACTGACTCTGAGCAGCATTTAGCGGCAGAAAGATTTCGTGATCTGGTCGCTGAATACAGTGACGGTGAAGTACAGGTTGAGATCTTTCCCGCCGGACAAATGGGAGGGCAAAGAGAGATTATTGAGTCTGTTGAGTTTGGCGTACTAGAGATGGGGTACGGTGAGTCAGGTCTATATGCCAACTACGTTCCCGAATTTGGCTTATTGACGCTACCTTACCTTTATCGCGACGTTGATCATTGGGAAAACGTGGTGACAGGTGAAATAGGCGACCAGTTGATTGGACAATTGGTTACTACTTCCGGAATCAGGCCGCTTAACTGGATTCTGGCAGGCTATCGAGATACCTATCTAGCCGAAGGGCAAATTGATGGCCCCGATGATTTCAGAAACTTGAAGATTCGCGTACCAGAGTCTCCTGTATTTGTGGGCACCTTCTCTGCACTGGAAGCTCTGCCGACGCCTGTGCCCATGCCGGAGGTTTATACCGCGTTACAGGCAGGTGTTGTCGATGCCATGCAAGGAACCCCAGAAGTTGGTTACACCTTCCGCATTTTTGAGGTCGCTGAGTCACTGTCCAAAACACGTCATATTCTTTTCGATGGCAGTTTTGCCATTAATGAGTCCTTTTACAACAACCTTTCTGATAGTGACCGTGAAGCGGTAAACCGGGCCGCACGGGAAGCGGCCGAAATGCAGCGCAGTGAGTGGTTTGAGCGTGAGCAGTCCTGGTTTAGCCGGCTAGAAGAAGAGGGGATCGCTATCAATGAGGTGGATCCAGTGCCCTTCCAGGAAGCGCTGGCAGGCTTCCGTGAGGAGTTTGCTGGCAAGATTGGTGCCGTAGAACTCCTTGAGTCCATTGGCCAGCAGTGACTCTGATAAGGAGCTCGCAAATGCGTCGTTATCTGGATACTGCATTTGCCACCCTTGGCGCCATGACCGTCGCCATATTTGCGGCGATCATGGCGTTAATTTTCATACAGGTCATCAACCGGTTTCTCCTGGGTCTGCCACTTTTTTGGACAGAAGAAGTGGTGAGGATGCTGCTGGTTTGGTTGGTACTTATGGGAACCCCTGTGGTGGTTTACAAATGTGATGAAATAAAAGTGGAGCTGTTTCAGTTTAAGAGTGACCGCTTTGAAAAGGTAAGGCGTTTCGCAGTGGCAGCCATCTCAATTATTTTCTGTGCCTTTTTAGCTTACTGGGGATACTTGTTCACACTCCGCGCGTTGGGAACCATGCAGCCCTCGCTGGGTATTTCTAGAGCTTGGTTGTATGCCCCCCTGCCTATCGGGGCTGTGCTGACGATCCTTGCTTTCATTGTTCGTCGTGATGAAGCGAAAAACGCATCAGACGTAGAGAGGCCAGTATGATCGTTGCCTTGATGTTTGGATTATTTACAGCTCTCCTCGCTTTCGGCGTGCCCATCGCCTTCGCCATGGGGCTTAGTGCCATTGCTGTCCTGGTCATTGATGGCGGGGTGCCACTTTTGGTGTTGCCTCAGCGCTTTTTCAGTTCTCTGGATAGTTTCCCTTTGCTGGCCATCCCGCTTTATATCTTTGCCGGGAATCTAATGAATTATGGTGGTATCACCTCGTCAATTGTTGGCTTTTCCCGCTCCTTAGTGGGCCATATACGGGGCGGGTTAGGGCAGGTGAATATCATGACGAGTGTGCTTTTTTCAGGGATCTCAGGTTCGGCTTCAGCTGATGTGGCTGCGGTCGGCGGGATGATGATTCCTGCGATGAAAAAAGAGGGCTACAAGCCAGAATGGGCGGTAGTGATTACCGCCGCTTCGGCAATCTTAGGGCCCATTATTCCGCCTAGCTTACTTATGGTGATCTATGGAGCGATGACGGGGCTTTCCATTGGCACACTGTTTTTGGCCGGTATCGTTCCGGGCCTGTTTCTCGCCATGATCATGATGGCGTTGGTTTACTGGAAAGCTGATGAGATTGGCGCGCCGCGCCATCTTAGAGTAAGCCTAGGTGAAACCGGCAAAGTGTTTTTAAAAGCCGCTCCTGCGATGGTTATGCCGGTGATCATTGTAGGCGGTATCCAGAGTGGTTTGTTCACGCCTACCGAGGCAGGTATTGTGGCCGTCGCCTATGGGCTCGTGTATGGCCTGATTTCTCATCGCCTGAATGTCAGAAATACCTACCGGTTCGCTCTTCAGTCTGTCGTCACTTCCGCCAGTATTCTGATCATCCTAGGCAGTGCTGCCTTGTTTAGCTGGATTATTGCGCGAGAGGGCGTACCCGCCACATTAGCTACTTGGCTCTCTAGTATAACCAGCGAGCCAGCCATCGTACTGCTGCTTATCGTGCTGGTACTGATCCTCGTCGGCATGTTTATCGAAACAATTTCAGCGCTGATATTGATGGTGCCGATACTGACGCCGATTGCCCAAATGTTCGGGTTCGACATGATCCACTTTTCAGTCGTGGTCATTATTGCCCTGCTGTTAGGTTCGCTGACGCCACCAGTGGCTTTAATCGTTCTATTGGGGTGCAAGATCGCTGAGGTTGATTATATGAAGACAATGCGTCCACTCGTGCCTTTTTTCATGGTTCTCGTCATTGGGTTGCTTTGCATCATGTATTTACCCTTCTTAACACTTGGACTACCTGACCTGCTTGGGGCTTTTGACTAAAGCCACTGAAATAGAAGGAGCAGTTTATGCTAATCAAGGCACTGCGTATGACCCTCTATCCTGGTCAGGCAGATGAATATCGGCGTCGGCACGATGCGCTCTGGCCGGAACTTTCTGACGCTTTGGCCGATGCCGGCATTGAGGAGTACCGCATTTTTTTGGATCCACATAGTCACCACCTGTTTGCGATTATGACCATGCGTGACGATCACCAGGTCGATCAGCTTGCAGAGCTACCGGTAATGCAGCGTTGGTGGGCCTATATGGCAGACATCATGGAGACAGAAAACGATCATTCGCCGGTCAGTGTACCGCTTGATGAAGTGTTCGCCTTTTTACCAGGAGAGCCGCCGTGCAAGTAGTCGACCCGCACTTACATTTCTGGGCGCTTGGCCAGGGCAATCAGCCGTGGCTTGAGCACCCAACCACTAATTTGTTGGGGGATTATTCCCCCATGGCCCGCGATTTTGGGCCACCGACATTGCTTGAAGAGCGTGGTGATATTGAGCTGCTAGGGCTGGTGCATGTGGAAGCCGATGCTGTTGACCCTATCGCCGAAACTCAGTGGCTAACCGGTGAACTGGCTGAGCACAATAAGCTTAACTGGGCGCTAGTGGTAGGCGTGGATCTTTCCCAGTCCAATGTTCAAGCTCAGTTGGAGACCCAGTGCGCACTTTCTGAACGTGTGCGTGGCGTTCGCCAGATTCTGAATGTGCATAGCGACCCGCTGTATGACTATGTAGGCCGTCACTATATGCAAGAGTCCCAGTGGAGAGAGAATTTCTCACAGCTCGCTCGCCTAGGGCTCTCGTTTGATTTACAGATTTATCCCTCGCAAATGGCTCAAGCCGCCGCCCTGGCTGCCCGCCACCCTGAGACACAGTTTGTGCTCAACCATGCGGGTATGTACGTCGACCGTCAGGGAGTAGAAGGCTGGCGAGCTTGGCGCGATGGTATGCGTTTATTGGCCGCCCAGAACAATATCGTCGTTAAGCTGAGCGGCTTTGGGATGTTGGATCATCACTGGTCGCTGGGCAGTATTCGCCCGCTGATTCTTGAGTCGCTGGATGCTTTTGGTACCGAACGCTGCCTATTTGCCTCCAATTACCCCGTCGACGGCCTGTATGCGCGCTATGCAGATATTTGGCACGCCTATGCCGAAGTGATCGCCGATGCCAATAAAAAGGAACAGCACGCGCTGTTTGTGGGTAACGCGCAGCGTATTTACCACTTGTAAACAGAACCTATCACTGAAAAGGAATTGACTATGCTGCTGACCGATAAAAACGTCATTATCACCGGTGCCTCACGGGGCATTGGCCGCGCTGCCGCTCTGGAGTGCGCGCGGCAAGGGGCTAATGTCGTCATTGGCTATAGCGGAAGCCCCTCCAGCCGCTCAACGGTTGATGAACTGATTAAAGAAATTGAAACATTAGGGCAGAGAGCCGTCGCCGTTGGCGCCCCAGCGGGTGATCCGGAGACCGGTGAGCTACTGGTAGAAGCCGCCGTTAGCAATTTTGGCGGCGTTGATGTCTTCGTTAATAACGCGGGTATTTGTCCCTTTCACAGCTTTCTCGATATGCCGCGCGAATTGTACCTTGAAACGGTCAATACCAATCTTAACGGCGCTTTTTTTGCCGTGCAGGCGGCAGCGAATCAGATGAAACGCCAGGGCCGCGGTGGTGCCATCATCGCGGTCAGTTCTATCAGTGCTCTGGTGGGCGGCGGCATGCAAACCCACTACACCCCCACAAAAGCCGGGCTGTTATCGCTGATGCAATCTTGCGCTATTGCATTAGGCCCCTATGGCATTCGTTGTAACGCACTCCTGCCGGGAACTATCGAAACAGATATCAATAAAGACGACCTTGCCGATCAGGGTAAGCGCGATTACATGGCAAGCCGTACCCCCTTGGGGCGTTTAGGGCGCCCTGAGGATCTTGCAGGCCCTATCGTTTTCCTCGCCTCAGAGATGGCGCAGTACGTCACCGGTGCCTCGCTGCTGGTTGATGGGGGCATGTACGTCAATCTGCAGTAAACGGTTTTTATCGCTTTCAAGGAGTTACTGCATGCAAATGCCCGTTAATACATTTAAAAGCGCGTTGGCCAAAAGCGATCCCATGTGGGGTTGCTGGGCTGGTTTTGCGACTGGTTATGCCGCTGAAATAGTGGCGAGTACTGGTTTTGATTGGTTGCTGATTGATGGTGAGCACGCACCCAATACGGTGCCAACTATTTTAGCTCAACTACAGGCAGTGGCCCCTTATTCAGCTGCGCCGGTGGTACGTAGCGTTAACCAGGACGCTGCGTTGATCAAACAACTACTCGATATTGGTGTTCAGACACTGATGGTGCCCATGGTGGAAAGCGGTGAGCAAGCTGCAGCGCTGGTGCGTGCTACTCGCTACCCACCCCATGGCATACGCGGCGTCGGCGGCGGCTTAGTACGTGCAACCCGTTGGGATGGCGTGGATGACTACCTAAATCAGGCGCATGAGTCGCTGTGCCTAATCGTGCAGGTGGAATCACCTAAGGGTGTTGAGCAGGCGGAAGCGATTGCGACAACTGACGGCGTTGATGCGGTCTTTATTGGCCCGGCAGACCTCTCGGTGGGAATGGGGTATCCAGGCAATCCGGGGCATCCAGACGTTCAAAAAGCCATTGAGAAGGTTATTAAAACAGTGCAGACAGCGGGTAAACCAGTGGGCATTCTGGCGCCGCTTGAAGACGACGCGCGCCGCTACCAGTCGCTGGGCTGCCAGTTTATTGCGGTGGGGATCGATATAAGCCTGCTTCGCCAGGGAGCGCTGGCAACCGTTGCACGCTACAAGGGGCAATCCGCGAGCCAGTCTTCCAGCACTTATTAACGAAGCATTTCTTAACTCAGCTCTTACCAGCAGGTGGTCTCTGTGAGGCCAATATAATGACAATAGGAGAACTAAGATGACACAGCCAACCATTTATCAAAACTATATCAATGGTGCATTTGAAGCGGCCCAGCAGCACCTGGAAGTATTTAACCCTGCCAACCAGGCATTACTATCACGTGTTCCCGCCTCCAGTTCTGACGATGTCGAGCGAGCGCTAGATGCTGCGCGTGGAGCGCAAAAAGGCTGGGCAGCGACACCTGCCGTCGAGCGTGCTGCCTTTCTACACCGTTTAGCCAATAAGCTTCGTGATAACGTTGCCCATTTGGCACGTACCATTACGGAAGAGCAGGGAAAAATCAGTGGGTTGGCCGAAGTAGAGGTCAACTTTACCGCCGACTATTTGGATTATATGGCCGAATGGGGACGCCGCATTGAAGGTGAAATCATTCAAAGCGATCGCCCTAAGGAGAACATTTTCCTTTTCCGCAAGCCACTTGGAGTGGTGGCCGGCATTTTGCCTTGGAATTTCCCGTTTTTCCTGATCGCACGCAAGATGGCTCCGGCATTAGTCACGGGTAATACCATTGTGATTAAGCCCAGCGAAGAAACGCCTAATAACTGTTTTGAGTTTGCCCGTCTGCTCGATGAAGTTGACTTACCAAAAGGTGTCTTCAACGTGGTTAGTGGCACTGGAGCTGAAGCGGGTAACGCCCTCACGGCGAGCCAGCAGGTTGATATGATTAGCTTTACGGGCAGTGTGGAAACGGGGTCACGCATTATGGCCAATGCTGCTAACAACATCACCAAGCTCAACCTGGAGTTGGGTGGTAAAGCCCCTGCTATTGTGCTGGATGATGCGGATCTCGACCTAGCGGTGAATGCGATCCGCAGTTCACGGATTATCAATACCGGGCAGGTATGCAATTGCGCCGAGCGCGTTTACGTTCAGCGGGGCGTTGCGGATGAGTTTATTGCGCGTATTGCTAACGCAATGGAAGCCACACGCTATGGTGATCCACTAGCGGATAGCAATGTTGAGATGGGCCCCATGATCAACCGAGCTGGCCTGGATAAAGTGGCCCAAATGGTAGAAACCGCACGTGGGAATGGGGCTGTATTAATCACTGGTGGTAATGTCGCGGATCTTGGGGCCGGTTTCCACTACCAGCCTACGGTGCTGGCTGGCTGCAGCGAAGATATGGCCATTATGCGCCAGGAAATTTTTGGCCCGGTTCTGCCCATCCAAATCATTGATACCCTTGATGAAGCCATCGCACTGGCCAATGACTGTGAATACGGTCTTACCTCCTCGATTTATACCCGCAGCCTTAATAACGCCATGCAGGCCTGTCGCGAGCTTGATTTTGGCGAAACCTATATCAATCGCGAGAACTTTGAAGCAATGCAAGGCTTCCACGCTGGCGTTCGTAAGTCCGGTATCGGCGGGGCGGATGGTAAGCACGGTCTATATGAATATACCCATAGCCATGTAGTGTATCTGGAGGCCTGATACTCAACGCTAACAACAATAGAGGTACACGCTATGAGTAATGCAAATTACTTCGCCCCAGCGGCAGCAGCGCCTGCTGTTGGGGGTGGGGAGTACGAGCGTACGCCGGTGCCTGAAAAGGCCCGGCTGGGCTTCAAAAGCTTTATCGGTATGTACGCAGGAGAACACACTGCCGGTACCGAGTTGATGATTGGCCCGCTATTTGTTTTGGCAGGGGTAGCCGCTTTCGATGTGGTGATAGGACTGTTAATCGGTAACTTGTTGGCTGTATTAAGCTGGCTGTTACTCACCGCGCCGATTGCAACACGGGTTCGGTTAACACTGTATTGTCACCTCGAAAAAATTGCTGGCCGCTATACAGTCATACTCTATAACTTAGCTAATGGGCTGGCATTCTGCTTTCTGGCTGGTGCAATGATTACCGTATCTGCCACGGCAGTCGGTGTCTGGTTTGGTTTTCCCCTTCCAACACTGGCTGATTTGCTGCCCAACAGCCTGGGCTGGGCACTTAGCGTTGTAGCCGTTGGCATCGTGATTACCTTAGTGGCTGCCTATGGCTACCGCTTTGTTTCCTGGTTTGCCAACATCGCGGCTCCATGGATGGTGCTGATGTTTCTGGGTTTTGGAATTGTTTCTTTAAAGTGGTTTATTGATGCCACTGGCGCCGAAACAAGCTCGGCAAGCGATCTATGGATGCTGGCGGAGACGGCTATCTGGACGGGCGTTGAAGTGCCAGGTCAACCTAGCTTTTCAATTTGGCACGTGATCTTCTTTGCTTGGTTTGCCAATATGGCCATGCACGTGGGGATGTCTGATTTAACGATACTGCGCTTTGCCCGTAAGAGTTGGTATAGCATCGCCTCGGCCGCAGGAATGTATGTGGGCCACTTTATGGCTTGGTTATCGGCTTCGATGCTCTTTGCCTTTCAAATGTACGAGGCAGGCTTGACCAGCGATGCTGCGGTTATTGCAGCTTCTGAAGCGGGTCAAATCCCCAATCCTTTGCCAGGGCCGCTTGCTGACCAAGCGCTCGGTGTGGCTGGGCTAATCTGCGTGATCATTGCCGGCTGGACAACGGCGAACCCAACTATTTATCGAGCGGGATTAGCATTCCAGGCGGTTATACCCACCGTTTCTCGCTTTAAAGTCACAATAGGCACCGGCCTTCTTACTACCTTTGTAGCGCTATTCCCGGGTGTCGCAATGCAGCTATTAGGTTTCGTTGCTCTTTACGGCTTATTGCTGATGCCCATTGGTGCTGTGATCTTTGTCGACTATTGGATATTGCCAAAACTTGGCTTAAAAAGCTTTTACGCAGAGTATGCGGGCCATAAACTCACGGTGCCGGTGATAGGTACTTGGCTAAATACCTTGGTTATTTGTTTATTCATGGCGCAGTTTGCCGGTATTGAGATATTTTTTGTGGCCTTGCCTGGCTGGTTTATAGCAGCGGCTCTCTTTATTGCGCTCAGTTTTATCACGCAGCGCCAACGAGCTGGGCAAGTTGATAGATCAACGGTAAGGGCTGATCGATCTTCTGATATTGCCCCTACTGTATCAACACAGGAGTCAACTTAATGCGCACGCTGCTGCAGGTTATTTCAAGTTCAATGCTTATCTTAACGGTAGCATTTCCAATGCTTTATCTGTTCGATGTAATGGGTGAATCAACCATGAAAGGAACCATTCTGATGGTTACAGTCGTTTGGTTTGTCGCAACGCCCTTATGGATGAGATGGGAAGGCCAAGGCACGGTAGACTAAGAGAGCGCCAAATAACGTTTGTTGCCACTTAATCAGCGACGGATGGCATCCGTCGCTTTTTTAGCTCTGTAATTCAAAGAAATTTACTGTTTAGTTTTCTAATGAATTCAGAGCTTTTCCGTATATCATCCTGATCGATTTCATCCATGATAATATTCATATGCGGTTTTCTTGAGACAAGTCCCTCAAAGATATGATCGTAATCCAGCCAGCCTTGCCCTAAGGGCACAAAATGTAGATTCCCTTTTTCCACAATGAAGTCTTTGGCATGGAGAACGGCGACTCTATCGCCCCATGAGTCGATGGCCTCTTGAAGTATATTGTTTTGGTCAAGATAATTGTCACTTGTCAAAAAGTTGACGGGATCGAAGATTATTTGCAAATTGTTAGAATTTACCTCTGCAAGCAGTCGACTTACTTTCTTTGGACTATGAAGAGGGTGGTTAACACCAGGCTCTATACCCACAATCGCACCAAATTTTTCTGCCTCTGCTACCAGTTCCTTAATGCTCTCTACCATCGCCAGAAAAGGTGCTTCTGCAAAGTTTTCTTCAGTATAAATAATGTCAGCGTTTATGTTACCCGTTTCAGTGCCAACTATGCTGCAGCCAAAGTCGCGCACATATCGCAGGTGTTCTTTAAAGCGCTCTAAGGCTTGCCGCCTTTGATTGATATCAGGATGGATGATATTGACATAGCAGCCTAAAACAGCGATTTGAATATTAGCTTGGCGAAAAGCGCTACTAATATGATTTGCCAACCCTGGTGTTAAAAAACCAGGCTCCGTTTTAAAGTTAAATGATTTATTTAGCGCTAACTGTACTGAGCTAAGGTCTCGGTAAGAGAGGTCTTTCACAAGGTTTTCAAGTGACTGCATGGGTAAATCATGGGCTCTAATGCCAATGTTCATAAAATCTCCGAAATACAAGCACGCACGCAATAGTGAACCCTTTGATGCAGTTTGCTGATGGGAATCGTGAGAGGAACGTAATAAAAGTGGAGGAGGCATGACGCGATGATCCGCGCCACACCTTCTAGCCCAGTAGGGTTACTGAGTATTCACCGCTTTAATTTGCTGATAAATAGCATACTGCTCTGGCGTATTTTCAAGCTCTTTATACATGGGCTGTACGGCTTCTTGGAAAGGAGCGATGTCTACTTCGTTAATTTCGACACCAAACTCTTCTCTAATTTGAGTTCTAGCATTAGCAACGGCTTCCAACCACTGCTCAGTTTGGAACTCAGTCGATTCCTGGATGGCTTCCATGACCGCATCGTGTTGTTCATCAGAGAGTGACTCCAGCACTCTGTTACTAATGAGGATAATATCGGGAATACGCGTATGGCCATCAAGCGTGTAGTGATCGACGACTTCCCCATGTCGAGCAGTGGTAAGGGCAAATTCATTATTTTCTGCACCATCTAGAACGCCTTGCTGTAACGCGGTGTAAACCTCTTCTTGAGCCATAACAACAGGAGAGGCCCCAAGTAGCTTCATCGTGTCAATAGCGGTTTGGCTTTGCATAACGCGGATTTTCTTACCCGCCAGATCCTCAACGCTCTCTATTGGATCACCGGTAGTATAAAAGTTGCGCTGGCCTGAGTCGTACCAGCCAACCCCAACAAAACCTTGGTCTTCTGTGGAGTGATAAACATTTTGCATGATCTCCTCATCATTCATGACTTGGTAAAAATGAGCCTGATCATCAAATAAATAAGGCATTGAAAATACATCATAAAGGGACGAGAAGCTTCCCATTAGCCCGCCCGAAACCTTGGTCATATCAATAGCGCCTGCTTGGAGTAACTCAACCAGTTCGCTTTCGCCCCCTAATTGGCTATCAGGGAAATAAGATACGCTGATGGAGCCATTCGATTTCTCTTCGACAAGCTCTCCAAAGAGGGCTAAGGCATCTTTCACCGGCTGTGAATTTTGTGCATAGGCTAGCTTGAGATTGATATTGTCCTGGGCGTTTACAGCCCCAGCACCTAGTGAAAGTGCAGCAATCGCAGCAGTTAAGATTGTTTTTGCATAATGTGGCGTGGTCATGATCGACTCCTTGGTTTGATATTATTGGTGTAGAGCGTCCTATGGACTTACGGCAGTTACAGATATGTCCGCATATATTCAGATAAGCTCAAAATAGCCATGGCCTGACCATAAGGCATTGAAGTTAAGGGAATATTTCTGTAGTAATCGAGGTTTTCCCCCATCGCTGTTCCGAAGGAAACCTGTTCTAGTTCTCCTTCTGAATTGATATTCTCGATGACGCCCTTGACGGCTTTTTCAGCCACCTGGAAATGCGCTGCATCGATGTAGCGCAGCCGTACTGCCTTTAGAAGCCCATAAGCAAATCCTGCTGTGGCTGACGCTTCAAGATAAGAGTCAGGGTCGTCCAGCAGGGTATGCCAAAGGCCAGTGTCTGATTGCCACTTAACCAGCGCATTCACTTGAGATTCAAGAACTTGAATAAGATAACGGCGGAAAGAATCATTTTCTGACAAATCTAACAGTTCTAAAAATTCAGGGATAACAATAGTTATCCAGCTGTTGCCTCGAGCCCAAAGGGCATTGGCATAATTATGATTGCCGTTAAATGTCCAGCCGTGAAACCAGGCGCCAGTTTTTCTATCCATTAAATACTGGATGTGAATTAAGAACTGATATTTGGCTTCCTCGACATACTCAGGTTTATTAAGCAGGAGACCAATCTTAGCTAACGGGAGAACACTCATCATTAATGTGTCATCCCACATTTGCTGATGGTTCTCGTTGTTGTAAACAATATGCTGCAAGCCCCCTTTCTCTGTACGTGGCATTTCATACATCACCCACTCTGCCCAGGCCTGCAGGTAGGGGAGCCACTCCTTACGCCCTGTTTCTTCATAGCGGTAGGCAAGGGTCAGAAAAGGGCACACCGTGTTTACATTTTTTGTTGCCAACCGCTCGTTGAACCGCTCTTTGAACCATTCGTCAATAATGGCCAGGGCATTGTTATCACCAGTTTGCTCGTAGTATTTATAAATACCGTACAGACCAATGCCATGTGTCCATTCCCAACCAGCCCAACCTTTGGTATCAATGGTGCGGCCATCATCAAGATGCAGCAGGAATTCACCTGTTTCATCCTGTATGTTAACCAGGTTGTGAATGGTTTTATTGATGAGGTTAGTCACCTCATTTTTTTCCATAAACCGCTCGTCCTGCCTTAAAAGAGAACTGTGCTTTACACTAAATACTTGCATTGAATATGCTCCATAAATAATATTTTGAGATTAAAGGCCCATAAGTCTGGGTAGGAACAACGTAATTTGAGGAATGTAGGTGATTAAAAGTAGCGTTGCCATAATGACAAGATAAAAGGGTAAAAGCGGAATGATTAAGTTTTCAACCTTCTCTCTTGCGATGCCTGCGCCTACAAATAAACCAGTTCCCACAGGGGGAGTAATTGTTCCAATGCAAAGGTTGAATACCATTACAATGCCAAAATGAACCGGATCTAGACCTATCTGATTAGTGATGGGTAGTAGTATGGGAGTGAAAATTAAGATGGCTGGGCCGATATCCATGAAGCAGCCGATAGCTAACAGCATCAAAGTGATGACTAGCAATACAATGGCATGGTTATCAGATAGTCCAAGAATAATGCTGCTTAAGGCAGAGGGTAGCCCGGTAATCGACATGGCGAATGACATGGCGGCAGAGGCCGCCAGCAAAAACATAATAACGCCCGTCGTTTCCAGTGCTTTTATAAGCGCCATTTGAAATGCCGAAAAATTGATGGTTCTATAAAAGCAGATAGTAAGCAGCATCGTGTATATTACTGAAATAGCGGATGCTTCTACGGCTGTGAAAACGCCAAGTACGATCCCGCCAATAATTATTACAATCAAAAACAGGCTTGGAAGAGCATCCGTTATTATCTTTAAAACTGATGAGTTCCTTAAATCTATCTTGGTGGTATAGCCACGGGACTTAGCTGTTATATAGGCAACTAGCATACATCCTATCCCCCACAAGCAGCCTGCTACCAGGCCGCCTGCAAAGAGAGCAGAAATAGATGTACCCCCGCTTGCTAGCGCGTAAAGGATAAAAGCAGTGGTTGGGGGTATCAGCATACCTGTTGGTGCGGAAGCAATATTGGCAGCTGCGGAAAAGGGGCGACTATAGCCCTCTTTCTCACTCATGGGCACCATCACTCCTCCAATCGAGGTAGAGGCAGCAATCGCTGAACCTGAAATAGCACCAAACATCATATTACCCATGATATTAGTATGTGCCAGTGAGCCCGGAATCCGGCCACTGAATAATTTGGCAAAATTAACCAATCTTAAGGCGATTCCTCCATGGTTCATCAAAACCCCGGAAAGAATAAAAAAAGGTACTGCCAAAAGTGTAAAGCTATCTAAGCTTGATACCATTTTCTGAGCAGTCGTAAAAATTGCAATGTCAGGTGGTAAGGCAATTAGTATGGTTGCCATTGAAGAGACAGCAATACAAATGCCGATCGGTACGCCTATGATTAGCAGGCAAAGAAATGTTGCTACTAATATAATGCCAGCATCTAACATCATAGCGCCTGACTCCGGACAAAAAAGATATTTTTATAAATAAGAAGACAGTTGTTAAGACAATAGATGATGATAAGTGCCCCAGAGACGGGAAGTGATAAGTAAAGAAGGCCTTTGGGTATGTTGAGCATTGGATAAATTTGACTCATGCTGTTTGAGGTAGCTTGCATGCCTCCATAAATAAGTACCACAGCAGAAAACCCAATAAATAAAAGCTCCATCAAAAAATTACAACCTATTTTCCATTTTCCAGACAGCTTGTCTGTGAGTAACGTTAAGCTAACATGCTCTCGTTGCCCTGTTACATAAGCAATTGCTAACATGGATAGCCACACCAATGAAAATCTGAGCAGGGCCTCCGATACAGTACTGGGGCTGTTGAGTACATAACGTGCTATAACTTGCCAGCTAGCAACCCCGACCATAGATATAAAAAGCAGGCAACATATAATCTTTAATATTTTGTCCATGGCAGCATGTATCATTAGCATTGTAATTTCTCTCTTAGCTCTAAGCGTTTTTCCTATTTAGCTATCAATTTAGCTAGTCTGGAGATAATAGTCGGTAGGAGGAGTTAAACCTCCTACCTGTTTATACGCTAAAATTTATACTGATAGCCAATTAGCCAGGAGCTGTTACGTTGGCCAGGATCCATACCTGCATCTGAGCTATTGCGGTCTCTATGAACATAACCACCAAAGACAGTGTTATTAGCGTTCAAATGGTTGAAAACAAGCAATTCATGTTCTATGTAATCGCGATCGCCGGTGCCGAAGTTTGGGGAGCTACTTTCATGTTTGAAGTGGTAATGGGGGTTGTAGAGGAGCATCCAGTCGTCATTAACGTTATAGGTAGCATATAGATCAATGCGTCCCGCACGGCCCTCTATCGCAGTCTCATGGCTGGTGTCATGTTCGTAACGGTAGCGTCCTGCTAAGCCCCAGCCGTCTCCCTTGTAGCCTAATCTTAAGCCTGCAAGAGCGCGGGTTACGTTAGATCTGAATTTTGCCCCAATTTGAGGCGTTAACGACCATTGATTTTGCTGGTCGAGCTGAAACGAGGGGAAAGAGTAATTCACGAATGCTTCATCGTGTTTCGGCCAGCCGGTTTCATGAACGCCATCTTGCCAGAACCAAGACTTTTCGAACATTAATGATGAGGAGTCCTCAAATATCCGTGTGATAGCTATTTTGGGAAGTGTTAAAGCATGATCATTGGTCGTTTGCTCTAATTTCATAGTCAGGATGTTTTCTGCCGACCATGCGGTATTGGAAAGTGTCAGTGCAGTACAAGCTACCGCAATGCCCGCTACCCATTTCCCTTGGCGGAATATAGTCATATTTTCTCCGTTGTTAGTGTTATTAGATCGTGTCCGACCCCGTGGCGTAACCAAACATGATTAATGGCAATTCCATTTAATGGCCCGCAGGTTCGCATTAAATGTATCAGCGTATCTTTAAAATTGAAACGGCGTTTCTTTTATACTTTGGTCGTGTTTTCGTCTGGTTATGATCGGCTTGCTCACGCATGAAGATGGTAATTGGATGTTTTTTGGGGTAGATTCAGACCAATAGTCCAATTTTTATGAAACGAGGTATGAGATATATGGCCGCTTCGCAAAAGCCTGACAATGTGGCAGCCGTCATGAAGGTTTTCGCTATCCTTGAAGGACTTGCTGAGCAACCGAGCATAGGCCTTTCTGAGCTCTCGCAGCGCTCTTTTACTTCTAAAAGCACGGCGTACCGTTTTCTGCAAACCATGAAGGAACTAGGGTATGTGGTACAGGAAGAAGAGTCGGAAAAATATGCGCTTACTCTTAAGCTCTTTGAACTGGGGGGGGCTGCTCTCGAAAATGTTGATATGATTCAACTGGCTAATACCGAAATGCGGGCACTGTCTGAAAGCACCCATGAGGCTATTCATTTAGGCGCCCTGGATGAGGATGGTCAGCATATTGTGTATCTGCATAAATATGACTCCCATTTCAACCTGTGCATGAATTCACGTATTGGCAGACGTAGCCCTGTTTACTCAACGGCCATGGGTAAAACCTTATTGGCCTGGATGGATGAGAGTAAAGCACGCCAGGTTCTGGAAACCACAAAATTCATAGCACGTACTCCACATACGTTGACTAGCGCTGAAGCTGTTATGAATGAATTGCCTGAAATTCGTAGAACAGGTGTTGCTGAAGATCGTGAAGAGGCAGAATTAGGGGTACGCTGCCTTTCCGTGCCTGTATTCGATAGGTTTGGCAAGGCGGTGGCGGCGCTAAGCTTGTCTTTCCCTGTTGTTCGTTACGATGAGCAAAAGCGCGACGAGTATGTCCAGCTACTGTTTAAGGCTGGGCAGCGTGTTTCTTCTGGGTTGGGTTTTCATGAGTACACATTTTCTGGCCCAGTAGAAACTTCTTAAATTTAGTAATGCGGGAAGCAGAGCACATAACATCAAAATAATTAGGCGCCGACTTAATAGTTGGCGCCTTTTGCTTGAAGAAACGTTATGGCTAGCGGGCAAGCCAGCCGCCATCAACAGCGAGTGTATGGCCGTGTACATAATTGGATGCGTTTGAGGCCAGAAACACCGCAGCACCAGCAAGATCCTCGGGCGAGCCCCACTGACCAGCTGGAATACGGTTTAAAATTTCCTTACTGCGCTCTGGGTCATTTCTTAACGCTTCTGTATTGTTTGTAGCCATATAACCAGGGGCGATAGCATTAACATTTATGCCTAGATGGGCCCACTCATTCGCCATTAGCCGAGTGAGGCCCAGCACACCGCTTTTAGAGGCGGTATACGATGGCACCCGTATGCCGCCCTGAAAAGATAGCATCGAAGCAATATTGATAATTTTTCCCCGGCTTTTTCGTTGAATGCAGGCTTGCGCGAATGCCTGGGAAAGAAAGAAGAGGCCCTTGAGGTTCACGTCGAGAACGTCGTCCCAGTCTTTCTCAGTAAATTCCAACGCATCTGCGCGACGAATAATGCCAGCGTTATTAATTAAGATGTCGGCTGTTCCAAAGTGCTGCTCTGTTTGGTGCATGATCTCAGCGATAGGAGTGGTACTGCCCAAGTCGGCTTCAATCGCCAGAAATTTTACTCCCATCGCTTCGACACGTTGTTGGGTTTCTACTGGCGAACGTCGATTTACTCCAACAATGTTACAGCCTGCTTCTGCAAGACCTAAAGCCATGCCTTGACCAAGCCCTGTATTACAGCCAGTAATAATCGCTGTTTTGCCACTTAGGCCGAATAGTGTATTGCTCATGATTTCACCCCATGCATTAGCGCAAATCATCCATCGCAATGTGATCCATGTCGGAGAACGTCTGATTTTCACCCGCCATTGCCCAGATGAAGGTGTAGCTACCTGTCCCAACGCCGGTATGAACGGACCAACTGGGCGAAAGCGCTACTTGTCGGTTGCGGACGACCAAGTGACGCGTTTCTTGTGGCTCGCCCATCATATGAAAGACCACGCTATCGTCAGCCATATCGAAATAGAGGTAAGCTTCCATACGGCGCTCATGTGTGTGGCAAGGCATGGTATTCCAGAGACTGCCTTCTTCAAGACGTGTCATACCCATGAGTAGCTGACAGGTTGGCAATACATCAGGCACCAGGTACTTGTAGATAGTGCGTTTGTTGCTATTTGCGGCATTACCTAGCGTTTGGGGGGAAGCTTCGTCCAGAGTGACTTTACGTGTGGGGTAAGCCTGATGAGCCGGGGTGCAGCAGATATAAAAAGCGGCAGGGTTGGAAGTGTCGTTGCTCTCAAACGCCACCTCCCGGCTTTCCTTGCCAATGTAAAGTGCTTCATGGGTGTTCACCGAATACGTAGTACCATCCACGGTAATCTTGCCTGGCCCACCTATATTGATAGCACCAAGTTCTCTGCGTTCTAGGAAATAATCGGTGCCGGTATGCTTACACATGGTCGTAGATATAGGGACGGGCTGATCGACGGGTATTACACCACCCACGATAAGTCGATCAAGGTGGCTGTATACCAGTGTCAATTGATTTTGGACGAATAACTCTTCAATTAAGAATTGGTCGCGAAGCCCTTGGGTGTCTAGTTGCTTCGCATGTTCACTGTGGATAGCTTGCCGAAATTCCATAGATGCTCCGAATCGTTGTTCTCTAAAAATAGAAATGACGGTTCAAAATAACAAGACCTCTATTTTTTTTCAATGACTAGAGCGCGGCTGATTCTTTGCAAGCGTGGAGTAGTTCGCTGGTATGGCGGCTTAAAACTGAAAGCGCCCCGGTCATTTCCTGTGACCGGGGCGTTGGCTACGCCAAACTACTCCCGCAATGTGGACATTTCTCGTAGGCGTCGCGGGTTTCAGCCTGATGGCGCTGGTTGCGCTGGCTTGGCTCCTCTACACCATGAATGGATACCAGCTGGCCCTGCTCCCAGCGTAGGCCGATATCTTTCAGCAGGTGCGCGTCATGAAAACGTGGGTCTTCGTAAAAACGCCGTTGGGCGCGCGAGTGCTTTAACGCGTTGAGTAGCTTGCGAGTAATGGTTGCAATTGCCATGGGGTCGGTCTCCTGGGTTAGGAGGCCGGGCAACATCGCGATCAGGGAGTATCAAACGTAACGATAAAACAACATGGCCGCGACACCTGCCGCGGCCAGTTTTTCTCTACATGTCTGGCGCGCGACAATAATAAGTTGATACCGCATTATTAATAATGCGATGCAGCTTATTCATTCGTGTCGCGGGGATTTGCCAGCGCATGATGAGATCTCTAAAAAGTTTTACTTTAAGAACATTTCGTTAATAAAAAAGCTATCTTTTAAAGGCAGCTCTTATCTTTTAACCGATGTTTATGAGAGCGTCAACCCTAATTAGCCACTTGTTCTAAGTTGTTGGTTGGGCAGGTCTCCATCCGATATCCCGATTGGTAAACACTGCGCAGACGTAGGCCATGACGACCATCCAGTTCAAGCTTACGACGTAGGCGGCTTACGTGGGTGTCCACGGTGCGCGTCGAAACGTCCCCCTTGATACCCCACACCAGCTCTAGTAAATGCGCGCGGGTAATCAGCTCACCAATTTTTGAGAAGAAGAGCGCGGCTAAGCGATACTCGCGCTCGGTTAAATCAACGGCGTTGCCCGCGACGCTGATGTAGTGCTCCTCGGTATGCAGAGTAAAGGTCTCGGGGCAAGCCGGTGCCGGGCGCAGTGTGGCATACCCTGACCGTCTACCTAGTGCGCTTACTCTGGCAATAAGCTCACTGGGTCGAAGGGGTTTAGCGAGGAAATCGTCGGCGCCCTGTTCCAGTGCTTTAACGACGTCGTCTTCACCCTGGCTAGCGGTAATAAACAGGATTGGCCCCCGCCAACTGTCATGTTGGCGCAGATGGGCAACGACATCCATGCCGTCACTGTCTGGCAACCACCAGTCGATAATCAGAAAATCAAATGACCGTTGCTGGGTCGCGCGACGCAGCTCGTTGGCGCGGGTAAATAAAGAAACCTGGTGGCCTGCCGTTAGTAGACACTGCTCAATAAAAGCCTGCTGGTCGAGATCATCTTCAAGTACGCCAATATGCATGGTGATTTCCCGTATTATCGTCTTATAAGCGTCACACGCCTAGTAGCAACAAACTCATACGTTAAGTTTAGTTGATGATGGTGCGTTGACACAAAGGTTCACAGTTTGTCCGCAGACGGCCGATATATACTTCTTGCACTCTTAATCGCTAATACCGAGGTGCAGCTTAATGCGAGGTTCTCTGGTTTCTAAATGCAGGGTTTTAATCGCCGTAGTGGGGTTTGCCTTGCTGTCGCCCCTGGCTTGCGCTCTGGAAGTACCTGAAGGCCCAGTGATATTAGTGGTAAGTGGCAAGATTGGGCTGCCAAATGTGGGTAACGAAGCCCATTTTGATAAAGCGATGTTAGAAGCCTTGGGGCAGCATGAAACGATTACCCGTACGCCCTGGTACGATGGCATGACGCGCTTTTCTGGCCCATTGGGGCGAGCGATCTTGGAAGCTGCTGGCGCCGAGGGGGAAAGTATACGTGTGGTAGCGTTGAATGAGTACGCGGCCACCATACCCGTTAGTGATTTTGAGAATTACGATGTAATTTTTGCCATGCAGGCGAATGGCAAAGCACTACGTGTTCGAGATCAAGGGCCGCTGTTTGTTATTTACCCCTTTGATACACACCCCGAGCTGCTGAATGAAGAAATCTTCTCGCGATCGGTGTGGCAGGTGGCGCGTATCGTTGTCGAATAATGTAACCGGGTAATTGCTATGCTGGCCTTTTTTAAGTTCTATTTTTCCCGCAGCACGAGGGCCGCTACATTTTCGGCGATCCTTTTTTTTCTTTCCGCGCTAACCACCGGCGGGGTTATTTACCACCGTCAGCATGCGCTGGAAAATCGCCTGCTCGAAAACTTATTATGGGCCGGGTATCAGTTTGATCGTGAGGTGCGCGAGTTTCGCTTAACGTTAATGGAATCAAAAAGATCCGATAACGTGATGGTTGACGATGTATTGCTGCGTTATGAAATTCTCTTCAGTCGGCAGTCACTTTTTTTTCAAGGTGAAATAGGCAGGATTGTGGCGCAACTTGAGGATATTGAGGAGGTAGTTAAAGAAACTCAATCCCGCATTTTAGAGATGGAAACCCTACTCGAAACGCTATGGGATAACCCTGACGGGTTAAATAGCGCGCTAATAGCTACCCTCCTGCAGGATACGGTTGAGCTACAGCAGCTCACTGGTACCATTCTGGTCGAAACCAATGCCCATGTTTCACATATGCGCAGCGAAGAACGCCGCGTATTAACGCATCTCTACGGATTGGTGCTGCTGCTTATTATCTTGCTTATGTTTTCTGGTGGGATGTTAGTTCGCGCGCTGATTTTAGAAGGACGCTCCAGTCATCACAAAGCTCAAGCGTTAGAAGCCAAGGGGCAAGAGTTAAATGAGGCTGCCAAGCGAGCAGAGAAAGCGAGCCTCGCAAAATCAGAGTTTATGGCGGTCATGAGCCATGAAATTCGTACCCCGTTAAATGGCGTAGTGGGTATGGCGGATTTATTAAGCGAAGAGGTAAAAACACCAAGCGCGCAGACTTATTTAGCGGCTCTGAAGCGCAGTGCGGAGAGTTTACGTGCGGTAATTAACGATATTCTTGATTACACCAAAATCGAATCTGGGCGTCTTGACCTGGATGTTCAACCGTTCGATCTTTATCAGTGCATCGACCAGCTATGTGAAAACTACACGCTGCGCGAGCCGAAGGCAAAGGTCACCTTCAGTTACGCTATCGATCCCACTTTGCCTCGCTATGTGATAGGCGACGTCGCTCGTTTGCGTCAAGTAATGATGAACTTAATCAATAATGGATTGAAGTTTACAGAAGAGGGTTTCGTTAAATGCCAGGTAAAGCCACTGGGAGACGATAATATTCTCGTTGAGGTGCACGATACGGGCTGTGGAATAGCGGATGTGGATCATGCTCAGCTCTTTTCGGCTTTCTCGCAGGTGGATACCTCCATGGCGCGGCGTCACGAAGGTACGGGACTTGGGCTGGTGATCTGTAAACGGTTGGTCGAAGCCATGCAGGGAGAGATAGGGGTTAACAGCCAGCAGGGGCTGGGTAGTCGATTTTGGTTTACCGTTAGAATGCCTAGAACTGAACCTCTGGCTATCCACCAAACCGGTGAGAACCCGCTTGCACTCACCGCCGAGCACCAAATTTTAGTGGTTGAGGATAACCCGCTAAACCAAACGGTTGCTCGCGTCATGCTTGAACGCCTTGGCCAGCGGGTGACCATTGCTGAGAACGGTCTGGAAGCACTCGAACAGCTTAAAGTGGATCATGGTCGGTTCGATTTGGTCTTGATGGATATGCAGATGCCTAAGCTGGATGGAACCGAAACCACCCAACGCTGGCGGGATTACGAAGCCGTGCATCAGCTACCCCGGCTGCCGATTGTGGCGATGACCGCCAATGTTATGCCAGAGCACCGCGAACGCTGTATGCAAAGTGGTATGGACGATATGATCCATAAACCCTTTACTCGGGATGAGCTGAACCTGGTGGTCTGCCGCTATCTTTCTAACGATGAAATCTTAGCGGTTGATAACGTTGACGGTTATTCGCCTAAAAGCCACCAATCACTGGGTGACACCGTCGGCGCTGTTCAAGTACTCGATAAGCGCCTTTGTGAAGAGCTGAAAAGCACTTTTGAGCCAAGAGCGTTGGGGGCACTGCTGTCTACATTTTTAATGCGGCTTAGTGAGCGCAGTGCCCGTCTTAACGCCTACTGGCAGTCAGAAGATCGCTCTGCCTTGTGCCAAGAGGCGCACTCACTGAAGGGAGCCGCCTCTTCGCTAGGTTGTGCGGCGATTGCTGAACAAGCCAGCCAATTGGAGCAGGCAGCGCTAGAAGCCCCATTAAACGAATTGGCTATTTATCTGGAGCGTTTAGTTTCTCTCCAAGTCACTACTCAGCAGGCTTTAGAGCAAGAAAACATGCTCATTTGATGCGCTATTAGAGCAGAGGGTGAGTACTCGCGTAGCCATGTGTTGAAAGCGCCAGCGGTTAACGGGTGAGCAATACAGTAGCCTTGTCCAACCGTACACCCAGCTTCAGCAAGCAGGGTGAACTGCGCCGATGTTTCGATACCCTCGGCGACGACAGTCAATCCCAGGCGTCTGCCTAAGTCGATAATCGACTCGGTGATCACCAGTGCTTCTTGATCCCGGTCAATCTGCGAGACAAAGCTACGATCAATTTTGAGCTCGCTGAAAGGCAACCGATAGAGCTGCTTCAGCGAAGAGTGACCGGTACCAAAATCATCTAACGACAGTTTACAGCCTCTTTGTCGTAACGCTTTGAGTACATAGCAAGCGTAGCCCAAACACTCCACCCCCACCGTTTCGGTGAGTTCCAAGGTGATCTTGCTAAGAACAGCATTATGCACTTGGGTGAGTTGATCAAATGTCTCCAGGACGCCTTCTGCTTGAATAAAGGCCGCCGGTATATTAATCGAGATATTTAGATCCCACCCTTGCGACAGCCATTGGGCTTGCTGCTTCATGGCAAGCTCAATAACGTACCAGGTGAGGGGAAGCATCAGCCCGCTCTGCTCTGCCAAGCGGATAAAACTATCGGGGTAAAGCACCCCGCGTTGGGGATCTTGCCAGCGTACCAGTGCTTCGGCACTGATGACTTGGTTTTTTTGAAGGTCTATTTGGGGTTGATAGACGAGAAACAGCTGTTTTTCATGAATGGCTTTCGCCAACTCATTGCTTGTAGGCGCTTTGGGCGCTTTTTTGAATGGCTCAAGAAATGATGCTAGATCGGTGAATAGCTTTGCTTTGGGTAGAAAGCCGAGCATGTGAAAACCAAGCGCCTTGCCTGCTGCAATAGCCCGTCCTGCGGTATCTTGCGCACAGCTGCTGATGAGCAGAATTGATGCCTTTATGCGTAAATCGTAAAGGTAGTCGAGTATATCTAGGCCGGTAAATTCACCCAATCCAAAATCAAGTAGGATTAGCTCGGCATTGAGTAATGCAGGCTGGCGAACCAGCTCTCCCAGGCTACCCGCTGTTTGCACTTCATAGCCGTGTTGGCTTAGCAGTTCCTTGCCCAGCAGTTGAACCTCAAGATCATCATCAATAATTAACGCATTCGACAGCATAGAGATTCCTTTGATGATCCTTACTATTAGCTATTACGTGGCGCGGTAGTTGGAAAAGCAAATGCCTTGTAAGCAAGTGGCTAAACTCCTTGGGCTTTATAAGAGCCCAAGGAAGAAACAAATCGAGAATACTTAGAAAGACTCCCACTCGGGTGGCTGGGTACTCGCCAAACGGCGTGGTGCAGCGGGCGGGGATTTATTTGCCTTGGCGGTAGGTGCTGCTTTGCTAAGTGCCGGCTGTTGGCTGGCATTACTGAGCTTGAATGCACCCACTAGCACGCCCAGCCGGTCGGCTTGCTCTCTTAGCTCAGCCGCTGCAGCGCTGGACTCTTCCACCATAGAGGCATTGTGTTGTGTCATGCTATCCAGCTCATTGACCGCGTCGTTGACTTGCCCTATGCCCACACTCTGCTCTTTAGCACCGGCGCTAATTTCGGCGATTACATTGGCTACGCGCTCGATGCTTTTTACCATTTCCTGCATGGTTACGCCGGTTTGCTTGACTTGGTCAACGCCGGACTTTGTGCGGCTTAATGAGGTGTTGATCAGCGTGGCAATATTTTTCGACGCATCACTGGAGCGGCTGGCCAAGATCCGTACCTCTTGGGCGACCACCGCAAAGCCTCGACCATGCTCACCTGCGCGAGCGGCCTCTACCGATGCATTCAGCGCCAGGATATTAGTTTGAAAAGCGATGCTGTCAATCAGACTGACGATATTACTGATTTCAGATGACGAGTCGTTAATGGTATCCATGGTCTGCTCAACGCTATGCATGGAGTGTAATCCCTGCTGAGCGAGATCGCGGGTTGAAAGCGCCAGTTGGTCGGCCTGCTGGGCAGAGTCAGAGGCGTTGTTTACCACTGCCGCGATTTGTTCCATCGAAGCAGAGGTTTGCTGCAGATTGGCCGCGGCCTGCTCTGTGCGGGCCGCAAGCTCCTGACTGCCTTTGGCTATTTCACTTGACGCATGCTGAAGGCTAACGGTGCTGCTGCTAACTGATTGAAGCGTATCGTCAATGCGTTTGATAAAGGCATCGAACTGTTGTGCTAATTCACCAATTTCATCGCGGCGTTGGCTGTTAATACGGGCGGTTAAATCGCCATCACCTTCGGTGATCTCTTTAATACGTCCACTAATTTGCCGAATAGCTCGGGACATCATTAATGGCCCTAGTAGAGCAATAAGTGATGCGGCAATAAAGATGATTAATGCGATAATAATAGTAGATGTTTGTTGTACTTGAATTCTGTCGACAACGGCTTCTTCTGCTTGATAAGTAGCGGTTTCAACATTCACGCCCGAGAGGTCGTAGACATCCCTAAGAGTATTAAATCGATCTAGCGAAGAGCCCGATAACAGGTTTAAAGCTTGGTTGGTGTTACCGTTCTGGTGTAGTTGAAAAACTCGTGAGGCCTCTTGTTTCCAATCATTATAGAGCGTTTCGAAATTAGCTAACTGAGTGGTTAGCTCAGGGTAATTTTGCATCAGTTCGGCATACTGACCCATACGGTCGTAAGCTTGCTGAGCATTTTCCTCGAAGTCAGTGATTAGCACTGATGCGCGCTCTGAGTTGGGATCGGATAACAGGTACTCGATCTCAGCTACCCGTGCTTGGTAAAGGTCTCTATCCGCGTTGAGTACGGTAGAGGTGGCAGGAATATAATTGTTAATAAAAGTGTCTAGACGACTTTTCACCATGTTAACGAGCAGCGCATCGGCTACCACAGTTACTAATAGTGATAAGGCAACACTAATAAAGGCGATAGCATACTTAACTTTTATCTGATGGAGGCGGTTCATATGTGCTGCTCCTGTGGTGAAAAGACCATAGGAGCACACTACCTTTAAAGTATTAGCATGGTCGATAGCTTTGTGACGTTTGTCACTTTTGTTTACGTTCCGAATTTTAAGTGGCTATTTTTAAGTGGCTATTTTTAAGTGCTATGCAACCAATTAATAGTAGTTGTAATAATAATGATTGGTGTTTAGGTGGCTATTTGTAACCTGCCGCCTGTAGGTGAAATAGCTTGGCATAGCGACCTTCCGCTGCGAGCAATTCCTCGTGGGTGCCGCGTTCAATAATATGCCCTTGATCGATCACCAGAATCAGATCGGCGCTACGCACTGTTGAGAAGCGGTGGGAAATTAAAATCGCCATCTTATCGTGACTGTGCTCGCGAAAGCGGGCAAAAATTTCGGCTTCTGCGGCGGCATCCATGGCAGCGGTGGGCTCGTCTAGCACTAATATGTCGGCGTTCTCGCGCATATAAGCCCTTGAAAGAGCTATTTTTTGCCACTGGCCACCGGAAAGCTCTTGGCCATTTTTAAACCAACGGCCAAGCTGTGTTTGGTAGCCGTTAGCCATGCGGGTAATAAACTCATCGGCCATACCGTGGCGGGCGGCGCGTTGCCAGCGCTGCTCGTCGTTAAAGGCGTGGGTATCGCCAACACCCAGGTTTTCGCCCACCTGGAGTTGATAACGCACGAAGTCCTGAAAAATAACGCCGGTACGCTCGCGCAGGGCTTGGGTGCTCCACTCCCGCAGGTCGCTACCATCAAGCAGAATCTGCCCCTGGGTCGGGTGGTAGAGGCGTGTTAGCAGCTTAATAAGGGTCGTCTTGCCTGAGCCATTTTCGCCGACTAAAGCCAAGCTTTGACCAGGGCATAGGTGCAGCGAGATATCGTGAAGAACCGGATCTTGGAAAACAGAGTCGCCGCCAGGATAGGAAAAGCTAACGTGTTCAAAGCGCAACCCATCGCCGGGCAAAGCGCCCTGGGTGAGCGTACCGCTCTCTCCTTCCACCGGCTGCTCCAGATACTCATAAAGATTGGAGAGGTAGAGATTATCCTCATACATGCCACTAATAGCAGTCAGGCTGGCGGAGAGTGCGGCCTGGCCCTGCTTAAACACCATTAGGTACATGGTCATCTGGCCCAGAGTAAGTGCACCAGCAATGGTTTCAATCACTACCCAAGCGTAAGCGGCGTAAAAGGTGAGGGTGCCCAGCAATCCGAGCAGAAACCCCCAGCTTTCCCGGCGTAACGTTAAGCGACGGTCTTCGGCAAATAGTTGGGTAAAGATATCCCGGTAGCGCTTGAGAAATAGCCCCTCAAGGCCAAATAGCTTTACCTCTTTAATGCTGTCTTCCCGTGCCAGCACCGTTTCTAAATAGATCTGCATACGGGTTTGCGGTGAGCGCCAGCGGAACAGCCGAAAGGCATCGCCGGAGAATTTGGCTTCAGAGATAAATACTGGCAGGGCGCCGGCCACCAAGATCAACAGCGCCCAAGGGGAGAACTGCACCAGCAACACCCCGAAGCTGCCCAGCGAGATAGCATTTTGCAGCAGTCCAAAGGTTTTATTCACCAGGGCAAGCGGGCGCGTAGACGCCTCACGCCGAGCGCGCGTGAGTTGGTCGTAAAGCTCTGAATCCTCAAACTGGCTAAGTGACAGTTGGCCAGCTTTCTCCAGGATCATCACATTGACCTTCTGACCCAGCAGTGCCCGCAACAGCGATTGCTGGGCCGAAAGGCCGCGCTGGGCTAGGGCAATAAACGCAATAATCACGGCTTCAATACCCACCAGCTTTAGCACCGGTGCAATGGACACTAGCAGGTTGGGATCAGTGGCTGCTTGATGGGACTCCATCGCGCTCACTACGCCATCCACGATCAACTGGCCCACCCAGGCGGCCACGGCAGGCAGAACCCCAGCGACCAGAGTGCACAGCGCTAACCCAAGCATCATCCAACGAGAGGTTTCCCACACTAATCCGAGTGCGCGGCGGCTATAACGAAATACGCCAAAAAAGCCGCTTAGTGGAGAGGCGGAAGATGTGCGAGAAGAGGGCGGTGAAGACATAGTGAAAAAGGCAGAACCCTAATAAAAAAGAGCAGCCATAATGCGGTGATTGAGGGGAGATAGCTAGTCGAAATAGCTAGTCGAAATAGCTAGCTAACAACCGCCGGTTGCCTTCAACGGCAACGCGGCGGAGAGGCAGTTTAGTAGTGAGGTATTACCAGGGCAGCACAGCCCCATCGGTGCGTGGCTCGGTGCCGCCTTGGAGCACGCCGGTATCAGGATTGCGCAGAATGATTTGGCCACGGCCAAAGCTGATTGAATCGGCGACTTTAACGATGTCGTGGCCTCGGCGGGCCAGCGCCAGTGCTAAGTGATTGGGGAAGTCGGCTTCGACTTCGATTGTTTTGCCTTGAGTCCACTTCCAGCGCGGCATATCAAGCGCTGCCTGAGGGTTGAGCTGATCCTCCAGCATGGCCGTGACTACCTGCACATGACCCTGAGGCTGCATATAGCCACCCATTACCCCAAAGGGCCCAACGGCTTGGTTATCTTTGGTGATAAAACCCGGGATAATAGTGTGATAGGTGCGTTTGCCAGGCGCCAGCGCATTAGGGTGCTGCGGATCCAAAGAGAACGACCAGCCACGGTTTTGCAGGCTGATGCCGGTGCCTGGTACCACCATGCCAGAGCCAAAACCTTTAAAGTTGCTTTGAATCAGCGACACCATATTACCGTCGTCGTCTGCTGTGGCTAGATAAACGGTGCCGCCCTTAATTGGGTTGCCGTGTACGGGGTCAACGGCCTGTTCGCCGATCAGTGAAGCGCGTGATTTTAAGTACTCATCGTCAAGCATCTGCGCAATGCTGGGGCGCATGGCGTCAAGATCGGTAATATGAGCAAAGCCATCGACATAGGCCAGTTTGGTAGCTTCAATACGACGGTGAAGGATTTCGACTTGATCGCACCCCGTTTCGCCCAGGCGCTCCAGCATACCCAGCGCTTGTAGCGCAATCATGCCGCTGCCATTGGGTGGGATCTCCCAAATATCGTGGCCTTTGTAGCGCACGCTAATCGGGTCGACCCACTCTGGCTGATAAGCGGTTAGGTCTTCTTTGCGTAACAAACCGCCATGCTCACGGGAAAAAGCGTCAATGGCTTCGGCCAGCTCGCCTTCATAGAACGCTTTAGCATGGGTGTCAGCAATCGCTTTTAGGCTGTTTGCATGGCCTTCAGAGCGCCACAGTTCACCGGGCTCTGGTGCTCGACTTTCAGGTGCAAACGTATCAAACCAAGGTTTGAAAGAGGCATCACTATAAGCAGAGTACGTATTGAAAGCCTCCTTCCACATTTGATGAATAACGGGAGAGACGGGGAAACCTTCATCGGCCAACGCAATGGCAGGCGCTAGCAGTTCAGCAAATGGCAGCTTGCCGAAGCGCTCAGACAGCGCCACCCAGGCAGCCGGGGCTCCAGGGACTGTGACAGGCAGCATGCCGTGATTGGGCACTGCGTCATGGCCGAGTGCTTTCAACGCTTCAATGGTTGCCGCTCGTGGAGCAGGGCCACTGGCATTGAGGCCATGTAGCTTGCCGTCGACCCATACAATGGCAAAGGCATCGCTGCCGATCCCATTAGAAGTCGGTTCAACCACCGTCAAGGCGGCTGCCGTGGCAATGGCGGCATCAATAGCATTACCCCCTTGCTGCAGTATGCTAATACCCACCTGCGCTGCTAATGGCTGTGAGGTGGCGACCATGCCACGTTTACCGAATGTGGCCATACGGCGCGAGGCGCTGGGATAATAGAGTGCATCTTGTTGCATGCCAGAGTTCCTTTGAACGGAGTTGTCAAATAGCGTAGTGGTGTCTTAAATGTTTTCTCGTTGAGCGGCATTTTTTAACCGCTGAATCTTGCGATCCTGATAGAGCGAAAACAAAATTGAAGCGACGGCTAATGCCAGGAAAAGCGCAGAGAGCGGCCGAGTTAAAAACGTCAACCAGCTTTCGTTAAGCTCTAGGGCGCGGAATAGTTGACGCTCAAGATTGTCGCCAAGTACCACACCGAGTATCAGTGGCGTTAGGGGAACTTCCGCTTTCCACAGCAGGTAGCCGATAATGCCGAAGATAAATAACACCCAAATATCGAACAGGTTGTTATTCAGGGCATAAGCGCCAATGGCGCATAGCATTAGTACGACTGGAACGAGAATTTGCTGGGGAATCAACGATATTTTGGCGAACCAGCGCACTAGCAGCAGGTTGCAAAGCACCATGACCACCGCACCAATTAGCAGGCTGGCATAAATGGCACCAACCAATACGGGGTTCTGCTCAAACATCATCGGCCCCGGCGTAATGCCGTGCAGAATCAGTACGCCCATCATGATCGCCATGGGCAAATCGCCCGGTATCCCCAATGCGAGCGTGGGCACAAAAGCACCGCCCGCCACCGCACTGTTGGAGGCTTCAGAAGCCACAATGCCACTCGGCGTGCCGGTACCAAACTCTTCCGGATGACGGGAGAATTTTTTTGCTTGGTCGTAACTCAAGAAGTTGGCAACGGTGCCGCCGGTGCCAGGGAGCGCTCCCACTAGGCTGCCAATCAGAGAAGACCGAAGGGTGTTGAGTTTTTGCCCCGCCATATCTTTGAGTATTTGGCCGTAGGGAATAGTGACATTGGTGTCGATCTTTTTTGGGTCGCTTTTCTCATCCTTCAGTTTTTCGATATTTCCAAGCAACTGTGAAAAGGCAAAGATACCGATCATAACGGGCAGGATTTCAAACCCTGAGCCCAGAGCGGGTAGGCCAAAATCAAAGCGCAAGTTGCTGTTGCGGTCATAGCCAACAGTGGTGATCAAGAGGCCTAACGCCGCGGCCATCAGACCTTTGAGCAGAGCACCACTTGAAAGTCCTGCCACCAGCGTCAGGGCGAAAACGATTAATGCGGTGATCTCCCAGGGGCGGAAATTCATGCTGAAACTGGCAATCAACGGGCCGAAAAAAACCAGTACTGCGACGCTGATCAGCGTGCCTAGAAAAGACGATGCAACGCCGATGCCCAAGGCGCGGCCAGGCTCGCCTTTTTGTGCCATGGGGTAGCCATCATAAACGGTGGTAATTGATGAGGGCGTGCCAGGTATCCCCAGCATGACGCCAGACACAATACCGCCAGAGTAGCCACCCACAAACACACCGACCATCAGCGAGACGCCGCTTACCGGATCCATGGCAAACGTGAACGGGAAGACCACCAAGATAGCCATGGTGACGGTAAAACCAGGAATGCTCCCGCCAACAATCCCAAACAGTACGCCAATGACGATCAACCCCAAGACCGATGGCGAGCCGACCTCAGCGAGCGCTTGGAGGAAAAAGTTGGTCATTATTTGCTCCAGGTTAAGGCAGCCAAACATTCAGGCCATAGCGGAAAACGACAAATATCACGATAGCTAAGGTGCCGCTAAGAGTGAGATTAATCATCCATTTACGTCGCGTATTGAAGCCCATCAGTAGTGCAAGAGAGGCGACTAAGAAGCCAATAGTGGCTGCGATATACCCCACCACTGGAAGTAAGGCGGCATAAAGCCCGAACAGTAAAAACAGAGCGAGGATGGTGCGTCGGCGTTGAAACCACTCCTTAATGAGCTGTTTTGCGCCAGGCCGTTCAGGCACTTTGACCAATAAGGAACGCACCAAAATCAGCAGTGATAACAACCCAAGCACGACTAACAAAATGCGGGGGAAAAGCGCTGACCCATAAGGTTGCCAGCTGGTCGGCGGACGAATATCACCCGACTCCATCCACATGACAGCCACAATCAAGAGCAGCGCCAGCGCCAAGGCGCGGTCTTTAGTTAGCGTAAGCATTAGCGATGCCTCCGGCAGCTCTAGCCCCCGCATTAACAAGGGCTAGAGTGTGTGCCCTCAGTTCTGGAAGTCGATGTTCTCGGCAGCAGCGGATAGTGCAGCTTCGTTTTCATCCAGAAACGTTTGGTAATCATCACCGGCCAGAAAGCGAACAACAGAGCCAAATTCATTCTCAATACGGCTCTGGACTTCTTCATTTTCCAGGGCTTGGCCATAAGCATCAGCAATGGTATCGATCACTTCTTGAGGCGTGCCTTTAGGCGCGAAAATGCCGCGGCTGGTTGAGTGATCCATCTCGATGCCTTGCTCACGCAGGGTGGCTACATCGGGCATGCTATCAAGGCGCTCCGGATGAGCGATGCCGAGCGCGCGGAAGGTGCCATCTTCAAAAAACGCACCACCAGAGGGTAGATTGAACATTGCGAAATCAACTTCTTCCGCCATCAGTGCCGATACCTGTTCGCCAGTATCTGGGTAACCGACTAAGCGCACGTCGGCCATATCAATACCCGTCTCCTGAAAGAATTGTGCCCAGAAGAAGTGATCAGTGGAGCTAGGGATCATGCTAAAACGCACTTGGCCAGGGTTTTCGCGAACAAAGTCAGCGATTTCATCAGCGCTCTGTACAGGGTGATTAGCATGCGCAGTTGGAATATTAATGGTTTGGGTGAGTAGCGCGATGGGCTCGAAGGCATCGTACGAGTAGTCGACAGTGCCTGCTAGTTTGGAAAGCGCAATGGTGTCGTGGCTGCCAAGCAACGTGTAGCCATCGGGATCAGCATCTTTCACGTTGCGTGAACCCAGCGTTGCCCCAGCGCCTGCCATATTGACGGGCACAATGGATTCGCCTAGCGTTTTCTCAGCTTCCTGAGAAATCAGCCGGAACAGGATATCTGTTGCTCCCCCAGGCCCGTAAGGGATGATTAAGCGAATATCCTGCTCGGGGTAGTCAGCTTGTGCGGTGGTGGCAATTGCCAAACTAGACGCAAGTCCGATGGCGGCGAGGGTAGTGCTTAGAGTTAGTGTTGAACGCGTCATTCTTATACACCTTTATGATTTGAGGTTGGTGTTGTGGGATGCCGCCCTTACTGCAGCGGCGTGGTGAGCGCGTGATCCCGTTATCGGGTTCTTGTTGTTTTATGAATGCACCTGCAATGAGCGTTAGCCGAGGAAGAAACCTCCATAAACCAAGGCGCCCATGACCACAAAGGCGGGGTGCGTTTTGAAGCGAATCAATGCAATAGCGGCGACTATTCCAATGATCAGGGTGTGAATAGTGCCGCTGCTGTCCAAACTTTCGAGCAGAAACCCCAGGGTTAGCCACGCCATCATCATGGCGATGACCGGGCGAACCCACTGGCTCATGCGCTTAACCCTGGGAGAGTCGCGATGGCGGTAGAGTAGCCCCAATGCACCCAGCATTAGCAGCAGCGTGGGAATCACCGTGGCAGCTACGGCGATGAAAGCGCCGCCAACGCCTGCCACTTCATAGCCCACGTAGCCGGCCATTTTGGTTGCGATAGGGCTAGGCAATGCATTGCCAAGGGCTAATGTTTCCGCGAAAGTTTGTGCGGTCATCCAGCCGTAACGGCCCACCACTTCCGCCTCAATCAATGGAATAATGGCTGGGCCACCGCCGTAACCGATAATGTTGGGAATAAAAAACGCTAAGAAGAGATCCCAGTAAATCATGCCGCCCCCTCCGCTTTTTTCTTGCCGGCAGGGCGCAGTAGGGCGGCAACGAGAATGGCGCCGATTACCCAGCCTGGGTGAATGCCAAGCCAGTAGATTAGCCCGGCGGCAATAATGGCCATGGCAATACTGACCAGCCAGCCAAGGGCGGCCTGTGACTTATCGAAAAAATCCCAGGTGAGCTGTGCCATCATGACCATGACCACAGGCACCACCGCCTGGCCCATACCGCGAATCCATGCCACATCGCGGTAGCGGCTGAAAATGCCTAACATGACAATCATCGCTACAATCATTGGCACAATGATGGCGATGACGGCAGCGATACAGCCTGTTACACCGCCCACTCGGTAGCCAATGTAGCCGGGCATTTTGGTGGCAATGGGCCCCGGTAGGGTATTGCCAATCGCCAGCACGTCGGCAAACTCTTCATCGGTTAGCCAGTGGTGACGGGTGACGACCTCGGCCCGTACTAAAGGAATCATGGCAGGGCCGCCACCGAAACCGAAGATGCCAACGCGGAAAAAGGCCCAGAATAGTTGCCAGGAGACAGCAGGTGGTTTCATGGGCGCATAGTCCGCAAAGCCAGCGAGGGGAGTAAAAGCATACTCAAGCCTTATTTATCGTTTGTAGATTAAAAAATCGATTATCTTGTATAAAATAGAATATAGGTAGTGCCTGATCCAACGTCAACAACGAAAAATAGAATGGACAGCGAGAGCTGAGATAAATAAAGGACATCGCCATGAGTAATTCTTTACCGACACCAGCAGGGCCAGCAGGTACTGCATCAAGCCGTGTGTTTGATCATTTACGTAAAGATTTGGTGGGCGGGCGTTTTGTCGCCGGCGAAAAGCTCGCGATCAATGCGCTTAAAGATCGCTACCAAGTCGGTTTGAGCCCGCTAAGAGAAGCGCTCAATAAATTGGCGGCTTATGGGTTGCTGGTGCAGGAGAATCAGCGCGGCTTTCGGGTTCCGAAGCTGTCCCGGGATGAGCTGGATGATATTGCGCAGATGCGCTTGGAAATGGAGGGGATGGCGCTCGAACGGGCGATTACTAACGGTGACTCGCTTTGGGAAGCTGATTTGCTGGCTGCCGCGCACCGCTTGAAGCGGGCCGATATTACCCTGGATAAAGGCGAGGAGTGGGAGCATCTGCATACCCAGTTTCACCGAACGTTGGTCGCGCCCTGTGGGTCAGTCTGGTTATTACGGTTTATTGAGCAGTTGCATGACCAGTTTGATCGCTACCGGCGTCTGGGGCCGAAGATGCCGACGATTCGCCAAGAGCTTGACGAGCAGCATCACCAACTGGTGGAGCTGGCGCTGCAGCGTGATGCTAAAGCGGCGCGTGAATTAATGGACGACCATATCCATAAATCTTATGAAGTTGCCCTGAAGCGCTATCAAGAGCACGTGTAGTTGGTCATGAACAGTTGGTAAACTGCCGTGCTCAGTGTGTCGGTCATCGCCGACCAGATAAGTGAAGAGGGTGCTATGCACGCAGATAACCAACACGCAGATTACCAAGTAGCCGCGCAAACGCTGAACTGGGTGCGTACCTTCATTGTGGCGCATGATATTTGCCCGTTCGCTCAGCGGGAGCTGGCGCGTGAAACCATTCGCGTGGAGGTAGTGCGCTCCAAGAAAATTGAAGTGGCGCTTGAGGAGTTGATGGTTGAGGTGCAGTGGCTGGATGAGCATCCGGAAACAGAAACCACGCTGCTGGTATTCCCAACGCTATTCAAAAGCTTTGATCACTACCTGGATTTTGTTGAGCTCGCCGAAAGCATTCTTATCGACCAGGGATACGAAGGGATCTATCAGCTCGCCACTTTTCATCCTGACTACTGCTTCGACGGGGCTGAGCCCGATGATGCCGCTAACTATACCAACCGCTCCCCCTACGCCATGGTGCACCTGCTACGCGAAGAGAGTGTCGAAAAAGCGATTGAGTTTTACGGTGATACTGACGCTATCCCCGAGCGCAATATCGCCAAGTTAACGGCAATGGGCAGTGAAGCCGCTGAGCAGCAACTGCAGCACTGTTTTAACGTGAACGACTAAGGCTTGTGAATCACTAGCTGATGCTTGCCTTTGCTTTTGGCCGCATACAGGGCGTTATCGGCAAGTTGTAGCACCGTATCAATATGCAGGCCATGGCGTGGCCACCAGGCGGCGCCTAAACTACAGCCCACGTGGGCGCGCTTGTTTTCGGGTAACAAAATCGGCTGGGCGATAGCCGTAAGTAAACGCCTACTAACCTCGTGAGTAAGCATTTCCAGGTACTCCTGCTTGGTTTTGAGCACCATCACGAACTCATCGCCACCCATGCGCGCCACCACATCGCCACTGCGCAAAGCGTTTTTCAGGCGCTGAGAAATTTCAATAAGCAGCAGATCCCCTGCATGGTGGCCAAGCTCATCGTTGACCTGTTTAAAACCATCCAGGTCGATGTACATCACCACCATGCTTTGCTGGTTTCTTTCCGCTTCGGGAATGGCCAGCTGTAGGTATTGATTAAGAAACGCACGATTAGGCAGGCTCGTCAGCGGGTCGGTATTGGCCAAGTCTTCCAGACGGTTGATCTTTTGGCGCTGATCCAGTAATCGACCGACCATGTTGCGCATGGAGGTCGAAAGACGCTTCATTTCTGGAGAACCGTTTTCTAGAGGAATGCAGTCGGCTTGCTCGCCACCCTGTATTTGATCGGCGGCACTAGCTAAGCGGGTGAGAGGAGACACCATTCGGGATGCAATCACCCAACCAATCATTGCAAATAGCAGCGCCAGTAGAATGCCTATGCCCATAATCGCTGCTTGTAGCTCTTCGACAGGCGCAAAGGCGGTAGCTACTGGTTTACGGCTAACGGCAACCCAGCCTAGGCCAGGGAAGTCTTCAAAGCCGCTGCTGCGCGCATAGCCAGTGACAAACTGTTCGCCATTGGGCCAGGTTTCAATCGCCCATTGCGGCGATGTATTGGTAGGGCTAGGTAGGTGTTCAAGGCTATCTAATGATTTTCCCAACAGCTCCTCTGGCCCCAGCAGTACGGTACCGTTAGCTGAAAACAGTAGCATCTCAGCATCTTGCCGCTGCTGAGTAGGAGCGAACATGGATTGCTGAATATATTCGGCCCACTCCCAGCTTAGATGTACCGCAAGAACGCCTTGGAGTTTCTCATTGCGGTCATACACCGGGGTGGCAATATCGACAAATTTAAGCTCTTCACCGCTGGGGTTAGGCAGTAGCTGTGCGAGTAGCACTGCCTCATGAACATCACCCACCCAGAGCGCCTCACGCCCTTCAATAAATACGGGCCTTTGCGCGATTGAAACGTCCTCTAAAATCCCCCCGGTAGCCGCTTGAACAGTACCTTCCGGGTCGGTAAAGCCGATCCATGACACCACGTTGTGATTGTCTTGCAAGCGCTCTAACTGCTCCCTAAGCGCATTAGGACTTGTGTCAACGGAGAGGGCATGCATGCCGAGCAGCAGTTTGACCTCTTTAACGCGTGCGTCCATGTTGCGATCCAGCTTATCTATCATTTGATAGGCTGCTTCTGCGGCCGCATTACCAATATTATCTTCCATTTGCTGCGCCGATTCCCGCGATGCCACCCAGCCTAGTAGCAGCGTTGTGGCAAACACCAGCGAGGCAATCAGAACAATAAACCGCGAGCGCAGCGAAAAGCGAGCAAACAACCAAGCATCAGCAGACATAATTTGCCATCACAGAGAAGGGGTTACTTAATTTCATTGTCATTATGCGGGAAAACGTACCTTATTCTGTCAAACTTTGCATTTTACTAGTTGTTAATTTTTATTAACGTCAACGGCGGTTCTAGAAAAAAGGGCCAGCCGAGCTGGCCCCGAAGTGCGGTCTAAATCGCTTCTCTAAAATTCTTCCCAATCGGGTGTGGCGCTGGGCAATTGTTTAGATTGATAAGAGCGATTAGTTGCAAAAGTCCGCTGTGAGCTAGTGACGGCGGGGTTTGCCGTGCCACTGTTAGTGACGCGCTTTAGCTTGAAGGGGGTGGTTTTGAATTCAGGCTCTAAACATAACTATTAAAGCGTTTTATGCATCACATAGGTATCGACAAAACCAAGGCGAGCATGCCGGTAAGCGTTAGGAACGGTACCCACAATACTAAACCCAAGTTTTTGCCATAAGGCGACAGCGACGTCATTGGTAGCTACCACGGCGTTGTACTGCATGGCTAGAAACCCCAGTTCCCGTGCCTGTTGTTGGGAGTGTTCGCACATGGCACGCGCGACCCCTTTGCCCCGAGCGGCGGGGGTCACCATATAGCCACAGTTGCATACATGGTCACCGGGGCCAGCCGCGTTGGCTTTTAAGTAGTAGGCACCCAGTACTTGATCCTTTTCATCTTTGGCGACCACACTGGCAGCCGGTATTTTACACCATAGCTGACGGGCAGCTTCAAAGCTGATATCAGGATCAAACGCATAGGTCTCCTGCGCTGCGACAATGGCTTGGAACGTTGGCCAGAAAACAACAAAGTCATCATCCGTCATCGGAGAGAAGGTGAGTGTGGTCATAAGTATCCTGTACAGCGAACCGTTTATCTAGCGACCTCAGCCACAATCTCGTAGCTACGCAGGCGGTCAGCATGGTTATAAAAATCGCTATTAATCATCAGCTCATCGGCGCCAGTACGCGCTTGGAACTCTTCAAGCTCCGCCTTCACCGTCTCTGGCCCGCCAATAATTGCTGCGCCTAAAAACTGGCTGACTTGGGCCTGCTCAACCGGCGACCAGTCTAGTTGCTCAACCGGTGGCTGTGACTGCGTCGGCTTGCCGCGGATCAGGTTTAAAAACTTCTGCTGCGCGGTGGTAGCCAAATAGTGAGCCATCGCGTCGCTCTCTGCGGCCATCACGGGTAGGCCGACCATGGCGTGGGGCTTATCCAGGTGCTCCGAGGGGCGGAAGTTGTCGCGGTATAAACGCAGGGCTTCAAATAAGTAACCCGGGGCAAACTGAGCAGCAAACGCAAAGGGCAGGCCAAGCTTGGCCGCCAGCTGTGCGCTGTAGCCGCTGGATCCCAGTAACCAAATAGGTACATGAGTGCCCTGGCCAGGAACCGCTTTCACACGCTGTTGGGGCTCAGGATCGGCTAAGTAGCTGCGCAGCTCATTCAGCAGCTGTGGAAAGTCGTCGACCCCTGCATGAGCGTTGCGGCGCATGGCCTGCATAGTGGCGCCATCCGAGCCCGGCGCGCGGCCTAAACCCAGGTCTATGCGGCCAGGGTAGAGGGTTTCCAGGGTGCCAAACTGCTCGGCAATCACCAGAGGTGGATGGTTAGGCAGCATAATGCCGCCGCTGCCCACGCGGATAGTGGACGTTTGTCCGGCGATATGGCCGATCAATACGGATGTCGCCGCACTAGCAATACCGGCAATATTGTGGTGCTCGGCGAGCCAGTAACGGGTAAAGCCCAGCCGCTCGGTTAATTGTGCAAGGGCAACGCTATCGCGGAAGGTCTCTGCGGCACTGCCGCCCTGGCGGATAGGCGCCAGGTCGAGGACGGAAAGTGCCGTGGAAGTGAGTTGGCTCATGGATCACCTGCAAAAAGTCGTGGGCGCGTAGAGTGAAAAAAAATTACTTAGCGCGCTTGGTAATTACACGTTATGCGGCCAGTGCAGGTGAATTGCAAGGTGTGGATGGCAACAGGTGCTGCTCGCTATACCACAAATATTCACTCAAGCGGCGGGGTGGGGCGAATAAGAATTTCATTCACATCGACATGGGCAGGCTGCGCCAGCGCGTAAACCACTGCATTGGCGATATCCCGATCCTCTAAGGCGTGGGTCGGCGGTTGATCAAAAAAGGGCGTGTCGACCATCCCTGGCTCAATCAGTGTTACGCGCATGCCGGTACCGCGCAGCTCTTCACGTAAGTTATAGCCGATTCCCGTGACCGCCCATTTGGTGGCGCTATACATAGAGCCCGGAATGGTCGTGCGGCCTGCCGCTGAGCCAGTCAATAGCACATGGCCTTTGCGGCGTTTAAGGGCAGGCAAGCAGGCTTGGATTGTGAGGCCCACGCCATAGATATTGGTAAGGATCATCTCACGCCATGTGTCGTGGTCAGCCTCGCTAAAGCCCCCGGGTGAGCCGCCACGGCCAGCGTTGGCAAAGACGGCATCCAACCGACCAAAGGTTTCCAGCGTCTGATCGACCATGGCCTGTTGCTGCTCCATGTTGGTTACATCCAGCTCGCAGGTCAGCACATTTTCTGGCCCCAGCTCTTGGGCCAGTGCGGTGAGTTTGTTGCTAGAACGGGCGGCCAATACCAGTTTAAAGCCTTCACGCGCGGCTGCTCGGGCGGTGGCGGCGCCAATGCCGCTGGATGCGCCGGTAATTAATAGCACGCCGTTTTGCATGGGTTGCACTCCTTGCCTAATTAATCAAGTAAGCTTTTAGCATGGCTAAGGTGACGGCATCCTGCAAATATAGGCTTAAGCTGCTGGTGCAGTGCTGCTAAGTAATCATTAACGGCGGCTTTATATTTTTGCATCCTTACGTTTTAGCATCGCGGAGAGATCGAGAATAGCTTGAGCCATATCCGCCATGCTTTTGCTTTGATCCATCGAGGTCTTACGCAGAAAGCGATAGGCTTCCTCTTCGCTCATCTCCTGGTGCGCCATGATCAGGCCCTTAGCGCGTTCAATCAATTTGCGTTCACGCAGCGCTTTGCGGGTGTTTTCCAGCTCATCGCTCAGTCCCTGTAAGCGGCTAGCCTGGGCCTGGGTGAGTTCGATCAGCGACCGCCCCAGTGGAGAGGTGAGGGCGTTGGCGGTCAGGTCGCCTAACGCTTGACCATCATTGAGCGCCAGCAATTGTTCGCACGGCGCAGGGGGATAAGTACACGTCTGCGTTTTAGCTTTCTCTAATGCATCCTCGGCCTGGGCAATTTTGCGGTGGCAAAGCACGCTCAGCTGTGAGATCAGCGCATCTTCAACCATTTTCATTGAGTCTATACGCAGGGTGGTTAGTTCGTACCAGGTTTCACCCAGCTTATCAGGTGTCTCTTTGGGTAATGGTTGCGTTGCCGATGAGCGTTGGCAGGCGATATCGCGCAGGTGGCAAACACCCGACAGCGTGCGCGGTGAAAGCTCTTTTTGCCATGCCTGCTGCGCTTCGGGTGTCGCAAACTCTACAAAAGTGTCAAAACAGCGCTGCTGATCCTTCATAAGCTGGTTTAGCAACGCGCGGTGGGGCTCGTCGAAGTGGCCATGGGTAAAGCCAAAGGCGCCACAGGCGCGCTCTTGGCCCGCCAGCTCTTTGCCTTGCATCAAGTGGAAAATTGCCACTAGCGTACGGGTGATATCAGGGTCGATGGAGGTGTCGGCGGCTTCAAACACAATGGCCAGCAGTCCACTGGTCAACTGATTGAACGCCTGAGTCGCCGAATCGGGCGTGATCGCAAAGGTATCGATGGCTTGGCGAAGTGCACCAAGCTCGTCTAGCGCATACCAAACGGCGGCAATTCGGCGCAGTAAGCGCGCGGCGGCCTGGGGGCGGGCCTCCTCGCTGAGCGCTTCCAGCCGTTGGCGCATTAATGTTTCGGCTTGCTGACTGTGCTGTCGGTAGGTGTCGCGGCGGGTTTTGAAGCGCTGTCCCTGGGAAACCAGGTAAATCGTTGATGCGCCCCGCTCACGCTGGAGCATATGAATAAAGCGGCTAATGTCGCCGACAATATCGGCGGTGGTGGCAAGGTGGGTAAGGTTGTCGATATCGCAACGGATGGCGGTTAGAAGCAGTTGCTGCGCTGAAGACATAGAGATTTCCTTGAGTGACTCGCCGCCTAAAAATGAGCACTCCCGCTCTGCCGCTCTTAGCAGGAGGGGAGTGCTTGGAGTGTACTGGAAAGCGCTTAACGTAACGACAGAGCGCCTGCGCCTACATCATCACCTACTGCGTCGCGGTAGGCTTTGGCCTCTTCGGCTTCGGTAGCATCGCTAAAGCGCACCAGCAACACGCAGGAGGCCAGAACCAGTACGGTGAGGCCAAGATAGAACAGCCCTTGTTGGTAGGTCAGGCTTTCGCTGCGGAATAGAAAAGCAGCGCCCACCGCCCCCACATTACCGCCAGCGCCGACAATCCCTGCGACGGCGCCCAAGGCTTTTTTGTTAATAAACGGCACAACACCGTAGGTGGCGCCTTCAGCCATCTGCACAAATAGACTGAACACCAGCATGATACCAATCGCCAGGCTTAATACATGCATCTGAGAGAACGCCACCAGGGCAACACCTTCGCAAACCAAGGCAATAAATAGCCAGCGAACGCGGCCTTTCAAGCCCCCTTGCTTGGCGAAAAGATCCGAGAAAACGCCGCCCAGGGTTCGCGCAAAAATATTCATTAGCCCGAATAAACCAGCGATCAGACCGGCGGTGGCCAGGGTGAGATCAAATTTATCGAAGAAGTAGATGGCAGCAATATTGTTGATCGTCAGTTCCACACCAAAGCAGAGGCCGTAGACGACGAACAGTGCCCAAACACGGATATCCTTAGCGGCGGCTAAAAAACTTTGCGCGGCACCATTTTCGCCTGAAGCTTCAGGCAGTTCGCCGCGGGCGCGCAGTTCGCTGAAATTACCGTTAGGCGCATCCTGGGTGAAGAACCAGTAGCCAATACCGGTAAAGAACATCACGACGCCCGGTACCATCATCGCCAAGCGCCAGCCAAAGGCTTCGTTAACGCCCAGCATCAGCATGCCAGAGAAGATCAGCGGCATCAGAATTTGTGTGGTGCCGCCACCCAAGTTGCCCCAGCCCGCGCTGGTAGCGTTAGCGGTGCCAACCACATTGGGGGCGAACATCATTGATGTGTGGTACTGGGTAATCACGAAAGAGGCGCCAATCGCCCCAATGGCCAAGCGCGCTAATAGAAAGGTTTCAAAGCTATCGGCCAAGCCAATGCCCATCACCGGGATAGCGCCCAATAGCAGTAGCCCGGTATAGGTTTTACGCGGGCCGATACGGTCACACAGTACGCCAATGGCAAGGCGTACTATCACGGTGATCGCCACCGAAGCGATAATCGTATTGCCGATTTGAGTTTGTGTTAGCGAAAGATCTTCACGAACGATCGCCATCAGTGGGGCGATGCCGAACCAGCCAAAGAAGCAGATATGAAACGCGAACCATGAGAAGTGGAAAGCGCGCATCTGAGGGGTCGAGAAGTTGAATAACCGAATGCGGTTGGCTTTGTTGCGTATGTCCATGGGATGGCCTCACGGGGCATAAAACGAGTTGATCGCAACGCAACGCAAACGAGCTAACGCGTTACGCAAACAATTGACGAGAACATGCCTTCATCGTTGAAGGTCAGGTTCGACGCACTCGTACCCAGTTGGGCCTGGTCCACGCCTACCACCACTGGTAGGAGTTATGCAGGTAGTTTGCCAGTTGGTTGTTTGTTACTAAAAATCAGTATGTTAATTTATTTTTGCTGTGCGTGTGAGCGATGAGTGATCAAGGCTATGCTGCATGATTGGGCATGCAGTGCCGCATTTTGCGGCATCTTGGTGCTAGGCTTTGTACGAAAACTGCCTGCGCTCGCCGACTTTTCGTACAAACCCTAGAGGAGTTGTAAACGAAGGTGGGTAGCCCGCTATTCATGCAAATAGACGGCGTCTATATCAAGCGTGGAGTAGCTGCCGATGGCATCGAAGTGCTCACTTAGCCAGCTCTCGGCAGCTGCTTGGCCCTGTTCACATAGATGGCATAGAAAAGCCCACTCGGAATTGGATTTGCTGGACACTGAGAGCCCCTCCAGCGCCTGCTCACCGCTGATACGGTGGAACAACGCCTGCTGGTAGCAGTTTTCAATACCTTGCTCTTCGAGGGCATGCTTGAGCAGGGCGATCATGCGGATCTCTTTAATCAGCGCTGAGTTAAAGGTGATCTCGTTGAGGCGGTTCATAATCGCTGACGCGGAGGTGGGTACTTCATTGCGGCTGATTGGATTAATTTGTATCAGCAGAATATCTCGTGCGCTGCACTCCTCCATAAGTGGGAACAGCGCGGGGTTGCCCATATAACCGCCATCCCAATACGCCTCGCCATCGATCTCCACCGCCTGGAACATAAAGGGTAAACAGGCAGAGGCCATCACAGCATCAACGCTCATCTCTTCACGGCGAAACACCCGCTGTTTACCTGTGCGTACATTGGTTGCTGCAACAAATAGCTTAAGCTGCTGGCACTGCCGCACCCGCTCGAAATCAATGTGATCAGCCACGATATCGCGCAGAGGATTGATGTTGAGCGGGTTGAGTTGATAGGGGGAGGCCACGCGGCTTAACAGATCCATGGCAATAAAACCGGGAGAGTGATCCAGGCTCCAGTTGCCGGTCAATATATCCAAGGGAGAGCGGCGGATGGGGCTGGCCATGCCCGCGCGACTCACCGCTTGCCAAAAGTCGTGCAGCGCTTGCCGCGCGGTCTCTTTATCACCTCTGGTCAGCGCATCGGCCATCACCACGCCATTCATCGCCCCTGCGCTGGTGCCACTGATACCCTCAATTTCAATACGATCATCAGCCAGTAGCCGATCGATAACACCCCAGGTATACGCCCCATGAGCGCCGCCGCCTTGTAGTGCGAGGTCTAACTTTTTGACCTTTGCCATATGCTTTTCCCATTGCCGCTGGTGAAGAAATTGGTTCCAGTAAAACCAGCATGGCATAGGCGGCCAGATAAGACGAAAGGCTATTTAGCGCACAGCGGTTATTTAAGGCGCCCCTGCAAGCGGTGAGCGATGGTTGGTTGAGTATGGCGCTTCAAATATAGCGTGCTCCATAAGGTTGTCCAGTTGAAGGGCGAGCTGCTGGCTGGCTTCTTCCATGACGCCTAAGGCAGCTAGTTGACCATTGCGATCGCCCAAGCGGGCAAACGTAAGCGCTTCAGCACCACTGTCGTGCATGCGGCGATGGGGCGCCGCCAGGGCTCGATAAGCATCGGTACGAGCGTAGCATTGGTGGCCCTCTCCCTGTTGGTGCCAGCGGCCCAAACGGCACTGGTGGTGATCCTCTAAGGGCGTGTCTGTGTTGGCAGATAGGAGTTGCTTATAAAGTCGGCACTTCCATACTGCATGATCGAGCTTTGCGGAGTGTAAAAACGCAGCGGTGGCGCTGTGATGGATTACCTTATGCATATGCTGGGATTGGTCAGCGAGTCGATGCACTGCCTGCTTGGCTGTTTGCGCCGAGCGGGCAATCTCATCGTCGGCCAAACGCTTTTTCACCACGGCCTGTGAGTGCTCTCTTACCTGGCTATTAACTTGCTCCATCAGTTGGCTGAGCTGGTGACTTAAGCGGTGCATAGTCAACGCTAGGCGGTGCATGTCATCAGCAATGGCTGCCAACCCTGGTGACTCCTGGCTAGCCGAGTCCGCGCTACCCATTAGACCCTGACTATGAGCCGTTTCCAGCGCCGCGCTCACCGCTAATGCTTGGGCGTGGCCTGCATTGCGGGCGAGGGCGACTTGTAGTTGGCTTAGGGCATGTAAGGTTTTGGCCAGCACTAACGGGGGTAACGCTTCGGTATGCTCAGTGTCGAGACAGTGCTGATCAAGGGTATCGACCGCCTGTTCAGCGGCGGCAATTAAATTGGCCGTCTCGGTTAGAGTGGCGCGCTCGCCGGCAAGCTGGTCAGCGTACTCCTGAATGCCGCTATTGAGAGACGTCAGCATATCTGCACCTCTCGCCTGCAGTATGCTGATGGATTGCGCCGGTTTCATCAGGTTTAGCAATCGGCAGCTGGGGGAGGGGGTAGCAGCGTCAAGCTGAGTGCGTAGCTCGGCAACTTCCTGTTCCAGGCGCCGGATTTTTTGATATGGGTGCATAAAGGTGAACATGGCAGCGACACCTACGGCAGATAGCAACACTTTGTGTTAATTTGTCACGAAGTATTGCAGAAGGTTCCCTCTCGCGCCTGATTTAGCGGCCGTAAATGATGAAATTGAGCTACCAATGATCTCTAAGACTGAGGTTGTTAACGTTCACTTTTACCAAAAGCCTCGATATTAGCGCCGGGCAAGCTGCGCGGCCTCGGCTGTACAGCCTAGAAACGTTGAAGTAGCCAGCCATTCCGCATCGGGATAATAGGCGAATACATACTGATCCTCTTTGAGGCTATTGATCAGTGGGTAAGTCACGTCTTCACGCACGGCCGGGCAGCCATGACTGCGACCGAGCCGCCCCGTTTGGGTGATGAACGCATCGCTCACGTAGTCCGCGCCATGGATCACAATAGCCCGTTCAAACGCCAAGTCGTTGACGTTCGGTTCCAGCCCTTCCAGGCGCAGGGAATAGCCGTTGCGGCCGTAATAACTGTTCATGGTACGAAATAGACCAATGCTGGATTGATGGCTGTCGGGAGTATTGGAAAACGTTTCGGCCTGGGCATCGCCAGACCCCTGGCCGTGGGAGACCAGCTCTTCAAAGAGCAGCTTGTGCTGACGCAAATCAAACACCCACAGGCGCGGCTGGGTAGACGGCAAAGAGTAATCGATCACCGCCAGACGCTCGGCATCTGGTTCGGCACAGTTAAGGGCTTGAGCGGCTAAACGCAGTGCATCGGGAGACGCTTGGGGGGCGAGCTGTTGCAACTGATGGTTTAAAGGCAGTACGCCGCGGGGGGGCGTTGAATCAACCTGGGCAAAGAAACTGGCAGCGTGTAGCGGTAATGTAAATAATGTAAAAGGTAGGGAAAATATTAACGTGGCAACATTTAAACGAAGAGCCATAAAAGTCGATCCTACAAGCAATATCAGTCATTATGAAGATTAGCCGACTAAGATAAAAAAGCAGGGTCGGCGATGTGGAAGACTATAGTAACGCAAGGAGAGGGCGATGAACGAGATACAGCCACTAAGACAATGGGCGATAGGGGTCGCTCTATGTCTCACGCTTACCCATAGCCCTTTCGGTATTAGTCAGGCGTATGCGGATTCAGTGCCGTTACAGCAGGCGCTGTCCCAGCAGTTAAGCAAGGTGGAAGCGCACCGACTACCCATTGCTGAGTTTTATCAACTTCGCGATGGTCAGCCCGCTTGGCAGTCAGCCAGGGCGGTTGAATCATTGGTAGCAGCACTGAACAGTCTGGAAACCGACGGTCTAGCACCCGAAGACTACCACGCTGATACGCTACTGGGTGAGTTTCAGCGCAGTCAGGCAGGCGCAGAAGCCACCCAGGCGACGTTTGATATTAAAGCGACCCGCTCGCTTCTGCTGGCGCTGGATCATTTAGAACGGGGCAAAGTGAACCCTCGTGATATCGAGCCCCAGTGGGACGCGCCACGCCCCGAACGTGGTTATTCGCTGCTGCGCGTTGTGCATGCTGTCGATGATCGCGTAATTGATAACGCTATCGCCCTGGCTCGGCCCTCATCCCCTGAATATCAGCAGTTGCGTGAGGCCTTGAAGCAGCATTATCAGCTGGTTAACTTGGGCAGTGTGCCCTTCTTGGCCGCACGGGATGAATCGCTTCGGCCAGGCGATGAAGACGACGATGTGAGCGTACTGCGTCAACGGTTAGCGCTGTGGGGTGAAGCTGATTTACAAGTGGCTGACAGCAGTGCTTATCCAATGATTGGGGTACAGACGGCGTCTAATCGGCGCACCTTTGATGCACCGCTAGAAGCTGCGGTGAGGCGTTTCCAACGCCGCCATTTGCTGCGGGAAGATGGTGTGGTGGGCGAACAAACCCGCCTGGCGTTGAATACCTCGGTGGCGTCGCGAATCGATCAACTGCGGGTCAACTTAGAGCGCGCGCGGTGGATCCGTCCAATGCAGTCTGCCGAGCCACGGGTATGGGTTGATATTGCAGGCTACCGGATGCACTACGTGCGCCCTAACGGTCAGCATTGGGATTCCCGGGTGGTGGTAGGTACGCCACGTCGCGAGACGCCGATTATTCACTCCACGATCAGCCATTTGACCATTAATCCCTCCTGGACAATCCCGCCGACGATAATGCGCGAGGATGTGTTGCCCCAGGTGCGCGCCGATATTGATTACTTATCGCGTAAAAATATCCAGGTGGTGAGCCTCTCGGGTGAGCTGCTAGCGGCCGAGGAGATTGATTGGCAGCGCCCAGGCGGCGTTATGTTACGCCAAGTAGCAGGATCGGCTAACCCTTTAGGTCGCGTCGTGGTGAGGTTTCCCAATGATGACATGATCTATTTGCACGACACCCCCGCGCGGGGGTTATTCCAACGTGATCAGCGTGCACTCAGTTCAGGCTGTATACGGGTTGAAGGCGTGGCTGAGCTGGCACAAATGCTGCTGCAAGACACTGGTAGTCGCTACCAAATGAGTACGCTGTTAAATGGTGGGAGCGATCGCAACGTGAGTTTGACCCAGCGTATTCCCATTGCGCTGCACTATTTAACCGCGTGGCCGAATGCCCAGGGTGAGGTGGAGTTTAGACCTGATATCTACCGCCGTGATGCAGCGCTACTAGCTGCATTGCAGCGCCCAGTGTAAGGTTGAGTATTTAAAGAATAATGCACACCAACGAAAAACACCGCCTAGTTGAAGGCGGTGTTTTTCGTAGTGCGCCAGGCATGGCGCGCAGCGCCTTGACTGGCGCTGTTCCTGGGGGTGGTGCCTCAGGATGACTTGGGGGTGAAAGTCCCCTGCACGCCCGGCAAGGGGAAGTGCTAGCCGACGGCAAGGG
>NZ_JAUAMB010000039.1 GCF_031010175.1 Halomonas sp. SpR1
GAGTGGCGAGAAGGACAGTTTTTCAGGTACCATTTTGGAAGCGGTTGTTGGTGTTGGTTTTTGGTGTAAGGCCCTGAAACGTTAACACTTTCAGCCGCTTCCTTTTATGCCCCGTGAGAAATTCGGGCTAGTACCTCTACGCCACGATGCTCACCGGCGTCGCTTAGGTATTCTTGATGAGTACGCCAGTAAGCCACGGAAGCGTTTTCCGATGAAAAGTCTTCAAAGGTGGGGAATTCCGGCAGTTTGGTTAGCTCAAAGCGCCCTGGCATCAAACCATGGAAGAGCCAGGTGACATCAGCGACGCCATCCGCCACCAACTCCATCTGTGCGTTAGGTGGCCCTAAGTCATGGGTAACATTGACGCTGACGCGTCCGTCGGTCGCCTCTTCAACCCATTTCCCCCATGTGGGCCAGACGATCGTATTAACGCCATGATTAGGGCCCGCCCAGGTACTCACCTGAAGCACGGTATCAGCCGCTGCCGCGCCTTGCAGAGAGCCCAAAAGCATCAGGGCCGAGAAGGTGGTCAGTGTCGCCATTTTGTTCATTGTGATTATCCTTCTTGATGGTTCATGTATCAGGCAGTGCCAGTGTAAAGCAGAGGTTCTTTTAAGGTTGTTACTGCTTAGAGCGCCAGAATCAGGCGCTTGCCCGCTGCCCGCGAGCAGCAGGCCATCATACGGTCATTGGCGTCGCGCTCGGCATGACTGAGCACCAAATCGCGGTGATCGATAGACCCCTCGGTCACCGCTACTTCGCAGGTTCCACACAGGCCTTCGCAGCAGTCACTAGGCACATCCACCCCTGCCGCTGTTAACGCCTCAAGCAGGGTCTGGTCGTTACCGACCTGAAGCGTCAGGTCGGAGTCCGCAAGCACTACTTCGAAGGCATGTTCGTTCTCTGGATCGAGGATGTTGGAGCGAGCTGTGAAATGCTCAACGTGCAAGGTACCCTCGGGCAAGCTCACCGCCTGGGACTCTAGCGCCTCCAGCAAACGCTCTGGGCCGCAGGCGTAGACTTGCTCACCCTCGACTAGGCCGCTAAGCGTGCTCAGTAGATCGAGGCGACAGCCCTCGTCGCCAGCATGAACGGCTAGCGCTGCGCTATGGTCACGTTCGACTCGGTTCAAAAAGGCCATGGTTCGACGTCCGGCGCCGCAGTAATGGAGCACATAGGGCTTACCAAGTGCCTTGAGTCGATCTGCCATGGCAAGAATCGGCGTAATGCCAATACCACCGGCTATCAGGGTATAGCGCTTTGCCGTCTCGTCCAGATGGAAATGATTTTTGGGGCCAGCGATATGCAGTACATCCCCGGGCTTGACCGTGTCGTGGAAGTGCAGCGATCCGCCACGCCCCTCAGGCTCTCGCAGGATGGCGATGGAGAGACGTTTACGATCATCGCGCGTCCCGCACAGTGAGTAGTAGCGGCGCCACTCTGCCGAAACCAGCTCGATATGCGAACCTGGGGTCCAGTCGGGCAGCTCACGCTCATGGGGATCCACCAGATCAATACGCATCACCGCCTCGGCTTCATGCTCCACCTCGGCGACCACCACCCGACGCAAGATATCTTCCTTGATAGGCGCGCCAATATGGAAAAGCGTAGGGCTCTCCAGTACTGCGTGGTTGCATCGTTCAGGATTCTGCGCGGGCTCCCACTCCACCCATAGCGATGTAGGCCCGCGGAAAGAGGTGTTGGGCAGATATTCGAGCGATTGATCTTCGACCAGATGGATATGGGGTAGCCGACGGACAAACTCATCAAGGATAATACGCATCTCCATGCGAGCGATGTTCTTACCCATGCACTGGTGCGCACCGTAGCCGAAAGTGAAGTGCTCCGCTGCGTTATGGCGGTAAATATCGAGCTCGTCGGGATTCTCAAAATGTCTCGGATCGCGGTTGGCCGACGCCTGCACGATCAACACCTTTCCGCCCTTCGGAATCCTCTTTCCCCCTACCACGGTGTCGTCGGTAGCGATACGGCGCCAGGCCACGACCGAGCCGGCGACGCGCAGACACTCCTCGATAGCGCTGGGAATCAAAGCGGGGTTCTCACAGATGTCATTCCATGACTCGCGATTCGATAGCAAGGTAAGAAAGGCATTGGTGGTGGCGAATGCGGTGGTCTCATGGGCAGCCACCAAGATGGCCATCATCATCGAACGCAGGTAGCTCTCTGGCACAATGTCAGGGTGCTTGTTGTGCATGCGGATCGAGTCATACATCCACCCTTCGCCGCTGGGCTCAGCACGCATGCGGTCGAGAATAGCCTGGGCGGTTTTCCAAAACTGGCCCACATCCACGGCAATCTGCAACTGCTGCTCCGGGGAGGGGCGGCCCCAGGTATTCAGCGTGTGAGCGACCGAGAATTTGCGAAGCTCCTTGGCATCCTCATTGGGCACACCCAGGAAGCGCAGTGCGACAGTCATGGGGATTTCCCGAAACATCTCGCCCACCAGATCCGCACGCCCCTTATCGATGAAGCAATCCATATAGTCACGCACCAACTCACGCACCCACGCCTCGTGCTTCTCAAGGTTTTCGGGCAGGAAGGCATCCATCAGCAGACGGCGGCGCTCCATGTGATCCGGTTCATCCTCATTGACCATGGTACGGCGCATTGCGAACCCGTAGCTCTCAAGAATTTTCATCGCCTCGGGCGGCGCGGGGGTTAGTTTCTCCAACGCGATAGAGGGCGAGAAGGTGATGTTGTCACGGAAGACCGCTTTAACGTCTTCATAGCGACTCACGACCCAGTAGCCGAGTTTAGGGCTGTAAAACACTGGCTCCTGCTCGCGGAACCAGCGCAGCGCCTCAGCGGGGTCAAGCTGATAAGGCGTATCGAAGGGGTCAAAATCGGCCGCTTCAGGTGAGACTGGACAACCAGTAGGCGATAGTGCCACGGATGCCCGTAATGGTTGAAAAAGGCACTCGCCCGATGTGCTACCGGAACGGTGAGACACTGATGCCATGAAGGGCTCCCGTAAAATTAAGCGGTTCGTTTTTTACTTTTATCGAACACTTAGTTTCTTTTAATGCACAATTGAAGGTAGGCAGTTTCTGTCAGCGAGTCAACTCTTCAACCTAGCTGAGTTAGTATGTATCGATTGGCTAACGACTGAACCCACTTACCGCCCCCAGTACCGAGGTGTCTCGCTTTATGGCTACCAATACGTTGCAAACGCTTGATCGCGGGCTCAAGGCACTGGAAATTGTCTCCGAACACAGTGATGGCATTACCATTGCCGATCTGGCTGAACGCCTCGATATTCATCGCGCCATTGCCTACCGTATCGTAGCCACCCTGGCCAGCCATGGGCTGATTACGCGCACCCCCGAAGGCTCCATTCGCCTGGGTGCCGGCACGGCACTGCTTGCCTCCCGCTTTGAGCCTCATCTACGCGCTATTGCCCAGCCACTCTTACAGGCGCTCGCTAAAGCCACTCGCGCTACCGCTTTCATCTCGGTCGCGCAAGGGGAGGAGTGCGTTGTGTTAATGGTCGCAGAGTCGGGAGAGATGCCTCTGCAAATTGGCTACCGAGTGGGTAGCCGCCATCCGTTGACGTTGGGCGCTGCCGGTATCGCTATACTTGCCGAACGGCCTCCTCACCCAGAGGATAGTGAGGCGATAAAGCAGGCACGGCTCGACGGCTATAGCCTGACCCATGGGCAACTGCAACGCGGTGCAGTTGGCGTGGCAAGCGCTATCTCATCCACGTCGTTTCGCCCCACCATCGAAGCGTGTGTGGGCGTGGTGGCCCTTGAAGACCTAGATGAAGAGACCGCTATTACGGAAGTAAAAACGTATGCCCAGCGCATCGCCGAGCTGATTGCTCGATAACTCGCTCGCTGTGTCAGCGCAGTAATGAATGAACCAGCGAAAAGGCGGACGCCTTGTCGCTGGTTTAAGAGCTGGGTTTAACACGCTATTCCGGGGAGCGTACGGTAATCGCCGGATTGTGATCGAAGAAGTTGAAGGGCGAAAGAATGGTGCCTTTCCACATCGTTGGCATTACCGGCCAATCTTCCATTCTAGGAATATGGTGGAACCCCATTGTATACCACACCACGTCCGCCAGCTTACCCCAGCGTCACTTATCAATAAGGCAAGCGAGTTTAAAGCGATAGATAAAGAGCTTCTACTTTAAAGCTGTGTCTTTAAACCCATATTTTAAAGATAATTTTTTAAAGCTAAGTTAAAAATTTCCCCCCTGGTGTGAATCTGGTTTCCTCCACTTTTTTGTTGGCTACACTAATAACAAGCGGGTCAGGTATATACGTTGGAATCCATGCAGAGGCTATATATCAGCGGGTCTATATATCCCAAGCACCGATAGGCAATTTTTTGTTCCGCATACGGAAAACTAAACAGGGCTGGCCAACCTGAGGGCCAGCATGTTCATCAGCATTGATAGCCATACAACATTACGGGAGGCAGCCTGTTGGAAATTGTAAAGCCATTTGCAGAATGGGGAGTGGCCATTATGGAGATAGTGGGTATCTCCATAATTGTTGGGTTCGCATTTTTTGCACTCCTGGTCGAGCCAATTTTGCGCTGGAAGCAAAATAACAATGAACCCGTATTTCATCAGGTTCGCCAGCGTCTTGGTAAAGGTATTTTGCTCGGTTTGGAGTTCCTTGTGGCCGCCGACATTATTCATACTGTCGCTGTAGAATTAACCTTTAAAACGGTGGGTATATTAGCCATTGTCGTACTAATACGTACCTTCCTTAGCTTTACATTAGAAGTTGAGCTGTCTGGTCGTTGGCCTTGGCAGAACAAATAGAGAAAACAGGCGCCTGCTGTTATAGAAGTACACTTCTTATTCCCAGATACGAAGGTAGTGATCCTGCCCCCTCTTGCGATATTGCACTTATTCGGGAGTATCGCTTTGATAGCGATTGAACTCACGTTGCCACCGCGCCATAAACGCATCGCGTCGTAGCGCATCAACAAAGGCCAGCACCGACGCGTTAAGTGTAATGGGATAGAGGCGATCACCGACTTGATCGCGTAAGCGTTGAGCAGTGTAGGGCCCGACAACATCGGGACGCACGCTGAAAAGCGGGGTTTGGGCTGCCAACACACGCTGACCATCGCGGCTGAGCAGAAAGTTCATAAAGGCTTTCGCAGCCCGCGGGTGCGGCGCATCACGGTGGATAAACCCCGTTCGCATCATCACCAAGGCATAGTCCTGGGGCACCTGAACGATCACTTCGGGATGCTCTTGTGCCCACACCATCGCATAGGAACCCAACAGGTTATAACCCAGCCAATAACGCCCCTCGGTAAGCCCTTCAAGCATCGAGCGAGTATTGGATTCGAGTTGGGCGTCGACATCCCCCAGTACCGTCACCAGATCCCAAAACCTGTCTGTATAGCGAGCATCCTGCTGGAACAGAGTATAGCCAATCCCGCTTTCTGAAGGAGAGTAGGTGGTTACCTTGCCTTGTAACGTCTCACGCTGTTCGCTTAGCAGTGTGTGAAGATCCGCATGTGTTTGCGGTGGCAGGATGTGGCGCGCTAAATCAAGCCGGTAAGCCATGACGATGGGCTCGAAGGTGAAGCCAAACAGTTCATTTCGCCATTTTGCCCAGTCAGGCCACTCACTGGCCTGTGCAGAATCCAGTGGTTGGGCATAGCCTTGATTCACCCAGTTCATCTGCCAAGGCATGGCGGAGCTGATCACCACATCGGGCGGAGGATCCGCCGTCTCGATCAAGGCGTTGACCTCCAGTGTTGTGCTGTCACGGTAGATAAGCTCGATATCGGGATGGGCCTGCTCGAAAGCCGCCAATAGAGGCGCTACCACTTGCCGATCCAAGGCAGCTTCTACCACCAGCGGCATCGCTTGCAAGCGCTGAGAAGATAAAAAACAGACAACGAACAGGGCTGACATCAGCCATAAGCGGTGCATCATGTTTCCTCTCTTATGGTCTGAAAGTGCAACTCAATCCGAAGCCCATGAGGCTGTCTCTCTTTGGCTTGCAACTCGGCCGCATGTCGTCGAGCAATGGAGTCAACAATGGCCAAGCCAAGGCCTGAACCCTGCGTATCCTGACGCCCGCCACGCTCGAAGGGTTGAAACAACCGGCTGCGTATCTCGGGGTCGACCCCAGAACCGTTATCCTCGATATAAAGCATGACATGGCTGTCGATGGATTTTAGCCCCAGGGTAATAACGCTACCGGAGGGGGTGTAACGCAGTGCGTTATCGATCAAATTACCCAGTAGCTCGCGAAGCGCCCATGCTTGTCCCCGTATTATGACAGGCTCGGCAGGCAGCTCGTCCAGCCCCAGGTCATGGTTCATCGCCAGCTCGCGTTGTGCCCACTCAAGCACGGTTTCATGCAGCGTCGTTTTCAGGTCGAGTGGCATGAGTTCGTCAGCCTCTTCGATATGGCGAAGGCGCGCGAGACTCAATAGTTGGCTGGCAAGACGACTGGTGCGCTGCGCACCGTCGTGCACGTCCGACAAGGCTCGATACCACTCGCTAGGGTCGCGGCTTTGCAGGGCCAGCTCGCTGGTACTCTGCAAGCCCGCTAGCGGTGTCTTGAGCTGATGACTGGCGTCTGCCGTGAAGCGCAGCAGGTTGTCGCGACTCTCGCGCTGGCGGGTAAACAGGGTATCAAGCGCTTCGACCATTTCACGTAATTCTTCCGGAACCTTGCCATTAAGTGGCCGAGTGTCATCGGCCGTGCGTTGGCGCAATTGATGGCGCAGCTTACGCATCGGTTTCAATGCCACTCGCATCGCCAGCAGCATCAGCATGCCTGCCAGCAGCACCATGGCAATAAAACGAATGACCGCGCGATCAAATAGCTCTTTGGCCAGTGCCTGGCGGCCACTGACCGTGTGGCCCACCCAGATTTGCACCGGATCTTGAATGTCCCACCCTGCCGAGTCGTATTCTCTACCGTGCAACCGCCAGCGGGTGCCCTCCTGGGTAAGATCAAGCCAGGTTGGCTCGATGGCCGCCTTGCCACGCCCTGCTTTGGGAATGGGGATATCCAGGTTGGCCGAGATGCGTCGTCCATTGGAATCGAGCACAGCGTAGAAGACCCGCTCCTGATGAGAGGTCGCCAGAATTTGTAGGGCGGCGGGAGGAATCCTGACGACAGGGTCGCTGCCTTCCCATTGCACCGACTCGGCGGTCGTCAGTGCAGCGGCTTCAAGCTGACTGTCGTAAGCGCGCTCTGCCGCGCGCTGGGTTGAATAATAAGCCTCCATCAGCAGTAGTGTACCGAGCCCCGAGACCATGACGAGCAGCCAGACAGCCAGGCGCGCTTTTAGCGTGCCTTGAACGTGAATCACCTTGGCGCTTCCTCAAGGCGATAGCCTAAGCCACGAAATGTGCGGATGCGCAGGCAGCTTCCTTGAAGTCGCTTACGTAATCGGCTCACGTACACTTCCAGGGCGTTGGAGCCAACGTCCCCGAAGCTAAACACTCGCCTTTCCAGCATCTCGCGCGGGGCGATATTGCCTGCGTGTAAAAGCAGCCCTTCAAGCAAGCGCAGCTCTCGGCGGGGTAGTTCAAGTATGACGTCATCGAGTGTCGCGGCTCCGGCAGTAGGATCAAGGCATAAAGGGCCAAACTTCAGGCGGTTATCGCTACGCTGCTGACTGCGCCGCAGCAAGGCACGTACCCGAGCCTCTAGTTCCGCAACCGAGAACGGTTTGGCAAGGTAGTCGTCTGCACCTAGATCGAGACCGCGTACCCGGTCTTCAATGCCGTCCCTAGCCGTCAGGATCAACACGGGGGTTCGGTCACCGCGCTCACGCAGCTCACCAAGCAAGTCGAGGCCATTACCGTCAGGCAGCCCCAGGTCAAGCAGTATCAGATCGAAAGTGTCATTGCGTAGCGCCGTTCGCGCCTCGCTGGCGAGGGAGAAAACATCAACGGTATTACTCAGGCGAGCAAGCGCATTGTCCAGCGAGCGGGCGATCATCGGATCGTCTTCAACGATGATTAGGCGCATATGACTAAAGTCTCAGGACGTAATAAGGAAAATGACAGGTTGATGAAAGGTTGCCTGCCTAACATTGCGCTTGTCATCTCAGTATGACCGGGGTCGGGCCATCCCGCTCCCGAATACAACAAGAGAACAGGAGTTCGCCATGAAGATCAACTCAACTCTTCGCCACGCCTCCGGCCTTGCCTTAATTGGCAGCGCGTTGCTTATCGGCCAGGCCCATGCCCAGACGATTCCCGAGTCTACCGAGTGCATCGCACCAGCAAAACCCGGTGGTGGCTATGACTTGACGTGTCGATTGGCAGCCAATGGCCTCCAAGATACCGGCCTGGTCAGCAGGCCAATGATGGTCAGCTACATGCCTGGTGGCATTGGCGCGGTGGCCTATAACCATGTCAACGGTGTGCGCTCCGATGATCCTGGCCTCATTGTGGCGGCCAGCACCGGTGCTGCTGTGAATTTGGCGCTGGGTAAATTCGGTCAGTACGACGCCGATGAAGTCCGCTGGCTCGGCGCACTGGGCGTCGACTATGGCGCTATCGTCGTCAGTGCCGATGCACCGTGGGAAAACCTCGAAGAGCTGATGACCGCCCTGAAAGAGAACCCCAACGAGATCGCCTTTGGCGCTGGCGGGACGGTCGGCAGTCAGGACTGGATGAAGGCTGCGTTGATCGCCAAGTCCGGGGATATGTCACCGAGAGATCTTCGTTACGTTGCCTTCGAAGGTGGCGGCGAGGCCCTCGCCGCGTTACTAGGCAATCACATCCAGGTATTCACTGGCGACCTGGCAGAGCTTAAGTCTCAGCTTGAGAGCGGCAAAATTCGCGTCCTGGCGGCACTTTCCGAAGAGCGGATGAGTGGCCCCTACGCCGACATTCCCACCGCGGCCGAGCAGGGCTACGACGTGGAGTGGCCCATCTGGCGGGGCTATTACATGGGCCCGGAAGTCAGCGATGAAGCCTATCAAGCCTGGGTTGAGCGCATGCAGACGCTGGCAGAAGACCCCGTCTTTGCAGAGCTGCGTGAGGCACGCGGTCTATTCCCAATGTCACGCTTCGGCGACGACTTTGACAGCTACGTCAAGGAACAGGTTGCCGAGTTTAAAGAACTGGCCGAAGAAGTAGGTCTAACACAATGAGAATCGCCGCCGACCAAGTACTGGGCATTGCCCTGATCGGTCTGGCGGCGTTTATCGCTGTCCAGGCCATTCAACTGGAAATACCTTTCAGCTACGAACCCGTGGGCCCTAAGGCCTTCCCGCTGGGGCTATCGATCCTGCTGACGGTGCTATCGCTGGTGCTGATTTTCAGGCCTGGCGCCAACGGTCAATGGCCGCACAAAGCACTGGCGCTGAAGTTGTTATTGGTGCTGGCTTTGCTGTTGGCCTATGCCATTTTGTTCACACAGCTGGGGTTTATCGTCTCATCACTACTGGTGGTAACAGCCCTGGCGCGACTGTTTGATGCGACCTGGGGTAAGGCACTGGTCACCGGCGTCATCATGTCGGTTGTCGGCTATTTCCTGTTCACCGCCGTCCTGGGCATCAGTCTGCCTTCTGGCTACTGGTTCGCTAGCTTCATCTAAAGGATCGCTAAGATGTTCGATTTCCTGATAGACGGCTTCGGGGTTGCTCTAACCCCTCTCAACCTGGGTCTGGCCTTACTAGGCGCCCTGCTGGGCACCCTGTTTGGGGCCTTGCCGGGTATCGGCCCGATCAATGGCATCGCGATTCTGATGCCATTAGCCTACACGCTGGGCTTGCCTGCGGAGTCATCGCTGATCCTACTGGCCGCCGTCTATACCGGCGCTGAGTACGGCGGGCGCATGTCGAGCATCCTGCTCAATGTGCCCGGTGACGCCGGTGCGGTAATGACCACCCTGGATGGCTACCCGCTGGCACAGAAAGGGCTCGCCGGCCCCGCTTTAGGCCTTTCAGCGGTCAGTTCATTCCTTGGCGCTACCATTGCCATTATTGGTTTGACGCTGTTTGCACCACTGCTGGCAGACATCGCGGTAATGTTCGGCCCGGCAGAATTTTTTGCGCTCATGATCTTCGCCTTCTCCTCCATGTCGGTGATGATGGGCAAGGATCCCATCAAGACCGCCATTGGCGCGGTGCTTGGTGTACTGATCGGCACCGTTGGCATTGACTCCGGCACCGGCGTGTTGCGCTATACCTTCGGTATGCCCGAACTCTACGACGGCATTGACTTTGTGGTGATGATCATCGGGCTTTTCGCCATCAGCGAAATTCTACTGATGCTTGAGCATTCTCAAAACACGAACGACAACGGCAAGCTGCCACCGCTTGGCCGTGTATTCGTGAGCCTCAAAGAGGTGTTGGCGTGTAAGGGCGCTATAGGCCGCTCAGGACTGATCGGCTTTATTATTGGCGTTCTACCTGGCACCGGTGCTTCTGTTGCAAGCGCTGTCTCCTACACTACCGAGAAGCGTCTCTCCGACAAGGACAACACCTTTGGCACCGGAGACATGCGCGGGTTGGCAGCACCAGAATCTGCCAATAACGCGGCCGCAGTAGGCTCCTTTGTGCCCATGCTGACGCTTGGCATTCCCGGCTCCGGCACTACAGCCGTATTGCTGGGCGCGCTGATGCTTTACAACATTACCCCTGGGCCGATGATGTTCACCGAACGCCCGGAAGTAGCCGGTGGCCTGATCGCCTCGCTGTACATCGGTAACGTAGTGTTGCTGTTGCTGAACCTGCCGCTGGCTGGCGTATTTGCCCGCGTGCTGACCATCCCGCGCTGGGTACTGGTGCCCGCCATTGCGATCCTGGCGTTCGTCGGTGTCTATCAGTTGCACTCTGATCTATTTGCTATCTACCTAATGCTGGTCATCGGCGTGTTTGGTTATCTGTTACGCAAACTGGGCTTCTCCCTGGCGCCGGTGATTCTCGGCTACGTGCTGGGTGGTTTGATGGAGCAGAACCTTCGCCGTGCGCTCTCCATTAGCGGGGGCGATACCGGCATCCTATGGCAGTCGGGTATCTCACTGGGGCTGTGGATAGCCGCTGCCTTACTGCTTGTGCTGCCTTGGCTGGTGCCGAAACTACTCGTCGCGGCCAGACGCTGATTGACGAAAACAAAAGCCGATTGCTCGATAAGCAAGACGACCGCCTCGGTAGATGATCTCAGCTGCCGGGGCTTTTTAACGTCGTAGGAGGTTGAAAATGATGCTGGCAGCACGGATTGGCTCGCTGGGCCGCTTCCTGCCGACGTTGGCGCTCGGGCTTGTCGGCGGCGGGCTGGCTTACTGGCTACAACTACCGCTCCCCTGGTTGCTTGGAGCCATGTTCGCGACCACAGCGGCCTCACTGGCGGGTGTGCCGATGAAGTCGCCGGGCAAGGGGCGCCAGGGCGTACTGGTAGTCATTGGGGTCATGCTCGGCTCAGCGTTCACACCGGAGATGACCGGCGAAGCCAGCCTGTGGGGTATCAGTCTTGCCGTCATGCTGATCGCCACGGCGGTGATGATGACTTTCTCGGTATGGTTCTCCTGCCGCGTGGCGGGGCACTCCTGGGAGACCGCGCTTTACTCCGGCGTGCCCGGCGGCGTCTCCACGGTGACGGGGATGGCGCTCTCCTCGGGGGCCGACCTGCGGATTATCGGTATTACCCACGCCGTGCGCATTTTGGTGTTGCTGGTGGCCATACCGCCTGCGCTGCAGTTTATTGGCCATGTCGATATTGGCGGCGCCACGCCCGCGTTGTCGCAGTGGTTATGGATGCCCACACCGATAGATATTGGCTGGCTGTTGGCGGCCGGTATCAGCGGTATATGGCTGGGCAAGGCCCTTCGGCTGCCCAGCCCGCTACTGTTTGGCCCAGCGTTGGTCTCAGGGGTACTGCACTTCTCTGGCCTCACCCACGCCGCGGTGCCCCCTGTAATCATTGCGTTCGCACAGGTAATCATCGGTATCTCCGTGGGCGTGCGCTTTGCTGGCGCCAAGCTTGGTGCGGTGGGCGTTGCGCTGCTGATGGCGGTCATTCAGGCCCTGGTACTACTGTTTCTCGCTGTTATCGCCGCCTGGGCAGGCCACCTGCTCACCGGTTATTCCGCCGCCGCGGCGCTGCTCGCCTACATGCCCGGCGGTGCCCCAGAGCTAAGCCTGGTTGCATTGAGCTTAGGTATCGACCCCGCCTTCGTTACCGCTCACCATCTACTCCGTATCACGCTATTAATGCTGCTGCTTCCGCTACTGCTCAGGCGGATGGTACCCAAAATCTAGCCACCGCCGATGGTTGCTGACATCACCTAGGCAAACTCGATCTCTAACCTCCCCGCATTAGCCGCTGGCCGGGCGCTGCATAGCAGGATTTTACCCTCTGGCACTGATATGCCATTCGGATAGGTCACTTCCCCCTGCACTAACAGGCAGGCGCACTCGCCACAGCTGCCGCTTCTGCACCCATAGGCAGGCTGAAGCCCGGCTTTCTCGGCGGTTTCTAACAGGCTTTCGCCCGGCTGCCAGTGGGTGACGACGCTTGAATTGGCAAAGCTAACTTCTACCGCCTGTTCTGCGGCGGGCACTGTAAACGCTTGTGCCAGCGCTGAAGGGCCAAACGCTTCCGTGTGTATCTGCGCGGATGATAACCCGAGCTCTAACGCCTCCTGATGGTAGCGCTGAACAAAGGCGGCGGGGCCACAAAGATAGAGCTGCACCTCGGCAAGCGCCTGCTCGCTGAAGACCTGTTCGCTAAAGAACTGTTCACTAAGAACACGTGCCAGCGACACCCGACCAGCCTTCCACTCTTTTCGAGTAGTGGCCGACCCCGTCACATGGCGCCGCAAACGCAGCCCACGCTGCTCAAGGTCGAGCAGTTCCTCACCGAAAGGCGCCTCAGCCACAGCGCGTACGCTCTGAACCAACGTCACCGGGCCACGGCCTGCAGCGGTTAACTCATGGGCCAGGCTGACTAACGGCGTAATACCAATGCCGCCGCCCAGTAGCACCCAGTGGGCGCGCTCCACCCCGCTGGCCGCCGCTGTAAACGAACCCGTTGGTTGGCTGACGGCTAGCTCCGAGCCCACTTTTAGCGCCTGGTACAAGTAACGCGAGCCTTCGCCGTCTGCCTTGATACTGATGCGGTAGCTCTTTTCGCGGCGACTGCCGGATAGCGTATAGCTGCGCACCAGCGGCGTGCCATCAAGACGCGGCACACGCAGCGTGATGAACTGCCCAGCTTCAAAAGGAGCCAGCGCTATGCCCTGCTGACAACTCTGCAAATAGAAAGAGCGAATCTCGGGCGTCTCCTGCACCACAGCGGCCACCTGAACACGCTGTAGAGTGGAAGGCGCAAGCGCCTGCCAGGGCCCATGAGGTTCAGCCTCAACGGCTACTGCACCTGCATGACTACGCCAGCGCAAGGCCCCCGGTCGCCACACGCTATGCCGCGGCGTTAAACACCAGTAGCGTTCAGCGCCGGGATAACGCGCCCCAGCGCTCTCCTCGTCCACCAGTCGCGCTTCACCGGAGAGGTGCAGCACATCGCCGCTGACAAAATCAGGTATTACCAATGCAGCGCGACCGCTGGCCAGCACGTTACCCAGCGTGTTGAAGAACTGATTGCCTGCAAAGTCAGGCAGGATCAGATCAGCCCCCTGGCGGCGAATAAACCCCGCTTGCCCGCCGCGATGGGAGGCGTCCACCTGCACGCCCTGGTCGGTACGCGCATAACTCCCCACAAACGCCGTTAACGCCCGATCAATATGCGCCAGCAACGGCTCTGGCAACTGATCGAGGGTCGCGTCGCGCAGGGTTAGCACGGGGCCCGGCTGGGGCTGCACCGACCTCATTGCCGACCAGTCATGAATGTACTGGGGGCAATTACCGAAGGCGTGAACGACTTCTAGCTGCCATTGGCCTGCTGAGCCCCGCAACACGCCATTGACCCGATTACGCCGGCGCGTGGGTAGCTCGATACCCAGCATCCCCAGGCTAGCACCGCTGGTAAGCAGCGGTGTCAGGGGGTCATCTGTAGGCGGGGTTACGGCGAGATCGAGCCGTGTTTCGTCAGAAGCCTGAACAAATCCCGGCGCCCCCTCCAGCAGCGTGATCCACGGCCAGCCGTCACTGTCCACCGCGGCTGCAGCCACAAACGGCAGTTGAGGAAAAAAGTGCTGCAGCTGGGGCGTTAGAAAGGGCCGCATCACCTTACTGCCAATCTGCGCCATCTGTTGCTCCACCCCGACCACGCGCTGCAGGGCAAGCTCGCCCGCGTGCCACGGGCTGGTAGTGACGGCGTTTTCCACTCTCGACTCCTGGCGGGCAGATCGCCCGCTCCGTGTTAAGGCGTTGTGTCAGTTAGCTCAGTTCACCAGGCCTACTTGGGTAACCGCCATCGGCACAAAGCCTTCCAGCGCTTCGATACGCTGCAGCCAGGCACGGATATGCGGGTAGGGTTCCAGCGACACATTGCCTTCGGGGGCGTGAGCGATATAGCTGTAGAGCGAAACCTCCGCCAGCGTGGCCTGCTCTCCCGCCAGGAAGGGCTGATCAGCCAAGTGAGCATCGATAATTTCAAACAACGCGTGGGCATCGGCAATCAGCGGTTCAGGTTCGAACGGAGCATTAAAGACCGTCACCAAACGAGCCTTCATAGCGGAGTTCGCCAAAGGCCCTGCCGCCACGGAAAGCCAGCGCTGCACCTGGGCTTGAATCAGCGGATCGTCCGGCAGCCAGCGGCCAGCGCCCTGCCCAGAACCATAGCGGCGCTCCAGATAGACCAGAATGGCATTGGAATCCGCCAGGATTACCCCCTGATCATCGAGCACCGGCACCTGTGCGAAGGCGTTCATATCAAGAAAAGGCGATGCCTTGTGCTCGCCCGCGGCAAGGTCGACATCAATAAAAGTGGCGGGCAAGCCAAGTAGCGAAAGCATCAGCTCGATGCGATGGCAGTGGCCGGAAAGAGCGTGGCGATAAACCTTGATAGCGTTGGACATGGGTTGGCTCCCTGAATTAGCTGTTTAAGCACTGGCGAACGTCAAAGCCGTTAGCGACGTTGCCTATCCTGAGCGAAAACAAGAAGCGCAAGAATAGTGATTTTGAACAACAGAAAATTGCGCTGAATGAAATAATCAGTCGGCTAACTGCTTCCGCAGCCAGGGGGTCGCGAGTTCCAAAAATGCCATAACGCTGGCAGGTGCCCGCATGCCAAGGGCGTAGGTCAACGCCAGGGAGTGCGCCGCGGGCCAGAGTGATTCAGCGACAGGTTCGAGCACCCCCTGCTGGCAAGCCCGGCGCGCCTCTAGCTGATAGCAGCACACGATACCCGCGCCCTCAATGGCGGCACGCAGCGCGGCACTAGATGCGCTAATGGTCAGCCTCGGTTCAAAGCGCAGGGATTGGCCTGCGGCTAACGGCCAAACGGGTGCCAGCCCCTCCTGTGAGCAGTGAATAAGCGCGTGGCGGGCCAGGCTACTCAGGCTATCCGGCCGCCCTGCCTTATTTAGATAGCGGGGGCTGGCAAACAAGCCAATGCGCAAATCACCCAGCTGCCTGGCGTAAACGGCGGCAGGCGGCGGCCCGCGCATCAGGTGAAGGTGCGGCGGTGCTTGCGTTCCAATTCGATGGGAGTGCTCATCAGCCAGCAGGCAGACCTTCAATGCCGGGTGCTGCGCCTGCAACCGCAGCAACATCGGCAGCAAAAGGGGTTCTATCAACGTCTGGGGCGCCTGCAAACGTAGCGTGCCGTTAAGCTCGCGGTGCTCCTGGCGCGCGCTGGTTTCGGCGTCGGTTACCGCGTGGATCAGCGGGTCGGCGTGTTCGCGCAAACGTTCGCCCGCCGCCGTCAACGTACTCCCCCTGGCCGAGGTAGTGATCAAAACGACACCCAGGCGCTGCTCCTGAGCGCGCAGCAGGCGGTGGAGCTTGGGCGCCGACACGCTGCTCGCTTCAGCCGCAGCTTGCACGCTGCCGTGCCTGGCGACGGCAGATAGCGCCATTAAGGCCTCAAAGTGCAGCGGCGATTCAGGGGGGAGCGCCATGGTCAGCCGCGGTAGGCGAGCGCCGGGTCGGCACGCAGCCGCTCGGCAAGAAAATCAACGAAGGTGCGCACGCTGGCAGCGCGCCCACGGCCTGCCGTTACCCAAATATTGATAGGAATGGCCACTGGTTCGAAGCGCGTTAACACTCGCTGTACTCTACCTTCAGCTTCACTGGCAGCCACCTGGTAAGACAACAGCCGCGTAAGCCCGGCACCCGCCTCGACCGCCGTTAACGCCGCGTGAATAGCGCTGATGCGCAGCCGTGGCGAGGGCGTTACCTCAATGCGCTTGCCCTCCTCCTCGAACCACCAGTGGCCACTCAAGTTGCCGCCTTCAGCCACCACCGTGGGCAACGCCTCCAGCTCAAGGGGGTGGGTTGGTTCACCGTGTTGGGCTAACCACTCGGGGCTGGCGCAAACCACTTGGCGCACTTCACCAACCGGCACGGTCAAGTGTTGGCAATCCTCTGGCACATGCCCGATACGCACCGCCACATCGACGCCCTCCTCCTGCAGGTTAACCGGCCGATCGATCAATTCGGCACGCACCTGCACCTCCGGATATTGATCCAGATAAGCGACGATTTGTGGGGTAACGAAGTACTCACCAAACAGCACCGGCGCGGTCACGTTTAAAAGACCGCGTGGGGTGAGATAGCTACCGGTCGCGGCGGCCTCGGCCTCGGAAAGCTGCGCAAGCACCTGCTGAGCATCCTCCAGATAACGACGCCCCGCCTCCGTCACGTGTACTTGCCGCGTAGTGCGCTGTAACAACGCAACGCCCAAGCGCGCTTCAAGCGCCGCCACCGCCCGAGTCACCCGAGGAGGCGACAGTTCAAGCTGCCGCGCGGCAACCGAAAAACTTTCCAGTTGTGCCACCGCCGCAAACACACGCATCTCTTCGAATCTATCCAAGGCGGCTCCAGGATTAAGTGGCAGAAATCACTACATCTTCCTCTGACGACGCTTTGTCATCCCCCAGCGCAGCTGTTAGGCCGTATCGGTCTTCTCTTCGCTGGCAGCTTCAATGGGCTCGCCATCTTCATCAAGCAATTGGTGGTCGTAGGCGGCCTGAAGGCCAGTGTCTTCCGCCGGTAGTGGCTGCGGCTCCTCATCCTCTGCCCAGTAGTCGATATGGCCGGGATAGAGGGGCGATAAAATCGCGATCAGGATGCCGATGACAGAGAAGATCGCAAAGGCATCCGCATAGCCAAATCCATCGACCAACACACCGACCACCGGGGAACCCACTGCCTGCCCAAGCGCACAGGCCATAAAGGGCAGCACTGGCCCCATCGACAGCCGCCCCGGCAGTAGCCGGATGCCGGTCATCAAATACAGCCCCGTTAGGCTCATGTAGGCAAGCCCGAACACCATCGCGGAAAATATCGCCAACGCTAACTGGCTTGGACTAGCGGCCAACAGCACCAGGCTTGAAGAGAGCATCATCAACATCAATGCCTGGGTAATGGGCGGGTTATTGCGGTCGGCGAGGTCACTCACTACGGCCCCCCCGAGCCCCGCGATGCCGACTGCAAACCATAGCCAGCCGGTTTGACTAGGGGGCAGCGCGCCAAGGGTCACCGCCAGGTCGGGGGCAAAAAGCCAGTACGGAGCTGAAACAAAGCCCATGGCGAAGGCAAACAGCGAAAGCCGGAGGAGCCGCGACCACTGCAACCGGGTAATGGGCGGCGGTGGTGCTGCATTGGCTGGCACCACTCGTGACACGGAAGGAATAAAGTACCAGGCCGCGATGACACCCATGCCGGTTAGCACAGCAAAAATGGTATAGGTCAGGCGCCACGCATCCGACAGGAACACCACCGTCGGCACCGCCACGATAATACCGACACTGGTACCGGCATTCATAATGGAGCTAACACGCCCATGCATTGCCCGGCTTACCAGCGCCTGCATCGCGGCGGTGAGTGCGGGCATCATCAACCCGGTGCAGATACCGCAGATAAACACGCCCACACCCAACGAAAGCGCATCGGATGCCTGACTGATCAGCCCCAGTCCACCCACTCCGAAACCACCCGAGAGCACCGCCAGGTTACGCGCACCGAGTCGATCAGCGGCAAGCGGCGCGACCAGGGTAGCGAGCACGAAACTAATAAACGGTAGCGCCCCGATGACACCGATAAGGTAGGGCGTGAGCGCCAGCTCGACGCTGATGGAGGGTACAAACAGGCCAAACGCAAAACGCGCCAGCCCGTAACTAATCGCAACCAGCGCGGCACCAAAGATGGCAAACCCCATGTTCGACAAGGTCTTCATACTGACTACTCCATGGCCGCTTGTTGCATGAATAGGCGTGAGCTCAGTTCATTGTCGTCGCCACAGCGGTAATGAGCAATGCCGCAAAAGAGTCATTAATGCAGCGGCTTGCGAGAGAATGTCTATCGCCCCCCTTCACGATTATTCTATAGTTGAGAAATGCTAACCGGATGAATCCAGCCTATGGCCGTTGACCTGCAAGCGCTCTACCCCAAACTGATTCATCTGATGTTGGATACCGTCTTCGTGGTCGATGCAGACAATCAGATCGTCTTTGTGAGTGATGCCTGTGAGTCACTACTTGGTTACTCACCTCACGAGTTGATCGGCACCCCGATCAAGCGCTACATGTATCCTGACGACTTAGCGGCCACTCAAGACTCTATTGACCGTGTTATGAACGGTAAGCCCCACGTGGACTTCCGCAACCGCTACATCCGCAAGGACGGCGGGATCGTGCATATCCTGTGGTCTGCCCGCTGGTACGAGGACGAGAGCGTGCGGATCGGTGTTGCGCGAAATGTCACAGCGCTTATGCAGGCCGAAGAGGAACTACGCTATCTCGCCCATCATGATCCACTAACAAAGCTGACCAACCGAGCGCTATTCTATGATCGACTAGTCTCGGGCCTAAGTGCGGCCCACCGCCACCAGAGCAGCCTGGCGCTGCTGTTTCTGGACATTAACGACTTTAAAGGCATCAATGATGTTCATGGGCATGCCGCAGGTGACCGAGTGCTCTGCACGGTGGCACGACGGCTGGAAGGCTGTGTACGCGAGACGGATACGGTGGCCCGCATGGGCGGCGATGAATTCACGGTGCTGTTAACCGACATCAAGTCGACGACTGCTGTTGCGGAAAAGGTAGATCAGATACTCACAGTCATGAACGAGCCGCTGGGCGCTGAATTCGGCGAAGTGCGCATGCCATCCTGCAGTATCGGTGTGGCCTGTTATCCTGCCGATGGTAAAGACGCCGACACCCTGCTGAGCCGTGCCGATAGCCAGATGTATCAGGTAAAAAGGCGCAGCCGTTAGCAGGCAACAAGCTTGCGGAAAACCAATATTGTTCTACAACCCACTCACGCAGCCCGCGCTAGGCTGAATTTAGTAGGAAATTGCTCTGATAGGCGAATTTTGAATATAAAGCCTAGGGTCTGACAATCGCGACCTCGCGGGCAAGACCAGAAAGTTTTCACAAGCCACATTTAAGAACATGCTCGAGGTGGGTAACAAGCGGGGGACAAACCAGTGATTGTTGCCATTTACGTAGGGTCAAACACAAAATCCACTGGCCAGTGCTGATTGGCGATACAAGGGCGGCTAAGTAACTTTCAATCAGGCGTAGTTTCTTCATCTGTGAGGCCCCGCATTCGGGGCCTGGAGAGTTATGATAAAGCGACGCGGCGACATGTGTGCCGAATCGCTACGGTCTGAGTTTCATCCAAGCCGTGATCAGCCATCGTTGCCCAATCTCATGGCCACGAAGTAGGCACGGCCTTCGCGGTTGAGCAGAACAGGCAGCGTTTGATCATCAGGCAGATTGGTCAGCATCTCCTTCAACTGTTCAGGGCTCTCAATCGGCTGCTGGCCTATGCTGACCAGTACATCGCCGGGACGAATACCGGCGGCTGCGGCGTGGCCGGTCGGGTCGACCCTGGCGATGCGTACCCCATTATCGATGCCGAGCCGACGTTTCTCCATGTCGCTCAACGGCTGAACCGCGATACCTAGTCGAAGCGGGTCGCCGGCGGATTGATTAGGGCCGACATTCGGCCACTCGCCAACCTCTACCGTGATGGTCTCATTCTGGCCATCGCGCAGTATGGAAAGCTCAACGTCTTCGCCGGGTGCCGTTTCGCCGACTAGGCGCGGCAGCGTGGTGGAGTGATCCACCTCCTGACCGTTGACCTCGAGGATGACGTCGCCTGCCTGAAGGCCACTATCCGCCGCAGGGCCGCTAGGTTCGAGCTCGGCGATCAAGGCGCCCTCGGCCTGCTCCATGCCGAAGGACTCTGCCAAGTCCTTGGACACCGGCTGAATGCTGACGCCGAGCCAGCCGCGACTCACATAGCCGTCTTCACGCAATTGCGTGGCAACATCCATCGCTACATCAATGGGAATGGCGAAGGACAGACCCATATAACCCCCGCTGCGGGTGAGAATCTGGGAGTTAATACCCACGACTTCGCCATCCAGATTGAACAGTGGTCCGCCCGAGTTGCCGGGGTTGATCGCCACGTCGGTCTGGATGAAGGGGACGTAGACGTCCTGGGGCAGCGTGCGGTTGATGGCGCTAATGATGCCGGAAGTTACGGAGTGGTCGAAGCCAAAGGGCGAGCCAATGGCGGCGACCCACTGACCGACCTTGAGGTCGGTCGACTCACCTAGATCCAGGGTGGGCAAGTTGTTCGCCTCGACCTTGAGAACAGCCACGTCGCTCTTCTCATCGGCACCGACCAGTTCAGCCTCAAGCTCGCGGCGGTCATTGAGAAGTACCAGAATCTTGTCGGCATCCTTGACGACATGGGCGTTGGTCATTATGTAGCCGTTCTCATCGAAGATGAAGCCCGACCCCAGCGATCGACGCGGCTCTTCACCATGATCGGGTGCGCCGCCATGGGGCATCGGGAAGCGGTCGCCGAAGAAGTGGCGGAAGATCTCCGGCACCTCCTGCCCGCCGAATTGCCGGGATGAGGTCATCCTTCTCTCGACATCGCGAGTGGTAGAGATGTTAACCACGGCTGGCGCGGCCTTGTCGACCAGCTCTGTAAAGTCCGGAAGTTGTGGTTCGGCGAAGGCTGGCGTTGCCACCATCAGCAGCAGCGCTAAGCTTATCAGCCAGGAAGACGAACGGTGCTTGGGTATCACGATTGGCTCCTGTCTTTAGAGTGCATGGAACATGACAGCCCCATTTTTTACAGCGGTCACTTTATAAAGTTCCGTACACTTTCCGCTTGGGGTTTCACAAGTGGAGCAGTTGCCAATAACAGGCCCGTCAGGCAGCTATTTGCACGACCTTGTCTCTCTACCCGTCTCCCAGACGAATCGGCCCCAGCTACCAGAGCAAGCCCGAGTCCAGCGGCGACAGCGATGCCATCTCGCTGGGCGAGGCCTAACGACAAAATCAGCACTGCCAAGCCGGGCAGTGTATTACCAAATGAAACCGGGAGTGCTATCAACACAGCCATAATGAAAATAACGATACCGATGCTCCGAATCGCCAGCGGTGTCGGGACTCGCACGATTAATCAGCATGCTTCTTACGCCGTACTTCGATCACGTAGCGGTAAACACGTAGCACTGCTGTGGCAAACTTCTCGATACAGTGCTCAGCGGCGCAGCGCGAGGCTTGCTCGCTCATGCGTGCTTTCAGTTTATCGTCGCTGAGCAGGTCGTCGATACGCCTACACCAAGCCTGAGCGTCGGGCGCTGTTTTGTAGCCATTAATCCCGTGCTGGACAATATCCTCGATGCCGCTGGAGCGGATAACCACCACCGGCAGTCCCGCCGCCATGGCTTCGAGCACCACCATTCCTTGCGTTTCCGAGCGGGAAGCAAAGACGAAAAGCTCGGCCAAGTGGCAGTAGCAAGCCACTTCGTCGGGTGGGACGGCACCCACCAGCGTGACGTGCTTGCTAAGGCCTAACGCTTCAATACGCGCTTGCAATCGCTCGCGGTCATACCCCTCGCCAAGCAGCAGCAAGTGAAAATCATGCTCACTGCTATCGCGTAAAAGCGCTAAACCATCGAGCATAAAATCGATGTTCTTCTCTTTGCTCAGGCGAGAAATCGACACCAGCACGCGTTTGCCTTCAAGCCGGTAGCGTTGGCGTAGCGTGTCGAGCGCAGCGCTGTCAACGGTGGCAAAACGTTCGTATTCAATACCCGTTGGCTGGACAAAGATCGGTTGTTTAACGCCAATAATACGCAGGTACTCTTCGGCGGAGCTGGTGGGAACAATCACCGCATCGCAGCCGTTGGCAAAGCGCTTGACCAGAGCGTGGGAAATCAAATTGCGAAACAGCGGCCCAGGCAACGGCACATAGTGAGCGTAATGCTCAAGGCGCGTGTGGTAGGTGTAGACCACAGGCACCCGCAACAGCCGCCCCAACAGTTGACCAGCGCGGCCGACCCAGAATGGATGGTGAACATGAATGACCTGTGGAGCAAAGGCGCGTACGCGCTTAAGCAAACGCCAAGAGAAAATATTGGCTAAGCGAAACTCCGCATGCTTGCCCATCGGCAACAGCGGAGCAAGGCGTAGCACATCCGCCTTTTCGTCGTCTGCTTGCTGCGGGTAGCGCGGCGCGACGACCAGCACATTGTTATTCAGATCGGTTAAACCGCGTTTTAAGCGCTCAATGGAGATCGGCACGCCACCAATAAACGGCAGGTAGTTGTTGGTGAACATGGTCACGTTAAGTGGCACATCATTGCTGGCATCCGGGTCGATACTGAAATCGGGATAGTAATCCTGCTCGGTGAAGATCCGCTTATATAGCCAGAGCGCGATGGCAATGAACGTGGATACGATCAGAATGAAGTTTAGGTAACCGACGTAAAACAGCGAGTAGATAAAAAACCATACGCTTTCAAGTGTTCGCCAGATCGGGTGCTGGCCGATATCCAGGCGCCGTTCGCTAATCTGGATTTCATCACCGTCTACACTGACGGAGACAAAGTGGTGGTAGCTCTCGTCATTATTGAGCACGAATCCGCCCGCGCCGCCAGTGGTGATGTAAGAGGTGCCCCCATGTTGCTGGTGGTCAAACAGCGGCACCTGGGAGGAGAACACGGCATCCACACCGGCTTGCTCAATCTGGCGAGTAAACACTTGGCGTACTGCGTTCTCCAGGTGATCCTCGTCATCATCTTTTAGGCCGAAAAGCCCTGTATGAGGCACCGGGTAGAGCGGGTGGGCGCTGAACAGAAACTGATTGGGTTCGCGCCCTGCGGTGAGCACTTCATCAAGCCAGCGCGTTTGCCAGCCGAAATCGGTGGTGCCGGTGCTGTCAAGAAAGGTGAATCGGCTTTTTCCTGCGGCAAAACTAAAGTGATATGGGCCGAAGTGGTCGTAAAAGCGAAAGCCCCCCAGTCGGCTTTCCTCGTGCGGGCCGAAGGTTAAAAGATACGGCATTTCCAAGTAACTGAGGGTGCCAAACAGCGCTTGGTATTTATCCTCGCCGCCGCTGGCAACAGCATTGCCTGCCGAGATGATAAAGTCATAATCCTCACGATTGAGGCGCGGGATAATTTTGCGCTCAAAAATGCCCACCGAGTTGTTAATGTTGCCCAGCACGGCAAAACGATACGTCTCACGCTCGGTCAGCATCTTCTCAATGGCATTGACCTGGGCGGCGTGGGCGCTGGCAAAGTCCTGCTCAAAAAAATTAAGGTACGCTTTGTAACCCAGTAGCGCGGTAATGAGAGCAATGTTGAGATAAAAAAACCACGAAATGAGACGCTGACGGGGCACTCGGTGGGTCTCCTGGGTAAGTGGAACAGGGGCAATAAGCTGACACAAACGTATACTCGCGTCGACAACACAATTTTTTTATCACGTTGTGAAATCTGATTTGAGGAGAAAAAGCGGATGGGGCGTCCCGTTACAATAGCGCTAAGTGTTTTAGTGGTGCTGCTAGCACTCGGTGGGCTATGGCAGTGGCTGACGGTCAATGACATAGTAACCGTTAATAGCATCCGTGCGTGGGTCGCAGCGTCACCCCAGTGGCGCGATTCGCCGTGGGTGTTTGCGCTGGTTACAGTCGTCTATGTGATCGCACTTTTAGTGATGTTTCCGTTGAGTATCCTGGTGGCCGTCACCGGTTTGATATTCGGCCCGGTATGGGGGTTTGTTTATGCAACTATCGGGACACTGGCGTCATCGGTGGTGTCGTATGCTGTAGGACACCGCCTGGGACGCGAGGCGTTGATGAACTATGGCGGCAAACACATGAAAGGGCTTTCGCACTACCTATCCCGACGTGGCATCCGCGCAATGACGCTGATTAACCTGCTCCCGTTGGCACCTTTCACGCTGACCAATATGATGGCCGGTGCCTTTCACATCAAGTTTCGCGATTACATGATCGGCTCAACCTTGGGCATTGTGCCAGGGCTCGCAGCAGTCACCCTGTTGGGCAGTCAGCTTGGCGCGCTTGTCACCGCCAGTGCCCCCCGCGATATAGTGCTGTCGCTGGCCGGCCTTGGGCTTGGCATCTTGCTGTTATTTGCGCTGCGCTACTACTCTCGGCGCAAATCGCGTGCGCGCTAGCGGCTTGCTTTCACTCAGCCGACAATAATTAGCGCAGTGCCAACTAGCAAAACAATGAGCATTAGCCTGGAGAACTGGAGAAAGGGAAGCCTGGAGAAGGGAGGAGATCCATGCCTGATGTGCTGATCTGGACGCTGGTGGCGGTGGTCGCCACGGCGATTATATGGCGCGGCAGTGGCTTGCTGGAAAGCTCAAGTGAACGCCTGGCAGCTTACTATCGGCTGCCTGATATCGTTCAGGGCGCGGTCATCGTAGCAGTGGGATCAAGCTTTCCCGAACTCTCTACCACGGTAATCTCAACCCTGATACATGGCGAGTTCGAGCTCGGCGTGGCCGCCATAGTTGGCTCAGCGCTGTTCAACATACTGGTGATCCCGGCTTTATCGGGGTTAGCCAGCCGCGAGCCGCTGAAAGCAAACCGTGACCTGATCTATAAAGAAGCGCAGTTCTACATGATCGCGGTGGCGGTACTCACTCTCACCTTCTCCTTCGCCGTTATTTACCAGCCGTTACCCAGTGACACCGATGGCGCCATTCGCGGTGAACTCACCCGCTATATAGCACTGATACCGGTGGCTCTCTATGGGCTCTACCTCTTCGTCCAATATCAGGACACCCTCGACCACGAAGGGGAAGTAGACACCCGCGACCTCCACCCTGGACGGGAGTGGGGCCGGCTGGCTCTCTCGCTGCTGGTGATCGTGATCGGCGTAGAGGGCCTGGTGCGAGCCGCCATCAATTTTGGTGAGATCTTCAATACACCGAGCTTCCTGTGGGGTATCACCGTGGTGGCAGCCGGCACCTCGATTCCAGATGCCTTCGTTTCGATTCGCGCAGCCCGAAATGGCCGCGGCATCACCAGTATCGCGAATGTGCTCGGTAGCAATACCTTCGATCTGCTGGTGTGCATTCCTGCCGGGGTTTTGATAGCGGGCACCGCTGCCATCAATTTCTCAATCGCAGCTCCCATGATGGCATCGCTTACTGCAGCCACCGTGGTACTGTTTTTAATGATGCGCACGCACATGACCCTCTCCAAGCGAGAGTGTGTTGCCCTACTGGTTATCTACGTGGCCTTTCTTATCTGGATCAGCGCGGAAAGCTTCGGAGTGCTCGACTGGGTGCCCAGCCTGCCGCCAGCAACTGCGAACTGATCATGTCGATCTCCAGCATGGGCAACGCGTCTATGCGCGACAAACGCTGCCTACTAATTAATCCGCTGTTAACCCTTACGACCTTTCCGTAGCGTTTTCCAAACCTGTGAAAATACGACCAATAACAGTAGCGCTATGATCCCCTGCGAGATAGGTCGAACGAATAGGGAACTCACGTCGTCTTGAGAGAGCAGCATTGCCAAGCGTAGATTTTGTTCCGCCATTGGCCCTAACAGCACTCCCAGCACTACGGGCGCGAGTGGGAAGGCGAGTCGATGGAGTAAATAGCCGAGCAACCCAAACCCTAACATGACGTACAGATCCATCATGTTCCCTTTGACGGTATAAACACCCACCGCCATTAGCACCAAGGTTGTAGGAACCAACAGGGCGGTCGGCATGCGCAAGACCTGGGCGAACAGCCGGGTAGCGACCATTCCACCCAGTAACAGGAGTAGCATTGCGGTGAGCAGCATCTGCCACATAAAACCGAAGACCACATCAGGCGACTTCGTAAACAGCTGGGGGCCGGGTTGAAGCCCATGAATCATCAGCGCACCGAGCACCAGTGCAGCGACTAAATTGCCCGGAATCCCTAGCGTCAGGGACGGAATCATCGCCGAAGCATTGTCGGCACTGTTGCCTGATTCGGCTGCGGCAACACCCACCGGGTTACCTGTACCGAAAGAGTCGGGATTTGAGGACTTGCGCTTTGCTTCGTTATAACTCAGCAAGGCCGCCAGATTGCCCCCAGCACCTGGCAAAATGCCCACACTGACGCCTATCAGCGATGAGCGCGTCCACGTGCGCCAGTGCTGACGTATCAATGTCAGTGCATTCCCAGTCGCATCGACTTTGAAGCTACCTTCATCGTAGTAGGTGGCGTTACGTTTCTCGGCCATTTCCAGCACTGGCGGAATTGCGTAGAGGCCGATGAGTACGATGATCAGGTCGAAGCCCCCGCTTAGATAAAGCGAATCGAAGGTATAGCGTTCCGCTCCACTGATGGTATCAACGCCTACAAGCCCGATGATAATGCCAAACAGAGCGCTGAGCATGCCCTTGCTGATATCACTGCCCACCAACACGGCGATGCTTACCAGACCGAACACGGCAACCCAGAAATACTCGGTGGGCCCAAAAGCGAGGGTGACCTGTGCCAACAGAGGAGCTAGCGTCATTAGCGCTATGGCACTGATGATTCCCCCAACGGCTGACGACCAGCATGCCGTCTTGAGGGCCAGCCCGCCCTGCCCGTTGCGTGTCATGGGGTAACCATCGAAGGTCGTCGCGATGGCAGCTGGCGTTCCCGGGATTTTTAGTAAGATGGCCGGAATGGCGCCACCGTACATCGAGCCATTGTAGATACCTGCCACCAACCCTAAAGCGATCACAGGATCAAAGCCATAGGTCAGGGGGAGCATCAGAGCGATGGCCATCACCGGGTTGAGCCCCGGTAAGGCACCGATCAAGATACCCACCAGCGTACCCACTAACAGACTGACCAGGGATCCAAACTGCAGGGCCACGGGTAGTGCGTTGAACAGGGAATCAAACATAGCGTGTCACCCTATTTAGGAAACCAGGAAAAATTCGACGGGCAAGGGGCGTTTCAGCACGATCGCAAACAACCCGTATAACAGGATGATGAAGCCCACCGTAATACCTATAACCACGCTGGGACGCCTTTCACCGAGCACCAGCGCCAGTAATATGATGAACAGCGTGCTAGTGGAGTAGAAACCCACCGTTGGCATGGCCAGGTAATAGATCAGGCAACAGGCGACTGTCGCCATAAAGCGCCCGGGGTGATCGATTAAGGGAGTGGCGATACTGCTCGATTCACTTGCTCCCAGCGTCTGCCTAACGCCTTTAAAGATTAAAGGAAGTGAGAAAAGGCACATCAGCATGCCTACCCCCATAGGTACGTAAGCTGCGCCGGCATCAAAGCCATTCCCCACCCAGACCACCGTACAGCCGAGGATGAGGAAGGCGACGCCAGAGATAATATCTCTGAAGTTCATGAGCAAATTACCGTCCAATCAGCATGGTTTAGTTTTTCTTAAGGCCAAGCTTGTCGAGTGTCTCGCCAATCGCGTCGGTTTCTAGCTGCAGACGCTCACGAAGCGCTTCACCACGCACAAGGTTGAGTGTTTCACCTTGCGCAGCCAGGAACGCTTGGAACTCGGGATGCTCTACAGCCCTTTCGACGGCGTCGGCGATGACATTAACGCGCTGCTCATCCATACCCTCGGGTGCCAGCATCATGCGCCACAATACGGTTTCCAGCTCAGGATGGCCCAATGCTGCAAGGCCTGATGCTTGAGGGAGGGCCTCGTTATCGTCGGCTGAGGTCACGAGCAGACACTTGGCCTTGCCGTCCTCTACATAGGGGAGCACCGGCGTGATGGAGCCACCGTAAATATCCACATGGCCTCCAAGGAAGTTTTGCAGTGTCTCACCGGCGCCGCCGAACGGAATGGGGCGTGCTTCAATGTCCGTGGCTGCGAAAATACGCTCTGCCGCCAAGCGCATGGTTCCTCCAACACCGTCGTTACCATAGGTGTACTGACCGGGGTTACGCTGCAGCTCGGCGAGGAACTCCTCACCTGTTTCAGCTGGGAAGTCTGGCGCTACACACATGGTGTAGGCACTCTGAGAAGTGCTGGTGATGGGGGTTAATGTCTCGTAAGAGTACTGAACACGCTGCATATGCGGCACGGTGGTAATAGGGCTATTCCAGGTAGAGAGCAGTGTGTAGCCATCGGGCCTGGCACGGGCAATCTGGTTCACCCCAATAGCGCCACCCCCTCCGGCGACATTCAGCACAGCCAGTGACGCTCCCAACTCCTCCTGAAGGTACTGGTTAAGCATGCGTGCAACGTTGTCAGTGCCGCCGCCAGCGGGTGCCGGTACGATAATTTCAATGGGGCGATCCGGATAGTCGTCAGCCATGACAGGCAGAGCGGTCAACGCTGACAATGCAACAACAGACGTAAGTTGTAATGTTTTCATTGTTAGGTACCTTTCTTTGGAAGTGCAGGGTGTTAAGGCGTGCATCAGGAGTGATCTCATGCGGGTTGATCGCCGAGGGTGACACGGTAACGGAACCGCTCAGGCCGTCCGTGTACGCGTCGAAACTCGATGACTCTTCCTGCGGGATTGCGGGCAATGCGTTGGATGACAGCGACCGGTGCTTCTGGCGCTAGTTCCAATTGCTTGGCACTAGTCTCGGTAGCAATGCCGAACGATAGCTCGTCGGTGGCCGACGAGATTAAAATCCCGAATTTCTCCAGAAATACGGGATATAACAAAGGCCCACCGCTTTTAGATTTAGCGACAAGAGCTCTTCGAAATCGGGCAGGCGTAGGTGCAACCGAGCTTCCTGGGTAATGACGATCGGCAACTGCTTGAAATTCTTGCCAAGCTGGATCACTCATATCGCGGCGTCGCTCAGCTAGCCAAGGAGACAACGCTTGAGGAAATAGCCGCGCTTGATGCTGCTGGTATTGTGGGGGTGAGGTGGAATCTCATCGAGGGGCGAAGCGAATTGCCCAACCTCAAGGATCCTCAATGGATAGACTTTCTGGATCATCTTAAAGCCATGGACTGGCATCTTGAGCTGCACCTGGAAGGCAACCGGCTGCCTGAAATTTTTCCAGCGTTACACGAGCATGGCGTGAAGTTAGTCATCGATCATATTGGTCTACCCGTCGAAGCCGTGCCGATGCAAGACCCAGGCTGTCGGCTGATACTTGAGGCCGGGCAGGCAGAACGAACCTGGGTGAAGCTCTCGGCTCCCTATCGCTCACCGGTGGCAGACCTAAAGCCGCATGTTCAAGCTCTATTACATCATCTTGGGCGCGATAGATTGGTGTGGGGCAGTGACTGGCCATGGACGCGGCATGAGGATTTACATACTTACCCAGAGACCTACGGATGGCTCAGTGACTGGATTAGCGATCTCGATGATCGCCAGCATATCCTTGATACGAGCCCTCGATCTTTATTTAAATTAGCGACTTTATAGCCAAGGTATAAGAAGATAATAGAAATAAGGCTAAAAAATAGAGGGGAATGGCAATGTTAAAAAAAACTTATTTAATCTCTCTTTCGACCGCTACGGCGCTTTCTCTGCTGCTATCGACTTCTGCCTGGGCGGATGAAGTGTATAGCGAGACAGCAACAGGGATGGTCGCAGCAGCTGTTCAGGCGATCTGCGATGGTGATCAAGAGAGGCATCTTTCAATGCATCAGCGGCAAATTGAACCCGATCCATATTATGAGGAAAAATTCGCTGCTTTCCATCAAGCTTGCAGAGATCACGGCGTAGCGGATATTGAAACGAAATCGGATCTTGATGATGCATTAATGCAATCGCAGAAACGGCGATTCCACATTGACGCGAATATTGTGATGGGAGACGGATCTGTTTACACAACCACGTATCGAGTGGTTTGGGGTGCATTTCAGGTGCCGAAGGGTAGCCATCCAGTCGAGGCGTGGAGATTGGGCGGCCTTAGCAGAGTAGAAGTACCTACCCTCAGGGAAGATCTATCGAGAAAGTAAATTCAGCTTAATAAATTTTCCGCTCACTGAGCAGGCTCAGTGAGCGTTTTAAGAGGTAATTTTGCCAAGTTGGCATTATTGCCCGAAGTAAATATCAGCTTTATTACGCAGTTTCTTTCACAACCCAGCTGACCACTTCTTCATTACCAAATTCTGCTTTCCACTCTTGAATGACTTTATGGTTCCCGCCACGGGTTTCTACCACTTCGCCAGTGTGTGGGTTCTTGTATACCTTCAAGGGGCGCTTTTTACGACCATCCGTACTGCTGGTACTTACCTTGCCAGCTTTTGCTGGTTTAGAGCGGTAAGATGGGTCGAGCATTTCACATACGTCGCGCGCTAATTTTCCGTGCTCAGTCATGAGCGCTTGCAGTCTTTCTTTGAATTCGAGCTCTTCTTTTAGCTCACTGTTATTTTCCAGCGCTTGCAGCTCTTCTTGTAGCTGCTTTAACATCTGTTCTTTTTTGAGATAATCGCTCAGTACCGACGCCATAGTCTAAATTCCTGTATTTTTAAAATTTATTTAAGATAACTCTTAAACATATATCTTACGTATTATAGCTTTAATATTGTCATTGAGAAAAGGAAAGCTCAAGTTTGGCCACTGGATATGAGGCGCGCCATTTGGTCACACCCCAAAAAAGGGCTTGCGAGGAATCGCAGGCCCTTTTTTGCAATTTGGCGCGCCCGGCAGAATTCGAACCTGCAACTCTCGTTTCGGAGGCTGGTTTCAGCCGCTAGCTCAATCAACGACTTTAGAGTTTTCGAGTATGGGATAGCGGCTACAAACCCACTTTCTAACTAACAAGTAAACCAACACCACCTCCACCAATTCGCCGATATAGAACATTAATTCAGCCCCCTGTTGAACCTCCTCGATCGGCATGGAAGAAGGAAGGTGAAATTGGTACATCCACTTCGCCAGCGTAGCGTGGGTGACCATAGAGAGGAAAAGCACGCCGAAGCGGAGTACTAAAGAAGGTCGTCGGGGAGCAGGATCAGGGCCAGCAATCGACCAAGTAAAAAGACAACCCGCAATAATGAAATGCCAATGTATTAGTAGCGCAATACCTGGCGAGTGCAGCATGTAGGCATAGAGATCGGTCATATAAAGCGCGTACATGCCACCAATGTTTAACACCATGGCAGTGAGCGGGTGACTTAGTAACCGAGCTGGCGTCAACGACACAAATTTCACCCAGCGCTGGCCCCAGCAGGTAGGCACATTCTTGAGAGCCAAGCTTACCGGCGCTGCCATTACTAACCCAAGTGGCGCAATCATGCCCGCGATTAGATGAACAACCATATGGCCGCGAAAATCATGATGGGCCCACTGCAGCAATGGAGGTGATAGCACTATCATCAGTGCAAGCGCTGCGAGACAAAATATAGCTAACCTCCATAATGGCCAGCGTCGACATTGCTTTTGCTGACGCCACCAGCCCCAGCTGTAAAGCGCTGCTAGTAAACTGAAGACAAGCGTAAATCCATTCATTGCTGATTGAGTGCCAAGTCCCGCTTGGCTCGGCGCAACAACCCATAGCCTATTAACAGCAAGAGTAGACCTGTGGCGTTCCAAGCGAGGTCGTAAAAGAGCAGGTCAGCAACATAACGGATTTGATGCAGCCCGAAAATTTTGTGTATAACGATACCGTCAAACAGCTGAAAGCCGCCCATACCCAATAGAAAACCGGCACTACGGTAGCCCTTGGCGCGCTCCCCAGTTTCGTTAAGGCGCAGCATAATGGCTGCCCCAATGACTAAAAACACAAGCTCTAGGGTATGTAGTAGCCCATCCGACGCTAGCGCCAAAGCCGAGCTGTCAGTTTCCACAAAGTGGTGCCACCCCAAAACTTGGTGAAAGATAATTTCATCTATTGCCGCCATGAAACCGATACCTAATAAGGTAGCTGCTAGCAGTGTGGCGCCTATTCGGGGCTGTGCAGGATTTTTCATATCCCCTTGCCTCCTCTCTTGCCAAGCAACGCTCGGGTAATTGCCTCAGTGTTTAGCGGGGATTGCGCGGTAACACATTGTGGATGGCTGTGGCGGCAACGGCTGCATGTCCAACCGCTACCGAGATCTGGCTCAGCGCACTGACCACGTCGCCAATTGCATACAGGCCATCAATTGAGGTCATCTGTTTCTCGGTCACCACCAGTTTGTTTTCCTCATCTACACTCGCGCCCAACGCAATGGCCAGCGTAGCCTGTGAGCGACTGCCTAGAACCGGGTAAATGGTATCGAAGTCGCGACGCTTACCAAGCGTGTCGATGAAGCCACAGCGCTGCCCATCGAATCGCAAGTCATGTGGCTTCTTCATCAACGCAATGCCCAAGTCTTTTGCACTCTGCTGCAGCTGTGTGTCCACTTGTTCGTTGTCACTCTGTACCAGCGTCACCGTCGCAGAATAGGTGCGCATAAACTTGGCATGCTCAAACGCCGTACGCAGCGATCCAAACACTGCAAGGTCGTCATCGCTGACTTCGTAGCCGTCGCAGATGACACACAGGCGCATTGCCCCGCAGTTGATCGCTTCTTCTGCCCAAGGCTCCGGCGGCAGCACGTCCTCAACCCCGGTGGCCAATAGCACCGTACGGCCGTAGTATTGGCCGCCTTGAGTATCGGTCACCCGGTAACCACCGTCCACGTGCTCCAACCGTGACGCCGTAGCTTGGGTCACCTTGGTACCGTATTGTTCTGCCTGGGTGCGTAGGCGCTCTAGCAATTCACAGCCGCTCAGCCCATCCGGAAACCCCGGGCAATTGTGTGTTTGTGGAATCCAGCGCGCGCGACTGTTTCCAGCATCAAGCACCGTCACCTCACGGTGAAACCGATTGAGGTACAACGCCGCAGTCATGCCAGCAGGCCCAGCACCAATGATGATACAGCTCTTGAATTCGGGATCTGGCAATGTCTACCTCCAATGCTAAGTGGAGCATGAACACATCAGCGAAGCTCAATACCGGAAAGACAGATAGGAACCTCGCTCGAAGGCCGCACCCTAACTTGGTAAACAGTTCACTCGCCTTGAACATAGCAGAAAAAACAGCCTTCACTTAAGGCCATCCCCGCCAGAGCGCGGTTTATTTCGCCTTGGACATGACGGTCGAGGAGCATCTATGAGCTGCGCCAGAGATTTAATTCCGGTATAGCAAGTATCTTGCAGCACACTATGCTGTTAAATGACCGTTTATTCTGCCGCCCCCAGCCCGTCCGCTTTGGGCAAACCCCGGATCAGGTTAGTAGGAGATGATATGGCTGAGCAAAGCACACTTATTCTGGCCGGGGGAAGCGCGCTCGGCGCTTACCAGGGTGGCGCTTATGAAACGCTCGTTGAACAAAACGTTCACTTCGATCAAATCTTCGCCGTCTCGGCGGGTGCGGTCAACGCGGCTCTGATTGCGGGCAATCCTCCCGAAAAAAGAATCAGCGTACTGCGCAGTTTTTGGCATACCGCTGTGCAAGATGGGGCTTGGGCCTTTAGTCCTGTCTTTTCGACGACATGGGATATGAAACGGAGGCAGGCGCTGCAAAGCCTTCTTCTGGGCAGCCCCGCCTTCTATCGAGCGCGCTTTCCAGGCGTCTTTTCTATGCTACCGGGGATGCCCACCGATACAAGTCTCTTTGAGCTTGCTCCGTTACGGGCGCAGTTGGAGGAGTTGGTCGATTTTGAGCGGCTGAATAGCGGTCAAACGAGGGTGGTAATCGTAGCCGTAAATGCGAATAACGGGGAGGAGGTACGCTTCGACAGTGCCAAGTTAACCCTCACAGTCGATCATCTACTAGCAAGCTGTGGATTTATTCCCTTTTTCCCACCGACACGGATTGAGGATCGTCTCATGGTGGATGGTGGTATGACATCCAATCTACCGCTGGAAGCTGCCTTAAACGAGCCAGTGAACGATGACCGATTCTGCATTGCACTGGATCTGTTTAGACGCCTTGCCCCAGACTTCAAGACTGTTGGGCAAGCGATGGATCGGCAAATGGAGCTGCTTCTTTCGGCTCAGAGTTGGAGGGCATTGCAGAACCTGCGGCAAGCGCACGAGTTACGTCGTCAGTTACGGCTACTTGGCAACCACATACCAAAACCGCAGCGCGAGGATCCGACCTTAGCGTCAGCCCTAGCGGAAGGATCAAAGAGTGAGAGAGCCACCACGCTACTCATGCTCAGCCATGCTGGCGTGCCGCACGACTCCGAAATGAGAGCCTTCGACTTCTCGCGCCCTACCCTGACCGAACGATGGGAAGCTGGTCGCTCGGATATGAGTTACGCCCTAAAAATGTTGGGCACCCAGCGAGCTGCTCCGGGTGAGTTTGCCGTTCACGCTTTCAATGGAAGCGAGGCTATGCATGACGCGGATAGTACGCAATGATTTTAGGCTAACCACTTATCGGTTTGTTTTCTCGTCGGTGTTACCCACCAGCATTTCCAAAGCCACTCCTGGATCTTCCTCACCGCAAGCCGCACAGTCTGCGGGGCCGCCAGCCTCTGCCTCTCTATGATTAAGGAAATGCTTTTGTGCCCCTCTGGAAGTGTCATTGGCCTCTTCGGCGAGAGGCTGGTTCGAGCGCCCCTTTCCAGAGCCTTCAGTTGATGGCACCGACAATGAGGTCTCGCTGGTTTTGTTCGGTTTCGAATCGCCTTGGCTGGACATAGAGTTCTCGATAAAAATGAAAGCTTGTCTAAAAGCTGGGGCACCGGGTCTGGCCAGCGATGCGTGGAAACGTCACATTCTGAGAAAATCTCGCTCGCGAGCTGAGCTAATGTAAGACAGCGCAAACTACATCGAAAATATAGCTCTCATCTGCTCGGTTTGCCACATACCCTGAATCTCCTCTTCTCCATCGGATCGTTCGTGTTCGATGGAGAACTCGGTTCGCACGGGAACATAGATCCTTTCAATCCGGGCTGGCTCTGCTGGGTTCCGTAATCTGTAAACGAAAAAAGGCACCACCTACCTCCTCAATCGACGCAGCATCGTCTCTGTGGCATGTTTGCGTCTCACCATTGACCTTTAGGGAGGTAAAGCAAAACCGCCATGCCTGATAATTCTTTCTGGATTGAACTACTGAGTAACCGTGGCGTGAGTTCGGTAGCACTGGTGTGCATTATCATCCTGTTTCGCATTTTTGCGGTGCGCATCATACGCGGCCAGAAAGAGATCCTGTCTGATTACCGCCGCGTGTGGCTAGCCCGGATCCGGAACACCACCGTGGTTCTCGCCCTGGTCGGCTTGGTGTTGATCTGGTTGCCTTCTCTGCATGCCTTCGCGTTATCCATCACCGCCTTCGCTGTAGCGTTGGTTATCGCCACCAAGGAGCTGATCCTCTGCCTGTCGGGCACCGTACTGCGCGTGGTCAACCAGCCTTTCGAGATTGGAGACTGGGTTGAGATTGGCAACCTGCGTGGTCAGGTGGTCGACGAGACCATGCTGGCAACGACCCTTCAGGAAATTGGCGGGCCCGTGGGACGCTTTGAATACTCGGGCAAGACAATCGTGGTGCCCAACAGCGTTTTTCTGACCACCCCGGTCAGGAACCAGAACTTCTTCAAGAAGTGGGTATATTTCGAAGTCTGCGTCGTACTAGAGCCTGATGTGGACATGCGATCGGCTCTGCCGGCATTAGAGGAGGAGGTGGCGAAGTTACACGTCCCTCATGCCGAGTTGGCCCAACGCTACAGCGCACTGATCAGAAAGCGCAGCGGCATCGATATCGCAGACCCTCATCCTCGCGTGACGCTCGCCACCACGGACATCGGAAAACAGCGCCTGGGCATCACTCTGTTTTGCCCTACTTCCAGTGCTTTTGAGTTGGAGCAGAACATTAACGATGCCGTACTGCGCCGTTACTGGCTATTGCGCAATATGGCGAGCGCACCGAAGGAGGAATAAAAAGAAGGAGGAGTGAACAGAAACCGCCAAGCTATGGCCTCGGAATACACCTACCATGACAACCTGAAACCCCCGATGGCCAGTTAGGGGATACGCTATCGGTGCCATAGCAAAAAAATCAGCAAAGCTCGATACCTATTTACCTGCCTTCCCTATATTATTCCCCACGTCGCTCTTCCTGCGACTTTATGGAGTGCTTGAGAAATGAGCCTGGCCGCTGTACTGCGTGCTCTACCTGGTCATCTGAAACATCAGCGCCCCACACTAGGCGACATTCTGGCCGCCCTTGATGAACGCGCCACCCCCTTGGTGCTATTGCTTTTCGCAATCCCAGCGATTGTACCCACGCCAGGCATTCCCGCAGGCATGGTGTTTGGAACCGCGCTAGCCTTCATTGGCCTACAGATGGCGATCGGCACCAAGTGCATCCGGCTGCCGCTGGGTATTGCCCGACTGCGTATCGGGCGGCAACAGCTGGAGCGTATTTTAGGTAAAGCGACCCCACATCTCGAAAAACTCGAGCGGCGCCTATGCGTGCGCCTGGGGTGTCTTATCACGCCTTTTGCTATTCGGAGCATCGGCGTCGTTATTTTTATCATGGCCTTGCTGATAGCCCTCCCGATTCCATTTGGAAATACGTTGCCTGGGTTGGCAGTACTGATACTGTCCCTTGGCATTGCTCAGCGAGATGGCATTGCCGTCGCTGCGGGGCTCGGTCTTGCTGTAATTGCCGCGGTTGTTTCCACAGCGATCATCGGTGGTAGCTGGCGGCTTATCGAAATATTCTTTAAGGAAACTATGCTCATCTCAGCGTGAACCGTGAAAAGGTACCCAGGTGGGCACGGACACAAGGATTTCTGGATTGCCCAGATTCGTCATGGCCCGCCAAGGCTATTACATTTCCACCCCAGAACTGACCCGCCCACATCTATCCACTGTGGAGTAGGACTTTTGGTATGACGGCCAACCTGCGTCCAAGAGCCTTCCAGGCCCCGATGGCAGCTCTGATCTGATTCATCGCGGTGCGGAATACCGTCATGGGGCACAACTATTTGGTAAGGCGCTGGAACGACTTTATGTCGGCTTGAGGACAGTGCTTGAACTAGCATTTCGCCTCTTCTCATCCGCTTCCTTGGCACTGGCAGCTAGCAGCGTGATGGCTATAAGTAGACGCCAAGCCTCTTGGCTTTCACGAGTTTACGCGGAGGTTATTGTTTTCTCAGCATTTTGACTCTTCCCCTAGCTCCCACCTAATCAAGACTGCGCCTGCTACACAGCCTCCAACGTTGGTAAATGTTAAGAGCCCTAAGAAGGAGCGTTGAACAGAAAAGCTGACGAGCCTCCGCTCACTTCAGCAGCTTGTGCTAAGCTAAGTTCAGTAGAGAATTGAGCAAGTGCCCGAAAGCTAATAAGTAAGCAGCATAAGGCTGAAAACGACCCAAACCGGACATCGGAGGGAACTGCTGCGGGCATGCTTTTTGGTGGTTACATAGCCGGTAGGCGGGGTGAATGCATTTTTTAAGCAAGTTGTGACAAGGCTTTTTGGTTTATTAGGGGGCCGTATGCGAAATATATCCGAGCACGTCTATTTAATTATAGTGTATCCGGCCAATATCTGTTGGTTCATCTAGAGTAACGATAAGAATATGATTAAAGGAAGACAGCTAGTAGAGCTATCATACGATATCCAGTCGGGCTTAGGGAATGTTGATGTTCCTGATTTTGATAGCATGAGAACCATGGGAATGTCGGCCACTCTCGCTATGCACTTGAGAGGGTTGCCAGAAATAGAATATGAAGTATTGAGGAAAGTTTCTGACTTCTTCTTTTCAATCCCATCTTATGCATTAAAAGAATCATTAAATATCTTGGCAGAAATTGAATATGTTCAGTTGGTCACGAATGGGGCAAAAATAGTTTCGGTTATTCCTGACGTGCCAAGGTTTCAGGATCTGTACGACGGCGTTGGAAATTATTTCACCTTTGCTGAGTTGACCACTACAACGAACACGAGCAAGGGACTTTATTAATATTGGCGGAGCTTCAGAACAAGCCGGAAAATAGGGATAGATTGGTTTCGTCCACGGGTATCGACATTCCAATGTTCAATAGATGTATGGATATAGGGACGCATGGAAATTACCTTAAAGAATTTAGGGCAAGAGGTCGAAACATTATCGCTAGCCCTTTTTATTTTTCTGATAACCTTGAGGGCCTTGTTGACCTTTCTGCAAAATCAGGGAGTTATGACATACAGGTTGTACTAGGAATCATTAAGGATAATCAAGGCTGGCCGCTATCATTAATTGATAAAAGGCTAGAGTTAGGTGGAAGAAAACTCACTCTAACCCAGAAAAATCTTCTTAACCATCTTTGCTCAGAGGGTATTTTAAAGCCCCCCTCCATCGAATTTAAGACAACTAGGGAAACCTTTGTTTTTACTCCTAGACCGGGTGGTTCTCGATTAGACTCTGCAAATCGTGAGATTTACGAAAGAGCTATGGCCTTGGTGTCATGCGTACGCAAAGGCCAGCTCTTGGCGGAACAATATCGCATCAAAATGCCTGTTAGAATCCTAGAGACTTTAAGGGATAAAGGTTATATAGGTTCTAATTCAGAGGCAGCTAACCAGTACAGAAACTTAGTGTTCCTCAAAGTTGGTTCGTTAAGGCATACGAATGGAGATAGATACCAGTTTTGCCTCAATAAAACTGAAGAAAACATAGCAGCTTTAAGTTTAGCTATTAGTCTGTTGATAACCGGAGAGATGTCCAGCCTCGATGTGAATCAAGATGCGAGAATAGCTTTGTCTAAAGATGAGAAATATATTCAATCAATAGTTTCTTCTGCAGAGCTTAAGAAAAGAAGGCAAGTCGCATTGGATGAAGATGCTGCCAACCAATTCGAACAGTTAATAATGGCTTACGAATAATATGTCAAATTTTGATAAAGATATTCATCAGAAAGAAATGGCAATAAGGTATTGTCTCGTAAATGAAATTGTACCATTTCTAGAGGTCAATATACAGAATTATAGAGAGCTATCAGATACTTCAACTGTAATTACAGATATTGACGTTCTCGGCATTAAAGTGGAGTCATTTGGTAGACCTAAAAAAATTATTTTCGATTGCAAGACCCTAGGGAAAACAAGCCCTATTAATAGGGCTTTTTGGGCATCAGGTTTGATGCATTTTACTGACTGTACTGAAGCCTTTGTCATACTTAGGAAGAAAGCATCTGAAGCCCACCGATTATCCGCAAGACAAATAAACGTTCATTTGTTTGATGAACAACAGTTTGCAAATTATGGAGAATCTTGCTCTCTGGATTTTCGAGTTGATTATAGTTACTCGACGTCAATTACTAATTGGATTGAGCTATTTTCGTCAGTTTCTGGAAACACAAAGCTAGGACAGTTTGTCAGGTTTTTGAATAGCGATATACCCGCTGAAAAAGATACTGCAAGAGCTTTTAGAAAATTTCTAGTTGCGTTGGAAAAAGTAAAAGGAGAGCTAGATCCAGAGAAAGCCAAACACAAGGCTGTTTTTAATTACGCTTTGTCTATTTTTATGTATATATTGGCAAAAATTATACATGATTTTAGAGGTGTGGTTGATTATGAAGTAAATGAAAGAGAATATGAAAAATTAATGAAATATTATATTTGGGGAGGAAGGGAAAGTTTTTTGTTAAAAAATAAAATGAAAGAGTTGTTTTCTAACTCCGCGGATTCTTCTGTTATTTCCGAGCCGGAAATAAAAAGCTGGCCGAAATACTTAGAACTAACTAGAAAGCTGCTAGATTCACCTGGTGATGTTCAGAAGTGCATTTTACCAGTTCGCGAAATTGCTTTTATGGATATCGCTTCACGATCCATAGATAAGGATCGATTTTCTTCAAGGTATATATCGAATAACAAAAGAGTGCGACAATTTTCGACGTCGACTGCTAAATACTTAATTGATGCGGTGCGGTTGCCAAGAGATTTCTCTGTTCAATTGGAGTGCATTTTTGATGAGATCAGAGAAATTTAGAAAAATTGCTGCACGCAAAACATCATCGCTTCGCTCTCATTTTTGCTGGTGAGCGCGGAGTTATATCTCAATTACCTCAAGTCCGCTCCTGGCCGAAACAAGAATACTCGTGCATAGATGCAATCAACCCAAAGCGGCCATGCAGGTAAAGGCAGCATGTGCTTTCATCGGTGCTGAACAGTTTGGTATGAGATCCTGAATGATCAAACCATTTATAACCCACGTTGAAAACCTGAGGAACGCTCTTCTGACTTTGAAGCCGACGGGAGAAGATGGCTTTGAAGGGCTTATTGGCGAAGCGCTTGAAGGAATAACGAGCATCCCCTTTCGGCTTGCGAGCAGCGGCTACCAACGCGGAATCGACGGCAAGGCTGCTTTTGAAGGCGCTGTAGCTTTCGAAGGCAAACTCTATACGAACAAACTACCGCGCGCAGACGTGCTGTCAAAAATCCCAGACCTTGTCCGCCACAACGATCACGCAGACTTAGTCTGGGTACTAGGCGCAACCTGTGAGGTACCTAGCCAGCTGGCGGACGACTTGCGTGCCGATGGAACACAGCAAGGTATCAGTGTTCTGATTCTAGATTGGACTCCTTCCGATTTTCCACGTCTGGCCGTGGCGCTCGCGATAGCTGGTATCAAGACCGAGTCCTTTTTGAAAACCAATCTCAACAATCAGGTGTTAAGTGTGGCGCTTGCTGCACTGGATGCTATTCGTTCAGATGCTCGGTTTCCGCACTACGAAGAGTCAATTCGCAGAAGTCTCGACGCGTCGGGAATGGCCACAGTGATGGCAGAGAAGGCCAACGCAATATGGTTCGAAGAAACTGTATCGCAAAAGGCCATTGCGCGCATTGAACTCGGTCAGCCCCTCGCACCCAGAGATCGTGCTGTCACCGTTATAGCCCGTAACAATTTAGTCATTAAACTGCGGACATATTTATCGAATATTGATGATGACAATATTGTCTGCGTCCATGGCGAGGAAGGCTGTGGCAAATCATGGATCGTGTTGCAGTCCTGGCTTGCACAATCTGACAAACCTCTTCTGGTGTTTTTAACGCCTGATGATTTTTCAGAGGTCACTACACAAGAAGACATAGAGACACTTCTGATCAAAAAACTCGTCGCGCAGACCGGCGACGTAAAAAGCGATAAGAGCACAGTACGCTGGCGGCGACGACTGAAGGCATGGAAAGCTGAAGGCAAACCGGCACGTCCGCGCTTTGTTTTCGTTTTAGACGGGATCAATCAGCGTCCCGACCGAAAATGGGGAAAGATCGTCGATAATGTCGCCACCTATGTTAACCGGCGCGGCGGTCGCATCGTACTCACTGCACGCACACACTACTTCAACACGCGAGTTAGGAAGGCGCTGACATACCCTGTTAAAGAAGTAGTTGTTCCCAAGTGGGATGCTGACGAACGTGACAGCATTCTAAGGAAACACCTAGTTCCTCTTAACAAGCTCAATCCAACTGTTGCAGAGTTCCTAAGGAATCCTCGCATCCTGTCGATTGCACTTGAGGTTTTCGGCGATGACGTTGCAATATTTGAGGAACTTAGCATCGAACGCCTGTTGTTCGAGCATATCATGGCAGGAATCAAGGAAGACTTTGGTGACGATCCTATCGAATTCGTAGCACATCTACGCGGTCAAGCGCAGGAACTACTAATACGCGCTACGAGCCAAGTAAAGGACGATCTGCGCATCTTTGACAACGAAGTTCCAGCGGTTGCCGAAGGCCGCTTCTATTCCGCCGTCCCCGGGGAGCCGCAAAAATACGAACTCAGGGATGAAGGGCTAACATTGGCCCTTGGGTTCTCCATTATCGAAAATCTGCGCAAAGCCAAGCGCAACAACCGTAGTCTTGATGATGCTCTCAAGGAGGTTCTTGAGCCGATCGAAGCTCTGGATAAAACGGCTGAGGCAGTGAAAGCGGCAATTACAGTATGCGCGGCTGACGATGATGAGTATTCACCCGAGATTGCCCAGGCACTTATTAAGGGATTCGCCGAGCTTCAGAACCCACCGCCGGATTCGCTTGACGCCTTGGTCAGTTTAGCAAGGGAAAGACCGCTGGATATCGCAAAGGCGGCTCGGAATCTCTGTTTGCATTCTAGTCAACAGCCAAACTTCGACTGGATACAAGCGGCGCTTGTTCAAACTGCAAAATCAAGTGCAGCCTGGGACTCGGTGGCACAGGAAGTTCGGGATTGGCTACGCGCATACTCTCTGGCTGTGGAGCGCCGTATGCATCGTCACGTCCGCCGTGATCCCCAGGACAAAGTTAAGCAGGAGCGTGAAAAGCTGCAAGCGGAAATGGATGACAAGCTTGCTGCCCTCTCACCCGCCGAAAAGACTCGTCAGAGACGTCTCATAAAAATGGAGGGTGATCTGGATGCGCTATCAGGGCTTGCTTTGATTTTACTGGCTGGCAAGAGACTCGCACCTTTCGCAAACGAGCTTACTGACTGGAGTTTTGCCAACGCGCTTAACGGCTCCTATCGGGTGCCAAGCAAGAGTTTCCTTGCCCTCATTAGCCTGAACCTTCTTGATTGGTCAGAGACGCGAAGTTCACTATTGCGAAGTTGCAAGGATCTGACCTCTGATACCATCTCAAAAACAGGCAAGTGGGCTCTGCTTAGAATCTTGCGAGCAACGGGCGATTCGGGTGACGACCGGGAAGCTAGCATCCTTTATGAGGAACTAACCCAGGATCGTCAGATACCACACGGCCTATTCCCTACAAAGGAAAAAATAGAGCCCTGTGATCCGTCAGCACCGGTACCTGCTAACATGGATCAAACTGTCCAGCGTTACCAGAGCCTTGATTGCACCGCGCTCCGACAGGGCAGAGGGCAATCGTCTCAGGATCACGTTTTTGTTGATTCCCTGCCGGTCGTTGCCCGTTTTGCACTGAAAGCCGCCGCAGCTAAGCTTCGCGAGTTTGCAGAGGACGTTGTGAAACGCACCGACATATCGCTTCGACAAGGGTTATTGGAGCTGCGCGAACATGGCGCGCTCGCCACGGAGGATCAGGCACGGGCGCTGGTCGAAAAATGGAAAAATGCACAAGGAGCAGGCGATAATCAAGGACTGCCAAAAGGTGAGAGCATCTTGCTGCAGTATGAATTGCTCATCGCTTTTCCATTCCTTGATTGCTCCGAGCAGATTGAAATTCTGCTGGCAACGACCGAGGATCAGCCACTCCTGCTGGAACTCATCGATGAAACCAAAACTCCCGATCCACAGATCCTTGACCGTTTCTTAAAAGAAACCCTGGCCGAGGGCACGGAATGTTATAGGCAGCACCTGCTTCTTGAGATAGCTGCTGCGACGGGCGCAGAACTCTCAACCGAGATATGCGATTTCACCCGGTCTTCCATTACTTCGAAACAGGGACGGCTTCGCAGAAGTGCACTCGGTTTGGCAGTCCACTCGGGGCATCCCGCCCTTATAAGGGCTGTAGCGGAGAGTGACTGGAAATACGTTCTGTCCGAGGGCAAAGATAATTTTGAGAACTGGTATGGCTCTCTTGCATTGCTAGAGGCTGCAGAGGCCGGACTCACCGATGAGAGTAAGGTTATAGACCGGATTTCACCATCACTCTATGGGCGAGCAGCAACGGTGCTCAAAAGAACAGCGGTTCAGCAAATAGCTCAACGCATTGATGCCTCTATTCACTGTGCAGTCGGCCTACCGATTGAACTGGTTACTCCTGAAATTGAGTTGGAGGCAGAGTATATTTTTTCCAAGGATCCAATACTTTTCTCTGTCTCAGAGCGAGAGATGCCCTCAGAGAATATAGAAGATTTTTTCAGACGTTTATCCGAGAGCGATAATGAATTCCGCGATAGGCAAAAACATAATAAAGACTCGTTCGTTGCTTTCAGGGAAGAGCTGACAGCAGCAAAAGCGCATATCATTCTTGATCACCTTACGCATGAGGATTTTGCGGCGTTGGCCGTTATCGATCCCGAAATTATAAATAAGTGGGGTGACCTCTTCATGGAGATCAACGACTCTAGGCTCCCAGTCGTCCACAATCTCATTCTGCTGGTGGCTAGTGCGATTGCAGACATCAATCCTGAGAAGAGTGTGCTGCTATTTGAGCGAACGGCACATAGCCGTCCGTTGGTAAGGTTTACATTCGGTAAGAGCGGCGTTGATCTTGGATCCATTAGCGTATGGAAGGGAGGCAAATCTTCATCTTTTGATGCGTTGCGTAGAAAGCGATTGGACAGCGCGGCAACTGACCAAGCGATTGCAATCGAAGTATTATCCGCATTGCAATGCAATCAAGGGTCTTTTCTTGATGCCTATATCGATGAAAAGATTGCGCAGCCCGAACCATCCCAAATTGCTCGCGGGCTTATGGTTGCCGGCTTTTGCGATAAAAGCCCACACAGTGAAAGGATATTAGCGGAATTCAAAGATACCGAGGGCCTTCCCGGCAAAGCATACGCGGCGGCGATCACTGCCTATCGGTATAATAGCTGGGCTCGACACTGGTTCAAGATCATGTGCGAAACCAATAATCCTGTCACGTTTTGGCAGGCTGGGGTTCTTTTCACACAATGTGTTGATGGCCGGTTTGATATGTGGAGAGATAGCTTTACTCAAGATGGCGTACCGATTACAGCCTTTGGCACGAGCCTGAAAAACCCACTGAATAGACGCTACGGAAAACTCGAAAAGGAGCGCCAGAAACAACTTTTCGGGCAGGACGCTCCGGCAGCAATTTTCATCCACTCAGCCGATTAAGTGCTGTGATGGTAGACCTTTTCTTCTTAAGGCATTGCTTTATTTAATTTATTGTCCAGCATATAACAAGTTGCTGCATTCGGAAAAATTATTTGCTGTGCTCCTGATTTTCCGGTGGACACGGCGTTGGGCCAAATAGGAGATATCGTTATCTTTAAGAGATTCGAGCGCCAAGCCTTTATTGTATTGCTGGCTGCGACTTTGATTAGCCTAGCTGTAAGTATCTATTCAGTTATTGCGGGTTGTGCTAACCCTGCAAAATGGCTAGCTTCTTCTGGCTTGCTTGCTACAGCCTCTGGTGTTTTTCAACTTGAGGTGAGTGGGCTGTTTAAAAAGGTAATGGATGAATATGGTGGCAAAAATGAATTTCCTTATGGTAGCCCGTCGTATATTACACGGCAGATTATTGATAACCCAGATAGGCTATTCTCAACATGGGTGCGGAACATTTTGTTTTACAATGCAGCAACTGGGTTTTGGTTAATCATTGCTGGAACTTATATTCAACTTACAGCTGTCTGGGTTTAAGTGGCAATATGACACAACAAGGCGCTCCAGCCGCCCCGGAAACTGCTGGACGGTTATTGGACGTCTGAGTTACCACATTAAATTAGTGGAAACTAAAAGACTGCTCTTGGCCGAGGCTGTGTGAAAACCTAAAAATCAGTTGCCGATGACAGTGTCCTGTCGTCTTGGCACGACTATCGGCCAGCAATACGTTTTAGAACGTCTTCATTTATTATTCCCGCATCTCTAG
>NZ_JAUAMB010000003.1 GCF_031010175.1 Halomonas sp. SpR1
GTCGTTGCCAAGTTGAACAACCGCCCCAGAAAACGCTTGGGGTATCGGACACCGGCACAAGTGTTCCTGGGAGAGTATTCAGGGGCGCTGAAAACCGCAGGTGCTGCGCTTAATGTTTGAATTCAGGGTTGCTGAACTTCTTCTGTTAGGGAAGCGATCTTTTCTTTCAAACCTGTTGTCCGCATTTCTGTGATAGCGGCAGAGCCTTGATCCATTGCGTCGAGCTGGTGTAAGTAACGCTCAATACTTTTATCGATTTCTTCTGCCCGCCGCTTCATCTTAGCCAAGGTGAAATTACGGTCTCGATTGTTGACTGCCTTAAATTTACTGCCATCAATCGCCATTACCGAATGTGAAAAGAGCCCTAGGCGTCGACATATCAAGACAAAGTCGCGGCAAGTAGCTTGAATCGCTTTGCCGTTGTTTTTGCGGAAATCTGCGATCGTTTTGAAATCCGGCGTTAGGCGTTCCGTTAGCCACATGAGTTCAACATTACGCTGTGCCTCACGTTCCAGTCGGCGGCTAGACTGGATGCGATTGAGGTAGCCGTAGAGATAGATTTTTAAAAGAACGGCGGGATGGTAGGCGGGCCGACCCGTCGCATGAGGGACAACGCCATTAAAGCCCAGCTGTTTGAGATCAAGGGCGTCAACAAAAGCCTCAATGGCTCGAACCGGATTATCTTCTGAGACAAAATCATCCAGAAGCTCAGGAAACAAGGTAGCTTGGGATCGGGATTCACCTGCGACGAACCGTTTCATCGGTACCTCCCACACTTAGTCATGGGATAAGTATAGCGACAGCTACGTTTTCACACAGCCTCGGCCGATAACAGCCAAACCAAAAAAAGGGGTCCACGATTTTTCGCAGGCCCCTTTTTAACAATTTGGCGCGCCCGGCAGGATTTGAACCTGCGACCCTCAGCTTCGGAGGCTAATTCTAAGTCTTTCCGGTGGACTTACCCACTAAGGCACCCTATCGATAAACGCGATTTAATTTATATAAAACAATGGTTTGAAGTGATATAGGACTTTAATAGCACTTTCCGCTTTGTCCCGATTTACACCGACAGGTGCCCATCGCCACCACCAAAGCGGCCACATAGCGTGATTATAAAATGTCCGGTTTTTGGACATTTTGACCTTTGGCAATAGGGCCCTATCCGCGCTTCTTCACACTCCATGATGACCACCTTGCAAAAGCACCTCCTCTCCCCGCCTATCAGCATAATAAAATGTCACAATGGCCGAATGGGTTACATTATCGGAGTCGAGCATGTCATCTGCTTATCGTCGTAAACTTTCCATTGGGGTTCAGATCTTTTCTGACACCAGTGAAGGTGACTATTACTACTACGTTGATAAGACACCCTTGATTGAGCGACTAGTCAAGCAGAACAAGTACTACTTCTTTGGCGCCCAAGTCACTTCGGTATAAGCTTAATGCTGAATAATCCGCGCTACTGTTCGAAGGCCACCAGGAGACGTTTAGGGGAATATATCCACGGTAAGCGAGATTAGCAGACAGCGGTTGCCATATGGGGGAATTACGTTTGAAGATCTTTCTGTTCTTTGCTCGAAAGAGCCTACCCTCTAGGCTGTTGGCAGATAATTATGCCTTAAGGCCGTAGCGCGCGTTTCGAATGCGCTCATTCAGCTAGCTGAAATGTCTTCGGCTCAATCATTACTCTAGACATTGGTCTACCCTCCATTGATTTGCCCATGGTGGGCGACTAGTGTTCATTAATGTTGACGTTAACATTTAGAAGATATCAGCACCCATCCACTGTACAAATGCTTCAAAAACTTCAAGTCGCTTTGACTAAAAAAAGACAATTACAGGAGAGAATTTGATGGCTAATGAATTGAAAGGAAAGGTCGCAGCTGTCACCGGCGCGGCATCGGGAATAGGGCTTGCTACTGTAAAGGCGATGATTGCATCAGGCGCTCGTGTCGTACTGGTTGACCGCGATCAGGCCTCACTGAAGACAATCTGTGAGGAATTGGGCGATGCTGCGATTCCCCTGGTCATGGACTTGCTCGACCCTAAGGACTGCGCAACGTTGCTGTCACAAATCTTGGAGAAAGCTGGCCAACTCGATATCTTCCACGCCAATGCTGGCAGCTATATCGGGGGTGACTTGCTCGACGCTGACCCAGATGCCATTGACCGAATGGTGAGCCTAAATGTCAGCGTCGTGATGAAGAACGTCCAGAATATCTTGCCACACATGATCGAACGCGGAACTGGTGACATCATAGTGACGAGCTCGGTAGCTGGGCATTTCCCCGTCCATTGGGAGCCGGTCTACGCCTCTTCCAAGTGGGCCATGACCAATTTCGTCCAGACCGTGCGCCGCCAAGTTTTGAAACATGGCATCCGTGTTGCTTCGGTTTCACCAGGCCCTGTCAACAGTGCTTTGCTTGCTGATTGGCCTGAAGAAAACCTGCGCAAGGCGAAAGAGTCAGGCAGCATTATTGAGCCATCGGATGTGTCTGATGCTGTCATGTACATTCTGACTCGCCCTCGCAATGTGACCATTCGTGACATGGTGGTTCTGCCTAGCAATTTCGATATGTGAAGTAGGAAAACTCGAAGAGACAGAACAGGAGCTAGTAGACATTGGTCTGAGCTCTATTGCTTTGTCCGCTGGACTCTTCTAGCTTTCAAATGTTGACGTTAACATTTTGATAAAGTCAGCTTTACTGCACCTTGCAACGCAACAATAACAAATCTGGAGCTAACCATGAAAATTAGTGATATCGCAGCCCCCTTTCGCAAGACGGTTCTCCTCGCCGCCAGCGCCACTGCCTTAACAGCAGTGACCGCATCAGCTGATGAGCATACCCTGACAATCGGCATGTCCTTCCAGGAACTCAACAACGAATACTTCGTGACTATGCAAGAGGCACTGGAGAGCGCCGCCGAGAGCATAGGAGCCGAAGTGATCACCACTGATGCCCGCCATGATGTCTCCAAGCAAGTTAGCGATGTCGAGGACATGATCCAGCGGGGAATCGACATCCTACTGCTTAACCCCGCCGACTCCGTCGGTGTTGAAACTGCGGTGCTGGCTGCTAAGGAAGCCGGCGTCACCACGGTCGCCATTGATGCTCAGGCCAACGGCCCAGTGGACGGATTCGTAGGGTCAAAAAACTACGATGCTGGCTATAAAGCCTGCGAATATCTGGCCCAGCAGCTAGACGGCGAAGGCCAAGTAGCCCTGCTGGATGGCATTCCAGTCGTGCCTATCCTGCAGCGTATCGATGGTTGCAACGCCGCGCTCGACGAGCATGACGGCATTGAAATTGTCACTACGCAGAACGGCCGTCAGGAACGCACCCATGCAATGACGGTGACAGAGAATATCATCCAGGCTAACCCAGAGCTCGACGGCCTATTCAGCGTCAACGACATCGGCTCCTTGGGTGCCCTGATCGCCATTGAAGCCAGTGGCCAGGATATCAAGTTGGTCAGTGTCGACGGACATCCCGAGGCCGTTGCCGAGATACAGAAAGCCGATTCACCGTTCATCGCCACTTCAGCGCAATATCCCGCAGATATGGTTCGCGTGGGGCTCGGCCTGGCAATGGCCAAGTACTGGGGGGCTGAAACTGCGCCTGCAGAAATCCCCATTGACGTCGAGCTGATCGATCGCGATAAAGCCGCCGATTTCAGCTGGTAACCCCTACCAAAGACGCCGACAGCGTGTGCCACCTCTGGTGGCACACGAGGGTACCCCTATGACTCCATTATTATCCTTGAGACATATCTCGAAGTCCTTTCCTGGGGTTAAGGCCCTGCAGAATGTGTCGCTCGATATCCATGCTGGCGAAGTGCATGCACTGCTTGGCGAGAACGGAGCCGGCAAGTCGACTCTAATGAAGATTCTCTGTGGCATCTACCGACAAGATGAAGGAGAAATCATCATTGATGGCAAGAGCTGCGATTTTCACGGTTATCAAGATGCTCTCGACGCGGGGATCGGCATCATCTTCCAAGAGTTCAGCCTGATTCCCTACCTAGACGCCGTAGACAATATCTTCCTGGGACGCGAAAAACGCAATCGATTAGGACTGCGTGACCGACGTGGCATGGTCGCCGAAGCTCAGCGCTTGTTCGAGCGTCTTAAGGTCACTATCCCCCTAGACCGTCCTATTGTTGAGCTAAGCGTCGCCGACCAGCAATTTATCGAAATTGCCAAGGCCCTATCCCTGGATGCACGCATTCTGGTGCTCGACGAGCCAACAGCAACCTTAACGCCTAGCGAAGCCGATCACTTGTTCACCATCATGCGTGAGCTGCGCCAGCAAGAGGTCGGTATGGTCTTCATCTCCCACCATATGGAGGAGATTTTCACTATCTGCGATCGCGTTACGGTGATGCGCGATGGTGAAAAGGTTGATGACTGTGACACCGCATCGACCACCCCCGACGACTTGATTGAGAAGATGGTCGGCAGACGCGTCGAGAATCTCTTTCCCAAACGGCGTTGCGATGCTGACTACGACGATGTGGTGCTGAACATCGAAGCCCTGCGCCTCGCCCCCGATGGTCCCGAGTACTCATTGAAACTTCATCGTGGCGAGATCCTTGGCTTCGCTGGTTTGGTGGGCTCCGGTCGCACGGAGCTGGCTATGGGGCTGATCGGCGCAACGCGCCCTGTGCATGCAAAGGTCAGTATGGAAGGCAAATCGATTAAGCTCCGCCACCCAGCAACTGCCCTCAAGCAGGGAATTGGGCTGCTCCCGGAAAGCCGCAAGACCCAGGGGCTCATACTGCCGTTCTCGTGCCGCGATAACATCTCCCTGAATAATCTGACGCAATTCCAGGGCGCCTTGCCACTGATTAAGCGCCGTCAGGAGTCGCGCACCGCCGCGAACCTGATGGACTCAGTGCGGGTTAAAGCCCCTAGTCCAGAAACACCGGTTGGTAACCTTAGTGGTGGCAATCAGCAAAAGGTGGTGATCGCCCGCTGGCTTGGTCACCAATGCAAGGTGCTGATTTTTGATGAACCTACACGCGGCATTGATGTTGGTGCCAAGTCCGAAATCTACGCCTTGATGAAGGAGCTCACCGCGCAAGGCGTGTCGATCATCATGATTTCTTCAGAACTGCCAGAAATCCTCGGTCTCTGTGACCGCGTCGAGGTCTTTTACCAAGGTGAGATTGCCGCCGAACTTGAAGGCGAAAATATCAGTTCACAATCCATCATGCACCATGCTACGGGGGGACTCAGCGCATGAGCCAGCTCGCCTCAACTTCCAGCACCAAACCTCAGTCACTTAAGACGCGACTGGCCCGCTGGCGCCGTACTCCAATCTTCTACCCGCTGATCGGTTTCATCGTCGTCTTCATTGCCATGTCGCTAATCAATGACAACTTCCTAACAGGGAGCAACATGGCCAACCTGGTGCGCCAATCGTCAATCATCGCGATCATCGCAGTGGGCATGAGTCTGGCCATCCTCACCGGCGGCATTGACCTATCGGTGGGCCCGGTGATGGCTCTGTCGGGTACTGTCATGGCTGGCTTGATGGTTGCCGGTGTCCCACCTTCGCTGGCTATCATCCTCGGATTGCTGGTGGGCGCAGGGTTCGGGGCCTTCAATGGCGTCTTTGTTGCCTTTGTTGGCATGCCACCAATTATCGTCACCCTGGCGACTATGGGCATCGCCCGCGGGCTCGGTCTGATCTATACCGGCGGCTACCCGATTTCTGGCCTACCGGATAGCTTCGCCTTCTTTGGGCGCGGAAGCTTGGTCGGCATTGAGGTGCCCATACTGATCATGATCGCCGTCTATGCCTTAGGCTATGTGCTGCTCAGCCATACTGCCACCGGCCGTTATCTTTACGCCATCGGCGGCAACGAAGAGGCCACTCGTCTCTCCGGCATCCGAGTGTCGCGCTACAAGCTACTGGTCTACACCCTAAGCGGCACTACAGCGGCTATCGCAGGCTTGATTCTGACCTCGCGGCTGATGAGCGGCCAACCCAACGCGGGGGTCGGCTTCGAGCTCGATGCCATCGCTGCCGTAGTGCTGGGGGGCACCGCCATTACCGGGGGTCGTGGCATGATCCTAGGGACTCTTGTTGGCGCCATGTTGCTCGGGGTGCTCAACAACGGCCTGAACCTGATGGGCGTATCTCCCTACCTCCAGACCGTCATTAAGGGCTTGATCATCCTGCTGGCGATCTATATCAGCCGCAAGCGCTCGCCCTGAGTGCCGACATACTCTTTGGCGAGGTTAGTCCCGCGCCGAGAAAAGGAGAGCTGCATGAAAACTGTTATCGGTATCGATATCGGCACACAGAGCACAAAGGCTCTAGTACTAGATGGTAATGGCCGGATACTGGCCGAACATAGCAGAGGCTATCGAGTCGATACCCCCCGCCCACTCTGGGCCGAACAGTGGCCTGATGTCTGGTGGGAAGCTGTACTCGGTTGCCTAAGCGCTTGCCTTAGTACCCCTGGCATTAATCCTCGGGACGTCAAAGGGCTTTGTGTTAGCAGCCTCTACGGTGGCTCGGGTATACCAGTTGACGCTGATATCCGGCCCCTCCATCCCTGCTTGATATGGATGGATCGCCGAGCTGAAGCTCAGGTGCAGTGGGTAAAGGAGCACATCAACCTGACCCAGCTGGGGGATATCACCGGAAACGGGGTGGATAGCTACTACGGTTTCACCAAAATGATGTGGCTCAAAGCCGAGCGACCCGACGTCTGGGAGCAAACCCGTTACCTGCTGCCGCCCAACAGCTATATCAACTATCTACTGAGTGGCGAAATTGCAATCGACCACAGTTCTGCTGGCAACATCGGTGGCATCTACGATTTAGAGAAACGCGCTTGGTCGACAGAGATGCTAGAAGCCTTGGGTATTGATCGTGAAAAGCTACCGAGTCGGCTGGTGAGCTCGGCGACACCGGTCGGCGGATTGCTGCCGTCGCTGGCCAGTTCACTGGGCCTATGCGAGGGTATCCCCGTGTTCGCCGGTGGCGTCGATGCGGCGATGGCCACACTGGCAGCAGGGGCGACACGGCCCGGCAATCATGTCGCTATGATCGGCACCAGCATGTGCTGGGGAATGATTAACCGGCGCGCCGACGCCAGCCTGGGGCTGATCAGCATGCCCCACGTGCTGAACGGCGATCAGGAGATCTACACCTTCGGCGGGGCTCTTACCGCTGGTGCTTCAGTAAGTTGGTACGTCGATACCTTCTGTGGTGAGGACAAGGCCGCAGCCGTTGAGAGCGGCAGCGCCTTTGAACGTCTCGAGCCGCCCGCACGCGAGCTTCCCCCAGGAGCCAATGGTCTGCTCTTCCTACCCTACTTGATGGGTGAGCGCAGCCCTGTGTGGGATGCCCATGCCAGCGCAGGTTTCATTGGACTCAGCCTTTATCACCAGCGCCATCATCTTTACCGAGCCGTGCTGGAAGGTGTGACCTTCGCTCTACGGCACAACATGGAAGCAGGCACCCGACAAGGGGTGGCCCTCGACGACCACCTAATTGTGGTCGGCGGTGCCTCTCAGTCGGATCTATGGATGCAAATCATCGCCGACGTTACCCGCATGCCCGTCTACACCTACCGCGAGAGCGTTGAGGCAGCGCTAGGTGCTGGCCTGCTGGCCGGTCAGGCTTGCAGTTTGCTCGACCTGGCCAAGCCTCTAAAACATGGCACCCTGGTCGAGCGCGCCACTCCATGCGAGACGGCGGCTTGTCGATACGATGAACTCTTCACGCTTTATTGTCAGCTCTATCCGACGCTCAAGCCGATCATGCATCGGCTCAATACCAACCACATACTGAGCGAGTGAACTTATTTCATGAATTTCGAACTTCAGAATCAACGCATTCTCGTCACGGGCGCTACCAGCGGCATCGGTCTCGACATTGCCCAGGCCCTCGCCGAGCTAGGCGCTAACCTAGTATTGATAGGCCGCAATCAGGACATTCTCGCCGAACTGGAACAGTCGCTTGGTGCGATTACTCTGGCCGTTGATATTACCGATGAAGCGGCGGTCAATGCGTCCTTCTCTGAGATGCCTGTCCTTGATGGCTTGGTCAACTGTGCGGGTATCTCAATACTTGACGACGTTCTTGACGTTAAAGCGAAAGACCTTGAGCAAATCATGGCCACTAATGTCACCGCCAGTGCCGTGGTGGCCAGGGAGGCAGCACGTCACATGATTGCGAATGGTCGCCAGGGCAGCATCGTCAATGTCTCCAGTCAGGCGGCCATGGCTGCCCTGCCGGGGCATCTCGGCTACTGCGCGTCCAAAGCGGCCATGGATGCTATGACGCGCGTATTGTGTCTCGAATTAGGCCCTAAGGGCATACGCGTCAACAGCGTTAACCCTACGGTAACGCTGACCCCTATGGCCGAACGCGCCTGGGCAGACCCCGCCAAGCGCGACCCGATGCTGGCAGCCATTCCTTTGGGACGCTTTGCCACCCCTCGTGAAGTTGCTCTGCCGGTTGCCTTCCTGCTGAGCTCGGCGGCCTCAATGATCAGCGGTGCTAGCCTGCCGATTGATGGCGGTTTCACATCTCACTAGTCACCGTGTTTTACCGGCAAGGAGCCTAACATGTACATCGGTGTGGACTGTGGCACCCAAAGTACCAAGGTAGTCGTGGTTGATGTAGATGCTGGTCGCATCCTCGGCGAGGCTAGCCGGCCCCATATCCTTCGCGAGGAAGCCAACGGCCGACGCGAGCAGGATCCGGCCGACTGGCTGGCGGCCTTCCGAGGTGCATTCGCTGATGCCGTGGAATCCGCTGGCATCAACACGCAGGCAATCCGTGCCATTGGTGTCTCTGGTCAGCAGCACGGCCTAGTAGCGCTGGACGCAGCTGGGGAGCCCGTGCACCCAGCCAAACTGTGGTGCGATACCGAAACCGCAAACCACAACTCCGCCTTAGTCGATAAGCTGGGCGGCGAAGAGGGTTGCCTAGACAAGTTGGGGCTGGTGCTACAAACCGGTTATACCGCCTCCAAGCTGGCCTGGCTGCGCGAAACACACCCCGAGGCCTACCACCGCATTGACAGCCTGCTACTGCCACACGATTACCTGAACTTCTGGTTGACCGGAGAGCGGGTTACCGAGGCAGGCGATGCGTCCGGTACCGGCTACTTCGATACTCATACCAGACGCTGGCGCGAGGACGTTCTCGCCGAGATAGCTCCAGAGCTCGATCCAGCGCGAGTGCTACCACGGCTGATCGAGCCCCACGCGCCAGCTGGGAGGGTGCGCCCTGCCCTAGCTCGGGAACTGGGACTGGCCAATGGCGTGGTAGTTTCAAGCGGTGGCGGCGATAACATGCTGGGGGCCATCGGTACCGGCAATATCACTCCAGGACTAGTGACCCTGAGCCTGGGCACCTCAGGGACAGTGTGCGCCTATTCCGATGCACCGGTGATCGCCGACAGCGCCATGGTCGCCAATTTCTGCTCCAGCAGCGGCGGTTGGCTGCCGTTGATCTGCACTATGAACGTGACTTCAGCCACCACCCGCGTGAGAGAACTGTTAGGGCTTGATCTGACAACCTTCAACGAGCGTCTAGCCGCCGCACCTATCGGTGCCGAAGGGGTAACAGTGCTGCCCTTCTTCAACGGCGAAAGGGTTCCAGCACTGCCCTTGGCCACCGGCAGCTTCCTAGGCCTGACCAGCGTCAACACCACCCAGGCCAATCTTTGCCGGGCAGTGGTCGAGAGCGCCACCTTCGGCCTGCGCTACGGTCTCGAACTATTTGGTGACCTAGCTAAAGGTGCCAGACAGATCCGCCTGATCGGCGGCGGGGCCAAGAACCCGGTATGGCGCCAAATGATCGCTGATATCACCGACACTACAGTGATCTGCCCCGCAGTTACCGATGCCGCTGCTCTTGGCGCGGCATTGCAGGCGGCTTGGTGCGAGCGTTACCCCAACGCCTCGCTCGAGGGACTTTGCACCCGACTAGTACAACTCGACGAGGGTTCACGAGCGGATCCCGAGCCGGAATGCGTTGCCGCCTATGAACAAGCTTACACCCGTTATCGTCAGGCCCTGACCGATCACTATTACTGAACATCAATCACTGTGCCTGACCAAACCTATTCTCAGTTGAAGGACAATACGCCATGACATATCAGCTCGACGCCCTTCGTCAGCACTCCATGGTGGTCGCCGACACCGGTGACCTGGAGGCCATTCAGCGCTACCAACCTCACGACGCCACTACCAACCCTTCACTGCTGCTCAAGGCCTTTGAGTTACCGGGTTACCAAGCGTTAATTGATCAGGAACTCGCTGCAGTCAAAGCCGATACCCGTGATCAGCAGGCAGAACATGCCGTGGATCGCCTTGCCGTGGCCATGGGCAGCGAGATTGCCAAGCTTATCCCTGGTCGCGTATCAACCGAAGTAGCCGCGAAACTGTCCTTCGACACCGAGGCCAGCATCCGCAAGGCGCACGAGCTGGTTGCACTCTACGAGCAGCGAGGAGTGGCCAAAGATCGAATATTGATAAAGTTAGCCTCGACCTGGGAGGGCATTCGTGCTGCAGAAGTGTTGGAGAAAGAAGGCATCAACTGCAACCTCACCCTTCTGTTCAGCGATGCTCAGACCCAGGCTTGTTTCGATGCTGGTGTGTTCCTGGTGTCTCCCTTCGTCGGCCGTGTCACCGACTGGTACAAAAAGGAGACCGGACAAAATTTCACCCCCGAAAACGACCCCGGCGTACAGTTCGTGCGTGGCGTCTGCGAGCGGGTCAGTCAAGGCGGTTACGATACCGTCGTGATGGGCGCCAGCTTCCGCACCGCCGATCAGGTGCTAGCACTCGCCGGCTGCCCAAGGTTGACCATCTCGCCAGTGTTGCTCGAAGTACTGGCGACTACAATGGGCGAAGTGAAGCCCAATGTGCTTATGACACGCAATGGCGGCCCACGGCCACCCCCCCTCAACGAGCCTGCTTTTCGTTGGGGACACAATCAGGACGCCATGGCCAATGACAAGCTGGCTGAGGGTATCCGCCGTTTCGCCGATGACCAGTCGCGCCTTGAAGAGCAGATTGCCGAACGCTTGGCGGCACTGTGATTCAGTAAAACTGATTGGTATATCGATGGACGCAGCACGCCGATCACATTAAGTTCCCATTCTCCTTACTGTATCAGCGTGGCAGAGATCGTGACCTCACGGCCATCGGTCGTGGGGTCTTTTATTTGTTCGAAGAGCAATCGAAATGCTTCGTGTCCCAATTGGTAGGTGTCGTGCACTGCACAGGGGATCGATACATCGAAAATATCGGCATAGGGAAGTCGATCTATACCTACTACAAGAACATCATCCCGTGATAGATGCGCATCATGCAGGGCCCGCATCGCCCCCAGAGTAATCAACTGATTAAAACCGAATACGGCGTCGGGGAGCTTACCTCGGCGAAGATGGGCGGCCATATCACGATAGGCCGGCTGCAAGGTGTAATCTCCTGGACGTTGCTCCAATGACAACGGAATGCCACCTTCCTCATAAGCCTCTTTGAGGCCAGCTAGCCGATGCCGTGTGATTTGTGAGCCACGTGGTCCTGTTAATGTTAGCACTCGCTCGATGTTCTTCTTCACCAACAACTCGCCAAGCAATCTTCCGGCAAGATGGTTGTCCAGTACCACACGACTGAAGTCAGTCACATCCAGAGTTCGATCCAGCATCACCACCGGCAAGTTGGCCTTACGCAGGCGTTCCAAATAAATGGGTCGATAGCTGGCATCGTCAGAGACTGGCGACAGAATAATACCCGCCACCTGATAACTGAGCAGTGTATCGATCGCCACTTCCTCAAGCGCTGGCGAGCCATCGGTGTCGATCAGCATGATGGTGTAGTCATGCTCCTTAGCCGCACGTGAAATTGCCTTGATTACCTCACTGTAAAAGGGATTATCCACGCTGGCTGTCACGAGGCCAATGAGCCGGTTCTTACGACTTCGGAGATGGCTGGCGAAGGCATTCGGTACGTAGCCCAGCTCGTTTGCCGCAGCAAGTATTTTCTCACGCGTCTCTGGCCGGACCTTCTCAGGCTGTTTCAATGCACGCGACACCGTCATGTTGGTCATGCCCACATGTTTGGCGATATCGGTGATAGTGACTTGGCTGCGTTTAATCATGTACTACTCGTATATCAAAATTCTAGGAAACCTCTGATTAACTATTGCGCTTGCCCATATGGCGTTAAAAATCGCCTCGTGCGCGAGTCCCGGACTCGGCGCCCCCACCCAAATACTCATTTACAACCCGTAAACTCGCATGCCAGACCGATCCATTTTTCATCGATTTTGGCCTTGTCTGGCCCGCGCTCATCACGTTAATCATAGGTTCCCTAAGTACATAGAATAATCGAAAACTGTAGGACATATGATCTATAGGCCCTTCATTGTTGCAAACAGAAGGTACCTTGAGCGTTAGGAACAACTACGAACATTTATCCGCTCGCGCAAATGATGCCAAAAGCACCTGACCTAGATGAGAATACAATGGGCACACCACTTTCATAAGCGCAGAAGCGTCTACATTTATAATAGGGTAGTTAGAACGGCTAACCATCCTACAGTATGCTCAGCAATTGTGGTGGTGGGAGAGGATTAGTACAGAACCTTATTCTAAGAATAACGATGAACCCCGTTATATAGCCTACCTGGCGGCTTCGAATTTTAATTCTTCAGTATAGCGGGGACGACTCATGAATACTCATAGATAACTTTAATATAAGGCTTGGAGGTGCCTACGAAACACAGGGCGATTCAGTAGAGGCACACACTATCATAAGCATAAGGTCTGGAGATACTTCATAAGCCTGCGGCAGCTTATGCTCCGAAAAGCAGATTGCATACAAAAAAGACTAAAGTCTAATCATTTTACGCAAAAATAATGGTCTACCTTAAGTATTGTATGCAACTTAGGGTGCCTAACGGATGGATGCTATATCCACATACACTTCAAGCGTGGTTCAGACCGCCACGGCTAGAGTCCATGATGTAATCAAGCAGCGGATTCTAAATGGTCATTACCAGGCAAATGATTACCTTCGTGAAACGAGTGTAGCCAGTGAGTTAAACGTCAGCCGTACACCCGTGCGTGAGGCGCTGCGGGAGCTGGTGTCGGAAGGTTGGCTCGAAGCCATTCCCCACCGTGGTTCACGCGTGGTGGCTTGGACGGCTAAAGATGCGTGCGAAGTATTCGAATTACGTCTGGTGCTAGAGCCCTTAGCGGTTCGCTTAGCCTCCACACAGATAAGCAAGTCGTGTTTTAAGTCTTTAGAAGCCCTAGCGACCCAAATGGAATCCCTCACTGAACAGGTCAACACAAACACTGAATCACGCAGCGACATTGCGTCACTCAATCACGAATTTCACCGAACCCTTATTCTCGCCAGCAACAATCACCGTTTAGCTAACTTGCTCGAAAACGTTGTTCGCACATCAGTCATCCATCGTAATTTCGGCAACTATGACCTTGCCAACCTGCGTAGAAGCATGCGTCACCATCGCGAGATTCTGGAGGCCATCACGGCGGGCAGCCCCGAGTGGGCTGAGAACGTAATGCGCGCCCATTTGCTGGCTGCCCAGGCACTGCACGTCCCTCACCCCAACATCCCCTCCAGTTAGAGGGGCATTGAGTAATCATAAAGAGGCCTAAGAACAACAATGAAACAACAAGACACGCCCTCTCCTCTCCCCCTTGAGAACATTAAAGTTCTTGAGCTGGGGCAACTGATTGCAGGGCCCTATTGCGGCCAAGTGCTTGCCGACTTTGGTGCTGATGTGGTGAAAGTCGAGCCTCCTGGCAAGGGGGATGCGATGCGGCAGTGGGGAGAAGCCGACCGGGTGAGTGGTGACCCTTTGTGGTGGAACGTCATTGGCCGCAACAAGCAGTCGCTGACCCTCGACCTCCGCCAGCCCCGCGGACAGGACGTACTGCGTCAACTAGCGACGCATGCTGATGTTATCATCGAAAACTTTCGCCCCGGCACGATGGAGCGCTGGGGACTAAGCTACCAAGAACTCTCCCGCCACAACCCAAAGCTGGTCATGGTGCGGGTCACAGGCTTTGGCCAAGATGGCCCCTATGCAACCCGGGCTGGGTTCGCTTCAGTATGCGAAGCCATGGGTGGGCTACGCTACTTAAGCGGCTATCCTGATCGCCCCCCAGTGCGCGTTGGCATCTCAATCGGCGACACACTGGCGGGCTTGCATGCCGCACTAGGCACCATGATGGCCCTTCACCAGCGCGAGCGGAGCGGTCAAGGACAAGTAGTCGATAGCTCGATATTCGAGTCTGTACTGGCGATGATGGAGAACTTAATTCCTGAGTATGCTCGCGCTGGAAAAGTCCGCGAACGTAGCGGCAGTTTCTTGCCCAAAATTGCTCCCTCAAATGCTTACCCAGCCCGTGACGGGCGCGACGTTATTATCGGTGCCAATCAAGACACCGTCTTCCGCCGCCTCTGTGAGGCCATGGGGCAACCTCGACTAGCCGACCACCCAGACTACGCGACCCATCGGGCACGCGGGGAGAACCAGCAGACTATCGACGACCTTGTTGCCGCCTGGACCCAGCAGCACGACGCTTCTCATATCGTAGATATCCTCGCCAAGGCGGGAGTGCCAGCAGGGCTAGTCTACCGAGCCCCCGATATGCTTGACGATCCACATTTCCAAGCGCGTGAGTCCATCGTAGAAGTGCCTGATCGCCATGGTCACCCACTCCCGATGCAGAATGTTTTCCCGCGGCTCTCTAGCACCCCAGGCAGTATACGTAGCGTCGGCCCTGCCCTGGGCGAGCATACCCATACAGTCCTTACCGACTGGTTGGCGTTCTCAACCGATACCCTCGACGCTCTTCGCACCGACAACGTGATCTGAGGGGGGAGAGCATCATGGATCCCATTATCGTTCTTGCCATTTTAGTCGGGCTGATTATTGTCGGTTTCCCCATTTTCCTAGCCCTGGGCTTATCTGGGTTAGCTGGCCTCTATATGGCGCGTGGCTCAATGGCGTTTTTTTTCGCTCCCACGTCACTGTTTGGTCAGCTTAATGCCTTCGAGCTGATTGCCCTGCCCCTTTTTATTTTGATGGGGAACTTGTTGGGCGCGACACCGGTGGGGGCTAGTCTTTTTACTGCCGCCGTGCGCTGGCTCAACTGGCTGCGTGGCAGCCTGGCGATCTCTTCGGTGGGCGCTTCGGCCATGTTCGGCGCCGTATCCGGGGTCAGCCTAGCGGGCGTTGCGGCAGTGGGATCCATTGCCGTACCGCAGATGCTTCAGCGCGGTTATAGCCGATCGTTGGCCGCAGGTGCCGTCGTTAGTGCGGGTGCCCTGGCCATGCTGATTCCTCCTAGCGTGCCCTTTATTATCTATGGCGCAGTGTCTAGCGTATCCGTAGCTGATCTCTTTATCGGCGGCATCGTTCCCGGCATTGTGCTCGCCTTCGCGCTATCACTGTTCATCTACATTCGAGTGCGGCTGAACCCTGAAGAGGCGCCAGCCAGTCAAGAGCGCTTTACCTGGAAAGAGCGCTGGGCGAGCCTGGCTAACATCTGGCACGCCGCGCTGCTGGTGGTGGCCGTGCTGGGTTCGATCTACTCGGGCCTCGCCACGCCCAGCGAAGCCGCTGGCATTGGCGCGGGTGGTGCCTTTTTGATCGCCACCCTGATATTTCGCAGCCTCAGTTGGCGCAAGTTCCTGGAGATACTGGCAACGACGGCGCGCATCAGCGGTGCCATTCTACTCATTATCGGCTGTGCCAAGATCTTCGGCGACTATCTCAACATGGTGCGGGTACCGCAGCTCCTCACCGAGGCACTCACCGCCACCGGCCTCCCCGCCTGGGCAATCCTAGTGGCGGTAATGCTGCTGCTGATCCTGCTGGGCATGATAGTCGATGCCGTGTCGCTAATCGTGGTGACCACCCCGGTCCTGCTGCCACTGGTCACCGCGCTGGGCTACGACCCGCTGTGGTTCGGTATCGTGATGGTACTCAACCTTGAGATTGCCGTGGTCACTCCTCCGGTGGGGCTCAACCTCTACGCGCTGCGCGGGGTCTGCCCCGAGCTCTCGGTGGAAGAAATCATCAAAAGCGCACTGCCCTTTGTCGCCGTGCAGTTCCTCGTGCTGATGCTGTTTGTGTTCTTCCCTGGCCTCAGCCTGTGGTTACCGGGGCTAATGTAGACCCGGTGTTTCAACGTCAGTGCAGTGAACGTTTGCCATGATCGATGGCAACAGACCTTCACAACAGGCGCTAATGCAAGACGCTTACAACAACAATCAGGAGATTCATCATGACACTGTCCCGCCGCCAAGTGTTGAAGTACGGCACCTTTGCCACCGCCGGTGCCACGCTGTTCGGCACCCAGAGTCTGCTGGCCCCCCGCAGCTACGCTGCCACCACGTTGACGGGTGTCACCTACCTGCCCGACTCCTACAAGGCGCTAACCTATGGCTCCAATCGCTTTGTGGAGATGCTCAAAGAGCAGGGAGGCGATAGCCTCTCGGTGGAGTTCTACGACTCTGGCCAACTGCTCAAAGTAGACGAACAGCTGCCAGCGCTGCGGTCGCGCAGCATAGATTTCATGTTCCATACCTTCTCCTACGTCACCCGTTCCATCCCGATACTGGGCGTCACTGGTTTGCCTGGAGTGGTAGGCGAGCTCTATCGCCATCCAGAGCGCCTGCGCCAAGGCAGCCCGCTGATGGAGCTAATCAACGAGGTGCTGGCCGAGGACAATCTCTACATGCTCACCTCCGGTGGCGGCATCCTTGAACCGGAGTATCTATGGAGCACCGAGGCTAGCCCCATCCGCCGGCTCGACGATGTCCGCGGGAAGAAGGTTCGCATCGTCGGTTTTGAGGCGACAAAAGCCTTTGAGCCTTACAACGTGGGGGCGACCCGCATTCCTTCCTCCGAGACCTACATGGCGCTACAGCGGGGAACCGTCGACGCAGGGGTGTTTAATATTTCGACGGTTATCGGCCGCAGCCTCCATGAGCAGTTAAAGGTCTGCTACAAGCTGCCAATCACCGGGTTCTCAGTTGCCCCCTTTATGCTGCGGGACACCTGGGACAACCTTGACGATGAGGCGCGTGCCATCTTGCAGCAGGCAGCCGACTGGTACGATGAGAACTTCATTGAGCACTGCAACAACGATATCTACCCCAACGAGTACTGGCCCCAGGTCGAGGAGGCAGGCGTGGAGATTGTCGAGCCTTCAGATGAGGACCTTGAGATCTTTAATGCCGGTGTCCAGGATGTCTGGGATCACTGGAAGGGAGAAGTCGGCGGGGAGGTCGGCAATCGCGCCATTGCGCTGGCCCTTGGCAACGCTTGAGGGAGAGCAAAATGACCACAATGGCAATGCGTAGCTGGGACGGCCTACTGGCCGTCCTACGCTGGACATCAATGGCGGTGTTGGTCTTCATGGTGGTGTCTATCTGCTATGACGCCACCATGCGATATGTCTTTGCGGCCCCTACTAGCTGGAGCCTGGAGATCAACTCCTTTCTGCTGGTCTACTTAGCGGTGATTGGCGCTGCTGAAGCACAGCGCCACGACGCCCATATCCGGATTACCTTCTTTAAAGATAAGCTGCCCGCGCGCATCCGCGCCTTGATCGACCTGACGACGGGACTGATGGGCACGCTGTTTTGCATCATTCTTGTATGGCGTGGCGGCATCATGGCGATGCAGGCGTTTGAGTACAGCGAGCGTGTTTCAAGCTCGCTAGGAACGCCAATGGTTTACCCCTATGCACTGCTACCGATCGGGTTCGCCGCGCTAGGATTACAATTCCTCATTGACGCAGCCTATGCCGCTAAGCGCCTTGGCCCTAATAACGATGAGGAGATGGAGAACGCATAATGACAACCCTATCGCCGCCATCCAGTATTGAACTTGTCGAGGTTGCGCCACGTGACGGCTTTCAGTCGATACGCGACAGACTGCCCACTGCCGATAAGCAGCGCTGTATCCAGGCGCTACTCGAGGCAGGAGTCACTCGCCTGGAGATTGGTTCCTTTGTAAGCCCAAAGGCCATTCCCCAGATGGCCGATACCGGCCAGTTGGTGGAAGCGTTTGCTAACCGGCCAGAGGTGCGTTTCTCTGCGCTGGTGCCTAATCTAAAGGGGGCCGAGCTAGCGTTGGAGCACGGCATTCGCGAAATCGTCTATGTCATCTCAGTATCGGAAACCCACAACCAAAGCAACGTACGGCGCAGCACCACCGATTCACTACAAGAGCTGCGCAGGGTGATTGAGCGTGTACGACAGATCGAAGGGAGCCGGTTGCGCCTCGACCTTGGCACCAGCTTCGACTGCCCCTTTGAGGGCACCATTAGCTGGCAACAAGTTGATCGTATTCTTAGCAGCGCACTAGAACTTGTTGGCGACTTGCCCATAGAGGTAGCGCTTTGTGACACGACCGGTCGAACCACACCTTACCAAGTAGCCGACTATTTCAAGCAATTGCGCGAACGGCATGCCAGCATAGGAGTGAACTGGGCCTTCCACGGCCATGATACTTTTGGCATGGGGGTAGCTAATGCCCTTTTCGCCATAAGCCATGGCGCCACAGCAGTCGATACTGCTTGCGCAGGACTTGGTGGATGTCCATTCGCACCGGGTGCAACGGGCAACACCGCCACAGAGGATCTGCTATATGCCCTACATGGCGGTGGAGTCACTACCGGTATTGACCTACCGAAACTGCTAGAGGCCGCTGATATGATTGCCGCCCTGCCTGGCGGTCAAACAGCTAGCCATCTGCGTCAGGTTCCTAGGCAACGAGTGAGCTGAGGGCGTTTCCATCATTGTGCTACTCACCACTTTTGCCTTCACCTCAGGACTTATAAACAGCTCTCCGACTATCCTCCAGCCTACTGAAACCCCATAGAAAAGTGCTAACGAAAAGCGATAAAAACAATGAAAGCCAAAATGCAAAACCGGAAGGCAATAATTCTATACTGACACTTAACACAGCACAAAACGCTACCAAGCTGAGCATTCCAAGCTGAGTATTGGCTAACGTAACCCGCGCTACTTCAACCCCATACCGCTGATGAAGCGTCAGCGCAATGGTTAACATGCCGATGGGGAAACTCAGCACAATACCCGAGATAGCAGGATCGACATTCACCAATAGAATTGTCGCTAAACAGACAACACCTCCCGCTAACACACCACGAACGAGCAAGTCTCCCCAACGTACGGGCGCCGAAACGGTTTTGGAAGAAAGTCCGATGGAATTAATGTAAACCCGCGAAAACAGTAACGTTACGCCAAAAAGCGCCAAGGCTAGGAGAACGCCTCCTGGCAGTTGATCCGCTATTGCTGAGGCCAGGATCCAAATAAATGCAGAGCAAGCAACACTCGCAAAAGCCCCCAATCGTTTAGCAAGCAGCACGTAGCTAAGACAGAATATCAACGTCGCTAACATAGCATGCAAAGAGCCCAGTGCCGCATCAGCGACGAATGAGTCGGATTGCTCGCGAATCATGAAAAAGTAGCCAGGGCCCAGCACTATTGGCGTACCTGCCAAAACACCGCCAACCTTAGGGCCCAGACGAACAGCTGCCAGTGACACGCAGACCACCACTAACGTGGTGGAAAACCACTTTACAAAAATAAGGCTTAGCATAAGTCTATTGTCAGCCCGCTACATGACGTCGCCACTGTTAGGCCCAAGCGTTTGCCCAAGGTAAAGATCGCCATCGGGGGAGGCAGCGAGCATAAGCGCCGTGGGCGCCACTTCTTCTGCTGTTCCAAACCGACCGAGAGGAAGTTCGGCTTCCTTATTGGCCACCCACTCTTTACTAAGCCCTTCTAACATCGGCGTTAGAATAGGGCCTGGGGCGATGGCGTTGGTAAGAATCCCATAGGGTGCTAACTCTCTCGCCATCGATTTAGTTAGCCCCAATAGCCCCGCCTTCGCTGAGCAGTAGTGTGATAAACCCACGCCTCCCTTGAGTGCTAGCTGAGAGGAGATATTGATGATCCGACCGCTTTTTTGTTTAACCATTTCCGCAGCAACATAGCGCCCAACCAGGAAAGCGCCGCGCAAGTTAATACTGATCATTCGATCGAACGTCTCAGCAGACATTTCCAAGAAAGGCGTTTCATCGAGAATGCCCGCGCAATTGACCAGCACATCGATAGCCTGGTGATGATTGATCACCTCGCCCACCATCAGCTGAACTGAAGACTCATCAGCGACATCGACACCATGGTGAGTTGCACTGTTTCCAAGTAATACGGCTATTTCTTCGCATGCGTCACGATTGCGATCAGCCAAGGCAACGGTAGCCCCTTCGGCATAAAAACACTCCGCAATAGCCCGGCCGATGCCGCTAGCGCCACCCACGACAAGGGCAACTTTTCCCTGAAGTTTTTTAGTCATAAGGATCACTCAGCTTATTTAATAGAGAAGCGAGGAGTGCTCCTCGCTTCATAGGCAGACGATTAGCTCGGCCAACGAACAGTCAAGCCGCCATCGACCACTAGTTGCTGGCCTGTTACGTAGGCTGCATCGTCACTGCTCAGAAAACGTGCCGTACGGGCAGCTTCATCGGCATACCCCACACGCCCCAAGGGGATTGATTTACTGGCTGCCGCTAACCCGTCAGGCCCCAGCGAATTAACCGGATCCAACGACTGAGGCGTCTCGATCAGCCCGGGAATCAGGGTGTTAACACGAATACCGCGAGGGGCAAGTTCAACCGCCAGAGACTTTACTAAGCCTACTAAGCCACTTTTGGCTGCCGCATAATGGGCGTGGTTATCCCATCCATACACGCCCCCTGCGATAGAGGAAATTGCCACCATAGCGCCCCCTTCATGCATCAACTTGGAAGCGCTACGGAAGACTCTCATTACCCCCGTCAAGTCTACGGATAGCATGTCGTCCCATGCTTGATCGGTAAGCTCGCCTAGTGGTGCCTGGCGAAGAATGCCTGCCCCGGCAACAACGATATGCAGGGCGCCAAAGGTGTCGATGGCCGTCTGCGCAAAGTGATCGCATTGATTAGCGTCTCTCACATCTAATGCAACCGCCACACACTCGCCGCCAATGGCTTTTACAGCGAAAACCGTTTCCTCTACATCGTGGGGATCGTTCGGGTAGTAGCCTGCCACTACCTTCACGCCTGCCTTGGCATAGCTGACGGCAAGGGCTTGACCAATGCCACTAGCGGCACCTGAAATGATAGCCACCTTGCCTGCCAAGCCATCGTCGCGGGTTAATACGCTCATGCTACGGCCTCCTCAATAGGGTCATTTTCAAGATGATCCACATGGCGCGTACCGAACATCAGCAAGCCACTGAGAACTAAAGGCAAAGAGCCCGCTAAAATCGCTGCCCAAATCATACTGACGCCAATCGTCAGCAGTATGGACACCAAGCCTGAACCGATAATCGCGCCTACCGGGGCCATTACGTGAGCCACGTTAGTCCCCGTGCCGCGAACGTGCGCGGGGAAAGACTCGCCCATATAGAACAGGATTGCGGCAAAAGGGCCTAGCAGGAAAAACAGCGTGACGGCGTACATCATGTAGATAAAGCTGTCATTGGCCGGGCCAAGCAACATAACGATGCTGGCCAAACCGCCCAGCAGGAACCCAACTAAAACGGTGTTGCGGCGACCCACACGATCCCCCATCCAGCCATGGCTCAGGTAGCCTACAAAACCCACTGCGTTAGCCAGAATCAACACGTAAAGAGAGTTTTCAAAACTAACCCCTTTCGCTTCAACTAATACTGTAGTGCCCAGCACCGCAAAGACTTGAATGGCCATCCAGCTGAATAGCCAGACCAACGATAGCGAGATGGTATGACGGCGCAATTCTGGTGAAAAAACGCCCTTTAGGCCCTGATTATTTCCAGTGTCGACCTCAATATCTTGCTCAGCAGCCAACTTTGCGGCGCCTGCTGCGTCTCCAGCCTTACGACGACGTTCTACTTCTTTAATAGCCGCAAACACTGGAGATTCAGGCAACTTAACCGCCATAACGATAACAATAATCGAGGCACAAGCAGCTACAAAGAAACTGCCGCGCCAGCCCACTACGGGCAATAACAGTGAGGTCATACCTGCCGCGAGTAGAGCACCCACGGGCCAGCCACTCTGTACCAGGCTGTACATGAAGCCACGCCCCTTGGCCTTCTTATAGATCTCATTGAGATAAACGGCGTTTACCACCTCTTCTGAAACCGCAAAGCCAGAGAAGGCACGAATAATAACCATCGAAGCCGCTCCCATGGCGACACCCGATAGCCCAGAACTCACTGCCCCACCGATCACCAGTAAAATCAGCGTTTTCTTGCGCCCATAACGATCAAGCATGAAGCCGACTACCAGCGAAACCAAAAATACGCCTATCGTTGCAAAAGTATTGATGGCAGTGGCTTTAGCCGCACTCCAACCAAAGTCCTCAGCAATGACAGGCAGCAGAGTTCCAAACAGGGTGTAGTCGTAGACCGACGCCACCCAGGCAATGAAACAAACCAGCGAGGCGTAGCCGATCTGTTTTTTGGTGATGACAGCATTCCAGGGTTCGTCAGTGTGCTGACTTGCCTCGGAAGTTGTATTTGAATTTGGCTCAGCCATCGACGTCACCCTCTTTTCAATTATCGTTTTGTATTATTCGTAATGCCTATCGGCATCAGCTGCGCTTAGCGAAGTCATCAGCAATCTCATCGAAGGTACAGAAGCGCACACCCTCGTGGCTCTGCATATGTTCAATCAGACGCTCAAGCATCATCAGCACTTGAGGGCGGCCCGAAACATCAGGGTGAATGGTCATGGTAAACACCGCGTAGTCGTTCTCGCGGTAGACCCAATCAAACTGGTCTTGCCACATTTCACCCAAATGACGAGGGCTAACAAAGCCATGGCTGTTGGGGGACTTTTTGATGAACATCATTGGCGGGAGGTCATCGAGATACCAGTTGGCAGGAATCTCGATCAAATCGGTTTCTTTGCCGCGAACCAGCGGCTTCATCCACTCTTTTGCTGGCTTGGAGTAATCGATCTTGGTCCAAGAATCGCCAACGCGTACGTAGTAGGGGTGGAAATCATTGTGCATTAAGCTGTGGTCATACTTGATGCCACGCTCAAGTAAAAGCTCATTGGTGACCGGACTGAACTCCCACCACGGGGCCACATAGCCTGTCGGCCGCTTGCCGGATAGCTTGGTGACCAGCTCGATGTTGTAGTCGAGCACGTCCCGCTCTTGCTCTCGCGTCATAGCGATCGGGTTTTCATGGCTATAGCCATGAACACCAACCTCGTGACCGGCATCAACGACGGCTTTCATCTGCTCCGGAAAGGTCTCAATGCTGTGGCCGGGAATGAACCAGGTCGTCTTCAGGTTGTAGCGCTCAAAGAGTTTAAGCAGGCGCGGTGCCCCCACCTCACCCGCAAACAAACCGCGGGAAATATCGTCAGGCGAATCCTCACCACCGTACGACCCCAGCCAGCCAGCGACGGCATCAACGTCAACACCAAATGCGCAGAGAATCTCTTTTTTAGCCATTTTGAACACCTCGTTATTGGTACTTGGATATGGTGTGCTTGCAGCAGGCGAATGATCACTATCACCAAACGCCATAAATTGAAGACTGGACACAAAGGTCATTTGTGTCAACAACACATTCTCGACTGCTAAAAAAGCCCAACACATCACTTATAGCTGCACCAAAAAAGCAAAAATGCGCTAAAAAACCCGAAAATAGGGCCATTTACTCGATAAATTCATAAATTTAGCTCACAAAAATCCAGGCCGCTTGGTGCAGCACATCTTCGAACAAGAGATGGAAAATAATTAAATGCCCCAAAAATGGGCATCATTTTGACCAATGAATCCAATCTTCGTTTTATAAGATGGCGTCAACCACTCAGCACTGCCCTATACGCAACAGGACAGCAGGGTGCTGGAAGAGAGGGACTCAAGTAATTTTGAGCAGGTAAGGCGGGAGGTCTGGCTCGGGAAAAACGGACAATACCTTTAACCGGCGCCGGGTACGCTCGGCAGCCGCCTGGAGATGTGCTTGCAAACTTGAAGCGGCAGCATCGAAAGCACCAAACAAGAGATGGTCAAGCACCAGCTGGTGCTCTCTCAAAAGGGGTTCGTTCGGGGGAACTCCGACCGTCTGAAAAAACATGCGGTTTACGATGACCGGCAGTTGGCTCTGAGCAATCATCTCGCAAGCTTTGCGGTTTCGGTAGTAACGCAGGCACCGCTGATGCAAATCTTGCTCAAGGCGTGTAATCGACTCAGCACTCTGCTGCTCAGGATGATCAATCAAACGCTGAATGCTTGCTTTCATAGCCTCTAATTCAGCTTTATCCAGCAGAGGCCCTGACGCCCTAAGCGCCGCCGGTTCAAGCAGCGCACGAATTTCGAAATCTTCAGCTACTGCCTGGGCGGTCAGGGGGCCCGCCAGCCAGTGGGAGTAATTATCTTTTTCCACCAGCCTTTGGTTACGAAGGCGTCCCAGCACTTGCCGGGCAACGGTACGACTGACGCCATAATAGTCGCTAAGCGCCGTCTCAACGATGCGAAAGTGACCAAAGGCTAAGCAGGTGGCAACCGCCTCCTCCACCTCGGCATATATACGATCAGAGATCGGGCGGGCATCAATCTGGGACTTATAGTCAGAGGCGAGACCCAGCATTTCCGGCGTCAGCGTCTGACGCTCCGGCGTGACCGTTTCGGCCTCAGACGTTGCCAAAAAACCACGCCCCTCAAAGCGACTAATCACCCCCTCTTGATGCAACAGCTCAAGTGCCTTGCGCACTGGCCCGCGACTGGTTCCATACATTCTCGCCAGCGGCCCCTCAAGCAGTACCAAGCTGGGCGGCACACGCTGAGACTGAATGGCATCACGTAACGATTCTTGAATCTTGGCATAGCGTGGAGCTTGCCCTTCTTGAACGCTGTTAGCACTATCGTCAATGGTCAGAACCACATCCTCCACAAACTTATCCTTCCCTAGTTATTACCAAGACTAGTTATTACCAAGACTAGTTATTACCACGACTAGCTATTACCAAGACTAGCTATTACCAAGCCTGCTTACCTATCGCCATCTAAGCAACGGTACCTTCAAATTGTTATATCCTAACACTTCTTACCCTGGCTTTTGAGCCGAGCAAAAGCGACAACAGCCTACGCACCATCCCCGAATGCCACTCATCAAGATTCTGCTTAATTTTTTTCTATTCAAAAACAAAATATTAGATTATCTCAGGTCAGTTTGCGCCACAGAATTATAGTGCGTCCCCTTGCTAACTAATGATTTTTGTATCCATACTACATTTTATAAATTATAAAATGAGCACGCCATTGTCACCAAAACTGACTACCAACAATTCAGGGGAACAATGCAATGGGATCTACAAAAGATATCAACGAACCAGCAACGTCGGCTGGATCAAATAGCCACCAGAACTTGCTGGAAGCCTCCATATTGCCGGTCTGGCTAAATCAGCGAACGATTGGTTTCTTTGGTTTTATATGGTTATGGATCGGCATGGCCGTCATCATTGCCACCTTCCAGCTCGGCGCTGGGGGTGTTGCTGGCCTACCACTGATTCAGGTCGTGGCCATCATCTTCTTCGCCAACCTTGTGCTTGGCGTAGTCATGAGTCTAACGGCGGATATCGGTACCGAACACGGCCTTTCCTTTGCCGTCTATTTACGTGCTCCCTTCGGGCTCAAGGGCACGCATCTTCCTGCTGTCTCCCGCGGGGTGGTCGCCGCCATTTGGTTCGGCGTACAAACTTACCTTGGCGCCCTGGCGCTTAACGGCATTGTCGAATACCTGTGGGGGTTTGATAACTGGATAGTGTGGTATGTGCTTTTCGCGGTCGTGCAAATCGTTAACACCGCGCTTGGCATTCGCGCCGTAGAATTACTGGCCTCTATCGCCGCCCCCTGCATCGTCGCCATTTCCGTATGGATGTACTTCACGCTTAACGTGTTAGCCGAAACCAACGGTACCAATATCTGGACGTTTGTTGGCGATCAAAACGTCGTGCCTTTGGGGCTATTCTTCGCCAACATGGCGTTTTGGTCAGCGCTAGCGGTGGATATTCCCAACTTGACCCGCTTCCTACGCACGCCGGGAGGAGAACGCAGCTTCTTCGCCCGCAATCGCAACGTCTTCGTCGCACAGTTTCTGGCCTTACCGGCGACCCAGGCCTGGATTGCTCTGATTGGTGGCGTATCGTTTATCGCGGCAGGAGACTGGAACCCCGTCACCGTTATTCAAGGCCAGGGTGGCGGCTTAACCATGGTGGCGCTACTGGTCATGGTGATACTGGCTCAGTGGTCAACCAATAATGCCGCCAACCTGATTCCGGCCGCCCTTACCTTCGTCAATGCCGGGGCACCGCGTATTAGCTACCCTGTCGCCTTGGTTATCGCCGGTATTATCGGCACCGCTTCCATGCCTTGGCTGATTCTGAACAATTTGTTCACCTTCCTTAGCTACTATGGCGCGGTACTCTCCGCTGTCGGCGGCATTATGGTCGCGGATTACTACATTTTGCGGCACCGTCGCCTTAATGTGCCCGCACTGTTTGATCCCGCAGGACAGTTCCGCTTTTTCAACGGCTTCAATCCCGCTGGCATTATCGCCTGGCTGGTGGGTGGAGCCATGGCACTTATATTCCTACAGTACGCCTATGCCGTTGGCTTCATTACCGCGTTGGTGGTGTACGTGGTACTGATGAAAACCTGGATCCTGCGTAGCTACCCTCAAGAAGAGCTAGAGAGCAATTTTGATGACCGTTTTCTAGCGACATCAGTAGGCATGAATTGGGTCTACACCGAGCAGAAACGCTTCGAGCGCCTGACGGTCAACGATATCCCGGCCTCTGCGCTTAAGCGTGAAGATCGCTAAGCTGGCAATAACCATCGCTACAGCGCCAGTCAGACAACTCGGGGGATTTTTATAATGACCTATTACCCAAGCACTGCCCTTTCCATCGGCGAAGCCATCAAACATGGCAAGCTCGACCCTGTCACTCTCACGCGTCAATGCCTGGCGGCGGCTAAAGACAGCGACTCAGTGTTTATATCGCTCACTCCGGAACGCGCCATGTTCGAGGCCGAGGCCGCTGCACAGCGACAAGCGCACGGTGCTTTGCTAGGGCCACTCGATGGTGTCCCGATCGCCTGGAAGGATCTGTTCGATGTCTCAGGGAGCGTGACAACGGCTGGCAGTCGAGTACTCGCAGATAAGCCCGCCAAATACGATGCCACGGCGGTTCGCCATGCAACAGCGGCTGGCATGGTATGCCTGGGCAAGACCAACCTGACTGAACTGGCCTACTCAGGCCTGGGGCTAAACCCGCACTATGGCACGCCTCACCACACGCCAGGAGCGGGAGAGCCCAGGGTGCCCGGTGGCTCAAGCTCTGGCTCAGGAGTGGCCGTCGCCAAAGGCATCGTGCCTGCAGCGATAGGCACCGATACGGCGGGCTCGCTGCGTGTGCCCGCCGCCTTTAATGGCTTGACCTCCTATCGCCCATCCCAGGCACGTCATAGTCGACAAGGCGTCACTCCCCTGGCCCATAGCCTGGACACCATTGGTGTCATCGCGACCTCTCTACAAGACTGCTTGGCCATCGACGATGTAATGCGAGGAGAAGAGGTCACAACGCGGGAGGCTGCTGACCCCGAGCGCACGGTCATCGTGCTGGATACCTCTTACCTTGACGATGAGCGTATCGAAGAAGCCGTGCGTCAAAACCTGGAGCGCAGTGCCGAGCAGCTTGTTAATGCAGGCTTTCACCTGGTCAGACGCAAGCTTGCCAGCGTGAGCGACACCCTGAACCTTATTCAACAGCACGGCTGGCTGGGCGCAGCAGAAGCTTACACCGAGTACCGTCAGCTGTTGGAAAGTGACGCGGCAGAGGCGATGGATCCCAGAGTTCGGCAGCGACTGTTGAGTGCCCAGAAGATGGCACCGGACAGCATAGTGACGCTTTATCGCCAGCGCCGGGCACTTCAAACGCAGCTTCGCCAGGAACTCGCCGGGGCAACGCTACTCTCCCCCACCGTTGCTCACGCTGCACCGCTCCTTGCACCTTTGGAAGATGACCCGGAACGCTTTGCTGAAGTGAATCTCGCCACGCTGCGGCTAAGCATGGTGGCAAGCCTGCTTGATGCCCCGGCTGTCGCACTGCCTAGCGGTGTTGACGAGAGCCAGCAGCACACCAGTATCCAGCTAACGGCACCTTGCGGAGAGGACGAGGCACTTATGCGCGTAGCCCTTGCCGCCAGCGATCACTTGGGCCTCTCGACTGAACACCAATAGGCCCGTTGCCAACCTGAATTAACTGTTAAAGGAGCGGTTATGTGCGGATTATGCGGCGTATTCGGCGGTGAAAACCACTGGAGTACTCACATTGAAGACCCAGAGCAGGCTCACTACGAACGCCGCCGCGCCAGAGCCTACCGGGCAGAACTGATCAACCGCGTACTTAAGCCGCATCGCCTTATGCTTGAGGATTTTCAGGCCTCCAGCTTTGTGATTGCCAGCGCAACAGGCAAACGCGAGATTGTCCAGGATCTAGGCGGCATCTGGCGCCAAGCCGAACTGATGACCGGGCGCGACATCGACCCGTTGGATGAAAATTTTCTGGCATCGTTAAACTAATGCTTAGATGTTTCTAGCTTGCCCCAGAGAGGAACCGATCAATGAACGACCCGACGCCGCTGCTACCGGTTCACGTGATATCCGGCTTTCTGGGCAGTGGCAAAACCACCTTGCTCAAATCGGTACTGGCCAGTGAAGACTTCGGCGACAGCGCTGTGCTGATCAACGAATTCGGGGACGTGGGCCTGGACAACCGCCTGCTGGGTGAAATCGCCGAAGATGCCGTGCTACTCTCCAGTGGCTGTGTCTGCTGCACCATCCGTGGCGAACTGTCTGATGCGTTAAGACGCCTGATGTCACAGCGCCAGGACGGCAAAATTCCGCCTTTCAAGCGCATCATCCTGGAAACCACTGGCCTGGCCGACCCCGGGCCCATCGCCTCAACGATCACCGCAGACCCTGTGCTGCGACACCATCTGCGCCCAGGCACAAACCTCACCCTGGTCGATGCCCTCAACGCCACCGCCAGCCGCAAGCTCCAGCCGGTGTGGAAATCCCAGATTGCCGTCGCCGACAAACTCGTCATCAGCAAGGTCGACCTGGTCGATCAAGCCCAGCTTAATGAGGTTCAGAGCCTGATTGACACCATCAACCCGGCAGCGCAGCAATTGGGCCAGGAAGCCTTACAACAGGCCAGCGACGAGCTCTTTGGTAGCGGCCCTCACATTGACCACTACAGCTACTCAGAGGTAAAAACATGGCTTGGGCCCTGGCGTAAGCCGCCAGCACCTGACGCGGTTTCTCACCTTGGCGATGTTCAGTCATTTCGCCTCTGCTTTGATGGCGAAGTGGACTGGACGTGCTTTGGCATTTGGCTCTCGATGTTGCTCAATCGCCATGGCAGTCAAATCATGCGAGTTAAAGGCGTGTTACATGTCAAAGATGATACCCGCCCGGTGATCATCCACGGTGTTCAGCACACCATTCATCCACCGGAGCACGTAAGCGACTGGCCTAACAACGACCGCATATCGGAGCTGATTTTCATCACCCATGGCATCACCGCTAAGCGCGTGACAGACTCGCTGGAGACCTTCATGAAGGCCGTTAGCAACCACCCAAGCCCCAGGATATTCCATGCATGAAGCTGCATCCCCCAAACCGCTAACCATGCCCTATGTGCAGCGAGGCCCAGTCACCCTAAGGGTACTCGGCACCTCGGTAACACTGCTTGAAAGCATTCGCAAGCGTGCTCGGGAAGACTTGGGCCTTCGACTCACCTTTGAGGTGCTCGATGGCGTTGCCGCGCAGCAAGCGGGGGTGCTAACTCCTGACAGCTTCGATATCTATGACCAATGGTTTCACAACGTGGACTTTGTGTGGCCCGCTAATGCGATTCAACCCATTCAGGTGGATCGCATTAAACACTGGGATATGATCAATGATCTTCCCAAGATAGGAAGGCTGACGCCCCACGCGCCTCTCGGAGCAGGCAGTAACCCGGTCAACCTCCTCTATGTCCAACCCGATGGCAGTTACGGTTCTCGCCCAAGTGGGCATATCACCATGCTCCCTGTTAGCCACAATGTGGACAGCTTCGGTTATCGCACCGACATGCTCCCCAAAGGGCTGGATATCAACCAAGAGAGCTGGAGCTGGTTGTTGGACAAGCGCTGGAAGGGCATGGTCAGCCTGCAAAATGACAGCGCCATCGGCGCCATTGACGCCGCGCTGGCAGCCAAAGCAGCAGGGCTGGTCGAGTTCGAAGACCTGGGTAATCTCAGCCTGGCAGAGATCGACAGCCTGATTGATTGCCTTATCAATCTTAAGCGTCAGCAACACTTTCGCGCCTTCTGGAGCAACCAGGATCAAGCCTCTTCCGATATGGTACGCGGCCGGGTCGGCATCGAAAGCCTGTGGTCGCCCGCCATGACGGATCTCAAAAAACGCAACATCAAGGTACGCATGGCGGCCCCCACAGAGGGCTACCGCGCCTGGTACGGCGGCATGTCAATCTCACGGCATGTGAAGGGGCGCACGCTAGATGCGGCCTATGACTACCTTAACTGGTGGATTTCCGGATGGCCCGGTTCCGTTATGGCCCGCCAAGGCTATTACATTTCCACCCCAGAACTAACCCGCCCTCACCTTTCCGCTGCGGAGTGGGACTTTTGGTATGGCGGCAAACCTGCCGCCAAGAGCCTTCCAGGCCCCGATGGCACCGCTGATATGATTCACCGAGGCGAAATCCGCGACGGCGGAGACTACCAGACAAGAATGAGCCGCATCGCGGTGTGGAATACCGTCATGGATGAGCATAACTATTTGGTCAGGCGCTGGAATGATTTTATGTCGGCTTAAAGTGCAAGCTTCGTACTGGCAGCTAACCGCGTGATGACTAAAAGCACATGCCTCCGCCTCTTGGCTTTCACGAGCTTAAGCGGGGGTGCTTGTTTGCTCCCCAGCCCGCCTCTAATCAGGGCTGCGCCTACTAAACATCCGCCAACGCAGGAAAATATTACGAGTCCACTTCAGCAAGCAAAGAAGAAGCGTTTAAAAGAAAAGCTGACGTGCCTCAGCCTACATGGCGGCTGTCGCTGCGGTCTCTGGTACGCAGATAGCTCACCAGCAGATGACGTCCACAGCAGACATACAGCGGGAAATAGCAGTGGTGATCGTAATAGCGATTAAAGAACTTGCCAGGTTGGTCACCGTGCACGGGAATATCGGTGCCATCGACTTCCAGCACGATTTCCTTCAGTGGTTCGTTATGCTGTTCAATGCAGTGATGCCACAGTAACTCATGGGCACCATCGCTTGCCGATCGGCATTCTGCTCTATCCGGCACAGCGTCGACTTGCCTTATTCCAAATGAATGACGACTAACGCCGCCGCGGGTAAAAACGGGCCCAGCCCTTCGGGTTGCACCACAACGCGGTTCGCGATGAAACGTCAACAGACCCTAATATCCCTGAGTGTTTTACGCTGTTTGAAAACATCCGTTGGAATGCCAAAGCGGTCAGAAAGCCCACAAATTTGGCGCCAGTTAAGCTTACGTTTGCCTGACAAAATGGACGAAACAACAGACTGAGCGCCGATTTCCGGCAAATCATTTTGGGTAATGCCATGTTCTTCCATAAGATAACGAAGCACATCAGTATCCCCCGCGACAGGCATGGGGCGTACACGCTCATCATATGCCTCAAGAAGATCACCAAGGCGCGCCGCAAGGCTGGCTAAATAATGATTTTCATCATCGCCAACCAAATTTAGAATTTCATCAAGCGCTTCTACTTTCTCGTCATACTCATCCTCTGATTCTGGCGCAGAGAGAAGAGGTGCAATGTACTGCCAGTGAGTAGCGGCTTGATCAAGAACGGCATTCATATCTTCACTCCTTCCACTTACCCTTGTCATATTCAGGATGATCGAGAATATGGCGGATAAAAACGCGCTTAGCGCGATAGTGCACAGTTGCTATCAGTCGAATCTTATTGCCACCAATGTCAAAAACATGGTGGCTTCCTACCTTATCCGTTGCCGGAAAAATTTCTTTCATCTCAGCAAAGCTCTGGGGCTCGCTACCCTTCATGATGCGAAACCATGCATCTAAGGCAGTGGCCGACTGCGGCCATTTCTCCTTTGCTTCCCAAATACGTTTTTGTGTGACCACATGCATATGTAACCCCTTTCACTGGCTACACTATAATAGCAGTTTGCTATATATAGCAAACTGCTATTATAACTTTCTTAACAATCAAGCTGAACTTCGTGTGGCCCGCTAATGCGATTCAACCCATTCAGGTGGATCGCATCACGCACTGGGACATGATAAATGATCTGCCCAAGACAGGTAGGCTAACGCCCCACGCGCCCCTGGGAGCAGGCAGTAACCCGGTCGACCTGCTCTACGTCCAACCCGATGGCTGTTACGGCTCTCGCCCAAGCGGGCATATCACCATGCTCCCGGTTAGCCACAACGTGGACAGCTTCGGTTATCGCATGGACATGCTCCCCAAAGGGCTGGATATCAACCAAGAGAGCTGGAGCTGGTTGTTGGACAGGCACCCTAGATGCGGCCTATGACTACCTCAACTGGTGGATTTCTGGATGGCCCGGCGCCGTCATGACCCGCCAGGGCTATTACATTTCCACCCCAGAACTGACCCGCCCTCACCTATCCGCCGCGGAGTGGGACTTTTGGTATGGCGGCCAACCTGCCGCCAAAAACCTTCCAGGCCCCGATGGCACTTCTGATCTGATTCATCGAGGCGAAATCCGCGACGGCGGAGACTACCAGACAAGAATGAGCCGCATCGCGGTGTGGAATACTGTTATGGATGAGCATAACTATTTGGTAAGGCGCTGGAACGATTTTATGTCGGCTTAAGGCTTGTGCTTGAACTAACATTTCGCCTCTTCTCATCCGCCGCCCTCGCATTGGCAGCTAGCAGTGTGATGACCAAACACATGCCCCCCTCTTGGCTTCCACAAGCTTATGCGAGGGGTCGTTTTTGCTCAGCATTTTGTCTCTGCCCACCTGATCCCACCCAGTCAAGACTGCATCGGCGACACACCTGCCAATGCTGAAAAATGTTACGAGTCCTCATCAGAAGGCCAAGCAGAAGCGTTGAAAAGAAAAACTTACGGCCTCAGCCCATTTCAGCCGCTTGTGCTAGGCTAATTTCAGTAGAGAATTGAGGAAGCACCCGAAAGCTAAAAAAGCTGCGCGCAGCTAGGTAGCATGAAACTGAAAACGAATCTAAGCGGATATCCGCCAAAACCGTATACTCATAGGTATCTTTATCTTAAAATGCGCGGTTTTCTGGTAATATTTTTTAATATGAGTGCTCATATTTCTGGGTAAATATCCTATAAATGCTAGCTAGATGGTTAGAGTGGTGGTCGCCAGGAAAAACTCGCATGCGCACTAATAAACTGTTAGCACTATGTGGAGAAATTAAGTGGATCTAGATAATTTCGGCTATAGCATTCTGGCTTCGGTAATCGCCGGTATAATCATTGCCGTTGCAGCGAAATTTAGTTTGCAGCAGTGGAAAAAGATAGGGGTAAGCCTGTCCGGACTTCTAGCAATTATAGCCATTGCGACGCCAATGGTGTTTATGGGGATAACTGCAACGAAGCAAATTCAAGAAAAAATAGAAGTAGGAAAGGCTCAGGATGTTCTCGATACCTATTTAAAAGGACATTATCCTGTCGACCTAAAAGAAGGGTATAACCTTGAGGTTTTAGAGGTTAAAAATAGAATGTTCATCGCCTTTATATATCCTGAAAACCAAGGGTATCCTAGCTATCACCCTTGGAGTAATGAAGGGTTCTCTTTAAAGATTCAGGAGCATTTAAACAATCATGGTTATCCTGGTCGCCCAATGTGGAGCTACCAAATGAAAACCTACTCTAGCGAAGAAATACTGGAATTCAGCAGTGAATAATGTGCTTACAAACGCATCAATTTGGACGTTCGAAAACTCGCATCTATTAGGCGAACGTTAGAAGAGTAAGCAGTCGGAGAGCATGATGCTTCCAAAAGGGAAAAATAATCTATCTCGTTTATCTGTATTCTACCGCAAGACTAAAACGAGAAATATTCGAAATAAATTTTACTCAAAAGCACAATGCTTTCGTGCTGATTTCTCTAAATCATCATTTATTGATGTCAATTTTAAAGGTGCAATTTTGACTAGTTGCAACTTTAAAGGCGCTACTTTTACGCAAGTAGAATTTTTAGGCACGAACCTTAAAAAATCGAACTTCACTGATGCCACATTTAAGTATTGCATATTTTCTAGAGCACTGATAAAAAACAGCAATTTCAGAAACTGCACCTTTGAAAACTGTATTTTTGTAAGCACAAATATTACTGTTGCTAAAAATATTGTGGTTAGTGAGAGCAACAGAATTTTTAAGCGGCAACCATCCCCTGAGGTCTCTCAAGAAACATTAACGCTGCTAGATGATTTAAGATTTAATCCAAAGGTACAAAATAGCCGAGTTTTACACCTGAAGGGTGGAAAAATAAACGCTATTACGTTAAATAGCCTTATTGAACGCCTTGGAGAAAAAAGGCTCAAACGTGGCTTGCTTGCGCTCAATGGGACTTTGCCTTATCGAATTATAACCGCAAATAGGCTATGCAATGCAATTGACAGGGCAGCTCGTTAATGATAACTTTTTATTGTCCCGCCCCATTCAATCGAGAGATTGAAAAGCTCAGGAGATCAATGGGGACTCGATTCAATAGCTGGCATTCGAGAGGGGGTGACTATGATAGGAAATACTTGCACAATCTTTGGTTTTATTAGCTTAATCATTGCAAACTGCTTAGATTTTTTTATTTTAGGTAATCACTCTCGATTGTTTGGGGTATTTGCTAACCCTTAACTCTCTCCAGCTATTTATGTGCCCTTAAAATCCTTTTAACAATACCATCAAATACGCTTCCTGTAGTCTCCGGGCGCTCGTTCCTTGCGCCATTATATTGCAGCCGTTAAATTTCAAGGTGTAATTATGGATGAAACAACATGGATGGTTACTGAAGAACCTCTAGGTGTACGTGTCAATTTTGATCTTAGATCTGAAGAAAATTGCTTTATTGAACTGTTTTTTACTAAAAAGGATATTGAGCAATTAATGCATATGGATACTTTTGGTAAGTATTTTCTAGAATTGGATGGGATAAGTGGGAATGTATCAAGAACTCGCGGTGATATTAATAGAAATACATTAGCTTTCACTTACCTTAATGGCGGAACCGGATACGGCTCTGTTCATTATAATCATGGAAAACTTAAAAATATCATGGCGTGTGCAATTGAAAAAATATGGAAGCTAGAAAAATAAATTTAACGATGCGTCATACAGCTCCTATATAAAGGTAAGACATGAGCGTGAAAGATGAAATAACTGAAAGAGTTGGAGTCCATAAATTTGCTCTTACAATTTTACAGGATTTCAATTGGCTTGAAAGAGAGCAACCCATATCTGATCATGGGATTGATTTTCAAATTGAAATTGTCGATGATGGTCATCCAACTGGTATGTTATATGCCGTACAACTCAAATCAGGTAGAAGTTACTTCAACAAATCAACAAAAGATGCAATAGTATTCAGAGGGCAAAAAAAGCATTTATCCTATTGGACAGATTATTCCTTGCCAGTCATTTTAGTTTTGTACAATCCCGAAGAGGATAATCTTTATTGGGCTTTTGTCAATAAAGCAAACACCTTAGAAACAGCTAATGCTTGGAAAATTGAAATTCCTAAGTCAAACATCTTGACAAGGGAGAGCAAACAAGAAATTGAAAAATATTATATTAACACAAATGACTTTACTCTTCTGAAAACTGAAGACACATCACATGCTTTAAGCAGAAGAATTAGTGTGAAATTACTTCTCAAGAAAAACATTTCAAACTATGTAATCAAAAACACGATTCCCCATTTCATCGAAAAATTGAAAAACTCCGATTATTTTCGAAATGAAATTGTTTATGAAAGCCATAAAAATAAATTAGCCGATTCAATATGGGTCTACACATATAAAACCCTTGAACAATTCCATCGCGGACTTCCTCACTGTATCGCCGTTTGGAATGATCCAGAATCAGAAAGTCCTACGAAGTTGTCAAATCATGATGAATGCATTGATAACAGCATTCAGATAAAATGGGGAAATGATATAATACCGGATGCGCTCACTGAAAACTGCGAGATGTCAAAGGGGCAGTATCTTAAAATAATTGACAAATTTCTAATTGAAGCAAGAAATGAAATTCAAAGAATCGAAGAGTTATTTTTAAAACATAGAGAGATAAGCATTGAAGCCATGAAAGTTGAAATCATTAGGAATGATGAATATTTTAACAACCTTCTTCCGATAGATTATATAAATTCTTATCCGCCTAACGAGTGTAGCGATCTTGATCAAGAGATTCAAAATATCAGAGCATCAATTGATAATATTTACATTGTCATAAAAGATAAAAAAAGAGACTGCAACAATATAACTAAATGTATAGGAATGTATTTAAAAATATGCAAAGAGAATCTTGAAGCTAGCAAATATGAAAGAAGGAAAGTTATATAACAATGCAAATTAACATGGACTGCCAAAAGCCGTACCTTTCTGCATCTTTTAGCAGCCGGTTACTTGCGTCACTATATTAGAAGCGCGTTAAATTCTATTTTAGATCGATAACAGCCAAAAAAAAGCCCACGATTTCTCGTAGGCCCTTTTTACAATTTGGCGCGCCCGGCAGGATTTGAACCTGCGACCCTCGGCTTCGGAGGCCGATACTCTATCCAACTGAGCTACGGGCGCTTGTGGGTGCGTATCGTAACCGTGCAGGCGCGCTGTGTCCAGCCGTATGGGGCTTGAGCCCTTTAGTCAATTGACCGTTTTCCCTGGTGTGGTGCATGCTTTGGGAGCACTTCTGCACCTTAGTCCATTGGGAACACAATAATATGAAAACATTTGCACGTAGCACGCTGGCACTGGGCGTCTCACTGGCGCTGGTGAGCGCCGCGAACGCGGCTGATTTTGCGGATATGGATCCCGTTACTCTGCGCCTGGCCCACGTGGTCAATGAGCAGGATGGCTTCCACATCGCCGCCACCAAGTTTGAAGAGCTGGTGGAAGAACGTACCGACGGCAAGGTGGATATCGAGATCTACCCTAATGCCACGCTAGGTGACGAACGCACGCTGCTGGAAGGCATGCAGATCGGCACTGTAGATATGGGCGTGATCACCAACGGCCCGGTGGCCAACTTTGTCGAAGAGATGGCGGTATTTGAACTGCCGTTCCTGTTCCCCTCCCCGGAAGCCGCTTACGCAGTGCTCGATGGCCCGATTGGCCAGGAACTGCTCGATAAGCTATCCGAGGTGAACCTGAAAGGCATGGCTTACGCCGAGCGCGGTTTCCGCAACCTGACCAACAGCGAGCGGGCGGTGAACTCGCCGGAAGACCTGGACGGCCTGCGTATCCGCGTGATGGAGAACCCGGTTTACACCGATACCTTCCGCGAGTTGGGCGCCAACGCGATCCCCATGGCGTGGACAGAAGCGCTCACCGCCATGCAGCAGGGCACCATCGACGGTCAGGAAAACCCGGTGAACGTGATCCACTCGTTCAACCTGGATGAAACCCAGAACTACATGACCCTTTCCCGCCATACCTACGCCCCGGCGATTTTTGTGATGGGCATGCCCGCCTGGAACCAACTACCAGAAAACGCCCAGGAAGTATTGCTAGCGGCAGCCCAGGAAGCGGCCGAGCATGAGCGTCAGGTGAACGCCGAGATGGAGAGCGAACAGCTGCAAGCGCTGCGCGATGCGGGCATGGAGATCAACGACACACCGGATATGGAAGCCTTCCAGGCGGCTGTTGCGCCGGTGTATGAGAAGTACGGCGAGCAGTTTGGTGATTACCTGCCGCGCATTCAGGAGGCGCTCAAGTAAATCGCCTGCTACAAGAGAATCGCCTGATGGCTGACACCACCCATATGAAGCTGGCGAACAGACTCAATAAGATAAATCTCAATTTACTATTGGTCTTTCACACGCTTTATTGGAAACGGAGTTTGACGCTGACCGCAGAGGCGCTCTGCCTGACGCAACCGGCGGTCAGCCACTCGCTGAAAAAGCTGCGCCTGTTAATGGACGACCCGCTGTTCATCAAGACGCTGGACGGCATGCAGCCCACCCCGCTTGCCCGGCAGATGGATGCCGCGGTGGCCAAAGGGCTGTTCTATCTCGACCAGGCGGTTCACAGCAACAGCGAGTTTTCTCCCGCCACATCGAAGCGGGAGTTCCGTGTCAGCCTAGTGGACTATGTCAGCCAGCAGCTGCAACCCAAGCTTATCCAGCACTGTTTGGAACACGCCCCCGATGTGTGCTTCAACATGCTCTCCACGCGCATCGCCAGTGCGGAAGGCGCCCAGCACGTCCTGCAAGAGCACGATATTGACCTTGCAGTGGTGCAGCTCGAAACATTGCCGCTCACCTCGCACCACGAGTACTTGTTTGACGATGTGATTGGCTGTGTGGGCGATGCCACCTTCCATGGCGAGGGCAGCGCCATCACCCTTGAGGCGTTTTTAAACACCCCGCAGGTGGCTTTATCCCATCGCGAGGACAGCCCGCTGCTCATCAATGAAAAACTGCGGGAGCTGGGGCTGGAGCGCAAAATCGTCGCCAAGACGCCCTACATCAACCCGCTGCAGGAAATATTGGTATCGACAACGCTGCTCTGCGTGGTCACAGAGAGCGCGGCCAGGGTCATTTGCCGCAACAATAGCCTGAAGTTCTACGCCCTGCCCCTGGACGTCCCAGCGTTCAAAGTCTGCCTGTGCTGGGATGAAAGGAAGGATCACGATTCGGGCATCCACTGGTTGCGGCAACTCACCAGGGAGCTGATAACACCAGCCCCCTCCGCCCTGGGCGACCGATAGTCAAACCGCCAAACTCACTCCACCGCCACGATTTTGCCGCGGTTCAACAGCAGCTTGGGATCCAAGGCGATTTTCATGCGCTTCATTAACGCGATCTCTTCGCTGGAGCGGGAAATACTCAGGTAGTCGCGCTTTTCGAGCCCGATGCCGTGTTCGGCAGAGATCGAGCCGCCGTACTCTTGTAGGGGGGAGTAAACCAACTGCTCGACCTGGCGGCGGCTTTGCGGGCTGTCGTCGCGCACCGTGATCATAATGTGCAGGTTGCCATCGCCGAGATGGCCGAACACGATCATTTTACCTGTTTGGGGAAACTGCGCCTTGAGGCTTTGCTCCAGGGTATCGACGTAGGCGTCCATATGCGGAATCGGCAGGCTGATATCATAGGAGAACATCGGCTTTAGCTCTTTCACCAGCACTTCGATATCTTCCCGAATCGCCCAAATGCTTTGGCGCTGGGCACCGGAATTGGCTAGCACAGCGTCGGTGACCAAGCCGTCTTCCATGGCCTGTTGCAGTATCTCGGTGAAGTGCTCCGCATCCTGGATGTCATCCAGGCCCAGGGTTTCGATGATGGCGTAGAAAGGCGAGTCGTCGGCCATCGGGGGCGCGTGCTTGCCGCTCTCGGTGGTCACCAGCTTGTAGTGGCTATTCCACAGCGCCTCGAAGGCGCTAAGGCTGTTGGCGAGCTGTTGGGAAACCCTGCGCAACAGCTGGGTCAAGGCATCGAAGGAGGGCACCGCGACCAGAGCGGTTTGCTCGCTGGGCATATGCGGCTGCAGCCGCAGCACGGCGCGGGTGACGATGCCCAGGGTGCCTTCGCTACCGATAAATAGCTGCTTGAGGTCGTAGCCCGCGTTGTTCTTGAGCATTTTGTTGAGCGAGCTGACCACGGTGCCGTCGCTGAGCACGGCTTCCAGCCCCAGCACTTGCTGGCGCATCATGCCGTAGCGGATGACCCGAATTCCCCCCGCGTTGGTGGCGATATTACCGCCGATGGTGCACGAACCCCGGGCGCCGAGATCGAGGGGGAACTGCATATCGACCTCCGCCGCGGCTTCCTGTACCCGCTGGAGTGTCACCCCGGCCTGAACCTGAATCGTAGAGCCAACCAGGTCGACCTCTTCGATCTGGTTCATCAGCTCCAGAGAAACGACCAGCTCTTCAGGGCTGGCTTCACCGCCGTGCACGATGCCGGTCATGCCGCCATGGGTCACCACCAGTTGGTCGGCCTGGTAGCACAGGGCCATCACTTTGCTGAGCTGTTCGGTGTTGCGGGGCCTGACAATGGCCTTGGCACGACAGGGCGCCCCGGTAAACCAGTCGACGCTACGCTGGGAGACATCGTCACCGAGCAACACGTTTTCTGGGCCGACTACCGCCACTAGGTCGTTGAGCAACTTATCCATTGGTTATTCCTGTTTTAGCTGGCGTTGCCATGGTTATTGGTTAGTAAGAACATGGTTAGCAAGACTCACCACCGGCCAAGCCTTACCATCGCTTTCCAAGGCAGTTAATCAATCGTCAATGCTTGCAGGCTATCGCTAACCCTTAAATCACTCAAGCCCAAGATCTATAAAGATTTTTTGGATTATTATCGCGAATAGTGGAATAAAAATAAGTAATTTGCCCTGTTAGTTCGATGTGGTATAGATGAAGCCCACCAAGATAATAAGAACAGCCACCACTAGGAGATAATGTGAAACATCGCGCCCGTTTTACCGCTCATGCCGCATCCTGTTATACAAGTAAATTCAAACAGTTAAACCTAACCTTGCTATGCGCTGGCCTGCTGGGTTTACCGCTAATGGCCCAGGCAGAGGAAATTACCCCTATTAACCTGCGCTTAGCGACCGTGGTAAATACAGAAGATACTTACCATATTGCCGCCGAGCGCTTTCAGCAGTTGGTCAGCGAACAGACCGACGGCTCGGTCTCGGTAGAGATATTTCCCAATGCTTCCTTAGGTGACGAGCGCACCCTTCTGGAAGGGATGCAGATCGGTACCGTCGATATGGGCGTAATCACCAACGGGCCGGTGGCCAACTTTGTTGATGAGTTCTCGGTATTTGAGCTGCCGTTCCTGTTTCCAAGCGCTGAATCCGCTTACGCCGTGCTGGATGGCGAGATCGGCCAGGAAATACTGGCCAAGTTAGAGAATGTGAACCTTAAGGGGCTGGCCTTTGCTGAGCGCGGCTTTCGCAATATCACCAATAGCCAAAAGGCGATCAATGCGCCCGAAGATCTCGAAGGCCTGACACTGCGGGTTATCGAGAACGAGGTCTACGTGGATACGTTCCGCGAGCTCGGCGCCAATGCCGTGCCCATGGCCTGGACAGAAGCGCTGACCGCGCTGCAACAGGGCACGATTGATGGCCAGGAGAACCCGGTTAACGCCATTCATGCCTTTAACCTGGCGGAAACCCAGGACTACCTCACCATGACGCGGCATATCTACGCGCCAGCGATTTTCATTATGAGCCTACCCGCCTGGAACGGCCTGCAAGAGGAGGTTCAGGAGATCGTGCTTAACGCCGCCAGCGAAGCCTCTGCCTATGCCAGGGAACAGAACGCCATTATGGAAGCCGAGCAGTTAGCCGAATTGGCCGAGGCGGGCATGGAAATCAATCAGTCGCCGGATATCGCCGCCTTCCAGGAAGCCGTTGCCCCGGTGTATGAAAAGTACGGTGATCAGTTCGGCGATTACCTGCAACGCATCCAGGAGGAAGTGAAGTAAGTGCCCACTCACACGCATCCACTGGTAACCTTGCTACAGCGTACTGAACGTTTTCTGGACGCCATTCTACAGCCCGTGGTGTTTGCGGGCATGGCGGCGCTGATCGGGGTGATTACCCTGCAGATTGTCTCGCGGGTGCTGTTCACCGCGGTGGGCTGGACGGAAGAAGTCGCCCGCTTTCTGCTGGTGTGGATCACCTTTTTAGCGGGCACCCTGGCGTTTCAGCGCGGGCGGCACATTGCCGTAACCTTTGTGGTCGACGCCCTGCCCGGCCGCCTGCGCCAAATAGCGCGGATTGCCGCCCTGCTGATTGTGCTGGCGTTTATGATCGCGCTGATTGTGATCGGCTACCGCTATATGCAGGTGCAGAGCTTTCAGAAATCCGCTTCGCTGCGGCTGTCGATGACCTACGTCTACGCGGTGATGCCGATCTGCGCGGCGATGATGGCCTGGTATGCGCTGGTCGATATCATTGAGCTGCTGATTAACGGCGAAACCTCCCAACCCCAGGAGGAGTCGCTATGACGCTGCTGCTGTTTGGGCTGTTCTTCCTGTTTATGCTGCTGGGCGTGCCGATCGCCTTTGCGATTGGCGCCAGCACGCTCTACGCGCTATATCAGTCCGGCGTGCCGCTGATGGTGGTCACCCAGCAGATGTTCCAGGGCATTAACTCCTTTGCCTTGGTGGCGATCCCGATGTTTATCCTCGCCGGGGATTTAATGGCCCAGGGCAAGGTAAGCGAAAAGCTGGTCAGCTTTGCCGATTCTCTGGTCGGCTTTATGCGCGGCGGGCTTTCGGTGGTCTCGGTGATGGCAGGCATGTTCTTTGCGGCGATTTCCGGCTCAGGCGCGGCAACGACCGCGGCGGTGGGGTCAAGCCTGGTACCGGAGCTGAAGCGCAAAGGCTACGACCCGGCCTCGGCAGCCAGTTTAATTGCCGCCAGCGGCACCATTGGGGTAGTGATCCCGCCCTCGGTGCCGATGATCATCTACGCAGTCATCGCCCAGCAATCGGTCTCCAAGCTGTTTCTCAATGGCTTTTTGCCGGGGCTGGCGATGGGATTGGGGTTAATGGCCATCGCCATTGCTCAAGCCTATAAGCGTCAGTATCCCAAAGGTACGCCGCTGTCGCTTGCGACCATCTGGACGACCTTTAAAGACGCCAGCTGGGGCTTGATGACGCCGGTGATTATCCTCGGCGGTATTTTTTCAGGCATCTTCACGCCTTCAGAGGCGGCGGTGGTGGCGGTGAACTACGCCATGCTGGTGTCGCTGTTTGTCTATCGTGACCTGAACCTGCCCCAGATTTACAAGCTACTGATCCGTTCGGCGATGACCACCGCGGTGATTATGCTGGTGATTGCCATGTCGGCGGTACTGAGCTGGACGCTATCGAGTTGGCAGGTGCCGGGGGCGATTGCCCAGGCGGTGCTGTCGCTCTCCACCAACCCTTACGTGATTATGCTGCTGATCGTAGGGATTATTCTGCTCACCGGGGTGTTTATCGAAACCGCCAGTGCGCTGATTATTCTTACCCCGGTGCTGCTGCCGCTGGTGCTGCAGCTGGGAATTGACCCGATTCATTTTGGTTTGATTATCGTGGTGGGGCTTTCGATTGGCATGATAACGCCGCCGGTGGCGATTAACCTCTACGTGGCGTCTTCTATTACGCAACTGCCGCTGGAGCGAATTACCCGGGCGATCATCCCTTACCTGCTTGGGCTGATCGGGGTGCTGCTATTGGTGGTTTATGTGCCGATTTGGATGGGCTGGTCGGGGGGTTAAACCAACGCCCCCCCACGTAGGCTTTCCGGATTGTCGTAACCGCTACCGAGCACGCGTTAGGCGAGAAGCTCACGGTATCCAGTCAGTGTGAAAGCACTGGGATTTATTAAGCGCCCTTCGGCCTCCACCCGGCCGTCGTCGTGGAACAGCACGCGGCCAGGTTGAGCCACCGTTGTTCCTCGGTGGCTATGTGGGATGCATTTTTAACTATCGTGCGTTTTCCGACACTACATGCAGCACTCAATTGAGAGATGTCGAGGCTAGCGCCTCTTGCGACCGTTTGGCCAAGATCGCTGGTGCTGTCTCCTTAAGCCCCAGTGCCAGAATGCCTGCAAGGACGCAGATGCCACTCATCAACCATAGCGGCGCGGACTGACCAGCAATGTCGGCGGCAGCACCGGCCAGGGTAGGCATAACACCGCCACCCAATATTTCGCCGATACCACAGACGAAGCCAAGCGTGGTGGCGATGTAACGTGGGTCGACAGTTTCGGAAGGAACGATGGCCATGAACATCGGAAATATGCCATTCAAGGACCAACCGAAGAAGAACAGGATGGCCAGGATGAACGCATGTCCTTGGAAGTACATAGCGCTCAAGGTCAGAATCAGTCCCATGAATGGCGTGATGATCATGACCGGCTTGCGCCCCACCTTGTCGGAGATACCGCTGACCACGAAGCTTCCGATGGCCGCCGAGATGCCCAGCGTCCCCATCAGCCAACCCATCGTTTGAGGGGAGTAGCCCCGCACACTGGTGAGGTAGAGCGGCATGAAAGACCAGCAAACCACCAGATAGCCGATCAGCAGTATCGCCATGAGTGAACAGATGACGATGTTTCGATGCGCGAGCATCTCCCTGATGCTCGGACGCTGGAGAGCGGGTTGATCACTTACGGCGGACGGAACCGGAGCGATGCCAGGCTCACGCATCAGCCACCAGAGAAGTCCGGCGGCCAGCAGCCCAGGGATCCCCGCGAGGAAGAAGGCTTCTCGCCAGCCAAAGGCCGAGGCGACGGCGACTAGCACCACCGGGGCCACGAAAGAGCCCAGCAGATTCGATCCGAAGTTCTGCATCACGCCCATGGCCACGCCCCGGCGCTCGGGCGTGACTTCCATGGCCGTCACCGTCTGCGATATCGGCAGGATGGGGCCCTCTGCAACCCCCATGAGTAGCCGCGCGCCAAGCAGCATTAGAAAGGAAGTGGCGAGCCCCGTCAGAAAGGAGCAAAGGGAAAAAATGATAGTGGCCAGAATGAGAAAGGCCTTCCTGCGCCCACTACGATCGGACATGGCACCAAATACCATGCCCGATATGGCCCAAGCAATCGATAGCGCGGAGGCTGTCAGGCCTATTTGAGTATTCGTCAGCCCGAGTTCGGGCTGAACGAATGGCATCAAGAAGCTCAGCGCATTCCTATCGAAAAAGACGATACCGAAGTTCAAACTTAGCAGTGCTACCAGAATGATCTGATAGCGTGAGCTGGCGCGGGCGTTGGGCATGACGTTAGCATTGTTGTTGTTCATGGCTGATGAGCACCTTGCATTGTCGAGTGCGGTTTTTTAGAGCCTCGAATACCGATGGCACGTTCTGCAGTGGCACCGTCTCGGTAATCAAGTGGCGTGGTTCGATAGCGCCCGCGTCAAGTACATCCAGGGCACTTTCGTATTCGCGTTTGGAAAAGAAGGCAGCTGTCTGAAGGCGTACCTCCTTCGACAGGGCGGCAAAGGGAACGAAACTGTCAGGCTTGGTACATAAACCAAGGAGCAAAATGGTGCCATGGGGGCGCACCTGGTCGATGGCTTGGGCAATGAGGCCTGGAACACCGGCACACTCGAAAACGATATCCGCTTTCCCGCCGAGCTCACGCTCCGCGCCCCCCGCGGGGTCGTCTGGCGTGCAGACGAAACCGGTCGCCCCCATGTCGTGGGCTCGCTGCTCCTGATACCGGGCGATGTCCTGGACGACAACCTGCCTCGCCCCGAAACGACGCGCCCAAAAAGCAACCGCCAGACCGATGGGGCCGGCACCTAGAACCAGGACACGATCGCCAGGTTGCATGCCGGAAAGCCGAACCCCATGAAGCGCGACGGCCAGCGGCTCGACGATGGCGCCGTCGCCCGTGTTCACGCCATCGGGCAGCGCAATGCACTGCCGTGCCGCGGTTGCCGCATACTCGCCATAGCCCCCGCCCTCGAGCACCATTTGCTGGCACCAGGCGGGGTCCCCCGACCGGCAGGAGAGGCATTTCCCGCAACTTCGGAATGGCATGACGGACACCAGTTGCCCCGTGCGCAGGTTGTCGACCGCGGCACCGCAGGCAACGATCTCTCCGGCGTACTCGTGACCCAGCACAGCACCGGGGCAGAGTCCGAAGACGGCATCTTCGGTCATGTGCAAGTCCGAACCACAGATCCCACACCGTTTCACCTCGATAACGACCTCGTCGTCACCCGGCGTGGGATCGGGAAGCTCATGGATTTCCAGAGGCTGATGTAACTCCTGAAAAACGGCAGCACGCATCAGCCAACCCTCCCCAGAGACGTCCCCCCATCGATGACCAACTGTGCCCCCGTCATATACGAGGACGCATCCGAGGCCAGATAGAGGGCAAGCGCTTTAATCTGATCCGGCTCCGCCAACTGCCCCAGGGGCACTTTGGCATCCCAACTCCGGCGTACGGTTTCGTCTTTCAGCCAACCGCCGCCGATATTGGTGATGAAGCCCCCGGGTGCGATGGTATTGACGCGTATCCCAAACTCCGCAAGCTCCAAGGCCAATTGGCGAACCATATGGGAGACACCGGCCTTGGCCGGCATGTAGGGGAGCCCCACCATGGGCTCGGTGATGATGGCGGCATTCGACGAGGTGACGACGATGGATCCCCGGCGCTGGGGCTTCATATACTTCGCCGCCATGCGCACGGTGTTAAAAGTGCCAGTCAGGTTGATGGCGATCGTCCGGTCCCAGCGGGCGGGATCCAGGGTATCGACCTGCCCCTCTTCATTGCGCCACCCGGCCGGATTCCAGAAGCCCGCACCCGGGTCGATCCCCGCATTGGCGAAGACGATATCCAAGCCGTCGAAGCGGCGCACATGTTCCTCGAATGCCAGATCCGTTTGATCTCTGTCGGCCACATCGAGCGCCTGGGCATATACTTCAAGACCTCGCTCTCTCAACCGACCTGCTTCATGCTCCGCAGCCTCGATGTCGATATCCGTGAGTGTGACCTTAGCGCCGCTTTCCGCCAGCACTTCGACATAAGCAAGCCCCAGCCCCGACGCGCCACCGGTGACCAATGCCGAACGACCCTCGACACTGAACTGTTCAAAGATAGGCATGGTATCCCTCACAGAAACAGTTGGTCGTTGATAGGAATACCGTTCTCTTCGCAGTAGGTGACGTAGTGGTTGATGAACCAGAAGACATCCAGGGTCTCTGCCCACTCCCCATTTTCGTCGTAGAATTCATTGGCTCCCTGCATCCAGAACAGCGCTTTCATGCCATTCGGTTCATCGGTCACCAGCGTGTGGGCCTGGCCGGGCATTTCGGTAATGAATTCACCGGGCCCACAAGTCCAGTCATACTCCAGATAGCGAAACGTCCCCTCCATGCCGACAGCCCAGACCATGCCTCGGTGTCTATGCGTGCCGATGACGCCCGGGCCTTTTATCCATAAAATATTGCAGTAGACATTGTTCCTGACATCGAAAGCGAGATGGCGTATCGCCGCGTTTTCGCCAAAAGGAACCCACGGGCTTTCCGTTTCTGATCGCCCGACGAAACTCCCCTCTCGCCCGAATCGATCCTGCATCGCCTTCATCGGCTCGGGTACTTCGACGACTTTATAAGCAGTGCTTGCAGGTGCATTCGACATGGTCTTTCTCCTCTCAGTAATGAGACATACAGCTTGCCAATCAGGTAAGAGCAAGCGGTGTGCCACTAACAAAGAGGAGTAGACCTTTGTATAAGCAAGGAGCGTAACCCCCCATTAAACCAGTAGAACCTCCCCCGTTTTGAAGACCAATGGATAACGGCAAGACAGAGAACGATCCTTTAAGCTTTATAAAATTCATCATTTTTTTATGAAATTTTGTAAAGCCGAGGCAAGATCGAATTCATTTCTGCGACTTTGGTAGGGTAACTACATGCCCCAAAAACTGCGCCTTTCGGAGATCGCAGCGCAAGCGCAGCGAGCCAATTCTGTCGAAGATGCGCTGTATGCCGGAGATCCTCCCACGCTACACGACTTGACGGAGAGTCTTCGCTTCACACCCAACGACGGACGGATCTGGTTCGATACGCGCCGCATGCTGCTGTTCGGCGCCAACTCGTTCGGCGCCTTGCGTCGAGAGCTAATCGAGGCTCTGGGGCCCATCGGCGCACGCGACCTGCTGATGCGCGTCGGCTTCTCGGCCGGTGCCTCGGATGCGACGTTCGTGCGCAAGCACTGGCCGGATAGCGATGATGCCGGGGTACTGAGCGCAGGGGAGCGCTTGCACGCCGTCATGGGGATGGTCAAAGTCGAAACGATACGGCGCGATCACGATATTCCGAACGGCACATTCGACGCTGAGTTTCTCTGGCATGACTCCATCGAAGCCGCCGAGCACGTCAAGGCGTACGGACTATCTCAGGAACCGATCTGCTGGATGCAGCTTGGCTACGCCAGCGGCTATGCCAGCGCCTTCTATGGCAAACGCGTGATATACCGAGAAGTGGAGTGCGCCGGCTGCGGCGCGTCGCACTGCCGTATCGTGGGTGAAACGACCAATGAGCGCATGGACAACATCGATGATCTCAGTTGGCTCCAGCTCGACCGACATACGTTGCCCAATGCCCAGACACCGGCTCGCACCGCGCGCAGAAAGACCGAGGCGTCGACTATCCCCGGAGACACGCCCAGCGGTGACGATTTCCAGAGAATCGTAGGTATCTCTGCCGCTGTCAGCGTCGCTCTGCAGAAGATCGAACGAGTCGCTCCCACGCCTGCCACCGTACTGCTCAATGGCGAGTCAGGCGTGGGCAAGGATCTCTTCGCCAACGCGCTGCATCGCAGCAGCCTGCTGGCCGATGGCCCCCTCGTCGCGCTCAACTGCGCGGCCATCCCCGATACGCTGATAGAGGCCGAGCTGTTCGGCGTGGAAAAAGGCGCCTTCACAGGAGCGGAACGCAGCCGACCCGGGCGCTTCGAACGCGCCAATGGCGGCACTCTCTTTCTCGATGAAATTCCGTCACTGAGCCTGGAGGCCCAAGGCAAGCTGCTGCGCACGCTGCAGAATGGCGAAATCGAGCGCGTCGGCGGGGGGCAGCCGATTCAAGTCGATGTTCGGATCGTTGCCGCCTCGAACAAGGATCTCTTTCAGGAGGTGCAGGCCGGCCGCTTCAGAGAAGATCTCTACTACCGTCTTAATGTCTTTCCGATCCGGCTCCCGCCACTCCGGGAACGGCGCGATGATATCCCGCTGCTGGTCGAGCACTTTTCACGCCTCTACGCCGAGCGCTATCGAAAATCCATTACCGGGCTTACCCGAAAGGCCTCCGACGCCTTGCTGGAATACGACTACCCCGGCAACATCCGCGAGCTTCAAAACCTGGTGGAACGGGGTGTCATCAATGCCATGGATGGCGGGCCAATCGATGTCTTCCACCTGTTCGAGGACGACGGCTTCTCTTCAAACCCTGGCCCCAAGCTAAGAATCAACGACGCGGGAGACCTCGAGACGGCGGGCCCCGCCGATGCCGCTGAAGCCAGATCATCCAGCCGCGCCGACGAACCCGCAGCCATGCGGGAGGTGGAGATGCTCGAACGCGTACTCAACGCTGCCGAAGGCAATGTCTCCCTGGCCGCACGCGAACTGGGCATCACTCGGGCCAAGCTGGCCTATCGACTGCAAAAGTTGGGGCTGGATCCTGGGACGTACCACTACCCACGAAGACTATAAGCCCGGTCTGTGGTTTCCATGAGGGATGATGGACGTTCGACGGCCCGTGCCCTTGTCATTCCTCCTGCGACTCAGCGTCATCAGCCCTTCACCTTGAATGGCCCGGCCTCCTTGAAGCACTCCAGTGCCACCTGGGTAGAGACATCGCGAATGCCTGGAATCGGACTGACGACAGTGGAAAGAAAGTGTGACAGCTCGGCGAGATCCGCCACCTTCACCTTGAGGATAAAATCGTGACTGCCGGTGGTGGAGTGGCAGTCAATGACCTCATCGCACTCCAGCAGCGAGTCGATCGTTTCTCTGGGCGACCCCAGCCGCGACTTCTCCACCGACACCGAGATGAAGGCGGTCACCATGAGCCCCAGCGCTTCTGGTGCCAGACGCAGCGCGTGCCCCAGGATGATGCCATTCGCTTCGAGCCGAGCGAGACGCCGTGAACACTGGCTGGGCGAGAGATTCACGCGCTCGGCCAACTCCGTCAGCGTCTGGCGTGGTGAGCGCTGCATGGTGTAGAGCAAACGACGATCGAAGGCATCTAATGCATGCATTTTGCGAACCTCCTTTGATAAAGACGTATTTTTGCACTTTATGCCATTAGGGCACAAAAAAACGCAACCCACACGCGATCCGTTCAGCGTACGCTTTGGAGTGTCAATTCTCTAACGCGACCGGACATGCCCATGCGCCCAACGATCACCGACGCACGTCACCTGGACAGCCAGGATCCACTCGCCGACTTCAAGGCCAACTTCGCCCTCCCCGAGGGCGTGCTCTATCTCGACGGCAACTCACTGGGGGCGCAGCCGCGGGCCGCCCGCGACGCGCTCGATGCGACCCGGGATCAGTGGCGCGACGCGCTGGTCGGTGGCTGGAACCAGGGCTGGTTCGATGCCCCCGAACGCCTCGGCGACCTGCTGGTACCGCTGATCGGCGCCCGCGCGGGGGAGGTACTGGTCAGCGACAGCATCACCCTCAACCTGTTCAAGCTGCTCGGCTATATCACTGAGCGCCAGGGGGGCGAGCGGCGAGTCATCCTTAGCGAAGGCGGCAACTTCCCTGCGGATGGCTATATCGCCGAGGGCTTCTGTCGTACCGCCGGTTTCGAACATCGCTTTCTGCCCGAGGGCGCGCCGCTGGAGGCGCATCTGGATGGGCAGGTGGCCGTAGTGGTACTGAGCCAGGTCAACTATCGCACCGGCCAACTGCGCGACATGGCCGATACCACCCGCCGTATTCACGCCAGCGGCGCCGAGGTGATCTGGGATCTGGCTCACTCGGCGGGCGCGCTGGCAGTCGACCTAGCAGGCAGCGACGCTCGCTACGCGGTCGGCTGTACCTACAAGTATCTCAATGGTGGCCCGGGGGCACCCGGCTTCCTGTATGTCCGTAGCGATTGTCAGCAAGCAGGTTGGCAGCCGCTCTCGGGCTGGCATGGTCATGCCCAACCCTTCGCCTTCGACGCCGACTATGCCCCGGCCGCCGGGATGACGCGCTTTCGTACCGGCACCCATTCGGCGCTGGCCTACGCCCCGCTCGAAGCCTCACTGCGGCTGTGGCAGCAGGTGGACATGGCCGCACTGCGCGCCAAGAGCCTGGCACTGGTCGATTTCTTCCGCGCCTGCATCAAAGATCTGTTCGAGACCCACGGCATCGAGGACATTACCCCGCCCCCGGCGCAGCGCGGCAGCCAGGTCAGTCTGGTGCAACGCGAACACGGCTACGGCATCGTCCAGGCGCTGATCGAGCGTGGCGTGATCGGCGACTACCGCGAACCGGGGCTGATGCGCTTCGGCTTCACCCCGCTCTATCTCAGCCATGTCGATGTCTGGCAAGCCGCCGAGCAGTTCCGCGAGGTAGTGGAGAGCGCTGAGTACCGCGACCCACGCTTCCAGACCCGCACGGAGGTGACCTGATGGCCGACACGCCAAGTCTCGAAGCGCGCGAGCATGCCCACTCACCGAGCCGCTGGGCACGCGACGCCGACGCGAGCCTGGCTCACCAGGCCGAGTTGGGCCGCACGCTGCGTGAGGCGTGCCCACCACAGCGTCTCGCCTACGGCGACGCTGACCACGCCTGGCTGCATCTGCACCGGCCTGCGGGCGACGGCCCCTGGCCGCTGATGATCTTTCTCCACGGCGGCTACTGGCAGGCGCTAGACGCCACCGCCACCGACTTCATGGCCACCCGCTGGTTGGCCCGTGGCTGGGCCTTCGCCTCGCTGAACTACCCGCTGGCTCCTGCGGTCACGCTGGAGACGCTGATCGAAGAGAGCACGCGCGGGGTGCGCTACCTGCTGGCGCAACAACAGGCTCTCGACCTGAGCGGCCAAGTACGTCTCGGCGGCCACAGCGCCGGCGCGCACCTGGCACTGATGAGCTGCCTCGCGGCGGAGTGCCCAAAAGCCATCGAAGCGCTGTGGCTGATCAGCGGTGTCTACGACCTGCGCCCGCTGCTCGGCACTTCGATTGCCCGGCCACTCGACCTGGACGAATCCCGCGCCCGTCGCCTGAGCCCGCTGTGCCTGCCGCTGACCGGGCTTCCCCCGCTGGCGCTGATCCACGGCGAGCAGGATCCAGCGGTGTTTCAGCAACAGGGCGAGGCCCTCGCCGCACAAGCCGCGCGAGACGGCGTCACGGCGACGGTCACCCTGATGCCGGGGCGCGATCATTTCGACATTCTCGAGCACGTCGGCGAGACGCTGGATCCGAACCGTGCTGACACGCTCGATAGCGACAGTTGACAACAACGTTCAACAACAACGTTCGACGACAACACAAGACCAGGGAGTAACCCAAATGCATGACGACAATCCGACCCCGCGCGAACACAGCGCCGTCGACCTGGGCAACGAGCCGCAGGTGCACTGGGATCAGAACATGAGCTACGGCGAGTACCTGGATCTGGCACCTCTGCTCGCCTGCCAGAACCCGGTAAGCGATCAGCACGACGAGATGCTGTTCGTGATTATCCACCAGGTCTCGGAGCTGTGGTTGAAGCAGTGCTTGCACGAGGCGCACGCGGCGGCGCGGGCGATCAACGCTGACGAGCTGCGCCCGGCGTTCAAGATGCTCACCCGGGTGGCACGCATCCAGTCGCAGATGATCAATGCCTGGGAGGTGCTCGCGACCATGACGCCTTCCGACTATCTCGCCTTCCGCGACAGTCTCGGCCAGAGCTCGGGCTTTCAGTCCTATCAGTACCGCGAGCTGGAGTTTTTGCTCGGCAACAAGCATCCGCGCCTGGCCGAAGCGCACCGCCGCCACCCCGCGCATTACCAGCGGCTGCACGAGGTGCTGGATACCCCCAGCCTCTACGATGTCTGCCTGCAACTGCTGGCGCGGCGCGGCTTCGAGCTGCCGCAGACGACCCTGCAGCGCGACTGGTCGACGCCCTACGCCGCCTCGCCCGAAGTCGAAGCCGCCTGGTCGAGCATCTATCGCCACCCCGACCGCTATTGGGATCTCTACGAACTCGCCGAGAAGCTGATCGATACCGAGTACAACTTCCACAAATGGCGCTTCAGTCACATGAAGACGGTCGAACGCATCATCGGTCAGCGTACCGGTACCGGCGGAACCTCGGGCGTGACCTATCTGAAGAAAGCGCTAGACCTGCAGTTCTTCCCAGAGCTGTGGTCGCTGAGAGGCGACCTCTAGGCGCGTCATCGACATCGAGTGGAGACTTACGCTGCGCTCATCGGCAACCATCCAACCGGCTCGCCATGAACACCCCCTAGCGGGGTATCTCACCGGGCCCTCTTCAGGACGACTCCAATGACAAAAAACCCCACCCTCATCGGCGGTATCAGTATCATCGCCAGTGTTTGTGTCGGCGCTGGCATGCTAGGCCTGCCCACCGCGGGCGCCGGCGGCTGGCTGCTATGGTCTACGCTGGCCTTGCTCTTGACCATGCTGGTCATGACACTCTCCGGCTGGCTGCTGCTGGAAGTTCTCAAGCACTATGATACCGATGCGTCCTTCAGCACCATCACCCAGGATCTGCTGGGGAAACGCATCAACTATCTCAACAACCTGGCGGTCTACTTCGTGGGCGCGATTCTCCTCTACGCCTACATCACCAGTGCCGGGCTGATTCTGGCGGGGATCACACCGCTTGGCCGTCACTCAGCCTCGATCGTGTTCGTCGCGATTTTCGCTTACGCGGTCTTTCACTCCACCCGCGCCGTCGATCGCATCTCAGTCTTGCTGATCACCTTCATGATCGCGAGCTTCGCTTTCGGGATCTTCAGCCTCTTCGTGCACATCGATCTGTCCCTGATCTTCGTCGACATCGGCCGCCAGTTCGGCTGGTTTACCTACGCACTCGCCATGCTGCCGGTGGCCTTGACCTCCTTCGGCTACCATATGTCGGTCTTCTCGCTGCGCAAGTACTACGGTGGCGAGACCCAGGCGCAGAAAGCGATCCTTGGCGGTACGCTGATCTCGCTGGTCTTCTATCTGGTCTGGCTGGCCAGCGTCTTCGGCAACGTAGCGCGTCCGGACTTCGCTCCGGTGCTGGCCCAGGGCGGCAACGTGGACGCCCTACTCGCAGCGCTCGCCGGTATCGGTACCTCCTCGCTGGCGCTCAAGGTGCTCAGCGTCTTCTCGGCCGCGGCGATTTTCTCCTCTTTCATCGGGGTCGGCCTGGGCTTGTTCGACTTCATGGCCGACCTGCTCGGCTTCTCTGACGATCGACAAGGCCGCGCCAAAACCTGGATCGCGACCTTCATACCGCCGCTGCTCGGCTCGCTATTCGTGCCCTTCGGCTTCGTGCTGGCGATCGGCTATGCCGGCGCTGCCGCCGCCTTCTGGACCTGCATCATCCCTGCTCTGCTGATCGTGAAGGCCCGGCAGCGCCCCGACGCCCAAACTGGCTTCATGGCACCAGGCGGCAGCGCCAGTGTCTGGCTGGTCGGGCTGTTCGGCGTCGTCGTCACCGTGCTGCACTTCATGACCGTCTTCAGCGTCAACCCGTCGCCAGCGCTCTAGCACCACATGCCATGGCACAAAAAGCTGACGGCAGACGAGCCCCGGCGGCTGACCTTCGCGGCAACTGTTGCGGGCTCGCGCGCACCTGGCGGTGCGCGGTGCGCCGAACGCGCTCACAGCAGACAGCAATAAGTTCGTTTCCGGAAGATCGATAAATCGTTAAGTCAAACTTCTCATCGGACTCTTCCAATACCCCCTTCCAAAGAACCTTAGCATGCTGAAATTCTTCAAGATTCGTATCATGGCCGGCTGTCTGGCGATGATTCTGGTCGCGCTCGCGGCCACCGGCGGTATCAGCTACTGGCTGGTCAGCCGCCATCAGCAATCAGTCAATCAGGATCTGCTCGAATCGGTGGCCAACGGGCACCGCGATGCGATTGCCGCCTGGGCCGCGTCGAAGCGCAAGCTGATCGAGGCGGTCGCGCCATCGGTGGGCAGCGAAACGCTGATTCCGGCGCTGCAGCAGACCGTCGCTGCTGGGGGCTTCAGTCAGGTCTACATGGGCACGCCGGACAAGCGCCTGATCACCAGCGATGGCCAACAGCCCCCGGCGGGCTACGACCCCACCCAGCGCCCGTGGTATCGCGTCGCGCTGACAGAGGGGAAGGCCACCGCCAGCACCCCCTATCTGGATCTCGCAAGCAACGAGCTGGTAGTAGCCTTCGCCGCTCCCATTCTGCGTGACGACATGCTCCTAGGCGTGGTTGGCGGCGACGTAACCCTTCAACATGTTCAGGAGAACGTGCGCTCGATCCAGCCCACGCCCAAGAGCTTCGCCTTCCTGGCAGACAGCGACGGCACCATCGTCGCCTACCGCGATGCCGACCTGAGCCTGAAACCGGCGAGTGCGATCGCCTCCGATCTCGATACCGCCAAACTCGAGGCGGTGACCCAGAGCCCGCTGCCAACGCCAAGCGTGATCGACGGCCGTCATAACTCCGCACGGGCGCGCGGGACGACTCCTGGTTCTCCGCCGGGTTTCTAGACTGCCGCAAAATGGCCGGACTAAGCCGCCTTTGACAAGAGCTGCTGTCACTGAAGCGGGTTACCCGGCCTATCCACCTTTACTCATACGTGCTGCCAACTTGGCACAACTTTCTAAACTGAGTGGGCGTCATTTCGAAGAGCTGATAAAAACAGTTCCGGAAGTGAGAAATGCTGACAAAACCCGTTGCGACAGCCACCTCGGCTATAGGCTTATTGGACTGCTGTAACAGTTGCCGAGCACGCGTTAAACGCAACTCCATATAGTACCGGGATGGGCTGGCATTCACATGATGACAAAATAATCGCTCCAGTTGGCGCCTGGAAATGTTGACCCACTTCGCAATCTCAGACATCAATAAGGGCTCTTCGATATTGTTTTTCATGAGCTGCAAAGCCGTTTGTAGCGCTTCAGGTAGCGTACCGTTTTGATCAACGCTGATCGTTGAAATATCCGGAGCCTCAATGGCTTTATCACAGCTCAACATCTCTTCAACGGCACAGGCCACATCATTACCACAATCACTTCTGACAATTTCGATCATCATGCTTAGGGAGCTACTAGCACCCGCACAACTCAGGCGATTACGGTCAACGATGAAACTACGCTTAGAGACCGATACATCTAAAAACTCCTCTGCCATCATTGCCCTTCCATCGGGGTGGTAGGCACACTGATAGCCACTCAATAGCCCTGCTTCTGCAAGAAAATAGGCACCATTCCATAGCCCACCCAGCACCACGCCTTGACTATCTGCCTGTTTTAACCTCGTTCGCAGGATAGGCATGGGCTGAGGCCTTACACGCAGCCCACCACATACAATAAGCGTATCCACTTGATACTGATTAAGATCGAATGCCGATAGCACTACGTCCGCTTCAATGCCAATCCCTAAATCCGACAGCACGCTTCTATCTTGAGCAGCAACGACTAATACTTCATAAACAGTATTCGACTTCATCAAGTTCGTGGTAACTAATGCATCGACTGCCCCGGTAAAAGACATCATGGAGAAATGGTCTAGCAGTATGAAGGCCACCCGTTTAACCCTTACAGATGATTCCCTCGAAGCCTCTGAGTGCAGGTAAGCCATGTTTTTATTCTTTAATTTGCTAATAAAACCATCTCTCATGTTCCATCTCCCCATTGAAGGGTGCCACTTAGCTTTTATTTAAAACTCACCAAGATGCAAGCTCTTGGCATCACAATACCCGCCCCGCTTTAAAGAGTGCAAAAAATGCGCCAAAAGGTCACTTATCCTGAGAAACTGATTTACTACTTGGCCAAAAAACTAAAAACAATTAATTATCGGTATTAAAAAAGTTCATTAATCATTTTCCTATGTCGCCTATCAGGCAAAAAATGCCGCAAACATAACTCTTTTAGCAACGACTCCTGCCGCAAGATGAAATGCCCACCTACTCCAATGAGACATCCACAATGCATAACTTAAAAAGCAAAAAAATAGTGTTTGGCATTTCTCTTCTCGGCTCCCTCGCTACCATTCAACATGTACAAGCAGATAATATCACCTTAACTTTTCATAGCGGCTTAGCTCAGTCTAGGCCTGAAGCAGCGCAGATTGATAGATTTGCTCAGTTGGTCAAAGAAAAATCAGAGGGGGAACTGGAAGTCGAGGTCTATCATGCAGGCGCTTTAGGATTAAAAGAAGCCGACATGCTAAGAATACTCCAGCAGGGCATGGTCGATATGGCATTGCTATATGGCGAGTACTATACCCGCGATGCTCCTGCCCTGGCGTCAGTTTATGCTCAAGGCGCTATTACCGAGTCATCACAGCACACTGAGATTCTGAGTGTTATTAGAGAACTCTATGATGAAGGTTTTGCGAACTGGGACATTCAAATAGTCGGCGGCGTGGTTGCTCCCATATTTGACGTCGGTTTGCACTGCAAAGAGCCGGTTCACACGCTAGAAGAATTACAGGACAAAAAAGTGCGTGTTTGGTCGAGGCACTTGGTTGATACCTTTGATTTACTGGGTATTTCTGCCCAGGTCATTCCGCAAAATGATATGTATATGGCACTCCAGACAGGCGTCGTGGATTGCGCCTACTACCTATCAACCGTTGCGCCCACCGTTTCGTTACAAGAAGTGACTGAATACGAAGCGTACTTGCACCCTTGGGCAGCCTCACCATGGTTATTTGGCATCAGCGAAAAAGCACTTTCAGGCTTAAATGATAACCAGCGCCAGGCATTAGAAGAAGCAGGCCAAGAAATTTGGGAAGCAACCAAGGAATCCGCAGTCGACCCAGAGCGCGAAGCGCAGGCGCGTCAAGAGCGCGAGGCCCTTGGCATTACCATGCTACCGGCGTTTTCTGATGAGGATCTTGACACCTTTGTAACGGCGGCTTGGAGTGCATGGCAAACCATGGCTGAAGAGTCGGGCGAAGACGGCAAGCGTTACTACAACACGGTTACTCAAGCGCTTTCAGATAATCAATAATTAGATAGCTAGAAAAAGAGCCAATTTTTACATTGGCTCTTTTTTGGAGCATAAAAAATGATTGTGAACATTAACAGGGTTATTCATAAAGTGGCCTATGGCTCTTTTCTTCTTGGCGTAGCGAGCGGTGTTAGCATGACCGCACTGATATTCATCAGTACATTAATGCGTTATCTGGGCGGGCGCCCCCTACGCTTTTCAGACGAACTCGCCGGCCTTCTCTTCTTATCACTCACCTTTCTTTGCCTTCCTCATGTGCTTAATCAGGGACGTCATATTCGAATTGAAATACTCATCAATTTAGTACCGTTAGGTATCGCCAAGGTAATGGATTTTATTGGTGTTATAACACTGCTTACCTTCTGCTCTATTTTTGCCTATGAGTCCTGGAATTTCATGAATTTCTCATTTTCGCTTAATTCACGCACGGACATTAGCGGCATTCTACTCTGGCCGTGGATGGCGATTATGCCGTTATCGATGGTGCTCTGCATGTTAGTTCAGATCACGCATGGCCTGAAGCAGCCAGCAGCCGACGCCACCTTAACAGAGGATGTCATTTAATGAGCTGGCTATTATTAAGTGGAAGCTTGGTTATATTTCTGACAAGTGGAGCCATCTTGGGGGCCGCGTTAGGGCTGACAGGCATACTGCTGCTCTATTTTCAGGCAAACGGAGCAACGCCCTTAGCCATTAACGCCACGTGGAACATGCTGACAGATTTCACCTTAAGTGCAGTCCCATTATTTATATTCCTGGGTGAAATACTGCTGGCAAGCGGCGTCTCCAAACGCGTCTATAATGGCCTTACTCCTCTGTTTGCCCGCGTCCCGGGCCAATTACTGCATACCAATATTGCCGTTTGCACGCTGTTTGGTGCAGTGAGTGGCTCCAGCACCTCTACGGCAGCGGCCATAGGGGCAGTGGGCTACCCGGAGCTTAAAAACAGAGGATACAATCCAAGCGTTGTGGTCGGCACGCTCGCGGCTGGAGGGACGCTTGGCCTGTTAATTCCCCCAAGCCTGGCGCTTATCATTTATGGCGCAACGCAAAATGTTTCCATCGGGAAGCTCTTTATCGCGGGTATGTTGCCGGGATTACTGATTGCTTGCGCCTTCTCCACATGGATTATTATACGCTCCCGAATTGGCAAGCCTGTCACACCAACGAGCAAAGAAGAAATAACCCGCTCGCATATTTTGAACGGCTTAAAAGAGATTTGGCCTCTCCCCATACTAATTTTCTTCGTGCTCGGTACGATTTACATGGGCATAGCAACGCCGACGGAGTCGGCAGCGCTTGGGGTGGTGGCCAGTATCGTACTTGGTTTGACGTGGGGAGATTTAACGTTAAAGCGCCTTTGGCTAGCGTTTAAGCATGCCTCTATCATGTTTACGGCTATCGGTATGATCCTAATTGGAACGGTTATCCTTTCTCAAGCGGTGAGCTTATTAGGTATTCCACGCGCAGCAGTAGAAACCATTGGCAACTTTGGTTTAGGCCCTTATGGCATATTGTTGATGATTGTTGTCATCTATATTGTTTTAGGATGCTTTTTCGATGGCATATCGCTACTGCTAATGACTCTTCCTATCACCTTCCCGATGATCACGAGTTTAGGATTTGATCCCATCTGGTTTGGTATTATTGTCACTCTGCTAATAGAGATAGGAATGATCACTCCACCTGTAGGCCTCAACCTTTTCGTCTTATCCTCAATCTCTAAAAATGAGGTCGATTTAACCGCTGCTGCGAAAGCATCGCTGCCTTATTGGCTGATCCTATTAGGTGCAGTGGGAATATTCACTCTATTCCCCAACATCATTCTCTGGTTCACTCATTACTGACAAGCCCGCAAGCCATCTCACCTTGAAGAACGCCCCGCTCTTTAGTTAAAGAGTGGGGCGTTTACGTTATCGACTGGCTTATTACGTTAATTCATGTAGCCTTATAAAAAGCTGGCAAGCTCGATCACGCAGCCACACTGGCTGGGACTATAGCCCGGCAGGCGCTGCACCGCCTCCTGGAAGGAAGCGCTGTGCAACGCTTGCAAAAAGTCGGCAAATTTAGGCTCTTTCAAAGAGCGATTGTGGCAGGCCAATAAATAGTCTTCCGTGGCCAGCGGCACAAAATCAAGCCCGAACCGCTGCGCGGCCGCTTCGACACCAAAACCTGCATCCGCCATTCCCGCCGCCACATAGGCCGCTACCGCAGAGTGGGTATACTCCTCAATCTCGTAACCGTTCACGTTGGCTGCTGAAATACCGGCCTCGGCCAGCAGGCTGTCCAGCAGTTCGCGGGTGCCTGACGATGCCTGACGGTTGATAAACGTGACCTGCCTTTCGGCCAGCGCTGCAACGCCATCAATGCCCAATGGGTTACCCGGCGCCACCATCAACCCCTGCTGGCGGGCGATAAACCCTATCAGCCGATGAGAACGGGGCTTTAGTAGTTGGCGGTATTTACGCCGTGCCTTTTCACCTACGGCGCCCCTGGGTAGATGACAGCCCGCCAGGTCGCAGCCATTGCGGTTAAGGGCCGCCAGTGCCTCCAGCGGGCTGCAGTACTGCAGGTCAATCTGCAACTCGCCCAAATGCTGCGGCAGCAGCTCTATCGCAAAACCGTGACTGGCGTGGAGACGCAGAACCGGGTGCACCCCTTCCTGGTGCTGCTGAATGGCAAGATTCAGCTCTGAGCTCAGGCTATCAAGCTGCGGGCTTAACCGAGCGGTGGCACGTTGTTCGGCCCACAGCAGCTTTTCACCCAGCGGTGATAATTGCGCCCCTCGCCCACGCGCCATGGCGACCAGGGAAACACCAAAGAACTCACCGCCCTGGCGCAGTAAATTCCACGCGTGACGATAGGAAATACCCGCCTCTTCGGCGGCATGGGTCAACTTGCCATGACGATGCACCGCCCCCAGCAAGCGCAGAAGGTTGGTATCGAGACGGTGCCCCTCTTCATCACTGAAGCACCAGGTGGGCGTTACCTTGATCCGTTTCATAGGCACACTATTTCATATTTTTAAGTCGATAACTTGATGCTAGCTTTGTCTTCACCGTGATGCACGTCTTTTTAAATATGAAAAGCAGTGCATATTTAAAACATAATAAGCAGTCGTGAGGAAGGCATCATGAACCATTCCCAGGAGTGGGCGCCCCAGGCAATTCAGGCCGAGGTCGACGCCCTGAAGCACAAGCCCGGCGCCCTGCTGCCGATCCTCCACGCCCTTCAGGATCGCATCGGCTTTATCCCCGAGGCAGCGGTGCCCATCATCGCCGATGCCCTGAACCAGACACGTGCTGAAGTGCACGGTGTCATCAGCTTCTACCACCATTTTCGCACCACGCCGCCGGGGCGCCACGTCGTGCAGATCTGCCGTGCGGAGGCGTGTCAGTCGGTAGGGGCGCGCCAGCTCGAAGCCCACGCCAAGGCACGCCTGGGGGTCGACTACCACCAGACCACGCCGGATCGCGAAATCACCCTCGAAGCCGTTTACTGCCTGGGCAACTGCGCCTGCGGCCCATCGATCCGCGTGGACGACAGCATACGCGGCCGCGTCACGCCGGAAGCCTTCGATGAATTGATGGATGAGCTACAAACCCGGCCGCTGGAGGTGATGGGATGAGCATTCGCGTTTTTGTCCCCCGCGATACCACCGCGCTTTCACTGGGTGCCGATGTGATCGCCAGCCGCCTGATGAGAGAGGCCGCCGCACGCGGCCAGTCAATCGCGCTGGTACGCAACGGCTCCCGCGGCCTTGCCTGGCTCGAGCCGCTGGTGGAAGTTGAAACCCCCATTGGGCGGTTCGCCTACGGGCCGGTCACACCTGCTGATGTGCCCTCGCTGCTCGACAACGGCCTGCTCGAGGGTAGCGTCAGCCACCCCCTGGCGCTGGGCCCCACCGAGGAGATTGACTACCTTGCCAAGCAGCAGCGCCTGACCTTCGCGCGTATCGGCATCACCGACCCGTTGTCGATTGACGACTATCGCGCCCACAGCGGTTTTTGCGGCCTGGCGTCAGCGCTGCAGCGCGAGCCACAGGACATTGTCGAGGAAGTCAAAGCCTCGGGCCTGCGCGGGCGCGGCGGGGCCGCCTTCCCGACCGGCATCAAGTGGCAGACGGTGCTCGATACGCCCGCCGACCAGAAATATATCGTCTGCAATGCCGACGAGGGCGATTCCGGCACTTTCGCCGATCGCCTGGCGATGGAGTGCGACCCTTACATGCTGATCGAAGGCATGACCATCGCCGGGCTTGCCGTTGAGGCAACCCAGGGCTATATCTACCTGCGCTCCGAATACCCACTGGCCAAGCAGGTGCTCGACGAGGCCATTGCCCGCGCCGAGCAGGCCGGTTACCTGGGCGACAACCTTTGCGGCAGTGGCCGTACCTTCCACCTGGAAGTCCGCCTCGGCGCCGGGGCCTATATCTGCGGTGAGGAAACCTCGCTACTCGAAAGCCTGGAAGGCAAGCGCGGCATGGTGCGCTTCAAGCCACCGCTGCCCGCCATCGAAGGGTTGTTTGGCCGCCCGACGGTGGTCAATAACGTGCTCTCGCTGGCCGCCGTACCGTTTATTCTGGCCGAAGGTGCCGAGGCCTACGCCACTCACGGCATGGGCCGCTCGCGGGGCACCCTGGCCCTGCAACTGGCAGGCAACGTCAAGCGTGGTGGTCTGGTGGAACTCGCCTTTGGCACCACCCTGCGCACGCTGATGGAGGAGTTCGGCGGCGGCACGCTCACCGACAGGCCCTTGCGCGCCGTCCAGGTGGGCGGGCCGCTGTGCGCCTACCTGCCCGAGAGCCAGTGGGACATGCCGCTGGATTACGAAACCTTCGCCGAGGTCGGCGCAGGCGTCGGCCACGGCGGCGTGGTGATGTTCGATGACAGCGTCGACATGGCCGAGCAGGCGCGCTTTTCGATGGAGTTCTGCAAGGTGGAGTCCTGCGGCAAGTGCACGCCCTGCCGGATCGGCTCAACCCGGGGCGTGGAGGTGATTGACCGCATTCGCGCCAACGACAATCGCGAGGCCAACCTCGCCCTGCTGAGCGATCTTTGCGAAACGATGGTGGATGGCTCGCTCTGCGCCATGGGCGGCATGGCCCCCTTCCCGGTGCAAAGCGCGCTCACACACTTCCCCGACGACTTCCAGCGGACGGCGAACGGAGACAGATCATGATCCAGCACTTCGACCCCAAGCAGCATGCCAAACAGGCCGAGCACAGCAAAGACCTCGGTACGCCCTTCCCTTCCCAAACCGTCGGCACTGCCTCGGTGAGCCTTGCTATCGACGGCGTGACGATCAGCGTGCCGGAGGGCACCTCGGTACTGCGCGCGGCGGCGCTGGCGGATATCAACATTCCCAAGCTGTGCGCCACCGACAGCCTTGAGCCTTTTGGCTCCTGCCGGCTCTGCGCCGTGCAGGTGGAGGGGCGCCGCGGCCTGCCCGCGGCCTGCACCACGCCGGTCGCAGAGGGCATGAAGGTGACCACCCAGAACGAGCGGCTGGCCAAGCTGCGCCGCAACGTAATGGAGCTGTACATCTCCGACCACCCGCTGGACTGCCTGACCTGCCCCGCCAACGGCGACTGCGAACTGCAGGACATGGCCGGCAGCGTCGGGCTGCGCGAGGTGCGCTACGGCTTTACGGGCGAGAACCATCTGGACGCTGTCAAGGACGAGTCCAACCCCTACTTCAGCTTCGATTCCAGCAAGTGCATCCTATGTTCACGCTGCGTGCGCGCCTGCGACGAAGTGCAGGGCACCTTCGCCCTGACCATTGACGGCCGCGGGTTCGACTCCAAAGTGTCGGCGGGCCAGAACAATGCCTTCATGGACTCGGACTGCGTTTCGTGTGGCGCCTGCGTGCAGGCCTGCCCCACGGCTACACTGATGGAAAAAAGCGTGATCGACCACGGCGTGCCGGATCGCAGCGTGGTCACCACCTGCGCCTACTGCGGCGTAGGCTGCTCGTTCGAGGCCCAGATGAAGGGCGACCAGCTGGTGCGCATGGTGCCCTACAAGGGCGGCGACGCCAATCACGGCCACTCCTGCGTCAAGGGGCGCTTTGCGTTCGGCTACGCCACCCATCCGGATCGCCTGACCACGCCGATGATTCGCGACAGCATCGACCAGCCCTGGCGCGAAGTCAGCTGGGAAGAAGCCATCGGCTTTGCCGCCAGCCGCCTGAAAGCAATTCAGGCCGAGCACGGCCGCGAGAGCATTGGCGGGATTACCTCATCGCGCTGCACCAACGAAGAGACCTACCTGGTGCAGAAGCTGATCCGCGCGGCGTTTGGCAACAACAATACCGACACCTGCGCGCGGGTCTGCCACTCGCCCACCGGCTACGGCCTGAAAACCACGCTGGGCGAATCTGCGGGTACCCAGACGTTTGATTCGGTGATGAAGGCCGACGCAATCATCGTCATCGGTGCCAACCCCACCGACGCTCACCCGGTGTTTGGCTCGCTGATGCGCAAGCGCCTGCGCCAGGGCGCCAAGCTGATCGTCGCCGACCCGCGCCGCATCGATCTGTTAAAAACCCCGCACCTGGGCGAGGCCCAGCACCTGCCGCTGCGTCCGGGCACCAACGTGGCGCTGGTCAACGCGCTGGGCCACGTGGTGGTGACGGAAGGTCTGGAAGACAAAGCGTTTGTCGCCAAGCGCTGCGACACCGATGCCTATAACCGCTGGCGTGAGTTTATTGCTGAACCGCGCCACTCCCCGGAGGCCAGCGAAGCCATTACCGGCGTGCCCGCCAAGGCCGTGCGTCAGGCAGCGCGCACCTACGCCTCGGCAGGCAACGGTGCCATCTACTACGGCCTGGGCGTCACCGAGCACAGCCAGGGCTCCACCATGGTGATGGGCATTGCCAACCTGGCCCTGGCCACCGGCAATATTGGCCGCGAGGGCGTGGGCGTGAACCCGCTGCGCGGCCAGAATAACGTCCAGGGTTCGTGTGACATGGGCTCCTTCCCTCACGAGCTGCCGGGCTACCAACACGTGGCCGACCCCATCGCCCGGGGCCGCTTTGAGTCCGTATGGGGCGTGACACTCGACGACGAGCCGGGGCTGCGCATTCCCAACATGTTCGACGCTGCCATCGAAGGCACCTTTAAAGCGCTTTACGTGCAGGGCGAAGATATCGCCCAGTCCGACCCCAACACCCAGCACGTCGAGGCGGCACTCACGTCGCTGGACTGCCTGATCGTGCAGGACATTTTCCTCAACGAAACGGCCAAATTCGCCCACGTGCTGCTGCCCGGTTCAAGCTTCCTGGAGAAGAACGGCACCTTCACCAACGCCGAGCGGCGCATCAACCGGGTACGCAAGGTGACGCCCCCGGTGGCCGGCAAGGAAGACTGGGAAGTCACCCAGGATCTGGCCAATGCGCTGGGCTACCCGATGCACTACACCCATCCGTCCGAGATCATGGACGAGATCGCTCAGTTGACGCCAAGCTTCGCGGGCGTTAGCTACGCCAAACTGGAGGAGCGCGGCAGCCTGCAGTGGCCCTGCAACGCCGAGTACCCGCTGGGCATGCCGACCATGCACGAGGTTGACTTCCCCATTGGCCTGGGGCGCTTTGCCATTACCGAGTACGTGGCCACTGAAGAGCGCGCTAACCGCCGCTTCCCGCTACTGCTCACCACCGGGCGGATTCTCAGCCAGTACAACGTGGGCGCCCAGACTCGGCGTACCGACAACCAGCGCTGGCACGATGAAGACGTGTTGGAACTGCACCCATCAGATGCGGAACTGCGCGGCGTGCGTGACGGCGACTGGCTGGGCATCACTAGTCGCTCTGGCCAGACAGTACTGCGCGCACGGCTCAGCGAGCGCATGCAGCCGGGCGTGGTCTACACCACCTTCCACCATCCTGGCAGCGGCGCCAACGTCATCACGACGGACAACTCGGACTGGGCCACCAACTGCCCGGAGTACAAGGTCACGGCGGTGCAGGTGGAAAAAGTCAGCCAACCCTCCGCCTGGCAGCAGCGCTTTAGCACGTTCGACCTGATCCAGCGTGACCACCTGGCCAACGCTCATCAGGAGGCGCCATGATCACCCACCACTCCCGCGATGCGGTAGCGCGCCAGCCGGTGGAGGTGCGCCGTGGCGCTAACGGCTGGTACACCGATACTCAGGAGGATCTACTGGCCCTGGAAAGGCCAGTGGCACTGGTCTACAACGGCATCTCCCATGCGGTGATGATGGCAAGTCCCGCAGACCTTGAGGATTTTGCCCTCGGCTTCAGCCTTTCCGAAGGAATCCTGGCAAATACCGATGAGTGCTACGACCTGGATATCCACGAAGCGCCCCAAGGCCTCACCGTTCACCTCACCATTGCCAGCCAGCGGATGGCTGAGCTCAAACAGCGGCGGCGCAGCCTGACGGGGCGAACCGGCTGCGGCCTGTGCGGCACCGAAGCCCTGGAGCAGGCCATTCGTCCGATCCCCTCTGTCATGGCGCCATCACTTAGCGATGCCGCCATTCAGCGCTCCCTGCAGGAACTGGCCTCTCACCAGCCGCTGCAGGCAGCCACTGGCGCTAGCCACGGTGCCGCCTGGTGCGATGCCCAGGGGCGCATCCAACGGCTCTGCGAAGATGTTGGCCGCCATAACGCGCTGGACAAATTGATTGGTGCCCTTGCCCGCGAGGCCCTTCCCCTCGGTGAAGGGTTCGCGCTGGTCACCAGCCGCGCCAGCTACGAGATGGTGCACAAATGTGCCAGTGCCGGTATTGGCGCCCTGGTGGCGGTTTCGGCGGCCACGGCGCTCGCGGTGGAGCAGGCCCAGACATCGGGGCTGCTACTGGCAGGCTTTGCGCGGCCCGGCCGCCATCTGATTTACCATCGCCCCTTCACGGCGGCTATTGCCCACGGCTGAGGAGACATGCAATGTCGTTGCAAAAAGATACCCACCTGATTCACATGACTAACCAGATCGCCGCTAACCTGGGGGGTGGTCGCGATGCAGAAACGGTCGCAGCGGCCACCTGTCACCACCTGGAAACCTTCTGGGCACGTTCAATGAAGCACCGTCTGGTGGCGACACTGGAATGCGAAGATAGCGAGCTTTCCCCCATGGCGCGGCGGGCCGTCACCCTGTTGGCGGAAAGGCTTGCAAAACGGCATGCCGGATAAGCGTTAACGTAACGGGGCTTGCCATCTGGCAAGCCCCGTTTTTATAGTGCGCCAGGCATGGCGCGCAGCGCCTTGACTGGCGCTGTTCCTGGGGGTGGTGCCTCAGGATGACTTGGGGGTGAAAGTCCCCTGCACGCCCGGCAAGGGGAAGTGCTAGCCGACGGCAAGGGTGTCTCCCGCGAGGGGGAATCTGAAGGCAGCCCGAGGCAAAACGCTGGCCTGACGAACAGGAAGCGGATACGAGGCGCTATGGCGGGGTGAGATGGCTATAATCATCAAAGCCCAGTACTTGCACGGAACGCCATAACGTAGATCCGACAGGCATAAGCGGGAAGGTCGCGCGTCTTACCCTGGGAGGTCTGGTGGTCTGCCACGGTGCTACCGGCGTCGAGAGGCGACGGGATGAACCACCAGACGTCAGCCGAGGCCATAGTAAGTGCCGGTTCACCCCGGCACCAAGGGCCGAACATGAAGAACCGCGAGTAGGCGATAACGTCTCGAGGATCGATCATGAAGACAGAAACCGACGCTAATACCGTCACTCACCCAGAGGGACAGGGGCAGCACTCCGCGTCCCAGCCGGTGAGCGTCGAGACGAGCCCGGCGTCGTTATCGTGGACGAAAGCGGAGCCAGCCTCGCTCATGGAACGGGTCGTTGACCCGGAGAACATGGCGCGAGCTTACCGTCGGGTGGTCACCAACAAGGGCGCACCGGGTGTCGATGGCATGACGGTGCATCAACTGGCTGACCACCTAAAGCAGCACTGGTCAACGCTGCGCGAGCGGCTATTGGCCGATGAGTATCACCCCAGCCCGATCCGAGCCGTCGCCATCCCCAAACCCAAGGGTGGGACGCGGCAGCTTGGCATTCCTACGGTTACCGACCGCTTAATCCAGCAAGCGCTGTCCCAGGTGCTCATGCCGATCTTCGACCCAGCGTTCTCCGCGTCGAGTTACGGCTACCGCCCCAAGCGCAGCGCTAAGCAGGCCGTCTCGGCCATGAAGGCCCACGTCACCGCCGGCCACCGCTGGGTGGTCGACCTTGATCTGGAAGCCTTCTTCGACCGAGTGAACCACGACCTGCTGATGGCACGGGTGGCGCGGCGCGTTGACGACAAGCGCGTGCTGCGTCTTATCCGCCGCTATCTGGAGGCGGGCATGTTCCAGCACGGCTTGCCCACGCCAAGACGGCAGGGAGCGCCCCAAGGCGGGCCACTCAGCCCGCTGCTGGCGAACATCCTGCTGGACGACATGGACAAGGAGCTTGAACACCGAGGCCACCGCTTCTGCCGCTACGCCGATGACGTGCAGGTGTATGTCAAAAGTCGGCGAGCAGGCGAGCGTGTCATGGAAAGCTTGAGTGAGTATCTCGAGAGCTCACTTCGGCTGACGGTCAGCCGCACGAAAAGTGCGGTGGATCGGCCATGGAAACGCGGCTATCTGGGCTACAGTCTTACTCGGCACAAGCAGTCGAAACTGACGCTAGCCAAGAGCAGCCTGAAGCGAATGATGCAGCGTGTCCGTGAGATCCTGAAGCGTGGGAGGGGGCGTCACATCCAGCGAGTGATCAAGGGGTTGGAACCCGTCCTGCGGGGTTGGGCCAACTACTTTGACCTCGTTGATGTAAAGCGCCCGCTGGAAGCGCTGGATCAATGGATACGCCGCCGCTTACGCGGCCTGATCTGGCGGCAATGGAAACGCCCAGCAACTCGGCGCCGGAAGTTAAAAGGGCTGGGCATAGACAGGCACCGTGCCTGGAAATCGGCGGGGAACGGTCGAGGCCCCTGGTGGAATGCCGGGGCTTCGCACATGAATCAGGCTCTGCCGAGGAAACGGTTCTACGATCAGGGCCTAATCTCGATACTCGATACGGTAAGATGGCTCAAGCGTTCTTCATGAACCGCCGTGGTACGAAACCGTCGGTCCGACGCTTCGGTGCCCGGTGGTGTGAGAGGACAGGGGAGGCAACTCCCCTTCCTACTCGATCCCATCGTTCATAAGTGCTGATATCACCAGCACTGATCATCAGCGTTAGAACTCTTCCCACTCATCTGCGGCATGCTTCGCCGGTGAGGGCTTTGAAGAGGGCTGTGATGAGGCGTGGGATGAAAGCGCAGGACGCTTCATGGCGCTATCGCTGCCACGCTGCTGAGGCGCCGGAGAGGCTAGCGCCTGATGCTGTGGCTCGTCTTCGCCGAGTACAAAGGAGTTGATTAGCTGATTCAGGTGCTCCGCATGGCGGCGCATATTGGCAGCGGCGGTGGTCGACTCTTGCACCATGGCGGCGTTCTGCTGGGTCATGGTGTCCATTTCGGCCACGGCGGTGTTGATCTGGCCGATACCGCTGCTCTGCTCTTTAGCGCCCGCGGTGATCTCACCGATTACGTCGGTGACTTTCGCCACGCTGGAGACAATCTCACGCATGGTGTCGCCCGCGCTACGCACCAGCTTCGCGCCCGATTCAGTGTGCTGAACAGACGTATCGATAAGGGCACGAATCTCTTTGGAAGCATCGCTCGAACGGCTGGCCAGCACCCGCACCTCTTGCGCCACCACGGCAAAGCCACGGCCATGCTCACCCGCCCGTGCAGCTTCCACTGAGGCGTTGAGCGCTAGAATATTGGTCTGGAAGGCAATTGAATCGATCATGCTGATAATATCACTAATGCGCGATGCGGAGTCGTTAATATCGCGCATGGTGCTCTCAACCTGCTCCATCGAGGTCTCACCTTCGCGGGCCACGTCAGCGGTGGAAAGCACCAGCGTATTGGCCTGCTGGGCGTTGTCGGCGCTGTGATTAACCGTCGAGGTGATCTCTTCCATGGAAGCCGAGGTTTGCTGCAGGTTAGCCGCTGCCTGTTCGGTGCGGGTGGCGAGTTCATCAGAGCTTTGTGAGATCTCCCCCGCCGCCTGGTGCACGCTAAGCGTACTGCGGCGCACATCGCGCAGTGTATTCTGCATCCTCGCCACAAAGGCATTGAACTGAACGCCAAGCTCGCCAATTTCGTCGCCGCTTTCAACTGCCAAGCGACGGGTTAAGTCACCACGTCCCTGGGCGATGTCTTGCATCGCCGCGGTAGTACGCTTGATTGGCCCCAGCGTGCGGCGCACCAAGGCATATGCGATCAGCGCAATCACTACAAATAGACCCAGCCCCAAAAGGGAGGCAAATATAATGCCTTGGCGCAAATCGGCGGCAGCCGCCGCTTCAAGCTCGGCAATGGCGTCGTCAGCATCGGTAACGTAAACCCCTGCACCAATGAGCCAGTCCCATTTTTCCAGGCGGTCAACGAAGGAGTGCTTGGGTTCAATTCGGTTGGTACCTGGGTAATCCCACATATAGCTGTAGAAGCCACCGCCGCTCTGGGCGAGCTTAATGATCTCGCGAATCAGGTAAGTGCCATCGGGGGTTTGCGCATCGATCATGTTGGTGCCTTCACGCTCCGGTGCAGGCGCCGTGACGATATTGTTACCGTCATAGTCGTAGATGAAGATGTAGTTGTTGTCTTCAAAGCGCATGGAACGCACCAGTTCGGCCACCCGCTGTTTGGCGGCCTCATCGTTGGCACCGGCTTGTTCGTAAATGGGCTCGATCGCAGACGTCGCCATTTGGACGATATCGCGCACCGCGTTGCGGCGCTCTTCAATCAGCATTTCACGCTGATTTGCCAAGGTATCGCGGGTGTCTTGGGCGTTGCTATAGGCTTTAAAGCCGACCAGCGCAACCGTTACTAACAGAAGGGGGAGCAGTACAAGCATCAGCACCTTGGTTTGTAAACCAAGGGCTCGTTTGGGAGAAGAAGTGGCCATTTGTGAGCAAGTTCCAGAGTCAGTCTTGAGTGGAGAATTTTTAGTAGTTATAGGGGCCCTATCGACCTGAAATGTACAAACTTTAACCATTTCACTGGTTTTTTCTGCTTAATTTTCAGTTAATTAGCAATTAATAATTAGGTTCATAACCTGAGTTAAGGTTATTGCTTGAGTAAACGTCCAATGTTGGGGTGTGGTGGCCAAGGACGGCCCGTTTTTAAGCAAGTCGCTTAACCACAATCTTCGGTTGCCCTGACCTTCCTACCGCCTGGTCAGGGCGACCTTTTTGTTTTTTGGGCTTCCCTTCATCTGAACCCCGACCCGTCCATTCCTGTGTTTCTTGTTCTTTGCCCTTGTTACTTGCTAGCACCATAGGCGTATCATGGCTCTAGGCTTTGTACGAAAACTGCCTGCGCTCGCTCGCCGACTTTTCGTACAAACCCTTGCGCACAAGGAGAATGGCAAGCATGGTTCAAAACCCCTCATTTTTTAGCGCTATCTTGCTCCTGCTCCCTCGGCTGGCTCACTTTACCTGGCGTGTATTAGGCAATTTCCTAAAAAATCACGGTATCTTGCTTGCTGGCGGCGTGGGCTACAATATTCTGCTCTCTATTGTGCCACTTTTCGCCGTACTGGTGGTGCTATTAACCCAGGTGGTAGATCAGCAGCACCTTCTCAATGTCCTGTCGATACAAGCACGCCATATGGCGCCTGCCCACGCCGAGGTCTTGGTTGAGGCCGTGCGCAGCCTGCTGGAATCCCGAGATGTGATCGGCATTCTGAGCTTTCCTGTCCTGTTACTGTTCAGCTCCTTCGCCTTTCGTATGCTCGAAGACGCTTTAGCGATTATTTTCCATGCGCCGGATAGCCCGCATATCAAGCGCAGCGTCTGGGTGTCAGTGCTGCTGCCTTATGCCTTTATGGTGGTACTCGGGGCGGCGCTTATGGTGCTCACGCTAGTGGTCACCCTGGCCAGTTCGCTGAATGCGCTGGTCATGGCCATTTTCGACCGAGAGCTGCCCTTGGCTGGGTTGTCAGAGCCAGTGCTTAACCTAGCCAGCTTCATCGGCGTTTTTCTACTCTTCAGCGCTATCTACAAAGTCCTGCCGGTGGTGCGTATCGCTTTACGCCGGGCAATCGTAGGCGGCTTTGTCGCGGCCCTAATGTGGGAGGGAGTTCGACTGTTACTGGTCTACTATTTCGCCAACCTGTCGTTCGTGAACGCCGTCTACGGTTCGCTGGCCACGCTGGTGATCGTGCTGATTAGCCTGGAAGTGGGCGCCATCATTTTACTGCTCGGCGCCCAGGTGATTGCCGAACTGGAACGCAATACCCGCCTTGGCTTGCCCTGGTACGTCGATCCAAATCGCCAGCCGATTACGCGGGTCGATTGACGTTAGCTTGCGGTCGCTGCAGCCTTTGGGCGCCGCTCATCAAGCATCCCTTTATCGAGAATAAAGCGGATGATCTCTTCCAGCCCCACCCCGTCATACAGGTTGGTAAACACAAAGGGCCGTTCGCCGCGCATTTTCTTGGAATCGCGCTCCATGATGTCTAACGACGCGTGTACCTGCTCGGCGATGTCGATCTTGTTGATGATCAGCAGGTCAGATTTGGTGATACCGGGGCCACCTTTGCGGGGGATTTTGTCGCCGGCGGAGACGTCGATCACGTAGAGCGTGAGATCGGAAAGCTCGGGGCTGAAGGTTGCCGAGAGGTTGTCGCCGCCAGACTCGACCATCACCAGTTCCAGCTTCGGGTGCCGCGCCTGTAATTCATCAATGGCCGCCAGATTCATGGAGGCGTCTTCGCGGATCGCAGTATGCGGGCAGCCGCCGGTCTCTACGCCAAGAATACGATCCGCAGGCAGGGCATCGTGCTTAAGCAAAAAGTCGGCATCTTCGCGGGTGTAGATGTCATTGGTGACCACGGCGATATCGTAGTAATCCCGCAGCGCTAAACAGAGCTGCTTGAGTAGTGCGGTTTTGCCAGACCCTACTGGGCCACCCACACCAATACGTAAACAGTGCGTCATGATAAAAGTCTCCTAACTTCTAAACAGTCGTGAATACTGGGTTTCGTGTAAGGCGCTTGCCAGGGCTAAGCCGGGCAGCACGGGGCCAAGTTCGTCGTCATCTAGTGTCAGCGCCTGATTAACGGCATCGACTAAGGCTGGCCGCAATTGCTCAATCACCCGCTGGGCAGCGGTGTGGCCTAGCGGCAGTGCTTTGCAGGCCACCGCCAGTTGGTTCTCCAGCCACGCCCAGGCAAAGCCCAGCAAGGTTTGTCGAACGGATACGCCGCGGGCATGCGCCGTATAGGCAAACAACGTCACATAGCCAGGCTTAGGTGGTAATAATGGCGCAAGCAAGGGCAGTAGTGAGTCCTCACTTGGCTGTTCATCTTTGGGTAATAGATCCAAGCTGGCCAGCAGGCGTTTTAGCGAAGCGCCCAGGCGGCTATCTTCACCGGCTAACTCAGCAGTTTCCCGCGTGGCAGCCAGCCACTCGTCCCAGGCTGCGATTGATTGGCTGTCCGCCTGGTCAAATGCTTCATGCAGCCGCGCTAGCACCGGCAGTTCGCAGCGGGTTAGGCCATCTTCCAAGACGCCATTTAGCCACTCGGCTAGGCTTGCCTCATCGCGCACCCAGTCCAGCTCAAAGGCGCTTTCCAGGCCTTGGGAGAAGGCAAAAGCACCGATGGGTAGCGCAGGGCTGACCAGTTGCATTAAGCCTAGCAGCGCCAACTCATCGCTTTGGCTTTCTAGCGCGGCTGAATCAGTGGGCATGGTGGTGCTCATGTGCGTGGTCGTGGTCGTGGTCGTGGTCGTGAGAATGCCCATGGTCGTGGGAATGGCCATGACCGTGTGAATGGGAATGCCCGCCGCCCACTTGGTTATAGGCGCCGGGCTCTGGGTCGAAGGTGGCGTTGTGGTGCTCTAGTTCGGCACCCAGCAGTTCGGCGAGCTCTTCCAGCACGTGGTCTGGCGGAAAGCGCACCCAAGCGCCTTTTTCGTCTTCACCCAGCGCTAATTGAACATGACGGTTGCCTAAGTGGTAAGCAAGCCGCGCCAGCGGTAAGCCAGCACTCACTCGCGCGGTAACCACCGGCTCTACTGCCGCGCATACGCGCACGACTTCGCCACTTTCGGCTTTCAGGCCTTCACCGCTGCGCAGCACCGGGCCGCGATCCAGAAACAGTCCCAGTTCACGGCCATTATCGCTTTGCGTTTTTAAGCGTCCGCGGATGCGTAGCTCGAAAGGTAGAGTCAGCGTGTCGCTGGCAGCGCTCTCCTCTATCGGCCCTAAACGTTCTATTAGTTTTAGCATGACTAGCGTCCTTTCTCGCTCGTTGCGGCTGTGCCGGGGGTAGGCCGTAGAGAGGGTCTTTTGCCATGGATGGCAAAAGTAGCGTACACGGACGTATTCACAGCGCCCTCTCGTAGGTCTACCCCCGGCACCCCGGATAATAGCTCAATCAAAACAAGTGATAACGCTGAGCCAACGGCAGGTCGGTTGCGGGCTCGCAGGTTAAAATTTCGCCATCGCAGCGCACTTCGTAGGTCTGCGGGTCGACGGTTAAATCGGGGCAGGCGTCGTTGAGCTTCATATCCTGCTTGCGCACTTGGCGTACGTTTTTGCACGCCGCCAGTTGGCTATTGAGGCCTAATGTCTCTTTAATGCCAGCGTCTAACGCAGCTTGGCTAACGAAGCTGAGCCGGGTCTGGCTAGCCGCTCGGCCTAATGCACCAAACATATAGCGGTAGTGCACCGGCTGGGGAGTCGGAATCGAGGCGTTGGGGTCGCCCATGGGCGCCGCCGCAATCATGCCGCCTTTAATCATCATCGCCGGTTTTACGCCGAAAAAGGCCGGTTTCCACAGCACTAGATCCGCCAGCTTACCCACTTCGATAGAGCCTACTTCATGGGCAATACCGTGGGTGATCGCCGGGTTAATGGTGTACTTGGCGATATAGCGCTTGGCGCGGAAGTTATCGGCGCCCAGAGCTTCGTCTTCTGGCAGCAGGCCGCGCTGTACCTTCATCTTATGCGCGGTTTGCCAGGTACGGCAGACCACTTCACCGACCCGCCCCATAGCTTGGGAGTCTGAGGCGATCATCGAGATCACGCCCAGATCGTGCAGGATATCTTCAGCGGCGATGGTTTCGCGGCGAATGCGCGAGTCGGCAAAGGCCACGTCTTCTGGAATGTTGGGGTCGAGGTGGTGGCACACCATCAGCATATCGAGGTGTTCGTCGATAGTGTTGACTGTGTAGGGCCGCGTTGGGTTGGTGGAAGACGGCAACACATAGGCTTTCGAGCAGGCAGTGAGGATATCCGGGGCGTGCCCGCCACCCGCGCCTTCGGTGTGGTAGGTGTGAATGCAGCGCTCATTAAACGCCGCCAAGGTGTCTTCCACAAAGCCCGATTCGTTCAGGGTGTCGGTGTGGATCGCTACCTGCACATCGTAAGCATCGGCGACGTTGAGGCAGTTATTGATAGAGGCAGGCGTGGTGCCCCAATCTTCGTGGAGCTTGAGGCCCATGGCGCCCGCTTGGAGCTGTAGTTCCAGAGATTCCGGCAGGCTGGCGTTGCCTTTGCCCAGAAAGCCAATGTTCATGGGCATATCGTCCACCGCCTGCAGCATTTTGCCAATATGCCAGGCGCCGGGGGTGCAGGTGGTGGCGTTAGTGCCGGTGGCCGGGCCGGTGCCGCCGCCGAGCATCGTGGTAATGCCACTCATCAGCGCTTCTTCCACCAGCTGCGGGCAGACAAAATGGATATGGGCATCCAGGGCGCCTGCGGTGAGAATCTTGCCTTCTCCGGCGATGATTTCGGTGCCGGGGCCAATCACGATCTCTACATCCGGCTGGGTGTCCGGATTGCCCGCTTTGCCAATCGCGGCGATGCGGCCGTTTTGAATGCCCACATCGGCTTTAACGATGCCCCACCAGTCTAGAATCAGCGCATTGGTGATGACTGTATCCATCACCGTGTCGTCGGCACGCTGACTCTGACCCATGCCGTCGCGGATGACTTTGCCACCGCCGAACTTCACTTCATCGCCGTAGTGGGTGGCGTCTTTTTCGACTTCAATCCATAGGTCGGTATCGCCCAGGCGCACACGGTCGCCTACCGTTGGGCCGTACATATCGGCGTAAGCCTGCCGACTGATCTTGTTAACCGGATTCATTGCTTACCTCCATCAAGCGCACCCATCACATCGCCACGGAAGCCGTAAATTTCCCGCTTGCCCACATAGGGAATCAGCGTGACTTCACGGGTTTGGCCAGGCTCAAAGCGAATCGCCGTGCCTGCGGCCACGTCCAAGCGGTAACCGCGCGCCTTGGCGCGATCAAAGGTCAGTGCGGGATTGGCTTCGGCAAAGTGGTAGTGAGAGCCGATCTGAATCGGCCGGTCGCCGGTATTGGCCACTTCGATGTTAATTCGCTCACGCCCTACGCAGAGCTCAATATCACCGTCTTTTAACTTGTACTCACCGGGAATCATTTGGTTGCTCCTTCGTTTTGTTGTGAGGTGTAAGGAGTAAGATGTGAGGAGTAAAACCACTCACCCCTAACCATTCACCCCTCACCCCTCACCCTTAACCCCTCACTCCTCACAATTAACCCCTCACACAATAGGTGTATGAACAGTGACCAGCTTGGTGCCGTCGGGGAAAGTGGCTTCCACTTGCACGTCGTCGATCATTTCAGCGACGCCTTCCATCACGTCGTCGCGGCTAAGGATCTCGCGGCCATAGCTCATTAAATCAGCTACGCTGCGGCCATCCCGGGCGCCTTCCATAATCTCAAAGCTGATCAACGCTACCGCTTCGGGGTAGTTGAGCTTTAAACCGCGGGCTTTGCGGCGCTCGGCCAGTTGGGCGGCGGAGAACAGCAGCAGCTTGTCTTTATCTCTCGGGGTTAATTCCATGGCATATGTCTCCAGCAGTGCATCACAGGGATACTGATTAGGTAAGCCAAATCCGTGGCGTATGCGCGGCGCGGTCTATCCAACGGGGGCGCAGCAGGTGCCAGGCCTGTTCACACAGCGCCCAGGCTTCGTTACGCGAGTTGCCGAGATAGCGCAGCAGTAGAACGCCATGACGGACGGTGACCGCCCAGCGTGGGTTATCCGGCAGCGCTTCACGCAGGGCATCAATCGCCGCTGGCGCGTCAGAAATGCCTACCGCCCATAGCGTCGCTTGCACGGTGGCACCGCCTTGGCCCCAACGACCTTTAAAGCGTGGGTGAAGCGGATCAAGCGGCTGGCGCTCTAGCCACAGCGGCTTGCCGTCCAGGGTTAAGCGAAAGTGCTGCTCAATCCGCCCGGAAATATAAGGCAACTCGCTGGCCGGGCGGCCTAGCGCCATCACTTCCCAGCCTAGGCAACGGGCGCTGCCGTGAAGGTCAATCTGGGTGCGCTGCTCGCCCTTGGAGCCATCAAAGGCGATGGTCTCCTGGGGCAGCCACTCAAGGGTGCCGCCATCTTCAACGCTCAACCGGGTGTGCTGTGTCCAGGCAACGCCCTGGCTGTCGGCTTTATAGAGTTTATTGGCGGCTGGCGTGGTGAGTAGCGCATGGGCACCATGCTCTACATGGGCGCTGATGGTAAGTGCATCGCCGCTGACCAAACCACCCGGCGGGTGCAGGACGTAGATATGGCACGCCTCATCACTGCCTTCCGGGTAAAACGGGCGCTGCACCCGTAGCGGCCCGGCGTGACGAGCTTGCACCATGCGGGTGGCGCCGTCGCGGTTGGCAAAGCGTAACGCCAACGAAGCCGCCCAATGGCGGCCTTCGTCGAAGCGGTGGCCGGAGGCTACTTGTGGTTTTGCGAGGTCGCACAGAATCATGGGTAGCTATCGCTTCCTTTTCACTAAGCCTTTGGCAGACAGATATTCACTGTGCCTTTAACTTAATAGAAGCAATTAATGCGCCAAAATGGTGAAAAACCCTATTGAGCGATCAATTCGGGAATTTAAGTCTAACGACATGGCGAAACCCTTGTTTTTTTTCGCACCAAAAAAGATCACCGATAGCACAGAGGCACCAAATAAGTGCATTGAAGTATCAGATTTACACTTCCAACATAATCACAGCACCACGACCCGATCTCGCCCGCCGCGCTTCGCTTGATAAAGTGCTTGGTCAGCCCGCTGCAGGGAGTGGTGATAGTCAGGATGGCCATCGTGAAGCGTAACGCCCACGCTAATCGTCACGTTAAGCAGCGTATCCGCGCCAGCGAGCATCGGCTCTTTAGCCACCGACTGGCGCAACCGCTCAGCAAATAATCGACTACCCTCATGATCGGTATCCACGAGTACGATTAAAAACTCTTCGCCGCCCATGCGGAACACGTAATCACCCCCACGGGTAGAGCGATCAAGAATACTTGCCACCTGCTGCAGCACGCTGTCGCCTGCGTCGTGACCATGGGTGTCGTTGATCAATTTGAAGTGGTCGATATCCACCATTAACAGCGCAAAACTGTGCTCCGAATGGCGAGCAATGTCGATTTCGCGGCTAAGCACGACCGACAGAAACTTGCGGTTGAGTAAGCGGGTCAAGCTGTCGCGTCCGGCATCTAAACCGGAAGCACGCTTCAGTACATCGTCGAGCAGCATCAATATCGTGCGGGCGGCGTCTCGAATCTCGCCCAGCGCCTTAAGCCGCTGGCTGGCATCTTCATGTAGCAGGCGTTCCAGCCACTCACGATCCACTTGCTGAATATGCCGGGAGATAGTGGCGATCTCTGGCGCGCCCTCAAACGCATGGCACGCTTTATGGAAGTACCACAGGCCAAAATCGGAATTGGCTAACTTCGGCAGCGTGGCGATATCGTGCTGGGCGGCCACCGCAAACATCAGCTCATTTTCCCAGTTCAGCAGCGCCGAACGCTGGCGCTCACGCTCATCACCGATGCTTTGAGTGAGGGAAAATAGCTTGTACGCCTCTTCGGTGCGCGCATTACGGTCGCTGGCCACTGAGTAGGCGTGGCTCATGATTTCCATGGCCATATCAATATGCTCGGAGACATACACCGAAGCATCCCCTGGCGACAGCGGGCTTTCAAACGTCGCGTTGATCTGCTGGTAAAACGCCTGCTTAAGCTGCCGCGCCCCGTTAAGCACCAGGTTAACGGGAATATCAATACGGGCATGCACCTGCCCCACCTTCTCCTGATGCTCTACCAACGCAGTAAAGTCGACATGCTCAACAGTGAACATTGCACTTAGCCAGCGCTGCATAGAAGGATTTAAGCGTTGCTGCACTTGTCCGTTTGAGAGAAACAGCGAGGCATGGGGATCGTCCAGCATCACCCCATAAAAGTGATCTGCAAAGTAGCCACAGTGGTTTTCTACTAATGTTTCTACCGCCTGACGCAGCGGCCTAGGCGTGCGCTCCAGAAGCGTTTGCCACTCGGCGGCGAGCTGATGTTTATCTTTATAGCGCATACCCCACCCGATTCTGATTGCTAAAGCAATCTATGTTACAGACAAAGAATCACCTACAACCGAACACAGAACAGGGTTTTAGTGAAAAGAGGCGCTCTTAGTTGATCACTGCCTCAGAGGTCTTTCGACCATGTGTATTCCTTGACGAGTGCCAGCACACACTGTATACCAAATGATATATCTTTGAACTATCAAAAGAGGATGGCACCATGGATGTCCACTTCACTCAATACCAACCACCCAAAGCCTTGGCTTCGGGTTTCTGGCAACAAGTTGGCCTGCCTGCCCGTGGCCGCAAGCTGCATGAGTTATTGCATGAAGGCGTGGAGTACCGGGTTTACCCCCAGCTTGCCAAAGTGTCAGGTATCGAGCAAAAAGCACTGGCAGGCTATGTGGACATTCCCTCTGCCACGTTGAGCCGTCGCGCCAAATCGGGGCGCTTTAAGATGGCGGAAAGTGACCGGCTGTATCGCTTTGCTGAGCTCTTTAAAGCGACGCTGGATCTGTTTGAAGGCGACGCCGATGGCGCCCGCGCTTGGCTGCTCAAGCCTAATGCCGGGCTAGGCGGGCGCCGTCCCGTCGAAATGAGCGCAACCTCGGCGGAGTATCAAACGGTGCTTAACTTGATCGGGCGGCTGGAGCACGGGGTCTCGGTATGAGCGAGGTCACCGCTTACCGGCTGGTGAAGCGCAAGTTTCAGGAGACAGCGTTTGATGGCGAAGGTGCACGGCTTTACGGTGGGCGCTGGAACAGCCCAGGGAATGCCTGTGTGTATGTGGCAAGCTCTGAATCGCTGGCGCTACTGGAAATTATGGTGCATCTGGAAAGCTATCGGCTGCTTAATGCCTATGTGCTGCTGCGCCTGACGCTGCCGGCCAAGAGTATTTTAAGCGTTGGAGTCGAAAATCTACCGGAGAACTGGCAGGAAGCACCCGCGCCAGCAGAGACCGCCGAACTGGGTGATGGCTGGCTGACATCCGGCCAAAGTCTGGCGCTGGCGCTGCCTAGCGTGGTCGTGCCGAGAGAGCTCAACTATATGCTCAACCCGGCACACCCTTTATTTGATCAAATCGTCGCCACGGCCGAAGCGCTGCCCTTCCAACCCGATCCAAGACTCTGAACCGGGTGTGGATAACTTAAACCGTCAAATGCTGCTTGATCAGCTCATTGGAAAGTTCGCTGATCTCGCCTTTGGCCACCGGGCGGCCGCGATCCATGATCACGAAGCGATCGGCGTACTTGCGGGCAAAGGGCAGTTTTTGCTCTACCAGCAGCACCGTTAACCCGTCCTCGTTGATCAACTGGCGGATTACCTGGCCGATTTGGGCGACGATATTGGGCTGAATGCCCTCCCCCGGTTCGTCCAAAATCAGCAGCTTAGGCTCGATGACCAGCGCACGGCCAATGGCCAGCTGCTGCTGTTGCCCGCCAGAAAGGTCGCCGCCCCGGCGGTTTTTCATCTCCTTAAGCACCGGGAACAGCTCGTAGACCCGCTCGGGGATTTTTTTCAGCCCGTCGCTGCGGGCGGCAAGGCCGGTACGCAGATTATCTTCCACGGTGAGCAGCGGAAATATCTGCCGCCCCTGGGGCACATAGCCGATGCCCAGTCGCGAGCGCTCCTCCACCGCTTTTTTGGTTAGCTCGATCTCGCCCGTCTCAGTGGTGTAACGCAGCTTACCGCTTTTCACTGCCACTTCGCCCATAACGGCTTTTAACAGCGTGGTTTTGCCTACGCCGTTACGCCCCATCACGCAGGTGCACTGGCCTTTGGGCACGTCAAGATCCAGATCCCACAGCGTGTGGCTTTCGCCGTAAAACTGGTTGAGTTTTTCGATCGCGAGCATCAGGCGGCCTCCTCGTCGTCTGCACCCAGGTAGACCTCTATGACTTTGGGGTCGTTGGAGACCTGATCCATGGTGCCTTCCGCCAGCACACTGCCCTGGTGCAGCACGGTTACCTGACGAGCGATCGAGCGCACAAAGCCCATATCGTGCTCCACCACCACCACGGACTGCTTTCCGGCAAGCCCGGTTAACAGCTCGGCGGTGCGCTCCATCTCCTGCTCGGTCATGCCCGCTACCGGCTCATCCACCAGCAGTAACCGCGGGCGCTGCATCAGCAGCATGCCGATCTCCAACCACTGCTTCTGGCCGTGGGAAAGAATCCCCGCGGGCTGATGGCGAAGCTCCGCTAAGCCGATGGTTTCCAGTACTTCGTCGATACGGTCTTTGATCTCGCCAGTCATGCGCGCAGTGAGCGTGGGAAAAATCCGCTTATCGGCGGCCATGGCCAGCTCAAGATTTTCAAACACCGACAGCGCTTCAAACACCGTGGGCTTTTGAAACTTACGGCCAATGCCCAGGCTGGCGATATCGGGCTCGTTCATATTCAACAGGTTATGACGGCTGCCGAACCAAACGCTGCCGCTAGTGGGTCGCGTTTTGCCGGTGATGATATCCATCATGGTGGTTTTACCCGCCCCGTTGGGGCCGATAATGCAGCGCAGCTCACCGTCGTCGATGGTTAGGTTGAGATTATTGATGGCTTTGAAGCCATCGAAGCTAACGGTGACGTCTTCCATGTAAAGAATCGGGCCGTGGCGGACGTCCACCGGCGAGGCCTGGGGCGCCATAAAATCGAACACCCGGTCACGCTGGGTCAGCGAGTGCAGCAAACTCATGCGGAGGCCTCCTTGGGTGTGGGAGCAGCATTCGGGTCAGACTTTGCCGGATCGTCGCGCTTGCGCCGCTTGAGATAGCGAAACAGCCCCGCCACCCCTTTGGGCAGAAACACCGTGACCAGTACGAACATCGCCCCTAGCGCAAACAGCCAGGCATCGGGCATCACGCCGGTAAAGATGGTTTTGGCGTAGTTGACCAAAATGGCGCCGATCACTGCGCCATACAGCGTGGCGCGTCCGCCCAGCGCAACCCACAGCACAATTTCGATGGAGAAAATCGGCGAGAACTCGCTGGGGTTGATAATCCCCACCTGAGGTACGTAGAGCGCCCCCGCCAGGCCTGCCAACATGGCCGAAACCACAAACACAAACAGCTGGAAGCGTTCGACCCGGTAGCCAAGAAAGCGCGTGCGCGCTTCGGCGTCACGGGTGGCCACACTTACCCTGCCCAGCTTGCTGGTAACAATGGCGCGACAGAGGATAAACCCCAGCGCCAGGGCAATGCCGGTGGCCAGGAAAAGCCCCAAACGGGTGGCGTCACTGCGTAAGTCAAAGCCGACTATTTCGCGGAAATCGGTCAGGCCGTTATTGCCGCCAAAGCCCATTTCATTGCGGAAGAACGCCAGCATCAAGGCAAAGGTCAGCGCCTGGGTGATGATCGACAGATACACCCCGGTGACCCGGGAACGGAACGCTAAAAAGCCAAACACCAGCGCTAATAGCCCCGGGGCCAGCAGCACCATGGCAAACGCAAACCAGGCCATATCGAAGCCCTGCCAGAACCACGGCAGGCTATCCCAGTTCAGGAACACCATAAAGTCGGGCAGTACCGGGTGACCGTAGGTGCCACGATCACCGATCTGGCGCATTAAATACATGCCCATGGCGTAGCCGCCAATGGCAAAAAAGGCGCCGTGGCCGAGGCTTAAAATGCCCAGATAGCCCCACACCAGATCCACCGCCACGGCCAGAAGCGCGTAGCTTAGGTATTTACCGAACAGGTTGACCGTATAGGCGCCAATATGCAGCGGGTTTTCCGGTGGCACCGCCACGTGTAGCAGCGTCACCAACGCCAGCGCGGCGACTAAAACGCCGAGAAATATCTGCGTCGAACGTTCGCTGAACGGGCGTGTTAGCCAAAAGTTTGTCGATGATTCGGTCGTTAATGACATCGTTTAGCCCTCCGCAGCCCGGCCCTTCTGCGGGAAGAGTCCACGCGGGCGTTTTTGAATGAATAGGATGATAAAGACCAGCACGATAATTTTGGCCAGCACCGCGCCTGCCCAGGGTTCCAGCACCTGGTTGATAACCCCCAGCGAGAGCCCAGCGACTAGCGTCCCCCACAGGTTGCCCACGCCGCCGAACACCACGACCATAAAGGAGTCGATGATGTAGTTCTGACCCAGGTTGGGGCCGACGTTAGTGAGCTGGGAGAGCGCGACCCCGGCAAGACCGGCCACGCCGGAGCCCAGTGCAAAGGTCATAATATCCACTCGGGTGGCACGAATACCCATGGAGCGCGCCATGGCGCGGTTTTGGGTCACGGCACGCACCTCTAGCCCCAGCCGGGTACGGCGCATAATCAGCATCAGGCCCGCAAACACCACCAGAGCAAAGCCGAGCACGTACATGCGGTTGAGCGTGAGCGACAGCGCATCGTTAACCACCAGCGAGCCGCTCATCCACTCCGGGGTGATGACGGTACGGTTAAGCGGTGAAATCACCGTGCGCACTAGCTGCTGGAGAATCAAACTGATACCGAAGGTTGCCAGCAGGGTTTCCAACGGGCGGCCCTTGAGGAACTGGATAACGCCGCGTTCGATCGCCACACCGGCTAGCGCCGCGACCATAAAGCCTGCAGGAATCGAAAGAATCAGCGCCAGCCCTGGTTGGCCAGGTAGCAGTTGCTGCATCGCCCAGGTGGTATAGGCACCCAGCATCATCAGTTCGCCGTGGGCCATATTGATCACGCCCATGACGCCAAAGGTGATCGCCAGGCCAATCGCCGCGAGCACCAGAACCGAGCCCAGGCTCAAACCGAAATAGAGGGTTTCCAAACCGCGGTTGATTTTGAGCTGCTGCTCGATGCCCGCCAAAGAGGCTGCTGCGGCGTTGGCCACCACCGGGTCGTCACTATTGGCCGCTCGGCTTAAGGCCACGCGAGAGCGCGGGTGCAGGCTGCCATCCAATGCTTCGACGCCCGCCATTTCGCCCGCTTCCGCGCGATAAATCGCCACCGCCTGGGTCAGGCGATAGCGCACTTGATCGTCTTCTTCCTGCTCGATCAGTTCATTGAGTGTGGGCACCAGTTCACCATCCACTTCTCCCAACAGGCGCTCAGCCGAGGTACGCCGGCGCTCAACGCTGGGCGAGTAGAGGTCAACGACCGCAATGGCGCTGCGCAGTTGATTGCGCAGGTTGTTATTAATACCGATACGCTCCAGATCGCGTCGGGACATCTCGCCCAGCGCTTCGCCGGTCAATACATCGGCCACCGGCCAGTCGCGGCCGCGGTTCTCCAGCACCAGTACAAAGCGACCGTTTTCGGTGCGCTGTAAGCGGCCATCCAGCAGTGCCTGCAGCCAATCACGGGCGCGCTCGTCATCGCTTTGCAGAATAGCCGTAATGGCTTCGCCTTTAGCGGTGTAGGAATCAACGTCCAGCGCCTCTAACAGTTCGAGCGCGGCCGCATCATTTGTGGGATTGCTGGCGGCGTCTGTTGATTGTGCCTGCGCGGTGAGAGTAGTCCCCACCAGCAGAAAGCAGAGCAGCGCCAAGGAAAGGAAACGCCTCATGGGGTTCTTCCTTTGGTTATCTAAGAGGGAAAGATAGCGTGCTCCTTGCCGCGCCTACCATCGAACCACGGCGCGGCAAGGGGGTGTTATGCGTTACTCAGCGAGTGCCGCTTCGGCTTCTTCTGCTGCGGTGCTGCCACCGCATGAACCGTTAACGACGTTGAAGTTGCCGCACTCCATCGGCTTGCGCCAATCGGCAATCAGGTCGCGCGAACCAGGCAGGTAGTCAGACCAGGCGTCGCCCGCCACGGTAGACGGTGTTTGCCAAACGATATCGAACTGGCCGTTGTCCTGAATTTCACCAATCAGCACCGGCTTGGTGATGTGGTGGTTGGGCATCATCGCTGCATAGCCGCCGGTCAAGTTAGGCACCGTGACACCGATGATGGCGTCCTTGACCGCATCTACGTCGGTGGTACCGGCTTTACGCACCGCTTCAGCCCACATATTGAAACCAATGTAGTGCGCTTCCATGGGGTCATTGGTGACCGCTTCTTCGTCGCCGGTGTACTCAATCCAGGCATCGATAAAGTCGTAGTTGTCGTCGTTATCGACGCTCATGAAGTAGTTCCAGGCGGCCAGGTGGCCCACCAGCGGGTCGGTATCGATACCGGTCAACTCCTGCTCACCCACTGAGAAGGCGACGACCGGAATATCGGCAGCGTCGATCCCCTGGTTAGAGAGCTCGGTGTAGAAAGGCACGTTGGCGTCGCCGTTAACCGTGGAGATTACCGCGGTGGGTTTGCCCTCTTCACCGAAACGACGAATTTCGGCCACGATGTTCTGCCAGTCGGAGTGGCCGAACGGCGTGTAGTTGACCATGATGTCTTCTTCCGCGATGCCGTGTTCATCCTTGAGGAAGGCTTCGAGGATGCGGTTGGTGGTGCGCGGATAGACATAGTCGGTACCCACCAGCGCAAAGCGCTCGATACCCACTTCGTTGATCAGGTACTCAACCGCAGGAATGGCCTGCTGGTTAGGCGCGGCACCGGTGTAGAAGACATTTTCTGAGGACTCTTCGCCTTCATACTGAACGGGGTAGAACAGTAAGCCGTTCAGCTCTTCGACCACCGGCAGTACCGCTTTACGGGAAACCGAGGTCCAGTTGCCGAAGATCACGTCGACTTCTTCTTGAGCCAGCAGCTCACGGGCGCGTTCGGCAAACAGTGGCCAGTTAGAGGCGGGGTCGACGACCACGGCTTCTAGCTGACGACCCAGCAAGCCACCGGCTTCGTTCTGCTGTTCAATCAGCATTTCGACGGTGTCTTTGAGGACAGTCTCACTGATCGCCATGGTGCCAGAGAGGGAGTGCAGGATACCGACTTTGATCGGATCACCGTCCTGGGCGATGGCCTGAGTGCTGGCGCCCATGACGGCAGCGGTAAGTAGAGCGGTCGCGAAACGGCCACGTGACAGGAATGGTTGCGGGTGTGTCGAGCGTTTGAGAGTGTTCATTGTTAATCTCCTTGCACCCCTTATGACTGGGGTTTGTTATGACCGGGGCTTGATGATTGGCTTCGCACTTGGGGTTGTTGTGTTAGCTACCCCAATACGTCCACTAGCCAATACGTCCACTAGCCATTAACACTTGCAAGGGGTGCGCCAGATTGGCACAAAGTGGTCTTATAGCTATTTAATCAGCCACTTAATAATCATCATAAAAATTCAACACTGCCCTTCTGCACCAAAATAAAGCGCAACACCGCTGCCAAAGTACGTTCTCAATGCACCACCAAGATACAGCGCACCAATTAAGCACATGAGCTTTTTGAACACAGACCGGTAACGTAATACTCACCCATTAGTTACAAACACACTCTTTGTTATCAGTTAAAAAAGTCGATAAAAAGGGGTGAATAAAAAAAGAATAGAATCGAGTAGGAAGGGGAGTCGCCTCCCCTGTCCTCTCACACCACCGGGCATACGGTTCCGTACCACGGCGGTTCATGAAGAACGCTTGAGCCATCTTACCGCGTCCAGTATCGAGATCAGTCCCTGGTCGTAAAACCACTTTCTCGGCAGGGCTTGATTCATGTGCGAAGCCCCGGCATTCCACCAGGGGCCTCGACCGTTACCCGCCGATTTCCAGGCGCGGTGCCTGTTTATGCCCAGCCCTTTTAACTTCCGGCGCCGAGTTGCTGGGCGTTTCCATTGCCGCCAGATCAGGCCGCGTAAGCGGCGGCGTATCCATTGATCCAGCGCTTCCAGCGGGCGCTTTACATCAACGAGGTCAAAGTAGTTGGCCCAACCCCGCAGGACGGGTTCCAACCCCTTGATCACTCGCTGGATGTGACGCCCCCTCCCACGCTTCAGGATCTCACGGACACGCTGCATCATGCGCTTCAGACTGCTCTTGGCTAGCGTCAGTTTCGACTGCTTGTGCCGAGTAAGACTGTAGCCCAGATAGCCGCGTTTCCATGGCCGATCCACCGCACTTTTCGTGCGGCTGACCGTCAGCCGAAGTGAGCTCTCGAGATACTCACTCAAGCTTTCCATGACACGCTCGCCTGCTCGCCGACTTTTGACATACACCTGCACGTCATCAGCGTAGCGGCAGAAGCGGTGGCCTCGGTGTTCAAGCTCCTTGTCCATGTCGTCCAGCAGGATGTTCGCCAGCAGCGGGCTGAGTGGCCCGCCTTGGGGCGTTCCCTGCCGCCTCGGCGTGGGCAAGCCGTGTTGGAACATGCCCGCTTCCAGATAGCGGCGGATCAGACGCAGCACGCGCTTGTCGTCAACGCGCCGCGCCACCCGGGCCATCAGCAGGTCGTGGTTCACTCGGTCGAAGAAGGCTTCCAGATCAAGGTCGACCACCCAGCGGTGGCCGGCGGTGACGTGGGCCTTCATGGCCGAGACGGCCTGCTTAGCGCTGCGCCTGGGGCGGTAGCCGTAACTCGACGTAGAGAACGCTGGGTCGAAGATCGGCATGAGCACTTGGGACAGCGCTTGCTGGATTAAGCGGTCGGTAACCGTAGGAATGCCAAGCTGCCGCGTCCCACCCTTGGGTTTGGGGATGGCGACGGCTCGGATCGGGCTGGGGTGATACTCATCGGCCAATAGCCGCTCGTGCAGCGTTGACCAGTGCTTCTTTAGGTGGTCAGCCAGTTGATGCACCGTCATGCCATCGACACCCGGTGCGCCCTTGTTGGTGACCACCCGACGGTAAGCTCGCGCCATGTTCTCCGGGTCTACGACCCGTTCCATGAGCGAGGCTGGCTCCGCTTTCGTCCACGATAACGACGCCGGGCTCGTCTCGACGCTCACCGGCTGGGACGCGGAGTACTGCTCCTGCCCCTCTGGGTGAGTGACGGTATTAGCGTCGGTTTCTGTCTTCATGATCGATCCTCGAGACGTTATCGCCTACTCGCGGTTCTTCATGTTCGGCCCTTGGTGCCGGGGTGAATCGACACTTACTATGGCCTCTGCTGACGTCTGGTGAGCCATCCCGTCGCCTCTCGACGCCGGTAGCACCGTGGCAGACCACCAGACCTCCCAGGGTAAGACGCGCGACCTTCCCGCTTATGCCTGTCGGATCTACGTTATGGCGTTCCGTGCAAGTACTGGGCTTTGATGATTATAGCCATCTCACCCCGCCACACCGCCTCGTATCCGCTTCCTGTTCGTCAGGCCAGCGTTTTGCCTCGGGCTGCCTTCAGATTCCCCCTCGCGGGAGACACCCTTGCCGTCGGCTAGCACTTCCCCTTGCCGGGCGTGCAGGGGACTTTCATCCCCAAGTCATCCTGAGGCACCACCCCCAGGAACAGCGCCAGTCAAGGCGCTGCGCGCCATGCCTGGCGCACTAAAAAAAGGAGCCTTGGTATCACCAAGACTCCTCGCTATTCACCCTTTAAATGGCGGTGCTAAACAGCCACGTCGGGTGGGACTTTCTTACGCCGTTTTTTCAGCAACGGTAGGCCGAGCGACAGCACGGCAACCACCAGCAGGCCTAGCGAGATGGGCTTGTCGATAAAGGTCATCCAGTCGCCACCGGAGATCTGCAGTGCGCGGCGCATGGACTCTTCCATGATGTTGCCCAGAATCAGCGCTAGAATCAGCGGTGCCGCGGGGAAGCCAAACAGACGCATACCCAGGCCGACCAAACCAAAGCCAAGCAGTAGCAGCAGATCAAATACGCTGAAGCTCATGCCGTAAACACCGATCATGCAGAAGATCAGAATCAGCGACAGCAGCAATGGGCGGGGCATATCGAGAATTTTGGCGATATAGGGAATCAGCGGCAGGTTAAGTGCCAGCAGGAAGATGTTGCCGATATACATACTGGCAACCACGCCCCAAAACACGTCCGGGCGCTCTGCAAGCATCATCGGGCCGGGGTTAACGCCCATGACCAGCAGTGCACCCAACAGTACCGCGGTAGTACCCGAACCCGGTACGCCCAGTGTCAGCAGCGGCACAAAGGAGCCAGTACAGGCAGCGTTGTTGGCCGCTTCCGGCGCCGCCACGCCTTTGATATTACCCTGACCAAAGGTGTGACCATCTTTAGCAATGCGTTTTTCCATGCTATAGCCCAGAAACGAACCGATGGTCGCGCCCGCGCCCGGCAGTACGCCGGTGAAGAAACCTAGTATCGAACTACGACCAATAGGGCCAGCGATTTCTTTCACTTCGCTACGTGACAATTTCAGCGAGCCAATCTCATTGCGGGGCGCTTCTTTGCCACCGCCGCCCCGCAGCAGCATGTAAAACACCTCAGCAAGGGCGAAAATCCCCAGAGCCACCACCAGGAAGTCGATGCCATCAAGCAACTGCACTGAACCGAAAGTAAAGCGCTCAGTCCCGGTCTGCATGTCGATACCGATAATAGAGATAATCACCCCCACCACAGCGGCAATTAGTCCTTTAACCAGGGACTTATCCGACAGCGAAACGACAGCGGTTAAGCCCAGCACCATTAAGGCGAAGTATTCAGCAGGGCCAAAGCTCACGGCCACTTTCGACAGCAGCGGGGCGATCAGCATTAAGAAGATAACGGAAACAGTACCACCGATAAAGGAAGCGTAGGCGGCAATCGCCAGCGCTTTACCCGCCTGACCTTTTTTAGCCATCGGGTAGCCGTCAAAGGAGGTCGCCACGGTACCCGCTACGCCGGGAGCGTTGAGCAGAATCGATGACGTAGAGCCACCGAAAATGGCGCCGTAGTATACCCCTGCCATCAGGATCAAGCCCGATGAAGGATCCATGGCAAAGGTGATAGGAATCATCAAGGCAAGCGCACTGATAGGCCCCAGGCCCGGCAGCATGCCGATGATGGTGCCAGCAAATACGCCGGCAAACACGTAGGCAATATTGATTGGCTCAAGCGCGATGCCAAAGCCGTACATCAAATTATTGAAGGCATCCATGGGAATTACTCTCTTAAGAACTGCTAGCGGAAAGACCTGCTAACACGGCTTTGTTTAGAAAGGCAGCACGCCAGTGGGCAGGTAAACATCCATCACCCGCGTCATGGTCAGGTAGAGCGCCAGCACTACCCCCAGCGACGTAGCGAGGTTAACCCCATGGCGGCGATAACCGTAGTAGACCGTCAGCCCGACGCAGAGTAGCGTTGAGGCGAGCACAAAGCCCAGGGGTACCAGCAAAAACGCATAGGCGGCAATCGCCAGCGAGGTCACGATGACCCGCGCCCATGGCGTAAACAGCATTGGGCCTTGGGTGGCTTCTTGATCTATCTCATCGGCACCGGATATCGGGGAAGGTTTCTCGAAAAACAGAAACACCGACAGGATCAGTAGCGCGAAGCCTAATACTTTAGGAAAGAGGTCAGAGTCGACCGGGCGCGGCAGAGGAAAAGTGGGAATTTGCCACGCCATCGCGATATAGCCAGCGGCCAATACCGCAAATACCAGTGCTAACCATTGGTTGGTATTTAAACGAGTCATAGGAGTCTCTCCGAAAGAGCCGACATGCCTCCCACGGTTAACGATTAACTTATGGCGTTAACTATGGAAGACTCCCAGCCGCACTTGGGCGGCTGGGCGATACAGGAGTGGAATTACTGGCGCAGTAGGCCAAGCTCGCTCAGCACGTCGCTGAACTGCTCTTGCTGCTGATCCAGGAAGGCGCCAAATTCTTCGCTGTTTTGGTAGGCATCGATCCAGCCCAGTTGGTCGCTCGCCTCACGCCATGCATCGGTTTCCAACATTTCGGCGAACAGATCTTCGTAGTAGGCGACTGCTTCTTCAGGCATATCTGGAGCGCCCATCACGCCGCGCCAGATATCAAAGGTGTAGTCGAAGCCCTGCTCTTGATACGTCGGCACTTCGCTCAAACCGCCGCCCAAACGCTCTTCAGAAGAGACGCCCAGCGCGCGCAGTTGGCTGCCTTCACCCAGTTGGCCTACCGCTTCACCAGCACCGCCGACAACGGCTTCAATGTGGCCGCCCATCAGGTTGGTCATGGCATCGCCACCGCCCGAGAAGGGGATGTAGTTAACGGCCGAAGCGTCCATACCGGCTGCTGAGGCAAGGCCTGCAATGGCGATATGATCCATAGAGCCAGGGGCGCTGCCACCGCCCACGCTCAGGCTGGGGTCTTCTTTCAGCGCGGTGAGCAGATCTTCAAGATTTTGATACTCGGAGTCCGCTGCAACCAGAATGATCGAGTAGTCAGTGTTAATCCGCGCGACCGGGGTAAAGTCGGTATGGTCGTAGCGTGAGGCGCCTGCCAGCGGCACCAGAATCATCGGCGGGCTGGTAGCAAATAGCTTATGCGGGTTGCCGCTATCGCGGGCGATTTGGGCCCAGGCTACGGCACCACCGCCGCCGGGGACGTTAATCGCGGCGAAGCTTTCGTCGGCCAGCTCTTCTTGTTGAATCACCCGGGACATGGTGCGAACCAGGGTATCCCAACCGCCACCGGGGTTAGCCGGTGCGACGAATTCGATGGAGCGGCTCGGCGTCCACTCTTGCGCCTGTGCCGCGGTCGTCATGCCGGCAAAAGCAACGATGGGAAGAGCAAATACAGATAAACGCTTGAGGGTAAGCGACGTCATGATGGCGTTCTCCACGTATCAGTGTTGTTGTGTGGGGCGTCTTGTTGTGAGACTGCACGCCGCGAACGTTAGAAGACCATGCCCCTGACCGACAAGCTTGTGCTCATAAAAGACAAAAAGTTCTTTATGGGCATTTTGTTCATTTTGTTCACGCCGGCTTGCTTATACATGCATTTATAGAGACTCAAGCCAGTTGTGTGCCGTTTCTAACAAGCGATAGCGACGCTCGGGCCGCCCTACATCACCATAGCCCAGCTCGGCACTCACTGCCTGCTCGGCAACTAAAAACTCTAAATAGCGGCGGGCGGTTGAGCGGCTGGCGCCCATGGTGCGCGCCATCTGCATGGCGGTGAGAGAGTCGGGGGCGTTGGCCAGGGCATCAATCACCCGGCGCAGCGTCAACCGATCAATCCCTTTAGGCAGGGCTTGGGACAGGGCTTGGTTGTTAGCACGCAACGGCTCGCCGGGCTTCAGGCGCGCCAACACGGAATCCAATTCGTCCTGATTCATCTCGGCCCGGTTGGCCAAGGCTTCACGTTCGAGGCGAAAGCGGGTCAGCATTTGCGTCATCCGCGCGGCTTCAATGGGCTTGATAAGGTAGTCGAACACCCCGCCGCGCAGCGCCTCGCTAATGGTTTCCACTTCCCGAGCGGCGGTGACCATGACGATATCCACATGCACATAGTCGCGACGAATAGCCCATAGCAGCTCCAAACCTTCAACATCGGGCAGGTAGGCGTCCAGTAAAATCAGTTGGATGCTGGCGGCCTGCTCCGCCATGATGGCCTTGGCTTCATCACCGTTTCGCGCCATGCCCACTACATAAAAGCCATCGCTCTGCTCAATAAAGGCTCTGTGGATATCGGCAATGCGAAAATCGTCTTCAACGACCAAAATGCCGTACTCTCCATCAGCCATTGCCTTCCTCCCTAGCCGTCGTGGTCACTGTTTTTGAGATTGTTTTTGAGATTGTTTTTGAGACTGCTGTTAAGACTGCTTTTGGCACAGCGAGCGGTCGAGTACCGCGATAAAGCACGCGCCGCCCAGCTCACTCTCCTCCAGGGTCACGGCACCGCCGTGCTGGCGACAGAGCCTGGCCACCAGCGCCAGGCCAATGCCCTGATGTTTGCCCGTTTTGGTCGAAAAGCCTTCCTGGAAAATCGACTCGGCGAATTGAGCAGGCACCCCTGGCCCGTTATCCTCCACCTCAATCAGCAGTTGCTCGCCCAGGTCGGTGAAAAACAGGCGTACTTTAGGCGCTTTACTCGGCCCATTCAGCGCTGCATGGCAGGCGTTGTCCAGCAAGTTACCCACCACGCTCATCATTACCTCTTGCCCGGTAGGTGTTAGCGGGCAGGAGAGCGAGCTTTGCTCATCAATTTCCAGCGCTACGCCCAACTCCCGTGCGCGGGTCAGTTTACCCAGTAGCGTACCGCTAAGCACGGCGTCGGCTACGTTGCGCATTAAGAAGCTCATCTGCGCCTGGGCACGCTCGGTTTCCTGATGGATTAGCGCCAAGGCTTCCTCGATGCGCTCTAACTGTAGCAACCCAGAGATGGTGTAGAGCTTATTGGAAAACTCGTGGGCCTGAGCGCGCAGCATATCCACATCGCGGCTGGCTTGGGTTAGCGCCTGGGATAGATCGACGATCTCACGACGACTGCGGAAAGTGGCCACTGCCCCCTCGATTTCGCCTTCGTGCAGAATCGGTACGCGGTTGACCACCACCGGGTGATCGCCCAGCCACATCTCCTGGTCGAACTCCTGCTCGCCGCGCCGGAGTACCTCCAGTAGCCGCGAATTAGGCACGATCTCACGGATGGGCTGTCCCAGCAGCACATGCTCATCGTCTAAGTTGAGAAAGCGCCGCGCCTGCTGGTTGACCAGGGTGATATGGCCCTCACGATTAACCGCCAGAATGCCCTCGTGGATCGACTGTAAAATGGCCTCTTTCTCCATAGCCAAACGGGCTATTTCGTAGGGTTCCAGGCCTAAAATGACCTTTTTGAGGTGCTGCGATAACCAGTAGGCACCGGCAAAGCCGAGACAGATCATCAACGCCACCAATGCCCAGCCAAAGCTGTTGTAGCGCGCCACGTCCATCGCCACCCGATCCATCATAAAGCCTACAGACACCAGGCCGATGATATTGCCCTCTTCGTCCCAAATGGGCGCTTTGCCACGAATGGCGGTGCCCAATGACCCGGTTGCCTCGGATACATAGTATTGGCCATGAATCAGCGCCTGATCATTATCGCCCCCCACCATCGGCTGGCCAATCCGCTCCGGCAGAGGATGGGAGTAGCGAATGCTTTGGGCATTGCCCACGACGACATAGCGCGCCCCCGTTTCATGGCGAACGCGCTCCGCCAGGGGCTGAATAATGAAAGAGGGGTCGGGGATCGCAAAGGCATTAATAATTTGCGGCATCGATGCCACCGTTTTGGCCACTGCCAGCGCTCGCTCGCCCATCTGCTGGCTTATAATTTCCGCCTTGCGATGATTGAGATACGTACCCTGTGCCAGTAGCATGCCTGCCAGCAGTAACCCGACTAACAACATTACCTGAAGGCGAAAACTGCGTTTGTACCAGCTACGCCTTGCACGGGTGCGACGCCAGCGCTGCAGGTCGGCTAATGTTCGGGGGCGAGAAACACTCATAGTTAAACTCGAAATGCGTGACCGCACCATTATGGCACGCGCTAGCCAACGGCGTAATCGCCGTCACCCTAAAGTCATCGTTCGCTGATATAATGGCGTAATGCCGAAACCAAGGAGGGATGTAGTGGCAATCGTTCGATGGATACTCTTGCTGGCCTGCTGGCCCCTGTGGTTAACCGCGGCGTATGCCAACCCGTTTTATGGCCCTCCCCCTCCGCCTGATGATGCCCCTGTGTTTAGCGGCGATGTTGAGCTGGGTTTTACCCACCTTTCAGGCAACACCAACAGCCAAACGCTGATTGGTAAAACGCTACTGACGTGGCTTACCGGTAACTTCACCTACTCGCTACGTGGTGAAGTGCGTAACGTTACCAAGGATGACGAGACCAGCGCCGAGCAGTACCTGGTCTCTGGACGCGAACGCTATGAACTGGATGGCCCGCACTATCTATTTGGCTTTGCCCGCTGGGAGAAGGATCGCTTTGCCGGTTACGATCAGCAGCTCTCCGCGATTGGCGGTTACGGCCGCCAGATTCTGTCGAACGACACCCATACGCTGTCGCTGGAAGCGGGCCCGGGTTATCGTCACGATCGGCTGCGCGAGTACGATGATGAGCGCTTGATGGTGACTTATACCGCGCTGGACTATCGCTGGAAATTTTCGGACTACGCCGATATTCAGCAGGAAATGTCGGTGGAGTATACCGACCAAAACACCACTTCTCGATCACTTACAGCGCTTACAGCACGGCTTAACTCAAAGCTATCGCTGCGTTTATCTCACGAAATCAAGCACAACTCCCAGCCACCTGACGACACCAATGTACGCACCGACACAACCACCAGTGCATCTTTGCTCTATCGCTGGTAAGCCTAACGATTTTGCCCCCGGTGCGCCCACCCGGTCATGCGCTTTTCCAACTGAGCAAACAGCTCGTACATCACCATGGCCATGGCGCTGATCACCAGTAGCCCGGCAAATACCAGCCCCATGCGCATTTGCGAACCGGCACTCATCATCAGGTAACCAATACCCTGGTTGGAGGCCACGGTTTCTGACACCACGGTGCCTACAAATGCCAGGGTGATAGCGACCTTCAGCGAAGCAAAGAAATACGGCAGCGAGCGCGGCAGGCCCACTTTAAGCAGCACATCCATACGCCGCGCGCCCAAAACCCGCAGCACGTCTTCCATCTCGGGCTCCAAAGTGGCCAATCCGGTGGCCACATTAACCACGATGGGGAAAAAGCAGATCAAAAAGGCGGTGAGAATCGCCGGTACTGAACCGATCCCAAACCAGACGACCAGGATGGGCACAAAGGCGACTTTGGGGATAGCGTTAAAGCCCACCAGTAGCGGGTAGCAGGCGTTATACAGAAAGCGCGACGAGCCGATAATAAAGCCCAACACCAGCCCCACGGCAACGCCCAGGCCAAAGCCAATCAGCGTTGTCCAAAAGGTTTGCCAGGAGTGCATGGCGATAGGCCCGGAATAGGTCACCAGCGCCTGGGCGGTCTCCAAGGCGCTAGGGAAGATAAAGCTGGGCACATCAAACAGCCGTACCGTGACTTCCCAGATAATGACCAGAGCGACCACGGCGATCCACGGCGCGAGCCGTTCAATTAAGGGGTTATGTTTCGTCATAAGCGCGCCTTTCATTAAGTACTATTAATTTTAAGTACTGCGTACTTCGCCAATCTGGGCGCGCAGTTCCTGCACCAGATCAATAAAGGGTTTTTGGTAAGTGGTTTCCAATGCGCGGGGGCGCGGCAGCTCGATTTGGCGGCGCTCGATCACTCGGCCAGGGCGGCGGCTCATGATGTAGACGGTGTCGGCGAGAAACGCCGCTTCACGCAGGTCGTGGGTCACCAGTACTACCGTAAAGCGCTGCGCCTCCCACAGGTCGCGCAGCACACACCACAGCTCTTCGCGGGTAAACGCATCCAGCGCTCCGAAGGGTTCGTCCAGCATCAGCAGGCGCGGTTGGTGAATCAGCGCCCGGCAGATCGACGCCCGCTGCTGCATACCGCCGGAAAGTTGCCAGGGGTACTGGTCTTCGTAGCCTTCAAGCCCTACGGTCTTGAGCAGCTTGCGCGCCCAGCCGATAAACTCTTTACGCCGTTTACGAAACTGATGGCGGTAAGGCTTGACGATCTCCAGCGGCAGCAAGACGTTATCCAAGGTAGTGCGCCAGGGCAGCAGGTTAGCGTTTTGAAACGCCATGCCGGAGATCTTCAGCGGCCCAGTGACCGGCTCTCCATCCACATTCACAGCCCCGGTCGTGGGCGCATGCAAACCAGTGCAAAGTTTCATAAAGGTCGACTTACCGCACCCAGAAGGCCCAACAAAGGCGACAAACTCGCCTTCGTGGATGCTCAGGTTGATATCTTCAATAGCGTTACCCGACGTATCGTAGGCCAGGCTAACGTCATCAAAGGTGACGAACGCTGCCGACATGCTTATTCACCTTCTGCCGAAAACAGCATGCGTGCTTCCTGGGGAGGTAAGTAGCTTGAGTTGAACACCTGATCTGGGGTTGGAATTGACTCAAGCTGGTAAGCATCGGCGACCAGTTGAATCGCCTGGGCTAGGCGTTCGTCATCGACCCCGCCCACGCCATTTTCACGCGCATCAGGGGTATCCACGACGCTCTCCAGGGCGAGCTTCAAACGCCGGGTTTCCATCTCTACATCAATCAGGCCATCGCGGTTTCTGACGTACTCAATAGCGGCCTCTGGGTCGGCAATGGTATCGCCGAGGGCGCGGTTAAAGGCACGTAGAAAACCCTTCACGGCTTCGGGATTGTCTTCGGCGAAGGATTCGCTGGCGATAATCGCGTTGCCGTATAACGGCACGCCGTAGTCGGGGAACGGCATAATCGTCAGTTCCTCTTCACTCATACCACGCTCTTCAAGATTGAGCAGGCTGGTAAAGTAGAAGCCGGTGATTGCATCTACATCGCCCCGGGTTAGCAGGGTTTCACGCAGCGTGGGGTCGACGTTTTGCCACTCCACTGCATCAGCTTCCAGGTCATTAGCGGCGGCAAACACGCCCCAGGCGCGGTAACCAGTGTCAAAGGCGGGGGCTGCGATGGTTTTACCATTCAGATCAGCCGGGCTCTCGATACCGCGGTCTTTACGGGCAAACACCGCAGCGGGGGTACCATCGTAGACGATATAAACGCCCTGAATACCGGGGCCGCCGGGGTTTTCAGCGAGAAACTCGACCAGCGCGTTAAGATCGCCAAAGCCCATTTCATAGGCCCCAGACGCCACGCGGTTAATTGCCCCTGCCGAACCACTGCCGGAGTCGATTTGAACGTCCAACCCCTCATCGGCGAAGTAGCCTTTTTCAGCGGCCATTAAAAATGGCGCAGAGGGGCCTTCAAAGCGCCAGTCCAATTGAAAGCGTATTTGGGTGTCATCGGCATGGCTGATCGCCGGTATTAATAGCAACGCTGCCACGCAGCCAGTGAGCAGGCGTGCAGTAGAGAGACCGAGTATTGGAGTAGAGAAAGAGAGTTTTGAAGCGGGCATCATCATCGTGAGCATACCTTGTATACAAAATATGCTTTAGCTTTGCAGCAATGCTGCCATTTTTAGTTTTTTATTGGTTTATCAAGTTATTAAGCAACTTTTTAAGCGCTCACTCCTGACCTTATTTCGCCAATATGGTGCATTTGCACCCTGACAACGCACCAAGATAAATCATGTTAGACGTTAGTCTAAATTGGCGGTATACTATGCTCAGTTTCCTGTCCTTGCGCCATTCATTGAATGGCGCTTTTTTTTATCCGTTATTTGGCATGTTATTCAGCACTAATTAATCAGCACTACGCCGCTTAAAAAGACGTTGATAGGCTGCTGTTTTGCCAGCCCTGCCCCTACAAGGTATTCACCATGAATCACCCCGCCACATGCGGCGAAGTCCCTGACGTTAACGGTTCTGGGCGGCTTTCGCTCGGCGATCCTGTCGTTTTAATCTTGAGCATCGGCTTTATCGTCGCTTTCCTGGCGCTATCGCTTTACGACGTAACACTCGTCGCTGAGTCCATCAGCAAAGGCTTCGCTTGGACGGCATTAGCCTTGGGTAGTTACTTCCAACTGCTGTTGCTACTTACCTTTTTTATTGCGATGGGTTTGGCGATAACCCCAGCCGCAAAAGCCAAAATCGGCAATTTAGATGCACCAGAAATGAGCACGTTTAAGTGGCTCTCGATTATTTTGTGTACGCTGCTGGCGGGCGGCGGGGTATTTTTTGCCGCCGGTGAGCCGGTCTACCATTTCCTTGTAACGCCGCCCGCTTTTAGTAGCGAAGCAGGCACGACGGAAGCCGTTTCCAACGCCTTGGCGCAGTCGTTTATGCATTGGGGGTTTATTGGCTGGGCGGTGTTAGGATCGTTAACCGCTATCGTGCTTGCCCATGCTCACTATGTGAAAGGTCAACCATTACAGCCGCGCACCCTGCTCTACCCGCTATTAGGAGAGCGGCTAATGCGCGGGCCCTTGGGTGGCATCATTGATGCGTGCTGCGTTATAGCGGTTGTCGCCGGTACGGTTGGCCCCATCGGTTTTTTAGCGACTCAGGTCAGTTTTGGCCTGCATGAGGTGTTTGGTCTTCCCAACAGCTACACCAGCCAATTGGTTATATTAGCGGTGTTAGCCAGTATGTACGTGCTTTCTGCCATGAGTGGTGTCCACAAAGGGATGCAATTACTTAGCCGTTTTAATGTGTTCCTGGCCATGGCAGTGGGTGGCGTCATTATGCTGTTTGGCCCTAGCCTGTTTTTATTCAATAGCTACCTTTCCAGCATGGGGGTCTATATGAATGAATTCTTCCCCATGGCCACCATCACAGCAGAAACCGCACCCGCCTGGTGGTTGCAGTGGTGGACGGTTTTCTTCTTTGCCTGGTTTATCGGTTTTGGACCGCTGGTAGCGATTTTTGTGGCACGTATTTCCCGCGGCCGCAGCATCCGCGAAATGATCGTCGCGGTAGCGGTTCTCGCCCCCATCGCCACCACCGTGTGGTTTACCCTGCTCGGCGGGTCGGGTATTTATTACCAGATGACTGACGCAATTGAGCTCACCGAGGCACTTAATAGCTTCCAGTTTGATGTCGCGACGTTGACAGTTGCCCAGGCCCTGCCGGGCGGTGCTTGGATGACACTGGCCATTTTAGTGTTGACGACGATATTCGTCGCCACCACCGGCGACTCGATGAGCTACGCCATTGCGGTAGTGGGTGCGGGCCACGACGACCCCAGCCCTTATATGCGCGCCTTCTGGGGAATCGCCATGGCGATTATGGCAGCCGTACTTTTATATATGGGCGCTGGCCAAATCTCGGCCCTTCAACAATTTATTGTGATTACCGCTATTCCGGTGTCGTTCATTCTATTGCCCTCACTGTGGGACGGCCCGAAAGCGGCTTACGCCATGGCGCGGGAACAGGGCATTATCGAGTAACGCATAAAGTGCCAAGCAGCGAGTAACGCTGCTTGGCACTTATAGTCGCGCTTTAATCCATTCAGTAAATGATTTGACCTTATGTAGATCAGCCATGTGTTCTGGGTAGGCCATATAGTAAGCATCCTGGCTGTTGAGTGAGAACGGCCAGGGAATAACCAGTTTCCCTTCATCAAGCTCTTCTTGAGCAAGAAACCTCGGTACTAACGCGACACCACACCCTGCTCGCGCGGCTCTTAGTGCCATATAAAAGGTATCAAACCTTGGCCCGTGGTAGCTGTGCTCTGTATATAGATTCTGGGCTTCAAACCAGTCGTGCCAGGCTTCCGGACGCGTCGATACCTGCAACAAAATCATCTTGGTGAGTGCAAGCGGGTCATTAACGTCCGTTTGCTCCATCACGCCAGGCGCGCAGACAGGCACGACTTCCTCATCCAATAACTTAATGCACTCAGCGCGCGGCCATACTCCATGGCCAAAAAAGAACGCAATCTCAATGCGCTCCTTTTGCATGTCAAAGGGTTCGGCTCGATTCGAAATATTGAGGTTAATGCTTGGGTGTTTAAAGCGGAAACCCTTCAATCGTGGGATGAGCCAACGCGCACCAAAAGTGGGCAAGGTGGCAACATTCAATACATCGGACTCCACGCCATAAGACTGCATATAGCGTGTCGACATCTCCACCTGAGCTAATATTTTGCGCGCTTCACTCAAGTAAACCGCCCCTTCCGGCGTTAGATGCAACCGCTTTCTTACCCGCCGGAATAGCGGATGTTGCAGCGTCGCTTCCAGATGCGAGACCTGCTTGCTCACGGCGCTCTGGGTCAAACTGAGCTCATCCGCTGCACGGGTGAAACTTAGATGGCGCGCAGCTGCTTCAAAACAGTGCAAGCCGGTTAATGAAGGCAAATGTCGACGTCGCATCCCAACCCACCTTATGAAATAAAGGAATGATATTTTTCATAAACATCGTTTGATGGCTCACCAATACCCTCGCAATACTGGCCCTGCAACCAATTTACTCACAACTCAATATTTGGTGAAGCAATGATTCATTCCCTGATGGAAAAAATGGGCGTCGCAAAAGAGCAGTATCAAGGCGGTGACCTTGTTGTAACCACCCCCATTGATGGCAGCGAGATTGGTCGTCTAACAACGTCCTCCAACAGCGAAATCGATACCGCTATCGCGAATGCAGAAAAAGCTTTTTTAGCCTGGAAGCGTGTGCCAGCGCCGCGTCGCGGTGAATTGGTTCGCCTGTTTGGCGAGCAATTGCGCGAACATAAACAGTCGTTGGGTGAGTTGGTCACCTGGGAGTGCGGCAAGATTCTTCAGGAAGGCCTGGGCGAAGTTCAGGAGATGATCGATATTTGCGATCTCGCCGTTGGCCAATCTCGCCAGTTGTTTGGCCTAACCATTGCTTCCGAGCGCCCCGGCCACCATATGCGTGAGAGCTGGCATCCATTGGGCCCGATTGGCCTGATTACCGCGTTCAACTTCCCTGTTGCCCCTTGGGCATGGAATTCGGCCCTGGCCCTGGTATGTGGTAATAGCCTGCTATGGAAACCCTCTGAAAAAACCCCGTTAACAGCACTCGCCTGCCAAGCGTTATTGGATCGCGCAATAGAAGAATTCGGTGATGAAGCGCCCGAGCACCTGAGCCAGGTGATTATTGGCGAACGGGCAGCGGGCGAGCAGCTAGTAGATGACTCACGCGTGGCGCTTATCAGTGCCACTGGCAGCACCCGTATGGGTCGCGAAGTCGGCCCCAAAGTAGCGTCGCGCTTTGGCCGTAGCATTCTCGAGCTGGGCGGCAACAATGCGATGATTTTGGCACCGAGTGCCGATCTGGACATGGCGACGCGCGCCATTCTCTTCTCCGCGGTAGGTACGGCTGGACAGCGCTGCACCACGCTACGCCGCTTGATCGTTCATGAGTCCATAAAAGATGACGTGTTAGCGCGGCTGAAAAAGGCCTACCAAGGGGTGAGCATTGGCAACCCACTGGAAGGCAACTTGGTAGGCCCACTGATTGATCAACAAGCCTTTGATGCGATGCAGAGCGTATTGGCCAAAGCACGTGAGCAGGGTGCGAATGTCTTCGGGGGCGAACGTGTCGATGTTGCCAATAACGATGATGGCTACTACGTGGAACCCGCCATTGTTGAGGTAACCGAGCAAAATTCGCTGGTCAAGCACGAAACCTTTGCGCCCATTCTCTATGTGCTCACCTATCAAGAGCTGGATGAGGCCATTGCCACCAATAATGACGTTCCCCAGGGGCTGTCATCCTGCATCTTTACGACCGATGTGCGTGAGGCTGAAACCTTCGTCTCCGCCGTTGGCAGTGATTGCGGCATCGCTAACATCAACATCGGCCCCAGCGGCGCTGAAATTGGCGGCGCCTTTGGCGGCGAGAAAGAGACCGGCGGCGGTCGTGAGTCAGGGTCTGACGTCTGGAAGAGCTATATGCGTCGCCAAACCAATACCGTGAACTACTCCCGTGAACTGCCGTTAGCGCAAGGCATTAAATTCGACTAACCCTTCCCCATCAAGCAAGGGCTCTTATGTAAGGAGCCCTTACTAAAAACATAAAAAAGAAGGTGATGTATGCGTGACGATGTCCAAATCGGCCCGACGCCGGGCCTCGCGATGGCGCTATTACCACTCCTGGCCACTACTGCCATTCTTATACTGCAGTTTTTTATCTTCTCCGACTTTACTCCCCATATTCCGTTAGTTTTCGGCATTATGATTTGCGCCATATGCGGGCGTATACGGGGCGTCCCCTGGGAAAAAATGGAAGCCTCTATGCTAGAGGTGGTCAAGCTCGGCATGCCCGCCATTTTTATTCTCTTGGCGGTCGGCATGGTGATTGGCACCTGGATCCTTTCCGGCACAGTGCCCACGCTGATGTATTATGGTTTTCAACTGGTTTCGCCCTCCTATTTCCTCGTCGCTACTTGTGTGATTAGTGCCCTGGTATCGCTCGCAACGGGCACTTCCTGGGGAACAGTCGGGACACTCGGGCTTGCCCTGATGGGCATCGGCGAGGGGCTGGGCATTCCCATGCACCTAACGGGCGGCGCGCTCGTTTCAGGTGCCTTCTTTGGCGATAAAATGTCGCCCTTATCAGAGACGACCAATTTAACACCGGCGGTCTGTGAAACGGATCTATGGAGCCATATACGCAGCATGATGGCGACCACAGTGCCCGCGATGCTCATAGCGTTGGTGCTTTATGTGTGGTTGGGCGCTGACTATGGCGGTCAGTTTGAACGCAGCACGGATATTGCCACCTTTCGCCAGGCCCTTGATGCCACCTTTACACTTTCCTGGGTTACGCTGATTCCACCCGTTGTTGTGATTGGTCTGGCACTGTTCAAGTTTCCTCCCTTTCCCACCATCTTTACCGGCGCGGCGATAGGCGGTTTGGTGGCCATCGGTGTTCAAGGCGAAACCTTACACGCCGTATTCGATGCCATGCAGAATGGTTTTAGCAGCAATACCGGCAATTCGGCGATTGATGCACTGCTAAGCAGTGGTGGCGTGCTCTCCATGACCTGGGTGGTTACCTTGACGTTCTTTGCGTTGGGGTTCGCTGGCATGCTGGAGGCGTATGGCACTGTGGATGCGATCATCAAGCAGCTAATGCGGCTGATTAAAGGTCGCTTCAGCCTGGTGGCGACAAGCTCCGGCACGACGCTCGCGGTGAGCACGATTATCGGCGATGTGTATACAACGCTGGTGTTACCCGGCCGTTTGCTAAAAGGTCAGTATCAGGCCATGGGCTACAAAACCTGTACGCTGTCGCGCTCGATCGAAGACAACGGCACGCTCTCTTCTCCATTGATTCCCTGGAACATGGGCGGTGGGTTTGTGTCGTCGACTATCGGGGTACCCACACTGGCCTATGCACCTTTCGCCTTTGCTTGCTGGCTATCGCCGCTATTCGGGCTGCTGTGGGCGCTCACCGGCCGCTTTATTCCCCGCGACGAACCCGAGCAGCCTGAAACAAACGCGACTGAAGCGCCACACTCTGCTCCCACCTCTCAAGCGACTTCATAGCCACACATAAGGTCGGCCTTGGGCCGGCCTGCGCTTCTTTTTAAGGAGGTATTAAAATGCCAACGACCCTCTCCGAGCGCTGCCTTTGGCCCGAAACGAGCGCTGAAACGCCTCTCGACTACCCCGCGTTAGCCAGCCATGAAGAGGTCGATGTGTGTGTCGTGGGCGGCGGGATTACGGGTCTCTCCACCGCGTTGCACCTGGCCGAGCAAGGTATCCAAGCAACCTTGCTGGAGGCGGGGGATATCCCCAGTGGCGGGTCAGGACGCAATGTTGGTCTGGTCAATGCCGGGCTTTGGATACCCCCCGATGACATTGTGGCCGCACTGGGCAAAGAGAACGGTGAGCGGGCTAACACGGTGCTGGGCGGCGCGCCGTCAAAGGTCTTCGATCTCATCGAGCGCCATGGGATCGCATGCGATGCTACCCGAACAGGTACGCTGCACCTTGGCCATAATGCCAAAGGCTGCCAAGAGCTCGCCCGCCGTCGCGATCAGTTGCAAAACCGTGGGGCGCCGGTGACGCTCCTGGAAGGTGAGGCATGCGAGCTTGCGACCGGCACGTCCCAGATACAGGCAGCGCTTCTTGATGAGCGCGCGGGTACTATCAATCCATGCGCCTACACGCGAGGACTTGCTCGCACGGCGGCCAACTTAGGCGCCACGCTTTACTGCCACAGTGCAGTCACTGGTATCGAGCAACAAGGAGACCGCTGGCGCGTGTTGACCCAAGACGGTAGCGTGACCGCGAACAGAGTGGTGATGGCCACCAACGCCTATACAGAAGATGACTGGAATCAAGTCCGCAAGCACTTTTTCACTGGGCATTACTATCAACTGGCGTCGGAACCTCTTACCAGCGAAGCCGCCGAGGCGATTCTCCCAGGCAAGCAAGGTGCTTGGGACACCCGCACCGTGCTGAGCAGCATCCGGCGCGATAAGGAAGGTCGCCTGTTACTGGGCAGCCTGGGCAAAGGCGAAGGCAAACCGCTGGCCTACCTGACCCGTTGGGCCGATACGATACAGAACCACTACTTCCCTGCGCTCGGCAACGTTCGCTGGCAATACACCTGGACGGGCAAGATCGCCTTTACTCCTGACCACACCTTACGCATTTTTGAACCTGCGCCAGGGATATTGTCAGCCACCGGTTACAACGGGCGCGGCATTACCACCGGTACCGTGGTTGGTGAGGGGTTTGCTCACTATATTGCCAAGGGCGATGACAGCCTGCTCCCTCTGCCGTTATCGCAGCCTAAACCCATTAAAGCACGCCCGTTATGGAGCTGTGCTTATGAAAGCGGTTTCTCGCTATACCATGCAGGCCAGTGTCTAAGGGTGCTTATCTAATCAAGCATGCATACCTGAAATAGAAACGTGCGCCGCGAGTTAACCGCATGCGCACGTTTTTATGTTTTAAATGCCATCTTTTAAATTAAAGATACTGCAGCACATCCTTGTGCTGCATGTAGATTCTAAACGAGTACCTCATCGTTTAACGTTGCCAGCACCTTGGCTTTAGAAGCGTATTCGCGTTCCGCATAGAGTGACAGCTCATCCGTTACTTGAACACCTAGCGCCTCTTCGAAGGCATCACGATTAGCGTTACCCGCATAGGCCTCGTTCTGCCCTCCCCCCAGGTTCGACTGGAAAATGCCCGCCGCACTGACCGGTAGAAAGTCTTCATAAGTAATTGGCTGAGCTTCCACCAGGCCTTGCTCGATCAACGCTTCTATATCGTGACCGGTACTCTCTTTAACGGCCTGACCTGCGGCTGTCAGGTGATAGTGAAAATACGCCAGGCCCTCTCGGCGCATGGCCTCGTCATTATCAGGAAGCTTGGCAAAGACGTCTTTCATGACCTTTTGGTGTGCGTCGTTATCCAGCCCAGCGGTCTGCTGGCGGCCTTCGTTGAGCAACTGGTCATACAGCGCACGGCCTTTCGGCGTTAGCGCCATACCGCGCTGCTCGATTTCACCAAAACGTGCGGTATGGGTACCTTGGGCGTCACCAGCAAAGCGAATCGACTCTTCTAACGCTTTAAAGCTGGTTTGACGCAGCAAAATGGGGCACTCACGGCGCGGCGGCCCTTCAATAACGGCTTTTGGGTTCATGCCCATCTCCGGCATACGGCGCTGTACTTCGTCGATATCCAGGGTACGCGGCGTCAGGTGATTGATGTGCGGCCCGCGGAAGCACACCACATCAGCAATCAAACGATGCTCGTCGTGTAACGCTTGATAGGTATCCAGATTGACCGTGGCATCCTGGTGCCAGCGGAAGGTTTCCAGTGCTTCCATTACAAACTGGTCGGCTTCCTCACTGGTTAATCCCCCCTGGGTTTCATGACGCTTAATCAGCTCGCGCGCACCCAGGGTAAAAATATCGCGTTTCGCCAGAATTTCTTCTGAACGCTGGCGCAGTGCATCACTTTCAATGAGCTCTAAACGCAGTAGCGAGGTAAACACCCGGAAAGGGTTGATTGCCAGAGCGTCATCATCAATGGGCCGGAAGGCCGTTGAGTGAACCGGCACCCCCGCTTCAGAAAGGTCGTAATAACCCACCGGGTACATACCCATGACGGCAAACAGACGGCGCAGCATGGAAAGCTCGTCAGCTGTTCCCACACGTATCGCTCCGTGGCGCTCTACACTCAAACGTGCCAGCTCTCCTTGAGCTTCCAGTCGACGGTGCAGTTCAGGCTGCTGGCTAAGCGTTTCCTGGTTGACGCTTTCCACCAGTTCAAGCAGCGTGCCGTACTGCGGCACTTCTGTTTGATACATGGCCGACATGGCCTTGGAAAAACGGTCGCGAACCTCATTGCTGGAAAGAAGATCTGCTTGGGTCATTTTATTGCTCTCTCTTGCCTATTGTTGGGATAACGGTGAGATACCGACGTCAATTGCGCCAATAGTGCCTGCAGGGGATGGAGCAACGTTTGCGCTGAGTAACGTTGCACTTGGCTACGGCAGGAGTATCCGGTAGCCAACAGCTTACCCGTGTTGTCATCGGCCTCGACCTGGGGCTGCCAGGACTGGGCGTAGATCGTTTTTGACGTAGCAGTGTTGCGGGTTTCGTGGCCGTAGGTGCCGGACATGCCGCAGCAGCCGGTGGCCATCAATTCAAGCTCTAACCCAAACGCCGCAAACACCTGCTGCCACGCTTTGGGGCTGCCCGGCGCGTTGGTCTTCTCGGTGCAGTGGGAGAGCAGCTTAAATCCTGGGTCGGTGAGCTTAAGCTGGCTGGGCGCCAGGGTAGTGATGCGGGTCGCCAGCCACTCCTGCAGCATCAGCACCTCAGGCACCGCCTCATTGCCCAACGCTTTGACGTACTCCTGGCGATAGGTCAGCGTCATCGCCGGGTCGATACCCACCATGGGGATATCAAAGCGCGCCAGGGTGCGCAGCCGCTCGGCCTGCTTGGCGGCGGTACGCTCGAAGGCTCCCAAAAAGCCCTGCACCTGGAGTGGTTTGCCGTTCGCGGAGAAGGGCATCACAAACACGCGCAGGTTAAGTCGCGACAACAGCTCGACGACATCCATTACCAGCTTGGCTTCAAAGTGGGTGGTGAAGGCGTCCTGAACAATAATCACGCTGTTGGCGCGCTGCTGTTCGGTGAGCAGGGCCAGCGAGAGGGGCGTTGCCTCGGCGATGCCCCAGGCGTGCAGCTGCTTTTTAACGCTGGCCCGAGAGAGTGCGGGGGAATCACTCATGCCCAGCGTACGGCGCATTAACCGCTCTACCCAGCGTTGACCAATCACCGCGTTATACAGCGGCGCGGCCTTGGCCAGGGTGGGCAGCATAAACTCGGTGCCGCCAATGACGTAGTCGCGCAGCGGGCGCAGGTAGCGGCCGTGGTAGACCTCCAAGAACTGCGAACGGAACTGCGGTACGTTGACTTTAATCGGGCACTGACCCGCACAGGATTTGCACGCCAGGCAGCCCGCCATGGCGTCGTAGACTTCATGGGAGTAGTCGTGGTGCTGTTTGCGGCTTAGGGTATTCGCCACCCGCAGCGGAAAGCGTTTAATAAAGCCCCAGCCGCCCTCGGCTTTCTTCTTGCGCGACTCTTCCACCACATCGATACCCGCCTGGGACTGCAGGCGCAGCCATTCGCGAATCAGGCTGGCGCGGCCTTTGGGCGAGTGGCGGCGATCGCGGGTGGCCTTCCAGGACGGGCACATGGGGTCATCGACATCGTAGTTGTAGCAGGCGCCGTTGCCGTTACAGTAGACCGCGGCGTCGTAAGCCTGCCAGGCACGCTCGTCGATGGTACGGTCGAGCTGGCCGCGCATGGGCACGCCATCAATGGTCAGCAGATCGGGGTCGCTATCCTTGGCGATGAGCTTGCTGCTCTCGGAGGGCGTTGCGATCTTGCCAGGGTTTAGCTGGTTAAACGGATCAAAGGCGGCTTTGACCCGCTGCAGGCTGGGGTAGAGTTCGCCAAAGAACCTGGGGGCGTACTCCGAGCGCACGCCCTTGCCGTGTTCGCCCCACAGCAGGCCGCCGTATTTTTGGGTAAGCGCTGCCACCTCATCGGAGACCGCTCGAATCAGTTTTTCCTGCTCGGGATCCTTCATATCGATGGCGGGGCGTACGTGCAGTACCCCTGCATCCACATGGCCAAACATGCCGTAAGCAAGCCCGCGGGCATCCAGCGCGGCGCGAAACTCGGCAATAAAGTCCGCCAGATGCTCCGGTGGCACGGCGGTATCTTCCACAAATGGAATCGGGCGCTTCTCACCCTGGACATTGCCGAGCAGGCCCACCGAACGTTTGCGCATGGCATAGACTTTTTGAATCTGCCCGCGCCCTTCGGCCAGGGTATAGCCCAGGCGCTCGACGCTGGTGTCTTGGCTCAGTTGTTCGGTAAAAGACCTTACCCGCTCGGTGAGGGCGTTTTCATTGTCGTCATTAAACTCGATCAGATTGATGCCGCGAATCGGCGCCGTTCCGGTTGCTGGGAAAAACTCGGCCACGCTGTCCCAGACAAAGTCCTCCATGGCGAGCTGGAGGACGGTGTCATCCACCGTTTCGATGGAGGTGGGTCGAGCGCTGGCGGCTTTCAGCGTTTTGGCATCGCGCAGCGCGTCCATAAAACTGGTATAGCGCACGTTGACCAGCGTGGAATGCTTGGGGATCGGCAGCACATTGAGCACCGCTTCGTTTAGAAAGCCTAATGAGCCTTCCGAGCCGCACAGCAGACTGTTGAGGTTAAGCTGGCCGTCACCATCGCGCAAATGGGCCAGGTCGTAGCCGGTTAAACAGCGGTTGAGCGGCGGAAATTTAGCCGCAATCAGCTCACGCTGCTGGTCGATAATCTCGGCGGCGGTGGTATGCACGCGGCCAAGAATGCCTTCCTGCTGGCGCTCGGCCTGTTCTTCGTCCTGGGTTAAAGCACGGCTGTGCAGGTGCTGACCGCCGATCAGAATGGTATCCAGTTCCAGTACGTGATCGCGGGTTTTGCCGTATTCGCAGCTGCCCTGGCCGCTGGCATCGGTGGAGATCATGCCGCCAAGGGTGGCGCGATTGGAGGTGGAGAGCTCCGGGGCGAAAAACAGCCCGTGGGGTTTGAGCGCCGCGTTGAGCTGGTCTTTGATCACCCCCGCCTGGACACGCACCCGGCGGTTTTCAACGTCGATCTCAAGGATCTGGTGCATATGGCGGGAGACATCCACCACGATACCGTCGGTGAGGGACTGACCGTTGGTGCCGGTGCCGCCGCCGCGGGGCGTTAGCAGAATATCGCGATGCGGCAGTTCAGCAGCCAGTTTTGCCAGGCGTTCAAGGTCTGCTGCGTGCTTAGGAAACACCACTGCCTGAGGCAGGCGCTGGTATATCGAGTTATCCGTCGCCAGCACCGTGCGGTTGGCATAATCCGGGGCGATTTCGCCCTCAAAGCCGCGGGCGCGCAAGGCCTCTAGAAACGCCACATACCCTCTTTGCACGGCCACCTTGCCTACCATTGCGATCATGCCTTGAGCGTCTCCAGCGCCTGCTCGATGAGCCCCAGGCCTTCTGCCATGATCTCTGGTTCGGTGGTCAAAGGCGGCAATAAGCGCAGGACATTACGTTTACGGCCACTGGGCATTAATAAAACCCCGGCATCACGACCGGCTGCCAACAGGTTGGCCAGGTGCTCCGCCCCCGTCGCGTTTTCAGTGTCTTCAAAGACAATGCCGCGCATAGCGCCAATGCCTGTCATCGCCCCCACCATGGGGAAGCGCTCGCTTGCTTTCCAGCGCTGATAAGCACTAACAATCGCCGCTTCTTGTGCATCTGACCATGCACTTAGCGCGTCTTCCTGCATGGCATCCATCACTGCCAGTGCAGCCGCGCAGGCCACCGCATTCCCCGAATAGGTGCCGCCCAAGGCGCCTTTGGGCAACGCATCCATTAATTCGCGCCGGCCTACCACTGCGGCTAACGGCAAGCCTGCGGCCATGCTCTTCCCCATTAGCAAGAGATCCGGCTCGATGCCCAAATGGGTAAAGCCAAACCGCTGGCCAGTTCGCCCAAAGCCAGACTGAATTTCGTCACAAATCAATACGATGTTGTGTTTATCGCAAACGTCTCGCAGTACTTTGGCAAACTTCGGGCAGAGTAAACGAAAGCCACCTTCGCCCTGAATGGGCTCAACGATAATGCTGGCGACTTCATCGACAGGTATTTCAACGTCAAACAGCCTTTCCAGCGCAGTAAGCGCCTGCTCCGCTGTCACACCACTATCCCGGCTAGGAAAAGGCAGGTGATAAACCGGCCCCGGCAAGGCGCCTAATCCCGATTTGTAAGGTTTAACTTTGCCATTTAGGTTTAACGCTGCCAGCGTCCGGCCATGGAAAGCATCATCAAACGCAATAACCGCTTGCCGCCCCGTCACGCCGCGGGCAACTTTAAGCGCATTTTCGGTGGCCTCTGCGCCACTGTTCGTCAACATGCACGACAACGGATACGAGACCGGCACGAACTGATTCAGCGCTTCCGTCACCGCTAGATAGCCTCGATGCGGCAGCGCATTAAAGGCAGAGTGCATTAAGGTCTCGACTTGGGCTTTAACGGCTTCGACAACCGCTGGATGGCTATGGCCAAGATTCAGCACGCCAATGCCACCGATAAAATCGATATAACGCTGGTCGGCTTCATCCCAAACTTCAGCATTACGCCCACGCGCAATACAAATCGGGTGTATGACACCCAGCGCGGCACTTACATGGGGAAGATCCATTGTCGTGACGTCTCCTGTCATTTCATGTGAATGACAGTATCAAAGCAAATTCACGCAACGGTTCACAAACGAAAAAAAACGCTCAATGCATTCCAAATTGGAATGTTAAGAGCAAAAACAGCAGGTATTTAAAGTAAAAAAAGCGCAATGCTGCAAAAAAGGAATGGTTTTTAAATTAACGAACCCAAGAAGTAAACGATAAGAGCGCTACAGCCCTTCCAGCAGCCGCAGAATCATTTGCGGCTGCTGGTTGGCCTGGGCCAGCATAGCGATGCCTGCCTGCTGAAGGATACGCGCGCGAAGAAGGCTGGAAACTTCTTTCGCGTAGTCGGCGTCCTGAATGCGCGACCGCGCATCAGAAGTGTTAACGATGCTGTTATTGAGCCCATCAATCACACTTTCAAAGCGGTTCTGAACGGCGCCCAAATAGCTGCGCTGTTGATCTAGCCGTTTGATCGCTTCATCCACCATATCGATAGGATTACCCGTCGAACTGCCATCGTCCAATACGTTTAGGCCTTCCAGCCCCAAACCCTGCAAATTCATGGCTTCAAAGCGAACGGCAATGCTATCACCAACGTTAGCGCCCACCTGAATATTCAGCGACTTAGTGTCATTCAACAGCCCAACACCGTTGAACTTACTCTGCCCGGCAACGCGGTCAATCTCTTCCATGCGCTGGCCAATCTCGGCTTGGATAGAAGCAAGATCATTGGAAGAGTTGGTGCCGTTAGCCGCTTGTACGCTCAGCTCACGGATGCGCTGCAGGTTATCGTTAATCTGATTGAGCGAGCCTTCCGCTGTCTGCACCATAGAGATGCCATCATTGGTGTTGCGGATCGCCTGGGTCATGCCTTTAATTTGTGACGTCATGCGATTGGCGATCGCCTGTCCGGCGGCGTCATCTTTGGCACTATTAATGCGCAACCCGGAAGAGAGGCGCTGCATTGCGGTCTGCATGGATTGCTGACTGCCGCGCAGGTTATTCTGCACGATAAGCGACATCACATTAGTATTTAGGCTGAACAACGCGTGTCGTGCCTCCGGGAGGGGGAAGTTAGCCTGCCCAACTTATTGGGGGCTGCAAGGTTACTATCGGCCTAGAAGCAAAAACCATTAACGCGTTTGTGATAAGAGGGTGCGGCCACTGCTCGCTAACACTTCATCGACAGGTTTTTTCACGTAATCGTGCCGATAATAGCCGTCATCGACCACCTCCCCATCCCAGGCCACAATGTCTAGATCCATGGTGCGTGGCCCCGACTTAATCGCTCCTCTAACACGGCCCAGACGATCCTCCACCCCTTTGAGATAAGCACGAAAAGCCTCACGCTCAAGCGGTGTGCTCACCAACAGCGCGGCATTGAGAAAGTCGGGCTGATGCTGGTACCCCACCGGCCTGGTGCGAATCGTTTTTGAGCGAGCTAACAGATTGCATTCACGACTAATGATATCAAGCGCCTGAACCACATAGTGATCGGGTTCAATGTTAGAGCCTAAAGAGATCAAGCACTCATGGAGCTGGGCAGAGGGGGCGGCAGATAGCGTCGTTGGAGGCATAGCGACATCCTGTTAAAAGTGACGTCTCGTAGAGCATCCTGAAAGTAGGACACTTCTACTCATACTCCTAAGCTAGCGCTTCGTGCAAGCTGTGTATAAGTTATTGACAAACGTTTCACTCACGCAGAAAGTCTTCCCATACCAATAAAACAGTAGGGAACGCTCTATGTGCCATCAAGCTGCTCTGGTAACCGGCGGCGCCACCCGCTTGGGTCGCTACTTTTCCGAAGCCCTGGCCGATGCGGGTTACGATATTGCTCTACACGTTAATAGCTCGCGGGAGGAGGCCGAAGAGGTCGCCAGTGGTATCCGCGCCAAGGGGCGGGAGTGCGCAATATTCTCCTGCGATTTTTTAAACGACGACTTAAATGCCTTAATCCAGTCGGCCAAGCAGCGCTTCCCAGGGCTTAACTTGCTGCTGAACAGCGCCTCCGCCTACGAGTCAGCGCCAATTTCCGCGACCGAACTGGCGATGCTGGAAACCCAGTTCAGGGTCAATATGTTTACCCCATTACTGCTCACCCGCCACTTTGCCAAAGAGGTTAAAGAGGGCCAGGTGATCAATATCATTGATAACAAAGTTGCCTATCACCAATACCCCTACGCAGCGTATCTGTTATCGAAAAAAAGTCTGGCAGAGATGACCCGTATGGCAGCGCTAGAGTTTGCCCCGCGCATTCGCGTTAACGGCATCGCCCCTGGCGTAGTACTGCCTGCCTCACAGCGCACCAGCGACTATATTGAGTGGCGCATTGAAGGCATTCCGCTAAAGCGCCAGGGTGACCCCGAATACCTTGTACAAGCTTTGCACTACTTATTGAACACCCCTTTTGTGGCAGGGCAAATTCTGTTTGTGGATGGCGGGGAGTCTATCAACCTAGAGGGTCGCCACTCGGAAAATTACGGCTCTTGAAAAATATTGCCCATAAAACGTAAATTCACTGATACCAGATTCATTGATACATCGGGCCGTACGTATTTCAGTCTTCAGGCAACTACCAGCAACGTAACACTTACGGCCCCTTTTCGGTTAGGTAAAGAGCAGTACGTGTCAGCAAAAATGAGGGTGACACCTCTTGGGGAACCTACGCAGCTGGGTTACTATTTTGCCGCTTTTCGTTTCTCCCCCACTGCCATTAGGATCTCCTCTGGCTGACGGTTAATTGTTCTGGATTATCTTCCCATGATCGCGAAGCTCTTTTTTCACTGGCGTTGGCTCGCTGCCTGGACCCTCGCCAATATGCTGTTGGGTTGGTTAATCGCCAGTCGTTATATCCCCTATATAGATCCGGATGGGGCAACGCAATGGGGCTATCTCCTGCTGATTTTCCTCGGTCATTTGGCTCTGTTGATTTGGCTGGGCGCTCTGCCGTTATTCCTACTGGCTAGCGTTATTCGAGGCAAGTGGTTATGGCTGGTAACGACGCTGTGGGCCAGTGTCCTGCAACTGCTGCTCCTACTCGACACTTTTGTCTACGCCCAGTATCGCTTCCATCTGAGCGGTTTTATTCTTGACCTGCTGCTCAACGCTGGCGGCGATGTTTTCAGCTTTTCCTGGGTAGCCTGGAGCTTGGCCATCGGCGGGGCGCTGGGCATGTTGGCGCTTCAAGGCGTCATAGGACGACTGTTGAGAAAACGTTCGCTATCCTGGCCTGTGTGGTCGGTGCTGGCCATCAATGTCGTCGCTCTTCTCAGTGTGCATGGCTGGCATGCCTGGGCAGATGCTCACTATAACCGTGAGATTACCGGTATGACCCGTCACGTGCCGGTTTTCTACCCGGCCACCGCTAAGCGTTTCTTCGTCGAACAGGGGTGGGTAGATGCCCAGGCAGTACGCGATGGCGTGGAACTGGAGGCAGCGCCGGGCGGCGAGCAAGACCTGATCTACCCCATGGCGCCACTATCATGTCAACCATCTGACGTTCCAGGCAATCTAATGCTCGTTGTTATCGATGCACTGCGCCATGACATGCTAACCCCAGAGGTGATGCCGAACCTCTATCGCTATGCCAACCAGCCGGGCTGGCTCAAAGCTAACGAGCATATTAGCGGTGGTAACTCCACAAAGGCCGGGGTGTTCAGCCTTTTCTACGGCTTGCCGGTGACCTACTGGGACGCCTTCACCGCCAGCCAGACGCCGCCAGTTCTGATGGAGACCTTGGAAGAGCAGAACTATCGCTTCAAGGTGCTCTCCTCGGCCACCCTCGTTAGCCCTGCTTTCGACCGCAACGTCTTTGCTGGATTGGACGATGTCTCGCTCCAGCCAGCCCAGGGCGAACCCTGGGAGCGTGATCGTCAAATCACCAACGATTGGTTAGCTTGGGCAGAAGAGGAGAACCGGAATACAGATGATCGCCCCTTCTTCAGCTTTCTTTTCTATGACGCCGTGCATGGATACAGCCATCCGCCCGACTTCCCCCGTTTCACCCCTTATTGGGAAAGCGTCAATCATATGCTTCTGGGCCCGAAGTTTGACCCAGAACCTTACTGGAATCGCTACCGGACGGCAGTACACTATGTGGATCAACAGTTGGGCCGCGTGCTCGATGACCTGAACACCACAGGACTGCTGGACGAGACCACCGTGGTGATCACTTCAGATCATGGAGAATCTTTCAACGAGCACGGCAAGAACTACTGGGGCCATGGCAGCAACTACACACCAGAGCAGGTAAAAGTGCCGCTGATCATGCACTTGCCGGGGCGCGCAGGTGGTGAAATCACAAGGCGCACACACCATGCTGATATTGCACCAACGCTGCTTGAAGAGATGCTAGGCTGTGAAGCCGCGCCCGAGCGCTATACCCTCGGCCACAACTTGTTGGAACCCGAACCAAAGCGTGAATGGATGCTGTCGGGGAGCTACATGGGCTACAGTATCCTGTTACCTGATTACCAGATTACCGTATACCCGGCAGGGACTTTCGAAGTCTATGACTACCAAATGAACGAACTTGATGAAGTACGCCCCGACCCCGCTGTCTCAACCCAAGTGCTTCAAGCCTTATCGCGCTTCTATCGGTGAAGGAGGAAGAAGTCGGGAATTGCCTGAATGGAACAAGCGGCAATTTCGTATTCAATAAACAACAGGGAATAAATTCAAGGCTTATTAAGTCACGCCTTGATGACGCATGAGGTTCAATTTTGCCAAGCGATAAACAACAAAGTAAGACAAAATTGCCATGGGGGTAGCAATAAATAGGCTGCCCAGTAACATTTTTAACGTTCCTGATGTTACGAATTGAAGTATGGGCCATGCTGCTGCGGTGTCGGGGGAGAGTATCGAGCCGGAGATGAACAGGCTGCCAATATTTTCAAACAACCAGTAAAGGGGAACCAGTGTTAATGGATTACTAACCCAAGTTGCCATAAAGGCCATAGGAAAATTTCCTCTTAGCATTAGACAGCTTGGTAGTACCAAAAACGTTTGAATGCCAACAGTCGGTGTTAAGCCAAAAAAAAGCCCAATTGCAAAGCCGCGACTGACCGACTCGGGGTCTCCACTAAAGCATCGAAATTGTCTCAGTTTTTTTAGCCATTTAGGATTTTCTCTCAGCCAACGCCGCGTTCTTAATTTAGCTCGATAACGTAACCGATTAAGCACGTTCATCACCTCTACGATGTACATCAACAGATGCTCTTGACGATGATGTTTTTTGACATAAGTAGACATAGGCAGGGGGTAAATTGGCCCATACTTTATGACAATTGAATTTATCATAAGAAGAAACAAGAAATGGCTGAAGCTGGCGCGTATACTGAAACCCCACAAATATACCACCTGGGTTTAACACATCATAAATATCGTTAAGAAGAGTATCACGTTGCTGCTGAGAGAAATTTGCAAACGGCAAGCCAGATATAATGCAGTCAGCCCTTGTTTCGCTTTTTTTCTGGGCCGCCATCTGATCTTTTAATCGAAAGGCATCTTTATAAAAATTGACACTGGGATAGCGCTGAGTAAGACTTTCACGCAATGAATTTTCGTATTCGAAAGATAAAAATGATGAGTTCTCATTGCGCAGAGCATTAATTTCTTGCGTTATAACACCCGTACCAGCGCCAAGTTCAACAATAACGTGTGCATGCTCCCATTCTACACAGCGAACCATAGCGGCAGCCAGATGTCGTGAACTTGGCATGACGCTGCCAATTGCGATAGGGGAGCGTAAAAAATGTTTTAAAAACAACCAATTTTGTGACATAAAAAAGCTCCAAAATTTTAATATTTATTTATACCCATTTATCGTCAAACACTTTATTAAAAACAACATTTTGAAAAATCCATGCCCGTAGAACCCATATGAAAACACAACAGGCTAAAACCTAATAATACCAGCATCTCCTTACCCTATGATGAATTGATCGTTCACACTTCATTCACATGAATTCGTCAAGGAAAAATAGCTTACCGGCGAAACCATCGTCGACCTACAACCTCAATATTATTAAGATGTTTTAGAAAATTAAAACCTGTTAAAGGGTTATAAGTCCAGGGTGCTGAGGGAGTAGAAGGAGAACATTCTAGAAAATCTTCTGCTACAGGTAATCGAGATGGCGTCTTCTTTTTATTTAAGATTAATTCATCCAATGTGATTATTTTAAAAGGATAGAAACCCACCTTTTTTTTTCGCTCAGCCAAGCGCAAACCAAGTGTTTTCTTTTTGCCACGATAGGCTGGAACTTCCGGCAACCACATCGCAAACGGCAACCACATATAAGCCATCATATCAAACATTAGCTTCGCTTGTTTTTCGTTCTCTGGCTCAGATTGCTGAAAATTCCACCCCGTTTCGACGAGCCGATCTGGTTTAAACACGACTAGATCTGAATAGTGGATACCTGCACTTTGCCCAGAATCCTTGCGATAAAAGAAGTCAGGTGTTGGCCCCGTTAGCGGTATCACTGGACGCTTCTTCAGATCGATACCTCTGATAAAACAAGGATGCACAAAGCCAAGGGTTGGGTTGTGGTCAAACAGCGATTCCATTTCATCGAGTTCGGCTGTAGAAACAAGCCGTACGACTTGAGTGTCATCCTGAAGAAAGCACATTAACGGTCTTTCCTTAAATCCTTCAAGTGCCGCGTTCATATTATGGTAAAGACCACCATGTTTGATGGAACCAACTTTTCCTGGAGTTACAACTTGGCAAGAGCTTTCTGCTATCCGAAGATATTCTAGAGTTTCAGGATCATCACTATGGTCATCAAAAATAATAATGTCGGCATCCGGAATACAGCGCTGGATAGATTCCACACAATTACGCAGATATCTCCCGCGATTAAAAGAAAAGACACATACTGTCAAATTAGCCATATCCATCTCTTTTTCATTAACTTAAAATTAATAATTTAATTACGATTCAATAATCACGAGAAAAAATAGACAGAATGGGTGCTAAATACTCATTAGGGTCTTGGTATTCGCGACCGTTCGCCTGAGAATGAATGGTCACATAATGAATCTGCGGGTCATGCATCATATCAGACACGGTGTTAACTACGGATTTTACGTCTTTGGTATCGTAAAGATAACGACAAAATGAAGGTTCGCGCCAATCGATGTTCACTAGCGGCTCTTTCTTTATCAAAAATGCTTTATAAAAACCAAACTCAGACCACCTGCGCGGCGGACGATTTAGAAAAACGTCCCACCAATCTTTACCGGTTCTTTTTTCGAGTAATGAGAGAGCTTCACAAAGTAACAGTCGATTGAAAACAAAAGGAGTATCAAAGTAAACATTAACATAGTCAGAATCAGGCTTTACATTAACCAAGCACTCAGATTCATCTACCCAGTTTTTGACTTTCCCTTTTATTTCAGTTCTATTTAGCCAATTAGCAAAGCATACAGTGCCAGAAGCACTTAAAAAATCTTCGATGGCTGCAGTTTTTGTAATAATCACATCCGAATCAATAATAACAGCAGTATCGCACACCAGCTCACTCGCAAGCTTTAATTTGCATATCTGCTGAGTGTGCCAGCCGGTATAAGATGGCCAGATAGGCCAGGAAAAAATTCGCTTGAGACTGCCACAAACCCGAGTGGAATGTCGACCTAAGCGCTTAGCCAGCTTCCGTGCACGTTTCCTGCGGCGTTCAACAAATTCAGGTAACACGTCTTTTGTAGAAAGCAGGATAAGTCCATTACGATCACGAAACTCCTCAAATAACGCAAGATCTTCGTCCTGTACAACAACGTAGTGGTCAAATTGGGCGAACAACGACTGCTCAAAGGATGACCTCATTACTCGAAAGTGATCAAGATCCCCAGCCCAAGTTGGCGTAATAAATACAATTCGATGTTCCTCACTCATCAGGCGTTTTCTCCCTGACGCCAATCTCGCCATCGAGACTGCCAAACTCGTACCCAAGTCCGGAAATTACTTTGAGTGTCACTACCGTTATAACGTCCTTTAACAATATGCCGTATCCGGTAAACTCCCGGCACCGAAATTGGTACACCCTGGCTGCGCAATAGCCAGCGAAAAGCACGGTCTTCATGGCATTTGGCGAATTTTTGAACCGGCTGCTGATATAAAGGGATACTTCGGCAATAGCCGATAGCTCGACATACATCACCATGAGCAATCTGCAAAGGCCCTGTGGCTTTGGTGATCTTCCGGGTTGTAAAGGAGGAAATATCAATATCCAACACTCGAGGCCCTTTATTTACCGCACTAAGCATAGCATTATCTTCCGCTAGCAGGCCCGTCGTGTGTTCTTCAGAGGGGAACAGCAAAACATCGCGTCGACCTTGTAAGCATTCTGCTAAGCTATCCAAACATCTTTCCCGAAACATAAGGTCGCAATCGGTAAACCATACCCAATCGGCTTTTGTAGCAAGCGCTGCACGATTACGGCCTATACTACGACGGAATAGCTCCTGTTTCAGTATCGGTTGCCAGTTCCATGTGACACCTGGAATTTGCTGTTTTCCGAAAAATGCCAACAACTTAACCGTCTGCGTATCTTCAGCATTATAAAAAACGGTCATGGTGACATCGAGTTGTTTGGGAGGGAAGAGCATTAAAGAACTTAATTGGTAAACTAGAAAGTGAGAGTAGTTCCAACAATGACTGACCACTTCAAGGGTGAGATGGCCAGTTTTAGCAGCCCGCTCACACTCCAGCGGCAGCTTTGGCTCGAACCATTGAGGAGGTATCTTACCCCCTGCTGCGAATCGGAAAAAAGCGAGTTGTAGTGTATTCCACATTTTTAGAATCCTAACCAACTTAGTTTTATATTCCCATTGATAGAAAGTTCTTTAGGCTAAGCTAGCAATAGTCCCTGAGTCTAACATGGTGTGCCGTTGAATCTTCACCTTCAAAGCTAAACGCGTAGATAAGTCGATCAAGCGGCTAACTCTGATCAAACGTCGGTTTTAAGAGCTCAATTAGGCGTTTTTGCTCTACCCAAGCTCCTCATAAAACCTTCAAGCTTGGCGAGTTTGCGTAGCAATCGATAGCGTCTGAGTGGGTCGTAAATCCATGGCTTTTTTAAACCTTCGACAGCAACTGTAAGGTAGTCTTCAGCAATTGGAGCATGCTCTGTTGAGTGTTTTCTAAGCTTCTCTGTTGTCTCACTATCCATAATATTAAAAGGATAAAAGCCAGCTTGATTGATGATCTCTGCCAACCTAAAGGTAATGTTCTTTTTTTTGTTTCGATAGGCTGGTGGGTTGGGTAGCCACATGACAAATGGTGCAGGTAGATAACCCATTTCGAGAAAGCTGGCCTTCGCCTGCTGCTCGTTTTCAAATTCACCCGATAAAAATTTCCAGTTTGCTTTACGTAGACGATCACTCCGGGTTATCGAAATATCAGAGTAGTAAACGCCGGCAACTTGCTTACGGCTGCGGTGTTCACACACGTAAACCCCTCGCTCCGGGCGAAAAACAAAGCGGTCGAGCGTACGCTGCCGGGTAATTTTTTTCTGAAACACCGGCGCAAGAAATCCGCTACTTGGAAACGTTTCAAAGTAATCTTCCATGAAACGAATATCCTGCTCATCAATCTTACGAACCATTTGCGTATCGTCCTGAAGAAAGCCGATAAGACAGTCTTCTTCGACGGATTCAATGGCTCTCTGCATATTGGTGTAAAGCGCTCCATGCTGATTACTTGATCCCTTATCATCACGCCGCCTCACCTCATGCCGAATCTCGATTTCATCAAGGATTTGCTGGGTTTCAGGGTCATCGCTGGCATCATCAAAAACAATAATGGGGTGGCTGGGCGCGCAGATCTCGATAGACTCAATGCAGTTTTTTAGATGGGGTCCACGATTATAAGAAAATACAAAAAAAATCAACGGATTGCTCCTGCTGCATTCGGCTGCTGGTGTTGGTCAATGCCAAATGCTGTACGAATGGTGCCATCTTTATCGATGTTGATGCGATGTCGCTTATTGGACGCGATAATATCGGGATCAACATACCCCCTGGCATGATCCAAGTGAATAACAATGGCGTTGTAGCGTACGTGCTTCGGCTTTATGCCCGAATTTACTAACCTAACGCCAAATTCTCTATCCTCACCGCCGTAAGCCAGGGTTTCATCAAAACCGTTAACATTGAGAACATCTTTTTTCCAGGCAGAGCCGTTTGAGCCTTTGAAACGGCAGCGGGTCGGCGTGAGCATATTAAATAGCTTTGCTTGTCTATAAGTGGCCGTCAACTTACTGTTTTTATAGGAAAATGCCAAGCCATGAGCTTTCAACCATTTAAGATCGAAACATCGCTCAGAGAGCACATCCTCCTTAGTGATAGCTTCACTGGTAGCCATTGGCAATTTATGGTAACCGCCCGACAGGTAATAGCCGGGTAAGGCTTCTCTTGCATGTACATTGAGGAAATCCTGGCGAGGGATGCAGTCGCCATCGCTAAAAACTAAATACTCTGAGGTAGACTCAATAATGGCCTTATTCAGGATTCGACATTTTTGAAATCCGTTATCTTCCTGCCAAACATGTTTGATCGTAAGCCCTGTTTCTTCCCGCATTCGATCAATGAGATAGCGCGTTTCACTGGTCGAGCCATCATCGGCAATAATCAACTCAAAATTGTTGTAGGATTGCACACTGTAACCCCAAAGCACTTTTTCCAGCCATTCTGGAGAATTATAGGTACTGAGAATGACGGAAAGTTTCATCGCTATTCACCCTGCCTTTTAAAAACCATTGCTTATAGAATTATACTTTGTAGAAATCACGGTACCAGCGTACAAAAGCAGTGACACCTTCCTCTAAGCAGGTAGCAGGCTGATAGCCAAACTGATTGATAAGATCCTCTACATCTGCGTAAGTATCGGGTACATCCCCCGGTTGAATGGGTAACAGCTCTTTATGAGCAGTAATGCCTAAGGCACTTTCCAGAGCAGCTATGTAATCCATCAACACAATAGGCTGATGATTACCAATATTGTAAAGGCGCCAGGGGGCACGGCTGGTAGCTGGATCAGGTGTTTGTCCCGACCAATGCAAGTTGGCTTGCGCAGGTTTCTCCAGCACCCGAATAATACCTTCAACTATGTCATCGATATAAGTGAAGTCACGCCGATGTTGGCCATAGTGATATACGGGGATCGTTTCGCCCGCCAGAATGGCTTGGGTGAACTTGAAAAGCGCCATGTCTGGTCGCCCCCAAGGGCCATAGACAGTAAAAAACCGCAGGCCTGTGGTGGGCATACCGTACAGATGACTATACGTGTGAGCCATTGATTCATTGGCTTTTTTAGTCGCTGCGTAAAGGCTTATAGGATGGTCAGCGTTGTGATGAGTCGAGAAGGGCATAGTTTCGTTAGCGCCATAAACACTTGAGCTGCTGGCGTAAACTAGGTGTTCGATCTGTTGCTGACGACATCCTTCAAGCACATTAGCAAACCCGACTAAATTGCTGTCGATATAGGCGGCGGGATTTTCCAGCGAATAGCGCACGCCTACTTGTGCTGCTAAGTGAATAACACGTCTGAATACGTAACGTTTAAATATGTCAGCCATTTCCACCCGGTCGGCAATATCGACGCGCAAATGACGATAATTAGGGTGGGCAATTAAACGTGACACGCGTGCTTCTTTCAGCAGGGGGTCGTAATAGGTATTATGATTATCCACTCCGATGACATGCTCGCCGCTGTCAAGCAGGCGTTTGGCAACGGCGGAACCGATAAAACCAGCCGCACCAGTAACTAGTATAGACAATTAGCCTCTCCCTCAGTTTAAAAAGTTTAGCGCCTACCCAACCGCTGAATTACTACAATCACTTAAACTTTCGTCTTACATCTATTTCATTTAATACAGTGCTGGCTAATCTATAAGAGTTTTCATCACTTCTACATTACATTGATGCGTATCAACGAGGGGCAGCCGAAAAAAGAAAGCATGCTGCTCTTTTCGATGTGTATAAGATACCAAGTGGAACATGAACGCTAGATGAACAATGTAGTGGTCAAGTGACTGCACAGGTGTAGCCAGAAAATATTCATAAAATACAATTAAATAGATGGTTTTTTAAACACTGCTCGACGTCGGTAGCACCGAGGCAGACCACCTGATCTTCCAGTAAAGCGCCTGACGTTATTCAGCGTATTGTTGCGTTTCACCTTTCAAGCTTGTGCCCTGTAGATTCTCCCTCGTGGGAGAAATCTATGCCGTTGGCTGGCACTTCCCCTTACCAGGCGTGCAGAGAACTCATCTTCAGCAACCGTGCAACAAGGCGCAAACACAGCGAGGCCGCCCGAAAGCGGCCTCGCTACACACCTCCACAACCAAGGTTTATTTTTCGTCAACGTCATCTTGATCAGGCTTAATATGATCAGCATCCGCGGTTTGCTGACCCCCTTTCTTAGGGTCGCTTTTAGCCATGGGCGTAGCCACAGGCACTTCTTCCATCCTCTTCTCTTCAGCGGTTGATTCCACTACCTGCACGGGTGCAGGCGGGGTCTTACCATTCTTGGAGTCACCAAAGTAGAGCGTAGTGTGCGGGAAAGGTATTTCGATACCTGCCTCATCAAAGCGCAACTTAACTAGACGGTTGTAGGCACGGCCAACGGCCCACTGGTCGCCCGGCGTGGTTTTGATCACCACACGGATATTCACAGAGCTGTCCGCTAGCGCAACAACACCGGCTACGGTCAGGTCGGCTAACAGCTTATGACCATGCTCTTCGCTGGCTTTAAGATCTTCAAAGGCGAGTTGGAGCTGCTCGATGGCCTCATCGATGCTTTCGTTGTAGCCAATGCCGTACTCTCCCACATGGTTACCGTACTCGCGCATGTAGTTAGACACGGTATCCACACTGGAGAAAGGGATGATGTGATAGGTACCCGATAGATCACGAATCCCCACAGAGCGAATGCTGAGCCGCTCGGCGGTTCCTGTTATACCGCCTACCGTTACTACATCGCCTGTGTTCATGGCGTTTTCTACCTGGATAAATACCCCGGTGATAACGTCCTGCACCAGCTTCTGAGAGCCAAAACCAATCGCCAGGCCCAGCACACCGGCACCGGCAATCAGCGGTCCGATATTGATGCCGATTTCCGACAGCACGACCATGCCGGTAATCGTCACCATAGCGATCGCCAACGCATTGCGGAACAGGCTGAGCAGCGTTTTCGCCCGCGCCGAGGGTTCGCCATAGCCAGTGTCAGGGTTGAGCTTATGCTCAATAAGGCTCGCCAGACCCAGCCAAACGGCTAGCGCCACAATCAAAATCACCGCCACGCTGGTCAAGTTGCCAACCAGGTTGGCACCGCGTTCAGAGGCGTACCAGGCGGCGAGATCAAAGGCGCCCCAGGCGTTCAGCACTACCATGATGACCACGATCAGAATGATCGTACGCAGCACGCGTAGCGCATTGGGAACGTAGCTATTTAGACGCTTTTCAAGCAAAGGTAGCTTACGCCGCAAGTCGTCTGACAGCGTGATACGGCGGCCAATGGTTTGAGTAAGAAAAGTCGATACCAACAGCCCAACCACAATCGCGGCCAACGACTTCAGGGTGGCATACATCACAAACGGCAGCGCATCGCCAGGGCGCGTGAGCGTCAGTACAAAAACGATCAAGAAATACAGCAGCGCGAACAGATGCCAGGTACGGGCAAATAGCTGCAGCGAGACGCGGCTGGCAGTTAAGGTCGATTTAGCCGCCATCTCGTTCAGGTTACCGCGCAGACGGACACGGTTTTTTAGTACCACGACCACCGCGTAGATAAACGCCAGCAGCATAATCAGCGTACCGACGGCTTGACCCAGCGAGGCCGCCACGTAGAAGTTGACCAGCGGTACGATCACCATCAGGCCGTAACCCACCATGCCGATTAAACGGGCTAACCAGCGGTTCCAGTAAGACGCTTCTTGGGCTGAAATAGGCAGTAGCCGCAGCCCTTCGTAACGCGAAGAGAACAGCATCCGCACACCGGCTTTAAGCAGCTCTATAATCAAGAACGCGTTTAAAAACAGCGAGGCGCGGGTCGACAGTTCACCAGCTTCCCCAACTGCAAACGTCGCCACCAAATTACCGCCCACATAGGCTAAACCGACGAGCAGTATATCGATGACCACCGCAATCGCTACGCAGACAATCAATCGCAGGACAGGCGTTAAATTATTGCCATGTAGCGACCAGCCACTGATTTTGGTAAACAGCGGCTTGACGAGGCGGCGGAAAATCATAAACATCGCGAAGGTGGCGACGATCACGATCCCCAGATTGATTGCCGCACTGGTGAACGCTGCCATATCAAAGACACTGTCGGCCTCCCCGCCAGAGAACAGGCCACCCACGATGCTAACCACTTGCTCAAACTGGCCCCCCACATCGCTGACGACACGACTGGTGAGTTCCGCTAACTGGCGCGGCAGCGAGACATCTTCAGGCGCTATCTCGCTGCCCTGAGCGGCGGCTTCTGGCGATAGTTCGCTAGCAACGCCATCGGGCAGCGCCGAGGCTTGGTTGCGCAGCATCTCAATCAACTCTTGCCGCGCCTGTTCATCTTCCAACAGGCTGGCCAGCGCCTCGTAGGACGTCGGCGCCGCCTCTTCAGACGATGTTGCACCATCGGCGCTGGCTGACTCACTTGGCGCGCTCTGCGCCATTGTTGGCGTAGCTATCAAGGCAATCATTGCCAGCAGCCAGACACCTAGCCAGGGTAATAAACGAAATGGCTTCACACCTAAACCTCCTTTTGGGTGAGTGTTGTGTTCAATCAAACGGCTGCCGGATTTACTTCTAGCTAGCGCTCGGCAATTGATGTTGCTTACACTCTACACTGACACTTTATACTAACAAGCCAGCTTGTTAAAAAGTTGTACAGGATAACATGGCTTGATTAATAAGGCGTTTTACTGGCACAGCGGCACTAGCCACTGCTGTGCCAACAGTAAAACTACGGCGTAGCGGGCCCCTTTGGCGATCACAATCCAAGCCAGCGCCCGCCACCAGGGCAGCCGGAATACCCCGGCCAGCACGGTAAGCGGGTCGCCAATAATCGGCGCCCAGGAAACCAATAGGCTCAGCTCGCCAAAGCGGTGGTACCAGTGCTCTGCGCGCGCCAAGCTCCGCGGCGAGGCCGGAAACCAGCGGCGATCCTGAAACTGGCGTGCGTAACGGCCCATGGCAACGTTGATCATACTACCCAGGGTATTACCCGCCGTTGCCACCCCCCAGAGCATCAACGGCGGCTCGCCGAGACACCATAGGCGCGCCACCCACACTTCCGAAGCACCGGGTATTAAGGTGGCGCTGATCATGGCGATCAAAAAAAGGTTTAGCATAGGCAGAGGCTCGCGTCAGCGCGGCACTTGCCCACCCAACTGCTGGGTTATCTCATCGGCCGTTTGGCGAACCAGCGCCCCCAGGGTGAGTAAGCGAGCTTCCGGGATTCGCGCCACCGGGCCTGAAACCGAGATCGCCGCCAGCGGCGCTCCGTGCTCATCGAACACGCAGGCGGCCACGCAGTGCAGGCCAACGGCATGCTCTTCCCGGTCGCAGGCAAAGCCCTGGGCGCGGATTTGCTCTGTTTCCACTTTCAGCGTGTCGGCTTGATAGAGCGTATTAGCGGTCACTCTTGCAAGCTCGCGGCCGTCCAGCAGTTGAGCGCGTTCATCATCGGACATCCACGCCAACAGCGCTTTACCTACACCCGAGGCATGCAGCGGCGCACGGGAACCTAAGCGTGTGATCATGCGCATCATCTGCGGCGATTCGTGTTGAGCGAGAAACACCGCAGTGGCCCCATCGCGGATACCCAAGTTCGCTGTTTCACCGGTTTCAGTAGTTAAACGGCGTAGAAAGGGACGACTGGTGGCCACCACGTCGCGGGCTTCAAGAAAGCTATTTCCGATGCGGAAGGTTTTAACATCGATTCGCCACAGCCCCTGCTCGTTCCCCTGGGTGACAAACCCCTGGCTCTGCAAGGCTTGTAGCAAGCGGTGGGTGGTAGAGGGTGCTAATTCGGCCATCTCTGCTACTTCTGAAAGGGCAAGCCCAAGCGGGCAGGCTGCGAGATGTTCCAGCAGCGTTAAACCACGTACCAGCGACTGGCTATGGCCGCCGCTAGCTTTGGCGGTACTCGCCGGACGACCGACCGTCCTGCGTTTCGCTTCACTCACCTGGCTTTCTCCTAAAAGACGCTCCCAAAAGCGCTCCTACTCACTCAAAGCGCCCTTTCTCAGGGCGATCACTAAAAACACAAAGGGCGTCAGGATAACGTGGCAACAGGGCAATTGTCGCGTTTACGGAAACGAATTCCATTCATTCAGCGATGGTACTTAAGTGATAGTACGTTAGCGATAGTACGTCAGCGATGGCACCTCAGCGATGCCGCCAGTGCGGTGGCCGCTTGGCAATAAACGCATCAATCCCCTCGCCCACATCCTCGGCCAACATATTGCCGGCCATGGTTTTCCCGGCAAAGGCGTAGGCTTCGTCGAGCGGCATGGCAAGCTGGCGGGCAAACATGGCTTTCCCGGTGCGCACTGCAACGGCACTTTTAGCGCAGATACTGGCGGTCAGCGCGTTAGTTGCTTCATCCAGCGCGTCATCTTCTGCCATGCGATTAATCAGCCCCCACTCGGCAGCCTGCTCAGCGCTGATAAACTCCCCGGTAAGCAGCATCTCCATAGCGCGCTTAGGCGCCACGTTGCGGGAGAGCGCTACCGCCGGGGTGGAGCAAAACAGTCCAACGTTGATACCTGAAACGGCAAAGCGGGCGCTACGCGCAGCGACGGCTAAGTCACAGCTCGCCACCAGTTGGCAGCCTGCGGCAGTGGCGATGCCCTGCACTTTGGCAACCACCGGCACTGGCAGGTGGACAATCTCCTGCATCACGTCGCTACAGCGGGTAAACAGCGCTTGGTAGTAGGCTTTATCGGGGTTGGCGCGCATCTGCTTCAGATCATGCCCAGCGCAAAAGGCTTTACCTTCCGCCGCGAGGACGACACAGCGCACGCTGCTATCGTCAGCAATCTCGGTCAGGGCGTCATGAAGTGCTCCCAGCATGGCTTCCGAGAGCGCATTAAAGCGCTCTGGTGTGCTCATGGTCAGCGTGGTGACGCCTTGATGGTCAAGGCGCTGCAGAATGGGAGCGGTTGAAGATGATCCTTCAGAAGGGGCTTCAGAAGAGGGTCTGTCAGAGGTGATGGGCATGGTGAACTCCTGGTTTTGAGTAACACTTTTGCCCATCAGTCTAGCCTACAAGGCTTGTGCACGATGCTTGCCTACGGTGCACTCGCTTATTTTTTCATTAGGCGGGTATCGCGGCCTAATGGGTGCGGCTCGCCGCGCTGTTTGGCTAGATCAATTTGGCGCTGACGTTCGCGAGCGGCGGCGCGGGTCTTCTCCGGCAATGAATCGATGCAGTGTGGGCAGCTAATCCCCGGCTCATAGGCTGAAGACTGCATATCTTCGGCAGAGATCGGCATGCGGCAGGCGTGGCACTGCTCGAACTCGCCTTTGCTTAAATCGTGGCGAACGGTGACCCGGTTATCGAACACAAAACACTCACCGCGCCATAGCGACTGCTCTTCGGGGACTTTTTCCAGATAGTTCAGCACGCCGCCTTTCAGATGATAGACCTCTTCAAAGCCCTCTTTGAGCATAAAGCTGGAGGCTTTTTCGCAGCGGATGCCACCAGTGCAGAACATCGCCACTTTCTTATGTTTTTCCGGGTCGTAGTGCTCACGCACATACTCGGGAAACTCGCGAAAGGTGGTCGTTTTAGGATCTATCGCCCGCTCGAAACTGCCAATGGCCACTTCGTAATCGTTGCGGGTATCGATCACCAGCACTTCCGGGTCGGCGATGATGTCGTTCCAGTTTTCCGGCTCGACATAAGTACCCACGGTGTCGTTGGGGTCGATGTCAGGCACGCCGAGGGTAACGATCTCTTTTTTAAGCTTGACCTTGGTGCGGTAAAACGGCGTCTCGTCGCAGTAAGACTCTTTATGGTCAATATCCGCCAAACGCGGGTCAGCGGTCAGCCACGTAAGCAGCGCGTCGATACCTGCACGGCTACCCGCCACTGTGCCGTTAATGCCCTCTTTGGCGAGCAGCAAGGTGCCTTTGACACCGTTATCCAGCATGGTTTGGCGCAGCGGCTCGCGCAGGGCTTCGAAGTCGCTTAGGGTGACAAATTTATACAGCGCCGCGACCACAATGGGCGGGGTATCGTTAAACTCAGACATGCACTTACTCCAGGTAGTCGCCCTCGCAAAGGGCGGACCGGGTTAAAAGAGGCCAGGATTTTACTCGAAAGCTAACCAAAAGTTTAGCGGTGGCCATCTTATTTAATACATCGATTTATTCGACAGGAACGTGCTGAAAGCTTCACCCCACGCGGTCTCAACGAGGCGTATATTGTCACTATTACCTCTAACGCAACCTGCGGAGTACAGCATGATTATTCGTCGTTCCAACGAGCGAGGCTATGCCGACCACGGCTGGCTACGCTCTTTCCATACCTTTTCATTCGCCAACTATATGGATCCCAAGCATATGGGATTCCGTGCCCTGCGCGTGATCAATGAAGATCGCGTTGCGGGCGGCCATGGATTTGGCGCCCACCCTCACCGGGATATGGAGATTATCTCCTACGTACTGGAAGGTGAAATGGAGCACAAAGACAACATGGGCAACGGTGAAGTGATGCGCCCTGGCGACGTGCAGCGCATGTCGGCGGGCACCGGGGTACTGCACAGCGAGTTCAATCACTCCAAGCAGAACGAGCTGCACTTTTTGCAGATTTGGATTGAGCCCAAGCAACTCGGCATTAAACCCAGCTACGAGCAGAAAGCCTTTCCTACCGCCGAGCGTCAGGGCCAATGGCGGCTGGTGGCTTCTCAAGAAGGGCGCGACGGGTCGGTGAGCATCAATCAAGACCTTAACCTGTACTCGGGCCTGTTTAGCGCGGGCGAACAGGTAGCCCCACCACCTTCGCGCTACGCTTGGCTGCATGTGGTGAACGGGGAAATGGAGGTTAACGGCGAGACGCTGAGCGCTGGCGATGCCGCGGCGTTTACACCGGAAGAGTCGATCAGCCTCACGGGGAAAGAAGCGGGCGAAGTGTTGCTGTTTGATCTTGCTTGAATACCAGGCCTACTAAACTGCCCTAATCGAAACGGCGCCTCGCAAGAGGCGCCGTTTTTACAACCCACTTATTTGACTAGCTGCTTTAGTTATTTTGCGCCGAGTAGAGCGCACGAATCTTCAGCGTGTGGTCTACTTTTTTCAACGCTTCCAGCGCCTGGGGGCCGTAGGCTTTATCCACATCGATCACCACGTAACCGACTTTCTCGTTGGTCTGCAGATACTGACCGGAGATGTTAATGCCGTTTTCAGATAACACGCGGTTGATCTGCGACAGCACGCCGGGCACGTTGTCGTGAATGTGCAGCAAACGATGCTTGTCCGGGTGAGCGGGCAGCGCCACTTCGGGGAAGTTGACCGAGGTCACGGTGGTACCGTTATCGGAGTAAGTGATCAGTTTTTCTGACACTTCGATACCGATATTCTCTTGGGCTTCCAGGGTAGAACCGCCCACGTGCGGGGTCAAAATCACGTTTTCCAGGCCACGTAACGGGCTCTGGAACTCCTCGTCGTTACCTTTCGGCTCAACCGGGAAGACATCAATTGCGGCACCGTTTAGCTTGCCTGCTTTAATGGCATCCGCCAGCGGCTCAATTTCTACTACACTGCCGCGGGCGGCATTAATCAGGATAGCGCCATCTTTCATGGCGGCAATCTCTTTCGCACCGATCATCCAACGGGTAGAGGCAAGATCCGGCACGTGCAGACTGACCACATCGGAGCGGCCCAGCAGCTCTTCAAGGCTTCCCACCTGGCTTGCATTACCCATGCCCAGCTTGGCGATGACATCATAGTAAATGACGTTAAAGCCCAGCGATTCGGCCAGTACCGAAAGCTGCGCACCGATGCTGCCGTAGCCCACGATACCCAGGGTTTTACCGCGCGCTTCGTGGGAGTTCTTGGCAGACTTCAACCAGCCGCCCTGGTGGGCGCGGGCGTTTTTCTCGGGGATACCGCGCAGCAGCATAATCGCTTCTGCCAGCACCAGCTCGGCCACCGAACGGGTGTTGGAGTACGGCGCGTTAAACACCGCGATGCCGCGGGTAAGCGCAGCGGTTAAATCGACCTGATTGGTGCCGATACAGAAACAGCCAACGCCCACCAGCTTCTCCGCTGCTTCGAACACACGCTCCGTTAGCTGGGTGCGGGAACGAATACCGATGAAGTGAACATCGCGGATCTTTTCGATCAGCGCCTCTTCATCAAGCGATGTGGGCAGGTGCTCGATATTTTCATAACCGGCGTTGTGAAAATTGTCCACCGCACTTTGGTGGACGCCCTCGAGTAGCAGGATCTTGATCTTGCTCTTGTCCAGGGACGTTTTGGCCATGGCTGAATCAACCTCTATGGTCGGCGGCATGCGCCGTGTATCGGTTCACGGGAGGCGCATATCGTAGCACAACCCGCGTCGTTCAGACCGGGTGTGAATGATGAAAAGTCTGCGTGCTGACGATGAATGAACCGCAAGTCGCGCAACAAGCTGTATTGAAGAGGGCAGACGCCGCCCCCCAGCCTCGGTGTATACTGTGGGACTATTTTAAAAATACCGGTTTGTAGGCAGCCCCCAATGAGCGACACGACACCACCCCCGCAGGACTTTGCCGCGACGGTTGAGCAACTCGAATCCATCGTTGAACGTCTTGAGTCAGGCGAGCTCTCATTGGAAGATGCACTGACCGCATTTGAACAGGGCGTGCGGCTAACCCGCGATGCCCAGCAACGCCTGGATAACGCCGAACTTAAGGTGCGGGCACTAAGTGAAGACAGTGAAGGGCGTTTAAACGTAGCGCCCTTCGCTGGCCCCGACGACCCCAAGGATGCGGCCGAGGATGAGAGCAAGGAGACGCCCCCATGGTAGCCATGCAGCCTAGCCAGCTTGCCACCCTGCGCCAGACCAGCAATGCCCGCGTAGACGCCACGCTTGCGGCGCTGTTTGATAGCCGCCCAGCGGTAGCGCCTCGGCTTGAAGCCGCTATGCGCCACGGACTACTGGCGGGTGGTAAACGCCTGCGCCCGCTATTGGTATATATGGCCGGGCATGCGCTAGGCGCGGAAGATGAGGCGCTGGACGCCCCTGCCGCCGCCATCGAGTTAATCCACGCCTACTCATTGATCCATGATGATTTACCCGCCATGGACGACGACGACCTGCGCCGTGGCCAGCCCACGGTGCATAAAGCCTTTGATGAGGCGAGTGCCATTCTCGCCGGCGATGCCCTTCAGGCGCTGGCGTTTGAAGTGCTGGTCAGCAGGGCTCATCCCCGGCTGGGCCATCTAGTGCATACCTTGGCTGCGGCCTCTGGCCGGGATGGCATGGTGGCCGGACAAGCGCTGGATTTAGACGCTGTCGGCGGCCACCCGGATGTCGACGCGCTGGCCCATATGCACGCCCATAAAACCGGCGCCCTGATCGTCGCCGCCGTGCGCCTGGGTGGCCTGGTCGCGGTCGCCGACGATGACCCGCGTTTAAAGGCGCTTACTCGCTACGCCCGCGCCATTGGACTAGCCTTTCAGATTCACGATGACATCCTGGATGTGACCGGCGACACCGTTACCCTAGGCAAAACGTCAGGTGCCGATGCCGCGCGAGCCAAGCCCACCTACCCCAGCCTGCTGGGGTTAGAGGGCGCTCAACACAAAGCGCACAGCCTGATTGACGAGGCCATTGCCGCGCTCGCCCCATTGGGCGAACGTGCCGCACCGCTGGCCGACTTAGCCCACTATATGATCGAGCGCGACCACTAAAGATGCCCATGAAGCTGTTCGACGAGATCCCCCGCGAGCGCCCAACGACGCCGCTGCTTGACTCTTTTGATCATCCCGCTGCCCTGCGGGCCATGAATGCCAAGCAACTCGACCAACTGGCCGATGAGCTGCGCGCCTACCTACTCTATAGCGTGGGCGTTTCCGGCGGCCATTTTGGCGCGGGCCTTGGCGTAGTCGAGCTCTGCGTCGCCCTACATCACGCCTTTAATACGCCCCATGACCGTTTAGTCTGGGATGTTGGCCATCAAGCGTATCCGCATAAAATTCTTACCGGCCGCCGCGAGACGATTTTAAGTATTCGCCAGCACGGTGGCCTGGCGGCGTTTCCCCGCCGCGCCGAATCCGAGTACGACACCTTCGGCGTCGGCCACTCCAGCACCTCGATTTCAGCGGCGCTAGGGATGGCGCTGGCAGCCAAGGCACAGGGCGATAAGCGCCGCGTTTGCGCGATTATCGGCGACGGTGCGCTGACCGCAGGCATGGCCTTTGAAGCCCTGGCCCACGCGGGCCACGTAGATGCCAACCTGCTGGTGATTCTTAACGACAACGAAATGTCGATTTCCGAGAACGTCGGCGGCATGGCGACCTACCTTGCCCGGGTGCTCTCCAGCAAGCCCTACCTGAAAATACGCGAAGAGAGCAAAAAAGTGCTTTCGCATCTGCCCGGCGCATTAGAGCTTGCCCGGCGCACTGAAGAGCATATGAAAGGTATGGTCAGCCCCGCTACGCTGTTTGAAGAGATGGGCTTTAACTACGTTGGCCCCATTGATGGCCACGATCTCGACGCGCTCACCGAGACGCTGGAGAACCTCCGTGATCTCGACGGCCCGCAGTTTCTGCATATCAAAACGGTGAAAGGCAAAGGCTTCCTGCCCGCCGAGGCGGATCAGATTGGCTACCACGCCATCACCAAGCTGGAAAAACCCGAAGCGTTAGCCAACGCTACAGCGGTCAAGAAACCGGTGGTTACCCCGCCACCCGCCAAGAAAAAGTACTGCAACGTGTTTGGCGACTGGGTGTGCGATATGGCGGCCACCGATCCGCGCCTAATGGGTATTACCCCCGCCATGCGCGAGGGCTCCGACCTGATTCGCTTCTCAAAAGAGTACCCGCAGCGCTATTTTGATGTGGCGATTGCCGAGCAGCACGCGGTAACGCTGGCGGCGGGGATGGCCTGCGAAGGTATGAAGCCGGTGGTGGCGATTTACTCCACCTTTCTGCAGCGCGGCTACGACCAGCTCATTCATGACGTCGCCGTGCAGAATCTGGACGTCACCTTTGCCATTGATCGCGCGGGCTTGGTGGGTGAAGACGGCCCCACCCACCACGGCAGCATGGATCTCTCCTTTCTGCGTTGCGTGCCCGGCATGGTGATTCTAGCCCCGGCGGACGAAGCCGAGTGCCGCGCCATGCTCAGCGCCGCCTATCACCACCCTGGCCCTGCTGCGGTGCGCTACCCCCGAGGCACCGGCCCTGGTGCGGAAATTCCCGCGCATCTTGAGCCACTCGCCATTGGTAAAGCGGAAGTGCGCCGCCACGCCGCCAACGACGGCGTGCGTATCGCGCTACTCGCCTTTGGCAGCCTCAACAGCGCCGCAGCGGAAGTCGCCGAAAAGTTGAACGCCACCCATGTCAATATGCGCTCCATCAAACCATTGGATCGTGATGCGGTGCTGCACGCCGCCGACGAGCACGAACTGTTGGTGACACTGGAGGAGAACGTCATTGCCGGCGGCGCGGGCAGCGCTGTCAATGAGCTGCTCCACGCCGAAGGGGTTCAGGTGGAAGTGCTCAACCTCGGTCTACCGGACGCCTTTGTGGAGCATGGCACGCCTGCGCAGTTGCTTGCCGACTGCCACCTGGATAGCGCAGGTATTGAGCAGGCTATACGCGCTCGACTTCCGTAAGCCATTATTTTTAAATTATCTTTGAGATCAATATGCTATTTCTAATTATTATCTTCGCCTTGATTGGCCTTGCGTTTGGTGGCCCGGTAGGGCTGTTGATTGGCGGTGGCCTGGGCTGGTGGCTAGGCAAACGCCTTAGCCGTCGCCTGAATATCGCGCGGATGCGCATCCAGGAAGGCTTTCTGGAGTCGATCTTCTCGGTGATGGGCTGCCTGTGCCAAGCGGATGGCAAAGTCACCGACGGCGAGCTGGACATTGCCGAAAAGCTGTTTGACCAGATGCACCTCCAGGGCGAACAGCGTGCCAAGGCACGCGCCGCTTTCGAGCGTGGCCGCGCCGATGACTTTAATCTGGATGCCGAGCTGGCCAACGTTAACCGCCTCACCCAGCGCCAGCCGGTTCTGCGTCAGGTATTTATCCAGGTTCAGCTCTCGGCTATTGCGGCTGACGGCGTGCTCCACCCCGCAGAGCACGAGATGATTCTGCGTGTTGCCCGGGGCGTAGGCTGCAGCGATGCGGAAGTTCAACAGATCGAAGCGATGCTGCACGGCGCCGCCGCCAACTCCCAGGGCGCCAGCGAAGAGGCCCTCAAAGATGCTTACCGCGTGCTTGGGGTTTCTGAAGACGCCAGCGACAGCGAGATCAAAAAAGCCTACCGCCGACTGATGAGCCAAAACCACCCGGACAAACTGGCTGGCAAAGGCCTGCCCGAAAGCATGCGTGAGGTCGCTCAAGCGCGCACCAGCGAAATCGGCAACGCTTACGAGCGGATCCGGGAGGCGCGGGGTAGCGCTTAGAGGTAGCTCTAATAGATAGCTCTAATAGATAACATCGAGATAATCGACAGCGACGTTAACGCCCGCTAAATTAAAGCATCGATTTTTTCGCCAGGAGCACGCCATGATCACGCTATACACTTTTCCCCACTCCCGCTCACTACGCGCAGCGTGGACGCTTGAGGAGCTAGGGCTGGAGTATCAGTGCCAGCACGTGGCGTTGGATAAAGGCGAGGGCCAAACGGCAGAACATTTGGCGCGCCACCCGGACGGCAAGGTGCCGGTGATTGAGGATGGTGAACTAACCCTATTTGAATCGGCGCCGATTTGCCGTTACCTGGCGGAGCAGTATGGCGATGGTACGCTGCTGCCCAGCGACCCCGCCGCTCGCGCTCAGGTCGACCAGTGGCTCAGCTTTATTGTCACGGAAATTGAGCAGCCATTATGGAATCAGGCCAAACATAAATTTGCCCTGCCCACAGATAGGCGGGTTCCCGCTATTTTACCGACCTGTGCTTGGGAGTTTCAGCGTGCGCTAAGCGCACTAGAGCGCCGCTATAACGGGCAAGAAAACCTGGTGGGTAATACCTTTACCCTCGCGGATCTGTTTTTAACCCATACCTTATCGTGGGCAATCAGCATGAAGCACCGCCTACCCGAACCGCTGATGGCCTATCGCGAACGCCACATACGACGCCCCGCGATGGCTAAGGCAATTGAGAAAGAGCAAGCAGCCGCGAAGGGTTAATCGGTCATCTAAACGCTTTCAAAGCCGTTGCTGGCAGCGCATAGCAACGGTTGTTTGCGGGTCTAAATACCCCTAAAAGCCAAGCTCATCAAGTAGATCGTCTACTTGATCCTGTCCTGTTGCCACATCTGTTTTGTCTTTACCCACCTGTGGCCCATTACGCAGTTTGGCATGTTCATCGCGATCATCTTCAAGCTTAACGCCATCGGTAACGTTGGGCACATTATCGACTAACACCTGAACAAGCTGCTCTTCGATTAGCTTGATGACTTCGATCATTTTCTTGATCACCTGGCCGGTGAGATCCTGGAAGTCCTGAGCCATCATGATTTCAAGCAGCTCTTTTTGCGTCGCCCCGGTTGCGCTGGGAAGCTTGCTGTTCAAAAAGTCCTGGGTATCCTCGACGAGTTTAGGATCGCCCTCAACCGCCGCGAGCTTGGCTGCCGCTACCTGCCAGCGCTTATTAAGCGCAGCGCCCTCTTCCTCAAGGCTGTCTTGTACGGGTTGCGCACGCTCAACGGCATTTAATGCCCGCTCTGCTGCCTGCTCGGTCATTGAAGCAACATAGTTGAGCCGGTCATTGGCATCCGGTATCGCTTGCGCCGCCTGGCTAATCTGCTGATCTAAGCCCAGCTCTTTCATGCTGTCCCGCAGCAGGCGCGTCAAGTGGCCTATGCGATGCACCATTTCATCAGTACTGTCTTTTTTGCCCAGTACCGACGGCATGGTCGTGTCGTGGGCGTTGTTAACAGTGCTCATGACAATCCTCTTGTTGGAAAATCTTGTTGAATGTCGTTTTGGGTGTGGCGATAGACATCACTATGCGAACCCGCTGTGGTTTTTCAGGCCATTCGGCGTTAAATACATTCAGGTCAGCACCTAACCCCAATACTACTTTCGGCTTAACATCCAAAAACTTAAGTTTGCGGCTTAGTTTACAGAGGGATTCTCTGACTTACAGGTATTTTTGACCCGTTAAAAAGCCATCTAATAGGTAGGCAAAGCTAAAAGGTCGTGACTCGACGTCAGGTACAAACCCTAAGCAGCCGAAACGTGAGGCAGAACGGCGCTATAAACGGCAAAGTAGTGACAGACACTGCCGCCAATCACAAACAGATGCCAGATGGCGTGGTTGTAGGGAATAGCACGCACGGCGTAGAAGATAACCCCTAGTGTGTAGGTAATCCCTCCTGCGGCAAGCAGGACGATACCGGTTTTCGATAAACTCGCCGCCATCTCGCCTGACGCCAGCACGATCATCCAGCCCATAAGCAAATAAATCGCTACGCGTAATACCGAAAAGCGTTGAGGCCATAACAATTTGCAGGCAATGCCCGCCAGCGCCAGCGTCCACACGGCCACAAATAAGATCCAGCCCGTAGTGCCGCGCATATTGACGAGTAAAAAGGGTGTGTAAGTCCCTGCGATAAGTAGATAAATCGCACAGTGATCGAGTAACTGAAAGCGCTGCTTCCAGCGCGGGTGAGGGATGCCGTGGTAAAGGGTCGAAGCGGTATACAGCAGGACAAGCGTGGTGCCGTAAAGGCTCAGACTGACAATTTTCCATGGATCGACATGGGCCGCAAAGCTCGCTGCCGCCAGCAGTACCACCATCCCCACCAGGCTGAGCACAGCCCCGATACCGTGGGTGATACTGTGCAGGCGCTCTTCTTCAAGACTGAACTCATCAAGCACTGGGTCGGTGTCGTTCATATAAGCGTCCTTCAACTAGTCTCCTTTCCTGATAGTCTATTCAAGCAATATAATAATGACATTTCATCGTGTGACGTTTTTTACGGTAGTTTTTCATACAGAAATATAAAAACCGAACCCAGATTCGTTACCAGGTTCGGCTGAATCTTCGCCTGAGTCACTTTCTCGCATCCAGTTATAGGGTGGGAGAAGGCAAGGCATCCTTCATGTCGGCGGGCACATCAAAATCCAGTGCGGCGCCCCGCGCGCTATCCAGCCCCTGGGGAAAACCGCTGCGATGGCTGTAGTCGGGAGTAACACCGCCCTGATAGGCATGCCGTTTGCTCAAAGCCTTGGCGCAAGCGCAATCGATTGCGGTGAGAATACCCACGGCAGTTAATGCCAGGTACACGTTCTCTTTCTTTGTGTTGCGCTCATCATTCAAGGCATAGGTGAGCACGGCAAGATCGATTACGTCGCCTCCCAAGCGGCTCCATATAGCGGGAGTGGGGTTATCCGAAAGCGCACCGATACCACTCATTATTCCTCTTACCCCACAGGCACGCATGCCGTTTTCACTGCCTTCCATACCAAGCTGTTGGGTAATTTTACCGGGCGCTAACAATTGATAAAGTCCAACCCCAAGGCTTAGCCAGCCAAGCCCCCGGGCAAGCTTGTCTGATGGGCTTAGCGATTGGGTCATGTCTGATTGATTATGCATACTTACCTCCTTGTCGGTTTGTTCAAGGTTTGAGGATCACCTTGACGCACCCATCCTGTTTATCGCGGAAGGTTTTATACATTTCGGGGCCTTGATCCAGCCCCACCGAATGCGTGATAACAAACGAGGGGTCGATCTGGCCTTCATCAATACGACGCAGCAGATCATCAGTCCAACGATTAACGTGTGTTTGGCCGGTGCGAACGGTCAACCCTTTGTTCATTAACGCGCCCATGGGGATCTTATCGACTAGGCCGCCGTAGACGCCGGGAATTGATAGCACCCCAGCGGGACGACATACGTAGATCATCTCGCGCAGTACATGGGCACGATCGCTCTCCATCAGCATGGCTTGCTTTACGCGATCGTAAATAGAGTCCAGTGATCGCGTGGAATGCGCTTCGAGACCCACCGCATCAATACATTTTTCCGGCCCTTTACCATTGGTCAGGTCTTGCAGCCGCCCAAGGACGCTCTCCTGATCAAAGTTGATGGTGATAGCCCCGCCCGCCTCTGCCATGGAGAGCCGCTCGGGAACGTTATCGATGACCACCACTTGTTTTGCACCTAAAAGTACAGCGCTGCGAACACAAAACTGACCTACGGGGCCAGCGCCCCAGACCACCACCGTATCGGTAGGTTGAATGTCGCACTGTACCGCCGCCTGCCAACCAGTGGGAAAGATGTCACCAAGGAATAGCACTTGTTCATCGGTGAGGGTGCTGGGCACTTTAATGTGCGTGGTATCGGCAAAAGGTACGCGAACGAACTCTGCCTGACCACCCGCGTATCCGCCAGTGAGATGAGAGTAGCCAAACAACCCTGCGCCACCATGGCCAAACACCTTATCGGCCAAGTCTTTATTACGGTTAGAGCGCTCACAAACCGAATAGTTACCGCGCTGGCACTGCTCGCATTCACCGCAGAAGATGGTGAAGGGAACCACTACCCGATCACCCACCTTTAGATTCTTTACTTCGCTTCCAACCTCCATCACTTCGCCCATGAACTCATGTCCAAGGACATCGCCTGACTGCATACCGGGTATGAAATGATCGTAAAGATGGAGATCGGAGCCGCAGATAGCACAGCTACTGACGTTAATAATAGCATCGCGGGGATGCTCAATTTCCGGATCCGGCACGGTATCGTACCGAACGTCGTTTTTGCCGTGCCAACATAGCGCTTTCATCGTCGCCTCTCCTTAAACGTTTTATCCGTCATTAGCATCCCGCTACGTATCAACATAGCTCAGATGGCGGAGTAAAAAGGTTAAAAAAAAGCAAAGTTTGCGACAGCGTTACCTCTTTAACCTAGGGTTCTCACCCCTTACGCTCAATATCCACATCGCTGGCGTGGGTAAAATCATCCAACGCCATCATATGACCGAGCTTGCCCGCTTTGGTTGAGAGGTACTGTTCGTTATGAGGATTCAGACCGGTGGTGATCGGCAGCCGTTCGACGACATTCACACCATCACGGGTGAGGGCATCCACCTTACGCGGGTTGTTGGTCATTAATCGCAGTGACGTAATGCCTAGATGGTTGAGCATTGGCACGCACAGGTCGTAGCGACGCATGTCGGCGCCAAAACCAAGCTGCTCGTTAGCCTCGACCGTATCAGCACCCTGATCCTGCAGGTGATAGGCGCGAATCTTGTTTAGCAAGCCAATACCGCGCCCCTCTTGGCGCAGATAAAACAGGACGCCGCGGCCCTCTTCGGCGATGCGTTTAAGCGCTTCCTGAAGCTGGTAGCCGCAGTCGCAGCGCATGGAAAATAGCGCATCACCGGTTAAACACTCGGAGTGCACCCGCCCCAATACCGGCTCGTCGCCGGTCACATCACCCAGCGTTAGGGCGATATGATCCTTGCCAGTGGCCTCATCTTCGAAGCCATGCATAGTAAATGTTGCCCAGGGCGTGGGCAGCCGGGAAGCGGCAATGAAGCGAATGGTCACAGGTTACCTCGCTGATTGACCAAACCAGTTAACCACACCAGTGTTGGCAAAGTGGGCCAGTATTCTAACAGGAAGCGGCGCACGCCTCACGTTGGCGGAGACGCTAAAATCGGCTAATTAAACGAGAAAAATTGATCGGGTGCGACGATTTTGCCACTTCGTACGCCGCCCTAGCGCTTATCTTCAAGTACAATTGCACGCATACGTTCCCAAGTACGCCTGAACATGCAGTTCTCAGTACCTATCTCAAGTACGATACGGGCAAATTTCTTAAGAGCAAGTGTCTATGACTTCCACACCGTTGCAAAATGATCGATTCCTTCGCGCGCTCGCGCGTAAGCCCGTTGACCGTACCCCGGTATGGATGATGCGCCAAGCGGGCCGCTACCTGCCGGAATACCGCGCCCGTCGAGCCGATGCAGGCAGCTTTATGGATCTATGCCGTAACCATGACCTGGCCTGCGAAGTCACCCTACAGCCCTTGGAGCGCTACCCACTCGATGCTGCCATCCTTTTTTCGGATATTTTAACCATTCCGGATGCCATGGGTCTTGGGCTCTATTTTGAAACCGGCGAAGGCCCCAAGTTTCGTAAAACCGTGCGCACCCAGGAAGAGGTTGCCGCGTTAGGTGTGCCCGACGCAGAACGCGATCTGGATTACGTAATGCGTGCGGTGTCGACCATTCGTCGCGAATTGAATGGCCGTATGCCACTGATTGGTTTCTCTGGCAGCCCCTGGACGCTAGCGACGTATATGGTCGAAGGCGGTTCCAGCAAGGATTTCCGCCACCTGAAAACCATGCTCTATGATACGCCAGACACCATGCATCAACTGCTGGATACCCTGGCCCACGCGGTGACTGACTACCTGAACGCGCAGATTCGTGCGGGCGCTCAAGCGGTGCAGATTTTTGATACCTGGGGCGGCGCGTTGTCTACGCCCGCGTATCTGGAATTCTCGCTGCGCTATATGGAACAGATTGTCTCTGGTCTGATCCGCGAGCACGATGGACGCCGCGTACCGGTGATCCTGTTCACTAAAAACGGCGGCCAGTGGCTTGAACATATCGCCTGTGCCGGTGCCGATGCGCTGGGTATAGACTGGTCTACTGAGCTTTCCGATGCCCGTGCCCGCGTTGGCCACAAGGTCGCACTGCAGGGTAACCTCGACCCCAACGTGCTGTTTGCCCGTCCCTCGGCTATCCGCGCCGAAGTGGCCCGAGTACTGGAGAGCTACGGCCACGGCCCTGGCCACGTGTTTAACCTGGGCCACGGTATCAGTCAGTTTACCAACCCCGACAACGTCACCGCCTTTATGGAGGCGCTGCACGAGTTAAGCCCGCAGTATCACCGCGATATTCCGATGCACACAAATGCACAGCACTCAGGAGCCAATTGATGAGCGATTTACGCGACGACCAGTGGTTTACCGAAGTCTTTAATAGCCACGGTAGCGCCTTCTCACTGAAGATCTCTGAAAAGCTGCTGGATGTGCAGAGCGAGTACCAGCACCTGGAGGTTTACGCCACCGAGACCTACGGCAACCTGATGGTGCTGGATGGCTGCGTGATGCTGACCGATCGCGACAACTTTCTTTATCACGAGATGATCGCTCACCCGGCGCTGTTTACCCACCAAGATCCCAAGCGAGTGGTCATTATCGGTGGTGGCGACTGCGGCACCTTAAAAGAGGTGCTGCGTCACCCCGGTGTTGAAAAAGTAACTCAGATTGATATCGACGAAGAGGTCACGAAAGCGTCTGAGCGCTTCTTTCCATCACTGGTTGAATCGAATAGCGATGCCCGCGCCGAGCTACTGTTCGCCGATGGCGTGAAATGGGTAGACGATGCACCGGATGAGAGCATCGATGTGCTGATTATCGACTCCACCGACCCGGTTGGGCCTGCTGAAGGATTGTTTAAAACCGACTTTCTAAAGCGCTGCCACCGCATTTTAAAAGACGGCGGCGTAATAGTGCAGCAGAGCGAGTCACCGCTGTATCACAGCGGTTCGATCATCCGTGAGCTGCGTAACGACATGCAGGAAGCCGGTTTTGATAGCGTCGCCACGCTGCCGTTCCCCCAGCCAGTGTACCCGTCAGGCTGGTGGAGCGTGACGTTGGCAGGTAAGGCCATCGACGTTAATGCCTTTCGCGAGCAGGCGGCGGCAAGCCACGCACTACCGCTTGAATACTACAGTGTCGAAGCCCATCGCGGCGCACTCGCGCTACCGCCGTTTATGCGCAGGGCTTTCACGGCCAAGTAACTTCTACCCATCGCCTTATTTTTGTCACCTTTTGCCTCGCGCTGCTCTACAACGGTGCAATGCGAGGCGTTAGGTAACTTTTTTTGCATCTAGACGTTCGTCTCTAATTCGTTGAGTAGCGTTGAAAAGCGCTGAATTAACGCATATACCCTCGTTGGCATCTTCCTTGCTAGGTTTAGTTACATGCTACGGCATGCACAACTAATTCAAACATTGATTTCAATAACTGATTTCAATAGCTGATTTCAATAACTTCGAGGGAAACTAAATGCTCAATAAAAAACACCTAGTGCTGCTGGCATCTGCTGGCTCACTCAGCCTGGCGGGAATAGCAACTGCTCAAGCCGATACCCTGGAAGATACCATTGAGCGTGGCGCCGTTCAGTGCGGTGTGAGTGATGGTCTGCCGGGCTTCTCAGCGCCGGATGACGACGGTAACTGGCAGGGCCTGGACGTTGATGTTTGCCGCGCAGTAGCGGCAGCGGTACTCGGCGATGCAGACGCGGTTAACTACATTTCTCTCAATGCGGTAGAGCGCTTCACTGCACTACAGTCTGGCGAAGTTGATGTACTTTCACGCAACACCACCTGGACAACGACCCGTGACACCACTCTGGGCCTAAACTTCACCGGCGTTAACTTTTACGACGGTCAGGGCTTCATGGTCTCTCGCGATCTGGGCATTACCGGTGCCGATGAGCTCGACGGTGCATCCATCTGTATTCAATCGGGTACCACTACCGAGCTGAATCTGGCTGACTATTTCCGTGCTAACGGCATGGAATTCAACCCGATCGTATTTGATACCTCTGAGCAAACCGTGGGTGGCTATCAGGCTGGCCGCTGTGACGTTCTGACCTCCGATACCTCTCAGCTGGCCGCACTACGTATTCAGCTAGACGATCCCTCAGCCTCAATGATTCTGTCTGAGGTGATCTCCAAAGAGCCGCTGGGCCCTGTGGTTCGTCAGGGCGACGACACTTGGTTCAACATCGTGAAATGGTCGCTGTTTGCGATGATTAACGCTGAAGAGTACGGCGTGACCAGCGAAAACGCTGAAGAGATGCTCAACTCTGACAACCCCGATGTTGCTCGCCTGCTAGGCCAAGACGGCAACTACGGCGAGGGCATGGGTCTTGAAGCAGACTGGGCTTACAACATTATTAGCCAAGTAGGTAACTACGCTGAAAGCTTCGAACGGAACGTGGGTATGGACTCTCCGCTGGAAATTGAGCGCGGTGTCAACGCCCTGTGGAACGACGGTGGCTTCCAGTACGCTCCCCCGATTCGCTAAGCGTCTCGCTTGACCCCGGCCCGCCGCCCTCTTCACAGGTTTCTGTTAAAAGGGAATAGGCGGGCCATCTGATTGACCTTCCGTATCGCGGAGACGCCACCCATGTCTGTAAGACCTAACGCTCGCCCCGTCGGCCAAAAGCCGCCGTTTTGGCGAGACCGCGCCAAGCGCGCACTTATTTTTCAGCTCATTTTAGTCGCCGTTGTTGCGGCTTTCCTGATCTATATTATCGGCAATACCCAAGCCAACCTGAATGCCCGCGGCATCACGACCGGCTTTGGCTTCCTGGGCAACACAGCCGGCTTTGGTATTGGTCAAACTTTAATCGAGTACTCCTCCCAGAGCACCTACGGCCGTACCTTTGTGATCGGTTTGCTCAATACGCTGCTGGTCGGAGGCTTGGGGGTGTTAGCTGCCTCGATTATTGGTTTTATCGTCGGTATTGCACGGCTATCGCCCAATTGGCTGATTGCTAAGTTAGCCAACGCTTATATCGAAACCTTTCGTAACATCCCGCTGCTGCTGCAAATTTTCTTCTGGTACTTCGCAGTACTACGCTCACTTCCCAGTGCCAGAGATAGCATGGCGTTTGGTGAAGCCATTTTCCTGAACGTTCGCGGGCTCTACCTGCCTCAACCGTTGTTCGAATCAGGTTTTGGGCTAATTCCCGCTACCTTTGTGGTAGCCATCATTGCCAGCATTGCCCTGGTCATTTGGAACAAGCGCCGCCACGAGGCCACCGGGAAGCGCCTGCCGGTTTTCTGGATGTCGCTGGTGATTATTTTTGGCCTGCCATTGCTGGTATTGGTGGCCACCGGTGTCCCGGTCACTTGGGAAATGCCGGTACTGCGCGGCTTTAACTTCGGCGGTGGCGTTACCATCATTCCCGAATTTTTGGCCCTGTGGCTGGCGCTGTCTATCTATACCGCCTCGTTTATTGCCGAAATCGTTCGCTCGGGCATCCAGGCCATTCCACACGGCCAAACGGAAGCCGCCCAGGCATTGAGTTTGCCGCGCAAGTTAGTCTTACGTTTGGTAGTGATTCCCCAAGCAATGCGCGTCATCATTCCACCGCTCACTAGCCAATATCTTAATCTGATTAAAAACTCCTCCTTGGCCACCGCCATCGGCTACCCCGATCTCGTTTCGGTTTTCGCCGGTACCACGCTCAACCAGACCGGTCAGGCAATCGAAGTGATTGCCATGACCATGGCGGTTTATCTAATCATCAGCTTGCTGGTGTCCATGTTCATGAACTGGTTCAACGCTCGCGTTGCACTGGTAGAACGCTAGGCCGGAGGCGACCCCATGATTCACAATAAAGAAACCATACCTCAGCAGCCGGCCCCGAAAGGCACCATTGGCCCTGTAGCCTGGCTACGCGGCAATCTGTTCAACGGCCCCGTCAATAGCATCTTTACGCTATTAGGCCTGTATGTGCTGTATCTACTCGTGGTGCCAACCATTCAATGGGCGTTCATTGACGCCGATTGGGTGGGCGATAGCCGTGAAGACTGCTCACGCGTGGGTGCCTGCTGGGTATTCGTCAACGCGCGGTTTTCCCAGTTTATGTATGGCCTTTACCCCAGCGAGGAGTATTGGCGCGCCAATATCGTGTTTGCCATGTTCGCGGCCATTATTGCCTGGATGGTGATCCCACGCCTGCCGTTTAAGCGTTGGATGGCACTGTTTGCACTGCTGGTTTTCCCGGTGATCGCCTACGTGCTGCTGCATGGCGGCTACTTTGATCTACCACGTGTGTCGACCCACCGCTGGGGCGGTCTGATGCTGACCCTGCTACTGGCCACGGTGGGCATGGTAGGGGCACTACCGATTGGTATTGTGTTAGCGCTCGGGCGACGTTCGAACATGCCCATCGTCAAGACCTTCTGCGTGATTTTTATCGAGTTCTGGCGCGGCGTGCCGCTGATCACCATTCTGTTTATGGCCTCGGTGATGCTACCGCTGTTCCTGCCTTCAGAACTCAGCGTGGATCGCCTGGTACGCGCGTTGATTGGCCTGACGCTATTCCAAAGCGCCTATATGGCGGAGGTGATTCGCGGTGGCTTGCAGGCGATACCCAAAGGCCAGGACGAGGCCGCTGCGGCGCTAGGAATGACCTACTGGAAGCGCATGGGGCTCATCGTCATGCCCCAGGCGCTGAAAATGATGATTCCCGGTATCGTCAATACGTTTATCTCGCTGTTTAAAGACACCACCCTGGTGATGATCATCGGGCTGTTTGACCTGTTGGGCATTGTGCAAGCGGCGCTTGCCGACTCGCGCTGGCTGGGCTTCTCAATCGAGGGGTATGTATTTGCCGCGTTCATCTTCTGGATTTTCTGTTTCAGCATGTCGCGCTATAGCCAGTACCTGGAACGCAAGCTCAATACCGGCCATAAGCAATAGGCTTATTCACAACGCTTCATGCCGCTTTCTTTCGATTTTGAGTAGGATTTCAACATGACACAAGCAGCCACCAATAACGCGTCTGAACTGATGGTTGAGATGCGCAACGTCAACAAATGGTATGGCGATTTTCACGTACTGCGGGACATCTACCTTGAAGTAAAGCGCGGCGAGCGGATTGTCGTTTGTGGCCCTTCGGGCTCCGGCAAGTCAACGCTGATTCGCTGCATCAACCACCTTGAAGAACACCAGAAAGGTGAGATTGTGGTGGGCGGTCTACCGCTGACCCAAGACGTCAAGCGTATTGAGCAGATTCGCCGCAGCGTCGGCATGGTGTTCCAGCATTTCAATCTGTTCCCGCATTTATCAGTGCTGGAAAACTGCTGCATCGCGCCGATGTGGGTGCAAAAAAAGCCGCGCAAAGAGGCCGAAGCGCTGGCCATGGAGTACCTTGAGCGGGTGCGCATTGCCGAGCAGGCCACTAAGTATCCAGGACAGCTTTCAGGCGGCCAGCAGCAGCGCGTGGCGATTGCCCGCTCACTGTGTATGCACCCCGATGTGATGCTGTTTGACGAGCCCACGTCTGCCCTTGATCCCGAGATGATCAAGGAAGTGCTGGACGTTATGGTCGAGCTGGCGGAAGAGGGCATGACGATGATCTGTGTCACCCACGAAATGGGCTTCGCCAAAAAGGTGGCTGACAGAGTGATCTTTATGGATCAAGGGCAAATCATTGAAGAGAACGCGCCAGAACCGTTCTTCAATAACCCGCAGTCGGAGCGTACTCAGCTGTTCCTGAGCCAGATTCTGGGGCATTAATCCACAGCGGCAGCGACAAGGCGGCTGTGGATTAATACACCATCATGGGCCTCGCTTGAGGCCCATGATGGTTAAGTGGCTTAAAAAATAGCGAACCACTCACCTGTCATCGCGAGCGTAGCGCGGCGATCTTGGGGTTAGCCTGCCACTACACACAGGATTGCTTCGTCGCAGGCTCCTCGCAACGACATGATTCAAAAAAGGATAACAACATGATTGAAAAGCTGTTTATAGATCGCGCCCCTCAGCCGATTGCGCCCTTCTCCCATGCCTGCCGCGTCGGTGATCTGGTATTTATCACCGGGCAAATGCCAACGGTGCCTGAGACCAACGAAATGCTATTGGGCACGTTTACCGAACAGACACACCGAGTCATGCAGAACCTGGCCATTGTGCTTGAAGAAGTGGGCAGCGCATTTGAGTACGTGGTGCAGTCACGGGTGTTTATTACCAATATGGGCCACTTCGATGAAGTCAATAAGGTCTACGCCAGCTACTTCCCCCAGCCGCTGCCCACGCGCACCTGCATTGGCGTGACCGGCCTAGCAGGCGGTGCCGATGTGGAAGTCGATATGATTGCCTGGATACCGCCTGCGAAAGACGCCACCTAGCCACCTACCTGAGTAATACTGGCTGGCAGTAACGCCGTCTGTTCGCGGTGCTGGGTAAGCGGTTTATTAGCCAGCGCCGTGAGCAGAATTTGCAGCGGATCACCATGGCTGACGATCAGCAGTGTCTCGCCACGGTGCTCTCTCTCGAATGCGTCGATGACGGCCTTCATCCTGGCCGCCACGGACTGCAGGGACTCGACCTGAAACGCGCTGTGCTCGTCGCCCATGGCATCCAGGGCCCATACGTTCGGGTAGTGTTCATCGCCGAGCCCCTCCAGTGCCCCGAACTGGCGCTCGCGCAGCCGTTCGTCCGGTGTCATGGTGAGTCCTAGCGCATCGGCTACCCGTCCCGCTGTCTGGGTCGTGCGCAACGCCATGGACAACATTGCCTCGGGCGGCCAGGATCTATCGCGACGCACCGACAACGCCGCCGCCAGCCTGCAACAGACCTCCGCATCCATCGAGGAGATTACCAGTAACGTGCAGCACACGGCATTCTCGGCCAAGGAAGCCAACAAGCTCTCCCAATCGGCATCGGCGGTGGCGAATCAGGGCGGTGACGTGGTGTCCAGCGTGGTGGTCACCATGGAGGAGATCACCAGCGCTTCTGAAAAGGACGCTGCAGGCCCCGCGCACGCATCCAGGCTTCTAGGCTTAGTTACACTGTCAAGCGCTTGACAAATAACACCGGGTTACTTTCAAGATCAACGCAGTTTCAACTTTTTAATCTTCAAGATGCGCCGCACAAAGCCGATAACCTGATAAGCAGTGTCAATACTGACGGCTGGCACACTTTGATTGGCCGATACGGTAGCGCCGCCATGCCAAGACTCCACTGCTTGGCCCGCCCTATCGACGCTACTACCAACCTGAGAACCCCGGCGGGCCGCTGATGCACAGGTATCGCGCCTTATGGTGGCCTGGAGCGGCCAACGTCGTAGCGGCTTAGTCGCGCCGAAAGTCGGCCTGACACAATTGTTTGCTTCTATGCTGTAGGGGAACGCACTACGTTTAGATTATAAAACTAAATCGCCTGACCACTTCACTCTTCGATTGGTAGCGCTCCTGCTACGTGACCGATTGGCTACTTAGCGGCTCTAGCTCGCCCGACATTAGAGGACATACTATGCACTTTGGTTCGTTGCGAACGTACATGCTCGCTCTTGCCAGCCCTTGCCTGCTGGCCATTGTCACTGCCTTGGTCATCTATAACCTTGTGGCGACCAATCGCACCGCGGAAACCGTCGATCAGCATACTCGTGAGCAGGCCCAAGCGGCGGTTGACGCCCGCTTGAGTGCCATCGCCGCCGCCGAGAGCGAGCGTATCCAAGGTGAACTGGACAGCGCCCTGATGTTGGCCGAGCAGCTAGCGCGCACCAATGCGCTGATGGGCGCAACCGACGCAGAAGGCCGCCAGGCGCTTTATCTGAGTCGCCGCCAGCTCTCCAACATTATCCGCCAGACAGTGGCCGACAACCCCTCCCTGCTGGACACCTTTATCGGCTGGGAACCCAACGCTTTTGGCGACGATGCGCGTTATGTTGGTGAAGAGCGCTATGACCATGACGGCAGCGGGCGCTTCATGCCCTGGTGGTACCGCACCGAGACAGGCGAGCTGGAAGTCCTGCCGCTAGGCGATACCATGGATAGCCAGACCGAGATGGCCAACGGCGTCCGCGAGGGCGAATACTACCTCTGCCCCAAGGAGACCCTGGCGCCTTGCGTCATCGACCCCGCCATCTACGACTACAACGGCGAGTCGCTGCTGGCCACCTCGTTCAACGCCTTTGCCGTGAAAATCCACGATGTGCTGGTCGACGTGCGCGCCAGCAGCCTGTCGCAGAACGCCTCAGCGCTCGCCTCGCGCAGCAGCAAAGCCTCGGCGGACATCCGCCAGCGTATCAGCGCGTCGACGGCAAAAGTCGAAAGCGGCACTCAACTGGTACGTGATGCCGAACACGCCATGCACGAGCTGTCTGAAAGCGTCGTGCGCGTCAACCAGATGCTTGGCGATATCAGCATTGCCGCTAGTGACCAGATGACCCAGCAAAACGCCGCGCTGGTCGAGGAATCCACCACCGCTGCGGAGCAACTTAAAGAGCAAGCCGACCGGCTAGCCGAACTCGTGGGGGGTTTTACGCTAGCCGATAGCGCCGCCGCTGACGATAACCGACTGCCGCCGCCTTCCCGTTGAGCACCCATTAGCCCTCAAGGACACAACAATATGAAATTCAAGTCTGTCCGTACGTTGATCACCACCCTCGTGGGAGGGTGTATTCTGCTAGTCGTCGTGGCATTGGTCGTTTTTTCCATCATCGCCAACAAGCGCTCCCAGGCGCTGGTCAAGGATGAGACCCAGGTACTGATGGACAGCAATATAGAGGAACGCCTCAGCGCCGTGGCCGCCGCGCGGGCCGAAGAAATCCAGGGCGAACTCAACCACGCCTTGACGATTGCCACGACCCTCGCCGAAACCAACAACATGCTGGGTCAATTGGACGAGGAGGGCCAACCGTTATTGAGCCTGACCCGGCGCGAGCTTTCCCTGCGGTTGCGCCAGGCAGCGATCAACAACCCTGAACTGCTCGCCACCTACAGCGCCTGGGAACCCGATGCGTTCGGCCTCGATGCGCTTTACGCCGGTGTGGAAGGCCTAGGCTATGGAGAGGATGGCCGCTTTCGCCCGGTGTGGTACGCCAATGACAACGGCGAGATGGAGGTCACGCCAATGGACGACGGCATGGAAAGCGAAGAAGTGCAGCCCAGCGGCGTACGTCTAGGCGAATACTATCTCTGCCCACGTGACACCCAGGCGACCTGTATTGTCGACCCGGCGCCGTATGACTATGGCGGTAATACCGTCATCGTGACCTCCTTCAGTGTCCCCGTCATGGTAGACGATGACTTCCGGGGCATTGTCGGGGTCGACCTATCGGTTAACTTTATCCAGAACGTGCTCGATGAGGCCAACCAGTCGCTTTACGACGGCGCGGGTGAAATGGCGTTGATCGCTCCCGGCGGAACGCTGACCGCCCATACCGGCATGCAGGCGTCGCTCGGCAGCTCAGTAGCAGACATATTTGATAGCGCGCTGCAAAATCGTGTTTCCCAGGCGCAGCTTGGCCAGGTGGTGCGCCACCACAGCGCCGAGGAAGGTGGCGAAGAGAGCATGGTCGAACTCTACTGGCCCTTCACTATCGACGATAACGGTTCGCCCTGGGTCTTGATGATTCGCCTGCCGGAAAATGCCGTGATGGCAGGGCTTTATCGACTACAGGACCAGTTGCGGGAGCAGAGCCAGGCGTCTACCTGGGGCATGGTGCTGATGGGCCTGGTGATCGCCCTGGTAGGCCTGCTGATCACGTGGCTGCTGGGTACCAGCATCTCACGGCCGCTGCGTCAGTTGGCCGACAGCATGCGTGATATCGCCTCGGGCGAGGGCGACCTGACTCGGCGCTTGCCGGTACGCGGCCGCGATGAGGGCGCCGAGCTTGCCATGCAGTTCAACGCCTTTGCCGTGAAAATCCACGATGTGCTGGTCGACGTACGCGCCAGCAGCCAGTCGGTCCACCACGCGGCCACCGAAATCACTCTGGGCGGCCATGACCTGTCGCGGCGTACCGACAACGCCGCCGCCAGCCTGCAGCAGACCTCCTCAGCCATGGAGGAGATCAGCAGCACCGTGGGCCACACCACCAGCGCCTCCAAGGAAGCCAGCGACCTGTCGCAGACCGCCTCGCAGCTGTCATCGCGCACGAACGCGGCCTTTGAGCAAGTCGTCGCCACCATGGATGAAATCCGCACCACCTCCGACGAGATACAGGCCATCGTCAAGGTGATCGACGGCATCGCCTTCCAGACCAACCTGCTGGCGCTGAACGCCTCGGTCGAGGCGGCCCGGGCCGGTGAACACGGCCGTGGTTTCGCCGTGGTCGCCGAAGAGGTGCGCATGCTCGCCTCGCGCAGCAGCGAAGCCTCGGCGGATATTCGCCAACGTATCGGCGCGTCGATGGAAAAAGTCGAAAGCGGTACCAAGCTGGTTCACGATGCCGAACGCGCCATGCACGAGCTGTCTGAAAGCGTCATGCGCGTCAACCACATGCTTGGCGATATAAGCACCGCCGCCAGTGAACAGAACGACGGTATCAGCCAAGTCAGCATAGCGGTGAGCGACCTTGACCAGATGACCCAGCAGAATGCCGCGCTGGTCGAGGAGTCCACCACCGCTGCCGAACAACTGAAACAACAGGCCGACCGTCTGGCCACGCTGGTGGGCGCCTTTACTCTGGAGGATGAGCGCAGCGCCAGTGCGCCACCGCCGTTGCCCGCTTCTCAGCTTCATCACTGATTAATCGAGAAGAAAAACGTGAAATTTAAATCAGTTCGTACCTTAATCGCTACCCTGGTGGGGGCCTGCCTACTGCTGGTCGTCGCCGCCCTCGTGGTTTTCTCGGTCATGGCCAACGCCCGTTCCCAGGCGCTGGCTGGTCAAGGATGAAACGCAGGAGCTGCTGGAGCGCAATATCGAGGCACGCCTGAAGGCGGCCAGCAGCAGCGTGTGGCGATTGCACGCTCACTGTGTATTAGCGCGGCGATCTTGGGGTTAGCCTGCCACTACAAGCAAGATTGCTTCGTCGCAGGCTCCTCGCAACGACATGATTCAAAAGCAGGATACACGCATGATTGAAAAGCTATTCATTGACCGCGCCCCTCAGCCGATTGCGCCCTTCTCCCATGCCTGCCGAGTCGGTGATCTGGTATTTATCACAGGGCAAATGCCAACGGTGCCTGAGACCAACGAAATGCTATTGGGCACGTTTACCGAACAGACACACCGAGTCATGCAGAACCTGGCCATTGTGCTTGAAGAAGTGGGCAGCGCATTTGAGTACGTGGTGCAGTCACGGGTGTTTATTACCAATATGGGCCACTTCGATGAAGTCAATAAGGTCTACGCCAGCTACTTCCCCCAGCCGCTGCCCACGCGCACCTGCATTGGCGTGACCGGCTTAGCTGGCGGTGCCGATGTGGAAGTCGATATGATTGCCTGGATACCGCCCAGCAAGGACTAAGACACCTCTGATTAACTATTACGCTTGGCCATACAGCGTTAATCAGAGACCCCTAAGCACCTACCTGAGTAATACTGGCTGGCAGTAACGCCGTCTGTTCGCGGTGCTGGGTAAGCGGTTTATTAGCCAGCGCCGTGAGCAGAATTTGCAGCGGATCACCATGGCTCACCAGCAGGATAGTTTCGTCGTCTTCCTGTTGTTCCAGGTCAGCTATTACGGCCTGCATTCGGTGGGCCACCGCGCTTAATGCTTCTACCTGATGCTCAGTATGCTCGGCATCTTCAGCGTCTAACGCCCATATGCTGGGATAACGAGCATCACTCTGCCCCTCCAACTCGCCAAAGTAGCGCTCGCGGAGTCGCGTATCCACGCTCGGCAGCAAACTAAACCTGGTAGCCACGCGAGCGGCGGTTTGAGTTGTCCGTAAGAAGTCCGAATGCACCACGCGGGTGGGCGCTGGCCACTGCCACTCGGCGACAAGTTGGGCAAGCTGTTGCTCACCCACCTCTGAAAGGCCGAAGTTCTCTATCCCTCTTTCCGGCGAGCTGACGATGATGCCCTGCTGATTAGCCTGACTGTGACCATGGCGCATTAATAGATAGCGATTGCGCCAACGTGGGAGGGTTTTGTAAAGCTCTATAGACATCATTGCTCCTATGAATCGCGATGTTTGACCTATCGCCTAACGCTTGCCATGGTTAGGGTACCTTTAAGGACACGGAGGACGTTTGATGATGACAACCTATATTGTGGTAGCCGATGCCGCTCGGGCACGTATCTTCACACGTGATGCGCTTCATCTGGAAGAGAAGCAAAGCCTGGTACACGCCGAGGGGCGCATGCACGAAGGCGACCTGATTACCGATAGCTCCGGCGCGGACGTACATGAATCGACGTCATCCACATCGCGTTCCTCGAACGAAGGGGGTACTGCTTTAAAGCATGAAAATGAGCTGTTCGCCAAGGAAGTCACCCAGTGCCTGTATAACGCCCGGGTGAACAACAGCATGGAGAAGCTGATCCTGGTGGCGCCCCCCAAGTTTCTGGGCCTGCTGCGTGACAAGCTGGATCCCCCCACACAGAAGCTTGTTATCCATACGCTGTCAAAAGACCTCAGCAAAGCGTCACTTGAGGATATCCAGGAGGCCGTTAGCGATCTACGCTAGCGATATTTGAAAGCTAATTTTCACTCAACATTAAAGAAATGGTCGCTCTCGCCGATAGCTAATAGGTCCTCTTTTTATTTTTACGCTACCTGCGTATTGATAAGCCCCTCGACCTAGAGAGCGACCATGCTGACAGCTTCAAGACCCCCACCTGTATTACCCCCCCTTACGGCTATAGCTATAGCCTTGATCATTATTGGTCTTGACAACTACCCCACCGAAAATGGCCGTCTTGTAACGTTCACTACCCTGCCGCCGCCTGCGGTCACCTCGAAGAGACCTGACAATAATGAACTTTAAATCCGTGCGCACCCTCATTGCCACGCTGGTCGGTGGTTGTATCCTGCTGGTAGTTGCCGCGTTGGTCATCTATTCGGTGATTGCCAATGCGCGTTCCCAGGCACTGGTTGAGAGGCAGACGAAAGAGCTGCTCGAACGCAATATCGAAGCACGCCTTACGGCGACCGCTACAGCGCAGACCGAAGAAATCAGAGGAGAGCTCGAACACGCGCTGACGCTTGCCACTAGCCTGGCCAATACCAATGCCATGCTGGGCAAGGAAGACGAAGATGGGCGGCCCTTGATGACCATGAGCCGTCGCGAGCTTTCGTTGCTTGTGCGCCAAACCGTTATCGATAATCCCGAACTCCTCGACGCTTTTATTGGCTGGGAGCCCAACGCCTTTGGTAATGACGCACTCTTTACCGAGCGTGAAGATCAAGGTTATGGCCCAGATGGGCGATTTATGCCGTGGTGGTACCGTACCGAAAGCGGCGATATTGAGGTCCTGGCGCTGGGCAGCGATATGGAAAACCAGGAGCGCGATGCCGATGGCATTCGGCGCGGGGAGTACTATCTATGCACCAAGGAAACAAAGCGTAGCTGTGTTGTCGACCCACACCTCTATGATTATAACGGTGAGACATTACTGGTCACTTCGTTCAACGCCCCCATCCTGGTAGACGGAGAATTTCGCGGCAGCGCGGGTGTCGATCTGTCGGTCGAATTCATACAGGGGTTGCTGGAAGAGGCCAATCAATCGCTCTATGACGGTGCCGGGGAAATTGCTTTAATCGCATCCCAAGGCGCCTTGGCGGCTTATACCAGCGCGCCTGACCTATTAGGCAAGAGCGCTAAAAATGTGCTGAGCGCTGAACTTCAGGCCGGCATCACCCAAGCTCAGCAAGGGGAGCAGGTACGCAGGCTAGCCACTGATCAGGGCATGACCGAACTTTACTGGCCCTTCTCTATTGATGAGAGTGGTAACCCCTGGGTATTGATGATTCGACTGCCTGAAAGCGCCGTGCTTGCAGGGCTTAATGACTTGCAAGCGCAAATGGAAAGCCAGCGCGAGGCCTCAACACTCGGCATGATTGGCATGGGGTTGGTTATCGCCCTTCTGGGCCTGATCGCCAGTTGGCTACTGGGAAGCAGCATCTCACGCCCGTTGAAACAATTGGCTAATCGCATGCGTGATATCGCCTCAGGGGAAGGCGATTTAACCCAGCGCCTACCGGTGCGAGGACGTGACGAAGGGGCAGAGCTGGCGATTCAGTTCAATGCATTTGCGGTCAAGATCCACGATGTACTGGTTGATGTGCGCACAAGCAGTGAGTCGGTTCACCACGCGGCCAATGAGATCGCCATGGGTGGCCAAGACTTGTCCCGCCGTACCGATAACGCGGCCGCAAGTCTTCAGCAAACGTCCGCGTCGATCGAAGAAATCACCAGCACGGTTGAACACACGGCGGCGTCCGCCAAAGAAGCCAACAAACTCTCTCAGACCGCGTCAGAGGTAGCCAGAGAAGGTGGCCAAGTCGTGGCGAATGTGGTCACCACCATGGAGGACATTACTCGCGCGTCAGATAAGATCGGTGAAATCGTCAACTTGATGAACAGCATCTCGTTCCAGACCAATCTGCTGGCGCTTAACGCCTCAGTGGAAGCAGCCCGGGCTGGCGAGCATGGCCGTGGTTTTGCCGTGGTGGCCGACGAGGTGCGCAAGCTGGCCGGACGTAGCAGCGATGCCGCCAACGATATTCAAAAGCTGATTGAGGATTCGCAAAGCAAGGTGAACAACGGAACTACGTTGGTGCGTAATGCTGGCACTACCATGCAGCAGATCGTGGCGCATATCACCCGCGTAACCGATGTCTTGGAGGAGATCAACGCCGCCACCAGCGAGCAAAGCGAAGGTATCAAACAAGTCAACATCGCTGTCGCAGAGCTGGATCGGATGACCCAGGCGAACGCGGCCATGGTGGAAGAGTCCACGACCGCTGCCGAACAGTTGAAAGAGCAAGCCGATCATTTAGCGGTCACCATTGGCAGCTTCAAACTCTCCCAACACCCACCTGCGCCGCTAACGTTAAACTCGCCCAAAGCGCTGGCGTCGTTTTGAGGGACTAAGGAATGGGCGGTAGTGCAATGACGCTGCGTTTGCCTCCGGAACGTGATTAAGCTGTCTACCTACCTCTTTATCCGCAGGGGCCTCATTTAGAGGCCCTTACGTCATTATCCCCCTGCATTAACACGGTTTCCTCTGGCGCGTGTTTTATCCCTTACAAGCCTATAACGGCACGAGCTAATGCATACATCTAAAGTCGTATCCATCGGTGCCGATAGCATGACAGCAGATGTTACTTACCAAGCGGTCAACTTCTGACCTCATTTTTCCTTAATAGCGAGACTTTATTAATGCTGTCGTCCCTACGCTTGCGCATTCTGATGATCACTTTGGTGGTTATCACGCTGGCACTGACCATCAACGCCTCCGTCAGTTATCTGACCTTGCAAGCTCACAACGAGCAGCAGGTAACTCGGCAACAGGCATCCATCGCACAGGGTAATGCCCTGGCAATTGAAGAGTGGGTGTCTGCCCGTGCCGCGATGCTAGAAGCAGCTCGCGCGCCCGTGATCGATAATGCCCCTCTCGAACCCCTAAAACAGTTAGCCGAGTCAGGCGGATTCATAGCGGCCTTTTACGGTCAAACCGATGGCAGCCACCTTTCTTCCGATGGCTGGATACCACCCAATGACTACGACCCACGCCAGCGCAGCTGGTATCAAGCAGCCATGGATCAGGATAGCACCATCGTTTCGCTGCCCTACGTGGATGCCAACAGCAATCGCTTAGTGGTTACCTTTGCCACGCCGGTCAAGCGTGAGGGTCGCCTGTATGGGGTGGTCGGCGGAGATGTGGCGATCGACAGTCTGGTCAATCAGGTCAATGCCATTCAGCCGACGCCATCGAGCTTCGCCTTTCTGAGCAGTGGCGGCGAGACGCTGATCGCGCACCCCAACACGGCGCTGACCCTCAAGCCACTAAGCCAGATCAGTGATACCTTGACCCCCGCCGTTATCGGTCGGCTGAGCGCTACCCAAGATAGCTGGGAAGCTATTCAAGTCGACGGCCAGGATAAGCGGCTATCAGCGACGCCCATCGCGGGTACCGACTGGGAGCTCGGGATCGCGCTAGACGAACGCGAGGCCACTGCCGGCCTTCGCGCTATCCTTCACTCGTCTTTGATCACGCTACTGATCATTATCGCCGTTACTGCTCTGCTGCTAAGCCTGTGGCTCAAGCGAACCTTCGCCGGTCTTGAACGAGCCCGGGATGCGCTGGATGACATCGCTAGTGGCGACGGTGACCTGACCCGCCGACTGCCGGAGCAAGGCCGCGATGAAGTGGCCCAGATGAGCGGTGCTTTCAACCGCTTCGTGAGCAAAATGGAGGCGGTATTAATCGATGTACGCACCAGCAGTGAATCCGTTCACCATGCCGCCAATGAGATCGCCATGGGCGGACAGGATCTATCCCGTCGCACCGATAACGCGGCCGCTAGTCTGCAGCAAACCTCTGCATCGATTGAGGAAATCACCAGTACCGTTCAACACACGGCAGCATCCGCAAAAGAAGCCAACAAGCTTTCTCAGACCGCCTCAGAGGTAGCCAACGAAGGCGGGAAGGTTGTCGCCAACGTAGTCACCACAATGGAAGACATTACCCACGCGTCGGATAAAATCGGTGAAATTGTCACGCTTATGAACAGCATCTCGTTCCAGACCAATCTGCTGGCACTTAACGCCTCAGTGGAAGCGGCCCGGGCTGGCGAACATGGCCGTGGTTTTGCCGTGGTGGCCGACGAGGTGCGTAAGCTGGCCGGGCGTAGTAGTGAAGCGGCCAACGATATCCAAAAATTGATTGAAGATTCACAAAGCAAGGTGAATAACGGCACCACTCTCGTACGCGATGCTGGCGCCACCATGCAGGATATTGTGGCTCACATTACTCGCGTGACCGATGTCCTCGAAGAGATCAATGCGGCCACCAGTGAGCAAAGCGAGGGCATCAATCAAGTCAACATCGCTGTTGCAGAGCTGGATCGCATGACCCAGGAGAACGCGGCCATGGTGGAGGAGTCCACGACCGCTGCCGAGCAGTTGAAAGAGCAAGCCGATCATTTAGCGGTCACCATCGGCAGTTTCAAGCTCTCCCAGCACCCACAGGCGCCGCTGACGTTAAACTCGCCTAATGCCAAGGCGTTGCCATCGTTTTAAGGGATTAAGGAATTGGCGGCAACGTAATATCATCGCTGCGCTTGGCGCCGGCTGTCATCTCACGGCAAAGGCGCAGGAATTCGCGCACACCGGTGGTGAGGTATTTGTGCCGGTGCCAGATAAACGTGAACTGGCGCTTTAAATCCAACTCCGGCGTGGGCAGCGGCACCAAGCTCCCGCGCCGAAAAGCATCGCGTAGCGCCAGGCGCGAGACGCAGCCAATCCCCAGACCTGACTCCACGGCGCGCTTAATGCCTTCCGTATGCTCTAGCTCCAGCAGGGTATTAAAGCGGCTGCGCCGGTGGCGGGCGGCGTGCTCCAGGGTCATGCGCGTACCGGATCCCTCTTCGCGCATTATCCAGTCCTCGCGCAGCAACTGTTCAAGCTCCAGATGTTCACGGCCCGCCAGCGGATGGCGCGGCGAGCAAAACACGCACAGCTCATCTTCGACCCAAGGCTGGCTAATAATCATGTCGTCATCGCACTGCCCTTCGATCAGCCCTAAATCCAGCGAGTGCTGACGCACGCCTTCAATAATATGCCGCGTATTGCGCACCGCTAAACGCACCCGACTGCCGGGGTGACGCTGCATAAAGTCACTGATAAGCAGCGTGGCCAGGTAGTTACCAATGGTCAGCGTGGCCCCCACATCCAGCGACCCAACCCCCTTCTGCCCCCGTAGAAGCTCTTCGATCTCTTCTCCACGGTCAAGCAGCGCTACCGCTTTGGGCAACAGCTGAAAGCCCAGCGCGTTGAGTTTCAGGCGTTTGCCGATCCGGTCCAGCAGTTGGCAGTCGAACTGCCGCTCAAGCTCCGCCAGCGCCGTGCTGGTCGCCGACTGCGACATGGCCAGCGCCCGCGCCGCATGGGATACGCTCTCATGCTGGGCAACCGCCACAAAGACTTCCAACTGCCGCAAGGTGTAGTGCATAGCGTCTGACCTATATTTGATCTATATCTATTTTTCAGATAAGCGTTATCAATATAATTCGCTTAACAGATATAGCACCCTTTGCTTAGACTTGCAGGCAACTTATTTAATAATTTTTATTCTTTTTCAGAATATGACCGATATGGTTTAGCGCCAGCGTCGGCTACAGGAGAAAACGGCATGAGTAAGTTTGCTCTGGAAGAAGTGCTTAGCGTTCATCACTGGAACGATACTCTATTCAGCTTCCGCACCACCCGAGAGCGTAGCCTGCGCTTCAAAACCGGTCAGTTTGTAATGATTGGTTTGGAAGTGAATGGCAAACCGCTGATGCGCGCTTACTCTATTGCCAGTCCCAACTACGAAGACCACCTGGAGTTCTTCAGCATTAAAGTGCCCGATGGCCCGCTCACGTCACGACTTCAGCACCTGAAAGTGGGTGACCAGATTATGGTCAGCCGCAAGCCGACAGGCACGCTGGTAACCGACGACCTGCTACCCGGCCGCAACCTGTATATGCTCTCCACCGGTACCGGTTTGGCGCCCTTTATGAGCTTGATTCAGGATCCCGAAGTTTATGAACGCTACGAGAAAATCGTACTGGTTCACGGGGTGCGCGAAGTCTCTGAATTGGCCTACGCCGACTTCATCACCAAAGAGCTGCCAGCCCATGAGTACCTAGGTGAAGATATTGCTGAAAAGCTGGTCTACTACCCGACCGTTACCCGGGAAGAGTTCCACACCATGGGCCGCCTGACCGACCATATTCGTACGGGTAAGCTGTTTGAAGATACCGGCCTGCCGCCCATCGACCCACGCCAAGACCGCGCGATGATCTGTGGCAGCCCCGCCATGCTGGACGATACCAGCGCCCTGCTCGACGAGTTGGGTCTAAATATTTCGCCACGTATGGGCGAGCCGGGCGACTACGTCATTGAGCGTGCGTTTGTTGAGAAGTGAGTAGTGAGTAGTGAGTAGTGAGTAGTGAGTAGTGAGTAGTGAGTAGATAAATTCTAGCCGCTTTAATAACTACATCACTAATACAAAGCCCCTGCTGGAGATGATCCGCAGGGGCTTTGTGCTGCTGACTACCTACAATTCAACAACTTACTGTTTTTTTCTTACCATTCACCATTAACCATTCACAGTTCACAATTCACAAACCTAAACCGCGTCTTTGCCCGTTTCACCGGTACGGATACGGATAACCTGCTCTAGCGGCATCACAAAGATTTTGCCGTCGCCGATTTTACCCGTGTTCGCCACCTGGGTGATGGCATCGATCACCTGCTCGGCCATATCGTCATCCACCGCGACTTCCAGCTTCACTTTAGGCAGGAAGTCCACCACATACTCAGCGCCACGATACAGCTCGGTATGCCCTTTCTGGCGCCCAAAGCCCTTCACTTCCGTCACCGTAATACCCTGTACGCCGATATCAGAGAGCGATTCGCGCACATCGTCGAGCTTAAACGGCTTGATAATAGCTGTGATCAATTTCATTACCATATCCTCTAACTGGGTGGCCGTGATGGGGTCGGGTTGCACGGCTGCGATTGCGCAACCGATGACCGCTAACTACCAGCATACACCGCTATTGGCAGAGAATAAAAAAGCCTCCCACTAAGGGGAGGCCGTAAGGAGCACGCCAGCTCACTTGGTCAGCATTAAATTATTTCTTAATGCCGCTGTTTATTTCTTAATACCAAATTCGGGATAGGCTTCAAGACCGCACTCTGCGATATCAACGCCTTCATACTCTTCTTCTTCGCTCACCCGGATGCCCATGATGGCTTTCAGGATCAGCCATACCACTAGGCTTGCCAGGAAGACCCAACCGAAGATACCTGCGATACCGATGATTTGAGCACCGAATGACGCGTCGCCGTTGTTCAGCGGCACTGCCAGCACGCCCCAGATACCCACCACACCGTGTACCGAGATCGCACCGACCGGATCATCCAGCTTCACTTTATCGAGCGTCACGATGGCAGCGACTACGATGATGCCGCCGATGGCGCCAATAATGGTGGCGCCCAGCGCAGATGGAGAGAGCGGATCAGCGGTAATCGCCACCAAACCCGCCAAGGCACCGTTCAGCGCCATGGTCAGGTCAGCTTTGCGGAACCACAGTTTGGCCAGAATCAGTGCGGCAATCACACCACCTGCCGCCGCAGCGTTGGTATTAACAAACACTTGCGCCACGTTGTTGGCAGAGTCGACCGCTGCCAGTTTGAGTTCAGAGCCGCCGTTGAAACCGAACCAGCCCATCCACAGGATGAAGGTACCCAGCGTTGCCAGTGGCATGTTGGCACCTGGAATAGCGTGGATAGAACCATCTTTACCGTATTTGCCTTTACGTGGGCCTAGCACGATCACACCGGCTAGTGCTGCAGCCGCACCGGCCATATGTACGATGCCTGAACCCGCGTAGTCAGAGTAACCCACTTCAGACAACCAGCCGCCGCCCCAAGTCCAGTAGCCGGACACTGGGTAGATAAACGCGGTCATGACCACAGCAAAGGCCAGGAATGCCCACAGCTTCATGCGCTCGGCGACAGCACCCGACACAATCGACATAGCGGTCGCAACGAAGACTACCTGGAAAAAGAAATCGGAACGCATGGAGTAGTAAGGTGCATCATCACCACCGGCGGTCACTGCATCCACGCTGTTCTCAGCGCCAATCAGAAAACCCAGGTTGGGCAAGAAACCACCAGCGCTGCTGGAATACATGATGTAGTAGCCCACCAATAAATACATGGTGCAGGCAATCGCAAACAGCGCAATGTTCTTGGTGAGGATTTCAGCGGTGTTCTTGGAGCGCACTAAGCCCGCTTCTAACATGGAGAAGCCAGCGGCCATCCACATGACGAGCACGCCACATATTAGAAAGTAGAACGTATCGAGCGCGTAGCTCAGATCAGTCAACTCATTCATTGTAAGTTCCCCGTTGAACTATAGAAATGATCCGCAAAGCAGCGTTAAACGGCGTCTGCACCACGTTCGCCTGTCCGAATCCGAATAACGTCTTCAAGCGGTGTCACGAACACCTTGCCGTCACCGATCTTGCCGCTGTTAGCCGCACTGCAAATCGCATCCAGTACGCTCTCTAAGCGAGCATCGTCTACGGCCACTTCCACTTTTACCTTGGGCAGAAAGTCGACGACGTATTCCGCGCCACGGTACAACTCGGTATGGCCTTTCTGACGGCCAAAACCTTTAACTTCGGTGACCGTAATGCCCTGAACGCCGTTGTCGGCTAATGCCTCACGAACGTCGTCGAGCTTAAATGGCTTGATGATAGCGGTGATGAGTTTCATCCCGGATCTCCCCTGCTGGATAAGTCCTGCTAGATTGGTAGCGGCACAGCCGCCAGAATAAGCACCTGAACCGATAATGCGCATACTGTGCCAGCTGACTATTTTTTCTTATAAGTCAGCTTATTAGCCAACAACTAAAGGGCACTACGACGCTAAATTTGAGCCAACCCACAGTTACGCTGCCGCTATTGCACCAAAAAAGAGCGTAAGCAAAAGTTGCCTGCTCCATTTCGATGCACCCTATATGCCCAACAGGAAATTCACACGGCGCATGCGAATTCTCCAACTGTTGCGTATCCTTACCGGTAAGCAATTTTTATAGATGTTCATTTAGCGAATTATTAAGGAGAGAGCAGCGATGGCGCCTCAAGACCGCATTAGCCGACTGGCCCAGCAGATTGGCGACCGTTTACAAAACGCTTCCCAGGCACCGGAAGATATTCAAAAGAGCGTGCAGCAAGTTGTACGTGGCGCCTTTGACCGCCTGGAGCTTGTCTCACGGGAAGATTTCGACATTTTAATGGACGTACTGCAGCGCACTCGGTCTCGGGTAGAGGCGTTAGAGCGCCAGGTCGCCAACCTTGAAGCCGCCGTTGAAGCGTCAACGGCCTCCACTGCCACGCCGGTGGAAGCAGAAGTACCGCCGGTGCCTACCCCCGAACCGGACACAGACCCAGAGACAAACCCAGAGCCAGGAAAAGACAAAGAGACAGCGCAGAAGAATAAGCCCGTTTAACGCTACAGCCTCTTATGCAGCAATAGGGCCATCACCTATTGCTGCATTGTGAAGCAGATAATAACGCGCTCAAATAAATACGAATCACTATCGTTGACTTTGTGTTTTCTGGTGATACCCTCCGCCTCCTAACTCCCCACTGTTCGCGGATTGTTCACCATGCACACGCTGTTATTTTCAAAATCGCCTTTTCCCAAGTCGCCTTCAACTGCTGCACTTATCGGCACCGGTCTGTTACTGGGCCTCTCCAACAGCGTTTTCGCCCAAAACACGGCCTCCGGCACAAACGCCAACGACACCATGGTGGTCGTGGGATCTCGTACGCCCACCCAAATCAGCCAAATTCCTGGTGCGGTATGGGTAATCGATAATGAGATGCTGCAGCAACAGACCCGCAATGGTGCAGACCTCAAGACGGCATTGGGGCGTCTGGTGCCGGGGCTGGATCTGGCGCCACAAGGACGCACCAATTATGGGCAAAATATGCGCGGCCGTGGCGTGCAGGTGCTTATCGACGGCGTATCGCTGAACAGTTCCCGCGGGCTTTCCCGTCAGTTCGATGCCATTGATCCGTTTAATATCGAGCGCGTGGAAGTCCTCTCCGGCGCCAGCAGCCTGTATGGTGGCGGCGCTACCGGGGGCTTGATCAACATCATTACCCGCAAGGGTGAGGAAGGCCTCAACTGGCGCACGGAAGCGGGGGTCACCACCGGCTTCAACAACAGTGACGATATGGACCGGCGCTTGTCGCAATCGATTAGCGGCGGCAACGAGCGGGTACAAGGCTACCTGGGCACCGCCATTGGGGATAACGGCCGGCACTATGACGGCCGCAGCCAAGAGATCTTCCCGGATATCGCCCAAACCGACCTGCAGGACAATCGCAGCATTGATGTACTGGGTAACCTCTCCTTCCGTTTGAGCGACGAACAGAGCCTGGAGCTGGGCGCCCAGCTATATCGTTCCGGCTACGAAGGCGATCGCGGCGTTTACTTTCCCAACCTCGACGCGGCGACGCCCAACTTGAATGATGCCGAGATTCGCGACGGTTACCGCTCAGAACGCGACCCGGAAACCGACCGCAAGCTGGTTAACGTCAACTATCACCACGCTAACCTGTGGGGGCAGAATTTCTACCTGCAGGCGTTTCACCGTGAGGAGGAGTCCAGCTTCCAGGCCTTCCCCTACCCTGTCGCCAACGGTCTGCAGTTTCGCGCCTCACAACAAAATACCGATTTGAGCGGCATCAAGGCGCTCTTCGAGTCGCGCCTGGGTGACGACGTTTCGCTGACCTACGGCCTCGATATGGATCGAGAAACCTTCGATGCCAGTCAGATGCTGTTCGATAAAGAAATATCGGACGCCTCCGGCGGTCTGGTTCAGCAAGCCTCTGGGGTTGAGCCCCGCTACCCCGGTTATCAAGTGGATGGGGTGTCAGGCTTTGTTCAGGGTGACTGGCAGGCCACTCAGGCGCTCAAGCTTTCTGCCGGTATGCGCCAGCAGCATATGGACGTCGAAGTGGATGAGTTCCAGGGCATCCCTGGCGGCAAAAATGACTACGAAGCGACCCTGTTCAATGCCAGTGCCCTCTATGATCACCACAATGGTCATCAAAACTGGCTGCAGTTCAGCCAGGGCTTCGAGCTGCCGGATCCCGCCAAGTATTACGGCAAGAGCCCCGACGTGAGTGTCGATAATAACCCCCTGTCTGCCATTGAGACGGATCAGGTAGAGCTAGGCTGGCGCTACCAAGGGGGTAACTGGACGGCCCAAACGGCGCTTTACTACGCCTGGTCGGACAAAGCAGTGGAAAACGCCGAAGATCTAAGCGTCAGCGTAGTGGACGAAAAGAAACGCGACTTTGGCCTGGAAACCGCCGTGACTCGCTACTTCGACAGTGGCGTAGAACTCGGGGGAACGCTGCACCTGGTGCGCTCCGAGCAGGAGAACGGCCAGGGCAACTGGGAGAAACGTGACGCTCGCTATGCATCGCTCTCTTCCGCCACCGCCTTTATCGGCTGGACTGACTATGTACGCTCTGCACGCTTGCAAGCCAACCATAACTTCGACCTGAAGGACGCTGCCGACCGCGAGATCGAAGGCAATACCACCCTCGACTTATCGCTCAGCCAGGAGACCGGCTTAGGCACCGTCAGCCTGGGCGTGCAGAACCTGCTGGATGACCAGTACTCCACCGTTTGGGGTCAGCGCGCTGCGATGTTCTATTCGCCCTACTACGGCCCAGAGTACCTCTATGACTACCAGGGCCGTGGGCGCACTTACACTCTGAGCTGGTCGATGGCTTACTGAGCGCTGGTTCGCTAAACGCTGATAACCGATCAAGGGCGAGATAATGGTCATGGAAGTGGAAATGGCGGCACTAGACTCGATAACGCCATCTGGCACGCCACTCACCACCCATGACCTGCTGGCGCTTGGTCAGCGCTTCGGGATCGACTACCGCTTTCCCGAAGCGCCCGAGCGCGCCCAGCCAGCACCGTGCGTGGCCCGCGGGCGGGTAATGGATGTCGAGATAACGCCCACACTGCGGGTGACGCACTCGGATCTTGACGTCCTGCACGCCTACGCCTCCACCTCCCGGCGTTCCGCTGCGTGGTTTCTCAGTGTCGTCCTGGAGGGGCGTATCCAAGTGGGGCTCGGTCACCAGTCGTTTCAGTTGCAGGCCGGTGACGCCTTTAGTGCGCATTTCAACGAGCAGACCGGGCTTGAGGTCTTCCAGCCCGCGCCGCAGCGCTTGCGTATCCTCAACATATCGCTGATCGCTTCCAGCGGGCCTCTCTCTTCCTTGCCCATCGACGTTGCCCCTCCGGCAACGCCCGTGCTGCATACCTGGCAAGTGCCACAGCTCCTTCACCACAGCCTGGAGGCGGCACTGGTCAAGAACTGGCCAGCAGAACGGCAGCGCCTGCTATGGCAGGGTCTAGCGCTCCAGCTGTTAGCGCATGGGCTGCCTGCCTCTTGCCTTGAGCCCAGCGACACAGGGAAAGCCGTCAGTTTCCCAGCGGGCCTTACCCATAGCGACCATCAGCGCCTGGAACGTTTGCGCCAGCAGCTTGAACAGTATCCCCACCAGAATTATCGGCTGGAGCAGTTGGCCAGCAACGCCGCCATGAGTCCCAGTAGCCTACGTAGCAAGTTTCAGCGCTGTTACGGTTGCTCGATCTTCGACTATCTACGCCGTTGCCGCCTGGCCCAAGCCCAGGCGTACTTGCATAAAGGTTATAGCGTGCAGCAAACCGCTCACGCCTGTGGCTACCGCCATGCCACCAATTTTGCCACTGCTTTCAAGCGCGCCTTTGGCATCGCGCCCCATGAAGTGCTCAACCGCCACTAAGGTCGCTGCGTTGTTGTGTTAGCGGTAGGTTCCCCTGTAGGAGGCTTTTTGGCAGCGCGCATACGCCTTTTGTCATTGCACGTACCTTTCACAAGCCAATAAGCGCAATAATTCTCATTAACACATTAGTTAATTGATTCTTATTGCAGGTACTCCCCATGTCCATCCCCCAACACCATTTGCTTCGCTCTGCGCACTTTTTACGCTCCCCCATCAGCGCTGCCGTTATCGCCGCCCTGGGCGTTTCACCACTGTACGCTCAGGAAAGCACCGAGCTGAAAACGGTCACGGTCACCGCCCAGCAGGCCGCCACCAAGGTAGAAACCCCGACGGTCGAAATCCCCCAGAGCGTTTCCACTATTACCCGGGAGCAGATGGATAACCGTGGTGTAAGCACCGTACAGCGCGCTACCGACTACACGCCCGGTGTTTACAGCAACCAGATTGGCGCCTCGAATCGTTTCGATTATCTGGTGCTACGCGGTTTTTCTGACGGCAGCTTGAGCAATACCTTCTTAGATGGCCTAAAAGTGATGGGCGATGCCAACTCCCATAGCAGTATGCGCATCGATCCGTGGTTTTTGGAAAGCATCGAAGTCGTCCGTGGGCCCGCCTCGGTGCTTTATGGGCGCGCCTCCCCAGGCGGTGTGGTGGCCCTGAACAGTAAGCGGCCAGAATTTGAACAAAGCGGTGAACTGCGCTTTCGGGTGGGCAACAACAACCAGCGCAGCGCCGCTTTTGACCTCACCGGGCCGATTGGCGCAGAGCAGCGGGTGGCCTTTCGCCTGACCGGGATTGCCAGCGCCGCGGATACCCAGTTTGGCCCGGCAGAAGAAGAACGCTACGCCATTGCGCCACGCCTCACCTGGGACATGACCGACGACACCAGCCTAACCGTGGAGGCGTATCTGCAGGATGAGCCGGAAGGCGGCTACCACTCAGGCGTACCCTATGAAGGGGCGGTGGTTGCCCACAATGGCCGCAAGATCAGCAATAACTTTTATGACGGTGAAGAGGAATACGACACCTATGAGCGCACCCAGCGAATGCTTGGTTATACACTAGAGCACCGCTTTAACGACCAGGTGACCGGCCGCCAGTTGATGCGCTACCTCAATTCAGACGTGGTGCTCAATCAGGTCTACGGCTATGGCTGGGTATCACCGGAATCTGATGAACTCACCCGCTACTACTCCGGCAGCAATGAATCGCTGGAAGCCTGGACGCTCGACAACCAGCTTGAAGCCAACATCAGCAGCGGCTTTATGGATCACACCTTGCTGTTCGGGGTGGATTACCAGCAGCGGGAGAACGACGTGTCGTGGCCTACGGGGTATTTTCAGCCGCTCAATGCCTTTGATCCCGTTTATGGCAGCGACCCTATCGAGTTTTACGCCCCTGTACGCGAACGCCATGAGATCGACCAGACCGGTGTCTACCTGCAAGACCAAATCGCCATGGACAACTGGCGCTTCACCTTGGGCGGCCGCTACGACTGGGTGAATATCGACAATGCCAACCGCGATAGCGGTGACACCAGTTCCCTCAGCGATACCCAGTTCAGTGGCCGCGCCGGGGTGGTTTACCTGTTTGATAACGGCGTCGCGCCTTACCTGAGCTACTCCACTGCCTTCACCCCCACCAGCTTCGTGGATGAGAGCGGCGATCTGCTCTCCCCGATGGAAGGCAAACAATGGGAAGCGGGCTTGAAGGTTCAGCCTCACGGCAGCGCCAGCCAGTATAGCGCGGCCCTGTTCCATATCAGCCAGGAGAACGTGGCGACCAAAGAGCAGCCCACCGACCCCTACCGCGCCGTGGGGGAGATCGAATCCCAAGGGCTGGAACTCGAAGCGCAAACCCAGCTAACGGATACCCTCTCACTTCAGGCGGGCTACAGTTTCACCAATATCACCTACGCCAAAAGCGACGACGGCAACCAGGGCAATAACGCCATTTACTCCCCTCGCCATCAAGTGCAGCTATGGGGCCACTACCAGGCCAACGACGGCTGGCTGAACGGCGTGGATATGGGCGTCGGCGTCCGCCACTACGCGGATATCGCCGCTGACCGGGCCAATACAGAAACCGTGCCCGACTACACCCTGGTCGATGCCACTATTGGCTACGATCTGAGCCATGTCGGCGTTGAAGGGGTCGAAACGCGCTTAAACGTGAGCAATCTACTCGATAAGGAGTATGTCGCTTCCTGTAACTCGCTTGAATACTGCTACTTCGGCGCTGAGCGCGGCGTCACCGCCAGCGTTCACTACCGTTTCTAAGCTTTCGGCCGAAGCCTTTGTCTAAGTCCTTGTCTAAGCATCATTAAGCAATCGTTCGCACATCTGCCCAGGCCACCGCGCCTGGGCATTTTTCGTTGAATACAGGTTTGCAAACAATAAATATTATCGTTTAAATACAGCTCTTATTTTCCGGATGGCCTCTCACCACCATGCGCCACACCTCCCTGTTCTGTTTGCTCACCCGCTGCGGGCTGTTCGCCGCTTGCCTACTGAGCGTTTCCAGCGCCCAGGCCCAGTGGGCCACGGTGGACTGGACGATCGCCGAAACCCTGCTGGCCATAGACGCCCCGGTTAGCAGCGTCGCCCAGCAGAGTGACTACCACGCCTGGGTAGGCGAGCCACATATTCCCGATAGTGCCACCGATATGGGCCTGCGCACCCAGCCCAATATGGAACTGCTGGCCCAGGAGCCGCCAGAGCAAACGCTGATTTCGCCCATGTTTGCCGGTTTAACCCCGCGCCTAGAGAAAATTGCACCGGTCACTCTGTTCTCGCTCTACTCTCCCGGCACCGATACCTGGCAAGAGATGCAAAAACTGACCCGTCAGCTAGGCGAGTTAACCGAGCACCAACCCCAGGCAGAAGCGCTGATCGCGGAAACCGACGCCTTGATGACCCGCCTGCGCGAATCCCGCCCCCTCTCACAGACAGAAATCGCGCCGCTACTGATGGTGCAGTTTATGGATGCCCGCCACGTGCGGGTGTTTGGGGAAAACAGCTTGTACAACGCTGTGCTTGAACAACTGGCGCTGCCCAATGCCTGGGATCAAGCCACCAACGCCTGGGGGTTTGCGCTGGTGGGGATTGAAGCGCTGGCACGCTACCCCGAGGCAATGCTGGTGATCATCGATCCACTGCCCACCGGGGTCGAAGAGCAGTTGGCAAAAAGCGGCTTATGGCAGCAGCTTCCCAGCGTTAGGCACGATAAGCTGGTGCATCTGCCGCCCGCCTGGAGCTTCGGCGCACTGCCTTCCGCCCAGCGGTTTGCCCGAGAACTAACCACGGCGTTGGAAGAAGCTACTGCGGTTAATCACTTGGTAGGTAGAAAACCGTGACGCTACCAAAGCGTTCTTAACTACGATAGGTTAGGCACTTAAGATAAAGTAGATTTCGCTTACATTGGGGTTAGTTTTTTTACCTAAAAGCAGCGAGGGAAGAGCATGACGCTAGCCATTGTCGCCACGCGAGCGGGCGTGGGATTAGATGCACCGGCGGTGCATGTTGAGGTGCATCTGGCTAACGGCTTGCCGGGCCTAACGCTGGTGGGCCTGCCGGAAACGGCGGTAAAAGAGAGCCGCGAACGGGTGCGCAGTGCACTGGTTAATGCGGGCTTTGACTTCCCCAATACTCGGCGTATTACCTTAAACCTCGCCCCCGCTGATCTGCCCAAAGAGGGCGGCCGCTTCGACCTTCCCATCGCTCTTGGTATTCTCGCCGCCTCAGGACAAATTCCCGTGGAAGCGTTGGAAGGCATGGAGTGTGCGGGCGAGCTGGCCCTGGATGGCAAGCTGCGTGCCGTACCGGGCATACTTCCCTTTGCCCTGGCCACACGGCGAGCAAAGAAAGCGCTGATTATTCCCCGCGCCTGCGCCGATGAAGCGGCATTGGCAGGCGATTTGCCGGTACTCCCCGCCGACACTCTCTGGCAAGTCGTCGCCCACCTCCTCGACCAGGAGAAGATCCCGCCGCACAGGCTCAGTGCCTCGGTGAAAACCACTGCCCCGGTGGATGATCTTGCCGATGTACGCGGCCAGCAGCAGGCTCGACGCGCGTTGGAAGTCGCTGCGGCCGGGGGGCATAACCTGCTATTTGCAGGCCCGCCAGGCACGGGTAAAACCATGCTGGCCAGCCGCCTGCCGGGCATTCTGCCACCGCTTTCCGAAGAGGATGCCCTGGAAGTCGCTGCCGTACGTTCGGTCTGCGGGCTACCGCTGGAAGCCGACTGGGGTAAGCGGCCATTTAGGCAACCGCACCACAGCGCCAGTGCCGCCGCCCTGGTGGGCGGTGGCTCAAAACCCAAACCCGGCGAAATATCCCTCGCTCACCATGGTGTACTGTTCTTGGATGAACTGCCGGAGTTTTCCCGCCATGTGCTAGAGGTTTTGCGCCAACCGCTAGAGACGGGAGAGATCCATTTAGCTCGCGCCAGCCATGAACGCCGTTACCCAGCTCAATTCCAGCTCGTCGCTGCAATGAACCCTTGCCCCTGCGGCCACTTAGGTGACCCGCGCCAACGCTGCCAGTGCACCGCCAGCCAAATCCAGCGCTACCAGGCACGGCTTTCCGGGCCACTGCTAGACCGCATAGACCTACAGGTAGAAGTGCCCGCGCTGCCGCCAGAGCAGCTCACCGCGCAAACTCAAGGCGAATCATCGGAAGCCGTGCGTGAGCGGGTAATGGTCGCCCGAGAACGCCAAATGGCCCGCGGCGCGCTAAATAGCCAGCTAAGCGGCAAAGCCCTGGAGGCCGCCTGCGCGCTTAACGATGAAGAGCGCGCCTGGCTCGCGGGCGTACTGGAAAAGCTCAAGCTCTCCGCCCGCGCCTATCACCGCGTACTGCGTGTAGCTCTGACCCTTGCCGACCTTCAGGGCGAACCCAAGCCCACCCAGCCGCATCTAATTGAAGCAATTGGCTACCGCCAGCTGGATCGGATGCTGAAAGGGGCTTAACGGTGGTTATTGGCCATTACCTCGACAAGCCGTTGGCAGAGGGCGTCAAGCTTCTCGCCGATAGCAGTGTCATTTAATGCGCCTGAATCGTTAAACGCACTGCCTGCCTTGGGTAGCGATAACGGTTGCGGCAATACAATCAAGCCAAGATTGGAAAGCAACTGTTGCCCCAGCGGCAGAGCGCGGATACCACCCAGCCCACCAGGTGATGCGGCCACCAGCGCTGCCCACTTACCGGCGAACAGGCCAAGCCCTGGCGTCTCTTGGTAAGGCCTGGATAGCCAATCCAAGGTGTTTTTCAGCAACGGCGTAATAAAGCCGTTGTACTCCGGCGAGGCAATCAGCAGTGCTTGGTGATCTGCCAATATATCGCGCAGCTTCAGTACGTTATCCGGCATACCTTGGGTTTCGATATCCTCATCGAACAGTGGACAGGGGTAGTCTTTTAAATCGATAAAGGTTGCTTCCCCACCAAGCGCTTCAATCCGCTTGGCGGCGAGCTTGGCTAGCTGTTTGTTAAGCGAGCCTTCACGGGCGCTGCCTGCCAACACAAGCACTTTTGCTACCGATGACGCCATTACCCTTTCCTCTCATAACGTATTTGAACAACTTCACCTTTTAACATTTATGCCTGCTGAACAAGGTTTTTTGCTCATTAGTGGTCAAACTCGGCCTGAAAACTGACTGCCATTAAAACGTCTGCTCATTGTCATTCAATTATCACCTTCGCTGCGGAGAATTAGCGAAAGCTGAATCAACTCTAATCACTCCCCCTGCTTAAATGGTGAAATAGCAATGATAAAGCCAGTACTAGCCACTGCTCTAACTCTCTTCGCGTTTGCCGGCACGGCACACGCGCAGCAGGTCTTCCCAGCCACCTTGACCGGCCATGCCCAGTTACCGAGCGGCACTTTTGTGGCGGCCCCTGCCGGTGCCGCTGAGCACTACAACGTCTCAGGTCGTTTTCCCGGTAAAGAGGGGCGCGTTGAGCAGCTCTACACCAATGTGCAAGCCACTGGCTTAGCGCTACCCTTTCCAAGCCAGCCGTTGCAGGGGTTCTCCGGTATTCGCTCGTTGGGCAATGGGCGCTTCCTGGTGTTGACCGATAACGGCTTTGGCTCCAAGGCAAACTCTTCTGACGTCATACTGATGTTTAACATCATTAAGCCCGACTGGGACACCGGCCGCGTCGCCATCGAAAAGACCGTTCAGCTCTCGGATCCAAACCGCAAAGTGCCCTTCCCGATTATGAATGAAGCTACTCCTGGTCGTTTTTTAACCGGCGCTGATTTCGATATCGAATCGATCCAGCCGGTGGGCGATAGCTACTGGATTGGCGATGAGTTCGGCCCGTGGATTATCCAGGTCGATAGCGAGGGCGAAGTGCTACAAGTGCTGGCCACAGCCCCAGACGGTACGCCGATGCGCACCCCCGACAATGCCTTTGCCCTCACCCCGAACCCCGGTGCCCCTCTCTCTGATGAGGTGGTGGTGTTTCGCTCCGGCGGTTATGAAGGCATGGCGCTCTCCGAAGACCAAACAACGCTCTATCCCTTGCTGGAAAAACCGATCTGGGACAGCAACGCCAATGCCCCGGAAACCATTGATGACACCCCGGTATTAAGAATGTTCGAGCTCGATACTGAAACCGGCGAGTGGGGCGACACAACCCGCTACTACCCCTTGGAGTCAGCAGACCATGCGATTGGCGATTTCAATCTCATCGGCGGTACCCGCGGCCTGATCATCGAGCGTGATAGCCGTCAGGGTGATCCGCGAGAAGAGTGGGCAGACAACCCCGCCGAGTTCAAACGCATCTATCTCATCGACCTCGAGCGTACGAACGAGCAGGGTGTACTTGAGAAAATTGCCTATATCGACCTTATGGATATCCAGGATCCCGATGGCATTGCACCGCGTGGCACACGCAACGGCATCTTTAACTTTCCCTTTGTGACCATTGAGAACGTTGATCGAGTCGATGAGCGCACCATCGTGGTCGCCAACGATAATAACTACCCGTTCTCGATTGGCCGCCAGAAGGGGCAAGCCGATGATAATGAGCTGATACTACTCGATGTGGAGGCGTTCCTGAACGCCCAGTAATACGGGTAAACGTGAACATCGGAAGGTGAAAGCACTGAATCAATCCATAGCGGAATTTATTCAGTGCTCGTGACGCTAGGGAGTCACCTCGCCAATAAGTTTTACCCCCCTCTCTTTGGCAACAACCCTTTACAATGACGACTTACCAAAACTACTTACAAAAACTATCTACAAACACATCCAGTGCTTCAAACAACTCCTCCCGAATGGCATCAGATTCGTTGACTAAATGGTGGCGAGCTTCCGGGTGGCGATGAATGTCGGCATTGGGAAACTTCTTCGCCAGAATGGCTAAATTCCACTCCCAATCGACGGTCAAATCCTGCTCGCCCTGAAGTATCAAGGTCGGCAATGGATTGGGCTCCTGGGCCAGCAGTCGCGGCATCCAGCGGCGCATCGCGCTCACCCAAGCAACGCTTAGCCGCTCGGGCTGCAGCGGGTCACTCTTACGTAGAAACTCGGTAAACTGCTCGTCGTTAGAGTTGGAGCGATATTTACGCGGCAACTCTTTTACGAACGGACTGGCAATCAAGTGCAACCAGCTTGTTTGGCTCCACCCCCAAGGCCTTACCAAGGGCGCCAGCAGCACCAAACCTGACCAGCCGGAAGCCTCACGGCGGGTGAGCGCGTCGGTTGCCAGAATCGCCCCACCGGTGCTCTGGCCCACGCCTAACCATGGTTCAGGCGCCATGCCTTGTTCCTTAAGAGTCGTCTGCAAGTGGGCCAAGCAGTGCTGATAATCATCGAAATCTTCTATTGCCGCCCGTGCCCCGCTGGAAAGACCGTGGCCGGGTAGATCCCACAGCACCACTCGCCAGCCCTTCGCCAGCAGGCGTTCAAGCAAATGGCGATATAACCCCATATGGTCATAGTAACCGTGAACCACAAAGGCAGTGCCCACCGGCTGCGGAGGGCTCCAGACTTGGCACCATAGTGCAAAGCGCCCCGTATCAATAAAACCTGCATGCACTTCACTGGTATCTAACAGCAGCGCTTCTAAGCCATAGTGCTGGAAATAGCCTTGCATGGCGTCTGCCAATATTTCCCCTGGCAAAAGGCGGGTAAGGGCGGTATCGCCCGAGGCGTGGCGAAACAAGCCTTCCAGATGTTGGAAATCACTCATCGATGTTTCTCCATAACGCCATTGTCCGTTGGCCTAGGCACGGCAGATGCTTCGAGTTCCCAACACCAAATGCCTAGTCATTTGGTCGAGCATTTTAGCGCATTAGGGTCTACGCTGTTTACATGCCCGAGCAGCTGTGGAATTATTTTCCATAAATACATTTTAATCTGCCCGTGGCCAACCATGTTCTAAAAAACAGAGTGCCCACGAGCATCCTCACAGGAGAAACCCCATGAGCGAGCGTATCACGCGCCACCGTTTACAGGTGGCAGCCGATTTAGATCGTTTTATCAATGAGCAGGCGCTGCCGGGAACAGGCGTTGATGAAAACGCCTTTTGGGCCGGTGTGGATGCCCTGTTTCATGATTTGACCCCAAAAAACCGTCAATTACTTGAAGAGCGCGACGCTCTGCAAGAGAAGCTCGACGCATGGCACCGGGAAAACCCCGGCCCGGTTACCGATATGCCGGCCTACCGCCGCTTCTTGAAAGAGGTCGGCTACTTGGCCGAGGCCCCGGCTAATGTCAAAGCGACCACCGCCAACGTTGATCGTGAAGTAGCCGTTCAAGCAGGGCCTCAGTTGGTCGTACCGGTGAGCAACGCACGCTATGCACTGAACGCGGCGAACGCCCGCTGGGGCAGCCTGTACGACGCCCTGTATGGCACCGATGCGATTTCCGAAGAGGACGGTGCAGAGAAAGGCACCAGCTTTAACCCGAAACGCGGCGCCAAAGTCATCGCCTATGCCCGCGGTGTGCTTGACCGCGCGGCGCCGCTGGCCACTGGCTCCCACCGTGATGCAGTGAACTACGCCATTCGTGATGAGCACTTGGTGGTGACACTGGAAGGTGGTCGTGAGACGGGCCTTAAGGATTCAGGCAAGCTGATTGGTTTTACTGGCGAAGCAGGCAAACCTGAGTCGATTCTGCTGGGCAACAACGGCCTGCACCTGGAAATCCAGATCGATCCCAACGACTCTATCGGCAAAACCGACCCGGCAGGCGTTAAAGATGTAGTGGTGGAAGCTGCATTGACCGCCATCATGGATTGCGAAGACTCCGTTGCCGCGGTGGATTCAGAAGACAAAGTGGGTGTCTACAGCAACTGGCTGGGCCTAATGAAGGGCGATCTTGAAGAGAAGATCGACAAAGGCGGGAAGACATTTACCCGCAAGCTGAATGCTGATCGCACCTGGCAGACCACCGATGGTAGCACCGTCACGCTGCCCGGCCGTTCGCTGATGTTCGTGCGTAACGTGGGTCACTTAATGACCACACCGGCGATTTTGGATGACAAAGGCAACGAGCTACCGGAAGGTATCCTGGATGCGGTCGTCACCTCGCTGCTCGCGCTGCACGACCTGAAGAAAGACGCCGACCAGCCACGCAACTCGCGCACTGGCTCTGTGTATATCGTTAAGCCGAAGATGCACGGCCCTAAAGAAGTCGCTTTCGCTAACGAGCTGTTTGGTCGCGTCGAAGACATTCTGGGCATGAGCCGCGATACCCTGAAAATGGGCATCATGGACGAAGAGCGCCGCACCACGGTTAACCTCAAGGCGTGTATCGCCGAGGCCGCGTCACGGGTGGCGTTTATCAATACCGGCTTCCTCGACCGCACCGGCGACGAAATGCACACCGCCATGGAAGCGGGTCCCATGGTGCGCAAAGGCGATATGAAAAGCGCCGCGTGGATTCAGGCCTACGAGAAGAGCAACGTGCAGGTGGGCCTTGCCTGCGGTCTGCGCGGTCGCGCCCAGATCGGTAAAGGCATGTGGGCCATGCCCGACCTGATGCACAACATGCTGGAGCAGAAAATCGGCCACCCGAAAGCCGGTGCCAACACCGCTTGGGTACCCTCTCCTACGGCGGCTGCGCTGCACGCACTGCACTACCATCAGGTCAACGTCACCGACGTACAGCGCGAGCTGGAAGGCCTGGGCGAGCCCGACTATTTGGACGACCTGCTCACCGTGCCGGTAGCGGAAAACGCTAACTGGTCCGATGAAGAGAAGCAGCAGGAGCTGGATAACAACTGCCAGGGCATTCTTGGCTACGTAGTACGTTGGGTAGAGCACGGCGTGGGCTGTTCGAAAGTGCCGGATATCCACAACGTGGGTTTGATGGAAGACCGCGCCACGCTGCGTATCTCCAGCCAGCATATTGCCAACTGGCTGCTCCATGGCATTGTCGATGCGCCGCGGGTAGAAGAGACCCTTAAGCGCATGGCCAAGGTGGTCGACGAGCAGAACGCAGGCGACCCCACCTACACCGCCATGAGCGCCGATTTTGAAGGCTCCACCGCTTTCAAAGCCGCCTCAGACCTGATCTTCAAAGGGCGCGTACAGCCTTCTGGCTACACCGAGCCGCTACTACACGAGTGGCGTCAGGTGCATAAGGCGAAGTAACGCTTGTACGACGCCAAGCGCACTAAAGCATAGTCGCTAATAACCCCTCAAGGACTTGCTCCTTGAGGGGTTATTGTTTACTAGGGAATTTTTTTGAAGAGATAGCCTAAAGAAATCTTCGACTATTGCTGTGGCCTCAACCTCAACGCCTCCATACCGCCATCCACAGGCAGACACACCCCCACCGATGAACGGTTGGCAGGATCGGCAAGATAGGCCACTGCTCGTGCCACTTCTTCCGCACTTACCAGACGACCATGGGGTTGACGCGCCTCAAGCGCTAAACGCTCTGCGGCAGGATCATCAGCCTGCTGTAAAAGCCGACCCACCCATGGCGTATCAGCCGTGCCAGGAGCGACACAGTTCACCCGAATGCCCTCACGTACATGATCTGCGGCCATGGCTCGGGTCAACGCTAAGACAGCCCCCTTGGTTGCCGAATATAGTGCTCTCTGTTGAAGGCCCGCAGTGGAAGCTATCGACGCCATATTCGTGATCGAAGCGGCATTGGACTTCTTCAAGTAAGGTAGCGCTGCGCGGGCCACCCGTGCCATGCCAGCAACATTGATTTCCCAGGATCGTGCCCACTCTTCGTCTGAGTTATCAGCAACATTTCCCTGAGCACCAATGCCCGCGTTGTTCACCACAATATCCAAACGTCCAAACTCATCGACCGTTGACTGAACGGCACTATTCACCGATGCACTGTCTGCCACGTCGCACTTATGCCAATAGTGCTGGTTCTTTGGATCGTCAATATCCAGGACGGCAACGCTGGCTCCCTCCTCTGCTAAAAGATCCGCAATCGCGGCGCCAATCCCAGAGGCGCCACCCGTCACGAGAGCGACCAAACCTTCAAAACGTGCTGACATCGTTTACTCCTCCCAGGCCCGGTAGGTCTGCCGCTGCCGACCAAGTCCTTCGATCTCGACTTCGACCATGTCTCCTGACTTCAGGTACGGAAAACGCCCGGATACCGCCACTCCTTGAGGGGTTCCTGTCGATATCACATCACCTGGCTCAAGCTGCATATACTGGGAAAGATCCCGCACAATCTCAGCACAGCTGAAGATCATGTCGGTTGTACGCGAATCCTGCCGAGAATCTCCATTAACCCATGAGCGCAACCTCGCATCCGCCGGATCGAACTCATCTGCTGTTACGATCCAGGGGCCTAACGGCATATAGCCAGGACTGCATTTCCCCTTGCTCCACTGCCCCCCGGAAATCTCTAGCTGGAATGTTCGCTCAGAGAGATCATTAGCCAGCACATAGCCACCGATATGCTGCACCGCTTCTTCCAATGAGTCGCAGTAGGAGGCCGTGCTGCCGATGATGATACCTAGCTCCACCTCCCAGTCTGTCTTCTGTGAGCCACGGGCAATGGTGACGACGTCATTAGGGCCTGCAATGGTGTTCGGCGTCTTAAGGAAGACGATGGGGCTCTGCGGCGGCTCAGCACCGGATTCAGCCGCATGTGCAGCGTAATTCTGGCCGATACAGATCACTGCGGAGGCTCTAGCTACTGGGGAGCCATAGCGAACATTGTCGTTAATCTTGACGGGAGTGAGACGGCCTTTTTCAGCCAATGTCTTGAGTTGCTGCATCCCACCGGTAGCCCAGAAGCTGGGATCAAAATCACCTATTGGTGAAGCGTCGTAAAGGACTCCATCAATCTCGACGAGCGGCATTTCATATCCGAGCTCACCACGGCGTAACAATTTCATACTTCCTCCTTTAGCAGGCCTTGCGCCCGCAGATCATTCCAGAATGCTTCGGGTATTTCGGATGAAGCCAGTGCCAGATTCCTCTCTACTTGCACTGCCGAACGCATGCCGGCCATCACATTCACGACAGCAGGGTGCCGTTTGGGAAAGTTCAGCGCAGCCTCTGGAAGGCTGACACCGTGTTCACGCGCCACTGCCGCCATCAATCGAGCCCGTTCCAACGCCCACGCTGGTGCAGCGCCATACTCGTACCACGCATCCGCGGGCGGCTCTTCACGAGCCAGTAGGCCGGAGTTGAAAACCCCGACAGCGATGACGCCAATACCTTTCGCCTGACAGGCTGACATCAGCCCCACTTGCTCCTGTTCGAGCAAGGTATACCTGCCAGCAAGCATGATTAAGTCGGGATCGGAATGATCCACGAAGCGGCGCAACATGGCGGCGTCTTTAGAACCAATGCCCCAGGCTGAAATCACCCCTTCGGCCCGGAGCCGATTCAGCATGGGCACAGCGCCGCTGATCGCTTCATCGAAACGGTCAGTAGGCTCTTCAGGGTCATGGATCCAGAGAATGTCGACAGCGTCGAGTTTCAGCCGATCCAATGACTCTTCAAGGCTGCGCTGTACACCATCGGCGGTGTAGTCACGAATCCGTGTCAGCTTATCGGGAACAAGAAAACCATTGTCACTATCTGTGCCCTGCGGCGTTGGGTTCTCGCTAAGCAAGCGGCCCACCTTAGTGGAAATAACGTAGTCCTTGCTGGGCCGTCCATGCAGCGCCCTGCCTAGCCTTTCTTCGGATAGTCCCAAACCATAGTGTGGGGCGGTATCAAAGAATCGAAGCCCACCGTCCCATGCAGCTTCCACTGCATCAAGACAGTCCTGTTCTGCTACTTTTTTGCCCATGTTTCCAAACTGTGCCGTACCGACCCCTAGTTTGCTAAAAGCGGTATGAAGTTTGTCAGGCAAACGTTGGATGACAGAAGATGCCGTCATTAGCATGGTCTCCTTGAGTAGATACGAAGGGCATTCTCATGAGCGACGGATGAGCGGTAGGCGGCGGGCAAGAGTTCCAATACTCGCGAGCACCAATCGCTGGGGTCTTGACTGACAGGGCGGTCGCTGCCGAGCAAGCAGCGCCCTGGGCCGAAAAGCTCAACCGCAGTGCCCACCACATCAGCCACCACACTTTCCAATTCCTTTGCGTCACGGCATTGCGCCGGTAGCCCCGAAAGCTTGCAATGTACGTTGGGTAATTCGGCCAGGCACGCTAGATCCCTGCGCCACTTGAGCATGGCTTGTTCATCGCCAACCTCAGGCTTCCCCATATGATCCAGCACCACCGTCAACTCTGGCACTTGTAAGATTAGTTGGGTAAGAGCCGGCAATTCCCCAGCCCGAACGCAGGCATCAAATGGCAAGCCATGGGCGGAGAGTAGCTTCATTCCCTGAACAAGCCTGGATGAGTCGAAGAGGTCACGATCCTGGAGAAGCCTACGTACGCCAACCACCTTGGGTAGGGCTGCGACCCTTGCCAGCTGCTCCTCAGCATCATGGTTCTCAAGTGCCACACTGGCCACCACGCCGTGAACCCGTGGATCCTTAGCCACGACAGTGGTGAGCCAATCAGCTTCTTGTGCCGGATCGTCAGCATCGGCTTCCACAAGGATGTATTGACGCTCTCCAGATGCCTGTGGAATGGAAGCCGTTGGCGGCAACCCAGCGCCAGCCAGCCAAGCGATGCTGACTACTGACGTGTCCCATACATGAAGGTGTGCATCGAGGATCATGGCACGCCTACCGTTAGTAACAGATTTGCATAAGGGCGTGTTTCGCCGGTAGCGATGAGAAGACATACATCCGGTTCGCGACAGGCCGTATAGAACTCCATCCGCCCCAAATTCGACCAGGTGATTTTTTCGCCATCACCATGTTCGCCACCCCCATGGACATGCTGAACCAACAGCTGCTGGAATTCCTGAACGGCCTCAGAGGCGCCGCCCTCGGCTGTTTGCATGTAAGTGGCGGCCTCTATATGGATCGTCTCAGCGACCGCCTTCAGAACATCAGCAGCAGGAACCATTCCTGCACGGAGGTTTAAGTGCACTCTTGCCGCCGTAGATGAAACACCCGTCGAATGCGGATAGAGTGCATCTGCAATGAGGATTTGCGCCCCATGCCCTGCTCCCGCTAGTGCAGAGAGCAGCTCCGGATGCAAAAGTTTCCCCTTCATCATGTGTTAGCCCCCTCTCGACGTTTTGCCCACTCAGTACCCTCCGGCCAAGCCCAACGTGTCAGTGACGCTGCTTTAATCTCGGCTGAATACCCCGGTGCTTCAGGCAGCATGTAAGCCCCCTTACTCACAATGCAGGGGTCGACGAAATGTTCGTGAAGATGATCAACGTACTCGGCAACACGCCCCTCCATCGGGCCTGATATCGCAACGTAATCGATCATTACGAGATGGCTGACGAGCTCGCAAAGCCCCACGCCTCCAGCGTGAGGGCACACGGGTTTTGCAAATTTCTTGGCCATTAGCAGTACGGGGATAATCTCGTTGATGCTGGCGAGCCGACAGGAATCGATTTGAACAAAGTCCACAGCGTCGGCCTGCAGCAACTGTTTGAACAACACACGGTTCATGCCATGTTCGCCGGTCGCTACGCCAATACCCTCGGGACGCACACTGTCAGCAATGGCGCGGTGGCCTAGAACGTCATCAGGACTGGTGGGCTCTTCGATCCACAGCAAGTTGTGGTGGGCCAGCGCTCGCACTCTCTCGATGGCTTCTGGGACATCCCAAATTTGGTTGGCATCAATCATCAGCGAGATATCCGAGCCGATCACGGAGCGTGCAATGCCGAGCCGCCGCTCATCGTCTTCGGGGTTGGCACCGACCTTAAGCTTGATATGCCGATAGCCCTCCTCAACTGCTTCGCGGCATAGCCTTTCGAGCTTCTCGTCCGAATAGCCCAGCCACCCGGCGGAGGTCGTATAACACTGAAAACCATGCGCTTGCAGATCGGAAATCCGCTCTTCACGATGCTGGCGCTGCTCCTCAAGCATGGCAACTGCTTCATCAGCGGTCAGTACATCCGAGAGATAGCTCAAGTCGAGGTTAGCGACAAGCTCTGCTGGCTCCATCTCACAGATGAACTGCCAGAGCGGAAGGCCCATTCTACGTGCCGCCAGATCCCATACCGCGTTCATTACAGCGGCACGCGCCAAGTGGACTACGCCTTTATCCGGGCCGAGCCAGCGAAGTTGAGAATCTGCTGCGAGTTCACGATAGGCTTGTCCGGGGCTGGCGCACAACTCATCCACATCGCGTCCAATGAAGCGAGTCGCTAACGCATCGATTGCTTGGAGACAAATGTCGTTTCCACGACCTATGGTAAAAGTAAATCCGCAACCGTAGAGCGAGTCGTTATCAGTAACGAGTCTAAGATAGGCGGCGGAGTAGTCGGCATCTTTGTTAACGGCATCGGAACCATCATTACTGTCCGACGTGGGAAAGCGAAGATCGACAAATTCAATCGAGGTGATAATCGTCATCTTAAATCCTCTAATTCATATGATGTATTTAACTCTAGCCTAATATTTACAACCGCTTCAAACTTCTTGAACCAACCATCCATATCGAAGGAAACATGCATGAGCGAAGATAGCCTGGGAGAACAGACCACCCGCCGCCCGTCCCAGAACGAGGTGGTCGTCCAGGGCATCCAGGACATGATCACTTCCGGCGAAATCCGGCCTGGCGATAGACTGCCTGTAGAACCATTACTGGCTGAGCGATTCAGCGTTTCTCGAAGCTCTCTTCGAGAAGGTGTACGTGCGCTTGTCGCCATGGGAATCCTTGAAACAAGGCAGGGATCAGGAACTACCGTCACAACGCTTGACCCGCACTTGTTATTAAAGCCATTGGAATTTTGGGCGAGCATCCAGGGGGACAAGTCCTCGCATGACCTCCACACCGTACGCCAAGCACTAGAGGTCGAATCTGCTGCCACGGCGGCATCGCGTAGAACGCCTAAAGACATAGAACGACTCAGATATCTACTCAAAACCGCAGAACCCGCCATTCAAGCTAAGGATCACGAAGCTGCGATGGCAGTAGACTTAGAGTTTCACCTCACAGTGGCGAAAATCTCCAGGAACCCAATCCTTATTGCCCTTCTAGAAGCTCTCTCCCGCCCAACACTGCGAATGAGGATATGGCAGTCCATCTATCGCAGTGGCCGCCTCGACACGACCCACCACGAGCACCAGGCGGTGCTGAATGCTATCGCCGCTGGCGATCCCATCTCAGCGCACGCCGCCATGCGTACACACCTGGCGCAGGTTGCCATTAATCTGGAAGACTGATGGTGGATAGAAAGCCTTACTACCTTCAGCATTAGGCTATATCTTCAGCGCTAATCGACACTGGCGCTGGATTGCGCAATACATAGACGCCATAGCCAACGATAACCAGGAAGCAGCCAGCCACTACCAGATAGCTAATTCGGGCCGAGGTCATGTCGATAACCCATCCTTGCAGTGGCGGAAGAAGCGCCCCACCTACGATCGCCATGACCAGCCCCGCCGCACCATACTTGGTGTCTTGACCGAGCCCCTCAAGCGCGATGCCATAAATGGTGGGAAATAAAAGTGAAATACAGGCACTTAACAGCACGATGGCGATTGCGCCAGCGACACCGCCGCTGATCACGGCAAACACAGACAGCCCTACACCCAACACGCACATGAGCGTCATTAGCATACGAGGGTCGAAGCGGCCCATCAGGCCTACCATGATGAAACGGGAAAACAGAAAAACCAGCAGAGATGCCTGGAGCCAGTACCCTGCGACAGTACTATTAACCCCCAGGTTTTCAGTGATGTAGTGGAGCGTGAAGGTCCACGTGCACGTCTGGGCAGCAACATTGAAGAACTGCGCGACTACACCGAAAGAGTAGCGTCGATTCTTCATCAATCTGCCCAAACGGCTACCTGGCAGCTTCACCACTTCACTCTTCCGATCCGCCATCAACCCCTCATGCTTCGGCACCCGCACCATGGCGATGGCAATAGCGATAACAATATAAAGTAGTGCCAGGGTGATATAGGGCCCCATAACAGCCTGCAGCTCCATTGACTGCATATGCTCAAGCTCTTGTTGAGACAGAGCAGCACGATCTACTGCAGTGGCTGGATTGACGTGGGGGAGTATGAAGATAGCGGCTAACAAGACACCCAGGTTAGAACCTATGGGATTAAAAGCCTGAGCAAAGTTGAGTCGACGCGTGGCGTTATGGCGTGGCCCCATAGCCATTACATAGGGATTTGCCGATGTCTCTAAGATGGAAAGCCCTGCCGCCAGCGTAAACAAAGCAACCAGAAACACGGCGTAGGTCATGACGATCGAGGCGGGATAAAACAAAAAACCACCCGTGGCTGCTAACAAAAGCCCAATCAGCACACCACCTTTGTAACCCAACTGCGAATTGATCCAGGCTGCCGGGATAGCTAAAGCAAAATACGCTCCGTAGTAAGCAAACTGAACCAGCGAAGATTGGAATGCACTCATTGAGAAAACCGATCCAAATACCGAAACCAATGGATCCGTTAGGTTTCCAGCCAACCCCCACGCCGCAAAACAGAGGACGATGAGAATGAACGGCAAGCGCATACCTTGGTGAAGAAACGACTCTTTTTCGAGCTCAGATTGGTTCGCAGGCGATGCTGCAGTGAGATGAGATTGCACGAGCGACTCCTTATTGTATTATTTTTACGAGGCCAAATTGATCTGATGAATTTTGGATCAAGGTAAAAATAGCTAAGTCCACTGGATATGGCAAGCGCCCATTTTTAAACTTTTCTTCGAAGTATATTTCCACCAAGAAAGGCGGCGAGGTATTCCAACGACACCGTTATGAGCAAACCACTGCTACAAACAAGCGCAGAATGCTATAACGACCAAGGAAAAGGGGGATTGAGGCGCTAGATGATGAATGCTGATAACTTGCTGGCTAAGGCGTGACCGACAAGACCAATGAGTTGCCTGACTAATTAATAGGAAAACAACAATGACCGTAATGACTGCGCAACAAATCGAACACTTTCTGGATGAAGTGTTTCCCCAGCGCATGGGCAAGATAGAGTGTGTGGGCAACATGACGGCCACCATGCGCTTGAAAATCGGCAACGAGCATTTGCGCCCCGGCCCGCGGGTTTCCGGGCCTACCATGATGGGCTTTGCGGATGTGGCTATGTACGTGGCTATTTTGGCGCAAATTGGCCCAGAGGCGATGGCCGTGACAAGCGATTTAAACTGCCACTTCCTCCGCGCAGCCTCCGGCGATCACGATATTATTGCCCACGCCAAGCTGATCAAACTTGGCCGCCGCCTAGCAGTGGGCGAAGTACAGCTATTCTCAGCCAGCGATGAAACCCGACCCGTGGTGCATGTCACCGCCAGCTATGCGTTGCCGGTCAAGACTTAAGGCGGGCGTCAATTACGGCGCCAGCGTCATAAACGGCTCATCTTGCTGATCGCTAAACGCGTAGACGTTATAGGGTTCACTCTGCGGCCCCGGCATACCCGGCGTACCAATGGGCATCCCCGCTAGGCCAATGCCATCGACGTCGGGCTGCTCTTCAAACAGTTTGGTGACGGCTTCCATCGGCACATGGCCTTCAATCCAATACTCGCCTATTTCGATGGTATGGCACGAACCCAAACCATAAGGGACGCCCGCCTGCTGCTTGATATCGCCCAGCTCTACGTCATCAATAATCGTCACTTCTACGCCAAGCTCTTCAAGATGGCGCGCGTATTCGTCACAGCAGCCGCACTGGGGATTCTTGTACAGCGTGGCTTCAGTGGGTAGTGCGGCCTGAGCCGAGGCGGCTCCTAGGAGTAAAGCACTAGATAAAAGCGTAGCGGTAAAACGTGTCATGAGCGGTCTCCTTGAGGTGTGTGACTGAACAAATACTTGGCCATCGAGGCGATATAGCCTATCAACAGTAAAATTTTACGCTTTAAGTTTACAACCCAGGGGCTACCTTAAGGTCAAGCTTTGCCACCCAAAGGAAACAAGGAGATTGCATCAGATCATCTTCCCATTGTCAGTGTAAGTGGGGCAACAAAACTCATGAGCCGTTGCCGCTTACCAATACTTGACCTATAGGCAACCCCAGGTACTAGGCTTTAGATACTAGGCTGATAGCTTTGTTAAAGGCATAAATAGGGAGGTTGCCATGGCATCATCACAGCAAAGCGCGCGGGTTTACCGGATGAAAACCGCCGAGCATCTGTGTCCGTTTGGCCTGAAGACGGTAGATCTACTCAAACGCAAAGGCTTTAAGGTCGACGACCACACATTAACATCCCGCGATGAAATCGACGCTTTCAAAGAACAGGAAAACGTCGACACGACGCCGCAGGTGTATATCGGTGACCAACGCATCGGTGGCTATGAAGAGCTGCGTGAGCATCTGGGAATGAGCGTGCCAAACGCGAAAGAGACCACTTACCGGCCGGTAATTGCCATTTTTGCTACTGCGTTGCTGATTGGTTTGGCGATTAGCTGGGCTACCCAGGGCACACTGTTTACTGCACGCATGCCGGAGTATGCCGTTGCCACGGCGATGGTGCTGCTCGGCCTGCAGAAGCTGCAAGATGTCGAAAGTTTCAGCAGTATGTTTTTGAACTACGACCTTTTGGCCCAGCGCTACGTGCCCTACAGCTATTTTTACCCCTACGCTGAGACACTTGCAGGCATTTTAATGCTGGCCGGGGCATTGATTTGGCTGGCAGCACCACTGGCGCTGTTTGTCGGCACGGTAGGGGCTGTCTCCGTCTTTAAAGCCGTGTATATCGACAAGCGTGAGCTTAAGTGCGCCTGCGTCGGCGGTAACAGCAATGTGCCGCTGGGTTTTGTGTCGCTAACCGAAAACCTGGTAATGATCGCCATGGGGCTGTGGATGCCGCTGCGGATGTTGTTTTCATAAATAGCAAAACGGTAGAGCAACGAGTGGCATAAAAAAGGCTTAGGGCCGTTCAAACGATCCCTAAGCCTCTAAGCGTTTCAAAAAAGATTAAAAATGCTTTCGCCTCTCAACATAGAGTGCAGGCTAGCAGCCACATCCCTGAGGTTTTACGCTGCGGGTAACTGCGCAATTATTCGATCCAGCGTCATTGGGTATTCGCGCACCCGAACACCGGTAGCATTGTAAATCGCGTTGGCAATCGCGGCGGCTACGCCACAGATGCCCAGTTCTCCAATCCCTTTTGCTTTCAGAGGCGTTGAAGCCGCATCGGTGGTGTCTAAAAATATCACCTCCTGCTCGGGAATATCCGCATGCACCGCCACTTCGTAGCCAGCTAGGTCGTGGTTGACGAAGAAGCCGCGCTCGGTATCTACGCTCATTCCCTCAGTCAAGGCAGCCCCCACACCCATGGTCATACCGCCAATCACCTGGCTGCGCGCCGTGATGGGGTTGAGGATGCGCCCTGCATCACACACGGCCAGCATACGCCGCACGCGGGTTTCACCGGTATAGGCATGCACAGCCACCTCAACAAAATGTGCTGCAAAGGTGCCAATCTCCAGCTTGTCCTTGAAGTCGCCAAAGCTGATCGAGTCTTCAGCCACCATCTCCTCACCATCGGCCACGTCGGCCAGCGCCATATCTATTTGTCCGCCGACGACACGGCCGTTTTCAAAGCGCGCCTCGTCAACGTGCAGGCGCTTGGCAATCTGCTTTTGAAGCGCCACGCAGGCAGCGTAAACACCAGCGGTGGAGCTTGCCGCGCCAAACTGCCCACCTGAACCGGAGGAGGTCGGGTAGGCACTATTGCCAAGGCGCACCTCTACGTTCTGTATCTCCATTCCCATGGTTTCCGCCGCCGTCTGGGTCAGGATGGTGTAGGAACCGGTACCGATATCGGTCATGTCGGTTTCCACAATCAGACGCCCATTCTGCAAACGTACCCGCGCCCCCGAGGTCATGGTGGGCGCGCCGCGGTAGGCACCGGCCACGCCGTGGCCAATCAGCCACTGGCCTTCGCGCTTGCAGCCCGGTTTAAGGTTCCGCTCAGCCCAGCCAAAGGCTTCGGCGCCCTTGCGCAGGCACTCCACAAAGTGGCGGTCGCTGAAGGGTTTCGATGGCTCTTCGGGGTTGACCTGGGTATCGTTGAGAATCCTGAACTCCACCGGATCCATGCCGAGCTTCTCCGCCATCTCGTCCATGGCGATCTCTAGCACCGCGAGCCCCGAGGCTTCGCCAGGAGCACGCATATCCGCCGATTCGGGAAGATTCATATCGATAGGATGGTGCGCCACGCGACGGTTTTCGCCCGCATAGAAGCAACGCGTCTGATTGACCGCATCTTCACCGCTGCCACCGGGCAGCGTATGGGAAACGGCGGCGTGCTCGAAGACGGTGATCCTGCCATCTGCCTCGGCTGCGATACGCAGACGCTGAATGGTGCCGGAGCGGTGGGTGGCGTTGTTGAAGATCATCGGGCGCGGCAGGGCCACCTTGACCGGCCGACCGGTTTCCCGCGAGCCAAGGGCGGCCAGCACCGCATCGGCACGCAGCCACAGCTTGCCGCCAAAGCCACCGCCCACATAGGGGCTCTCAAGACGGATTCTGTCGGCGTCGATTGCAAAGGTGGTAGCGAGCGCCTGACGTGTCCACTCGACCATCTGGTTCGAAGTCCATACCGTCATCTGACCACCGTCCGACCAGTCAACAATGGAGGCGTGAGGCTCCATCATGGCGTGGCTTTGCGAAGCGGTGCGGTAGGTTTCATCCAGTGTCACCGGCGCGGCGGCAAATGCCGCGTCTACATCGCCTACGTTGGCGATCGGCTCGCCGGTGCTCTGTAAGCGTGCCCAGGCATCTTCAAGATCAAACTCCCCCGGCGTCTCTTCATAGCGCACCTCAATCAAGGACGCAGCACCACGCGCCTGCTCCAGAGTATCGGCAACCACCACAGCAATGGCCTGATGGTAGTGTTCAACGCTGGCGCCGCCAAACAGGTGGGCCACGTTGCTGTCGGCACGCGCCAGCGGCTCAAGCTCCAGAGTAGTGATAACGGCGGCTACGCCGGGTGCGGCACGAGCCGCCGAGGCGTCCATATGGGTGATTTTTCCCCGAGCAATCGTGGCGCCCACGGGATAACCCACCAGTTGGCTGGCAACCACGTCATGCCGCTCGTAAGCGTAGGGGGCACGGCCAGTTACCTTGAGAATACCGTCGACTCGCGTATGCGGTTTGCCGATAATGCGGGCACGGTCGAACAGGTTATCTTCCGTTGATTGATTAAAATCCATGGGTTACTCCTGAGCCAGCAGCGCGGCGAGCGTTCGCTCTGCCAGGGTAAGCTTGAAGGCGTTCTCTTGCGTCGGGCGAGCCCCATCCAGTAAGCGGGCCATGACAGCAGATGCGCCCTGCGATAACACCGCATCGGCTTCATCGCGTCGCCAGGGCTTGGGCGCCACGCCACCCAGCGCTACGCGCCCCGTTCCATCGGAGGCTTGAATCAGCGCAACGGATACCAGCGCAAACGCGTAGGAGGCCCTGTCGCGCACCTTGTAGTAGGCATGGTGGCCTTCAACCGGGGGCGGTAGCAGCACGGCAGTGATCATTTCGCCCACTTGCAGCGCGTTCTCCACCTCCGGCGTATCGCCGGGCAATTGATAGAACTCATCCAGCGTCAGGCGGCGCGTTTCACCCGATGACGTCACGGTTTCCACTTCGGCATCCAGCACGCGCAGGGCAACGGCCATGTCAGAAGGGTGTGTGGCAATACACGTGTCCGACGTGCCGATAACACCCAGTTGACGCGATGTTGCGCCATCACCAAGTGCCGCACAGCCAGCCCCAGGCGAACGCTTGTTGCAGGGCATGCCGGTGTCATAAAAATAGGGGCAGCGGGTGCGCTGTAAAAGATTGCCGCCGGTCGTGGCTTTATTTCGCAGCTGGCCCGAGGCACCCGAGACAAGCGCCCGACTCAAAACCGCGTAGTCCTTGCGAACCCGAGCATCCGCCGAGAGCGCGGCGTTGCTGACCAGCGCGCCAATACGCAGACCGCCCTCATTCGTCGGGGTAATATCGTCAAGCCCAGTGCCCGATACGTCGATCAGGTGCTCGGGAATTTCGATCTCATGCTTCATCAGATCCAGCAGGTTAGTACCGCCCGCAATAAACTTGGCGCCCGGCACTTCCGCCGCGCGCGCTGCTGCCTGGGCCGGGTCGCTTACGCGTTCATAAGAAAAAGCTTTCACGAGCGCGCCTCCGCAACCTGGTTAATGGCCTTGAGAATGTTGGCGTAGGCGCCACAGCGGCAGAGGTTGCCCGACATCCGCTCGCGGATTTCTGCATCGTTTAACTCGATAGGCGTATTCAAATCGTAGGTAACGTGACTTGGCAGCCCAGCCTGGATCTCCTCAAGCACTGCCTTGGCTGAGCAGATCTGCCCCGGTGTGCAGTAGCCGCACTGGAAAGCGTCATGATCGACAAAGGCTTGCTGCATGGGATCAAGATGATCGGCCTCACCCACTCCTTCGATAGTCGCAATATCATCGCCTTCATGCATGACCGCAAGGGACAAGCAGGCGTTGATGCGTACGCCGTTCACTAACACCGTGCAGGCGCCACATTGTCCATGGTCACAACCTTTCTTGGAGCCTGTAAGTTGCAGATGCTCACGCAGAGCATCCAAAAGCGTTGTGCGGTTATCCAGGGTTAACGTATGGCGTTCGCCATTGACGGACAGTGAAAAGGTGCTGCTATTAGGGTTCACGGTCTTGGGGTGTCTTTCGACGTTATTAGAGGAGTTCATTGCTATATGCCTTCCTTGCACGTTGCCATCGCTTATTTAGTGCCATAAGACCTTTAGCATAGTCACGATTACCCGAGGCAGCCCAAATCTCTATCCAAGCCCTGTAAAACAAAGCCTCTACATGCCTCAGGTGAGCTACGCTATGACACGTCTACCCACGCAAGACAGGCAATGGATGCCGCTTGCTCACTATTGGAATCGTTTGAAATGCAGCATTTGGACTTGCAGGTTATCGATCAAGCGCTTACCTGGTCACGGGAGGGCGAAACGGTCTGGCTGTGCACCGTGCTCGCCACGTTTGGCTCATCGCCCCGTGCTCCCGGCGCCTGGATGGCGGTAATCAGGGACGGCAGCCACCTGGGATCCCTTTCTGGCGGCTGTGTGGAGGACGATTTCATCAAGCGCCTCGCGGAGGGCCAGTTTGAACAACCAGCGGTCGTTATACGCTACGGTGATGCAGACGACGCTCAGGGCAGGCATATCACGCTGCCCTGCGGCGGTATTCTGGAAGTGCTGGTTGAGCGCCTACCCGCCACGCCAGAGATACAGGAGCACCTTGGCACGCTGAAGGCGACGCTTGAAGGTCAGCACCAGCTTATGCGCCATGTCGATATTCATACGGGCACCCGCTACTTTACCGACGATGCCACGCTGGGGCCTCGCGTGATCTGGCCCAGTGAAGAGGACGCGCCGCACCGGGTGAAAATGCGGCTTGCGCCCGCGCGGCGGCTAATCATCGCCGGTATTTCGCCCGTTTCCAGCGCCTGCGCCTCGTTTGCCGTCACGTTAGGGTTTGAGGTGATTGTCTGCGACCCTGACGAGGCCGCCTGCCAAGCGTTTGGCGTTTCAGGGGTTACGGTCAAGACGCAACTCCCTTCCCTATATCTGGCTGCCAACGGCTGCCACGGCGCCACCGCCATTGTTGCGCTCAGCCATGACCCGCGAATTGATGACTTAGCCATGATGGAAGCAGTGCGCACGCCCGCGTTTTATATAGGCGTGATGGGATCAAGACGCACCTCAGCTGAACGGGAAGAGCGGCTGATTCGCTCAGGGGGGCTGACCGAAGAGCAAGTCGACCGACTGCATATGCCGATTGGTCTAGCGCTAGGAAGCAAGACCCCAGCGGAAATTGCCCTCTCGATCATGGCAGATATCGTGCGGGTGCAGCACGGAAAAGCACTCCATGAGCTCTAGTAATGTCGTCGCCTTGGTGATGGCCGCAGGCTACTCGCGTCGATTTGGTGAGGATGACAAGCGCTGCGCACCCTTGACCGAGGGGCGCACGCTGTTGGCAGCCTCTGTCACGAATACTGAGCAAGCCTTTCCCTTACTGCGCGTAGCAATACGTGAAGAGGATGATGCAACGTTGCTAGGCCTTGCAGACAACACGTCCCTGATCCGGCTTCATCAGGCGCATCTTGGGTTAGGGGCAAGCCTCGCCGAAGCGGTGAGCGCCCTTAGCCGCGACGCCCGGTTTAACAGCGCCGAGGCAGTGGCCATTTTATTAGGCGATATGCCCTGGATTAAGCAAGGCACATTGAGGGCATTACAGCAGCTAGCCACTCGCGACACCATCGTGAGGCCCAGCTTCAAGGGCCAACCAGGCCATCCGGTTATTTTCGGACGCGCGCTATGGCCAGCCCTTCAAGCATTAAGCGGCGATGACGGGGCCAAAGGGGTTATCAATCGCCACGCGGCGCAGTACCGGGAGTATGCCGTGCAGGACGACGGCATACTTATCGATATTGACGCGCCGGAGGACATAGTGCTCGCCGATAACAAGCGCACTTATTAAACCTTAAGCGTTAACTCCTGAAACGAGGTGTTAACGTGCTCTCTAGCGTGTTTTCACCACCACCACTCCAAGCGCCAGCCAGCCTGCCATCAGTAGCAGCCCGCCAATAGGTGTGACAATGCCGAGATTCAGACCCGCCAGCGCCATCAGGTAGAGCGAGCCGGAAAAGCACGCCACGCCGAGCGCCCATAGCGCCAGCACCCAGCGCTGACCGGCCAGCGGCTGCACTCGTCGCCATACCAGTACGATCATTACGGCAAGGGTATGCCAGGCTTGGTAGCGCACACCGGTTTCAACGGCACTCACCATCATTTCGGTAGTACGTGCCGCCAGGCCATGGGCCGCGTAGGCGCCGAGCATCACCAGTATGGCGCCTGACAGCGCCGCTACGCACCACCACACTTTATCTATCCGTTGCACGCTGCTCTCCTGCTTCAATTATGATCGGCACCCATCGCGCTGATTGCTGCTACGGCTTACCTTGCGCGGCGCGAAACCGCTACAATAGAGAATATCTTACAGAACGAACTGCCACGACGAATGAGACGCGCCTATTTATGTCTATCCAGATACGTCTAAACGGTGAACCCCATACGCTGTCGCCCGGCCTCACCGCTGCCGACTTAGTTGAACAGCTGAGCCTTAGCGGTCGTCGTATCGCCGTCGAAATTAACGAAGAGATCGTCCCCCGCAGCCAACACGCCGACACCCGTCTGGTCGATGGCGACCATGTAGAAGTTGTGCATGCCATTGGCGGCGGCTAAAGGAAACACTATGACCCAGTTAACTCATGAACCGCTAACCGATACCCCGTTCACTATTGCCGGTCGCGATTTCCGCTCTCGTCTACTGGTTGGCACAGGCAAGTACAAAGACTTTACCGAAACCGGCGCCGCCATCGCTCAAAGCGGCGCTGAAATCGTCACCTTTGCCGTGCGCCGTACTAACTTAGGTCAGGACGCCGATGCACCCAACCTGCTGGACGTTATCTCTCCAGAGCGCTACACCCTGCTGCCCAATACCGCCGGGTGCTACAACGCCAAAGATGCCGTGCGCACCTGCCGTTTGGCCCGGGAGCTGCTCGATGGCCACAACCTGGTCAAGCTGGAAGTCCTCGGCGACGACCACACGCTCTACCCCAACGTGGTCGAGACGCTAAAAGCCGCCGAAACGCTGCTCGCCGATGGCTTCGACGTCATGGTGTACACCAGCGACGATCCTATTGTGGCACGCGAACTGGAAGCCATGGGCTGCTGCGCCATCATGCCGCTGGGCTCACTGATTGGCTCAGGCCACGGTATTCAAAACCCGCATAACGTGCGTTTGATCGTCGAGCAGAGCAGCGTACCGGTACTGGTGGACGCGGGCATTGGTACGGCGTCCGATGCGGCCATGGCCATGGAACTAGGTTGCGATGGTGTACTACTTAACTCCGCCATTGCCCACGCGCGCGACCCGCTACGCATGGCCAACGCCATGAAGCTGGCCGTGGAAGCCGGACGCGATGCGTTCTTAGCCGGCCGTATGCCACGCCGCCAGTCCGCCGATCCTTCTTCACCCTTCGCTGGCCGTATTAACGGTTAATTGATTCGAGACCTCATGACTGACCCCAAAGACGCACCAGAAAGCACTACCGCCGCCCCTACCCCGGAAAGCGCGGATGCACCGCTGCACCGTCGCGGCATCAAAAGCTATGTGATCCGCGCAGGCCGCATGACCCAGGCCCAGAACCGTGGCTTAGAAGATATTTGGCCGCGTTTTGGCCTGACCATCGCCGACGGCCGCCAAGACCTGGACGCCCTGTTTGGCCGTCAGGCGCCGCGGGTAGTGGAAATCGGCTTTGGCATGGGCAACTCGTTGATCGAACAGGCCGAGACCCACCCGGATACCGACTTTATCGGCATCGAAGTGCACGCTCCCGGCGTTGGCAAGCTGTTGGATGAGGTCGATAAACGCGGCCTGACCAACCTGCGCGTTTACCGCGAAGATGCCCTGGCAGTGCTGGAACAGTGCCTTCCCGAAGGCTCGCTGACCACGCTACAGCTGTTCTTCCCCGACCCTTGGCCGAAGAAGAAGCACCACAAGCGGCGTATCGTGCAGCCCGCCTTTGTTGAATTGATCCATACCCGTTTGATGCCCGGCGGCACTTTCCATATGGCCACCGACTGGGAAGCCTACGCGGAGTGGATGGCCGAGGTAATGGAAGCGGCCCCCGGCTATGCCAACACCGCCAGCGCGGAAACAGCTCCCTACGTGCCGCGCCCTGCGTTTCGCCCATTGACTAAGTTTGAAGCCCGCGGCGAAAAACTTGGTCATGGTGTGTGGGATTTGATCTATCGGCGGGAAGCGTAAGCGTTCTGCCAACTCGATTGACAGCGAGGGGGTATTGCAGTGTTAGACGCTACGGTCAGAATCAATCCTGAGCGGGCGTCTATTACGTTTAAGCATATTCTGTTAATTATTAAGCGACATTAAGATACCCATTTGATGCAAGCTGTCGATTTCAGCGTATATCTCTTCGCAGAAAGATTCAGCCACGTTACTTAACGGCCTGTGTTTAGATTTCAGTAAGGCAATTTCCCACTCAATGGTCGGCTCCATTGGCTTTGATACAACGGCTGTTCCCTGAAGTAGTAGCTCTGCAATGGGGTCAATCACTGCAACGCCCAATCCGCGATCAACTAACGCGCACACCCCACGCATATGGCGCATTTCAGCGGCAATATGTCTTTTTATATCAATGGTCTGCATGATGTAGTCCACCCTTGCACGCAGAGGGCTATCCGCCATCAGCTCTACAAATGTCTGATTTTGTAAGCTTGCGATCGAGACAACGTCTTGCTTAGCGAGGGGGTGCGAGCGGTGCATGATGCAGCGCGCAGAACAGCGCGCAAGACTACTAACCGTTGCCCCATAAGTGTCGGCTTCCAGCGTTATTCCCAGCGCCACATCACAGGTATTGTTGTCGATCATTTTAAGCAACTCCTGTAACCCTGCATCGATAACTCGAACGCCTACATTAGGGTGATTTTGTTTAAAGCGCTTAATGACATCGAGTAAAAAGGTATCGCAAAAAATGGGTTGGGCAGCGACTACAACGCTGCCCAACTGGTTATTAGCAATAGCATCCGCGTCTTTTTGCGTATCTCGGATACTCGCCATCAGTCGTAAAACGGACGCGTGGTATAAAAACGCTTCTGGCGTTGGCGAAAGCTGATTACGGGCACGTTTGAACAACGCAAAGCCTAGCTCGTCCTCCAGGCCGATTAGCAAGCGGCTTACCATTGACTGACTAATACCTAGCGTTTCTGCGGCAGCCTTCGTCGTGCCGTGTTTCATAAAGGCATCAAACGCTTCAATTTCTCTTATTTTCATTACCTTAAACTCGCTTTAGCTGTATCTGATTAATTAACCGGCAGATAAAAAACACGCTTTATAAACAACAAGCTTGCAACTTTGGCCCACCACTAGAACTAAAACGCATACTAAATTGAATTGTTGCAACAAATTTCATAGCTGTCTATGTTGAAAGTGCTGAAACCAATTAATGCTCGTTACTCAGTTCTTCAATCACAGCCCTTCAATAACAGCTATGCAACAACCATTGCGGAGACAAGTATGAAACTCACGTTTAGCTTAGCGGCAGCCACGCTGCTCGCTGCCTCCACCGCCTATGCTCAGAGCTACCCCTCCGAACCCGTCACGCTGGTAGTCCCTTACGGCCCCGGCGGCGCCTCTGATCTGGCGGGCAGGGCGTTAGCAGAATCGGCTCGCGAATATTTAGGCCAGCCTGTCACGGTCGTCAATCAAGCCGGTGCAGGGGGTATGACCGGCGCTCGCGATGTGACACAGGCTGACCCCGATGGTTACACCTTGCTTTTAGCCCGCGTCGGCATGGCGCTGTCACCGGCGGTCAACGAAAACAGCAGTGTTGATTGGGATGAGTACACCTTTATCAGCCCGCTTGAAGCGACACCGATGATCCTCGCTGTGGCTGACGACTCTCCTTATGAAAGCGTTGAGGATTTGCTGGAAGGCATCAAAAACGACCCTGGCGCGATGAGCTACGCCGCTTCCGGTGCCACCGCCATTGATGGTTTTACGGTGCAGTCACTACTGGCTGACGTGGAAATGGATCCGCTGACAGCGGCAACGCTAATTCCCTACCGTGGGGGTGGTGAACTCGCCACGGCGCTGCTAGGTGGGCATGTTGATTTTCTCGCTATCGCAGCAGCATCGCTGATGCCGCATATCGAGAGCGGTGATATGCGCCCGTTAATGGTGTTCTCTCCAGAGCGCATGGAAACACTGCCGGAAGTGCCGACCGCTGAAGAGCTAGGTTATGAGCTAGCTGGGCAAGTGATTGGTTGGAGCGCGCTGTATGGCCCGCCAGGTCTACCTGGAGACGTCATGAATACCTGGGCAGAGGTAATGGAACAGGTTGCTGAAGATGAAATGTGGCTCAGCCGTGCTGATGATCGTGGCTCAATTTCCACTATTGGCAGCGTCGATATGGAGACCTACGCCAAGGAGCAGTACGAGTTTTACCGCACCTTAGCTGAACAGTTTGGCTACCTGGAATAAACCAGCGTTAAACACTTCATTATCACTGCATACAACAGCTAAACACTGGAGGGGACATGGGTATAACACGCGGCTTAGTTATTACAGTGCTGTTCGGTATCGTGTTGTTTTTACTGATACCCGCCTATGTGCCCCGCCCGCGCTTTATTCCCGGGTTTGCGCCACCGCCTGATATGTGGCCACGCACAGTTTCCATGCTAGGCATGGCGCTGGGCATACTGCTTGTTGGACTGACTTTTTCACGTAAAACCGAAGCCATCGCCGACCCTGAAGACGCCCGCTCAATACGTGGCGATACGCCGCTTGCCACACTACTCACCCGCTTCGGCTGGACGGTACTTACCTTTGCGCTGTTTATTGGCTCAGTGATGCTGCTCGGTTTTTTGCTATCGAGCATTCTGCTGTTAATGGCGATGCTGATACTGACGGGTTATTGGCGCCATAAAGTGGTGGCGGTCATCGTGGCCGTCGCGCTCCCACTGGTTCTCTACCTGTTTTTCTCCAGCGCACTCAATACGCGTTTCCCTGTCGGCAGCCTGTTCAAGGCTATCGGTATTTAACCTACCGCGTATAGGAGTGACCACTATGCTCAACGACCTGCTGGTTGCCTTTCAGGCGGTTGCCACCCTTGAGAATTTTTTGATTATGGCTGCCGGTATCTGGGGTGGCGTGATTATCGGCGCGATTCCCGGCATGACCGGCACCATGGCGGTGACGCTGGCGCTACCCTTTACGTTTTATATGCAGCCGATCCCGAGTATTTTATTGCTCGTTGCGCTCTACAAAGGCTCAACCTATGGCGGCTCGGTCTCGGCGATTTTGATCAAGACGCCAGGTACTGCTTCGGCCGCCTGTACCACCCTTGACGGCTACCCACTGGCCCAGCAGGGCAAGGCAGGCAAAGCCCTTAACATGGCGCTCTACTCGTCCTGTACCGGGGATTTTATTTCCAACCTGTCGCTGATTTTTATTGCCGCTCCACTGGCGCTCCTCGCGCTGCGTATTGGGCCACCCGAATACTTTATGCTGATGATTTTCGCGCTCACCACCGTGGCTGGGGTGTCAGGGCGTTCACTGCTGCTTGGACTAGTATCGGCGTGCTTAGGGCTACTGTTAGCCACCGTGGGCGAAGATATGTACGGCTCGTTCCGCTTTGATCTCACCGTGGATATGCAGAGCGGGCTTGCCGTGGCACCCGTGCTCATCGGTCTGTTTGCGATCCCAGAGCTGCTTAAGATTATTGTTTTTCGTAACAACCAAAGCCATAAACCCATGCAGTTGGGCGATAACCAGGTAACGCGAGATGAGCTGCGCCGATCCTTAAAGGCAATGCTTAAAGGCAGCATGATTGGTGTGGTGATGGGGGCCATTCCCGGTATTGGCCCCTCGGCAGCGGCGTTCTCTTCCTACGGCGAAGCACAGCGTAGCTCAAAGAACCGCGAGAACTTTGGTAAGGGCGAACTAGAAGGGATCGCAGCATCCGAGTCCGCTAACAATGGCTGCTGTGGCTCCACCATGATCCCGCTGTTAGCGCTGGGCGTGCCGGGCGATGTGATCACTGGCGTGATGCTGGGCGCCTTTATGATTCACGGCATGACCCCAGGCCCCATGCTATTTGAGAACAACCTTAATGAAGTTTACATGCTGTTTATTGGCATGCTGTTCTCGTCTGTTTTGCTGTTTGGAGCCGGGAAAGCAACCATGCGCTTTTTCTCGCATATCTCGCGGATTCCCCCGGGGTTGATGGCGCCGATCGTACTAGCGCTGTGCGTCTTCGGTATTTTTTCGATCTCCAACAGTATGTATGACGTCATCGTACTGCTGGCGATGGGCATATTTGGCTTTTTCATGTTCCTGTTCGCCATTCCCGCCGCGCCCTTTTTAATCGCCTTCATTCTCGGCCCGATGCTGGAAGAGAACCTGCGTCGTGCCCTTGCGCTCTCTCGTGGTGATCCAAGCATTCTGGTCTCGTCGCCTATCACCTGGCTATTCGCCTCGCTGGCGATATTTGTAGTGGTCGTGACGATTCGCCAGCAGCTTAAAAAAGCCAAGACCTGAGCCAAAGTTTCCCTTATTGCCAAGGATTTAACGCTATGCAAGCTAGTGCTACGCCTAACGCTCACCCGCAGTTGGAAGCCGCGATATCACACCTCTCTGACCTGATCGCTTACGACACAACCAGTGCTTACTCCAATCTCGAACTTATTCATCACATGGAGGAGTTCTTCGCCCGTCTGGGCGCGGAGGTGAAGGTGTTACCCCATGAGAGCGGTGAAAAAGCCAATTTGGTCGCCCGCCTGGGCCCGGCCGACGTGCCTGGCATTGTTCTCTCTGGCCATACTGACGTCGTACCCGCCAATTCGAAGAACTGGCAAAGCGCTCCTTTCAAACTGGAGCAGCGCGGCAGCCGCTTGTTTGGACGTGGCACCTGCGATATGAAAGGTTTTGCAGCCTGCGTTATGGCGGCGGCGCCGGCTTTTGCCAGTGGAGATCTGCAGCGCCCGTTCTATTTCTGCTTCTCTCACGATGAAGAGGTGGGCTGCCTGGGAGTGCCCGCCATCGCCCGCTACTTGGCAGAGCTCAAGGTGCCACCGGCTCTGGCGATTATCGGCGAACCCAGCGAAATGAAGCTGATTAACGGTCAGAAAGGCAAGATCGCTATGCGGGTAACGGTGCGCGGTGAAGGAGGCCACTCATCGTTTTCCCCCCAGCATGTCAACGCGGTGGAGTATGCCTCGCGTATTATCACCATGATCGCCGAACGATCACGACGATATGAGCAAGACGGCCCCTTCGACCACGACTTTACCGTTCCCCACGCCACAACGCTGACCACTATGATAGAAGGCGGTGTGGCAACCAACGTGACCCCCGACACCTGTAGCTTTATCTTTGAGCTACGTAGCATCGACCAGGAGGCAGCCGCCACGGATATTCAAGCGTTGATCAGCGATATTGAGGCCACTCTGCTCCCCGAAATGCAGCGCCAATCAGCCGATGCCGCCATTGAGTGGCAACAGTTATTCGCCTACCCCGCCATGGGGGACGCTACCAACAGCGATATGTTCAAAAAGCTTGAACCCATTCTTCCCGAGCGTGGTGGTAAGGTCTCTTATGGGTCTGAAGGCGGCGTGTTCGAGATCGATGGCGGCATACCCTCGGTGATTGTTGGGCCCGGCTCTATTCGCCAAGCCCACAAGCCCGATGAGTTTATTGAGATTGATCAGCTCAGTCAGTGCCTAGCGTTCTTTGATAAATTGAATGCGTGGATGAAGCACTAAGCCAAAAATAGCTGTGAGTCTCTATGTTACCTGGGGGTGGCGTTGAGGCAGTCCTTCATAAAGGCACTTTCTCCCTCAACGCCTTTGGTTAAACAGTCCGGCCCCAATACTGCCACGTGTCGCTTCAACGGCGTAGCGCAATGACATTACTCCTCAAGCGGCTTTAGCGGCTCCCAATCCGAACGATTGGCCAGAAACCCAGGCCTGGGCCGGTTACCGCAGTAAGGGTCGTGCAGTGTGTTTTCAACACTGTTGTAAACAAAGAACAGATTACTTCTCGGCCAACAAGACATATTCACGTTCGAGCCGTGCATGGTATTGCTTTCGAAAATCACCAGGGATCCGGCGGGCCCCTTGGGAGCTTCAATATCGTTCTCCAACATTAGCTCACGCAAACTACTGGCTGGCGGCACCCCTACCTCTTGGCTTTTTAGCGACTCTTTATAGTTATTTTCCGGCGTTCGTCCCACGCAAGGAACAAAGTACCGGTGTGAACCGGGAATCAGCATCAGTGGCCCGTTAAACTCGCCATTATCAGTGAGGACGATGGAACAACTTAACGCACGCATACGCGGCATGCCGTCTTCGCTATGCCATGTCTCAAAGTCAGAGTGCCAATCAAAGCCCTTGCCTTTGAAGCCTGGCTTATAGTTGATACGTGACTGATGGATGTACACATCACTGCCCAGCAACTGTTTGACGATCGCCAATAGCTTGGGATCCCGGGTTAAGCGCTGGAAGCGTTCTGAAACGTCATGGATACCAAAAACGGTACGTATCTCTTCGCGCCCTGGTTCAAGAATTGTGCCTTCGGAGAGCTTAAGATCGGCGTCATCTTCATATTCACGCAGCTCTTGAAGAAAAGCCTGCATAACGTCGGCGTCGTAAAAGCCTTCAAATGACAGAAACCCCTTTCTCTCATACTCATCAATCTCTGACTTGCTTAAGGGGCCATTGGCAAGCTGAGATTCATCGCCGTATACCACTGGATCGATGCGTTCAAACATTCCCAACTTGCGTTCCAAGCGAGTAGGGAATAGGTCTTGTGTATCGTTCATGGCAAACTCCTCCGTTAGTATCCATGTCAAGTAACGCTTTTAGAGGCTACTTATAAAACGTAGACGCCAAAACGCTCCTCAGCAATGACACCATGTCAGCCTGTTTCCGTGCAGCGGTCATCGTTTTATAAAAAATTAGCTTCTAAGCGTTTAAAACTTAGAGATGGCGAGGGGGCCTAGCAGGCACTAGAAAAAAAGAAAGCCGCTCCAATGGAGCGGCAAAAGACCGTGACTAGCAATGAGAGGGAGAAACCATGACAGGAAACTGGCGGTTTCTGTCTTGGTCTGTGGCGTCTCATCAAACGCCACAATCACAATGTAATAGTTCTCATTTACCTCGTCAATACAAATACGAATATTTTTTATTACCGCTTACCGATAGCAACGTTCACAGCCGCGCCCGCACCCTCAAGAGAGTACAAGAAATTGGAACCCATAAAAAAAGAAAGCCGCTCCAATGGAGCGGCAAAAAGACCGTGACTAGCAATGAGAGGGAGAAACCATGACAGAAAACTGACGCTGATTCTTAAATCAACAGCTGTCGTGGTTGTCAGCGACTCATTAAACGCTGACAACCACAATGTAATAGTTCTCATTTACCCCGTCAACACAAATACGAATATTTTTTATTTAGTTTTACCAGCCTTCCTGTCAGCTAACTAGCTGCAGCCAAAACGGCAGGGTAAGCATGGCTAGTAAGGTTTGGCCGGTAATGATCGCGGCCATCAGCTCGGCATCGCCGCCCAGTTGGCGGGCGAGGATATACGCAGAGGTAGCCGTAGGGAGTGCGGCAAACAGCAGCGCTACATCGCGACTGACCGAATCCAGCTGTAGTATCCAGGTTAACGCCAATACCAGCGCGGGCATAAGCAGGAGTTTAATGCTATTGGTGGCCAGCACGCCGCGGTCTAAACGCAGCAACGCTGCCGGGCGCAGCGCCACGCCGACGGCCACCAGCCCCAATGGCAATGCCGCGCGCCCCAGCAGCGCCACCGTATCTTGACTCCAGCCTGGCAAACCAATGCCCGAAAGGTTCAGGCCAATGCCCGCAATGCAGGCCAAAATCAGCGGGTTTTTAATCAGCGCCATGGCGCTTTTACCCACGCTTGCCCCACCCAAGGTACCCGCGCTGACAAAGCTTGCCACACACATCACGTTCACCACTGGTACCATCAGCGCTACCGCCACCGCCGCAGTGGTCGCCCCCAGGCTACCGTGTAGGGCGGCAGCCCCTGCCACACCCACATAAGTGTTAAAGCGCACCGCTCCTTGAAAAACCGAGGTAAACGCCGCAGGTGTTAGCCTTAGCCAGCCGCGCAAACGCCAGAGCAGCAAGCCGAAAAGCGCCATCGCGCCGAGTAACACCATGGCGAGGCGGCCTACCGGGACTTGGCTCACATCGGCTGTCGCCAAGGTGCCCACTAGCATGGCGGGAAACAGCACAAAATAGATCAGCCGCTCCATCTGCGGCCAAAAGGTGTCGCCAGGCCAACGCCAATAGCCAAGCACCGCGCCCAGTAAGATCAACAGAAATAGTGGGCCTAAAGCGCCAGTGATACTCTCCATTTATGTCCCTTTTGCCTGCGACATCCCAGCACAGCGATATCGGCGCGTTTACTGTTACCATGATCAAACTTCCCGCCTCACGGCTCGCGTAGCGATTATTCTGCCATGAAGATGATATCAAAACCTGCACACCCGACGGGCTTTCCCGTCTTAAGGGTACTGATACTGGTCACTGGCTTGGCGCTGGCGGCCTGCGCATGGTACGCCTTTTCACACTGGCTCCACCCCGACAGTGATGTAACATGGTTTCCGCCCACTTCAAGCTGCGACTTGCATGCAGAACCCTGCTCCGCCACCCTGGGTGAGCTGGGCCGTATCACCCTCCACGTGCAGTCCGATGGACGTATTGATGCATTGGAAGCATTACCGCTGGAAGTGGCAGTGGATGGCGTTAATGCCACCCAGGTCGAGGTCGATTTTATTGGCCGGGATATGGATTTAGGACTACATCGCTTTGCCCTTAGCGCAGACTCACCCGGCCATTTTCACGGTCAAGGCCAAGTGGGGATTTGCACTCAGAACATTATGCCCTGGCGAGCGCGTGTCATACTGGAAACCGCAGAAGGCAAAGTGGGCAGTTGGTTCGATTTTGACGTGATTCGGAGTTAACGCATATGGCAAGGAAACCGTTATGGTTAGGCGCGGGGTTGATCGCGGTTTTGCTGGTGGCCAGCGGCATTGGCCTCTATCAGTATGCTTTCGCCCCCAGAGAAGGGGAGCCAGTAGGTGGCCCAATTGAATTACCCTCTACCCAGGGGGATTTTTTATTGACCCAGCTGGACGACGATCAAGTCGCGATTGTTTCGTTCGGCTATACATATTGCCCCGATATCTGCCCCATGACCCAGTCGGTTAAACGCCAAGCCTTGGCCCAGCTCTCTGAGGAGCAGCGCGAGCGTGTGGTGCCAGTGATGGTCACCGTTGATCCCGAACGCGACACTATTGAGCGCATGCAGGAGTACATGAGCTTTTTCGGTGAGGAGTTTATCGGCGCGGTGGGCAGCCAAGAACAGCTAGAGGATGTCGCCTCACGCTATGGCGTGATATGGCGAAAAGTCGAAGCGCCGGACTCAGCAATGGCCTACACCATTGATCACAGCGCCTCGCTTTTTTTAGTCAACCGCGAGGGCGAGATTCTCCAGCGGGTGCTCTACTCACCAACCCCGCATGGCCTGGTTTCCGCGTTAGAGAGCGAACTAGGCGGCTAAGCGGAGCCTCTTAATCGACTTGTTCGGGTGCGGCTTGTAAACGATCCAACATGGCCATCAATGCGCCAATTTGGGTGCCGTTACGGGTATCGTGCTGAGGGCTTAACTGCCAGGTACTTTCAGCAAACCCCCACCAGTCCCAGCAGCCCTGCGGGTTCGCCATACTGCTTTCGGCCTGAGGATAGAGCACGATTTGCTGATGCGCTGCCGCCCAGGCATTCAGCCCGGTGTAGCGTATGAACGTATCGCCAATGGCCTCTGCGTTCATTTGGCATCCATGCAATGCCAGCGTTACCGGGCACTCCCCCGCTTCACAGCCTTCGGGTATAAACACATAGCCGGTATCAGCTAGACCCTTTACCGCAAATTCTGACTGATCAAACGCGACCAATTCGCCACTTTGCCCTCCCTCTTGCTCACTAGCGCCCGAGGCTTTTCGTTCGGGATAGAGCCAATCCAGCATTTCTCCGGCAATATCCTCATCGCAGGACAACAGAAAGCTACCACCTCCCTGACGACAATCGCCCCACTCGTGGGGCCCTGGGGCGGCTTCACTGGGTAACCGTACCGGCCAGCCATGCCCTGCATTGTCACTGCGCGCAACGCGCAGCTGGTCGGGGGAGGCAAGCCACTGCTGCCACTGCTCAGCCAGCAGGTCACCCAGCAGTGGCTCCACGACCTCATCCTCTTCGCCGTGCCACAAATATACCCGGAGCTGACTAAGTGCCTCAGGGCTACCTACCTGTTCAAGCCCGATATAGCGCTGGTGACGCGCCTCCAGTTCATCTAATGAAGGTTCGCCCCTGCGGGTCATCATGCATTGGTTAAGCGCCAGGCTCAGCGAACCCTGCGCGCAGCTCCAAGGCCCCGCCGCCAACACGCCCAAGCCACTAAACCGCTCGGGCCAGGCGACCACTAGCTGGGTCGCCATATAACCACCCGATGATACGCCCACCACGCTGGCCTGCTCGCTTGCCGCGCTTAAAGCGGGCAAACCCTCCGGTTCGTTGGTCGTATCGGCTTGCGCCATCAGCGGAGCGCATATCCCAACGCAAAACAGCGCATAAGCGATGGGGTGCACTTTAAAGAGGGGAGCTGGACGCATTGCTTATTCAACGCCTAATAGTTCAACGCGGAAGGTCAGCACTTCGTTAGGCCCAATCGGCCCTTGACCATTCTCGCCGTAAGCAAGATCTGCGGGAATATACAGCATCCAGCTATCGCCAACGCTCATCATCTGCAGCGCTTCCTGCCAACCTTCAATCACTTGATTGGTCTGAAAGCTGACGGATTCCCCACGCTCAAACGAACTATCAAAGACGGTGCCATCTAGCAGCATGCCTTCGTAGTTCACTTCGACGGTGTCTTCAGGGCCAGGCGTGGCTCCGTCGCCAGTTTCAAGCACTTCATACTGAAGGCCTGAGTCAGTTACAGACACTTCATCGCGCTCAGCGTTTTCAGCCAGGAAGGCTTCACCCTCTTCGAGATTGTTCTGCGCAATCTCTTCAGCTTCTGCTTCACGCGCTTGCATTGACTGCTCCTGGAAGGCCATCAACGCTTCGGTCATCTCTTCTTCACTAAGCGCCAAGTCGTTATCTTCAAACACGTCGCTCATGCCTTCGTGAAAAGCATCCAAGTCGAGGTCTGCGATGTCCGCCTGCATGCTTTCACCCAGGGTGACACCCAGGCTGTAAGCCAAACGCTGTTCTTCAGTTTCTGGCGCTGCCGCGGCAAAAGGGGCGACCAAAAGCAAACCTGTCAGAGCCGTAGTAGAGAGCAGTTGTTTCATGAAAGATCCTTTTTATAGCGGCGCCGAACGCCAATCAGTGTCATATAAAGACTAACACCCACTGCCCCGGGCTGCATCTTCGGGACAATGGGTGTTTTATGAGACCGCACAATAAACCAGAGGTTTAGTCGCTTTAGACAACTAGCGTAGGGCAGTGCGCCGCTCCCGCCACTCGTTGAGAAACGCTACCCAACAGCGGGTTCTTTTCGCCATTGGTACCCTGGGCGCCAATCACAATCAGGTCGCACTCCCGCTTACGGGCAAAACGCACAATAATGCGCGAGGGCCGCCCGCCCTTTACAAAGGCACGCACGCGGGCACTGTCCGCACCCAGTTCAATAGCATGGGATTTCGCATGCACAGCGATCTCGGTGGCGTACTCTTTTAACGCATCGTCAGGAATATCCAACTGGTTAGGCCGCACCATAGAGAGCGAGGCTTCCAGCAGGCTGTGGTGTTTAAACACGCACAGCAGATAGAGCTCAGCGCCGGTTAGCATTTGCAAACCCACCGCCTTTTCCAGCGCCCTCAAGGCGCCTTTAGAACCATCCACCGGGACTAAAATGCGATTAAACATTCGCGTACTCCTTGTGGCTGTTTAGCGGAAGGCAACATCGCGCAGGAACAGCGCAATTTGCGGGAACATGATCAGCAGAGCGGCGGCTAAAATCAGCATGAAAATAAACGGCGGAGTGCCTTTGATCACATCCCAATAGGGGCGCTTGAAAATTGCAATCGCGGTGAAAATATCGCATCCGAAGGGCGGGGTTGCCGAACCTATTGCCACCTGCAGTGTGATCAAAATACCCACCAGTACTGGGTCGAGCCCAGTGGCCTCGATGGCAGGGGTAAAGATAGGCGTCAATACCAGAATGACCACAATGGGATCGACAAACATACAGGCAACGAAGAAGGCGATACAGATGGCAATCAGCACGCCAGTGGGGCCTGCTTCGTTTACCCCCACCGCCTCCAAGATCATCTGTGGGATCTGGGCAAACGATATAATCCACGAGAAGCCATTACCCACCGCCACCAAGATAAACACTACCGCGGTAATCAAACCGGTTGACTTGGCGATGGCATAAATATCGTTCATCTTAAGCGAGCGGAAGACCACAAACTCGAGCAAAATGGCATACAGCACACAAGCCGCTGCAGCTTCGGTCGGGCTAAAAATACCGCCGTAGATACCACCGACAATAATCACCGGAAAACCAAGCGGCCACAGTGCCAATTGAATAGCTTTAGCGCGCTCTTTCCAGCTCGATTTCGGCTCTGTGGGTACGTCTTTAATGATGGCGTAAATGATACTGTAAGCTGCAAACATGCATAGGATCATTAAGCCTGGGCCAATCCCGGCAATAAATAGCTCACCGATAGAAGTACCCGAGATAACCCCGTAAATAATCATGCCGATACTGGGGGGGATCAAAAACGCGATATCGCTGGAATTGATAATCAGCGCCAGCGTGAAAGAGTCCGAGTAGCCCGCTTTAAGCATTTTCGGACGCAGCGGCGAACCAACAGCAACAACGGTCGCCTGAGTCGAGCCCGATACGGCACCAAACAATGTACACGAAGCCGCCGTACTCACCGCTAAGCCGCCTTTAATATGACCGATAAACGACATCACCATATCGATCAAGCGATTAGCGGATTGGCCGCGGGTCATGATATCAGCAGCAAGAATAAACATGGGCACAGCAATCAGCGAAGCCGGCCGTATACCCGCCATCATCTGCTGAATCAGCGTGTCCATCTGGCCGAAGCCGTTAAACATCATATAGAAGCCAATTACCGCAGCGGTAATCAGCGGAATCATCATTGGAAAGCCCAGCAGCAGCAGGGCAATCATGGTGGTGACCATTATTGTCGTCATAGCTGTTCCCCTAGGGTGCAGTGCCCCGCGTTAGACTTCTGTTTCAGTGTCTTTGTAACCATCCACCACACCCGTCGAAAGATAGACATCGTGGGACGTGAAGTTTTTAACGGCGGTCAGCAAGTATTGAATACCGGTGATTAGAAAGCCCATTGGCACCCATAGGTAAATGATCCACACCGGTAAGCCCAGGGAAGGCAGTACGCGGCCTTTGCTATGCAGATCAACAATATAAACAATCGAATAGTAGAGCAGGAAAAACATTACCAGCGAAGTAAACAGTGCAATGGTGATCATCAGCACTCTGCGCCCACCTACCGGCAGCGCATCGTAAATAGCCGACATACGGATATGGCGACCATGACGCGCGGCATAGCCAATGCCCGCAAAGGTAATCATGATGATTAAAATTCGATTTAGCTCACCGGAAAACATGATGCTGTTGCCAAATACAAAGCGGGCAACCACGTTGGTGACCGTATTCAGCGCCATTAGCAAAACACCCATCGCGAGTATCACGGCTTCTATTTTGCTAATTGCAGTGTCGATCACGCCCAGTATCCCCGGCAAACCGGAGCGGTAACTCTTTTCCATCTCTTCGTCGGTCATGGCCGGACTCCTTTTGAACGGCTCTAACGGCATCAGTTAGGTGCCGTCGGCACAATAGATACAGCGTAACGGTATGCTGTTGTCAGTGATTCAACGCTAGATGTACGTAACCCGACGGTAACGTTGTTAAAACAGCCCGAATGACTTACGCCTTACTTCGCAAAATAAAAAGGGGCAGCCTCTGCTGCCCCTTGATAATCATCCGATCGCCAGTGTGGCTTAGAGGGTGATTACTCGTTAGTCACGGCTTCAAGGTCAGCTTTAAACTGCTCAAGTAGCTCTTGACCTTTCTCACCGGTCATTTCCAGGAAGGCCTCTTCGACCTGTGGGGCGCGGTCACGGAAGGCTTGAATTTGCTCTTCGTCGAGACGCGTCACCGTCACTTCGTCAGACGCTGCCTGAATCTTCTCAAGGGACTCTTCAGCCAAGCCTTTGATATGTTCAATCGTATGGTCATACGCAGCTTCAGAGGCTTCGTTCACCAGCGTTTGGTCTTCTTCAGATAAGCCTTCGTAGAAGTCCTGGTTGGCCATCATCGCAGTGGTGAACCAGCCGTGGCCGGTAAACGTCAGGTGTGGAGACACCTCATACAAACCACCGGACTCGATCCAGAAAATCGGGTTCTCTTGGCCGTCAATGATGCCGGTCTGCAGACCACCGTAGACTTCACCCCACGGCAACGGCGTCGGCGTTGCGCCAAAAGCGTCGTAGGTTTCCGTCAGCAGCGGATTGGTCATAGTACGGATTTTCTTGTTATCCAGCTCCTCCGGCGAGGAGAACGGTTCATTGGTGGTGATGACCATTTCGCCTTCTGGATACATCTTCAGCAGCTCTAAACCTTGCTCGGCGTAAAGCTCAGGAAACATCTCGTTGATCGCCTTACTTTCGTCGAAAAACTCCAAAACGGTTTCTTCGTCGGTCGGTAGCAGGTAAGGGATGAAGAAGATTTGCGCTTCAGGAATCAGGGCGCCGGTGAAACCAGGTGATTGGTTTACAAACTGCAGAATGCCGTTCTGGGTCTGCTCCATAATGTCGTCAGACTCGCCCAGCTCACCAAAGCGGTAAACTTGTACAGTGTGGTCTGAGTTCTCTTCAATATACTCTTTAAAAGCATAGGCAAAGACGTCTTGAACGTCGCCTTCATACTCCTCGTGAGCATAGCGCCAGTTATCTGCTTGAGCAGCGGCACTGAGACCAAACAGCAGTGCACCCACACTGGCCGTGGTCATCAATTTAGAGGTTACTGAACGAGTAGATATGGATTTGCTTGCCTTCATGCGGTGTTCCCCTTGCAGTGGTAAGCGCGCTGTACGAATGCGCAAAAACCTAGTTTTGAGAACCCCACTGTTAAAATTCAATGTTTTAGCAGTAGGGTCAGTATCGTATTTCTCAACGCGACACTATTTGTTCGCCAACCGGGGTTAATTAACCCGTATTCCGGTGCTCACTAACAGGCAGTAATAGAATTCATACTACAATCCATACTGCATGCTGGCGGGCGAATAATGCTAGGTATTTCAAAAACAGCTTAATTTCAGGCTAGCGCGCTCCTTGGTGAGGGTCAAGCTGGCAAGTAAGCGTTTGTAGCGGATATAGCCATGCCTTTTGCGCCTTTATGCCACCGTTAGAGGGGTGGTCACTTTGGCTATAAAGCAGCTGCTTTCGCAACCAGTTAGCCGCATCTGGCGACTTTTCGGCCATATTTATCACCCTTCTTTCATCGTCTGGCGCCTCCCAAACCCACGCTTGCCAACGTTGAAGGTTCTCACGCTCAGCCATCAACTCTGCCTGCTTTATGGTTTCGCGCAACGCTGTCACCGACTCACTCGCCTCAGCCTTGGCTTTTAAGTCGCTGCGTAATCCACGCAAAACCTCTGTCACATCGCGTTGCCACAAGCGACGCTGCTCACGCTCTCGTTCCAGCGCAGCAGGTAGGGCTTCTAAACCGAACGAATAGAGCCAGCAATGAAACAGCACCTCGCAAACGTCAAGCCCGGCTTCCTCTTGAAGCGTCAGGCAGGCGGCCTCAACTCCGGGCTTGGCATACACCGCCAGTGCAAAATCCCATAACGGTGCCTGCTGTAAGCGTTGCAATCGGGTAGAATCAAGTGCAGTAGAATTTCGCATTAAATGACCCACTTTCTTCGGGAGAAGGCATGATCGCACTGCGCCAAGTCGCCCTGCAACGCGGCACGCAAACGCTACTCGACAACGCGGACGTTACCCTTCATAACGGGGTAAAAACCGGGATTATCGGGGCAAACGGCGCCGGTAAATCGAGCCTTTTCAAACTCTTGCTCGGCGAGCTCGCACCCGACCAGGGCGATGTCGAGATGAGCGGCGGTCAGCGCATTGCGCATATGGCCCAGGAAGTTGACGCCCTTGACCGCCCGATTATTGAGTATGTACTCGATGGCGACTTGGCGCTACGCCAAGCAGAGGCTGACTTACTGGCCGCTCAGGAAGCCGGGGAGGCGCACCGGGAGGCTGAACTGCACGGGCTGATTGAAACCCTGGATGGCTACCGCGCAGAATCACGCGCGGCGCAGTTACTGGTGGGGCTAGGTTTTGTCCAGTCTGACCTTAGCCGCCCCCTCTCGGCGTTCTCTGGCGGCTGGCGGATGCGGGTCAACCTCGCCCGCACGCTGTTTATGCCTTCCGACCTACTACTGCTGGATGAGCCTACCAACCACCTGGATCTGGACGCCCTGCTGTGGCTGGAGCAGTGGCTGACCCGCTACCCTGGCACCCTGCTGCTGATTTCCCACGACCGCGACTTCCTGGATGCTGTGTGCGACCACATTGTGCATATGCATCACCAAACCCTGGAGCTGTACCGCGGCAACTACTCCCAGTTTGAGCGCACCCGGGCCGAAAAGCTCGCCTTGCAGCAGGCAGAAGCCGCCAAGCAGCAGGCGCGCCGGGAGGAGATCGAACGGTTTATCGCCCGCTTCCGCGCCCAGGCGACCAAGGCGAAGCAAGCGCAAAGCCGGGTCAAAATGCTCGAGCGGATGGAAGATATCGCCGTTGCCCATGTCGATTCCCCCTTCCACTTTACCCTGCCCGCCGCCGACAAAACTTCGCACCCACTGCTGGTGCTGGATCAGGCGCAGCTGGGTTATCCCGGCGAAAACGGGGGTGAGGACAATGTGCAGCTGGATAAGGTCAACGTTACCTTACTGCCCGGCAGCCGCATTGGCCTGCTTGGCCCCAACGGCGCGGGTAAATCAACGCTGATTAAGTCGCTCACCGGGGAACTGGCGCTGCTTGATGGTAAGCGTGTACCCGGCGAGCACTTGGCGATTGGTTACTTCGCTCAGCATCAGCTTGAAGGGCTCGATGTCACTTCGACGCCCTTCGTTCACGTGCAGCGCCTCTCGCCCACCGCCAGCGACCAGGAGATTCGCAACTTCCTGGGCGGCTTTGGTTTTAAGGGCGATGACGCCTTCGGCACAGTCGCCAATTATTCCGGCGGTGAGAAAGCCCGCCTGGCGCTGGCGCTCGTCGCTTGGCAAAAGCCCAACCTGCTGCTGCTCGATGAGCCCACCAACCACCTGGACTTAGAGATGCGCGAGGCGCTGACACAGGCGCTGGCCAGCTTCGAGGGCACGGTTATTCTGGTCTCCCACGACCGCCACCTGCTGCGCGCCACGGTAGATGAGTTTTGGAAAGTGGCGGATAACCGCGTCGAGCCCTTCGATGGCGATTTGGAAGACTACCGGGTTTGGCTCAAAGCACGCCTGGAAGAGAGTCGCCGGGATTCCCGCGGTGAAAAAGCCGAGCGCCAGAACCAGCAGCCCAGCGGCGACGGCCGTGAAGCGCGCAAGGCGTCACGCAAAGCGGCCGCCGAGCTACGCGAAAAGCTGCGCCCACTGAAAAAGCAGCGCGATCAGGCGGAAAAAGCCATGGAAAAGGCCCAGCAGGAACTCGATAAAATAGAGCAAGTACTGGCAGACCCTGAACTCTATACCGACAGCGCCCGCAAAGCCGAACTAACCAAGACGCTTAGCCAGCAAGCAGAGATTAAAGCGCGTTTAGACGAGTCAGAACGGCAGTGGCTTAGCGCCGAAGAGGCGTTGGAGGCCATGGAAGCAGAGCTGCTCGCCAGCGAAGGTGCAGAAAGCTAGCACCAGAAAACCCGACTAGCTTTCCAGCAAAAACGTGACTGGGCCATCGTTGACCAGCGCTACCTGCATATCGGCGCCAAACTCCCCGGTGGCAACGTTCGGCCAGGCCGTTTGCGCTTGGCTAACCAGCAAGTTAAACAGCTCTTCACCTTTGGCTGGGGGAGCGGCGCTGGAGAAGCTGGGGCGCAGCCCCTTGCGGGTATCTGCCGCTAAAGTGAATTGTGAGACAAGCAGCAAGCCACCGTTCACCTGCTGTAGGTTTTGATTCATTTTGCCTTCGGCATCGCTGAAAACCCGGTAGTGGAGCAGTTTATGCAGCAGCTTTTCTACAGCGGCCGCGTCATCGTGCTTCTCCACTCCCACCAGCGCCAGCAGCCCGTGATCGATGCTGCCAACAATCCCGCCTTCCACCTCTACGCTGGCGCGCTTTACGCGCTGAATTAGTGCCTTCACTCAGCCTCTCCTGAACTAACAAACGGTCATTGTAACCACCGTGAGTTAATTTTTCCTGAGTTAGCTTCTGCCTAACAGCGCATCGCGAAAATCTTTCCCCAAGGGCCGCTCGCCTAGCCAAATACCGAACATGGCGCTAGCCAGCTCTGCGTTACCGCCTTCATATAATGTTTCGCCGTTTAGCGCTAGACGCAGCGTGCCACCGTCCCAACTCAGCACATAGCGATCTTGCGGCTCGACATCCTGGTAGCTTTGGTTAAATGCCTCAATCTCTGCTTCCAACTGGGAAAATTCATAGGCGGTAAGGCTCTTTTGCAGCGTTTCCGTGGTGGCTTCCGCGAAGTCGCGAGCGTCGATGGAGTGAAAATAAGCAAGCTCCAGACGCCGTGGTACGTCGCTCAACGGCTGCGGCTGGGTTTCTCCTTCAAGCTGGTAATAGGCGCCGGCATAGGCTGTCCAGATCATGTAACGAAACACGCCGCTCCCAATCAGGCCATAGCGCTGGCCGTGCTCCTCTACCGTGCGCTCAAAGGCTTCGCCTTTTTCGGTCACACTGCTAGCCATTGCCCAGGGCATTAGCGAGAGCCCCGCAAGCAACAGTGACAATTGAACGGCGCGCCTAGCACTCAATATGCGTGTGTACATAGAACCTCCTTATCTCATCGTATCTATACATACCGATACGCCAAATAAAGGTTCCGTACAATATTTATTATTGTCAGCAAAATACTGCTGTTCAATTGCGCCGTTTACCAAGCGCGGCAGAGCATTAGATCGCAGTGCGGTTCACACAGCAGCATCTCGGTTAGCTGACTGGTGTGATGGGGCTGCCCACGACTGCCGATCATCACCAGATCCGGCGAGTGGCGTTTCATATACGCCTGCAGCACGTCGCAGGGCGCGCCTTGCTCTAGCACCAACTCAACACCGGGCACGCCGTCAAGATCCCCCATCAGGCTATCAATTTCGTTGTTCAACTGCTCGCGCAGCCGCAGAACCTCATGCTCCCGCCAGTGGGCGTAATAAGCTTGTGAACCCAATTCGCGTTCGCCGGGCAGTGTCCAGGCGTGCAGCAGGGTAAGTGTCGCCTCGGGAAAGAGAATCAACGCCTCTTTCAAGGTATGCCGCGCCGTCAGCGAAAAATCGATAGGCACCAGAATGTGCTGCCAGGGTTGGGTAGGTTGGTGAGAAGCGACCACTACCGGGCAAGGCGCACTGCGCAGTACGCGCATGACGGTGGTGCCCGCCAGCAGATCTTTTTGCCCACGCTTGCGATGCATGCCCAGCACAATCAGCTCGGCGTTGCGCTCATGGGCTTCACGAACAATTTCAACATGAGGCGAGCCAGCAACGGTCTGGATCAGCGTTTTCGGCGCCTCCAGGGCGTAGTCTTCGCGCAGATCCGTCAGCATGGTGGTGATGTCTTCCACCACCGCGCTCTCGACATCGCGCAGCACACGCCGGGGTAGATAGGGATCCAACACGTGCAGCACGTCTAGCTGAACACCTCGGGCATAGGCCAGACGTAAAGCCCGGGCAAACGCAGCGCGATTGTCAGCAGAGAGATCAGTGGCAAACAAGATCGTACTTGGGATAGTACTTGAGATCGTACGAGGCATGGCGAAACGCTCCTCGGCTGAGCAGCCCAGCCTTATAAGTCGTTAAGCAAACACTCCTTAGCATGGTGTGCAATGCGCTCTCTGGCAAGTTAGCGGTTGCCCAAATGCCTCAAAGCGGCACACTCATCACCACCAAGCGTGAAAATGGTGCACCGGGCCACGGCCTTTACCCACGTTTAAGCGCACGCTCGCCTCTAGCGCCGCATGCAGCCACTGCTTGGCATCGCTGATGGCGGCTACCGGGGCATCCGTGCCGGCATCCACGGGTAGCTTCGCCAGGCAGGCGGCAATCGCCGAAGAGAGCGCACAGCCGGTGCCGTGTAAATTGTTGGTATCGATACGCGAGGCGGGCAACCACTCATGAGTATTGGGGGTTGCCAGCAGATCCGGACAGGTGGCCCCGCGCAGATGGCCACCTTTTAACACCACATAGGGCGCGCCCAACTGCGTCAAGCCCGGCAGCATCGCCTCCATGGCGTCTAAACTGGTGGGCGATGGTGTGTCGAGCAGTACCGCGGCCTCTGGCAGGTTGGGAGTAATCACATCGGCCAGCGGCACGAGAATATCGCGTACGGCGCGAATGCCTTCATCGTCGACCAGAATATCGCCGCTTTTGGCGACCATCACTGGGTCGAGCACAATCCAGCGCGGCCTACGCTGACGCAGCACGTCGGCAATCACCTCGGCGACCTCGCGGCTGGCCACCATGCCAATTTTGACCGCATCTATCGTCACATCGTCCAACAGGTGTTCCAACTGCTCGCGAATGGCCTGGGGAGCGACAGGGTACACCGAGGCCACGCCGCAGGTGTTTTGGGCAATCACCGCGGTAATCACGTTGGTGCCGTAAACGCCGAGGGCTGAAAAGGTTTTCAAATCGCCCTGTAGACCAGCACCACCGGAAGGGTCGGAACCCGCGATGGTAAGCACATTGCGAAGACGGGAATGGATAGACATGGGGCTCCTTCACGGCAAAATTAGCAACAAACGCCACTGTGCGCCTGCTTTTAAGATACCCACTAGGATACCCAAGCTGCACGCCTTATGCTGCTGAAAACGTACCTGCCAGTCACACAAAAGCCGCCCGAAGGCGGCCATTGCGTGCGTGACCGGGGCAAACTATTGAGCGGTGTCGCCTTCCGGGTTGCGGGCGTTGTAGTACGCCTGCTCGGAGATGGCGTGGTAATCCTCGACTTTTTCCTGGAACGCTTGATAAGAGTCATAGATCCGCGTGGCCAGCTCGCTCGATTCCGCCAACTCTGCAACCACATCAGCCGAATGCTCGCGGGCTTGAGCGAGTACATCGTCAGGGATGCGGCGTAGCTCAACATCGTGCTCGTTGACCAGGGTTTCCAACGCATCGTTGTTACGCGCGGTGTACTCATCCAGGACGCTTTGGTTGATGTCGCTAATCGCGCTACGCAGGATCGCCTGTAGATCCGCGGGCAGCTCCGCGTAAGCCTCTTCGTTTACGATCGCCTCGAACATCACCGTCGGCTCGTGCCAACCTGGATAGTAGTAATAGTCGGCGGCTTGATGCAGGCCAAACGCCAGGTCGTTGTATGGGCCAATCCACTCTGTTGCGTCAATCGCCCCCGACTGCAGAGAGGTAAAGATCTCGCCGCCCGGCATGTTGACAATGGCTACCCCCATGCGGCTCATGACTTCGCCACCCAGGCCGGGCATACGCATTTTCAGGCCGTTCAGGTCGTCAACCGAGTTAATCTCTTTGTTGTACCAGCCGCCCATCTGCACGCCCGAGGCGCCCGCGACCATTACGTCTACGCCGAAGTCATCGTAAAGCTCGTTCCACAGCTCCATACCGCCGCCATAGTTTAGCCAGGCGTTCATCTCTTGGGCATTCATCCCAAACGGCACGGCGGCAAAGAATTGTGCGGCAGGTGCTTTGCCCTTCCAGTAGTAGGAGGCGGAGTGGCCAAGTTCAGCGGTACCTTCGGAAACGGCGTCAAATACCTCAAAACCCGGCACCAATTGACCAGCACCGAAGACTTCGATGGTCAAACGACCATTCGACATTTCGTCGACCAGCTGGGATAGGCGCTCTGGGCCTTGACCAACGCCGGGGAAGTTCTTCGGCCAGGAGGTAACCATTTTCCACCGGAACTCGTCTTCTTGTGCCTGGGCGTGATTATCAACGCTAGAGACCACCAGCAAACTGGCGGAAAGTGCGGTCGTCATGGCAATGGCGACGGGGAGTGTTTTGGCTTTCATACAATAACCCTCTTGCTTTCTATTATTACTATTATTGAGTAGGGAATACCCCGCCTAGCGTAGAACACTAGGCGGTTTGCTACAGGCCATTCATGGCTATTGACTGCTTTTTAATTAGGTTGCCACATCTATCCGTTGATAGCTGCGCTGTTTTTCAACTAATCGCGCGTTAATTAAAACTGATCAGGGAGCCACGTTGCCAGCTGTGGGAAGAACGTCAGCAAGAGCAGCATACCCAGTTGCATCAGAATAAACGGGATAACACCACGGTAAATCGCTGATGTAGACACAGACGGCGGCGCCACACCGCGCAGATAGAACAGCGCGAAGCCAAAGGGTGGCGTTAAGAACGACGTTTGCAGGTTTATTGCGATCATGATGCCCAGCCAAATCGGGTCAAGCCCCATAGCCAGCAGAATCGGCCCGACAATGGGCACCACCACAAAGGTGATTTCGATAAAGTCGAGAATAAAGCCGAGCAGGAAAATCACCAGCATAACGATAATCGTCGCGCCGACCACCCCGCCAGGCATTCCCTCGAACAATTCGGTCACCATATGCTCGCCGCCGTAAGCACGAAAGACCAGCGAAAACAGCGCCGCACCGATCAGAATCAAAAACACCATGGTGGTGACGTGGGTAGTCGAGCGCAGTACGTCTTTTAGGGTCGCCCAATCAAGCTGACGATAGGCCAATGCCAACACTAAAGCACCGAAGGCGCCCACTGCCGAGGCCTCGGTGGGGGTGGCAAAACCGCTTAAGATCGAGCCCAGTACCGCCACAATCAGCACCACGGGAGGCACCAACCCTTTGAGCAGCAGCATGCCAATCCCTGAGGTATGGCCAAGCTCGGCCATTAACTCTTCACGGTCGGCAGCAGGCGCCATATGCGGGCGCAACCACGCCACCAGAGCAACGTAAATCATATACATCACGACCAGCAGCAAGCCAGGCACTAGCGCGCCCATAAACAGGTCGCCCACCGAGACGGTCTTAGGGCTAAAAATGCCCATATCCAGCTGCGCTTGTTGATACGCCGATGACAGCACATCACCCAGCAGTACCAGGGCAATGGAGGGGGGAATGATTTGGCCCAGGGTGCCGGTAGCGCAAATGGTGCCTGTGGCTAACGATGTGCTGTAGCCACGCTTGAGCATGGTCGGCAGCGACATCAACCCCATGGTGACCACGGTGGCCCCCACAATACCGGTAGAGGCCGCCATCAACATGCCCACCAGGGTCACCGAAATACCCAAACCGCCGCGCATGGCGCCAAACAGCAGGGCCATGGCATCGAGCAGCGTCTCGGCGACTTTGGATTTTTCCAGCAACACGCCCATTAAAACAAACAGTGGCACCGCCAACAGCGTTTGGTTGGTCATAATGCCGTAGAGCCGGTTGGGCAAGGCGGCGAGATAGCCACTATCGAAGTTGGCGTCGATACCCATCGCTTCCAGGCCCAGCCCCATACCGGCAAACAGCAGCGCCGTACCCGCCAGCGAGAGCGCCACGGGAAAGCCGAACATCAGCACGATGCATATAACGGCAAATAAAATAATCGGCATGAATTCCAGCATCAAACACGCTCCTCAAGGTGATTGCCACCGGCAGCGGACGGCACTATCCGCCCGGCCATCACGTAGCCATTGCGCACAATCTCAATCACGCCTTGCACGATCATCAGCACGGCAAACAGCGGTATTAAGGTTTTCAGTGCGTAGACGGCCGGAATACCGCCATAATCGGAGGAGGTTTCCAGAATACGCCAGGAGTTGGCAACGTAACCCAGGCTGGAAGCGATAATGAAGATCATCACTGGAATCAACAGCGTGATAATACCTACGACATTGATTAATGCCTGGCGGCGCGGTGTCATCCCTCGGTAGAAGATATCCACCCGCACGTGGCCGTCGTGGCGAAAGGTATAAGCGGCCGCAAGCATAAACACACTGGCGTGCATATACATCACGAGCTCTTGCATAAAGATGCTGTTCACACTGAAGGCGTAACGCAGCAGTACAATCGCGAACTGAATCAACATCATAATGATGATCAGCCACGCAAGGGTACGCCCGAACCACTCTGAAGCGCGGTCCAGCGCACCAATAAACGCAGGTAGTTGTGTTGTGTCCGACATGGGAGTGTCTCGCGTAAAACGGCTAAGAGGAGTCAGCGCTCCAGACAATAGCGCATATACGCTTACAATGCAGCGCCCTCGCGCTGCACAGCGTGCTTATTATTAAACGCTTGGGCGAATTGCCGCTAAACAGGCCTCTGGCAAGGGTAGATCGACAGCGATCGGCAGGTGATCGGAGAACAGATGATCAAGCACGTGCACCTCGGCGGCCTCTAACGACTGCGACAACAAAATATGATCCAGCGCGTGGCGCGGCTGCCAGGAGGGGTAACTTAGCAGGGGTTTAACCGGATGCAGTGGTAGCGACGCACTAAAACGCTCATGGGCATGCAGCTGGTCAGGGGTACAGTTGAGATCTCCCATCACCACAACGTGGCGCAGCGGCTGGATAATCTCACTTAGATAATTGAGCTGACGCACCCGACCACGATGGCTGAGCGCTAAGTGGGCAACAAATATGTGCAGCGCATCCGGCCCTTCACCAAAGCGCGCATGAATCGCACCGCGGCCAGGCATCGCCCCCGGTAAACGGTGCTCTTCTACTTGGCTGGGCACCAACCGCGAGAGCAAACCGTTACTGTGCTGAGCAATACGTCCCAGATTACGATTGAGCTGCTGAACGTGATGGGGAAACCCCGCTTTGGCAGCGAGGTACTCCACCTGGTTGACGCGGCTAGAGCGAAAACTACCACCATCGACCTCTTGGAGACCGACCACGTCATACTTGCTCAGCACCTCCCCCATTACATCCAGCCGCTGCTGGCGACGCGGGTGAGGCAGAAGGTGCTGCCAGCTGCGCGTGAGATAATGATGATACGCCGATGTCTGGATACCCACTTGCAAATTAAAGGTCAGCAGACGCAGTTGCCCGTCTTCAAACAGCGTCGAGCGTGGGCCGTTTATGGCTGTTTCATCACGCTCTCTGGTTTCGCGCAACACGGTTATTCTGCGCGCTCTTCACGCACCTGTTCGACCAACGCCTCGGCGATTTTCGGCATGTTGTCCAGGCTGCCGGCCGAACTTGGCGTAACCAGATAACGACCATCAATCACAATGGCCGGCACGCCCATTAACTTCATTTTGCGCATACGATTATTGGCAGCATTCACTTCACTGCGCACACCAAAGTCGGTCAGCGCTTTCTTGGCTTCTTCTTCACTGACACCATAGTTGGCGAAGAAAGCAGCGATATCATCTGTCTCGGTAAGCGACTGATTTTCCTGATGGATGGCGTTAAAGAAGTCGGCGTGGAGTTCATCTTCGATGCCCAGCGACTCAGCCGCGTAAAATGCTGTAGCGTGGGTATTCCAATCACCGCCCATGGTGGCAGGCATTTTGACTACACTAACGTCATCTTCCAGCGTCTCGTACCACTCGTTAATCGGCGTTTGCAGCCGATAGCAGTGGGGGCAGCCAAACCAGAATATTTCGGTGACTTCAATTTGCCCGTCGCTAACCTGGGTTTCTACCGGCGACTCAAGTAGCTCATAGTGCTGGCCTTCCACTACTTCCTGGGCACTTACCGCCGCAGAAAGTCCTAAACCTGCCACTGCAACCATTAGCGTTTTAAACATGTTAGACATCGTGTACGTTTCTCCGTGGGGTAAGCGAGAAGTGAGACCGTGGATACACTCGCGGGTTCCCCCAGCTAGCGAACGTTGCCAAGAACGCTGCTAAGTGAGGGCCCGCAAACGGCATAAGGAAGTGTATTTACAACCTTAGTTCAAACCCAACACATAGTTAGCCACGGCTTCCATATCGTTGTCGCTCATTTTTGAAGCGATGTCGCCCATGATGTTGTTGGGGCTGTTGTTACGCTCGCCTGCCGCGAAATCCTGCAGCGTTGAGACCGTGTACTGAGCGTGCTGCCCGGAAAGGCCTGGGTAAACGGCACTGCCGATACCGACACCAGTCGGGGTGTGGCAGGCTGAACAGGCGGGGATACCTTTCGATATATCACCAGCGCGGTACAGCTCTTCACCGCGAGCCAGTAATTCAGCGTCTTCGTCGCTGGTTTGCCCCAGATTGGCATCCTGGCGCGCGAAGTGTGCTGCCACGTCCCAGGCGTCCTGGTCAGAGTAGTCATCCACCAGACCGGCCATTTGCGGAACTATGCGGTTTCCATCGCGGATATCCATAATCTGTTTGGCCAGATAGGACATCTGCTGACCCGCCAGGTTAGGAAAAGCGCCCGATGGGCTAATGCCCTGCTGCCCATGACAGGCGGCGCAGGTTTGGGCCCTTTCCTGGCCAGCAGATGCGTCTGCATCGGCTTGGTAGTCCGTTTGAGCGTGGGCGATGCCAACGGCGCCCATGGTAATTGCTAGGCTTGCCAGTAACTTTCTCATTGCTATTCCACTATGCCGTTTTATGTTTGACTGGTACGCATCCTGGGCGCTTCCCAGGCTTCACAAGTTACCAGGGTTAGCTCCGCCAATACCAACCTCCGCTAATACCAATAACGTATCGCGATGGTACACTAGCGCCCCAGGTCGCAGATATAAACCGCTTGCATTATAACGAATCACCCCAGCGGCGGGAATGCAAGTGCTTACCTGCTTTAGGGGTAATTCGTCGCGGTACCGCTCTCAATTCTTTATCATGAGTCGCTATTATGCGTTCTACTTTACCTGATGGTGAGGCGATAATGAGTTGATCGTGCGCAGAGTAGGCCGCTTTTATGTTCGTTTTTCAGGATTAACCCCATGACTACCCCCCATGATAGCCCAGTCCCTCGGCTGAACTACCCGACGGCAAGTTTTCTTATTAGCGCCCCCACTTTGGCCCTGTGCCCGGATGATACCGGCGCAGAAGTCGCCTTTGCCGGACGTTCAAACGCGGGCAAATCAAGTGCTATCAACGCATTAACGCAACAAAATGCGTTAGCGCGTACCTCGCGTACGCCGGGGCGCACCCAACTGATCAACTTTTTCAGCGTGATGAACGACGAGGCGCGGCGCTTGGTCGACCTGCCCGGCTACGGCTACGCCAAGGTACCGGAGGCGGTCAAACTCGAGTGGCAGAAGCACCTAGCCGAGTACTTACGCAACCGTTTTAGCCTGCGCGGCTTAGTACTGCTAATGGACGTGCGCCACCCGCTCACCGAGTTCGACCAAATGATGCTCGATTATGCCGACCAGCGCGGTATGCCGGTGCATATTTTGCTCACCAAAGCCGACAAACTGAAACGAGGCCCGGCCAGTGCTGCCTTGCAGAAAGTACGCTCGCGATTGAAGGAGTGGGAAGACCTCGTCTCCGTTCAGCTATTCTCTTCGCTTAAGCGCGACGGCGTCGACACGCTGTCCCAGAAGCTCAATCAGTGGCTGTATACGCCACCTGAATAATATCGCTCTTGCTCCGCTGATTTATAACTTCTCAAGCACGCTGGGCAGTTCTTTAATATGGGCGATGCGATGCACCCGCGGCGGAAGTGGTTGATCCTCTGTTTGAGAAATCCATACCGCGTGCATACCCAGCTGCTGGGCGGGCAGTACGTCCTCCAACCAGGAGTCACCCACATGCATGGCGCACTCGGGGGCCACGTTGAGTCGCGCAAGCGCGGTGAGAAACGGCGTGGGGTCTGGCTTGGGCGCCAGTAACTCGCCCGCCGCAATGGCAACTGGAAAGTAGCTTGCCAGCGGCTGACGTTGAAGATGAATATTGCCGTTGGTGATAGCCGCCAACTGGTAGCGCTCCGCCAAGGCGGCCAGCAAACCGGCCGCTTCCGGGTGGGGCGTGACCTGCACGCGCAGGCGGTGAAACTCATTCATCGCCGCTGCCGCCCACATCAACGCAGCACTGCGGGGCAGACCTGCGGCTTCTAACTGGGCTTCCAAAGCGCGCAGCCGTAGCCAGGTGAAGTCGCCACGCCGTTCGGGCACCTGCTTAGCCAACTGTTGCCGACGCTGTAGATAATCCAGCCCGCCATCTTCGTGGGATAACCCCAGCGCGGTTTCCTGGCGCGCTGCACGCCATGTATCCAACGCCTCCAACAGCCAGCGGTAGTGCCCCTCTTCGGTGCGCGCCATCACGCCATGGTTATCCCAGAGCGTATCGTCAAGATCGAAGGTAATCGCCTGCAGCATCGTCATGGCTTGCTCCTGGGGCTATTCATGGGGTCGTTGGGGCCTCGCTTGGCCCGAGGGTGTGCAGCATCGTAGCTGGTCGCCAAATGCTGCCAATCAAGCCGGGTGTAGATTTGCGTGGTCGACAGATTGGCGTGCCCCAGCAGCTCTTGCACGGCGCGCAGATCCTGGCTTGATTCCAACAGGTGGCTGGCGAAGGAGTGGCGCAAACGGTGGGGGTGAAGGTGTTCGGGCAAGCCCCGCGCAATCGACAGCTGCGCCAAGCGCTTTTGAATGGCGCGATGGCCTAACCGTTGCCCGCGCTGACCCACAAACAGCGCCTGCTCGTTAATAGGTGCTAGCACAGAGCGACACCCTAGCCACTCGGCCAGCGCCTGCTGAGCGCGGCGCCCTACCGGCACCTGGCGTGGTTTGCCGCCTTTACCGATCACCCTGACCCGGCTGTTTTGCAAATCGCCCAAATCAAGCGCCGCCAACTCCGCTAAGCGCAGGCCGCTGGAGTAAAACAGCTCCAGAATGGCCTGATCACGCACGCCCAGTGGTGAGCCATCATGGGGGGTATCGAGAAAGCGCGCCAGGGCGTCTACATCCACCGGGCGCGGCAGGTGACTGGGCTGCTTTGGCGTACGTAGTAACCCCACCGGGTTATCCACCAGTACGCCCTGTTTGACCAGATAGTCGGCGAACTGGGAAAGCGCCGCCCGCCGCCGGGCCAGGCTCCTGGGCGCCAGGCCCCGGCTGCGCTCTGAGCCCAAAAACGCCCGTAATAGTGCGGTATCTAACGCCGCAGGGTCGGTCACCTCGCGACGCTCGGTAAAGGTACACAGCGCCGCCAGATCGTGCCGGTACGCCTCAACGGTGGCCGGGCTTGCGTGGTTCGCCAGGGCGTTCAAAAATGCCTCAACACGCCGGGCTAAGGCTGATTCCGCCAATAAGGGGTCAGTCATGATCGCCCAGGCGCACCAGCAAGCGCGCAACGATATCGCCCAAGTACTCGGTAAACAGCGTGTCCATGCTGGCCCGGTAAGCGTCGGGGCTGGGGCTGGCGAGCAGCAAATAACCTAAAGGGTCGCCCGCGGAGAGGCGCGAAATAGCGCAGGAGCCCGCTTTGCGCGGCGCTTTGACATGGGGTAGCAGGCACTTCCAGTCGCTGACGCTAAGCTTTACGCAGCGGCTGGTGCGGCCATCCAGCAGCGCCGACAGGCGAGCGCTGGCGTGCTGATCCAGTACGTGCCGGGGCGGCTGGGGCGGCGTCGGTTCACTATCGCTCAAGGTGGACGGGCACCACAGCGCCATGGCCGGGGTCTCAAAGCGCTCGCTCAGTTGGGTGGCCAGCGCTTGCGCCAGCGCATCGCGATCCGGCGCTTCCACCAACGCTATCAACGTTTCCCGCAGCCGACGGTACTGGGACTCGTTATGGCGAGCAGTCTCCAGCAGGTGCTCCAGGCGACCCTCGGCAGTTTCTGCACGTTTACGCAGATCCAGCACCAGGCGCTCTAGCAGTGACACCGCCCCGTCGATATGCGGATGGGGCACCTGCAACTGCTGAAGCAGCCCTTCACGGCCGACAAAAAAATCGGGATGGCGCGCCAACCAGAACGCCACTTGATCAGGCTCGAGCGTTTTGCGGGGTTCGGGGGCTTGTGACATCGCCGTTCTCCTCGAATTAATTAAGTGCTACGCGGCCATCGAAGACGCGTGTAGCTGGCCCCACCATCGTTAGCGCCCCTTCAGGGTCAGGCCACTCAATGCTGAGCTCTCCACCGGGTAAATGGACTTTTACGGGACTTTTCAGCAGCCCCTGTCGAATACCGCTGGCCACCGCGGCGCAAGCGCCGGTACCGCAGGCCAAGGTTTCGCCACTGCCGCGCTCGTAAACGCGTAAGCGTATTTCACTGGGCGAGAGTACCTGCATAAAGCCCACGTTAACACGCTTGGGAAAACGTGGGTGGGCCTCGACCAATGGCCCCAGCCGCTCCACCGGAGCAGTATCGACACTGTCGACCTGCAACACCGCATGGGGGTTGCCCATGGAGACCACGCCGATCTGCAGCGTTTCATCGCCCACCTCAAGTTGGTGAAGAGGTTGATCACCAGGCGCATCGAACGGCAGCGCCAGAGGACTAAATCGTGGCCGGCCCATATCCACCCGCACCATGCCGTCGTGCTGAACGGTGAGTACCAAGGGCCCACCGGCAGTTTCCACATGAATTTCATGCTTATGGGTTAGCCGCTGATCGCGCACGAAGCGGGCAAAACAGCGCGCGCCGTTGCCGCAGTTTTCCACTTCACTGCCGTCGGCATTGTAAATGCGGTAGCGAAAATCCATCTCCGGATCCCGGGGCGGTTCGACCACTAACAGCTGGTCAAAGCCAATGCCGAAACGCCGGTCTGCCAGTGCGCGGATCTGAGCTTCTTCCAGCCGCGCGCGCTGAGTGACCAGATCCACCATGACAAAATCATTGCCCAGGCCATGCATTTTGGTGAAGTGTAACAGCATTAGCGCCCCCCTTCGGGCAGCAACGCTTCGCCCGCCCACAGGCTGGCAACGGTTTCCCGTGCGCGTACCACGTGGCAGCTGTCGCCATCGACCATTAGCTCGGCGGCGCGAGGGCGGCTGTTGTAGTTCGAAGCCATCACAAACCCGTAGGCCCCCGCCGAGCGCACCGCGAGCAGATCACCTTCGGCAATTGCCAGCTCGCGCTCTTTGCCCAGGAAGTCACCGGTTTCGCAAACGGGGCCCACCACGTCGTAGAAGGCACTCTCCCGGGATTGTCGGGTATCCACCGGCACAATCGCCTGCCACGCCTGGTATAGCGCCGGACGAATCAGGTCGTTCATGGCCGCATCGACAATCGCGAAGTTCTTGGTCTCTCCGGGCTTTAAGAACTCCACCCGAGTAAGCATAACGCCCGCATTAGCGGCAATCGAGCGGCCGGGTTCGAACAGCAGCGTCAACTGCTCGCCGCCCTCCCAGCGCGAAAGCCGCGCCAGCAGTTGGCTGGCGTAATCGAACGGCTGGGGCGGCTTTTCATCCCGGTAAGGCACGCCTAAACCGCCACCTAAATCGAGGTGCTCGATTTCGATGCCCCGCTCACGCAGGCGCTCCATGAGCACCAACAAGCGTTCAAGGGCATCCAAAAACGGCGCCGTCTCAGTAAGCTGCGAACCGATGTGACAGTCGAGCCCTTTCACCTGCACATTGGGCAGGCTCGCGGCCAGTTCGTAAACCGCCAGTGCTTCATCCACAGGGATACCGAACTTGTTGTCCTTCAAACCGGTGGAGATATACGGATGGGTACCCGCGTCAACATCCGGATTTACCCGCAACGAGACCGGAGCCGTTTTACCCAACTCACCGGCAACGCGATTCAAGCGCTCAAGCTCGGGGCGCGACTCAACGTTAAAGCACTTAATGCCTACTTCCAGCGCTCGGGCCATTTCGTGGGGCTGCTTGGCAACCCCGGAAAATACCACTTTCGCCGGGTCGCCACCCGCCTTGAGCACCCGTTCAAGCTCGCCGATGGAAACAATATCGAACCCCGCTCCCAGCTTGGCCAACAGGCCCAGCACGGCCAGATTAGAGTTGGCCTTCACCGCGTAACAAATCAGGTGCGGATGGCCACCCAACGCTTCGGTATAGGCGCGAAAGTGACGTTCAAAAGTCGCTTTTGAGTAGACGTAGCAGGGCGTGCCGTGCTCGTCGGCAATCCGTGACAGCGGCACGTCTTCGGCGTACAGCACGCCATCACGGTAATTAAAATAATCCATATGACTCTCCCCTTCTCCTGCGACTCTTTATTCAGAGGGCTGGTCAGATGGCTGGCCAGACTGCTCGCTAGCAGGCGCATCGTCCGGTAGATATAACGGCCCTTTTTGCCCACAGCCAGCGATAGTAGTTAACAACAGCGCAGCGAATGCGATGATAGCCAGTGATTTCATGCGCCCGCCTTGAGCGCGGCCAACGCCTCACGCGCTCGCTGGGCGGCAGCCCGCACCTGGTTGGGTGCAGTGCCACCAATATGGTTACGGGCGGCTACCGAGCCCTCCAGAGTCAATACCTCGAACACATCCTGCTCAATGGTAGCGGAGAACTGCTGGAGCTCTTCCAGGCTCATTTCAGACAGGTCTTTTTCACTTTTTAGGCCGTAGGCTACTGACTGGCCGACAATTTCATGGGCATCGCGGAAGGCCACGCCTTTGCGCACCAGATAGTCGGCCAAGTCGGTTGCGGTAGAGAAACCACGCCGCGCCGCTTCATACATGCTGGCTTTTTTAGGCTCAATGGCGGGCACCATATCGGCGAAGGCTTTTAGGCAGTCGCGTACGGTATCCACGGCATCGAACAGCGGCTCTTTATCTTCCTGGTTGTCCTTGTTGTAGGCCAGCGGCTGCGACTTCATCAGCGTTAGCAACGACATAAGATGGCCATAAACGCGACCGGTTTTGCCGCGCACCAGCTCGGGCACATCCGGATTTTTCTTCTGCGGCATGATGGATGAGCCGGTGCAGAAGCGGTCGGGCAGGTCGATAAAGTTGAACTGGGCGCTGGTCCACAGCACCAGCTCTTCGCTCATGCGCGACAGGTGCATTAGTAGGATGCTGGCAAAGCTGGTGAATTCAATGGCGAAGTCACGATCCGAAACCGCGTCCAGAGAGTTCTCAGTGGGGCGATCAAAGCCCAACAGCTCTGCGGTCACATGGCGGTCGATGGGATAGGTAGTGCCCGCCAGTGCAGCGGCGCCCAGCGGCATTACGTTGACGCGCTTGCGGCAGTCCAACAGGCGCTCGTGATCCCGGGCCAGCATTTCCTGCCAAGCCAGAATATGGTGGCCAAAGGTGACCGGCTGGGCGGTTTGCAGGTGGGTAAAGCCGGGCATAATGGTCTCGGCTTCACGGTCAGCCAGCTCGATCATACCTTCACGCAGGCGTTTCAGCTCGACTTCGATAACATCGATCTCATCGCGCATAAACAGGCGAATATCGGTAGCGACCTGGTCGTTGCGCGAGCGCCCGGTGTGGAGTTTTTTCCCGGTAATACCGATCTTTTCGGTCAGCCGCGCTTCAATGTTCATGTGCACATCTTCAAGCGGCACCGACCAGTTAAATTCGCCGCGCTCGATTTCGCCCTGAATTTCGTTCAGGCCGTTAATGATGGCATCGCGCTCATCATCGGTAAGCACGCCTACCCGAGCAAGCATGGTGGCGTGGGCGATGGAGCCCTGGATGTCCTGGGGGGCCAGGCGCTGGTCGAAATTAACAGACGCGGTGAAGCGTGCAACAAAGGCATCGGTGGGCTCGCTAAAGCGACCGCCCCAAGACTGATTCGTGGCTTGGCTCATCGGAGATATATCCTGCTGACAAAACAAAGGAGTCGTTAGCAGAAAGTGTACCAGAGTCGCCCCGGTCAGCGGCACGCCGTTTTTATTTCTGCGCTGGCAGCGTGTGTGCCGTTATGACCGGCGGGGGTTTGTGCAAAAATTCGCGCAGGGCGTCGAGGGGCATGGGGCGGGCAAAGTAGTAGCCCTGGAAATAGTCACAACCGCGCTGTTGAAGATAGTTAAACTGCTCGGTTTCTTCTACGCCCTCGACCAGCACCTCCAGCCTCATTTTGCCTGCCATGGCGACCACGCCGTCGATAATGGCAGCGTCGCGGCGGTCGGAGATCACATCGCGCACAAAGGAGCGGTCAATCTTGATGCGGTTAATCGGCAGGCGTTTTAAGTAGCTTAGGCTAGAAAAGCCGGTGCCAAAGTCATCCAGCGCGATCTGAACCCCCAGCGCACGCAAGCTCTTTAACGCTTGAATCGCCTGCTCGGCGCTGTCCATCAGAACGTTCTCGGTCAGTTCCAGCTCTAACAGCGATGACGTGAGGCCGCTGTTCATCAGTACCTGCTCAATAGAAGCGAGGAACCCAGGGCGTTGAAACTGCATAGGCGAAATATTGACCGCCATGGTGATTCTACCCAGCCCCAGGCCGTTAAGGCGCCGGGCATCGCGGCAGGCGGTGGCCAATACCCACTCGCTAATAGGAATGATCTGGCCGGTATCCTCGGCAAGGCTAATAAAATCAGACGGCGGAATATTGCCGCGCTCAGGATGCTGCCAGCGGATCAGCGCTTCAACCCCCACCACGCGACCACTCGGGGCATGGATTTGCGGCTGGTAATGAAGTTCGAACTGCTGCTGCTCAATGGCTTGCTGTAGCGCGCTGCGCAAGCTGACCCGCTCGCTCACCTTGCGATTCAAGTCTTCGGTATACCAGTGGTAGGTATTGCGCCCACGTCGTTTGGCTTTATACATTGCCAAATCCGCTTGCTGGATAAGCTGGCGAGGATTTTTCATGCTGCCATCGTTAATGGCAATGCCGATACTGGCAGTAATGCGCAGCTCGCTGCCACGATACCAGTAAGGTGGCGAAAGCCTCTGGAGAACCCGCTCTACCACTTGTATCACATCATCTTGATGGGCTAGATCTGGCAGCAGTACAACGAATTCGTCGCTGCCGAAACGCGCCACGGTGTCCCAGGGGCGCAGCTCATTTTCCAGCCGCTTGGCAACCTCGACTAAAATAAAGTCGCCCACATCGTGGCCAAGCGTGTCGTTAATCGGTTTAAAATCGTCCAAATCAATAAACAGCACTGCCAAATAGCGCTGGTAGCGTCGCGCCAATACGCATGCTTGCTCTAATCGCTGATTAAGCAGCTGTCGATTGGGCAATCCCGTCAGGGTGTCATGATGGGCGTTATGGGTAAGCTGGGCCTGATACTCGCGCTGTTCCGAAATATCGTTCTGAACGCCAATAAAGTGGGTTACTTGGCCGTTTTCATCGAGAACGGGTGAAATATACAGATCGTTCCAAAAAACCGTGCCATCCCGCCGATAGTTGCGGATGACCACGTGTACTTCACACTGTTCGGCAATCCCACTCCGTAGCTGCTTGATGGTGGCGGCGTCGGTCTCTTCACCCTGCAGAAAACGGCAGTTGCGCCCGACTGCCTGGCTACGCGAATAGCCAGTGATGCGCTCAAAGGCGGCATTGACATACACAATTGGCCAATCAGCGCGTTGCGCATCGACAATGATGACACCATTGGTGCTCGACTCAACGCTACGCTCCAGCAGCTTTAGCTGGTGCTCGGTCGCTTTACGCTCGTTGATATCGCGTAAATAGACTGCAAGCCCTTCGGGTGACGGGTATACATGCACCTCAAGCCAACTATTGAGCCGGGGATTGAACGCTTCAAAATGTACTGCTACGTTTTGGCTCGCGGCGCGCCGATACTCTTCTTCAAAGCGGCTGCCCACGGCGTCAGGAAAACTTTGCCAAATAGGCTGGCCTAGCAGCTCGCCTCCGGGGCGCTTCAAAATACGCTCCGCTTCTCGGTTCACGTACGTAAAACGCCACTCTGTATCGAGGGTAAAAAAACTGTCGGTAATGCTATCCAGCGTCATGGTAAGCCGGTGCGCGAGCTGGGTGAGGTTTTCGCGCAGTTGCTTCTGCTCAGTAATATCCTGGGACGCTCCCTGCACCTGAATAATGCGGCCCTCGTCATCACGCACCGCTTTACCAATTGCCCGCACCCAAAGATGCTCGCCTTGGCGGGTAATCACCTCATACTCGTCATCAAAACTAACGCCGTACTCACAACAAGCATTGAATGCCGCCCTCAGGCGTTCCCGTGACTCTGGTGCATAGAAGGCGAACGCCTCTTCAACGCTGGGCTGAAACCCAGCAGGCATGCCGTGGATATGGCTAAGCTCATCCGACCAAATAGGCTTGCCATCCGCCATATCGACAAACCAACCACCAATCAGCGCGGTTTCACCGGCAATTTTGAACAGCCGTTGGTTGCGCAGCAGTTGCTCATCGGCTGCCTTACGGCGCGTAATTACTCGGGCGATAACGTAAATTACGCCCTCTCCAAATGAAGCTGTGACTTCCAGCCAGTGCTGCTTGCCGGTTGCGGAAACAGCGCGCACCTCGAAGGGAGTGACCTTTTCGCCTTGATGCAGTCGCTTTAACGCCCGCTCAATCACGGGATGATCAAGGGGATCTATAACGACGCCACAGGCACGACCGAGCAATTTTTCAGACGAATACCCCAACAACGCCTCGAAGGCAGGGTTGACTTGCAGCAACGTGCCTTCGAAGTCGATACAGCAGAACAGATCCCTTGAGAGCAGGAAAAACTGATCAAGCTGGCCGTGGGGTAACACTAAGGACATAGGATTTCCTGGGAAAGAGGTAAAACACGTTACGGGTGCATAATTAGTTGCGTTATTTTTACTGTGGCGTTCGGTGCTTTATGATGACACTTATCATAGCTTGACTCGCCGTGTCTGCGGTAAAAGGAGAATAACGTGCTATCAATCACCAAACTGCGCATTGCCACACGTAAAAGCCAACTGGCCATGTGGCAGGCTGAGTACGTTCGCGACCGCTTAATGTCGGCCCACGACGGACTAGAGGTCGAGCTCGTGGCACTGTCTACCAAGGGTGACAAAATTCTCGATACGCCGCTTTCAAAAATTGGCGGCAAAGGGCTATTCGTTAAAGAGTTGGAAGACGCCATGCTGGATGGCCGTGCCGATATCGCCGTCCACTCGATGAAAGATGTACCCATGCATTTCCCCGAGGGGTTGGGCCTGTCTGTCATTCTCGAAGGCGCCGACCCTACCGATGCTTTTGTGTCTAACCACTACTCTAGCATTGATGAGCTTCCCGAAGGGGCACGGATTGGCACTGCCAGTCTGCGCCGTGGGCTGCAGATGCGTGAAGCCCGCCCCGACCTGCAAATTCTTAATCTGCGTGGCAACGTGCAAACGCGGCTAGGCAAATTAGACGCGGGTGAGTTCGATGCCATCATTCTGGCAACCTCAGGCCTCAAACGTTTGGGCCTGGATGAGCGGATTGCCCAGGCACTGCCGCCGGAAGTGTGTTTGCCCGCCTGCGGCCAAGGTGCGCTAGGCATTGAGTGCCGCCTGCACGACCCTGAACTGATTGCCTTGCTGGCCCCGCTGGATGACGCCGACACCGCAACGCGGGTGCGCGCCGAAAGGGCCATGAACACGCGCCTAGAGGGCGGCTGCCAAGTTCCCATTGCAGGCCACGCGGTGCTGGATACCGCCAATGAAACACTGTGGCTACGCGGTTTGGTCGGCAATCCTGAAGGTACTGAAGTATTGCGCGCCGAAGGCCGCGGTTCGATGCATGAGCCGGAAGCGCTAGGCATTCGGATTGCCGAAGAGCTGCTCGACCAGGGCGCTGGCGATATTCTGGCTGAGGTTTACGGCCGTACAATATGAGCCAACCGGTACTGATCTGCCGCCCCGGCGAGCGTGGTGAAGCGCTCTCCGCAGCGCTTCGCGAACGAGGTGAGAGCGTTGAATCACTCAATGTAATGCAACTTGAAGCCTTGCCAGACGACCCCGCGATGCGGCAAATCTGGATGGATATAGATCAGTACCATAAGATAATCGTCATCAGCCCCTTTGCGGCGACGTGTTTAAGCGAAGCGTTGGATCGCTTCTGGCCGCAGTTGCCAGTCGGTATCGACTACTACAGCGTTGGCAGCGCCACCGCAGCGACGCTCTATGATCAGTTGGGTGTACGCGTGCATGTGCCTTCGCCCAGTGCTGGTGAAGATACCAGCGAAGCTCTGCTTACGCTTGCCTCACTGCAGCAGTTAGCGCACCAGCGTATTCTGCTTGTGGCAGGAGAAGGTGGCCGCCCACTGCTCGCTGAAACGCTTGCCGAGCGGGGGGCGAAGGTGACTCGCGCGGCGGTCTATCGACGCACGTATCACCCTCTTGCACCCGCCCTGCAAGCGCGCCTTTTTTCAGGTAATTATCGGGCGTTGATCGTCACCAGCAGCGAACTGCTGGAACATCTGGCAAAATGGTGTAATCAGGCGGCCTTGAACCAACCGCTAATCGTTTCCAGTCGCCGTTTGGCTACACTGGCTGGCATACTGGGTTTTCGTGACCTCAAGGTGGCGTCCGGAGCTACGCCAGCTGCATTGATAGCGGCGTTGGAGACCTGCGACCCACAGGGTGCCGATGTCGATCAAGGAACTTACTAAGGGCTAGCGACACATGAGCAAACAAGTAAACGATCAGGATGACGTACAACCGACGTCCGCCGATGCCTCACAAGGCGTCCCTAAAACGACCGACAAAGCAGCTTCCACGACCGACGCGACTGAGCCCAGCACGCCGACCACACCGCCGAGCTCAACAACACCTGCTCAGAGTGGTGCTAAAAACAGTCGGTCGCGGCGGCGTGGAAAGGGCTCTGCGAGCTCAACCGCTGCTAGCAGCACTTCCAGCACCACGGCTAAACCGACAGATACCACGACGTCCAGCAGCGCGACCTCACCGTCACCGAGTGCAGCGCAACAAAGCCCTTCTTCATCTTCAAGTGCCACCTCGTCCAAGCCGACCAGTGACAAATCGTCGACGGGTACCACGCCGCCCACCGGCCCCAAAGGCAGTGGCAGTGTCCAGAACGGTGGAAGCAAGAGTGGTGGCGGTAAAAGTGGCGGCCTCGCGATTGCCCTGGTGATTATTCTGGCGATTGCCTTGGCGTTCATCGCCTGGCAAGGCTGGCAACGCCTTGAGAGCCAGCAGCAGCGCCTTGACGAAGTAGCGCAGCAGGCTGAAGGTAGCGCCTCACAACAAGCGGTTAGCGATTTGGAATCACGCCTGGACAGCGGCGAAGCCGAGCGCGATGAAGCGCTGCAGAGCGCGTTAAGCGATCTACGTAGCGAGTTTGACAGCTACCGCAGCGATGTCGATGAGACCTTGGGCCAAGTGCTGGATCAGCTCTCTCAAGAGCAGGACACCGACGAGCGTGAGTGGCTGCATGCCGAAGCGGCTTACCTGCTGCGTTTGGCCAATCAGCGCTTACAGCTTGAAGGCGACGTAGATGGCGCGGCCGCCCTGCTGCGTACTGCCGATGCACGCCTGGTTGATGCCGATAACCCGGCGCTGACACCCGTTCGCGAAGCAATTGCCAATGAGCTAGCCGCCCTGGATGCCGTGCCCCAGGTTGACCGCACCGGTCTCTATTTAGCGCTCAATGCCCAGCAGGAGCGTATCTCCAGCCTGCGTCTCTCCCAGGAGATCGAAGAGCAGGCAGTCACCTCCAGCATCGAAGAACCGCCGACCGGCGCTTTCCAGCGCCAGCTGGCACGCTTTGGTGAAGAGCTTAAAGACCTGGTGGTGGTTCGCCATCACGATGAAGCCCTGGAAGCGCTGATTACGCCAGAGCAAGAGTCTTACCTGCGTCAAAGCCTGCGCTTAGTGCTTGAGCAGACCCAACTGGCCCTGCTCAACGAAGAGAAAGAGCTTTACGACGCAAGCATCGACAAAGCGCTACAGCTTTTGAACGACTACTACGACACCACTCGCGAAGAGACACAAAGCGTTATTACGCGCCTTGAAGAACTTAAGCAAGCCGAGGTAAAACCCGAGCTGCCCGATATCAGCGGCTCACAGCAGGCACTCGCACGCTTTATCGAGAACCGCTATGAGACGCGTGGCCAAAGCGGAGGTGATTCATGAGAAAGCTTGTTCTCCTCATTGTCGCAGGCCTCGCCGTCGGGGCTCTGTTTGGGCACCTGATGATGTCGGTGCCCGGCTATTGGCTGATCCGCGTGGGCGACTCCTCCATCCAAACCTCGTTTTGGTTTGGACTAGTGCTGCTGTTTGCCGCCTTTATCGTCCTACACTTTGTACTGCGCCTGCTCAGCGGCATTATTCGCCCGATGGGGCGTTTTCGCAGCTGGAACAGCCGCGCCCGTAACCGTCGCGCCATGCAGCGCACCGTGCGTGGCCTGGTAGCGCTGACCGAAGGGCGCTGGAAAAAAGCCGAAAAAACCCTGGTTAATGCCGCCGATGACTCCAGCACTCCGCTGGTGAACTATCTATCCGCCGCGCTGGCGGCCCATTACCAGGGCCACCACGCCAAATCCCAGGAGCACCTGAATCAGGCACAGCTCACCACCGACGGCGCGGATACCGCCGTTGGCTTGATGCAGGCGCAGATGATGATTGAGCGCCAACAGCCTGAAGATGCGCTGGCAATACTTAATCGCCTGGATAAGAAGCTTTCCAACCACCCGCAGGTGCTCAAGCTACTCAAACAGGTGCATTTAAGCGTCAACGATTGGGAAGGTTTACGGCGTTTGATTCCACGTCTGGCCGCGCAGAAGCTGATTACTCAGCAAGAGCGTGAGCAGCTGGAGTTTAAGGCCTACCGCGAGCTCATCATATTTGAGGCGCAAAACCCCACCAATATTGAGCGGGTGCGTGGCCTTTGGGCCGATATGCCCGACTACCTGCGCGGCAATACCGAGCTGATCGTACTCTATACCGAGGCGCTGATTCAGGCCAACGAAGAGCCGATCGCCGAACGTCTGCTCAACCACTCGCTGGATAACCACTGGGACGCACGTTTAGTAAAACGCTACGGCCTGCTGAATGTGGACGCCGCTCGCCAACTTGTAAAAGCCGAAAAATGGCTGCAGGAGCGCCCCAACGACCCAGAGCTGCTCCTCGCTTGCGGCCGCCTCTCGCTGCGCATCGGCCAGTGGCAAAAGGCACTAGAGTACTTTGAGGCCAGCCAGCGTCAGCGCCCCAATGGCGAAGTGTGCGCGGAGCTTGCTCGCCTGTATGCAAGCCTGGGCGAGCATAATAAGAGTCAGCTCTACTACCGTCACAGTGTCGAAATGCTGGCTAAGTCACTGCCGTCGCTACCGCAACCCAGCGATGCTAACGACAGCAAAAAGCCTGACAGTAAGAAAAAAGATAGCAAAACCATTAAGAAAAGCGCGTAAAGACGCTGTTGCAAAGCGCGCAGCGTAAACCTACCAAGCTGGTGGGAACTACGTAAAAGGGTGCCTGAATAGGCACCCTTTTACGTTGGGCACGTGGCTTACCGCGGGAACCCCAGGTTAGCGTTACGACGCTGCAGAATGGGGAGAAGAAGCCGTTTAAGACAACGTTTCGGCGGTCGCCGATGTGGGTAACTCCGCCGTGCAGTGGCCACAGCGGGTGGCTTTGATGGGCACCACCATCAAGCAGTACGGACACGGCTGCTCCGTAGGGCTCGCGGGCGCCACTGCCTCTTCACGCTTTAATCGGTTAATGGTGCGTACCAATAAGAAGACCACAAACGCAACGATCGTAAAGCTCACCACTGCATTGATAAATAGCCCCACATTTAGCGTTACCGCCCCCGCTGCCTGGGCATCCGCCAGCGTCGCATAAGGGCCAGCCGCACCCCCTGGCCGCAACACCACAAATAGATTTGAAAAATCGACACCGCCCACCAGCAGGCCAATCAGCGGGTTCATCACGTCCGCCACCAGGCTCTTTACAATCAGCGTAAACGCCCCGCCGATAATGATCCCCACCGCCATATCGACGACGTTACCTTTTACCGCAAACTCTCTGAATTCCTGAAAGAATTTTGCCATTATCAAACGTCCCAACGTTGTGTTTTAGCCAATACCCTAAGTTATAGCGTCCTGGCAAAAGCATGGGCTAGGGTGTGTTAGGCGGCAAGTGATTTCCTGTCGGTTGGATGCTAGACATTAAAAAGCGTTGAAGTTTCTTCCTCGTGCAACTATGTGTCAGCGACTGATCAGGCTATACAAGCCACTGCTGAAAGCTCAGCGAATAGGCGTAAACGGCGGCTCTACCCCTCTTGTTGCTACCTTGCATTACTAAAGTCTTAGACATTATTTAGCTTTCAAGCGCGTAAATGCTGGTAGCGTTATAGCGCTTCACCTAGCTGGCTTAGCAGGTTGCCCTGTTGCTTGAGCAATTCAGCCTGCCTGGGAGCTACCAAAGGTAAACTCCGCCATTAGTTAAGAAGTAGCTCATACCTTGGAGAACTCATGGAACTACGCCACCTGAGGTACTTCTGCGTTGTCGCTGAAGAGCTTAATCTCACCTGTGCCGCTAAACGCTTGCATATGTCACAGCCGCCACTTTCGCGCCAAATTAAACAGCTTGAGCAGGAAGTTGGGGTCGAACTGTTTGAGAGAAGCTCGCGAGGCCTTCGCTTAACACCATCGGGTATATTTTTTCAGCAGCGTGCTTTAGAAATTTTAGAGAAAGTCGACGTCACCATTGATACAACACGCCACATGGCACGTAGCAAGCGAACGCTATTTGGAATTGGCTTTGTTCCCTCTATCTTTTATGGGCAGATTCCAATGCTGGTGCGCGATTTGCGTCAAATTGAGAATGTAGAAATATCATTGACAGAGCTTACGACCATACAGCAAGTGCAGGCGCTTAAAGCAGGCCGTATTGACATGGGATTTGGACGTCTTCGCATTGATGATCCGGACGTAGAGCAAGAGATACTCTTCAATGAGCCATTTATTGCAGCCCTTCCTAGCGGGCACCCTCTAGAGGGCACTACGCCTACATGTGAGGAATTGGCACGCTATCCACTTATTCTTTTCCCTGCCAAACCACGTCCTAGCTTGGCAGATATGGTACTGGGTATCTTCCGCCGGCAAGGCTTAAAGGTTGAGATTATACAGGAAGCAAACGAAGTTCAGACAGCGCTTAGCCTCGTCGCCTCTGGCATCGGTATTACGCTGGTACCTGAGGAGGTAAAGCGCGTACAGCGAGATGGTATTTCTTATGTAGCGTTGGCGGACAAGACAATTACCTCACCTGTTGTCTGCAGCCGTCGCCGAGGTGAAAAACCGTCACCTCTCATGAATGAAGCGACCACCATTTTACACAAGCTTGTTGATGATCGCTTCATGGGTCGCTACCCATAACCTATGACATTCAGAGGAGTATGGATCCTTTGGCGTTTGTCATTGTTTCTTCCGAACGCAGCCCTTCTTTAAAGTCCTTCAGGAATTTAAAGGAACTTAACGAGACCATTAAACCTTCGCGGTACCCGCCAACTGGCTAGCGAGATCCTGTTCGTCCTCTTTGGCCCGCGGGCGGGCGTGGCGTACCTGCAGCTCGGGAGCTTCGGTTTGGGCCAGCTCCACATCGAACACCACGTGGGAGAACGGGCCATCCAAGTCACGCTTGGCGATCTCGGCCGAATCTTCGATCCGCTCGGCGGGCACAACCAGCTCTTCGCGGGTGGCAAAGGCGAAATCATCAAAGGTGTAGGGGTCGCCCGCCAAGTTGATCTGGGTAGTCAGGTGCTGGTGGCCGGGGGCGGAGACGAAATAGTGGATATGCGCCGGACGCTGGCCGTGACGGCCCAGCGACTTGAGCACTACATCGGTCGGGGCGCCTTCGGGCACGCCGTAGCCTGAGGGGATAATGCTGCGCGCGGTGTAGCGGCCATCGCTGTCCGCATAGATCGTGCGGCGCAGGTTGTACTCGGATTGAGAGGGGTCAAAGAAGGAGTAGCCGCCTTTAGAGTTGGCATGCCAGATCTCGACCTTGGCACCGGCAATCGGCGTGCCGTTCACGTCGCGCACCTGCCCGGTCAGCCACATGGTCTCGCCGTCATTGTCCTGGCCATCGTCCAGACGGGCAAAGCCTTCCGCCTCCGGGGCACCTGCCACGTAGAGCGGGCCTTCGATGGTGCGCGGGGTGCCGCCGGTGCGCTTGGCTTCGGCATCGATAGCGTCTTGGCGCATATCGAGGAAGTGGTCAAAACCAAGCCCAGGAGACAATAGGCCGAACTGGGTCTGGCCGCCCAGGGCGTTGAGCAGGTTAACCGCCGCCCAGTACTCTTCCTCTGTAACGTTAAAGTCATCAATCAGCTTGAACAGGTCGCCGACCAGACGGTGCACGATCTGCTTGGCGCGGTCATTACCGCCAGCTTGGTCAAAGCCAGCAACGGTGTTAATGAAGTCTTGGACTTCGGGAGTGTCGAATATTTTTACGGTCATGGTGAAACCCTCTGTTTGTTATAGGGTGTTGTTTTATCAATATGAACTGGCATGTTAAGTAGATAATTAGCTGTCGTCGTCGCGTACCGAAGAGGGGTGACGACAAAGCGGTTTGACGCTGATCTCCATATACGGGAAGAGCGGCAGATTGCTGACCAGCTCTTGCAGCTCAGCGTTGTCTTCCACGTCAAAAATACTGACGTTCGAGTAGCTACCCGCTACCCGCCACAAATGGCGCCACTTACCCTGGCGCTGCAGGTCTTGGGAATAGGCCTTTTCCGTTGCCTTGATCTTGGCTGCCTGCTCGGCTGGCATATCGGTTGGCAACTTAACGGTCATCTCAACTTGAAACAGCATATGGCTCTCCTCTTTTCATCGCGGGCGAACGCAAACGATGGCTTTATTTGCCGTCGCTTCACTTACGTGAGTAGTGCGCCAACTTATCTTCATCTAAGGTGATGCCGAGGCCAGCCCCTTGCGGTAACTCCACCCCAAACTCGGTGTAGTTGAGGGGCTCAACGACGATGTCGTCTTTCAGCAGCAGCGGGCCGAACATTTCCGTGCCCCAGGCCATTTCCGGCAGCGTCGCCCAGGCGTGTAGAGAGGCAGCGGTGCCAATGGTGCCCTCTAGCAGTGTGCCTCCATATAGGCCAATCCCAGCCGCTTGGGCGACGTGGGCTAGCTCTAGTACCCCGTAAATACCGCCGGATTTGGCAATCTTCAGCGCAAAGGCGCCGCTAAATCCGTTGCAGATAAGATCAAGTCCATCGCGAGCATCCTGTACGGCTTCATCCGCGAGCATTGGCACATTGAAGCGGTTAGCCAAGCGAACTAACCCGGCGTGCTCACGGGCGTGAATAGGCTGCTCAATTAACTCAATACCGGCATCCTGCAGCGCCTGAATACCGCGCACTGCCGTGGATTCATCCCAAGCCTGATTAACATCCACGCGAACACTGGCACGGGCACCCAGCGCCTCTTTGATCGCCGCCACATGACGTACGTCCTGGTCGAGGGGATTGGCGCCAATTTTAAGTTTGAAGTCGCAGTGACGACGCTGCTCTAAACGCAGCAACGCTTCGTCAATGTCCTTGGCGGTATCGCCGCTGGCCAGCGTCCAAAGCACGGGTAAGTGTTGTTGATGAGCGCCACCAAGAAGGTCAGCGATACTCAAGCCCAAGCGCTTTCCCTGGGCATCTAATAACGCGGTTTCTAACGCTGACTTGGCAATCATATTGCCGCGAGCATGACGGTTAAGCCGGGCGCGCAACTGATGAACATTGTGTGAAGGCTGACCAATCAGCAGCGGTGCAAGATAGGTGTCGATATTACGCTTGATGCTCTCGGGACTTTCCGGGCCATAGGCGAGGCCACCAATCGTAGTGCCCTCACCCAGCCCTTCGATCCCGTCGGAGTGGCGCATGCGCACAATAACCATGGTTTGGCAGGCCATAGTGGTCATAGAAAGTTTGTGAGGACGGATGGTCGGCAAATCGACCAGCAGCGTCTCAATATGTTGGATGACGGGTGACATGCAGGCTCCAGCGTCTAGCAATCATTAACTAGGCTGCAGTTTGGTAGCAGCTGATTTTATAAACCAATATTGTTTAAGTGCCTCTCCATACCTTAAGGGTATTGCCAACTCAGCATTAGCGACGTTGTTCAACACTCATTTGTAGCTGCGGCTTAAATTAAGCCGTTAAAAATCAAATAACTAAAAAAACGGTGCAGCGTAACGCTGCACCGTTAATAACTAAATACGCATAAACGCCTTAAATAACGAAATGAGAAACGCTGTAGCGCTGCAGCCTTTGGGCCCAAGCGACAGCCATTTGCCAGGCCGCTAGGGTGCTCCATCATATCGCGCTACAAAATACATTTAAGACAAAAGGATAATACTGGCTGCTTTATGGAAAATTACCGGCGACTACTGACATATCGCGAAGTAAGTGGCCCTCTTTGCCACCTTAAAAGCGACTGCACAACAGTCCGATGGTGGTTGAGTATGTTCCCTTACTCACCGTTGAGTAGCAGCTAACACCTTCACGCATTTTTCAACCCAAGCATCTCACGAGCCTGCTGCCAGGTCGCCACAGGGCGCTCATACCTTTCGCATAGGGCTACGGTGCGCTCGACCAGCGCGGCGTTAGAAGGCGCCAGCGTATTACTGTCCAAACGCACGTTATCTTCAAGGCCAGTACGGGTGTGACCGCCTGCCGCAATCGACCACTCGTTAAGCAGGTATTGATTGGCGCCAACACCCGCGCCGCACCACTGTGCCTCCGGCGCCAGCCGCTTAAGCGTCTCAATATAGAAATCAAAGGTGGGCTTGTCCGCTGGCATGGCGTTTTTAACGCCCATGACAAACTGTACATAGAGCGGTGTTTTAAGCTTACCCTGTTTGGAAAGATTCACCGCCTGGTGGATGTGCGACAGATCAAACGCCTCGATCTCGGGCTTAACACCGTACTTCAGCATCTCATCGGCAAGCCACTCCACCAACTGTGGTGGATTCTCGTAAACACGATTAGGGAAGTTATTGGAGCCCACCGAAAGGCTGGCCATATCAGGCTTGAGCGGCAACATACCGCCACGTGCCTCTCCCGCGCCCGAGCGTCCACCGGTAGAGAGCTGAATGATCATGCCTGGGCAGTGCTTCTTGAGCCCTTCCATCAAACGACCAAACTTCTCCGGGTCAGAGGAAGCCGTTTGGTCATCGTTGCGAACATGGCAATGAGCAATAGTCGCTCCCGCTTCAAACGCCGCCTGGGTACTTTCAATCTGCTCCTCAACCGTAATCGGCACGGCAGGGTTGTTCTCTTTACGCGGCAGGCTGCCGGTGATAGCGACACAGATGATACAGGGCTGAGACATGGAAACCTCTTCTTGTTCGCATTGCGAATATTGATTTGCATTACGAACAAGATAGGCCGGATACACCAAAGCGTCAAACGCTTGCTGGCAAAACCGGGGAAATACCACGACAGGAAATGGCCTCCCACTATGGTCGAATAACACCTTTTTAACCGGGGGCAAAAGATCGAGTAGGAAGGGGAGTCGCCTCCCCTGTCCTCTCACACCACCGGGCATACGGTTCCGTACCACGGCGGTTCATGAAGAACGCTTGAGCCATCTTACCGCGTCCAGTATCGAGATCAGTCCCTGG
>NZ_JAUAMB010000040.1 GCF_031010175.1 Halomonas sp. SpR1
ATCGGGGCCAGAGGCGCCAGGAGACGACGCCTCATGCACAGGCCGGATATATGGCAGCAACCTGTTCCTGCATCGATGACCGAAGCCTTGCAAGCAGGGAGGAGACCATATATGGGTTTACAGCGCCCTCGCGGAAACCTGCCCTTACTCACAAGAGCACTTCTCCTAACGGTTGGCGGCGTTGTCCAGGATGACTGTGTCTGGCATTTCGGCGGCCATAATCTGTAGGTGCACGTCGGGCAGGTGCTGCATATGCTCCGCCAGCCAGTGAACCAAGCGGGGCTGCAATGCCTGGCGCAGGTCGGCAAGCGTCTCTGCGGCAATCTCCTCAAGCTGATCATCCAACCAATCGCTAAAGCTATCTTCATCCAGCGGACTGGCACTTGCGGCATCCAGCATCAAACGGCCAATGCGCGCCCAGCCCGTGTCAGTCGCGGTCACCGGCAGCGCTAGGTATAAGCTACCGCGACGGGCTTTATTATTGGCATCGTTCACCTCCAAACCAGGGTGGGGCACCACGCTATTTTGACTGACAATGCAGGGCGGCTGCGGATAGCGCGCCTCGCAGTGCAGCCCGTGGCTATCGAAACTGATCAGATCGCCGTTTACCGGCGTCAGCGGGGCGCTAATACCCAACTGCTTGGCAATGGCCTGATGAGCCTGCTGATGGCGAGCTTCGCCATGCACCGGCATAAGATGCTTGGGCCTGACCCACTGATAGAGCTTGATCAGCTCATCCTGAGCAGGATGTCCTGTAGCATGCAATTCAGGGTGATTGAACTCGTCATAGATGCTGACACCCAAGTGCGCCAAACGCTTTTTAAGCTGCTCGATGGGACGTTCATTGCCGGGAATGGCTTTGGCCGAGAATATGACGTTATCGCCTGGCTGAAGATCAACATAAGGGTGACGGCCCTGGGCCAGACGCTGAAGCGCGGCGCGTGGTTCGCCCTGACTGCCGGTGGCGATAATCACTACTTCATCCGGGGGCAGGTAACCAAGGTCGTGGTTGGGCACCAGCGGCGGCAGATCATCCATATAGCCGAGCCCCCGGGCGACGCTGACCATGCGCTCCATTGAACGTCCCATCAAGCTGATACGACGGCCGCATCGATGAGCAGCGCGTCCTATGGCTAATACCCGGGCAAGATTGCTGGCAAAGCAGGAGATCACCACGCGCCCCTGGCAATTGCTGAGGGTTTTCGCCAATGCTCGGGCGACATCCCCCTCGCTGCCGGAGTGGCCGGGCATGGGGGCGTTGGTGGAGTCGCCTACTATCAAGTCAACCGGCGCAAGGGCCTTGAAGTGGGCCGCATTGATCGGCGTGCCGATGATAGGTTCAGGGTCGAGTTTCCAGTCGCCAGTATGTAAAACGCGATAGCCGCCAGCCATCATTACCAGCGCACAGCTTTCGGGAATCGAGTGGGTTAAAAGCAAATAGCGCAGCGTGAAGGGCCCGCTTTCTAGCGCCTCGCCGGGTTCAATGACGTGGATTGCCGCGCTGCTAAGCTGGTGTTCAGCAAACTTCAGTCGCAGCAGCCCAGCCGCTAGCGGGGTGGCATAAATAGGGCAGCTCCACATTGGCCAGAGCCAGGCTACCGCCCCAATGTGGTCTTCATGGCCATGGGTGATAAACAGCGCTTTGGGCACGATTCCCAGTGCTTTCGGGGTGTCGAGATTGGGCACCTGCAGCGGCGAGTTAGGAAGATCCTGACGAATCATCATGCCGCAGTCCACGGCTACCCAGTGATCGTCATAGCCATATAGCGTTAGATTCATTCCGATCTCACCGCATCCTCCCAGTGGCAAGATGCGCAGCGGTGGACGACGGCGGGGACGAATTTGAACGCGTGGTGAATGCATCTGTTATGAAAAACCTAAAAAGTAGTGACTTAACTATACGGGAAGGCAGGGGCGGCTAACAATCATCCTTGGCCTTCCGATACAATATGAGGCCTAAGCCGCTGGTTTGTCATAATTACCTCAGAAATAGGTCAAGAGTAGCTCACATGTCTCATTATTATCGTTTAGTGGTTTCCTGTCCTGATCGGGTGGGCATTGTTGCAAGGGTGTCGAGTTTTATTGCCCAGCAGGGCGGCTCCATTACCGAAGCCAGTCAGCACTCAGATTTAGAAACCGGCTGCTTTTTTATGCGCTATGAAATTCTGGCGGATTCGGTGGGAATGTCGGCGGAAGCGCTACGCGAGGCGTTTGCACCGGTAGCCAGCGAATTCAATATGCAGTGGTCACTGGTGGATACCCAGCAACGCCGCCGCGTGGTGCTGATGGTGTCGCGGGAGTCACACTGCCTGGTCGATCTGCTTTACCGCTGGCAGGCGGGTGAGCTGGATTGCGATATTGTCGGCGTTATCTCCAATCATGACGATATGCGCTCGCTGACCGAGTGGTACGGCATTCCCTACCACCATGTCCCTGTCGACCCTGACAATAAGCAAGCGTCGTTTGCCAAGGTGCAGTCCGAAATCGATAGTGCTCGCGCTGACTGCGTGGTGCTGGCACGCTATATGCAAATTCTGCCCCCCGAGCTGTGCGCTCGCTATGCGGGACGAGTGATCAATATTCACCACAGCTTTTTGCCCTCTTTTGCCGGGGCTAAGCCCTATCATCAGGCTTACCAGCGGGGCGTTAAACTGATTGGCGCTACCTGCCATTATGTGACCGAGGAGCTCGATGCAGGCCCCATCATCGAACAGGATATTCATCGCGTTAGCCACTGCCATACTCCGACTGATTTGGTGCGCTTTGGTCGTGACGTTGAGAAGGCAGTGTTGGCGAGAGGTTTGCGTTGGCATTTAGAGGATCGCGTGCTGGTGCACGGCAATAAGACAGTGGTATTTAGCTAGAGGCTCCCTAACGCCATCAACCCGAGAGGCCGCCATGTCATTTGCGCAAAGTGTTTTAGCGCCCTGGGCGCTGCTGCTTACCTGGCTACTCTCGCTAGGCGTTTTAGCTTGGGCGCTTTGGGGGCGGCCCTGGCAGGTGTTGATAGCGGATACGGCGCTTCAGCACCGCTGGCTAGGCGCCACGCTGGCAGTGCTGCTGATGTGGCAGCTGCGTGCCCAGGCAGTGGATTGGCTTACGCTGCACCTTGTCTTTACGGTATTAATGACACTTGTTTTTAAAGCGCCATTAGCATTGGTCAGCAACGTGCTGATCAATATTGCCATGGTGGTGGTTGGTCGTAATGAGTGGTTGTTGCTGGGGGCAAACGTGCTGGTGACCGGGATAGTTCCTGCGGCCATCATTGGCACGGTGTGGCGGCTGGTGGATCGCCGCCTGCCGGATAACTTGATGGTGTTTCTGTTTGCCTGCGGTTTTTTTGGCGCTGCGTTGGCAACGCTGGGGGGAGGGCTGGCAGCGGTACTGCTGATCATCGTCGCCGGGACTGACCCCGAAGCCATCTACCTGGCCCAGGAGTATGCGCGATTCTTGCCCCTGTTAATGCCTTCAGAAGCATTTATCACCGGCATGCTGATGAGCATCCTGCTGGTCTATCACCCTAACTGGGTGGCCACTTTCAATGACCACCGCTATATCGATCTGCAGTAGCTTGGTTACTAGCCGAGTGCCTGGCCGTTACCGCCACGAATCACTCCGACACCAACGCCTTCGATATCGAGAGACTGGGAGCGCAGGTCGATTTCAATGGGCGCGAAGTCAGGGTTCTCTGCAAACAACGTTACCTGGTGGCCCTGGCGCTTAAAGCGTTTAACGGTTACTTCATCCTCCAAGCGGGCAACCACAATCTGGCCGTCCCGAACCCTGTCGGTGCGATGAACTGCCAATAAATCACCTTCCAGAATACCAATATCCTTCATGGAGAGGCCGCGTACACGCAGCAGGTAGTCGGCTTTGGGGGTGAAGTACTCGGCAGGCAGGGGGCAGTAACGATCAATATGTTCAGCGGCTAAAATGGGGCTGCCAGCGGCCACCTCACCGATTACGGGCAGACCAGTCGGCAGCGCCTCAACGTTGGCAGCAGGTAACGTGGTGACTGCGCTATCCGGAATGTCCTGAGGTTCCTGGTTGGGCAACCGTATTCCGCGCGAAGTATTGCGGATAATGCGAATAACCCCTTTTCGCTCCAGCGCGCGCAGGTGCTCTTCAGCCGCGTTGGGGGAGCGGAAGCCAAGTGCTTTGGCAATCTCGGCACGGGTAGGAGGGTAGCCAAATTCGCCCATCGTCTTAACGATAAAATCAAACACGTGCTGTTGGCGAGCGGTTAGCGGACGCGACATACCAGACTCCATAAATAGTGAATAGACAGTAACAAGTTAAATGGCGACTTAATCAATAAGTGTTTAAGTATACAGTATGTTCCTCTGTCCAGTATATGCCTTGTTGCTGCCTATTGCCGATGTCCATACAATTTTCCTAATCGTTTAAAACTAAGTTTCTGCTTATTTAACGCGCCACATTTTGTCAATAAATCAAGCGTTGAGCCCGCCTACGTTATGGCATAGTATTTTGCTATGTTTTAAACACCTGTTTCCCTGGAGAGCGACATGGCTCAATCTGATACGGTGACCCGTATACTCGATACCGCCGAGGTGCTGTTTGCAGAGCGGGGTTTTGCCGAGACTTCGCTGCGCAACATCACCAGCAAAGCGCGGGTTAACCTAGCCGCGGTTAATTACCATTTTGGCTCCAAAAAAGCCCTGATTCAGGCTGTTTTTGCCCGCTATCTGGATCCGTTTACTCAGCGTTTTCATACGGCGCTGGATGAGCTTGAAGGCCAACACACCGGGCGTGTGATTCCGCTTGAGACACTGCTCGAAACGATGGCTACGACCGTTCTTGCGGTGCCAGCCGAGCGTAATAGCTTAAAAGTGTTTATGCGCCTGCTCGGCCTAGCCTACAGCCAGGCCCAGGGGCACCTCAGACGCTATATCCAGCAAGAGTATGGTGATGTGTTTACGCGCTTTACAGAGCTTGTTCGTAAGGCGACACCGGATCTACCCGATGCGGAGCGCTTTTGGCGGCTACACTTTATGCTAGGAACGGTAATATTTACGCTGTCTGGCCTTGATGCGCTACGCGATATCGCCGAGAAGGATTACCACGAACAGGTCTCTGTGCGAGATTTGGTCAGGCGGTTGCTTCCGGTAGTGGTAGCTGCCATGAATGCGCCGTTGCCCATGACCCTCGAAGCAGCCAAACCTGAAGAAGGAAAACATGCGAACGCCCACGCTAGCTGAACTACCGCCGACTGAAAATATTTGGCTGGAGGTTGATACCACTCAACAGCAGCTGCGCTGTTGGCGAGGCCCGAAAGTGCTACATGAGTGTGCCATCTCATCCGCTGCTGCCGGTAGTGGAGAGCGCAATGGTAGCGGTAAAACGCCTCATGGCTGGCACTATGTGCGCGCCGCCATCGGTGAAGATATGCCCGAAAATGCGGTTTTCCGAGGCCGTCGCTGGACGGGCGAAACCTTTTCCTCCGCACTCGCCGAAGCGCACCCAGAGCGTGACTGGATTTTGACCCGCATCCTGTGGCTGTGTGGGCTGGAAAAGGGCGTGAACCGCGGTGGGCAGGTGGACTCGCAGCGGCGCTATATTTACCTTCACGGCACGCCACCTGACGAACCCATGGGGGTCGCCGCCTCCCATGGCTGTATTCGTTTACGCAATAGTGATTTGCTCTACGTTTATTCGTTAGCTTTGCCGGGCACTCCTGTTTGGTTGCACGGTGGCCGTCAATCCTTCGATTAATCAGATTTTGACACCGCTAGACGATCGTCTAGAATCATCGCCCCTTTTAATGGATCAATCACGATGACTCAACCGTTAGGCCCGGTCATGCTTGACCTTGAAGGCCCAAAATTGACGGCTGCAGAGAAGCGCTTGCTGCTAGAACCGACGGTCGGGGGTGTTATTCTGTTTGCCCGCAATGTCGAGAATGGCTATCAGGTGCGCCAGCTTTGTAGCGATATACGCCGCGTTCGTGCTGATTTATTGCTCGCCGTTGATCAAGAGGGCGGCCGTGTTCAGCGCATTAAAGAGGGCTTAACTCGCCTGCCTGCCATGGCACGTATAGGCGAGTGCTATCTCGCTACCCCGGATGAGGGGGTGTTGTTAGCCAAAGACGCCGGCTGGCTATTGGGGATGGAGATGGCCGCCTGCGGGCTGGATCTGAGCTTCGCGCCGGTATTGGACGTTGAGAGCGGGCTATCCAGTGTTATTGGTGATCGTAGTTTTAGTAGCGACCCCCAGCACGTTGCCAAGCTAGGCAGCGCCTTTATTCAAGGGCTTCACGATGCCGGTATGGCCGCTGTGGGTAAGCATTTCCCCGGTCATGGCGGCGTTGCGGCGGACTCTCACGTTGCATTACCGGTCGATGACCGTCCGCTAGACGTGATTAAACAGCACGATCTTGTGCCTTTTACCCAGTTAGCCTCACAGCTGGATGGCGTTATGCCTGCGCACGTTATTTATAGCGCTTTCGATACGCGCCCTGCGGGGTTTTCTCCCACTTGGTTGGGCATGCTTCGGGAGTCGCTAGGCTTCAAAGGCTGCGTTTTCTCTGATGACCTGAGTATGGCGGGCGCCCACGAGGCGGGAGACCCCAAAGCCCGTGCCCAGGCAGCGCTGGCAGCCGGTTGCGATATGCTGCTGGTATGTAACGACCGAGCTGCCGCGCTTGAAGTTATGAACGCCTGCCAGGGAATCAATACCAAGCGCCCCGCCAAACTGCGTTATAGCCGTGCTCGGCCAGACCTGGACGCGCTGAGTGCACTGGGCCGTTGGCGTCGTACTCACGCTAAGCTGGAAGCGCTGGCTGATAAGCCCAAATCAAGCGCTGAATAAGTCCTTTGCCTAAATAAATGAAGCCGTTAACCCGCCGTGGAGTGGTAGATGTCAAAGCTGGATAAAGAAGCCTTAGAGTCCTTGGACTCAATGCGCGAACTGATGGATAACGCCGATTGCTTGATTTCCCAGCAAGAGGTCGAGCGGGCGCTTGATCGTATGGCGGAAGCGATTACTCGAGATTTAGGCGATAAGCTGCCGGTTTTTTACTGCGTGATGAATGGAGGCCTGATTACCACAGGTCATCTGCTTACTCGTCTGGGCTTCCCGCTGGAAGTGGATTATCTGCATGCCACCCGCTACCGCAACGAGTTGCGTGGCGGCGAGCTATTTTGGCGCGTTTCCCCGGAAGTGCCGATGGCCGGTCGTCATGTTGTTATCGTTGACGATATTCTGGATGAGGGCGCGACTCTGGCGGCGATTTTGGCATACTGCAAAGAAGCCCAGGCCGCCAGTGTCACCACGGCGGTGCTGGTGGATAAACAGCACAACCGCAAGGCAGTGCCCGGTTTAAAAGCCGACTACTGCAGCCTGGAAGTTGCCGACCGCTACGTGTTTGGCTTTGGTATGGATTACAAAGGCTACTGGCGCAACGCGCCGGGGATTTTTGCCCCCAAGGGGATGTAATCCGCTGAGGGCTTGTGGTGTTTTTTTACGCTTAGCGGGGCGAGAAACGCCTCGCTAAGCCGGTTTCGGCAATCATCCGCGTCGAAATCTCTTCAACCGAGAAGCGCGTTGCGTCAATAAAAGGAATGTGCATAGTGCGGTAGAGTGACTCTGCCTGCTCCACTTCCTGTAAGCACTGATCCATCGAGCTATAGCGACTATTCGGGCGTCTCTCGTTGCGAATCGCGGATAAGCGTCGCGCATCAATGGTCAAGCCAAACAGTTTGTTGCGGTGGGGCGCGAGTGCCTTGGGTAGCTTGAGCATCCCATCTTCGTCTAAATCATCTTCTGTTAGCGGGTAGTTAGCTGCCCGAATGCCAAACTGAAGGGCCAGATAGAGCGAGGTAGGTGTTTTACCACAGCGTGAAACGCCGACCAGAATGATATCCGCTTTATCGTACTGGTGGGTGCGTGCACCGTCATCATTATCCAGCGCGAAGTGCACGGAGTGGATACGATCCATATAGACGTCATCGCTGCCAATCGAGTGCGTGCGTCCAACGCTGTAAGAGGAGTGGGTCTCTAACTCCTGCTCCAGGGGCTCCAGGAAAGTAGAAAAAATGTCGACTTTAAACCCGGTCGCCTGCCGAATAACGTCACGGATTTGTTGATCCACGATGGTGTCGATAATGATCGGGCGGTTGCCGTCGCGGTTGGCCGTTGACTCAATCACCGCGGCTAACGCCTGAGCTTTTTCCAGCGTATCGATATACGGCTTGGTCTGCATATCGATCTCAACATCGCTGAACTGGGCCAGCAAGCTACGTCCTAAACTTTCCGCCGTGATGCCGGTACCGTCTGAAATAAAAAAAGCCGTACGTTTCATGACAAAATCCACTGGTGATTGATCCGGCTATTGTGAGCCGAGCCGTTTGTCAGCACAACGTATCATCACCGCTTGGTATTTCAGCGCGACATGCGCCTGACTACATAAATAGCCCAAAAAGCCCTGCTGTTGTAAAAATCCTCCACTCTCTTCGCTATTAGACCAATGGCGAATATATTGACGCGGTGCTAGGGTAGCCCAGTGAATTATCCATGATCCACGGCATTAATGCCCATATCAGTGGTCATGCCGATATCTATGAGTGAGGGGGTTACGTGGAAGAGTACATTCTGTGGTTCGATCAGCTTGGCATGGCGGACGTCGAACGCGTAGGTGGTAAGAACGCCTCGCTGGGTGAAATGATCTCCAACCTGTCCGGTGCCGGTGTAACGGTTCCCGGCGGTTTTGCTACTACCGCCCACGCTTACCGTGAATTCCTCTCCCACGAAGGGTTAAACGAGCGCATTAATGCCACCCTGGCTCGCCTGGACGTCGACGACGTTAAAGCGCTGGCCGAGGCGGGCAGCAACATACGCCAGTGGATCATCGACACGCCGCTACCCCCCAGCTTCGAAGCAGCTCTGCGTGAAGCCTACGGCCAATTGCAGCAACAGCATCCGCAACTGAAAGTAGCCGTGCGCAGCTCAGCCACAGCCGAGGATCTGCCCGATGCCTCCTTCGCGGGCCAGCAGGAAACCTTCCTGAATATCGAAGGCTTCGACAATATCAAGCGCGCAGTGCATGAAGTCTTCGCCTCGCTATTTAATGATCGTGCGATCTCCTACCGGGTGCACCGTGGCTACGCCCACGAAAATGTCGCCTTGTCGGCCGGCGTACAAAAAATGGTGCGCTCAGAGACCGGTGCGGCAGGCGTTATGTTTACCCTCGATACCGAATCCGGCTTTAAAGATGCCGTGTTTGTCACAGGCTCCTGGGGCCTGGGTGAAACCGTCGTGCAGGGGGCCGTCAATCCCGACGAGTTCTACGTGCACAAGCCTACCCTGGCGGCGGGGCGCCCGGCGGTACTGCGCCGTAACTTGGGTTCCAAACTGATCAAGATGGTTTACGGTCAGGACGCCAGCGCCGGTAAATCGGTTGAAACCGTCGATGTGCCCCATAGCGACCGGGGCCGCTTCTGTATCAATGATCAACAGGTGATGGATCTGGCCCGCCAGGCGATGACCATTGAACAACACTATCAGCGGCCCATGGATATTGAGTGGGCGTTGGATGGCGATGACGGTGAGCTTTACATCGTGCAGGCGCGCCCTGAAACGGTGGTCTCCCAGCAGGAGGGGGGCAAGCTTGAACGTTTCCAGCTGCGTGAAAAGGGCCGCACTTTAATAACCGGCCGGGCGATTGGTCAGCGCATTGGCCGCGGTACCGTTAAAGTCGTGCTCAGCCCTGACGACATGGATAAGATTCATGATGGCGATATCCTGGTCACCGATATGACTGACCCGGATTGGGAACCGATCATGAAGCGGGCCTCCGCGATCGTCACCAATCGCGGCGGACGTACCTGCCACGCGGCGATCATTGCCCGTGAGCTGGGCATCCCCGCAGTGGTCGGCTGTGGCGATGCAACGACCCAGTTAAAAGAGGGCATCGACGTCACGGTCTCTTGTGCGGAAGGCGACACCGGCAATGTCTATGAAGGTCTGTTGGAGTTCGATTGCAAAGTCTCCAGCGTTGATGCGATGCCGGAAATCCCCTTCAAAATCATGATGAATGTGGGTAACCCTGATCGTGCCTTCGGCTTCGCCAGTTTGCCCCACGCAGGCGTGGGTCTGGCGCGACTCGAATTTATCATTAACCGCATGATCGGCGTCCATCCCAAAGCACTGCTGGAGTACGACACGCTTCCGGTAGACTTGCAGCAGGTGATCGATTTACGTACCGCGGGTTACACCGACCCAGTCAGTTTCTATGTCGATAAATTGGTCGAAGGTATCTCCACGCTGGCGGCGGCGTTCCACCCTCAGCGCGTCATCGTGCGGCTGTCCGATTTTAAATCAAACGAATACGAAAACCTGATTGGCGGCAAGCTTTATGAGCCGGGTGAAGAGAACCCCATGCTCGGTTTCCGGGGCGCATCGCGCTACATTTCAGAGGCATTCCGGCCCTGCTTTGAGCTTGAGTGTCGGGCGCTGAAGCGGGTGCGTGAAGAGATGGGTTTCGAGAATATCGAAATCATGGTGCCCTTTGTGCGTACCACCGACGAAGCGCGTGAAGTAGTGGAGCTACTGGCCGCGAACGGCCTGGAGCGCGGCGGCCCCACAGGCTTGAAAGTGATTATGATGTGCGAGCTGCCAGCAAACGCTTTACTCGCCGATGAGTTTCTGGAGTATTTTGACGGTTTCTCAATCGGTTCAAACGACCTAACCCAGCTAACGCTAGGTTTGGATCGTGACTCGGGTATTGTGGCGCATCTGTTTGATGAGCGTAATGGAGCGGTTAAAAAGCTCCTCGCCATGGCCATTCAAGCCTGTAAGGCGAAGGGCAAATATGTCGGTATCTGTGGGCAGGGGCCGTCAGACCATCCTGATCTGGCTAAATGGTTGATGGAGCAGGGCATTGACTCTGTATCACTCAATCCCGACGCGGTATTGGAAACCTGGTTTATGCTCGCAGGGCAAAAAATCGAGTAGTTATATTTATTTTGACTAATTTACGCCCGGCCATTGTGCCGGGCGTCGTTGTTTTTATAGGCTACTCTTCTGTAGTGGTTTTTAATTTGTCGCGGAGAGCGCTGAGATGTCCCCAAAGTCAGTTAAGTTCGCGCTACCTGTTTTGCTGGTGGCACCCTTATATAGCTGGGGGTTTAGCTATGAGACGCCTTCCATTTCGCCGGAAAGCGAGTCTGGATATGAAGAGAAACCGGGCTGGGAGGCTGAGTCGTTTGCGGTGGCAGCAGCCAACCCCCTAGCTACGGATGCCGGTTACCAGGTGCTGAAGGCCGGCGGTAACGCTATTGATGCCGCCATCGCGGTGCAAATGGTGTTGAACCTGGTGGAGCCGCAATCGAGCGGTATTGGCGGCGGTGCTTTTTTGATGCACTACGACGGCGACGAGGTTCGTGCCTACGATGGACGTGAGACGGCGCCTCAAGACGTTAACGGCGAACTGTTTATGCAAGAGGGCGAGCCGCTGCCGTTTAATGATGCAGTGGTTAGCGGACTCTCCGTAGGCGTGCCGGGTACGCTTAGAATGCTCGAGAAGGCCCACGCGGAACATGGTGAGCTGGAGTGGGCCGAGCTATTTACCCCGGCAATCACTCTGGCCGAGGAGGGGTTTGCGGTTAGCAGTCGGTTGCATACCAGCTTGGCAAACGATGAGTTTCTACGCCAAGACCCGCTAGCGAGCCAGTTCTATTATGATGCGGACGGTGAGCCTATTGCCGTTGGCGAAACGCTCAAAAATCCGGCTTTGGCCGCGGTTTTTCGCCAAGTTGCCGAGCAAGGTAGCGCCGCCTTGCATGGAGGCACAGTGGCCGAAGATATCGTTGAGCGAGTGCAAAACTACCCTGAGCGCCCGGGCAGTTTGACCCTTGAGGATATGAGCGGCTACGAAGCGCTTACTCGCGAGCCGCTATGCACACCTTGGCAACAGTGGGAAGTATGCGGCTTCCCGCCGCCCTCGTCGGGTCATCTGACCGTGATGCAAATTTTAGGTATGCTCGATCAGCAGCCGCTGCTTGAAGCCCCGTTAGATAATGGTGTGTCAAGCAGTGGATGGCTGCATCAGTTTTTAGAAGCCTCGCGCTTGGCATTTGCTGACCGTGGTCGTTACATTGCCGACCCCGACTTTGTCGAGGCGCCGGGTGGCGATTGGTCACTGATGCTGGCACCTGAGTACCTGGAGCAGCGCAGTGCGCTTATCGAAGAGATGAGTATGGGCGATAGCGCTGAACCGGGTAACCCAGGCGAGCTTGAGGTTAGCTGGGCGAGCCAGCCCGAGCAGCCCGAGTACGGCACCAGCCATATCAGTATTGTCGATGAGGAGGGCAACGCGATTGCCATGACCACCACCATCGAGCAGGCATTTGGCTCGCGGATTATGTCCGATGGTGGCACTGGTTTGGCGGGTGGGTTCCTGCTCAACAATGAGCTTACCGATTTCTCGTTTGTGCCTGAAGTAGATGGCGAGCCAGTAGCTAACCGGGTTGAGCCTGGCAAGCGCCCACGCTCCAGCATGAGCCCGACCCTGGTATTCGATCGGGACACTGGTGAGTTAGTGGCAAGTCTTGGCTCGCCGGGTGGTGCTGCCATAATCCATTATACTGCCCGCACGTTAGTAGCGCTGCGCGACTGGGGGCTGAGTGCTCAGGAAGCGCTCGACCTTCCCCATGCTATTACCCTAGGTGGGGACGTCTATGTGGAAGAGGGGCGTTTTCCAGAGGCGACCATCGAATCACTGCGCGAGCGTGGTCACACGGTAAGCGAACGGGAGTTAACCAGTGGCCTCCAGGCCATTATGCGCCTTGACGATGGCACCCTGTTTGGTGGCGCTGACCCGCGTCGCGAAGGTGTGGTAATGGGCGATTAAGTGAGCGCTTATTGGCGCAGCCAGTTGCGCAACTTCACCAACATCAGCGCCCCGTCGCTTAATTCACGTCGATCTTGAATGAGCTCGGTTAAACGATCTGGGTAGTCGGTGATGATGGCATCGACACCCAGATCGATTAGCGTCGACATGCGAGCCCGATCATTGACGGTCCAGGCGTGTATCTCGTAGCCATATAGACGCGCTAAGCGAATTTCCCCTTCCGTGATACGGTTATGCCGCAGCCCTAATGCGTCAAAATCGCGCCGGTTTAGTGTGCCGGGTAGAATCAGCTGGGCCAGCAAGGTCACGCGAAGTTCTGGCGCTTGGGCTTTAATATATTTAAGCAATGAAGGCGACATGGTTGCCATACGCATGTCTAGGAGCGCATTGGGGAAACCGCACGCTGTATAGCCGTCGAAAGCGCTTTGTTGGGTCGCCCAGCAGCGATAGCGCACGTCACTCTCTGCATTTAAGGCATCGATGACAGCATCGACTAGCGCCTGATCTTGCCCAGGCAGAGGCTTAATATCGATCATTAGCCCCGCTTTGCCACGAACTCTTTCGAGAGCCTCATCCAAGCCGGGAATATTCTCGCCTTGAAAAGCATCGCCAAACCAACTGCCTACATCGAATTGGCTAAGTTGATCCCGGGTCAGCTCCCCAAACTCGCGGTTATCGCCTGTCAGTCGCGCCATACTGCGATCATGGTAGAGCATTACCTGCTGGTCGCTGCTCAAGCGCACGTCAATTTCGACATAGTCAACACCATCGATCAGTGATTGTTCTAATGCGGCCAGCGTGTTTTCTGGCGCGACCATGGAGCTGCCTCGGTGGGCAATCACCGCGACGTTGTCACGTATCTCAAAGCTATTGAGAATCCACCATGCTTGAAGGCCGGCAAAAATAAGGACGCTCAGTTCTACCGCCCAGGCCAGTTTGCCCGCATTGATGTCCTCTGGAGGAGGCGCTGGGCGAGTTTCGCGGTGAGCCAATTGCATATATAGACAGGCGGACAGCAGCGCATTGGCGGCAATGCCGACAAAGGTAATGGCCAGGGTAACCAGCACATAGCCGATTAGGTATGCGAGCATCGCCGGGATAAGCACGGCATTATGCTCAGGTAGCCACCACAGTAGCGGCGTAAACAGCCGATCAAACAACAGAGTAGCGAGTAGCGGCAGGCTGACAATCAGCACCAATAGTAGAAGCACTGCAGCGCCAATGGAGCGACGCCAACCACGGGTTAAGCTAACGCTGCGCCTGAGCGCCTGCCAGGGGCCACGGCTCTCCAGGGCAACGAGGGGCAGTGCCAGCAGCCAGCGCAGGTAGAGCCATGACGCTGCCCATACCCAGCCAATAACCAGTGGCAGTGCGCAGGCAATGAAATACCACAGTGCGGGAGGGCGCACGCGCTGTAGATAGTAGGGGTCTATGCCGCTTAGCCACAACTCGTAAAGCCAGGCGAGTGCAGCCATAAAAGGGGCCAGCAGCAACAAGTGGGTGCCTACCTGGAGTATCACCAGGCCGGCCAGGGCAGGCAGCCGACGGGTGCTCAGCCATAGCGCTTCAAGGGCCAGCCGATAGTGATTATCACGGGGTCTGACGGCCACCTGCAGCATGCCTGCCTGCTGCCAGTAAATAATCAAAAAGGCGAACCCCAGCCCCACTAGCATGCCTACCAGACCCAGCGGGCTGAAGAGTAGCGCGATTAATTCATCGTTGGTGACCACGGTACGATTGAGTTGGGCCAGTAGCCAGCGCGTTACCCAGGTGATCGCTGGCAGCAGCAGGGCTGAGGCGAGCAGGGTAAAAAACAGGTGGTAGGCGATCAGTGGGCGAAGATGATCGCGCAACGTGCGCAATAAGGCGGAGCCAAGGTAGGTCAAAGGCTGCATCGTCATTAAACGGTAAGAATGAGCTCCCAGGGTGGCAGTAACCGCCACACCTGGCAAGAGTATTAGACGCAAATCCGGGCTAACGCAGTGGAAAATGGCTGCTGTTACAGAGAGTTGGTAACGGGCCGGAAACCTGCCCTCGACACCAATATGTGCAGAACGCCCGATAGTATAGTTATTAGCAGTACATGGCTAAGAAAGCGGCAGCTCATGCTGAGCAACGATGATGCCGTTGTTATCGGCATACAGCCACTGGCCGGGCTGCAGGGTGACGCCGGCAAAGGTGACATCAATATCACGCTGTCCTTCGCCGCGTTTTTCACTTTTACGCGGGTGGCTGCCCAGGGCCTGAACCCCGATCGGTAGGGCGGCGAGTATATCCACATCGCGCACGCAGCCGTACATGACGACGCCCGCCCAGCCGTTGGCAACGGCCTGCTCGGCGAGCATATCGCCCAGCATGGCGCAGCGGTGTGAACCTCCCGCATCAACCACCAGCACCGCGCCGTTACCCGCCTCGGCGACAGCTTGCTTCACCATTGAGTTATCTTCAAAGCACTTTATCGTACGAATAGGGCCATAAAAGGCGTCAAGGCCGCCAAAGTTGGCAAATAAGGGTTCAAGTACTGCCACTTCTGGATGTGCATCGCAGAGATCGGGCGTCACTATTTCAATCGAGTTCGTCATCATGTGCTCCGTGTATGAGTGTTTAGTATCAGCATAGGCAGCTAACCGGGCCGTGCAAAAAAAAACGCCCCGCCCTGTAGAACAGTGGCGGGGCGTTCGGTCATCGACTCAGAAGATGCGACGGGTCACATCGTCTGCGATGGTGCGAGCATCGGCGATGGGGCGGTCTCTCTCAAGTGCTTAACAAGCTTAAGCTTCCTGAGCGACCGGAATCACGTTTGAGGCGATCTTTTGATACTCCTCAATCTCGTGAAAGTTCATATAACGATAAATCTCGCCCGCCATAGCGTCAAATTCACCCATATAGCGTTGATACTCTTCAACACTGGGTAGGCGTCCTTCTACTGCGGCAACGGCCGCCAGTTCCGCAGAGGCGAGGTACACATTGGCACCGTCACCCAAGCGATTCGGGAAGTTACGTGTAGACGTAGACACCACGGTGCTCTTAGCGGCAACGCGGGCCTGGTTACCCATACACAGTGAACATCCCGGCATCTCCATGCGGGCACCGGCACGGCCGTAAATGCCGTAGTAGCCTTCTTCGGTCAGCTGATGCTGATCCATTTTCGTCGGTGGTGCCAGCCACAGCCGGGTTTTTAAACTGCCGGCAGGCTGCTTCTCAAGCAACTTGCCCGCAGCCCGGAAGTGGCCGATGTTGGTCATGCATGAGCCGATAAAGACTTCGTCGATTTTCTGGCCTGCTACTTCAGACAGCAGGCGCGCATCGTCCGGGTCGTTCGGCGCACAGAGAACCGGCTCTTTAATTTCAGCCAGGTCAATTTCGATAACTTCGGTGTACTCGGCATCCTGGTCGGCGCGCATCAAGCTGGGGTTGGCCAACCACGCTTCCATGCCTTCAATACGACGGCTAATGGTGCGCTCGTCGCCGTAACCGTTGGCCATCATCCACTTCAACAGGGTGATGTTGGACTTCAGGTATTCGGTAACGCTCTCTTCAGAGAGGGTAATGGTACAGCCTGCGGCGGAGCGCTCGGCAGACGCATCAGAAAGTTCAAAAGCTTGCTCAACGGTTAAGTCTTCCAGGCCTTCAATTTCCAACACGCGCCCCGAGAAGGCGTTTTTCTTGTTGGATTTATCAACGGTCAATAGGCCTTGCTTAATCGCGTAGAGTGGAATGGCGTGAACCAGGTCGCGCAGGGTTACGCCAGGCTGGCGCTTGCCTTTAAAGCGAACCAGCACTGACTCCGGCATGTCCAGCGGCATAACGCCGGTGGCAGCAGCAAACGCTACCAGGCCTGAACCGGCCGGGAACGAGATGCCGAGCGGGAAGCGGGTGTGCGAGTCACCGCCGGTGCCAACCGTATCCGGCAGCAGCATGCGGTTAAGCCAGCTGTGGATGATGCCGTCGCCAGGGCGCAGCGAAACGCCGCCACGGTTCATAATGAAGTCAGGCAGCGTATGGTGGGTATCTACATCCACCGGCTTCGGGTAAGCAGCGGTGTGACAGAACGACTGCATGACCAGATCTGCCTGGAAGCCCAGGCAGGCAAGGTCTTTCAGCTCATCACGGGTCATCGGCCCAGTGGTGTCCTGTGAACCAACGGTGGTCATCTTGGGTTCGCAGTACATGCCGGGGCGAACGCCGTCCATGCCACACGCTTTGCCGACCATTTTCTGGGCCAAAGTGAACCCTTTGCCGGTATCTTTTGGCTGGTCAGGGAGGCGGAAAACGTCAGAGGTGGGTAGGCCCAGCGACTCCCGTGCCTTGCCGGTTAGCCCGCGACCAATGATCAGCGGAATACGGCCGCCAGCGCGTACTTCATCCAGAATCAGCTGCGTTTTAAGCTCAAAGGTGGTGATGACCTCATCACTATCATGCTTGCACACTTTACCCGCGTAGGGATAAACATCGATGACATCGCCCATATTCAGATTGGTGACGTCCATCTCAACCGGCAGGGCGCCTGAATCTTCCATGGTATTAAAGAAGATCGGGGCAATTTTGCTGCCAAAGCAGAAGCCGCCAGCGCGCTTGTTTGGGGCGTAGGGGATATCGTCGCCAAAGAACCACAGAACAGAGTTGGTAGCTGACTTACGCGATGAGCCGGTGCCGACAACATCACCCACATACACGACCGGGAAGCCTTTGGCTTTTACCTCTTCGATCTGTTTGAGCGGGCCAGTGGTACCTGGAACCACAGGCTCAATGCCGTCACGCTCGTTTTTAAGCATGGCATTAGCATGGAGCGGGATATCCGGGCGTGACCAGGCATCCGGCGCGGGAGAGAGGTCGTCGGTATTGGTTTCGCCAGGAACTTTAAACACGCTTAGGGTGATTTTTTCAGCCAGCGCCGGTTTAGACAGGAACCACTCGGCGTCGGCCCAGGATTGAATCACATCCTTGGCAACGCTATTACCGTTCTTGGCGCGGCTTTCCACGTCGTGGAAGGCGTCGAACATCAGCAGTGTGTGCTTGAGCTGCTCGCCTGCTTCGCTGGCCAGCTCCTCATTATCAAGTAGCTCAACCATTGAAACGATGTTGTAGCCACCCTGCATCGTGCCCAGCAGCTTAACTGCATGAATCTTGTCGATCAGTGGAGAGCTGGCTTCACCTTTGGCAATGGCGGTGAGAAAACCTGCCTTTACATAGGCGGCCTCGTCAACACCGGGGGGTACGCGGTTGGTGATTAAATCGAGGATAAACTCCTCTTCACCGGCCGGTGGCGTTTTCAGTAGCTCAACCAGAGAGGCTACTTGTTCGGCGGTTAGCGGTTTGGGCGGGACGCCCTCAGCGGCACGTTCCTCGACATGTTGGCGGTAAGCTTCAAGCACGTTGGGGCCCTCTCATTCACGTTTCATTTACTTTATGGTGACGGCCTGCACGTTGCACGGTGTTGGCCGCGCAGTTGTTGTGAAGTGGGGCCGATCACATATGACATACGCTTGACAAACAGCGTGTGGTTGGATGGCTGCGATTCTACGGCAAACTGTCGACAATGTTAAGCTGGCAAGCAGAGACGGCTGTTGTACTTTATGTTGATGCCACGATTTAAACGGGTCAAAAAAGCGATTTTTATTAGTCAATTGGCTCAAAACCAGGAAAGTTTTTTTCCACTTCTAAGCTAACTTACCGCTGCGCGGGTGTGATTCTCGTTACAGCGCGTTACCATACTCCTCACTTTATAACCTTAGAGCCGCTTTACTGCTGTGGTGCTTATGCAAGCGTATTGAGTAAAAGTGTGTGGAGCATTTTTAAACGCTTAACTACATTAGTGATAGACGATGCAGGGTATGAAGAACGCAATATTACAGGGAACTATAAGCGCCTTGCGCACTTATATGTTGTACAATAGTGAGATGTAAGCTTGGTGATGGTGTTATGTTGATACAACCTGGTATGTCACAGCCTTCGACACATGCGAATGCCCTGCAAGCGGCTGATCACGCGGTGAAAGGGGATGATCTGTTGCCGGAAAGTTTGCACCGGTTTTTAGCCTGCGCAACCCCTGAAGCATGGCTGCAGTGGGCGCTAGAAAACCCGGAAACGCTGCTGATTGACCATGCGCAGTGTGAGAAAAAAGCCGCTTCTACGGCAATGAGCTTGCTCTATCGCTACGTAGATCAGCCACTTCTTCTGAGCAAAATGTCGCAGTTGGCCCGGGAAGAACTACTCCATTTCGAGCAGGTCGTTGGCCTCATGGAGGCACGTGGTGTGGCTTACCAGCATTTAACCGCTTCGCGCTATGCGGAAGGCCTTAGACGACACTTGCGTAGCAATGACCCCGAACGGCTAATTGATGTATTAATTATCGGCGCGCTTATTGAAGCACGTAGCTGCGAGCGTTTCGCTTGCTTGATTCCTTATTTAGACGAAGAGCTTGCCAAGTTTTATCGTACTCTGGTGAAGTCAGAAGGCCGTCATTTTGAGGACTATCTGTTACTGGCTCGCCAGCAGACATCGGACTCAATTGATGAGCGAATCGCTTTTTTTGTAGCGCGTGAAGCGGAGCTGATTACTTCGCCCGATACGGCTTTTCGATTTCATAGCGGTGTGCCAGCTTAAACCGCTTAGTCTGGCAGGATGTTTATCATGCGCGATGCTCGTGAAACAGATCAGTTAACGCTCTTTGGTCACTTTTCGCTTACCCAGGGCGAAGATGTATTAACTCACTTTAGTTACGACAAAGTGAAGGCGCTGCTCGTTTATCTACTGCTGCACCGCCAGCCGGTTAACCGCGCCGCGTTGGCCGAATTGCTATGGCCCGACCAAGGGTTATCCTCGGGCAGGACTAACCTACGTCATGCGCTGCACTGTCTGCGCCAGTCGCTTGGTGAGAACGCCGACCAAGTGTTGAGTGTCTCCCGGCAGACGATAGCCTTCCAGCTCCCTGCCCATTGGAAAGTCGATCTGCATACGCTACAGCAACTGCTTGAAGGCCCGCGGGACTTGGACACCCTGGAAGCACTGATGTCCTGCTACCAAGGAGACCTGATTGAAGAGCTTCAATTGGCAAACTGTAGTGAATTTCAGCGCTGGTTAGTCCAAGTGCGTAATGAGTGGCGCCAGCGCGTCATTCGCTTTGCTGAACAGGTGCTCGACGGCCATAGCGATGTACCGGATGTGATCCTGGAAACCTTGGTCAGTCGCTTTTCAGGCTATGGTCCATTTCATGAGCGCCTGGTGCGCCAGCTTGCTGAACAGAACCAGATGGCTGCCGCTCACGAGCAGTACAATAGCTACTTACAGTTACTGGCGCTGTCAGGCCAGCAGCCCGAGCCGAGCTTTTTGCAGCTAGCGAGCTATTGGTCCGATGGTCACCACGACCCCCGCATGATGAGCCCCCAAGGGGCCTTTTCCCGTGCGCTGGCGTCGGACAGCAAACCACTGCGTGAAGATGAAATTGAGCTGCGTCAGCTCTCGGTGATGGCTATCCGGCTGCGCTTGAAAGGGGAGTGCCAAGACCGAGCAGCGACCCGACACTGCCTTACTCTGCAGTTAGAGTTACTGCGCTGGTTAGAGCAGCAGTGCCATCACTTGGGGGGCTTTTGGCTGCCTGGCGCCACCGGGGGCTTGGGGTTGGCGTGTTTCGGTACCCATGGGCCTGCTCACCAGTTGGCTGAGTTGGTTGCGCTGTATGAGCACTGCCGTCAGGCGCTTCCCCAAGAGAGCGCCCGTCACTGGTCTGGCGAAGAGGAAGTGCCGCAATTTGAGCTGGCGGCGGGTTTGCACAGTGGGCAGGTTGTCTACCTGCCCGAGCGGCAATTGGCGGATCCCCTGGGGCAAGTTACCCAAACCTCGCTGGAACTAATGAGCGCCGCCGAAGGCAGTGAACTGGTCATCTCACAAGAGGCCAGTCAGCACATGCCGCCAGCGCTTGATCTCCAGCCACGGCTGGTGTCGCGTTTAGTGGCCAGCGACGGTCGCGTACGTTTACGTGCTTTGGTGCTGGGACAAAACGAAGGCGGCCGAGATGCGCTGCCGCCTAGCCTGGTGGGGCGTGAAACCTCACTGCGTACCCTGCGCGATGCGCTGGCGCGGGCAGGTATAGGTTTGCGTCAAAGCGTGTTGGTTCGCGGTGCCTCTGGCATGGGCAAGTCGGCGCTGATGGTCGGCTTTCGCCAATTAGAGCTCAGTCGCGATGCGGCTATCTGCTGGCAGCCTACCACTCGGCTGTCGGTGTTGGATCCCTACGGCGTTGCCCGCACCCTGGTTGGCTGGTATCTCAAGCAACCGTTGACCGTTGAGGCGATTCACGAGCTACAGGCGACGCTTGAACTTGACCAGCATACACTCGAGCGGCAGCACCTGTTGGAAGAAGCGCTTGGGGTACATGAGGTTCAGGAGATCTCTCAACTTGCCCAGAGCGGCGAAGCGGTCGAACTGGTGGTGATGTTGCTACACCGCTTAATCGAGCGCCAAGCGACTACTCATACCCTGGTGCTGATGGTCGACGACCTGCAGTGGCTGGATGAGCCTTCCTTTAAAGTGCTCGCCGGGCTGCAGGCACGTCTGCCGATCAACACTGCCTTTATGCTGGTGGCCAGCCACCATGGCAGAGAACTGCTGCCGGTGAAGCTGCATTGGGATCAGCAGATTAGCTTGGGCAATCTGGATACGCAGCAGTCCTCGCGGCTATTGTCACAGCTTTCACGGCGCTATCGTATTCATCTGAGCCCCCGGCTACGCAACCAGATTATTGAGCGCTGCGATGGTGTGCCGCTCTATATGCAGGAGATTTGTCGTCGCTTGGATATGGATCGTCGCGAAGGGCGCAGCGTTCAGTTCGATGAACTGCCCAAAGGGTTGTTAGGGCTACTGGCTAGCCGCATCGATCAGCTTGAGGGTGACCGCGAAATTGCTCATGTAGCGGCAGTGCTGGGTAAGCGCTTCCGGCTGGATTTCCTGCTGGAGTGCAGCGGTTGGGAAAAAGGGCGGCTTAACCAAGCGCTTGAACATATGCGTGTGCTCGAGATCGTTGAGCCGGTCGATAAAGAGAGCGGTGAGCACGAATTTCAGTTTAGCCATCAGCTGTTGCAAGAAGCGGCCTACCTTTCCTGCCCTCGGGATGTGCGCGTCAAGCTACACCAGCAAGTGGTGACCTTGATAGAGGAGCGCTTCCCGGTGTGGATTAGTCGCCACCCCGGGGATTTTGCCACCCATCTGCGCCGCAGCGGCCACTATGCTCGTGGCGCTCGCTATTTCGAACTGGCTGCCCGTGAAGCGCTTAAGGTGAGCGCCAATCGAACCGCTTTGCGTATGGCCGATTTTGGTTTGGCGAGTCTGCGCCATGTTGAACATGAGATTGAGCGTGAAGTGAGCCTGCTCACCGTGCGCGGTCAGGCGGCGTTCTCATTAGAAGGTCACGGTTCGCCAACCGCTCACGAAAGCTTTGTGCGTGCACGGGAGCTGCTGCGCGAATCGGGTACCGATAGTCTGGAAGACCCGGAAGATCTTGAGCAGATATTCCTGGTTAAGTGGGGGCTTTGGGTGGGGCGTAGCCAGCGCTATGCCCATGCGGATGCTTTTGCATTGGCTTCGACTCTCGCCGATATCGCCGCGCGTCTTGAAGATCCTCGCTATCGTCGTTTGGCCGACTATGCCCGTGCCAACTGCGAGTATTGGGCCGGTCGCATTCAACAGGCTCACGACCATTTGGATGAGATCGATCCGCTCAATGTGCAGATGATGATCGAGTGGTTGCCGTTCTCCGATCACCCGCAAGTCTCTGCTGCCTGTTTCCAAGGCTGGGCGCTATGCCTACGGGGTGATTATCAGCGTGCCGAGCGTCAGGTGTCGGCGGCGATTCGGCTGGCGGAGAAGATTGCCCACCCCGGCACGTTGGCGTTGGCGCTGCTATTTGCCGCTGCGCTCTATCGTCAGCTAGGACACGTCCACTTGGCCGCACGGCATGCGGAGCGGGCAGCAGCAATGACTGGAACGCCAGATTTACAGCTGTGGCAAATTTCCAGCCAATGTATTCTCGGCTGGCAACGTGCTCTGGCAGGCGATACTACTGGGCTGACTCAGTTGCGCGATAGTCTGGATCAAATGGCGGAGCTGAATGGTCGCGACCGCTACCAGCGGCCAGTGCTATGGTACTCTGATGCCTGCATTGAGCTGGGCGAGTTAAACGCCGCCGAGGATTACCTTGACCAGTGCCTGGTGATTGCTCGCGAGCGTACGACGCTGTTTTTGCCCGAATTGGCTACCCAGCTCGCCAAGGTGCGTGATCTCTTGGGGCATCCTGCCAATGAAGTTAAAGCACTGGCTGAAATGGCCATTAACCAGTCCCGCGAGCACGGCAATCGCCACCAGGAGTTAGCGGCTCTTGAGCTATGGTTGACGCGTATTGAACCCAACGATCAGCAGGCCAAAGAGAGTTTTAGACAGCTGTTGAGTGAAGTCAGCCACAGTGATGCCCCGGTGCTAACCCGCTGGATTAGCTTGTTGGATCGCCGTTTGCCGCGACCGGTAGGCGCTGAGGGTTGATAAGCTAAAGCAGGACACTTTTTAGCGGGTGTCCTGCTCCAGCCACGTCAAGGTGACGAGCGCCTCTTCCCGGCGCTCGCCACACACACTAGCGTCAAAGTTAAAACGCTCGCAAACCCTGGGTCGGCTTGGGTCGCCAAACAGGCGGCAGAGGTTATCTGCGTCTAATTGAACACAGCGAACGCCCGCCGGCTTGCCCTCTGGCATGCCGGGTATGGCGGAAGTAATTGAGGGCGCAATGCAGCAGGCGCCACACCCCGCACGACACCCTTCACTCATGGCCTGTCACTTGGCATAGCGCTTGGTACAGCACCCGGCGAAAATATGGCAGTTGCGCCCTTGTTGATGCCCTCAAACGCTTGGATGCGTGTGGGGACGCCGCTTTGCGTGGCAACCTCTTTTGCCAGCCAGGCAGCAATATTTTCTACCGTGGTGGGGCCGGGAAGCACTGCGCATAGCGACTGGGGCAGCGTAATGGAGAAGTCACCTTGCGCGGCCCGATAGCTACAGGTAAGGAAGTCGGTATCCCGGGAGGTGACGTCAGCTTCCTCGAGTAAATAGCGATTATCCAGCCATGCGGCCCATTGCTGTTCAAGTTTAGGTTGCCGGTTCCCCTGCTGAAAAATATGTAGCCGTGAACGGTGACCGTGGGCGATACGCTGGCAGTTGCCAAGATGGCGTTTTAGTCCATGCGTGTAGCCATAGGCAGCGCCATCGATACTCTCTTCGCTAAGCGTCAGGGTCCCTTGGTGGACATTCTCAGGGCGCTGTTCGGTGAGCTGCTGGCTTAAATGCTCGGCGACCGTGTCGAGCTCAATAGCCTGCCATGGAAGCAGGCTAAAGGCCTCTTCTGGGCCGCGCACTTCCATGGGGTAGGGGGTGGTGGTGCGTACGCATACACCTTCAGGGCACTCCGTCACCGTGACCCCAGGTGCTTGAGTAGGCACCAGTAGGGTGTGATCGAGTCCGCCATCCAGCGTGCGTTTGATCCACGGTTTAACTTCACCAAAGTCAAACAGCATGCCATCTTCACCAAGCTCGCCATCGAGCACTGCGTCTACCTGCCAGCTACAGCCGACTAAGCCGCGCTGGGAACACCAGAGAGAGACATCAATATGGGTCAGTTGTTGAACAAATAGGGACATTAATCAAAACCTGCTAATTTGTGCATTTGCAGCGATAAACGCCACTGGGGGTTGGCCATACAGTAGGCGGTTGCCTCAGCGACGGTGCTCTTATCCTGATTAAGAGGGATAAGATCCATCGGCTGGAGAAAAAAGTGGCGAAAACCAAGGCGCGAAAACTGTTCCGGGGGAGCCTCGGCCTGAGGGTAAACGAGCTTTAACTCGTCGCCTTGAGTAACGGCCAGGGGGTTGCTGCCCTTAGGGCTTACACAGAGCCAGTCAATGCCAGGGGGCGGCTTCAGTGTGCCGTTGGTTTCGACAGCCACCTCAAACCCATGGCTATGTAGAGTGGCAATTAACGCTGCGTCAAGCTGCAGCAAGGGCTCACCGCCGGTAAACACCACATAGGGCGTCGCATTGTCGTTCTGGCTGGGCCAGAGCGCAGCAATATGCTCGGCCAGGGCCGTGGCGGTGGCAAACTTGCCACCATTGATGCCATTAGTGCCAATAAAATCCGTATCGCAAAAGGTACATTTAGCCGTTGCCCGATCAGCCTCACGGCCTGACCACAGATTGCAGCCGCTGAAACGACAGAACACGCTCGCTCTGCCCGCTTGGGCACCTTCCCCCTGCAGGGTATAAAACGCTTCTTTGACCTGATACATCAGCGCTGACCTGCTGCGTTGTCTACGCTGTAAGCCAATGGATCGGTGACCCCGTTGGCTGCAAAGGCGGCCAGCCGTTCGCGGCAACTGCCGCATACGCCGCAGGCGAGTTCACGGCCCTCATAACACGTCCAGGTCTGGGCGTAATCCAACTCCATGGCGAGGCCTTCGCGCAAAATGTCGGCCTTACTGGTGTATAAATAGGGGGCGTGTAGCGTTACCGGTTCGAAGTTGGCAATACCCGCTACTTGATTCATGGCCTCGACGAATTCGGGGCGACAGTCGGGGTAGAGCACGTGGTCGCCGCCATGGGCACCGTAGTCGACTCGCCCTGCGCCAATGTTGACGGCCTTGGCAATCGCCAGGGAGAGCAGAATCATATTACGATTAGGCACCACGGTGGAACGCAGATTGTCCGCGTCGTAGTCACTCTGGGGCATTGCCTGGTCTGGGTTGGTGAGCGCTGAATTATCAATCAATCCGTGTATCGCACGAATATCGACCACTTGATGGGGCAGCCCCAGCGAAGCGCATACTTGGCGTGCAGTATCGAGTTCGCGGGCATGCCGCTGACCATAGTCAAACGAAAGCGCGTGTACGGTAAGGCCTTCACGCAGCGCGCGGTGAAGCACGGTATAAGAGTCCATTCCACCGGAATAGATAACGACAGTCGTGGTGGCTGTATCGGCAGCCACTGGGGGTGTTGATGACATGAGAAAACACTCTTTGTCGGAGAATTTATTAATTGCGAGCAGCGTTCAGCTGGCGCGGCGTTCCGGGGTCCGGTCCGGAAGAGCGGCAGTTTACGCAATAGCCGTTAATCTGGCCAGTTCTAGCGCCTATGGGGATGGCCAATTATGCAACACCACGTGCAGCGTCCAGATGATATGACAGATCACCAGCTGCGATCACTCAGTAGGCGGGCAGCATTAATATCAACATGCTACGCTATCCATCCATGCTGTTAGAGGCGAACCAATGGCAACGATTGAACATAGTGAAATCATTAACGCTCCGCCCGAAAGGGTGTTTGAACTATTGCGCCGTGTCGAAGATTTTGCCGATTACTCGGATCTGATTCGTTCAATAGAAACCCTGGGCAAAAACCGTTATCGCTGGCACGTACGCGCTGTGGGCATGGACTGGGCGTTTGATGTCATGGTTACCGAGATCCAGCCGCCCCATGTGCTGGCTTGGGAATCGTTGGACGGTGTGAAGAACCAGGGGCGATACCGTCTTCGCGAGGTGTCAGAAGGTACCGAAGTAGCGTTGACGCTAAGCTATGAAATTCGCAACCGCTTAATGGAGAAAGCCGTTAACAAAGCGGCCAAGCCGCTCGTCGGAAAAGTCAGTCGACAAATTCTTGAACGTGTAGAGGCGCGTTTGAATGATCAGCAGGTTTGAATGAACAGCCCACCCAGATACCCTTGGCGTTGGGCGTTAGGGTTTACATTTTTTGCCATGCTGGCTTATGTGTGGCTTTGGTATTCGCCAGATTTGATGGTGGTGAAGCAGTGGGCTTCCCAGGCATCGCATCACCCTGTCGTTATTATAGCGGTTATGGTGATTATGGCTGTTACCTTAGCCATTGGACTTCCCGGCAGTATTGGGCTGTGGTTAATTGCACCCTTTTACCCACCGATTATAGCCACAGCGATGCTGACACTAAGCAGTGTGGTCGGCGCTTTGGGAGCGTATCAAATAGCCGCGCGCGCTGGAAGAAACTGGGCTCCTAGCGGTCTGACGTTGAAGGTGATGGATATGCTGGAGCAACGTAGCGACTTAATGACCCAGTGTGCCATGCGAATTCTGCCTGGCTTTCCTCACTCGGTTATCAATTTTGCGGCAGGTCTGCGTGGTATTTCCCTCAAGACTTATTTGTTGGCTGCAGCACTTGGTTTAGCGGTGAAGTGGGGGGTCTATAGTAGTGCGATTTATGGTGCTTTGGAGGCAATTGAGGAGGAGAATGCGCTGCAATTTGATGTGCTGCTACCATTGATTGCGCTGGCCCTGCTGTTATTGGCAGGGGCATGGTTCAGGCGCCGCATAGAGGCGGCGCGCAACGTTCATTAAGTCGTCGAGCTTATTGGGGCTTATGCATGGAAGCATCAAGGTGATCGACCACCTCTGCCCAGTCGGCATCCTCATCAACGGCCTCTTTTAGAAATTCTGCCTGACCTTCGTTCCAGCAGGGGGCTTCAGCCAATGGCATTGTTTCCGGGAGCGGAGCATTGCGCTGGATAAAGCGCTCTATCGAATCCGGGTCAGAAGCTAGGCCCAGCTGTTCGAATAGTTCGCTGAAATGATGCACTGGTTTTTCCATAATCTGTTGCTCCTTCAAACGGTTAGATTGATCCTTATAACATAGCTCGATTCTCAGCCTACGCCAGCACACATAGCTTTTGCTTGATTAACGTTCACCGACGAGTGACGTTAAAAAGCGCTGACGCTGATCTTCCAGCGTGAGTGGTTGTGCCAGTAAGTGGGCCAGCTTGGTGAAAGCTGCCTCTGGAGTCATATCATCGCCTGCGAGTACTCCTGCATCGCTAAGGCCGTGTCCCGCTGCGTAAGCACCAAGGTGGACGCTACCCTGCGGGCACAGACTAATGGCAGCGAGTAATTTGCCTTCGCCACTGGCTCTGGCGAGTACGTCAAGCAAATTAGCGGCGTTGGGAAGGTTGCCAGCGCCCCAGAGCTGAAGCAAAGCGCCTTTAACACGCGAATCACTCAGCCACGCCTCTAGCTGCCACGCTGTTATGCCCGGCCAAAGAGCGATGCGAACGATCTCTCCCTGATTGACCAGGCGGTAGTCGGGAAGCTCGAAACGTGGCGCACCACGCTGCTGCAGACCAAGCCCGCGGCTGAGGTAGTAAATGAAATCATCACCTACCCGTTCGCCGAGCAGCGGGTAGTTGGGGCTGGCGAAGGCGTTGGCGGCTTCGCTGTGCTGCTTAATAGCGCGGGAGCCCCGCAGTAATTGCCCGGCAAAGTAAATAGCCACTTCCTGTAGCATAGGTTTAGCAGCGAACTGCAGTGCACCTTGCAAATTGTCCAAGGCATCGCTGCCGGGCGATTCCAGTGGCCGCATGGAGCCTGTCACCACCACTGGACGATCCAATCCTTGAAGTTGGTAGGCAAGGCTCGCAGCGGTCCAACTGAGCGTGTCGGTGCCGTGAATGATCACGAAACCGGCGTAGGCCGTTAGCTGGTCGTTAATATCCCTGGCGATCTGTTGCCAAGTGAGCGGGGTGGCCGCGCTAGAGTCAATCAGCGTGGTGTAACTGATAACTTCGTAAGGTGGAAGGGATTGCTGCTGGGCAAGCGGTAGCTGGTTAAGGGCCGTCGCCATGCGGATGGTAAAATCGCCACCAGGCGCAAGCCCATCGGCATGCTGTTGCATTCCGATGGTTCCGCCCGTGTAGATGACCAAGATACGCTCTTGGGTGGGCACGCTCTCTGCTAGAGGGGAGTAGGGGGACATCGCCATCTCCTGGGGCTTTAGATGAAACCTGCTAATCAAACAGTGGGCGTAACACGCTGTACCAATAGTTCACCGTTTTGATCGTCCAGGCGCTGATTACGACCCGCCAGTAGCGCAAAGCCACAGCAAACGATGATCAGGGCGATCAAAAGCCAAGCGATTTGTGATGTGTTGGCGCCTGCTTGCAGCATAACCCCCACACCAAAAGGCCCCAGCGCTGCGAGTGTATAACCGCCGCCCTGTACCAGCCCGGAAAGCTGGCCGGCAAGCCGGGAGTTGGCCGTGCGCAAGACCAAGAGGCTTAGCGCCAGGCTAAAGCTACCGCCTTGGCCGATACCCAGTAGTGCAGCGCCGGGCCATTTCCAAATTAAGGGCGCGATAAGCAGCATCCACAGACCAATGGCGGTGCTAAGCAGCACAAGCAGCAGCGCGGGACGCTGGTCACGGCCCATGCGCGCAAGCCAGGGGGCACCTAGTGCGGAGGCTAGCTGGCACATAATCGAAATTGCCATGGTCCAACCCGCATCCGCCTCGTTGTAACCGCGATCAACCAGCAGTGTTGGTAGCCAGCCAAATACGATATATGCCATGGAAGACTGAATGCCCATATAGAGCATGATGTGCCAAGTAAGCGGCAGCTTAAGTAGTCGTAAAATACCGCTTTGGGGTGGTGTAGGCATGTTGCCCAGCTGTTTTTTTGTCAACCGAGCGGTGACCCGCGTAGGACGGGGCATTTGAAAGTGCCAAAGCAGCAGCGCGAAGAGTGCTAACAGTGACCAGCTCATTAAGCTTGCCTGCCAACTGCCCAGCAGTTGGGTCAGTGGAACGCTGAGCCCGGCACCTAAAGCGCCTCCTAAGCAGAGTGCCATGGTGTATAAGCCAGTGAGCAGGTCGGCACTGTCGGGAAGTTCACGCTTAACCAAGGCGGGTAGCAGGGTGCCACCAATGCCAATTGCACAGCCTGCCATCGCCGAGCCTATAAAGAGCCCGCCTGGGAGTGGCAAGCCACGCAAAATCAGCCCTGTTGCCAGGAGTGACAGCGCCGCACTCAGCGCCCGTTCGCTGCCTATGCGTTTAGCCAGCGCAGGGGCAAGCGGCGCGGAGAGGCCCAAAAACAGCACGGGAAGCGTGGTGAGCAGACCCGCGGCGCTAGCTGAAAGCCCTGCGCTTTCCTGTAGGCGAGTTAGTAAAGGGGCAACCGAAGACATGGCGGGGCGTAGATTTAGCCCCACCACAACCATTAGCAAAATAAACGTAATCGAACGACGCGATGCCATATATATGCTTACTTAATACCAACGCTTACTTTAGGTGCGGGCGCAAGTCTCCGCGAACGGCATCAAGTAGCGTAATGAAGTGGTAATCCTGTGGGGTGTCCAAGCAATCAACTCTAACGTTAGTGCGCATCCCTTTATCCATATTCAACTGGTCGAATATTTCTAACGTTAGCTTACGTGCAGGCTTATCACCTGGCGCCAAGATGCCATCTTCAAGGGTGAAGGTTTCAAGCAGGGTGACACGCACACGAGTACTGTTGCCTTCGCTAAGTACGCGGCGCACAAACAGCCAGCCTTCGCAGGGGAGGGCATGGTTGTCATCCCGTTGGCGCAAGAAAATCGTGCGGTAGCAAGCGCCTTCAATCGAGGCCTTTTCAGCCATGCTGCGGTAGGCCTGAACGACTTGGTTAGCTGACGCACGGGCGTCCTCTAAGCGCTGCACGATCCCTTGATGTTCGCGGCTGAGCTGCTCTTGACGTTGAAACGTCAGCCATTGGCGGTACTCGGCTATCAGTTGAGAAGACGCCATAATCACTCCGTGAAAGGTGTTGGCTGAAATAGCTGCTGAAAACAGCGGCTTGGAATATGCGAAGGCGACACCTTCGCATATTCCTGCGCTTTGAGCTAGCGCCGCACGCGGCGTTTACGCTCACCACCGGCATTGGCACTCTGGCCTTCGGGGTTACGCTTGGCACGCGGCTGACGCTGATTGCGTCGACCATTCTCGATAGGCTCGGGTTTGATACTGGGGTCGGGCTCAAAGCCAGGCACTATGTGCTTTGGCAGTTTCTGTTTGATGAGCCGCTCAATACTGCCCAGCAGAGCATCTTCATCGACACACACCAGCGAGATGGCTTCGCCATTGCTGCCAGCGCGTCCGGTACGGCCAATGCGGTGGACGTAATCTTCCGCTACGTTGGGTAGGTCAAAGTTGACTACGTGGGGCAACTCATTGATATCCAGACCACGAGCAGCGATATCCGTGGCCACCAGTACCTGCAGGTCGCCACTCTTAAATGCCGTCAACGCGCGCGTGCGAGCTCCCTGGCTTTTATTGCCATGGATCGCCATGGAGGGAATGTCCTGTTTGGAGAGCTGCTCCGCGAGGCGATTAGCGCCATGTTTGGTACGCGTAAATACCAGTACTTGGAACCAGCCATTTTGCTGAATTAAGTGAGCCAGCAGTTCGCGCTTCTTCTCGCGATCAACGCGGTAAATCGACTGCTCAATTTTATCGGCAGTGGCATTACGCGGCGCGACTTCAATCATCGCCGGGTTATCCAGCAACTGTTGCGCCAGGGTTTGGATCTCGTTAGAGAAGGTTGCTGAGAACAGCAGGTTTTGACGTTTTTTAGGCACCAGGCGCAGCAAGCGTTTAATGTCGTGAATGAAGCCCATATCCAGCATACGGTCAGCTTCATCAAGCACTAAAATCTCAACGCAGGAGAGATCCACATGTCCCTGCTGGTGGAGATCCAGCAGGCGTCCTGGGGTGGCAACGAGTACATCCAAACCCGCTTTTAGGGCATCGATCTGAGGCTGTTGGCCGACGCCGCCAAAAATAATATGGGAGCGCAGTGCCAAGTGTTGGCCATAGGTCGATACGCTTTCGCCGACTTGAGCGGCAAGTTCACGGGTGGGAGTTAGCACCAAAGCACGTACCTGACGTTTGCCAGGTCGTTTGCCGGTGTTTAGGCGTTGCAGCATTGGTAGCGTGAAGCCAGCGGTTTTACCAGTGCCGGTTTGGGCGCTGGCCAGCATGTCGCGGCCTTCTAAGACGACGGGGATGGCCTGTCGTTGTATCGGGGATGGTTGGGTGTAACCTTGCGCTGTGACAGCGCGTAACAAGTCGGCGTGCAGGCCAAGTTCAGAAAAGCTCATGCGTTCTCCGCAATCACCTAGTGAATTAATACCGTTAAGTGGTTGTTATCACTAGGTGTAATGTTCAAAAAGCGAGGTTGATTCACCTTCGCGGCAGCGAAGTGTGCCAGATAATTCAGTATGCCGCGATGGTCATTGGTTAGCCGTGGATGACAGGAGACGTGAAGAAGATAGCGCCCAGGGGCACTATCATCTGATGTGCACGGACACACCAGTAAACCTAGGCGTTAGGAACACGTGTCAGTAATAAGCTGGGCATTGTAACACGGTTATGCAATGTCAGCTTGTTTCGCTGTTACGTGTTAGTGATGGATGCTGGGCATGTAGTGGAATTAACCGAGCTAAGGTAGCGGACGGCAGTTGCAGTTGTGCCACCTGTTTGGGCGTTAAGGCAAAAAAGTGCTCAGGGGTGAAAATACCCAGCTGAAAGAGTTGGCGCGCAGTGGCTGGCCCAACGCCGTCTAGCGCCAGTAGCTGCCGCGCAAAGAGGGCTATAAAGTGGCCATTCTGCTGTTCATCAAATTCATCGCTAACCGTTTGATAGTAGTGCCCAGCTTGAACGGTAATAAATTGCTCGATGCGCTGGAGCGCGGCCAGTGTGGCGGAGTCGGATGTGCGCGGGGCTAACTGATCACGAAGGGCGTCGTGGCTATTTAAAGCTGTTTCAAAGACCCCTTGAGAGGCTTCGCCCTCCATCAGCGCCGTTACTGTTTCCATCAGGGCGTTAATGGCATCGCGCAGTTGTTCTGCCGGCACTTCAGCCGTTTGGTTCGGTTCATCTGTCATGTACACACCCCAGAGAGGATTAGCATTAAGCGTAGTGCAGCAAACCACGTTTAGAAAAGCGCTGATTAATCAAAATAATCACCCTGACGTATTTCGTTGGCGATAAGCTTGGCGGCCTGCTCCCAGCTGTTACTTAATGCGCGTACCAGAGCGGGGTAGCCATCCTCTGCAAGGGGCGTTTCCGTGTAGAAATTTTCCATCGCTAGCAGTTCACCGGCAGCGTTAAGCAATTGCCATTGGCCGCTAGCCGCTGCGACACCGTCAAAGCGACCTTGGAATTGATCAACGCTCAGGCGCAGGGTCAAGGCGTTGGGCTGTTCGCCTTCCACACGCATAACCCTAAGCGTTGGCAGCGCTTGCGCTAGATTGGCGCGTAGTTTGCGTTCTAACTGCCTGCCTAACCCTTCTGCCCACTGATGTTCCCGAGCGGCGTTCAACGTAATGTCGTCTAGCTGCATCACAATGCCGTCGACATCCAGGTAGTGGGCAAGCCGAGGGGAGTTCACTATAAGCGTGCCCTCAGGCTGGCGAGGTGTGTTAGCCAGCGGGTCGCTCGGCAGCATATAGCGAGCAGGGGGCGTGACGCTGCTGGCGCAGGCAGATAGCAACAAGCAGATCAGCAGCAGTGAACATCTCATCCATGTGAGCATGGTTAGCTCCTTAATCTCGTGGCGCGCGTGGAATGGGGTCTTGAGCATCCAAATTATCAAACAGCAGTGCTCTGGGGTTGTCGTTGAGCGTGCGAGTGAGTGGCTGTAGGTCACGCATCAAGCGATCCAACCGTTCAATGGCCGTTGTCAGCTCTTGATAAGCCGGCGATGACGGGGATAAGCCTTGAAGCGTGCTGCGTAGCTCATCCAGCGTCGCGTTAAGGTTTCCTCCAACGGCCTGAGTTTCAGGGTCATTGAGCAACTGGTTCAGAGAGGTGCTCACTTCGCGAACTTCATTCAGCATTTGCTCGGAAGCCTGTAAATTACGATCTAAACCGGTTAGCAGCGGCTCAATCTCAAGGGCGTTTAGCTTATCAAGTAAATTGGTCACTTGGGCCTGTATCTGGGCAAAGCCGCCAGGCACAGTGGGGAACACTGAGCGATCCGAGAAGCGCTCGGCTACATACTCATCGGCCAGGTCGCGCTGAAAGTTTAAGTCGACAAACAGGGCGCCCGTTAGCAGATTGCCGTTCTTTAACGATGCGCGCAGCCCCAGACCGAACATGCGCTGGAAACGAGCCTCCCACTCTTCGAGATCAATATCGCTGTTTTCAATACCCAGGCGCTGAGGCTCAATCCTAATAAGTACGGGGATGGCAAAGCGGGCCCGTGAGTCGGGCTGTGGTGCGGTAAAATTCCAGGGCACGGCAGCAACGGTGCCCAATCGCACACCGCGAAATTCTACCGGTGCTCCTTTTGAGAGTCCGCGCACGGTTTCGTCTACCAGCAGCACATACTCTAGATAGCGATTAAAGGTACCTTCTCGGGCGGCGTTTTCATCGGCATACAGGGTGAAGCGTGTATTGGCTTCAACCGGCTGTCCCATGGGCAGGTCTTCGGGTACGCCGAAGGTAACACCGCCGCCCAGTAGTGCCTCCATGGATTCAACGTTAACGCGCACACCGTCGGCGTCTAAGCGAAAGTCGATGCCGCTGGACGTCCAAAAACGCGTGCTGTCGGTGACTAAATTGGTATACGGCTCCTCAATAAACACCTGGTGCTGCATGGTGCGTGAGAGGGGCTCAAAACTATTCTCTTCTATACGCCCCACCGTATAGCCCTGGTAAGAGACCGGGTCACCTACCCGCAGTGAGTTACCCAGTTGGCTCGTCAAGCTAAGACGCAGCCCCGCTTGGCCGGCGGGCGCAACAGGGGGGATATCGCTAACGGGGAATTCACGCCGTGATGCTTCCGCTGTGCCCGGCTCAAGCTGAATATAAGCACCAGAGAGCACCGTTCCCAATCCGCTGATGCCTTCACGGCCAATACGCGGTTTGACCACCCAAAAGCGGGTGTCTTCGCGGAGCATATCCTCAACTTCAGGCTGGATACGGGCGGTCAACACCGCGTGGGAAAGGTCGTCGGACAAGCGTACCCCCTGCACGCGACCGACTTCTACGTTGCGGCTACGAATCAGTGTATTGCCCGCTTCGATACCCTCAGCATTCTCCATAGTCAGCGTCACCAGCGTGCCGCGACTGGCGTAGTTGTCATAAACCAGCCATAGACCAATGGCAATCGCGACGATGGGCACGACCCAAATGGGGGAGAGCCGGGTTTGGCGTGAGGTCTTGGCCTTATTAAGATCCTGGTCGTTTGTCGGATTGGTATTAGACGGTGTTGTTTCATTAGCCATCAACAGGTTCCTTGGTGGCCGCTTTACGGCGAAAAAGGGAGTGACGAGGTGGAAGCGGGGTGTCCCAAATTAAGCGCGGATCAAATGTCATCGCCGCCAGCATGGTTAATACAACCACCGAGCCAAAAGCGAGTGCCGCCGGGCCTGGGGTAATTGACATCAATGAGCCTGCGCGAATCAGTGCCACTAATATGGCCACCACAAAAACATCGACCATTGACCAACGTCCAATAAATTCCGTTAGGCGATACAGTCGCGTGCGGCTTTGGGCGTTTAATACGCTGCTACGTCGAACCACTAAGCATAGCCAGACTAACGCCACCAACTTGCCCACAGGAACGATCACGCTGGCAATAAAAATAACCGCAGCAATTGGCCAGGAGCCCATCTGGATCAGTTGAACCACGCCACCAATAATAGTTGAAGGTGAGGAGCTGCCCAGGCTAGTGGTCGTCATAATGGGGTATACATTGGCAGGAATGTACATAACGGCCGATGCGGCGAGAAGTGCCCAGGTGCGCTGTAAACTATGCGGCAGTCGCTGATGAAGCTTTTCATTGCAGCGAACGCAGTGACCACGACCCTGGGGCGATAGCCGGTTGATTAGCCCGCAGGTTGGGCAGCCGGTCAGACCTTGATCGCCAGCAGGAAGTCCTGTTTGCGTACCTTCTGGGGCCAGTGGTTCTCCCTCTAACGAGAACCACATCCAGTCGGCATCCAGGGACTGGGTTGTCATCAGTAGCAGTAGTGCAAAAGCACAAAACGCCCAGAAAGAGATGCCTATTGTAACATCGGCCAAGCCGGCGATTTTTATCAGGCTCACCAGTGCACCGATAATGAACACATCGGCCATCATCCACGGCGTTAAGTGCGCCAGTGAGCGTGCGATATCACGGCTAAAGGGCAGAGGACGATCGCGGAGTAACCCAAACTGAAGCCAAAGGACACCCAGTAGATAAACCGCGGGGAGTACCGCAATGGTCATAATGACGGCGATAGCAACCACCGGCTGATGAAAGCCAATCAGTGTGGTGGCGGTCTGCGTTAATTCAATACGGTTACTCACCCCGCTGACCGTGAAACTGATAAATGGGAACGACACCGCTACCATAAGCGCAACAAGTGAGGCAATGGCCAGAGCCATACTGCGCTGTGCTGGATAGCGATGGCGTTTAACCAAAACATGTGAACAGCGCGGGCAACTGGCTTTTTCACCTGAGTTTAACGGTGGCAGTGCCGATACCCAGTCGCACTCATGACAGGCACGCAAACGCCGCCGCTGAGTCCTAGCCTCAGGTGGCAAGCGATCAACGAGGGGAGCGTTGACCGGTAGTGTACGGCGTTTAATCAATCGTTGTGGAAGCAAAAAACAAAACTCTCAGTGCGAACCCCTAGCAAAGCTACTAGGATGTGGCGGATTAGGCTGCTAAATGCGCATTTTAGCAAGCCTATGTCGCTGAAACAGTTTTAAAAAACGTAGCCTAGCCGCTTGACCAAAGCGTTAGTTTAGACAACGATGCTGCGGCGTAATGACGAGCAGTTAAATTCGATCATAATGGCCGCGTACTTTTCTGTCAGGTTGGTTCCTCATTAAAGTGTCGCAGTATAGAGGTCTGGATGGCTACTAATAGCACCTAACTGCCGTCGCTATGAAGTGGTACGTAGGTACAAAATCTGCAAACTGTGACAATCATTATGTCATGAAGGAAATGGAATGTTGCTTCCCACATTAGCGGTTGTATTTGGCTTGATCCTACTGGTTTGGAGTGCCGAGAAGTTTATCGACGGCGCTGCGGCAACCTCGCGCTGGCTTGGCTTGTCGCCCCTGTTGATCGGGATGTTGGTTATCGGGTTTGGTACCTCAGCGCCGGAAATGATGGTGTCGGTACTGGCGGCGATGGACGGCAATCCAGGCTTGGCGGTCGGCAATGCCTACGGTTCCAATATTGCCAATATCGGTCTGATACTCGGCTTGATCGCGCTTATCGCGCCCCTTTCGGTTCACTCTAGCGTTATCCGTAAAGAGATGCCGATATTGATGCTGGTTATGCTAGCAACAGGCTTGATACTGCTCGATGGTTTCGTCGCGCGTTGGGAGGCCATTGGTCTTTTACTGGCATTGGTTGTTTTTATTGTTGCCAGTATTTTGCGTTCTCGTAATCAGCCCGAAGATTCAATCGTCGCAGAAGTGGCAGAAACCCTGGACAGCAAGCCGATGTCGCGGGGTAAAGCCATTATGTGGACGCTGGTGGGGCTGGTGCTGTTAATCGCCAGTTCGCGTCTGCTGGTATGGGGAGCCGTTGAAATTGCGCTGCGCTTCGGTGTGAGCGACTTGATTATTGGTCTGACCGTGGTAGCCATTGGTACATCTCTGCCCGAACTTGCATCCTCTATCACCGCTTTGCGTCGCAAGGAACACGATATGGTGCTCGGGAATGTGGTCGGTTCTAACCTGTTTAACAGTTTGGCGGTCGTTGGGCTTGCGGGGGTGATTGCACCTATTGAAGCGGGGCGCGAAGTGCTGGTGCGCGACTGGAGTGTGATGACCGGCATGACGCTGCTAATGATCCTGTTTGCATTCTCCTGGCGGGGTCGCCCACGTCGTATAAATCGTTTGGAAGGGGGGATTCTGCTAGCGCTATTTATCGCGTACACCGGCTATATGGTCAGCGTTGTTATAATGTCGCGATAGCCTTATTTCGCTACTGCGCCTCACTAGGGTGATTGGTACTAGGGTAATTGGTGCGTCAAAGGGACTCATCTTGGACATCCGGCGGCTGTAATATAATGGCTGTCCAAGAGGGGCGCTGCTAGTAATAGAAGCTTAGTTCCGCAAAGTAAACGCAAAGCAACGTTGTACAAAGCGGCCTAGCGTAAAGAGAAAAGAAATAAGCTTAGTGCTTATAACTAAAAGTGTCGTGCCATGAAGGCTCAACTAAGCTTGTGTTAACCCATCCATGGGATACCGATTCAGGTCTTAGGAGAGTGAAATGGAACTTGATCCGCTGGTGTTGTCGCGATTGCAATTCGCATTCGTTGTATCGTTTCACGCTATCTTCCCCGTGTTTACTATTGGCCTTGCGTCTTACATAGCGCTGCTTCATGGCCTTTTTTTCAAGACGAAGAACCCTGCGTGGGATCGCCTCTCGCTATTCTGGACAAAGGTGTTTGCCGTTGTCTTTGGCATGGGGGTGGTATCAGGCATTGTTATGTCATTCCAGTTCGGTACTAACTGGAGTAACTTTTCTCAGGCTTCATCGAATTTCCTTGGCCCCATGCTCAGCTATGAAGTCGTCACGGCGTTCTTTTTAGAGGCAGCCTTTTTGGGCGTGCTACTGTTTGGTCGCGGTAAGGTGCCCCAAGGGGTTCACTTGTTTGCTGCCATTATGGTGGCAGTGGGCACCTTTATCTCCGCCTTCTGGATTCTATCCGCTAACAGCTGGTTACATACCCCAGCGGGTGTAGAGCTAGTCGACTTCCGCTTCCACGTAACTTCGTGGAGCGAGGCGATCTTTAATCCCTCCTTTCCCTTCCGCTTTATGCATATGGCCGTTGCCTCGTTTTTGACCGGTGGCTTTGTTGTGGCTGGGGTGAGCGCCTGGTTTCTGTTGCGCGACCGGGATCCGGAAGCGAATCGCCGCGCACTCTCCATGTGCCTTTGGTTGCTGCTGTTTTTGGCACCGACCCAGGCCGTTATCGGCGACTTCCATGGCATTAACACCTTAGAGCACCAGCCGACGAAAGTGGCTGCCATGGAAGGGCACTGGGAGACCTCTGGCAATGTTCCGCTGCTGTTGTTTGCGATTCCTGACCAGGACGCCCAAACCAATCACTTTGAACTGGGTATTCCGAACCTGGCCAGTATTATCTTGACCCACTCTATTGACGGGGAAGTGCCGGGTATAAGCGAGGCAGCGCCTGAAGAACAGCCGCCGGTGCTGATCGTTTTCTGGGGCTTCCGTGTCATGGTGGGGATTGGGCTGCTAATGATTGCGGTGGCGCTTACGGGTCTGGTATTGCGCCGTAATGGTCGCATCTACGACAAGCGGCTATTTTTAAAAGGCCTGACGGCGATGATTCCCATGCCGTTTGTGGCTGTTTTGGCGGGCTGGATCGTCACCGAGTCAGGGCGCTCCCCGTGGTTGGTTTACGGCATGATGACCCATGCCGAGGGGTTGACGCCTTCTCTCACTGGCCCTATGGCGTTGTTTACGTTAATTGGCTATGTCTTGGTTTACGGCGTGGTGTTTTACGCGGGCATTTATTACCTCACCCGCGTGGTGCGTAACGGAATGCTGCCAGAAGAAGAGCGTGAAACCACTGACGAGAACTTCAAGCGGCCTATGCGGCCTATGTCGGCGGCGCATACACCTTTTGACGATGACGTTGACCCGGTGAGGAGCTAGACATGGAAATGTTTGATCTAACGTTGATTTGGGCCTTCATCATTGGTTTCGGCATCATGATGTATGTGCTAATGGATGGTTTCGACTTGGGGCTTGGTATTCTTTATCCCTTTGCACCCGATGAAGACGCCCGGGATGTGATGATGAACTCGGTAGCGCCGATATGGGATGGCAACGAGACCTGGCTTGTATTGGGCGGCGCGGGCCTGTTGGGTGCTTTTCCGCTAGTCTATTCGGTGTTCTTGCCTGCGCTTTACATCGGCGTTTTCTTAATGCTGGCAGGGTTGATCTTTCGCGGCGTGGCCTTTGAATTTCGTTTCAAGTCACGCCGCAACAGACGCTGGTGGAACCGCGCCTTTTGTTGGGGGTCGGCGATCGCCGCTTTTGCTCAAGGGGCTGTAGTTGGGGCCTATATCCAGGGCTTTCCGGTTGAAAACTTTGCCTATGTGGGCGGCGCGTTTGACTGGCTAACGCCTTTCTCAGTACTTACGGGGCTTGGCTTAATGGCGGGTTACGCGCTGCTGGGGGCCACTTGGCTGATCTTGAAATCAGAGGGGCATGTGCAGGACTGGGCCTACAAAATCACCCCGTTGCTATTGGCGCTGGTACTGTTTGTTTTCGCCGTGATTAGTCTGTGGACGCCGTTTGTGAACCCGCTGGTATGGGAGCGTTGGTTTGGTAATATTCAACTGATTTGGATTTTCCCCTTCCTCGCCTTGGCCTGTGCCTTTGTGGTTTTTCGTTCGGTACAGAAGCGCCGTGAAGGCGTGCCTTTCCTTGCGACTATCGGCATTTATGTTTTTACCTACTTAGGTCTGATCGTCAGTAAGTGGCCGGTAATTGTGCCGCCGAACTATACGTTATGGGATGCAGCTTCTGCACCCGAATCACAGCTATTCTTGCTAGTGGGCGTTGCCTTCGTTATCCCGATTATATTGACCTATACCGCCTGGACCTATTGGGTATTCCGCGGTAAGGTGCGGGTAGGTGAGGGATACCACTGATCCATGGTGACTGAAGACGCGCTTTCTCTTACGCCGCGCAGCTGGCTGCAAGCCTTGGCTAAGGGAGAGCGCAACCGCCTGCTGGGGTCGGCGCTCTGCGGCGTGCTAGCAGGTAGTCAAACGATAGTCGTGGTGGTGGGGCTTGCCTGGCTGATTGATCAGTTGGTGGTGCACGGTCGTTCACCTGCCTCTCTTGTACCGATATTCTGCCTGTTGGTAGTTTGTGTGCTGTTACGTGCTGTCTTTCAGTGGGGGCATGAAACATTAAGCCTGGAAGCCAGCCTGCGTATTCGGCAGCGGGCCAGAGCTCAGCTGTTGGATAAATTATCCTCTTTAGGCCCGATTTGGCTTACCGGACAGCACAGCGGCTCTTTAGCCAACCAAGTGGTTGAGCATATCGATGCGCTGGAAGGTTATTTCGCGCGCTTTTACCCTCAACTGCGGATTACGCTCTGCTTGCCGCTGTTGATACTAGCGGTGGCGGGGTGGCTAGATTATCTGGTGGCTCTGTTTCTACTACTTTCAGCCCCATTGATTCCGCTTTTTATGGCGTTGGTGGGTATGGGAGCTGAGCGCCTTAATCGCGATCAGTTTGTGGCGGTATCGCGATTGTCAGCGCATTTTATTGACCGTGTGCGAGGCATGACCACACTTCAGCTATTTGGCCGTACAACAGCCGCGCAGCAGGATGTTTGGTATGCCACCGACGGCTATCGGCGCCTTAGCATGCGTACCCTTCGGTTGGCATTTCTCTCATCGGCGGTGCTGGAGTTTTTTTCCTCAGTGGCGATTGCGGTTGTGGCCATGTATGTCGGTTTCGGCCTGCTGGGCTATATCGAGTATGGGCCGTCTCCTTCGCTGACGCTTTTTTCGGGCTTGGCAGTGTTGCTACTTGCGCCCGAGTTTTTTCAGCCACTGCGCACCCTTTCTCAGCACTACCATGATCGCGCTGCGGCCTTGGGCGCTGCTGAAAGCGTTGTGAATATACTCAATCAGCCAAGCTGGGTGAGCGAGCAGCACTATCTGGCGCCTCTGTCGGATAGATCAGCCATTGAGTTAGTGACGGCTTGTGTTACTTATCCTGGCCGTGGGCAAGTAATTGGCCCGGTCAATCTCACCATTCAGCGCGGCGAAGTAGTGGCACTCAGCGGTGCTTCTGGTAGCGGGAAGTCGACGCTGCTGGCGCTGCTGGCGGGCTTTGTTGCCCCCAGCGCCGGGGAGTATAGGCGGCAGGAAAATAGCCACTTTGCCTGGCTGGATCAGCAGCCCTCTCTCTTGCATGGCAGTTTGGTCGATAATTTGCGCTTAGCGTCCCCTGAAGCCTCCCGTGAAGAAATGCTTTATGCACTGCAGAGAGCTGGTTTTGGGCCTCTGCTAACGCAACTGCCCGATGGTTTGGATACGTTAATCGGCGAGCGCGGTGTGGGGCTGTCAGGAGGCCAAGCACAACGCCTTGCTCTTGCGCGAGTCTACCTTAGCAATGCATCGCTGGTGCTGTTAGATGAGCCGACGGCGAGTTTAGACCACGAGACTGAGCAGTTGGTTATGGCGGCTTTGCTTGAGCTTGCCCAGGAGGGTCGCACCCTGGTGATAGCGACCCATCACCCGGCAGTCATTGCTACTGCCCAGCGCCACTTGATGTTTGAGCAGGGTGAGTTGGTGGAGGTATCCGGATGAGGGCTCTTTACCGCGACTTTCGCCCCTGGCTGTTGCTTCTGCTGCGGCGTCGTCGGCGTTTCTTGTTAGGCACTCTGCTGGTGTTTATCACCCTAATGGCTGGGCTTTCACTACTTGGTTTATCAGGGTGGTTTATCACCGCCAGCGCGCTAACCGGTATCGCTCTTTCCATGGGGCTGCCCGCGCGGCTGGATGTTTACGTCCCCGGGGGCGGCATCCGTTTTTTTGCCTTGGCGCGCACCATAGCGCGCTACATGGAGCGGCTGTATAACCATAATACGGTGTTAACACTGCTTGCGGACTTGCGTTATCGGGTGTTTGGCTATTTGACGCGCTTTGATGATGCTCGCTTGCACGGTCAGCGTGCCAGCGACTGGCTGAGCCGTTTAACGGCGGATATTGACACCCTGGATAATTTTTATCTGCGCCTCTTGGTGCCGCCGCTAGTGGCGCTGCTTGGTGTGGTGGCCGTATCGCTTTTTGTGGCTATCTGGTTGCCCGGTATTGGCATGCTGATGGTGGTAACGCTTGGTCTGCTCTGGCTGGTGGCGACCCTTTTGGCTGCTGTCTGGGGCTTTTCGAATAGCTATCAGCAGGTGGTTGACCAGCAGTCGCTGCGCCGCCTAGTGGTCGATCAAATTCAGACCTCGGCCGAGTTGATGAGCTATCGAACGACCCAGTGGCACCGGGCGTTGATCACTACTCAAGAACAGCAGGCGTTCAGTAATCAGCGCCGCTTGGGGCGCAAGGCAGCGTTAATAAACTGCCTGGTGAGTGTCATCAGTGGGGTAATGGTAGTGACGGTGTTGTGGTTCGCGAGCCTGGTGCTTGCCCAGCAATCGGTATCGGGGCCTATCTTGGTGATGGCAGTATTGATTGCGCTGGGGGCGAACGAGGCGTTTATGTCGCTACCTGCGGGCTTTATCAAGTTGGGCGCTAGCTATGCCGCAGTGCGGCGGTTAAATGAGTTAACCAGTGATTCATCGCCTACTTCGCCTGGCTTTACATTGCCTGAGGGTATTGGCTTGAGCATTCATGCTCATCAACTCTCTTTGCGCTACGCGCAAACGTTAGAGCCCGCGTTAAGTGAGATTGATCTTCAACTGCCCGCTGGAAAGCGTGCAGTAATTACCGGCAACTCCGGCGCCGGAAAATCGTCTTTAGCTAGTGTGTTGATGGGGCGCTTAAAAGCGACTCAGGGGGAGTCGATAGTCGGCGGCGTGCCAGCTTGGCAGCTCACGGACGAAAACCGTGCTAATCACTTTGCCATGCTTACCCAGCAGGTAGATCTATTTGATGCCTCAATTGCTGAGAACCTGCGTATTGCCAATCCTACTGCTAGTGATGAAATGCTCTGGGAAGCGTTGCGAGCGGTTGCCTTGGATAGCTGGGTTGAGCAGCTGCCGAAAGGGTTGGCGACGGCGGTGGGCGAGAAAGGGCAGCAGCTTTCCGGTGGGCAAGGTCGACGCCTGGCATTAGCACGCCTATTGCTATGTACTCCCAAGGTGGTGATTCTTGATGAGCCGTTTGCAAGGGTTGATGAAGCGACGGCAACACATATCGCTGCTTCCCTGGATAAATGGTTGGTGAATCGAACGGCTATCTTCTTGGTTCATCAGGTGAGTTCGCTCAACCTAGTGCCTGGGGTGGAGTACCACTGGCACCTGGATGCCGGTAAACTTAGCCAATACCCCAATAACAATCGATAATGAGTTGCATCGATTAATCGATAAGACAGCTAGGAGCCCGCCATGCATGAATTTTTACGTACTCTCCCTAAAATAGAGCTCCATTTGCATATCGAAGGCTCGCTGGAACCAGAATTAATGTTTGCTCTAGCCCAGCGCAATGGGGTTGAGCTGCCCTATAAGACAGTTCAGGAAGCCAAAGAGGCTTATCACTTCAACGATCTGCAGGGGTTTCTGAATCTCTATTTCCAGGGCATGAGCGTACTTCGTAATGAGGAAGACTTTTACGACCTGGCAATGGACTATTTCAAGCGTGCGCGAGGGGAGGGGGTTGTCCATATCGACATGCACTTCGACCCCCAGGCGCATCTTCAGCGCGGCGTGCCGCTTGAAGTCGTCATGGCTGGGCTTTTAAAAGCTAAGCAGGAAGCTGAGGAAACCCTCGATCTCTCTATTGGCATGATCATGGCTTTTCTGCGTGATCGCCCCGCAGAGGAGGCGCTGCATGTGCTTGAACAGGCCGCTCCCTATTGGAAAAAGCTGGACGCTATCGGTCTAGATAGTGCCGAGCAAAATAACCCTCCGGTGAAATTTGCTGAGGTGTTTGATCGCGCTAAGCAGCTTGGACTAGTGCGCGTAGCCCATGCGGGGGAGGAAGGGCCTGCTGAATATATTCAAGAAGCCTTGGATGTGCTTGATGTTCAGCGTATTGATCACGGGGTACGCTGTTTAGAAAGTGATACGGTGGTTGAGCGTTTGCGTAGTGGGCAAATTGTACTCACCGTATGCCCGCTCTCTAATGTCAGCTTGAAAGTAGTAGAGGATCTTCGTGATCATCCGCTGCCACGGCTATTGGCAGAGGGGCTTAAAGTCACTATTAGCTCTGATGATCCCGCTTACTTCGGTGGCGGCATGCTGGCCAACCATATCGCTTGCGCCGAAGCGTTTGATTGGGATGAGGTGGTATTTCGTCAGTTAACGCGCAATGCTATCGAGGAAGCTTTTGTTACCCCGCAGCGTCGTGAAGAGCTGATGGCTCGTTTGGCTGCAGCGTAAAGGTTTTACCCCTAGTTTATTTAGTAGATGTGACGGCTATTAAATGCAGTGCTAGGTTTTTACTCATAAATGTTCAAATCGCTGTTGACCCTGGCGGTAAATCGGGTAGTATACGCCACACGTCAACGGGGCACTGCCTCAGCGACCAGCTCTTTAACAATTTGATCAGGTAATTCATGTGGGCGCTTGCTGACGTTGGTGACAAATCACCAAATATCAAGGCAAGCGGTCATGACAATGTAAATTGAAATGAATTCGTTTGAACCTTGAGCCAAGTTTGGTTCGCTTCTGTCACTTACGAGTGGCGGGTAAGAACCGCATAGATCTTAAACTGAAGAGTTTGATCATGGCTCAGATTGAACGCTGGCGGCAGGCCTAACACATGCAAGTCGAGCGGTAACAGGGGTAGCTTGCTACCCGCTGACGAGCGGCGGACGGGTGAGTAATGCATAGG
>NZ_JAUAMB010000041.1 GCF_031010175.1 Halomonas sp. SpR1
CCAGGGGCTGATCTCGATACTGGACGCGGTAAGATGGCTCAAACGTTCTACATGAACCGCCGTATACGGAACCGTACGTACGGTGGTGTGAGAGGACGGGGGAGGTAACTCCCCCTCCTACTCGATTTCTGGGGGAAGCCTAAGGATCGGAACATATGTCTAACTAAGGCATCATGCATTGCTATCTATAATGAGAGAGCTGCCAACCGCATTCAATTCCGTGAAGGTTTGATATCGCTTACGCGGTACACAAATCGGGCTGCCGCTTTCGGGGTCGTGGATGACATGGGCATCCAGATCGAACACGCGCTTGAGATTGGGCGCAGTAAAGACTTCGCTAGGCACGCCGCTGGTGACGATGCGGCCATCGCACATCATCACTAACTGATCAGCGTAGGCGGCGGCCAGGTTCAGGTCGTGGAGCACCAGCAGCAGGGTGCGGCCTTTTTCATGGGCCAGGCGCGAAAGTAGCTCCAGTAAATCCACCTGTACCTTTAAATCCAAAAAAGTCGTGGGCTCATCAAGCAGAATCAGATCAGTTTGCTGGGCCAGCACCATGGCAATCCAGCAGCGCTGTCGCTGGCCGCCGGAAAGCGCATCGACATTACGCTCGGCAAACTCCGTTACGTGGGTATAAGCCATGGCTTCACGAATGGCCTCGGCGTCTTGCTGAGCATTCTTCTGCCATAACCCTTGGTGCGGAAAGCGGCCCATGCCCACCAACTGCGTTACGCTTAGTCCCTCCGGTGCCACCGGGCCTTGGGGCAGAATCCCCAGGCGCTTGGCGACCTCTCGCGTCTTGCTGCGATGGATATCCTTACCGTCCAAATACACATGCCCGCCACTAGGCGTGAGCGTGCGAGCAAGGGTTTTCAGCAGCGTCGACTTGCCACTGCCGTTGGGGCCCAACAGCACCGTGAGCTTGCCTTCCTCAATGGCGATATCCACACCATCCAGCACGCGTCGTGTGTCATAGCCTGCCTGCAAGGCTTCGCCTGTCAAACGAGGAGGCTGGTGAGAAGGGTGTGTCATGGATGTGCTCATTGAGGTTGTTAACGCAGGCAGAACCGTAAGCCAAAATATTCTCATTTTCAATATTTGCCACTGGTAGTTGCTCGCAGCTCCAACCTGTTTTTCCTCGCGGAGTAGACCTTTATGTCTTTATGTGGATAATACAATCATTATCATTTAGATATGTATTTCGTTTTCTGGGAATCGTTCACTCAAAAGGTAAAAAATGCGCATTAAGACTCGCCCAGTATTGTGGCCCACAGTGACACTCGCCGGTTTGGTGGCGATCAGTCAAGCTCACGCGCAGGAGTCAACCACTGCTGAGTCACAAAGCGGCACCAGTGATGTCGACTCGACCATGGTGGTGACCGCCACCCGCAGCCACAGCGAAGCGGGGCAAACGCCACAGCGGGTAACGATCATCAGCCGCGAACAGATCGAGCAACAGCTAGCGATTACCGATGACCCGGGCCAGGTGCTCAGCAATCTGATTCCCTCTTACTCACCCAGTCGCCAAAAGCTCTCCAATGCGGGCGAAACATTCCGCGGCCGCGACGCGCTTTTTCTGATTGATGGTGTGCCGCAGTCCAACCCGCTGCGGGACAGCTCCCGGGATAGCTATACCATTGACCTTTCCATGGTGGAGCGTATTGAAGTCATCCACGGGGCCAGCGCCGAGCACGGTTTAGGTGCGACCGGCGGCTTGATCAACCTGGTGACGCGGCGTGCCGAAGGCGGGGGCATTAGCCAACACGCGGGCATTAGCCTGACCACAGATGATGATTTCCAATCGGGTGGGCTGGGCCACAAGCTGGACTACCGTATTAGCGGGCAGCAAGGCGACTGGGATTTCGTTGCCGCAGCCACTCGTCAGGAGCGCGGCGTCTTTTATGACGGCAACGACGAGGTGGTCGGTATTGCCTACCCAGGTGAGCTGCAAAACTCGGAAAGCTACGATCTATTCGGCAAACTGGGCTACTGGATCGACGATAACCAGAATGTTGAGTTCTCGCTTAACCACTTCGACCTGGAAGAGGGCAACGACTACGTGCCGGTAGCGGGAGATCGTGCGGCAGGGGTGCCGACCACTGCGCGTAGAGGCAGTCGTGACGGCGAACCTGGGTTTAACGAAGTGACCTCGGCGCGGCTTTCCTACTCCCACGCTGATTGGTTTGGCAATGAGTTAGATGCCCAGGTCTATCACCAGCGTTTCCGCGCGCGCTTCGCGACTACGCCTTTTTTCCCTTACCTGGATAGTGCGGGCGATACCCAATTCGACCAGACGCGCAATGAGTCTGACAAAACGGGTGCTAAATTCACCTTGAACCGTGACGGTATGCTGGATGACCGCTTGGGGGTGACGGTGGGTTTGGATGTACTGGAAGATGAGACAAGCCAAATGCTCGTGCATACCGGGCGTACCTATGTGCCGGAAAGTCGCTTCCGGAATTTGGCGCCGTTCCTGCAAGGCCAGTTTAAGCTAGCGGATCCGCTGACGCTGCATGCGGGGGTGCGTCACGAGCACGCTGAGCTTGAGGTGGGTAGCTTCCAAACGATTGATCGCAGTAATGTCACTCAAGACAACGTCAGCGTGGACGGCGGCAAGCCCAGCTTCGATGAGACGCTGTATAACGTCGGCTTAACCTATCAAGCCACCGACTGGGCCCAGCTGTATGCCAACTACTCGGAAGGCTTCGGCATGCCCGACGTGGGCCGGGTGCTGCGCGGTATTGGCACGGCGGGCCAGGATGTGGATAGCTTACTGCAGCTTCAGCCGATTTTGACCGAAAACCACGAGATCGGCGCGCGTTTTGACTGGGATGGCTATGGGTTAGAGATCAGCTATTACGAATCCAACTCGGATTATGGCCAGCGCCTTACCGAGCAGAATGGCACCTGGGTAGGCAGCCGAGAGAAAACCGAGATCCAGGGCGTTGAGATTACCGGCGACATGCAGGTGGCCGACAAGCATGATCTGTCGCTCTCTTACGCCCACACCGAGGGCAAGTCGGATCAGGATGGCGACGGTAGCGTGGATACCAAACTCACCGGTATCAATATCGCCCCGGATACGCTCAAACTGGGCTGGAGCGCCACCTGGAACGAGCGTGTTTCCACGCGCTTGCAGGGTAGCTACTACTTCGATCGCAGCGTCGATAACCCTGAACTTGATTTTGACGGCTACGGCTTAGTGGATGCTTCGTTAGCCTATCGCCTGCCCACCGGCAGGGTGTCGGTGGGTATCGAAAACCTAACCGATGAAGACTACATCACGTACTACTCCCAAGCCGCGAGGATTAGCGACGAGTACTACTTCACCGGGCGTGGCCGCACCTTCACGCTGGGGTACCAGCTGGATTTCTAAGCAGCCGTTTTCTGTTTTTTTATTTTCTATGCTCGATACTGTTTGGCGGCGCCCCGAGGGTGCCGCTTTTTTTCGTCAACAGGTTCTAAAAGCGAGCTCGCGATCTATGCAACAAATAGACAAAAAAGGGCGCGCCTATCCCGGCAACGAAAATGCCCGCAGGAAGGTCTTTGGGTAAAAAGACCACTCGGCCCAGCAGGTCGGCGTAAAGTACAATCAAGGCGCCGACCAGCGCTGATGCGGGCACCAAGCATGCCATATTGCGCCCCACCAGCCTGGCTGCCAGGTGGGGGGCAATTAACCCCACAAAGCTTAACCCCCCCGCAAACGCCACCGCGGCACCGGCCAGCGCCACGCTGCAGGCAAGCAATACTAATCGACTGCGTAGAATCGCCACCCCCAGCCCTTCGGCAACGGCGTCGCCCAGCGCCATGGCATCGGCATGGCGGGTGAAAGCTAGGCAGAGGGGCACCGTCACCAACAACCAAGGCAACATTCCTTGCACATCGTCCCATTGCGCCGCGTAAAGACTGCCGGTGAGCCAGACATAGGCGGTCATGGCGGCGGAGTCATCGCTGATTACGATTAACAGCGTAGTCCCTGCGCCCATGGCCGCTGCAAGGCCAATGCCCACCAGTACCATCCGCGATGGGCTGATGCCGCCTTTCCAGGCGAGGCTGACCACCAACAGGGCGGAGACCAGCGCCCCCAGCATGGCCGCCACGGGCAGCCAGTTGATGCTCAAGGTCGTGCTCAATAGTGCCAGGAACAGCACTGCAGCCAGCGCTGCGCCGCTGGTAATGCCGATCACGTCCGGGGAGGCCAGCGGGTTGCGTACAATGCTTTGTAGAATTGCCCCCGCTATTGCCAGGGCGGCACCGACCAGTATGGCCAGTAGAATTCTGGGCAGCCTTAACTCCCAAATGATAAAAGTGATATCGCTGCTTTGTGGCGCGGCGAGGGCGTGTAGCACCTGAGTGAATGAGGTGGGGAAGCTGCCTAAACAGAGCGACAGCCCGGCGCTGGCGATCAATAAAAGGGTTAGCATTATGAGGCTGCGCAGTAAGTGGTTACTGTCGCTCTGTGCCTTGCTATCGAGGCTTAACGTTGCTGCTTGTCTCATTGGCCTGCCATCTTGCGTCGCGCCAGGTAGATAAAGAAGGGCGTGCCGATCAGCGCCGTCATCACGCCGACAGGTATCTCTTGGGGTGGCATTAAAAACCGCGAGGCGAGATCGGCCAGCAGCAGCAAACAGGCACCCAGCAAGGCGCAGGCCGGCAGCAGCCAGCGATGGTCAATGCCAAACAGCCCCCGCGCCATATGAGGCACAATCAAACCGACAAACCCAATCATGCCCGCCAGTGCCACGGAGCTACCCGCCAGCACAATCACAATCAAGCCAAGCAGCAGCTTGATAGTGGTGGCCTGCATACCCAGCCCGGTGACCATATCATCGCCCAGTAACAGCGCATTGGCGTGGCGGACGAGCAGTGCGCTAAGTAAAAGCGCCCCACCGAAGAGCGGTAGCAAGGGCGCTACCAATGAAAGATCGCGCCCCGACACCGACCCCGCCAGCCAGTAGAGCACGCTTTCAAAACTTTGCTGATCAATCACCAGCAGCCCTTGGCTGAACGACACAAACATCGCCGTTACCGCCACTCCTGCCAGCACAACCCGCAGTGGGGAGAGCTCACCGTGGCGACCGCGGCTAAGCACCACCACCAGTACGGCAGCGACAAGTGCCCCTAATAGCGCGGCCCATACGTAGTGGGCGGGGGTATGCAGTGGCAAAAGTGACACCGCGACCACAACAAAAAACATCGCGCCAGCGTTAATACCCAAAATACCCGGCGACGCCAGTGGGTTACGCGTCATGGTCTGCATCAGTGCCCCGGCAATCGCCAGGCTGGCGCCCACCAGGGCGGCAACCACCGCGCGCGGTAAGCGCTCGGTTAGCAGAATAATATGGGCGATGTTGGCCGGGTCATAATCGGCGAGCGAGCCGAACAGAGACGATAGGGCGATCTCTGTTGTGCCTAACATCACGCTGGAAAAAAAGGCGCCCAGTGCCATCAGCGCCCCCAACAGCAGGCCAATACTTTTCGCGGCGGCGCTGTTCAGCATGAGAGTTCCTCGCTGCGGTTTGGCAAGGGAGCATGGCAAGCTAATCCATAGTGGCTATAGAGATCATCCAGCATGGCGTTGGCCGCTAATATGCCACCGCCCATCATCCAACTCACCGGATCAACCTCAAACACTCGCCCGCTTTGAACTGCTGACAGCTGTTGCCACAGAGGGTGGGAGGCCCAGTGCCGGTAATTATCAGCAATCGCGGGGTCATCCGGCTCTAGCAGAATAAACAGGGCGTCGGCATCCAGCACCGGAATGTTTTCAGTACTGGAGAGCTTCATTCCCCAGCTCTGGCTCTGCAGGGTATCCGGTTGCGCAAAGCCCAGCTCATCAAGAATCGAGCCTGCAAAGCCGCTGGTATAGATACGTACGTGATCGCTTTTAAAACGCACTACAGCGACTTTTTGCGGCCACTCAGCGCCCAATTTGACGGCGATCTGCTGGCGGAAATCGGCCACCCGGTCGTCCCAGCGCTGGAGTAGCTCACCGGCCTTGGCTTCGTGATCAGTGGCATTCGCCACCATCGTGAGGGTGGTCTTGAAGTTAAATACCGTAGGCGCTGATACCGTGGGAGCAATAGCACTTAATAGCGGCGCTATGCGCGCGTGGCGAAAATCGCTGGCAATCACCAGGTCAGGCTTCAGCCAGGCAATCTTTTCCAGGTTGGGTTGGGTTTCCAGCCCCACGTGCTCAACGCCATCAAGCGGATCACGCAGGTAGCGGTAGGTGGGCTTTTCCAGCCATGCATCGACTACGCCAATCGGCGTCAAACCAAGGGCCACGGCGCTGTCGGTCGCCCCTTGGTAAAGTGTCACAATGCGCGGCGAGACAGGGGGGCTGTGTAGCGGTTTGGCGGTCAACATGGCGGGCGTTAGCGCTGTCAGCGTTATCAGCAACACCCGCATTAAAACCTTCTTGCCATGGGTGTGTGCTATTAACATTAAGGTCACTTTACGACTGCCCAGGAGTGAAAAGTCAGGATAATGGCATGGCGTAAAAGCTAATGCAAAGCATTACCAAATGAGGGCCGTGACCTCCACCAACCCAAACACTGCAACGCCGGCAGCGACCGGCCAGCCCAATGAGCGTACCCGCGACCACACCAGTATCGTAACGGCAAGCCCGATGACGGTGGCGATCCAGGAAACAGCGCTGGGGTTAACCGGCACAATGGACACCCCCAGCACGGCGGCAATCATCAGCGGGCCAAGAATACCCAGCCACTGGGGCATGTTATTAAGGCCGGTAGTGCTATTGAGTCGTCGCTGCATCCATAAAAATGGCACTACCCGCATCAGCAGCGTGCCAAGGGCCGAAACCGCTACCGCTAGCCAGAGTGCGCTGCTCATTGCTCACACCTCTTGTTTTGGAATTTCAGCATATAGAAGCACAGTGCACCGCAAGCAGCCGCGAGAGGAATCGCCACATTGCTCCAGCCGACCAGCGTTAAACCGAGTGCCGCCAGAATGGTGCAGCCCATGGCCACGGCCCAGCGCTTATCGGTAAAGCGTGGTGCCACCATAGTCAGAAACAGCGCGGGCAGGGCGAAGGGCATAATCTCACCCAGCAGCGGCCAGCGGGCGGTAAACGCTTCGCCTGCGGTGGCGCCTACCGCGGTACCGATGATCCAGGCGCCCCAGGCCAGCAGCGATGCACCCACAAACCAACTAAAGCGCTTAGCCTCGGGCAGTTGGGGTAGCCGGGTTAAAGCCAGAGCAAATACCTGATCGGTGAGGCCATGCATTAGCCAAGGCCAGTGGCGGCTGCGTGGCAAGAACGCCGCCAGGTTGGGGCCGTACACCACATGGCGGACGTTAATCAGCAGCGTCATCGCCACCACCAACCACAGCGGTGCGCCGGTGGCGATCATACCCACAAACAAAAACTGCGATGCCCCGGCGTAGATCAGCGCTGAAATAGCCGTGGCCTCCAGCGTGCTGAAGCCTGCCTGGGTGGCGACCAAGCCAAACGACAGCGCCACCGGAATGTAGCCACCGAGGAGCGGAATGGCTTCGCGCACGCCCTGTAGTGCGCTACGCAGTGGAGAGTGCCTGGCAGCTTGATTCATGAAGTTTGGCCTTCTGCACCGTAGGTGATGGACATTATCAACGTGGCCTCCGCGGCCTGGGTGCGGTAAAGGTGTGGCTGGTCGGCGGGGAAGGTCACGGTATCGCCGGGGGTGAGCTGCGTAGTGGCGCCCTCTGGCCCCGCTTCCAGCCAGCCGCTAATCAGCGTAAGCGATTCGCGGGTGCCCGGCGTATGGGCTTCAGCATGACGCAACGTATGCGGCGCGCAGCGCATCCAGTAGGCGTCCACCTGGGGCGAGTCTTTGCCTTGATCAATCAAACGCACTTGCACACCGTCTTCCCCCAGCGGCACGCTGATAGGCGCTACCAGGGTGCCGAAAGGGACATTGAGCTGCACCGCAAGCCGCCAAATAGTATCGATGGTGGGATTGCCGTTGCCTTGCTCCAAGCGACATAGGTTGGACTTGGCGATCCCCGCCTCACTGGCTAATTGCGAAAGCGACCAGCCCCGCTCAAGGCGCAGTGCTTGAAGGTGTTGGCCCAACGTGTTGAGTGAGAGTTTATCCATAAGGCTGCCCGCTATCCGTTGAGCTGTTCTTTATATAGAACGTTCTATATAAAGAACGATAGCTTGTCAACGATCTCATCGGCCAACACCTTCGTAGCGAAGACTTTCAGTGGCATCCTTTATGCATGACCTATAGCGAGTCTGCTACGAGGAAGCGCAATGTATTCATTGGCCATGCTCAATCCGGTTAAATCGATCCTGCGCAGTGTGGCGCTTCTGTTGCTAGGCAACGGCTTGCTCAACACGCTGCTCACCTTGCGAGGTACGGCGGAAGGTTTTTCAAGCGCAGTGTTGGGGATCATTATGTCCGGCTATTTTGTCGGCTTCATCTGCGGCACCTGGGTGAGCGGGCGCTTAATTCGGCGTATGGGGCACATCCGTACCTTTGGCTTCTGCGCGTCTATTTGTTCATCGGTGGCGCTACTGCATCTTGTGTTTATCAACCCGTGGGTATGGCTGCCGTTGCGGGTGGTTTACGGGCTTGCGTTTATTACCTTGATTACCGTGATTGAGAGTTGGCTGAACAGCCAGGCGGCAGGACACGAGCGGGGGCGGATTTTCGCTTTCTATATGGTGGTCAACTTGGGCGCGTTAGCACTGGCTCAACAGCTGCTAAGGCTCTCTTCGCCTGAGGGTTTTTTGCTGTTTGTGGTGATCTCTATTTTGATCAGTTGGGCACTGTTACCCATTACCATGACCCGTCGCGTTCAGCCCAAAATTTCCGACCGACCCAAAAGCAGCCTACGCGCACTGCTGGGCTTTGCGCCGCTAGCGGTAGCTTCCGCCGCATTATCCGGGCTTGCCATGGGGGCGTTCTGGTCGATGACACCGATATACGCCACGCAGTTAGGGTTTGATATTGGCGGTGTTGGCTTGGTAATGAGCGTGGCGATTATCGGCGGGGCGCTGCTGCAGATTCCCATCGGGCGTTTCTCCGATAAACACGACCGGCCTAAAGTCATGATCTGGGTGGTGCTGTTTGCGGCGATAATTGCCGCGGCTATGCCCTTTGCGCCCAGCCACGAGGTGCTGCTGGGGCTCTATTTTATCTGGGGTGGTTTGGCGTTTTCGCTCTACCCGCTGGCGGTAGCGCAGTTGATCGATCAACTTCACCCGGATGAAATTGTCTCCGGCTCGGCGGATATGCTGGTCATGCACGGTGCGGGCTGTGCCGTGGCGCCGATCGCGGCGGGGTCGCTGATGAGCTTAGTGGGCGGTCATGGCCTGCCGCTCTATATCGCCTGCGTGTTTACCCTGTTGGGTATTTACGCCCTCTACCGCCGCCGTCGCGTCAGGGCGTTGGTCACTCATACCGCGCACTTTGAGCCGATGGTACAAAGTAGTGCAGAGGTGTTGGAAATGATCTTCGATGATGCCCAGCGAGACCTATTCGATGACCCGAGTTTTTATGAAGAGGATGAACGGGAGCGTTTGGCGAGGCTTGTTACATCATCCAATAATTAATGCGCGAGCGCCCAGGGGAAGGGCTGATATAGGAGGAGTGGCTGTTATAAGAAGCCACTCCTCAAGGTGAATGGTTAAAAGGTGAGCGGCTAAAAGGTGAACGGTTAAGCGCGTTTGCCTTCTTGCGCCTGACAAGCTGCCGCGGTGAACAGCACATCGGTAGAGGAGTTAAGCGCGGTTTCGGTGGAGTCCTGCACCACGCTGATCACAAAACCAATCGCTACCGCTTGCATGGCCACTTCCGTGGGAATGCCAAATAGGTTAGCGGCCATGGGAATCAGCATTAGCGAGCCGCCCGCCACGCCGGAAACACCGCAGGCCGCCAGCGCTGATACCACGCACAAAAGCAGCGCCGTGGGAAAATCAACGCTAATACCCAGTGTGTGCGTGGTGGCCAGGGTAATGACTGTAATGGTGATGGCCGCACCGCACATATTGATCGTCGCGCCCAGCGGAATGGAAATCGAGTAGGTGTCAGGGTCAAGCTTCAGGCGGCGACAAAGCTCAAGGTTGACCGGAATGTTCGCTGCCGAGCTGCGGGTGAAAAAGGCGGTAATCGCGCTGCCCCGCAGGCACGTAAACACTAGCGGGTAAGGGTTTTGTCGGGTGGTCAAGTAGACCAGCAGTGGATTACTCACTAGCGCCACAAACAGCATACAGCCCACAATCACCCCCAGTAGCTGGGCGTAGTTGAGTAGCGCGGCAACGCCCGATTCTGCCAGCGTGCCTGCCACCAAACCCAAGATACCCAGCGGCGCCAAACGAATTACCAGCGTCACAATGCGGGTGACCGCCGCGGATAAGTCGCTTAGCGCTTGGCGGGTGGTGTCGCTGGCTTGGCGCAGCGCCAAACCCAGGCCGATGGCCCAGGCCAGAATAGCGATAAAGTTGGCTTCCATCAGTGCGCTAACCGGGTTGGCCACCGCGTTTAATAGCAGATCGCGCATAACGCTAAAAATATCCCCGGGCGGGTTGCCGTCCACCTGGCCTGCATTCAATGAGAGTTCGGTGGGAAACAGAAAGCTGGCCGCCACGGCAATTAACGCCGCGATCAGCGTGCCCACCACATATAGCACCAGTACGGGGCGAATGTGAGTTGGCTGGCCTTTTTGGTGAGCAGAAATCGCTGCGGCTACCAGCACAAATACCAAAATGGGGGCTACCGCCTGCAAAGCGGCGATAAACAGCTGGCCAAGCAAGGCCACATCGCTGGCAAGGCCCGGAGCAAATAGGGCGAGCGCTACCCCGGCAACGATACCGATTAAAATCTGAGGGATAAGGCCCAGCCGTAAAAGTGGCCGGAATACTGCGTGGGCGGTGGCGATCATTGCGCAACTCTCAGGTAGTAAAAAATGGGGTGGCATTAGGGCGGTGGGCCGCTAACGCGCCTGAAAGGGGCGGTATTCTATCAGCTGATGCCTTCCTCCGTTACGCTGATATTCGCTTAGTCGATGAGATGGCTATTTTGATGGTTAGTAAAGGCACGCCAAATTGACTCAATAAAAATGCCCCAACCGCATAATCAGGTAGGGGCATTGATAGAGGGGGCTTTTTTGCACAGGCGAGTTAGCCGTGCAGAGTCAACCGTTTAGGCCGCCGTGACGCCGAGAGCGGCTGGAGCGGTTTGTTTTGGTTTGCGGATGAGCTCATCGTTGTCTGCGAGTAGCTCACTACCCCCAATGATCTCCTTATAGCCCCGCTGCGTTAAAGCCAGCACTTCAGGGGAAGAGCCCCACCTCATCAGCATATCATCCAGCAATTGCTCGGCTTTTTCAGCTTGGCCCCAGCGGATAAGTAGTTGGGCGATGGCGTAATCGCACTCGGGGGTATCGAACAGTTCATCCTTGATGTCTTGAATGGCGATGCGAAGGCCTGCCTGGGAAAGGTCGCTTGATGTTTCGCTATGCATATCACGGCTCCGTGTGATTGCTAATGGGACGACGGTTAATCTGAGATAACCGTCTGAATGTTAATGGCACTCTTAGCGTGCCAAGTTGAGACTAATATAGCCGTGAGCCAGAAGCAAATGTGAAAAATGGCTGACAAACAGTTAGTTAACATGGGTTATGTGATCGATGAATAAACACCTCAAGCTGGTGGTGTTGGCCATCCAATGGGACACGTACCTCTCCTTGCTGGAGTGCGAGGTGACGGCCATCAAGTTGTGCGTTAAACACCTCATCGGTGGTGATGACCTTAACCGCGTAGTGCGTGGCGGCAATGGTCAGCGTTGCGCTAAACCCTGGCCAGTCGTGGGGAAGGCAGGGGGCGATTACCTGCCAGCCACCTTCCCGACGAATACCCAGAATACCCTCAATACCGGCGCGGTACATCCAGCCCGCTGAGCCCGTATACCATGTCCAGCCGCCGCGGCCAGTGTGAGGCGCAACTGAGTAAACATCGGCGGCTACCACATAGGGCTCAACGTGATAACGGGCCGCGCTTTCTGGGGTGCGTGCATGGTTGATGGGGTTGAGTAACGAGAAAAGTTGCTGTGCCTTATCGCCTTCGCCTAATTTGGCAAAGGCCAGGATGGCCCACATAGCCGCATGGCTATATTGTCCTCCGTTTTCGCGCATCCCCGGCGGGTAGCCACTGATATAGCCAGGGTCGCGCTGGGGCTGATCGAAGGGCGGCCAGAACAGTAGCGCCAGTTGCTCATCGTGCTTGATCAACTCGCGCTCAAGGGAGTGCATGGCGAGCACCGCCCGGTGGGGCTCTGCCGCGCCAGAAAGCACCGCCCAGGTCTGGGCAATCGAATCAATTTGGCACGCATCGCTGTCTTTGCTGCCTAACCAGCTACCGTCATCGAACGTCGCTCGGCGGTACCACTGGCCGTCCCAGGCGTTGCTTTCCAGCGCAATACGCAAAGCCGTTGCGTGGGCGCGCCAACGCTCGGCGCGTGATGCTGACGGCTTTTTATAAGCTGAAGGCTCTTTAAAAGCTGAAGGCTCTTTAAAAGCTAAAGGCTCTGAATGTTCACGCGATTGGGCAAAAGGTAGAAACAGCTCCAGCGTATGCAGTAGCAGCCAGCCTAGCCACACGCTTTCGCCTTTACCCGCTTCGCCAACGCGGTTCATACCGTCGTTCCAATCACCGCCACCGATCAGCGGCAACCCATGTTCGCCGGTAAGCGATAGGCTTTGATCCAAGCCGCGGGCGCAGTGCTCAAACAACGAGGAGGTTTCTGCTGCCATCATCGGTTGGAAAAAACTGTCGTGCTCGCCAGGGGCTAATTCAGCGCCTTCCAGAAAGCTTACGGATTCATCCAGCACGGCGGTATCGTGGGTGGTGGCGATATAACGAGCACAGGCATAGGCCAGCCACGCCCGATCATCGGAAATGCGTGTACGCACCCCTTGGCCGGAGTGGGGCAGCCACCAGTGCTGAACATCGCCTTCAATAAACTGGCGGGAGGCGGCGCGCAGTAAATGCTCGCGAGTGGTTTCGGGGCTGGTGAAGGTTAACGCCATACCGTCCTGCAACTGGTCGCGGAAGCCATAGGCGCCGCTGGCTTGGTAAAAACCTGAGCGCGCGGTGATCCGGCAGGCAATGGTTTGGTACATCAGCCAGCCGTTGAGCATGATGTCCATAGCGCGGTCAGGGGTGGTCACTTGTACCGCGTTAAGCTGCGTTTGCCAGTGGGCAGTCACTATGGCGAGTTCGGCGTCAATATCCGCCTCGCGGTAACGCGCAATCAGTGTTTTTGCCTCGGCAGTGGAACTGCTCTGACCCATTAATACGACGATATCGACGCTTTCACCGGCCGCTAAGGTCACGCTGCGGTTAAGCGCGGTGCAAGGATCCAAACCCGCACCGTGGGCGCCGGAAAGCAAGGCGTGGCTGCGCAGCCCCGCGGGCGCTGCCAAACTGCCGCCGGGGCCGATAAACTCGCAGCGATCAGCCGTCCAGGAGGCTGGCGGGGCTCCGATATCCAGAAACGCTACACGGCCTGGGAAATTCATATTCCAGGGGTTCTCGACCAGCAGCGCGCCGCTATCGGCATCAGGGTGTGAGATAAGAAAAGGCGCCGATCCGCTGCGCGAAGTACCCAGCACCCACTCGGCATAAGCCGTCACGGAGAGCTTGCGGGGCCGCCCGGAGTGATTGGCAAGGCGTAGCCGTGAAATCCTAAGCGGGGCCTCTAACGGCACAAAGTGCAGCAGCGCAAGGGTAATTCCATCCGCTTGATGCTCGAACTGGCTATAGCCGAAGCCGTGCCGCGCTATGTAGCGGCCATGATCGCGTAAAGGGCGGGCCGTGGCGGTGAAGAGCGCCATCGACTCTTCATCGCGAACATAGATCACATCGCCACTCGGATCCATAACAGGGTCGTTTGACCAGGCTGTCAGCTGGTTTTCACGGCTGTTATCCGCCCATATATAGCCTGCGCCTTCTGCTGATACCTGAAAGCCGAAGCCTGCGTTGGCGATCACATTTATCCACGGTGCGGGCGTGGAACTCCCTGCCTCAAGTACCGTTACATACTCACGGCCATCCCGGGCAAAGCCGCCCAGCCCATTAAAAAACTCAAGTGCTGGGAGCGGCGTTTCACTGACATTGAGGGGGATGTGCTTGGGTAGGGGGCGTTTGATTAAGGAGTGGAGTGGCGTTGGTGCACGGAGTACGGGCAGCGTCAGGGCTAACTGGTTCTCTATGCTGCCGCGATGGGCCATTAACGCGACGCAGGCTATCGACTGAAGCTGTGTACGCACTTCCAAGCTCATCAGGTCGGCGCGTAGTGTTGTCACAGACCCCTGAGCGAAATCCTTTTTAAAACGAGGCTGGGCTTGGCTGCTAAGCACTGCGGTTTCAATGGCTTGCTGAAGATCCTGAATATAAGAGGAGGAGCGCTCATTGATGATCACCACATCCACGCCTAGCCGCTTCATACGCCAATATTCGTGGGCGCGCAGCAGTTGGCGTACCTGGCCAATGTCATCAATGCTATCGATGCGCATCAGAATAATTGGCAGATCGCCGGAAATGCCGTGTTGCCAGAGCCGCGACTGTGGCCCGGCACCGCGCTCAATGGCCTCGGCAGGCGCTCTAAAGCGGGCATCAGGGTAAAGGATCGGCGCGGCCAAGCGCTGAAAGTCAGCAGCTTCTTCAGGCTGAATGCCCAAATGGCGAAGCTGAACCTGTGCCTGAGTCCAGGCGAGGGTTTTAGCGCGCTCAAAAGCACTGCGGTCGTGATGTTTGTCAATCAGATCCATCAGCGCTTCACGGGAGGGGGCGACGACAGTCCAGTAAGCGATTCGGGCGGCATTGCCGGGGGCCACGCGCAGGCAGTAGCGCAGCGCAAAAATAGGATCCAGTACGCTACCGACACTGCCCGAAAGGTGCTGTCCCTCTGCCAGCGCTGAGGCGTGGAGCATGCTTCGGCCGCGGCCTAAGAACTCGGCTCGGTCAGTCTCGAACTCTAGCTCGCCAATTATATCGCCTTCAACTACTGCAAAATGAGCCGCCCACACCTGCGCTTCATCGGGCGAGCGCCGCCGTCTTGTGGCGATCAATGCGTTGAAGGCTTCCAGATACTCGGTCACCACAAACATTTTTGCAAAGGCGGGGTGGGCATTGTCGGCATTCGGGCTGGTCAAGACTAATTCTGAATAGGAGGTAAGCGTGATGTCGCGGGCGTGGCGGCTGTTATTAGTGAGCGAGAGGTGGCGAACTTCGCTGTCGTCCTCGCCGGAAACCAGCACCTCCATATGACTGGTGATATCGTCGTGACGATGGCTGTAGCGGGCATAATCCTCGGCAAATATCGCGTAGCTATGCTCATCGTTTACCTCGGCTGGGTGTGCCGCCGTTTGTCCTGTGGCGGTCCACACCCCGGGATGTTTGCTGTCGCGTAGAAAAATAAAGCTGCCTAAGTGGTCGCGGGTGGCGTCCGGCTGCCAGCGACTAATGGCAACGTTACGCCATCTGCTGTAGCCACCGCCGGTGGCCGTGAGCATCACCGAGTAGCAGCCGTTGGAGAGTAAGTGAGTAACAGGCGGGCCACTGGCCGTTGTTGACGCGCGGCGAATGGTTTGTGCCTCGTTTATTGTCTGACTGGCGGTGGATTTCACCTCTTCCGCACGGGGGTGGGCAATCGCCACGTTACGTGGAACGCGCTCTTGAAGCAGCAGTTCGCTGGCTTGGATCATCGGTTCGCGGTGAAAACGGGCGCGCATCTGGCCATAATTCAAGGTATTGGCAATAGCGGCGATGGTCATGCCCTGGTGGTGGGCCATAAAGCTGCGCACAATCACCACGCTTTCCCCGGCGGGAAGCCGCGAACGGGTGAAATCGAGCGCTTCGTAGAAGCCGTAGCGGCCCAGCGCTCCCATCTCCGTTAAGCGTTTGAAGTTGCGACAGGCGGCGCTAGGGTCAACCATGGCGGCTAACCCGGTGGCATAGGGCGCAATAACCAGGTCGGCAGACAACCCCCGTTTGAGACCCAAACCCGGCACCCCAAAATTAGAATATTGATAGGTAAACTCCATATCCCGGGCGTTATAGGCGGATTCAGAAATACCCCAGGGCGCGGAGAGCTGGGCGGCGTAGGTCTCTTGACGCTTCACCACCAGCCGGCTGGTTTGCTCAAGCAGGCTGCCGCCCGGAGCGCGCATCACCAGCGATGGCATCAGGTATTCAAACATCGACCCTGACCAGGAGATCAGCGCTGAGCCAAAGGTAACGGGCGTGGCGGCACGTCCTAACCTGAACCAGTGGCGGGTGGGAATATCGTCTTTGGCAATGGCAAACAGGCTGGCCAGCCGTGCCTCGGAAGCCAGCAGGTCGTAGCAGCTGGTATCCAGGCAGTTGTCGTCGAGTGAATAACCAATCGACAACAGTTGGCGCTCGCGATTGAACAGGAACGCGAAATCCATGCCCAGTGCCAAGCGGCGCGCTGAATCCGCAAGCTGTTGAAGGCGCGAGGCGATTGCCCCCTCGGTCAGGCTGGGCGAGGTATCCCGGTCATGGCTGTGTTGAGCGGCTGAGGCCTGTAAGGCTTCCAGCCAAAACTGCAGATCTTCGCTATACGCGTCGCTATGCGAACTAAGGGGCGTTCGCGCCAAATTTAACGTGCTATCCATCAGTGCGGCGATATTTGCCAAGCATTCCAATGACATCACTTCGCCATTCAGCTGGGCGTCAATGGCTTCGAACTGCACACTCAATTGAACCGCTAATTTTTCCTGCAACGTTGGAACCTGTTTGAGTGCCTGTCGGGCAAGGTGGAGCGTGTCGGCAATACCCACACGTGGATCCGCTAGATAGCCTGTCGCCTGCCAGCTTTCGCAGGCATTGGCGATAACGATGAGATGCCCGGCGAGATTGCCGCTATCCACCGTTGATACATAGCGGGGGTTAAGCGGGCGCAGGTCGTGGGTGGCGTACCAGTTGTAAAAGTGACCCCTGTAGCGGGGGAGTCCCTGCATTACGGCTAGCGTTGCTTCTAATCGCTCAAGCGTCTCATGGGTGCCAATCCAGCCGAAGTCCCGCGCAGCCAGGGTGGAGAGTAGATAGAGCCCCATATTGGTTGGCGAGGTGCGCTGAGCGAGGGCGGGCTGGGGATCCTCTTGAAAGTTATCCGGCGGTAAGCGGTTATCTGTGGTGGTCACAAAGGTTTCGAAATAGCGCCAGGTTCGCCGTGCAATTGCTCGTAGTTCAAGGGCTTCTTCTGCCGAAATGCTGGGTTGAACTACAACGCTTGTGCTGCTGCTCAGCCAAGATGCCACTGCCGGAGCAGCCAACCAGAGTAGCGCCATGGGGAGTGTGATTGGCCATGTGTGGCTGGCTGTCCAGAGTGCACTGATAGCCACCGCTATCCCCAGTACGGTGCCGGGCGCCATGCGTTGGTAGAATCCCAGCACCGTCAGCGGTGGGCTTTTCATCGACTGCGCGGCAGATGTCCATTCAAGCAGACGTCGGTGGGTGATCAGCACACGAACTAAGGTTTTGGCAATGGCGTCCAGCATGTGCCACGCCTGGTCAGGCAAAAAAATGATCAATAGCAGAATTTGCACGCTACCCAGTTTTAGTTCGTCAAACCAAAGGTGGTAGTGGTGGCGCAGCTTTGCCCACGCCCGGAAGGGAACAAATGAGGCGGTCAAAGAGAGCAGTATCGGTGCGCCGACAACCGCCAGTAATAGCAGCGTACTGACGACGGCCATGCTAAGCGGTAATTGCCAACTGATGGCAAGGCTTGCCAGGACGAATGGTGGTAACACTGAGCGGCGCAGGTTGCCAAGCATTTTCAGTCGCCCGGTGAGCGGCAGTGCCGAGGCGATTAGCCAGGGGAGCAGTTGCCAGTCGCCGCGTGTCCAGCGGTGTTGGCGCTTGGCGGCCACGTCATAACGAGCCGGGAAGTCTTCAATCACTTCGATATCGGAGGCAAGCCCCGCACGGGCAAACACCCCTTCAAACAAATCGTGACTGAGCAGGCTATTATCGGGCACCCGGCCAACCAGCGATGTTTCAAAAGCGTCAACGTCGTAAATACCTTTACCGGCGAACGAGCCTTCGCCGACCAGATCCTGATAGAGATCTGAGATGGCGGCGGCGTAAGGATCGATACCCCCGGGTGCAGAAAATAACCGCTGATAGATGGAGCCCTCGCCCCCCGTGGGCAGCGATGGCGTGACGCGAGGCTGCAATATCGCGTACCCCTCCACGACCCGGCGTAGCTTTAGATCCATACGTGGCTGGTTTAGCGGATGTGCCATTTTACCGATCAGTCGGCTTGCGGCGCCTCGGGGCAGGCGGGTGTCAGCGTCCAAAGTGATGACGTAGCGTACATCTCTGGGCAGTGGCGGCGGGTCGATAAAGGTGGTATCCGCTGCGCCACGTAGCAAGCGATTTAGCTCATGCAGCTTGCCACGCTTACGCTCCCACCCCATCCAGATATTTTCACTTGCGTTAAACACCCGCCGCCGGTGCAGCAGAAAAAAGCGTTTGTCGCTGCCGGTTGTTCGTAAACCACCAGGGGCATGTGAAGTGCCCAGAGTGTGTGGGCCGCCTGGGGCTTGTGAGCTGCCTAGAGCGTGTGGACAATAACGCGCATTTAATTGCTCAACCGCTGCATAGGCGGCCGATAAAAGCGCGGCTTCAGCGGGCAGTTCCGCCTGTGAGGCATCGACCCCATCAAGTAGTAGCGCATAGCTGAGCGCCCCGTCACCGCTAGATAAATGGTGCACTTCAAGACGCTCAATCTGTTCGCGCAGGTCTTCTTCGCTGGTCAGCAGCGTAGGTACCACTATGAGTGTTCGTAGCTGGGTTGGCACACCTTTGGACAGATCCAGGCCCGGCAGGGGCTGAGCGTCGATAGAGTAGATAATCAGGCGGTTAACGATCAGCGTTGCTACTTCCATAATGGGCAGAAAGCCGAACGCTCCCAAGAGCATGAGCCAAAGTAACGGCACGTCTCCTATCGTAATGGGTAATGAAAGCAGTAGCCCACCCGACAGCACCATTAGTGTCAGCGTTACGGCAGCCATCATCACGATATAGCTACGAATGCCATGGTGAATGAGTGTCCGGCGCAGCCACTGACGAGGGGAGGGAGTAAACCGTATCTGGTGCTCCAGGGATAGTCGACCTGATCCAACCAAAAAATAGCCAGGGTCTCCCAGGCGGGCCGCTTCGATTGGGTCGCCATTACTGGCCACTGCCTGGTGAGCAAATGAGAGCGCCACGTCGACTACCTCGAGCTCGCTGTATTGAGAGCCTCGGGCGAGCTGTTCTACCGCACTGCGATACTGATTGCGGGTGGGGAAGTCGAGCTGATCAAAATGGCTCTGCTGGCGTAGCCGCTTATCCACCAAGCTAACGCTCTCAAACAGCTCGGCCCAGTCGATGCTAGAAACAAAGCGCATGCTGGTAATGATATTGCGTACGGTGACGTTGGCGGCACCTTGGCGCTGCTGAGCGTGTTGAACCATCTCGTCGATGGTTTCACCCTGGTGGCTTAGCTGCTCATCAAGCCAGCCTGCCAGGGGGCTGCTACGCGGGTCTAAGCCACGCAGTCGCTTGGCTAATTGTGCGGTGAAAGGTTCTGCTAGCGGTCCTGTGTAAAAATTAAGGGTACTGGTTTCAAGGTGAAAAGCATGGCGTGCCGGTGAGGTTTGCTGGTCGGTGGACGTAAGCCACTTTGCCGCCAAAGCATCGGCTTCGTCTCTCGCTGTTTGTTCGCTGCTAATTTGGTCGGCAAGTCGGCGCAAGTTCTCAATCAGCACAATACGCAACGTGATTGCTACCGCCCAGAGTTCGCCAATAGTCAGTGGCTGAGTGCGCTGATAAGCGGTGATAAAGTTCTGCAAATTTTCCAGGTCGATGTGGCTGTCGGTATGCGCCACAAAGGCCCAGGCAATGCCGAATACCCGTGGGTATCCCGCAAAAGGCCCGTTGGCTAACTTCGGTAACTGGCGATAATAACCGGGGGGAAGATCGCTGCGGATCTCACGAATTTGAGCTTCAATCAGGTGGTAATTGTCGAGCAGCCAGGCGGCGGCAGGCACAATTTCGCGACCACTCGCCAGCGCTGTGGCACTGGCGCGGTAAACAGCCAGCAGGGTGTTAGCGTTATCGTTGAGCCGTCGTGTTAACGGTACTACGTTGGGTGGCGTGCTGGTCACTGCTTGTTTAAGCGCCAAGCTGCCTGCGTGCTGTTCAAGCCGCTCTGCGCTAAAGAGCTCTTCTCTGACTGGGGCAGTAGCGTTCCACGGCGCTGCAAACGTAGGGTGCGGACGCACAAAACGGAGAAGATGTTTCACAGATTCCATCCTGATGAGAGTGCACTTTCGCGCACAACCGATGCTTCCTTACCAGAACAATGGCCGTGCAAAGGGGGGCGTCCGTTCGCTAGCACACATAGCACTTATTCACTGCGCTGGGCAGGACACACAAGCTACTTTGATAAAGATTATAAAGCGGTAAAACCGCCGGCAATCTAGCCTGCTTCGCGCCTGTGAAGTGTTCGGTAGCCTCCTCGCAGTCGCGTTACTGTAGTGATAAGGCAGGTAGTAGCAAAAAGTATAGCCAAGATTGGAAAGTATTCTGAAAGCAGGTAAAAAATCACCAGCGGCAACACGGTTGTGGCACCTTTGGGCTAGCCTTGATTATTGGAAGCTTTAGTTAATAGTAATGCTAATTTATGTAGTTAATACGCTTACATTAATATTCCACCCTGCTAATGATTAAACTAAAGTTGTTAGACTTTGGTTGTAATTATGGGTAAATAACTGGACTAATTGCCTATTGCAGTCAATAAAGGGCGCCAAAGGAGGTTCCGCGTTGCCCTCGGGTGGCTATTTGTTTGGATGCCTACCCTCGATTTGTTCTTTTCACTCTGACCGTAAGTGGCGAAAATTGTATGCATAAAACTGCCCTGATGACGGTATGGGATCAGCTATGGCACTCCCACTACCAAGCCAAAAACCTATTGATGTGCGCGCTGCCAACAGGTGGGGCCGCCAATGCCGCGGCCGCCAGTGCCAAGCGTAACCCTTCCCCTCAACCCAAGCCGCCCGCCTACACCACGCCTCAGAAGGTTGGCTTAGTGCTTGGCCCGCTGCTGTTCGCCTTGGTTGCGCTTTTTTTTCATCCTGAAGACTTAAGCTTTGAAGGTCGCATGGTGCTGGCCACTACCTTATGGGTAGCGGTGTGGTGGATCACCGAAGCCATTCCTATTCCCGCCACCTCTCTGTTGCCTATCGTACTGTTGCCGATTACCGGCGCACTGGAGGGCAGTACGGTGACGGCCGCTTATGGCAACCCGATTATTTTCCTGTTTTTGGGCGGTTTTATGATTGCCCTGGCGATGGAGAAGTGGGATTTACATAAGCGTATCGCGCTGTCGATTATCGCCGTGCTGGGTACCAGTATTAACAGCATCGTATTCGGCTTTATGGCCGCGACCGGCTTTTTGTCGATGTGGGTCTCCAACACCGCGTCGGTGATGATGATGCTGCCTATTGGTACCGCTATCGTGTATCAGGTAAGCCAGGAGCTGGCGAAAACTGATGGTGACCACAGTGCCGAAATCGATAAGTTCAGCAAAGCGCTGATTTTTGGTATCGGCTACGGCGGTACCATTGGTGGTTTAGGTACGCTGATTGGTACTCCGCCGAATATTATTCTTGCCGCGATTGTGAACGAGCTGTTTGGCATCGAGATTTCTTTCGCTGGCTGGCTGATGTTCGCCTTTCCTGTTGTGGTGGTTTTGCTATTTACCACGTGGCTACTGCTGACGCGGGTGTTTTTCCGTATTGAATTTAGCCATTTGCCGGGTGGTCGAGAGCTTATCAACAAAGAAAAAGCGGCCTTGGGCAATACCAGTTTCGAAGAGAAAGCGGTGCTGGCGGTGTTTTTATTCGCTGCCTTTATGTGGATTACCCGGTCGTTTTTGTGGCAGGGGCAGATCATTAATATCCCCGGCATTAACGACACCATGATCGCTATTGTCGCGGCGCTGCTGCTGTTCTTGATCCCTTCCAAGAATAAAGGTGGCTGTCTGCTGGGTTGGGATATCGCCAAAGATGTACCTTGGGGTATTTTGCTACTGTTCGGTGGTGGTTTAGCGATTGCTGCAGGCTTTGGCTCATCCGGTCTGGCGGAGTGGATCGGCGGGCAGATGAGCGTGCTGGAAGGCGTCAACTTCCTACTGGTCATTCTGCTGGCGACCGGCATGGTGCTGTTCTTGACCGAAATCACCTCGAATACCGCCACAGCCACCATGATCCTACCGGTGCTGGCGTCGCTAGCGCTGGCGCTGGATGTTCACCCCTTTGTGCTCATGGTGCCCGCTGCCATGGCGGCCAACTGCGCCTTTATGCTGCCGGTAGGCACCCCACCCAACGCGATTATTTTTGCCACCGGCAAGATCAAAATCATTGAAATGGTGCGCACCGGTTTCTGGATCAACATTATTGCCATGTTGCTGATTGTGGCAGCGGTGTACTTCCTACTGCCGGTAATGTGGGGGGTTGATCTCACCAATTACCCTGACGCCTTCCGTCGTTAGTAACGCTATTTAGTGATTAATTGCCCCGCCATCGTGCGGGGCTTTTATTAGCAGCGGTTAAGTCACCCTGTGAGCATAAACAATATTAATATTCACCATAGAGGTTAGACAAAACAAAGCTCTTAACTATATTGCCTAAATGATAGTGCCTAAGTGATGGTGCCGAAATGGCGCCAAGAAGGTTGGGGTTCATGGTGTGATAAGGAGATGAGCAATGGAGCTGCTTGAAAAAGTTAGCGAGTATTTGAAAAATCATGAACTTAAAATGGCCACAGCGGAGTCTTGTACTGCGGGGTTGATTGTTTCCGAACTCGCCAGAGTACCAGGCAGCGGTCAATCGATAGACTGCGGATTAGCGGTTTACTCACCCGAGGCCAAAAATCGCTACTTAGCCGTCAGTTTTGAAACCATCGATAACCATGGGTTAACTAGTGAAGCAACAGCGCGTGAAATGGCATTGGGTGCATTAAATAATAATGATGCCAATGTGGCGCTGGCCAATACGGGGATTGCAGGGCCTGAGCCGCACGATGGAATCCCCGTCGGTACGGTATGCTTTGCCTGGGCCTTTCGGCATAACCAAAAGATATTCCTAACCACCGAGACGCGGCGTTTCTCAGGTGACCGGAATCAGGTTCGTCTCGCCGCCGCCCACTACGCGCTGGAAATGGTTCCGCAGCAACATGGTGATGTGCTAGCAGGTAACGCGCCGCGTGTTGATGAGTCGTAACAACGATTTCCTATACATTGCATGGAGGCAGAACGAGCAATGACTAACCAAGCAGATCAGCAACAGCTTATTCAGTCAGCGTTACAAGCGAAGGCATCTATAGCGCCGCTTGATGAAATCAATGCCCGGGTCGATTTCCTTTGCAGCCAAATGATAGAGACAGGCCAGCACGGGCTAGTATTGGGTATCAGTGGGGGTGTGGATTCTACCGTCGCGGGGCGCTTAGCCCAGTTAGCCGCCGAAAAAGCCCGCGATAAAGGTATTGACGCTTGGTTCTACGCTATGCGCTTGCCTTACGGAGAGCAGAAAGATGAAGACGATGCCCAGCAGGCACTCACCTTTATCGACCCTGATGAAGTGTTAGATGTAAATGTAAAGCCTGCTAGCGATGCGATGCTAACTTCTCTGGAAGAAGGGGGGTTGAGTTTTAAAGATGCTGCCCAGCGGGACTTTGTATTGGGCAATATCAAGGCGCGACAACGCATGGTCGCCCAATATGCAGTTGCGGGTGCTAAATCTGGTTTAGTAGTGGGAACTGATCAAGCGGCGGAAGCATTGATGGGTTTTTTCACCAAATATGGCGACGGTGCTTGCGACTTGGCGCCACTTACCGGTCTTACCAAAGCTCAGGTAAGAGAAATCGGCGCCGCCTTGGGGGCGCCCGCCTCCCTGGTCGAGAAACTACCCACTGCTGATCTAGAATCCCTTAACCCCCAATTGGCTGATGAAGAGGCACTAGGGGTCACCTACGCTGAAATTGATGCGTTTCTTAGCGGTCAGGAAGTCAGCGAGCAGGCTTACACGACCATTACCCGCACCTATCAACGCACCGATCATAAACGCCAGCTACCTAAAACACCGTAGCCCCATTTTATACAAGCTCAACGCAAGCGCTAAACGCAGCCCTATTAGGTTGTTATGATGCCGCTACACTATTTGCAGTTGAGCTTGTTATGCGTCTACTTCACACCGCCGATTGGCACCTGGGGCGGCTGTTCCACAACCTTTCGTTGCTGGATGATCAGCGCCATGTGCTCGATCAACTCATTGAGATCATCGACCGGGAGAATGTCGATGCGGTGCTGATTGCGGGCGATATCTACGACCGCTCGGTGCCACCCGCGGCGGCGGTAACGCTGCTGGATGACGTGCTCCACGCGCTCTGCGAGGAGCGCAAGCTGCCGGTAATCATGATCTCAGGCAACCACGACGGGGCCGAACGGTTACGCTTCGGTGCCCGCCACCTGCGCCAGGCCGGGCTGCATATTCTTTCTGATCTCGCCGATTTCGCTACCCCCGTCACGCTAACGATTAAGGGCGTTGAGGTGGATGTGTTCGGCATTCCTTACGCCGACCCCGAACATGTGCGCAGCCAGTTTGATGTCAATACGCGCGATTTTGACGCCGCTCACCGCTATCTGGTTGAGTGCATTAGCGAGCAGCGCCACCCTACACGCCCCTGTGTGTTGATGAGCCACTGCTTTGTGGATGGTGGCAGTGCTTCTGATTCCGAGCGCCCGCTGACCCTGGGCGGTGCCGAAAGCGTCGCTTGGAAGCCGATGCAAGGCTTTGATTACGTGGCGCTTGGCCATCTCCACGGCCCGCAATATCGCGGCGGTGAGCATATCCGCTACAGCGGCTCGCTGCTCAAATACAGCTTTTCCGAAGCCAGCCAGCGCAAAGGCGTCACGCTGGTGGATATCGACGCGTCCGGCGTCAGCCGGATCGAACAGATCCCGCTGATACCCCACCGTGAAGTGCGCGTACTGGAGGGCGAGATTGATGCCTTGATCGCCCAGGGGCGAACAGACCCGCACGCGGATGACTACCTGCTGGTGCGGCTTACCGATCGCCACGCGATACTCGACCCCATGGGCAAGCTGCGCGAGGTGTATCCCAACGTCCTGCATTTGGAAAAGCCCGGTATGCTGGACGCCCGCGGCAGTCAGCAGCTTGATCGTGAGCGGCTGAAATTCAGCACCCTGGATATGTTCAGCGACTTCTTCGCCCAGACCAGCGGCGAGCCCATGACCGACCAACAAACCGAGGCGATAAGCAGACTGATAGGCGAGCTTAGCCGTGATGAAGAGGCTCAGGGATGACACCGCTAACCCTTACCATGCAGGCATTTGGGCCCTTTGCGGGTAGTGAGACCATCGACTTCACCGCGTTGGGCAGAAGCCCACTGTTTCTCATTAATGGCCCCACCGGCGCCGGCAAAAGCTCGATTCTTGATGCGCTCTGTTTTGCGCTTTACGGCCAGACCACCGGCAATGAGCGCGACCCTGTACAGATGCGCTGTGACCAGGCTGATGCCACGCTGCTGACCGAAGTAACGCTGGATTTTCGCCTGCGTGGAGTCGATTACCGGGTTCGGCGCGTGCCCCAGCAGGAGCGCCCCAAAGCGCGCGGCGAAGGCACCACCACCCATAACGCTGAAGCTCAGCTGTGGCGCTTGAGCGCGGAGGGTGAGCAGGAAACCTGCCTGGTCGCGCGCAAGGTCAACGATGCCACTACGGAGCTGCAAACCCTGATCGGCCTGGATGCTAACCAATTCCGTCAGGTCATGGTGCTGCCCCAGGGCAAATTCCGCGAACTGCTGTTGGCAGGCTCCAAAGAGCGTGAGGTGATTCTCTCCCAGTTGTTCCAAACGCAAATTTTTCAGCGTATTGAAGAGCGTTTGCGTACCCAGGCCAATCAAATCGAACGGGCGGTGAATGACCATCGCCAGCATATTAGCGGCATTCTCGCCGGTGGCGAGCTGGAAAGCGAAGCCGCATTAGCGCAAGAGCAAGAGGCGCTGACACCCCAGGTTGAACAGGCACGGCAACGCTTTGAGGCCGCCCAGCAGCAGCGTCGTAGCGCCGAACGGCAGCGCGACGAAGCCCAGGCGCTGCAGCGCCAATTTGAGGCCCGGGAGTCGCTAGCGGCGGATAAAGCCCGCCATCTTGAGCAACACGCTGAAATAGAAAGCAGTAAGGAGCGTTTAGCGCAAAGCACCCACGCCCAGGCGCTGCGCCCCCAGAGGGCTGCCCTAGACCAAGCGCAGCAGGCGTTGACCTCCGCCCAAGCCGAGCAGCGCCAGGCGCAAGCTGCGTTAGCCACCCAGCGCACTAACGTCGAACAGGCGCAGCAGGCGTTGGAAACCGCACGTCAACGTCAGGCAGAACACCCCGCGCTACGCGAGCGGCACCACCAAGTGGGTGAATTTATCCAGAAGGGCCAGCAGCTCAGTGAGTTGCAGATGCATTTTCAAACGGCGCAGGCCGTCTGGCAACAAATGGATGGGGCGCTCAAGCGTGATGAAAAGCAGCTAGACAGCATTCGCCAGCAGGGTGAAGCCACAAGCGTTAATCTGGAGCGTTTACAGACAGAGTTTCAGCAACTGGCCAGCGCCCCCGCTGAACTAAGCCGTCATAACCACCTGTTGGCCCAACGCCAAGAGTTGGATGAGCTCAGCCGGCAGGGGCAGGAGTTAACCGCTCAACAACAGCAGGCAAAGGAGGCACTCAACCATCAGCAAAGCGAAACCGAACGCGCTGAGCGCCATGCCACTGAGCAGGAGATGCGCTGGCACCAAGGGCAGGCCGCGCTATTAGCGCTGACTCTGGAGCAGGATGCGCCTTGTCCGGTGTGCGGCAGCCTGGAGCATCCAGCCCCAGCGGTTAACAGCGCCGAGTTGGTCACCCAGGCGCAGGTTGAAGAAGCCAGAGCGGCCCAAGAGCAGGCACGCCAGGCACGCCAGAGCGCCGAACGCCACCACCATCAGCTAACCCAGCAGATTAACTACAACAGAGAGCAAGCCCAGCGGTTGACCCAACAGTTGGGCGAGTGGGCTAACCAGCCGCTGATAACGCTGCAAAAAGCCTGTGAAGGCTTACACCACCAAGTGCAGCGCCAGGAAAAGGTTGAGGGTGAGATTAGCCAGCAGACCGCTGCCCGGGATGCGCTGCGCCGGGAGTGGGGCACTCTGGATAAACAGCTTAAAGCCCAGGAACCCGAAGTTGAAAGGGCTAAAGAGAACGCTTTGCGCCTAGAGAGTCAGCGTGATCAACTGACTCAGTCGCTACCGGTAGATGCCCGCGACCCAGCGGCGATGCGCCAAACCCTGGCTGAGCTGGAGCAGCAAATCGTCCAGCTCGAAAAAGCCTGGGAGAGCGCTCAGCAGGCCCTTTCGACCAGCCAAACCCAACTGGCGCGGGCGGAAGAGCAGTTACGTGGTGCTAGCGAACGCGTCGAGCGTCACCAACAGGAGCAAGAGCAGGCGCAAACCGAGTGGCAAGCAGCGCTGCAGGCCAGCCCCTTCGAAGATGACGCGGCGTTTCAGGCGTCGCAGTTGGACGACCCCCAGCAGCAAGAGCTGACGCGTCAAGTCGAAACGTATCAACAGCGCCTGGCTGAACTGGAGGGCGCGCTGCAGAATTACCAAACCCAACTGGCGGGTAAAACGCCGCCAGATCTCGCTGCGTTGACCCGGCTAACCGAGGCTGCCCAAGCGGAAGAGAACACCCAGCTAGAGGCGTGGCGAACGCTTGACGGCAGGCTAACCATGCTCAAAGGCATTCACCAAAAACTTGCTGCGGCCCATGCTGCCCAGGCCGAACTGGAAGCCCAGTACCAGCTATGGGGCACGCTCAGCGAAGTGGCCAATGGCCGCACTGGGCACCGTATTAGCCTGCAACGCTTTGTGTTGGGCGTACTGCTGGATGATGTGCTGATTCAAGCCTCCGAGCGTTTGGTGCGCATGAGCCGCGGACGCTATCAGTTGGTGCGCCGGGAAGATCCCTCAAAAGGCAATAAAGCGTCAGGCCTGGAGCTTGATGTAGCCGATACCTATACAGGCAAAAACCGCTCGGTAGCGACGCTCTCCGGCGGGGAGTCGTTTATGGCAGCGCTCTCGCTGGCCCTGGGGCTGTCGGATGTGGTGCAGGCGTATGCTGGCGGCATTCAACTGGATACGCTATTTATCGATGAGGGCTTTGGTAGTCTGGATCAAGATGCCTTGGATCAAGCCATCGCCATGCTCAGCGAGTTGCAAATGGGCGGCCGCATGATCGGGGTGATCTCCCACGTCAGCGAACTCAAAGAGCAAATGCCAGTCCGTATAGAGGTGCGTGCCAGCCGCCACGGTAGCTCGGTGGAGGTAAAGGGCGCACTTTTGTAAGGACTGGCGTGGCGCTAGTTCATGCTGCGTTCATATAGAATGTTTTATAAGCTAAGTTGTCTGGCAAACGGGCCCTAAAGATATTATCTACCTAGGAGTACAAGGATGAACGCAAGCAAGATTTTACAGCAGTTGATGCAGCAAGCTGGCGGTAGCCAGAAGGGCGGTAGCAGCAGCGGGGTCGATGTTAAAGGTATGCTGAGCGGGCTTTCAAAGCAGTTGGGCGGTGGCAGCAGTCAAGGTGGCGGCTCCTCCAGCGGTTTTGATATGAAAAGCCTGCTTGGCGGCGGCGCCATGGGCATGTTGGTCGGCTCCAAGCGCGGCCGCAGCATGGGGGGTAAAGCGCTGAAGTATGGTGCCATTGCTGGGGTAGGCGTGCTGGCGTGGAAAGCGTGGCAGAGCTCCCAGGCGGCAAAAAATGGCAATACTCAACAGAGTGCTACCCAAAACGCATCGGAAGGCGAGCGGGTAGAAGTACTTAGCGGCGAGTATCAGGAGCGGAGAAGCCTTGAGCTACTCCAGGCGATGATTATGGCCGCCCGGGCCGATGGCCATATTGATGAACAGGAGCAGGCGCTGATTACCGAACAGATCGACGCTTTAGGGGCTGACCAGGAGATGCATAACTGGGTGGAGCAGCAGCTAAAAGCGCCGCTGGACGCCCAGGCGCTGGCTCGTGAAGCGGACTCCCCCCAGGCGGCCCGCGAAATGTACCTGATCAGCGTTGCCGTGACCGACGAGCAGAACCCCATGGAGCGCGCCTGGCTAGATCAATTGGGCAGTGCCCTCAATTTACCCAAAGAGATGACCGCGGAACTTGAGCGCCAAGCGCAGCAGGCTGGTTAATGCTGGAAACGGTTAATTTCTGGGTAGCGATTGGATTTGGTTTAGGGCTTGCGCCCATTGCGCCAGGCACGTTTGGTTCATTATTGGGCATACCGCTGGCGTGGTGGTTATTTGGACGCCCGCTTGGGCAGCAGGGCGCTATCATAGCGGCTCTAATAGCGCTCGCTGTTCCCGTGTGCCACTTCGCCTCGCAACAGTTTGCGGTTGTAGACCATGGCAGCATCGTCGCCGATGAGTATGTGGCGTTCCCGCTGGCGGTTATCGGGCTGCAAGCAGCACGCAATCCGCTGGTAATGGCATTAGCGTTTGGTGTTTACCGATTTTTCGATGGATTGAAGCCGCCGCCGATTCATCTGGCAGAGTATGTTCATGGCGGTTTTGGCATCGTGTTAGACGATGTGATTGCTGCGCTGGCGACCTGGCTGGTGATGGCGCTCGTGTTAAAACTTTGGCGGCACTGGGCGTCTCATCGCGCTTAAACTCATCGCACTTAAAAGAGTGGGAAGAAAAAAGCGCCGCTAACCTAATGTAAAGCTAGCGGCGCTCTATTTTGACGACTACTTACGGTTGTGAGTGATTAACGCATTACTCTTGAACGACAATCACCGACTTGGCGTTGACGAACTCGTGCATGCCGAAGCCACCATGTTCGCGGCCGTAGCCGGAGTTTTTAACGCCGCCAAAGGGCATTTCCGGCGTAGCAACGCCAAAGCCATTGATAAACACCATGCCGGTGTCAAAGTACTTACTGGCAAGCTCGGTGGCGCGTTTCACATCTTTAGAGATGATGCCGCCACCCAGACCGTAACGGCTGTCGTTGGCAATGCGCATGGCGTCTTCGTCATCCTTGGCACGAATCAGCGCAGCGACGGGGCCAAACAGCTCATCGTCATAGGCGGGCTGACCGGGGGTAACGTTATCCAGCACGGTGACTGGGTAAAACGCGCCCTTACCGGATGGTTTTTCACCACCGCAGAGAATCTTAGCGCCTTTGCGCACACTCTCTTCAACCTGTTCATGAAGATCGTCGCGTAGATCAACGCGAGCCATCGGGCCCAAGTCGCTATCTTCTTGGGTCGGGTCACCCGCTTTAAGCGACTGCATGCGTTCTACATAGCGCTTTTTAAACGTCTCGTAGTTCTTGTCAGTGACCACAAAACGCTTGGCCGCGACGCAGGTTTGCCCACCGTTGTAGACGCGCCCCTGTACGCAGGTGTCGATGGCCACATCCATATCGGCGTCATCGAGTACCAGATAAGCGTCGTTAGAACCCAGCTCAAGCACGGTCTTTTTCAGGTTCTCAGCGGCTTTAGCGCCGACTTTACGGCCTGCGCCATCGCTACCTGTGAGCGTTACGCCACGTACCGCAGAATGAGCAATCACCTCATCAGAAACATCGTGAGAGATCACCAGCGTACGGAAGACGTTTTCCGGAAGACCCGCTTCGCGGTAGATTTTTTCCAGCAGCAGACCGCTACCGGTCACGTTTTCAGCGTGTTTTAGCAGCACGCCATTACCCGCCATAATATTGGCGATGGAGTAACGGATCACCTGATACGCCGGGAAATTCCAGGGCTGAATGCCGTAGATCACACCCATGGGTGAGTAGGTCACAAAGCCACGCTCGCCGTTGCCAGGTTGGCGCTCTTCGTCGGCTAGCTTTTTGGGGCCATGTTCTGCGGTGTAGTCACAGATGCCGGTACACAAGTCCACTTCCTGGCGGGCCTCAGAAGGCAGTTTGCCCATCTCTTTGACCATCAGGTCGGCAAGCTCGTCTTTATGCTTTTGCAGCGCTTGGCCAATGGCTTTGACCGTTTTGGCGCGGCTTTCCAGAGACTCCAGGCGCCAATCGAGAAACGCCTCGTAGCAGTCGTCTACTACCTGCTTGGCTTCTGCGCTGCTCATCAACGCGTAGGTTTCGAGGGTTTCACCATTGGTGGGGTTAATCGTCTTGATACTGTTGCTCATAAGATCTCCTATCTATAGATCAACGTTAGGTCAAAGCGTCCATCTCCAGGGCGCCTAATCGACCGGTCTATTACTAGTGCATGGTCACTGTAGTACAAAAAGAACGACCATGCATAACATTGCTGTTACCTATCCGGCAGCAGTAAGAGCGATCAGTTCCAAGTCTTGTTCATGGAGTTAATGTGAGCCTTTAACGCTCAGGCAGTTAGTAGTCGTGAACACGCGAGTTGTCCAGCGCCAAGCCAAATGGTTGAGCTGATATCCACTGATGTTGATGCATATTGTCATCAAGGCGGCTGATTTCGATGAATTTTTGCTTTCATTGCTCTTCCCTTTTTTTTGTTCAAGTTATTTCTTGTTTTTAATCAGTTGCTTATGGGTTTTTGGTGATTGGCATGACGTTTGCTAAGCAAGAGGTGTCCAGTGTTATCACTTGAGTGATGACGGCGCTGGTAAAACAACCAATAAAACGCTGATAGGAAACGGCAAATGCAGTTAAGTAACCCTAATCAAGTGAGCAGCTTTAAAAGTGCCGGTAAGTTGATTACCGGCCATGGGGCTGCACAGCAGTTGCAGCCATACGTTCAATCGCTGGGAATGAAGTGCCCATTGCTTGTTACCGACAGCGGTGTGGTGGCTTCAGGCACGCTGGAGATCGTCACTGAACAGCTTATGGCGCTCAATGTGCCCTACGAGGTGTTTGATCAGGTAACGCCCGAGCCGGAAGTGGAAATTGTTGAACTCTGCACCCGGGCTTTTATTGCTGGCCAGCACGATAGCGTAATCGCCGTAGGCGGTGGCAGTGCGATGGATATCGCTAAATGCGTAGCGGTATATGCGCAGTACGAGGGCCCGCTTGAAGAGTTATTTGGTGAGAATAAAGTTGCCCAACGCAAAATACCTTTAATAGCCATGCCCACCACGGCGGGCACAGGCTCTGAAGTGACTAATATTGCGATTTTGTCGGATAAAGCCCAGCAAATGAAGAAAGGTGTCGTAAGTGATTGCTTACTGCCTGATGTCGCTATTGTGGCGCCTGAGCTGACGTTGAGCTGCCCGCGTTCTGTCACGGCGGCTAGTGGGGTAGATGCGCTGGTGCACGCGGTGGAAGCCTACCTTTCAAACTTTGCTACACCCATCACCGATGCATTGGCAGTAAAGGCCATGAATCTGATTGTGCATGCGCTGCCAAAGGCGTTTGCCAACCCAAACCATTTGCAAGCCCGCGAGGATATGGCCACCGGTAGTCTGCTGGCGGGGCTGGCATTTGGTAATGCTGGTGTAGGGGCGGTGCATGCGTTGGCGTACCCGCTAGGTGGGCGTTACCAATTGGCTCATGGGGTGACCAATGCGCTCTTGCTGCCCTTCGTTATGGAGTGGAACAAGCTGGCGTGCGTGGAGCGCTTTCGCGGCATTGCGGTGGCCTTTGACGAACCCGTCGTTGAACTTTCTGATGATGCAGTAGCAGATGCCGTCATTAAGCGCATGCATAAACTATGCGCCGATGTGGCCATCCCTTCCGGCTTGCGTTCGTTTGATATACCTGAATCTGCCATTCCTGAACTGGCCGCCGAGGCGATTAACGTTGAACGCCTGCTGCGCAATAACCCGCGTGTGTTAACCCAGGCGGATATTGAAGCGATTTATCGTGCTGCTTATTAAAGTCTAATAAAGACAATCGCTTATATAAGCACACCTATTAAAAACACTAACAACTTTAAAACAGGAGTCCATGCCATGAGCGCTTGGAAACATCGCGTCGACGGTGAAGAGAGCCCGTACACCCCGTTAGGGCCATTTAAGCTACGCCTGCCATTTTACCATTACCGTTTTGAACTGCCTGATTACCTGCAAGGGCTATTGATGTGTGCGGTGGATCTTGCTGCCATTCCATTAATGATGCAGCTATTAGGTATACCATTTGAGGCGGCTCTGGCTATTGTGATTTTAAATGGTCTGCTCTATTTGATGCATCACCTGCTGGGCGACCCGGTCATTCCTGGGTGGATTACCCCTGCTATTCCTTTGTTGATGGCTTATGTCTCAACCTTTCCAGAGGGGGTAGACAGAGTTCATGCGCTGATTGCCTTCCAGATGCTGCTGGGGATTCTTGCCCTTGGGCTTGGGGTAACGGGCATGGCGAGTAAAGTGGTGCGGCTGATTCCGTCTGCTATTAAAGCAGGGGTTATTATGGGCGCTGGGCTAGCGGCCATTGTCGTGGTGTTTGATGAGGGTGGCCGTTTTGAGCAGTACCCGTTTACCATTGCGATTGCCGTAGGCGTTGCGTTTTATCTGATTTTTTCTCGGCACTTTAATCAGTTGAAAGCGCAGGGCGGACTTTGGGGCGCGATCGGTAAGTTGGGTATTTTCCCCATTATTGTACTGGCAATCATTGTGGCTCCACTGTTTGGTGAAGCGCCGTGGCCTGATGTGGAGTGGGGATTTAGCCAGCCTGATTTCGCGCTGATGTTTAGCGAATACACGGTGTTCGGCGTTGGCTTACCGCCCCTGACGATGTTTTTGACTGCGCTACCTACGGTTATCGCCGCTTACATTGTGCTGTTTGGCGATGTGCTGCAAAGCAAGGCGTTGCTGGAAGAAGCTGACGAAAAGCGCCAAGACGAAAAAATTGACTATAGCCCCAACCGGGCGCACATGATTTTTGGTGGGCGTAATTTCGGGATGAGTATTTTAGGCCCTGATGTGGTGATGTGTGGCCCGCTGTGGGCTGCAATGCATGTGGTAACGGTGGAGCGTTACAAGCAGGGCAAAGCGGCGATGAACTCTATCTTCGGCGGCTCGGGTTCATTCCGCTGGGGGACGAATACCGGTTTGTTGCTGTTACCGATTGTGAGCTTGGTGGAGCCCATCCTGGGGATTGCGCTGGCGCTGACGCTGTTGATTCAGGGTTACGTTAGTGTGCGTATTGGCATTATGGAGGCACGCAGCCAGCGTGACTTGGGTATCGCGGGCATTATTGCTGCCATGCTCGTCATTAAAGGGGCTACCTGGGCTTTTGCGGTAGGTATCTTGCTCTGCGCGTTAATTTACGGCAAACGCTTCTTCTCAGGCGAGGTGGATAAAACTTTCGTGAAGGATTGGGATGAGGCATCGCTACCACAGACTGATCCTGAACCAGAGGTGCCTTTGCGCAAATAACAGACTCTGCCTTTATAGTGCTTAAACGCTATTGGATTGAGAACCAGCGTCTACCGTGAAAGCGGTAGGCGCGGTCTATCAGGGGAGCTGTTATGCAACGTATCGAAGAGTGCCTTTCGTTGGAAGCCGCGCTACCACTATTTGATTTGCACGGTACGGATGCGGTGGAGGTATTTGATACCCAGGGCCAGGTGATAGGGGTATTAACCCGCACTGATATTGAAGAGGCGCAGCGCAATGCGGCATTAGGCCAGCTGGTGGGTAAGTGTATGCGTTATCGCGTAACAGGCATTAAACCCTCGGCGGAGGCTGAGAGCGTTGATGCGTCTGGCTTTGACCAAGAGCCATTACGTTCATTTCTGGATGCATTGCATGATGGTGTTTATATCACCGACGCCAATGGTATTACGGTGACGATCAATAAAGCTTACGAACGTATCACGGGTATTTCTCGAGCGGAGGTAGTGGGCTTTCATATGGCTGACTTGGTGAAGGCGGGGTTTATTTCTAAGTCAGCCTCATTGGAAGTTATCCGGGAACGCCGCCCGATTACGCTGGTGCAGACAATTCATGGCAGTCGCAAGATCGTTGTGACCGGTACGCCCATGTTCAGTGCTGATGGCTCGATTGCCTACGTGATTACCAGTGTGCGTGATATTACCGAACTGCTGCTGGCGAAACACGCCCAGGAGCAGTTGGAGCAAATCCAGCGCATTCGCGAGGCGTATAAAGTACCTGAGATAACGTCACTGAGTGCGCCTGGGGTGATCACCAGCCAGCAAACGGAACCCTGCTTTGCGCTTGCTAAGCGAGTGGCGAAATCAACCGCGAAGATCCTGATTCAAGGGGAAACGGGGACTGGTAAAACGCTGTTAGCGCGCTATATCCATCAGCAGAGTGACCGTGCGGAAGGGCCGTTTTTGGAGCTTAACTGTGCGGCATTTCCGGAAGGGTTGCTGGAAGCGGAACTGTTTGGTTATGCCCCCGGGGCGTTTACCGGGGCTACGCCAAGAGGTAAGCAGGGGCTATTGGATGTGGCCCATGGTGGCACGCTTTTTCTTGATGAAATCGGCGACCTTCCTCTCGCGTTGCAGGTGAAGCTACTCAAGGTGGTGGAAGAAAACCGCTATTTGCCAGTAGGCGGGACAGTTTTTCGTAAGACTAATGTGCGCCTGATTACCGCGACCCATCAGGATTTAAACGAACAGGTTAAGAAAGGGTGCTTCCGTGAGGATCTCTTTTATCGCATAAGCGTGGTGCCGCTATGGTTACCCCCTTTGCGGCAACGTCGCGATGAGGTAATCCCATTACTGAATTATTACCTAGATCACTTTAATCAGTTGCACGATGTTAAAAGGCGCTGGAACCCCGAGGCGTTGGAATTACTTTCGAACTACTCATGGCCTGGTAATATCCGCGAGCTGATCAATTTAACCGAGCGCTTAGCCGTCACGGCTGTAGAGGACGAGATCACTACCACTACGCTGCCGAGTGAGATATTTCCCGCTCAGCCCCTTAGTTTAGAGCCCGTGAGTGGTGATCTTCGACAGCAGGTTAAACGATTTGAGCAGCAACTCATTCAACAAGCGCTTGCCAAGCATGGCACGACACGCGCGGCAGCCGCTGTGCTGGGAATCGATCAGTCGACGTTAGTGAAAAAGCAGCGGCGCTGGCGTTAGAGCATATTGTTCACCCGCTATTCAAACGTAGGCCCACCGGCTTCTTCACCCCAGACTTCTTCCAGGCGACCATCACGACCACAGCTGTAACGGTAAAATTTATAGCGTACGGGGTTCTTTTGATAATAATCCTGGTGGTACTCCTCGGCAGGCCAGAAGGTTGTGGCCGGAACAATCTGTGTGGCAATGTCCCGGTCAAAACGCGCCTCCATTTCTGCTTTGGACGCTTCGGCCAGTTCGCGCTGCTCGTCATTGTGATAGAAGATCGCCGAACGGTACTGATCGCCCACGTCGCAGAACTGGCGGTCAACGGCAAAGGGGTCGATATTGCGCCAGAAGATTTCCAGTAGCTGCGCGTAGCTGATCTGTTCAGAGTCGTACTCGATTTGCACCACCTCAGCGTGGCCCGTGCCACCTCGGGAGATATCTTCATAGCTGGGGTTTTCAAGCTCGCCGCCGATATAGCCGGAAATGGTGGCACTGACGCCGGGTTGGTTGTCGTAAGGGGGTTCCATGCACCAGAAGCAGCCACCGGCAAACGTCGCCTCTGCATTGGCATGCTCTTGAGATGCCTGATCTTGAGAGGGTTGGTCTTGAGATGATTGGTCTTGAGACGATTGGGCGTAAAGTGGTGCACTGGCGAAGCCTACAACTGCCATGATCCACAGTGTTAAAGGGCGCAAGAGCGGAAGTCGGGTCATGTTGGTACTCCAGTGGTGGTGGCGAGTCATTGCTTGTTATTGAGTAGATTAGTAGCTTGAGACGCGATTTCCTTACAGCCATGGCTCTACAGCCATTCTCTTACAGTTGTTCTCTTACAAGCTAGCCGGGACGGTGTGGCCATACCTCATCCAGTGTGCTTAGCGCAGCTTTCACCGGCGGCTCGTTGGCGCTGTCGTGGCGCCAGATAAAGCTCAATGCGCAGGGTAGGCGAATGTTGTCGGCTACGGCTAGACCACTCTCCTGGCGCTCGGTCATCGCCAGGGCGTCCCGGGCCAGGCTTAGGCCAACGCCTGCGCGAACCAGGTCAAGCATGCAGGCCTCTTGATCAACCTGGGCCACCCGATTGGGCACTGCGCCGCTTGGCCCAAGCGCCTGTTTTAACAGCCGATGGTGGGCGGAATTTTGGGGGGTGACAATCCACGGCAGCGTCGCCAGGTGCTCCCAACGGGTATCCATAAGCCGGTTTTCCCAGCCTGCAGGGGCAATCACATGGTAGTGAAAATGCGTTAGCTCACGCCAGGCCAGCGCCGCATGCCCTTTGCCAGAGGCTAGGCCAGGGCCGTCGCCGGGCGGCGCCAGGTAAAAGCCGACATCTAAATCACCCTGTTCCACGCGGTTAAGCACGCTCCCGCTCATGCCATGCTGAAGCTCGGTTTCCAACTGCGGCGCACGGGCCATTAGGCGGCTTAAAAAGGCCCCCAGACGGAGGAATTCCGGGTCGACAATGGTGCCGATTGAGAGCTTGCCGCGCAGCGTGCTGTGCAGTGTTCCGGCGGTTTGCTCAAACGCCTGGGCGCTGGCCAGGGCTTTTTCAGCGGCGGGTAACAGCGCGTGGCCATCGGTCGTCAAGGCAAGCCCCTGGGGGCGGCGGCTGAACAGCGTGAGGCCCAAGTTCGCCTGTAGCTGCTTCAACTTTAGGCTAATGGCGGGTTGCGTCAGGTGTAGCTGCTCAGCGGCGCGTGACACGCTGCCCGTTCGTGCAACGGCCACGAAGGCGCGCAGTGTGGCGTAGTCCTGCATGATAGGCCTCAAATAGAACGCTGATATTAACAGAGCTTATAACTGGCTTTTGAATAACTCAATTGATCCGTTCGCTGGGCCCAGTAGGCTAGGCTGAAAGTAAGCATTCTGCACAAGCCCCCAACATGCGTTCTTAAAACAGGTACTCCCATGACAACAACAGCGATTCAGCACTTTATTAATGGCCAGGTTACCGCTGGTGACTCGTCTCAAACCCAGGATGTATTCAACCCCGCCACTGGCCGCGTTACTGGCCGCGTATCATTGGCTTCCCCGGTGGATGTTAATACCGCGGTAGAGGCCGCCCAAGCGGCTTTCCCAGCCTGGGCAGATACGCCGCCCATTCGCCGCGCCCGGGTAATGTTCAAGTTTTTGGAATTGCTGAACGCCCATAAAGATGAACTAGCCGAAGCGATCACCAAAGAGCACGGCAAAGTATTCACCGATGCCCAGGGTGAAGTGGCCCGCGGTATCGATATTGTTGAATTTGCCTGCGGTATTCCGCAGTTGTTAAAGGGCGATTACACCGAACAAGTGAGCACCGGGATCGATAACTGGACGACGCGCCAGCCGTTAGGCGTCGTCGCTGGTATAACGCCGTTTAATTTCCCGGCCATGGTGCCGATGTGGATGTTCCCGCTGGCGATTGCCGCGGGTAATACGTTTATTTTGAAACCCAGCCCGCTCGACCCCAGCGCTTCGCTGCTGATGGCCGACCTGCTGAAGCAGGCGGGCCTGCCCGATGGCGTGTTTAACGTTGTGCAGGGTGACAAAGACTCGGTGGAAGCCCTTATCGATCACCCACACGTTAAGGCGCTGTCGTTTGTAGGGTCTACGCCGATTGCCAACTTGATCTACGAGCGCGGTGCCCGCAATGGCAAGCGCATTCAAGCCCTCGGTGGGGCTAAAAACCATATGGTGGTGATGCCGGATGCGCACTTGGATAAAGCTGTCGATGCCTTGATTGGCGCCGCTTACGGCTCTGCCGGTGAGCGCTGCATGGCGATTAGCGTGGCGGTATTGGTCGGCGAAGTGGCGGATAAAGTCGTGCCTGCCCTGGCTGAACGTGCCAAGGCGCTGAAAGTAAAAGATGGTATGCAGCTGGATGCGGAAATGGGTCCCATTGTGACCCGTGAGGCTCATCAACGGATTACCGGCTATATCGAAAAAGGCGTGACGGAAGGCGCCGAACTGGTGGTCGATGGCCGCGGTTTTGATGCTGCATCGGCAGGGGAAGACTGCGCTGAAGGCTTCTGGATGGGCGGCACGCTGTTCGACAACGTCACCCCTGATATGACGATCTACAAAGAAGAAATTTTTGGCCCGGTACTGGTCTGCGTGCGGGTGTCGGATATTGCTACCGCGATCCAGTTGATTAATGATCACGAGTTTGGCAACGGCGTTAGCTGCTTTACCGAAAGCGGCACGGTGGCGCGGGAGTTTGGTCGCCGCATTCAGGTCGGCATGGTGGGCATCAATGTGCCTATTCCGGTACCCATGGCGTGGCATGGCTTTGGTGGCTGGAAGCGCTCGCTGTTTGGCGACACCCACGCTTATGGCGAAGAGGGCGTGCGCTTCTACACCAAGCAGAAATCCATCATGCAGCGCTGGTCAGACTCCATCGACGCAGGTGCTGAGTTTGTGATGCCTACGGCGAAGTAACACCTACACGTTATGGGAGCCAACGCATGCCAGCGCCAATTAATAACAGTGTCGACGATACCAAGAACTTCGACTATATCGTGATAGGAGCAGGCACCGCCGGGTGCCTGCTGGCTAATCGATTAAGCGCCAACCCTAATAACAAGGTGCTATTGATCGAAGCGGGCGGTCGCGATAACTACCACTGGATCCATATCCCGGTGGGCTATCTCTATTGCATCAATAACCCGCGTACCGATTGGCTGTTTCGCACCGAGCCAGACAAAGGGCTGAACGGTCGTTCTTTGATCTACCCGCGGGGCAAAACCCTGGGCGGCTGCTCAAGCATTAATGGCATGATCTATATGCGCGGCCAGGCACGGGACTACGACCACTGGGCGGAAGTCACCGGCGATGATGCCTGGCGCTGGGAGAGCTGCCTATCCGACTTTATCAAACATGAAGACCATTACCGCCTGGATGAGGGCGGCGATGCCGATGCCAAACACCGGGATTTTCATGGTCACGGCGGTGAATGGCGAATCGAAAAGCAGCGCCTCAAGTGGCAGGTGCTGGATGACTTTGCCGAAGCTGCCGTGCAAGCGGGCATACCCCGCACCGACGATTTTAACCGCGGCGCTAATGAGGGCGTGGCTTACTTTGAGGTTAATCAGCGCTCGGGCTGGCGCTGGAATACCGCCAAGGCATTTTTGCGCCCCGCGCTCAAACGCGACAACCTGACGCTATGGCACTCCACTCAAGTAAATCGCCTGTTGTTTGCAAACCGCGCAGACACGCTGCAATGCACAGGCGTGGAGGTAGAGCGTGAGGGCAGCGCCCTTCGTGTTGCGGCGAGCAGGGAAGTAGTGCTCTGCGCGGGCGCCATCGGCACGCCGCATCTTCTGCAGCTTTCTGGTGTAGGGCCAGCCGAGCTGCTGCGCGAACACGGCGTCGAGGTAGTCCATGAGCTTCGAGGCGTCGGTGAGAACCTGCAGGATCACCTGCAGATTCGCTCGATATATCGCATCACCAATGGCAAAACGCTAAACGCCATGGCTAGCACGCTGTGGGGTAAAGCGGGGATTGGCCTTGAGTACCTGCTTAAACGCTCGGGGCCGATGAGTATGGCGCCTTCGCAGCTGGGTGCTTTTACCCGCAGTACCCAAGATCAGCCGCATCCCAATATTCAGTACCACGTGCAGCCGCTAAGTCTGGAAGCCTTTGGACAGCCGTTACACCCCTACCCAGCGATTACCGCCAGCGTGTGTAATTTGAACCCTACCAGCCGGGGCACTGTGCGGCTTAAAAGCCGCGACCCACGCCAGGCCCCGGCGATTTCGCCTAACTACCTGAGCACCCCAGAGGATCGCAAGGTGGCGGCAGACTCACTGCGGGTGACCCGTCGCATCGCTGAGCAGCCAGCGTTTGCCAAATACTCGCCGGAAGAGGTCAAGCCTGGCGTCGAGTACCAAACCGATGATGAGCTAGCCCGGCTGGCCGGGGATATTGGCACGACTATTTTCCACCCCGTGGGCACTGCGCGAATGGGCCGCGAAGATGACGCTATGGCGGTGGTCGATGCACGGCTGCGGGTGCGCGGCATTAGCGGCTTGAGAGTGGCCGATGCGAGCGTTATGCCGACCATCACCAGTGGTAACACCAACTCACCCACGCTGATGATTGCGGAGAAGGCAGCCGGCTGGATACTCGAGCATGGCGAAGTTGCTGACAGCACTTAACGACAAGCGCTATTAATCAGCGTTTTATAGGGGGTGTTGACGTGGGCGGGGGTTAAGCGCACAATGTCAGCAGTTGGTTAGCAAGTCGAACGTTGTCAGCAGTGTAGAAGCGCCTCTAGCGTTAAATCTGGTGAAAGTCTCTTGTTATACCCACTGCAATTCGGGTATTTCCCGGTTTAATGAGCAACATCGAGGATTTTGATTATGGCAACTGGTACCGTTAAGTGGTTTAACGACACTAAAGGTTTTGGTTTTATTTCTCCTGACGACAATGGCGACGATCTGTTCGCGCATTTCTCTGAAATTCAGGCAGAAGGCTTCAAATCTCTGCAAGACGGCCAGAAGGTTTCCTTCGACGTCACTCAGGGTAAAAAAGGCCTTCAGGCTTCTAACATCAAAGTAGAAAGTTAATTCTTTTTACTAATATGTTAGCAATCACCGCTTAGCGTTGATTGACCAGAAAACCCCGCCAAACGCGGGGTTTTTTGTGTCGTGCGCCAGGCATGGCGCGCAGCGCCTTGACAGGCGCTGTTCCTGGGGGTGGTGCCTCAGGATGACTTGGGGGTGAAAGTCCCCTGCACGCCCGGCAAGGGGAAGTGCTAGCCGAC
>NZ_JAUAMB010000042.1 GCF_031010175.1 Halomonas sp. SpR1
TTACGCCTGACGACCATAGCATGCGTGAACCACCTGATCCCTTGCCGAACTCAGAAGTGAAACCGCTTAGCGCCGATGGTAGTGTGGGGTCTCCCCATGCGAGAGTAGGTCATCGTCAGGCACTTATACCGCAGAAAACCCAGCCAATCGGCTGGGTTTTTTGTTTGTATGGAAGAAAACCAAGGGGTCTCCCCATGGAGAGTATCGGGGCGCCGACCGGCGGAAGGCCGCCCCCCGGAGCGCCGGCCGGATCATCGTCAGGCACTTATTATGAAAAATCCCCCAGGGCTGAGGCCTTGGGGGAATTTTTTTGCGTGAGGGGAGCTGGTAAATCGTAAGTGGTGAATCGTGAGCAGAAAAGCCACACTCTGACCACTCACCACTCACCACTCACCACTCACCACTCACCACTCACCACTCACCACTCACCACTCACCACTCACCACTCACCACTCACCACTCACCACTCACCACTCACCCTAATAGTGCTGAATAAATGCTATGATGCGACCCAATTAATTAGCTAGCCGTCACCGTTTGTGATGGTCGGAATAGAGGTAAAAAGGTGAGTGAAATAGTACCTACGTCGTGGCTCGTCTACTGCCGTCCAGGGTTTGAAAATGATGCCTTAGCAGAAATGCAGCATCACGCAGCATTAAACGATGTAGGGTGTGAATCTTCTTTTGGCGAGGGTTGGGTAAGCTTAACGCGCACCGATGGCGAAGCGGTGAATGAATTACACCGTCAAGCCGCATTTAAAAAGCTTATTTTCGCTCGCCAAAGCCTGGCTGCGCTACCTGCGCTCACTCTGTCACGTGACGACCGTCTTACTGCTATCTTGGAGCAGGTCAAAGCCAGCCGTTGGAGCTTTGAAGAGATTTGGCATGAAACGCCGGATACCAACGATGGTAAAGCGCTGGCCGGGCTGATTAAGGCGCTGACCAAGCCGCTGGAAAGTATGTTGAAAAAACGTGGTGCGTTAAGGCGCAGCGCGGGCGCACGGCGCTTACATATTTTCTGGACTGATGGCGATCAGGTTCAGTTGGCAATGAGCTTTCCAGGCAATCGTAGCGATTTAATTAATGGTATACGTCGATTGCGCTTTCCCTCTCGTGCTCCCAGCCGCTCAACGTTGAAGTTGGAAGAGGCGTGGCACGAGTTTATCCCTAGGGAAGAGTGGGAGGCGCGACTTGCACCGCATATGCAGGCAGCTGACTTGGGGGCCGCCCCGGGCGGCTGGACATGGCAGCTGGTTCAGCGGGGCATGTACGTGTACGCCATCGATAATGGCCCTATGGACACACAGTTGATGAAGACCGGGCAGATTGATCATCTCAAAGAGGACGGCTTTACCTGGGAGCCACCGCAGCGCCTAGATTGGCTAGTTTGCGATATTGTTGATAAACCGGTACGGGTATTAGCCATGGTGGAGCGCTGGCTGATTCGTAAATGGTGCAAAGAGGCGATCTTTAACCTCAAATTGCCCATGAAAAAGCGCTGGGAGGAGGTCACACGTTGCCTGACTGCCTTGGAAGAGTCGCTTGAAAAAGCAGGCGTGCATGCCACCATATCATGCCGTCACCTCTACCATGATCGTGAAGAGGTAACGGTGCATGTGAGGCTTAGGGATTAACGCTGGAAATTTCTGATTTAATAGCCAGCTTCGTAAATTCGGATAGTTTCATCTTCGGTTAACAGCGGTAAAATACGCTGCATGGCCATCGCCCGCGCTTCGCTTGAGTGCCACTCTTTCCAGGCGCGGATGTCACGCCATTTGGTAATCATCAGTCGACGATCGGTATGACCCAGTTCTACCAGTGTTTCACCACCGATAAAGCCCCTGACGCCTAAGGAAACACGCATTGCCTCCCGTGCTGCTTGCTCAAATTCTTCTTCAAGACCGGGCATAATTCGCCGTTCGATGATAACTTTAATCATACTTTCTGTTTCCTACATCGAGGATATTAATGGCTGATAATACGGGTACGTTACCCAGCTTTGACGCGGTACTGGACACCACAGGACTCTACTGCCCAGAGCCTATTATGCTGATGCATAACAAAGTGCGCGACATGACCTCAGGGCAAGTGCTCAAAGTGATCGCCACTGACCCAGCCACCACGCGAGACGTGCCCAAGTTTTGTCAATTTTTAGGGCACGATCTGATTGAGCAGGACACCTCCTCTGAGAGTAACTATCTCTACTTTATTCGGTTGGCATAGCACTTTGAGACAACACTTTGAGACAGCACTTTGAGGCAGCCCTTCGATATAGCACGAAAAATCAGGCGAGGCTCAAATCAACTAATTGATATTGGCCTCGCTGACAGCCGCAGCACTATGGCGCTCAGTTAATCACTCGCCACTACCATCATGGCTAGCGCATCAAGCGTTGCTGGGTCTTCTTCCAGTATACGGTTGGCAATATGGCGCTGGAAAAAGTAAACGGTTTGATGGCGGGCGTGGGCGCTGTACAAACACTTATCCCCTAACAAAATCGGCGTCATCGCGGCTTTGTTCTCGTCGGCAAGAAGCGCATCCAAACTACCGTCGCTATAGAGACGCCAGCCATAAACAGGCTTCATGTGCCAGGGCGAGTTGGGGTGATTCATGCACAGTGCGTGGGTGCCCAGAGTGTCGGGGATTTGCTGAATGAGGGTGACTTCGCCAGAAGCCTCATAATCAAAGTATTCAGCTGCCGCGACGAGCTCGTGGTATTTGTGATCCGGTGGAGTATCAAAAATTTCTTCCGTTTCAGGATCACGATAACCGATGAAATAGCCATTCTCCTGGCTATTGAGATCATGGCAGGCTGCCAGGGTTTCCATCCACGGCACCAAGCCGATGACGCTACCGTCCTCTCTTAATCCCCAGGCCAAAATAGGCAAGCCATAGTAGGCATCTGGACTCGCAGCGAGTTGGTACACCATCTCTAGACCATCTAGCTCAGGGGCTAAACGGATTAGGCACTTTTGCGCCTGCTGACGCTGGCGCACAGTTTCCAGGTCGATGACCTGGGCAGAGCGGGGTGACAGGGATGCGCCCATTGTGTCCCTCCTTGTGCTGCGTGGTCATCAGATTGGCAAAGCAGACTCATTTACCTCTCATATCCACAAATAGCACAACTTGCTCTTAAGGTTAAGGGTTCTGCGCTTTTTAATTATCAGAGCAAGGTGAAAAGCGCTCTCGTAGCGCCTGATGCTCGGTAATTGCTTGTTGAAACTGACCCCAGGGCGCTTGGGCATTGTTCAGCGAAAGCCAGCGTGTTTGATAGCGCTGGATCGCCATTGGCTTGTCGACCTGCTGCGCATCGATTAAGCGATTGATCGCTGTTAGCCACTGCCTGGCTATGCTTGCTAAACGCTCAAGCGGCTGCGACTCCCAATGAGTCAAGCAGCGAGTGGTATCGCTGTGCCGAGCTAACAACGCGCTTGCTTCTGTTAAGCGTTGAGTGGCGAGTAGTAGGGCGCGCAGCACTTCGGCGGTTAGAGGCCGCTCTTGGAGGGTTTTTAAATGGTTTTCAAGGGTTGAAGAGTCTTGCTCCCAGCTGCGGTCAAACTGGTGGTCGGTCATTCGCTGTAAATAATCGATGGCGTCAAGCTGCCCCACAATAGCGTTTTCATCGAGGTTAGATAAAGGCTGGCTCGCCCGTGAGAAGCTCTTAACCCACTCGCTGGAATCAAAAATAGCGTTCCAGCTTACCGCGGGCAGTTGGGCTGTTTTAGTCGCTGTTAATTGCTCCAGGCGGGTACGATCCTCATCGCTTAACTGCTCGGGAACCTCGCTATTTAAGCAGGTGCTCAGCCGTTGCCAGAGAGTGCGCTCATATAGCCACTGTTGGCTAGGCGGCGCTACACGGCCTAGTTGGTTGTTTCGTGCAGCGACTAGCGATGTGATTTGGCATTCGCGCAGTGCGTAAACATTCAGCAGGCTATCCCGAGTTTCAGGGATAGCTATAATCCGATCAGGGCGGTCGGGGAAGTCACCAATATTACCGGGATCAGCTCGTTCGATGTCTGCCACGGCAAGATCGTTGGCAAGTTGCTGATGGTAGCTCTGCCACTGCTGTTCAGCGGGGTTGTCGTTACAGCCAGCCAGAAGTGCACTTAAAATGATTGCTAGAGAACGATTTCTCCACCGACCCATTCTTACCCCCGAATGCTTATACGCTGTAAACGCCAGCCAAGTAGTAGGGCCGCAGTGCTTAGGCCCGCAATCAGGCCAATCCAGTAGCCATGCACCCCGAGTGGAGCAACTATATCACCCACCCCACGGGAGCCCAGCCAGTGGCCGCCGCCGAGGCCTACGATCCAGTACGAGAGCACCGTGATCACCATCACAATGCGAGTGTCTTTATAGCCGCGTAAGGCGCCTGCTAAATTGACCTGTAACGAGTCGGAGAGTTGAAAAATAACGGCTAAAGCAATGATCGAGAGCGCTAGCGCCTGTATTTCACGGTTGGAAGTGTAGAGTGCGATCACCGGTTCGGCGCTTACCCATAGCAGGATACTGTTAATAACCGCAACGATGACACTAATGACAATACCATTCCAGGCGACTTTTCGGGCTAGAGCCAAACGCTGCTGCCCCAGCGTATTACCCACTCGTACGGTCAGCGCCATACTCAGTGACATTGGCAGCATAAACAGAATAGAGGTGAAGCTAAGCGCTATTTGGTGAGCCCCCACCGTGACTTCACCAAAGCTGGCAATGAAGAGCGCAATGAGCGTGAACAAGGTCACTTCAACAAAAATGGCCACACCAATTGGCACACCCACTACCACTAGCTCACGAATGCCTGCCCACTGAGGAGGCGTCAGGTGTTGCCAAATAGCCACGCTCTTGTAAGTATGCCCTCGGCGAGTGTAGCAGGCCATAGCGAGTGCCATCGTCCACATAGAGAGCGCTGTCGCAATGCCGCAGCCAAATGCCCCTAGGGCAGGCAATTGCTGCAGGCTGCTAGGGATCCAGGTACCCAATAGATCAACCAAGCCATCGCCGCCATAGATCAAGAGGTAGTTGGCAGGAATATTCACCGTTAGGCCGACCAGGCTGATCCATAGCGCCGGGCGGGTATGATTCATGCCATCGGAAAATGCTCTAAGCGCCTGAAAAAGGGCAATCCCTGGCATGCCAAAAGCGACGGCTGAAAGGTAGGCAGCAGACTCTCTGCCCACCTCCTGGGGCACCTTCATTAATTCAAATATCGGCATGACGGCCGACCAGAGCAGCGCTGCAGCCACGACCCCTAGCAGTAGCGCGACCCAAAGCGCTTGATGGACGGCCGGGCGAATAGCCGTATTGCGTTGTCCTCCTAGCAAATGGGCCACTATGGGGGTCAGCCCCATTAAGGTGCCGGTCATAAATAGCATGAGCGGCATCCATAGGCTTGAACCCACCGATACGGCGGCAAGGGACGTGGCATTATGTCGGCCGGTCATCATCACATCGACAACGCTCATCCCAGCCTGCGCCAGCTGAGCACCACAAATAGGCAGTGCCAAAAAGATTAAGGCTCGGGTTTCTGGCCAGTACACTGATCTAACGTTTTGAGTAAAGCCGCCCACTTGTTGGCTCCTAAAAGGGTAAAGTTACTGTGAAAGGCCGCTATATTAGCAGGAGCGACTGCTTTTTTGGGCTAGTCGCTTGCATTAATCGTGTGGGTATAATGCCCCCAAACCAGTGACAAACGAGGTCAATGTGAGTAACACGCAGGATCGATGGACGCTCGAAGATATTACCGCGCTTTTTGACGGAATTTTTGCTGAGCGGTATCAAACCCGATTGATCCGGGGCGGGGATGAGCCCCTCTATAGGCCCGCTAACAGCGAAACCCCTTATCATCAGGTTATTTTTGCGCGGGGCTATTATGCCAGTGCGCTGCACGAAATCAGCCATTGGTGTATTGCCGGTGAAAAACGCCGCCAACTGGAGGATTACGGCTACTGGTACTGCCCCGATGGTCGTAATGCCGAACAGCAGAGGGCATTCGAGCAGGCTGAGGTGGCCCCACAGGCGCTGGAGTCTATCTTCACCCGTGCCTGTGGACGCGTGTTTCATGTGAGCGTGGATAATTTAGGCGGCGATATCGAGGTGGATATAGAGGCTTTTGCGGCGCAAGTAGAGGCACGCGCCCAGCGCTATTTGGAAGAGGGCTTGACGGCCCGCGCTAAGGCTTTCCAGGTAGCGCTTAAAAGCTTCTATTCTGACCAACTGACACTAGCAGAGGCTGTGGCCCAGGCGCATGCCACCTTGGAGTCAATGGATGAAGTGTTGTTGGCTTAATCCTCTTCGGTGAGGCGCTGATGCATCGATAGCATCACTTCCAGCTCATGCTCTGGGCGCATCGGCTCTAAGCCCAGCTCGCTGAAGGTTTCGCGCCGCTGGCGGTGCCATTCGCCGGGGGTAAGTGAAGGGTAGAGCACCGACGCCGGGGCTAGCTCAACAAAAGGATCCAGGCCGTAGGTGTCAAACAGCCGCGCCAGCGCCGCTTCGTCGTCGCCGTTGTCGCTGGTGTAGAGCGTGGCGGAGAAGTGGTCGTTCTCAAGCTCGCGAATCACCTCAAGCGGGCTAACCCCCAGGCTCTCCAGCTCTTCCATACTGTAGGCGCCCATGGCATTGGTATCTTCTTTGATCCAGCTATCGTCTGGTTGAATCAATGTCTGCTTCACTCGGCCATCGGGCAGCGACCACGCAATGGCTAACGGAAGGCCATCGTCTTCGCCTGTCTCTATGGCTATAAACCCTGGATAATCGACCACGCTAATACTCCTGTTAAGATTCCGTGGGTAGACGGAAAAAACGCTGGGCGGTCTGTGTGGTTGCCGCTCCCAGCTCAGCTTCGCTAATACCTTGCCACTGGGCTATCTCGCGGACAATCCACGGCAGCAATGCGGGTTCGTGTCGACGCCCCTTTAATTTCGCCGGTAGGTTGCGTGGCAATAGATAAGGGCAGTCGGTTTCTACCATCAAACGCTCTACGGGTATATCGCTTACCAGAGGACGAAGGTGGTGACCGCGCCGTTCGTCACAAATCCAACCGGTCAGGCCTATATGCAAGTCTAGGTCGAGATAACCAAACAGCGTATCGCGGTCGGCAGTAAAACAGTGCACTACCGCATGAGAGATATCGTCTCGCCAGGCATGCAGTATTTCGCGCATCCGCTGCCCCGCATCCCGCTCGTGCAAAAACAGCGGCAAGCCGCTCTCCGCTGCCAGTGCCAGCTGCGCCTCAAAGGCCCGCTCCTGCTCAGGAGGTGTCGAGAAGTGGCGGTTGAAATCCAAACCACACTCGCCTACAGCGACCACTTCCGGCATGGCATGCAGGGCCGCCATGGCGCGCTCGAGGTTCTCGTCCCACCGGCTGGCGTCATGGGGGTGCACCCCCGCCGTGGCGTAGAGGCCAGGATACTGCTTGGCTAGCGCAACCGCTTGCTCGGCGTGGGCAAGGTCGGTGCCGGTAACAATCATGGTGGTCACCTGCGCCGCCTGGGCACGCTGGATCACCGCCTCAAGGTCACGCCCGAAGCTTTCGTGGGTCAAGTTCGCGCCGATATCCACCAACGGAGCACTAGGGCGGAACTGTAGTGCTTCGGGTAGGAAATCATCAGCGTACGCAGTAGCCAAACGTCACTCTCCATCGGATTATAAAAAACACCATTGTAACGGTATGCGCGGGCATCGACTAATGGAGTATTAGTAGAGATCAGCGCTAGCGAATGGCACGAATTGCAAAAAATCTGGCTCGATAGGTAAACAGCAAAGGCTTGGTAACGCCTAAGATGAGGTCAAGCCTAGCGCTTGATACTAGCGCTTAATTCATCTGGTTGAGCTATTGGCAGCCGTTAATAACAACAAAAGAGAGCCACATAAAAATGCAACTTCCCCATTACTTATCTCACCGCTGTGCTTCTTCGACCCTCGCCGCTGCTGTCTTGCTGGCCATTTATGCGCCTACTACTGTCGCCGCTGAGGGTATTTCCGATAATGAAATCCGTATTGGCTATTTAGCCGATATGTCCGGTGTTTACCGCGACCCTATCGGGCCGTTGGGTGAAGACGCCATCAATATGGCGATTGAAGATATGGGCGGTAGTGTTAATGGCGCCAGCATCGTGGTGTTTAGCGCTGATGACCGCAACAGCCCTGATGTGGGCTCAAGCGTTGTACGTGAGTGGATCGACGAGCGTAACGTCGACATGGTTACCGGGCTCGTGGCATCTTCTGTCACTCTAGCGGCGGTTGGTCTGTTGGAAGAGGCGAATAAACTTGGCCTGGTCAATGGCGCTGTATCGTCGTCTATTACCAATGAACACTGCTCTCCCAACCATATTCACTGGGTTTACGACACCTGGGCGATGTCCAACGGTACCGCAAAAGCGATTACTGATGAGGGGCATAAAAATTGGTTCTTACTGAGTGCCGACTATTCCTTTGGCCATGCGCTGGAAGCCGACGTCACACGAGTAGTGACGGAAAATGGTGGCACCATTGTGGGCAGCGCTCGTCACCCTTTTCCCAGCAGTGACTTTTCCTCGTTCATGCTCCAGGCCCAGGCCTCTGGCGCTGATGTGATTGCGCTGAATAACGCTGGCGGCGATACGATTAACGCGGTGCAGACAGCAGGTGAGTTCGGTATTACCCAAGCGGGTCAGATTTTGGCGGGGATGGTGCTGTTTAGTACCGATGTACGCAGCATTGGGCTAGATAATGCCCAGGGTCTGCAATTCACCAAAGCGTGGTACTACGATTTAAACGATGAAACCCGCGCTTGGGCCGAGCGCTTTAAAGAACGAACCGGCAGCATGCCCACCATGGTACATGCGGGTCTCTACTCCAGTACGCGCCACTACCTGGAAGCGATCAAAGCCACCAGCACTGATGATACCCAGACGGTTCGTCAGCAAATGGCCGATACCCCCATCAACGATATCTTCGCCACCGGTGGCTATATTCGTGAAGATGGCCGCATGGTTCACGATATGTATTTAGTGGAAGTTAAAACCCCCGAAGAATCTCAAGACGAAGATGACCTCTTTCATATCATCCGTACCATTCCGGCAGAAGAGGCCTTCCGTCCGCTATCAGAAAGTGTCTGTCCGTTGGTCAACAGTTAAGTCGCTGCCAATTCACGACAACAATTCAGAGGATTTGGCATGTCTGAAACATCTGTTATTCAGCAAAACACCATCGGGGCTGCTCTGAACCGCAGCGCTCGAAAATATTCGCACCAGTTGGCGCTGGTGTTTGGTGAACGTCAATGGCGTTATCAAGCACTCAACCAAGCAGCTAACCGCGTGGCAAACGGCTTGCTGGCAGCGGGGCTTACGCCGGGTGATCGGCTGGCGGTGTATGGCAAAAACTCCGACGCCTATGTTATCGCCTGGTTGGCGGCTACGAAAGCGGGGTTGGTGCATGTACCGATCAACTTCGCGTTAAGTAGCGATGAGTTGCGCTATATTCTTGATCAGTCGGGGGCCGCGGGTTTGCTCAGCGATGTGGGTCTTGCCGATAAAGTGAGTGCTGCCACCGACGGCTTGGATCTAGCCATGATGGGAACTCTGCACGCGGATCAGGGGCAACATGCAGCAAGCTTTGATGTATTGGCTTGTGCAACCTCTGAGCGATATAACGACGGGCCCAGTAGTCAAGAGCCCAGTGTAACGGTCGATGACGCAAGCCTTGCGCAACTGCTCTATACCTCGGGCACTACGGCCGCACCGAAAGCAGCGATGATGACCCATCAGGCACTGATGGCCGAATATATGGCCTGCATGGTAGAGCTGGATATCAAAGGCAATGAAGCCATGCTTGCCGCCTTGCCGCTTTACCACTCGGCACAAATGCATGTCTTTCTGATGCCTGCCTTGTTATTGGGTGCCCCTGTCTATTTGCTGGAAGCACCACTCCCCGAGCTGTGTTTAAGTGCCATAGCCGAGCACCAGATTGCGTCCTTTTTTGCCCCACCTACGGTCTGGATCAGCCTGCTGCGTCATGTCGAATTTGAGCGCTTCGACCTAAGCGCCCTCAACAAAGCCTATTACGGCGCCTCAATTATGCCGGTGCCGGTACTTGAAGAACTGCAGCAGCGGATACCGGGCGTAGGGCTCTATAACTGCTATGGGCAGAGCGAAATAGCCCCCTTGGCAACCGTGTTGCGCCCTGAAGAGCACGCCAAACGGCCCGCCTCCGCTGGGCGGCCCATCCTGACGGTGGAAACCCGCATCGTCGACCTTGAGATGAATGATGTCCCTCCAGGGGAGCATGGAGAAATCGTCCACCGCTCACCGCAGCTCATGAAAGGGTACTGGGATAAAGCGGCGATGACGGAAGAGGCGTTTCAAGGCGGCTGGTTCCATTCGGGTGACGTGGGTTACTTCGACGAAGCTGGCTATTTATACGTCGTTGATCGTATCAAGGATGTGATTAACACCGGCGGCATATTGGTCGCTAGCCGTGAAGTAGAGGAGGGACTGTTTAAACACCCGGCGGTATCCGAAGTGGCGGTGATCGGCCAGCCGGACGAGAAGTGGATCGAAGCTATTACGGCGGTAGTGGTCTTGAAAGAGGGCCAAGAGGCAAGCGAGGAGGAGTTGATTCATCACGCCAAAACGCTGATGGCGCCCTATAAAGTGCCTAAACGCATCCTGTTTGCCGATGCCCTGCCCAAAAGTACCGCAGGCAAGATCCTCAAGCGTCATTTGCGCCAAGATCTCAAGGAGTGAACATGGACGAGCAAACCACCGAACTGTTTCACGCCATGATCAAGCGCTGTCTAAGTCAAGAGGTCGCCCCTTTCTACGATGAGTGGGAGGCGGCGGGCGAAATACCCCGCTCGCTTTGGCAAGCACTGGGTGCTGCGGGACTGCTCGGTATTGATCTGGATGAGCAGCACGGCGGTTCAGGGGCCGATATCGCCATTACCCAGCTGGCGCTGGAAGAGCTTTCCCGGCAAGGGTTTGGTGGCCTAGCCAGCGCCTATAACATTCATGCCAATATCGTAATGCCCTATCTGCAGAATCTGGGCACAGCTGACCAGCATGAGCAGTGGCTGCCTGCCATGGCCCGTGGCGAGTGCCTTGGCGCTATTGCCATGACTGAACCCCATGCGGGGAGTGATCTTGCATCAATAAAAACCCGTGCGAAGCGTACCAGCGAAGGCTGGGAGTTAAGTGGCAGCAAAATCTTTATTACCAACGGCCAGTTTGCCGACCTGGTGATCGTGTGCGCTAAAACCGACCCTTCCGCTGGTGCCAAAGGGGTCTCGCTGTTTTTAGTTGATACCCACTTACCCGGCTTCTCGCGGGGTAAACCGATTAAAAAGATTGGCCAGCACGCCAGCGACACCGCCGAGCTTGCCTTTGATCAGATGCAACTGCCCCATGATGCGCTGCTGGGTGAAGAGGGCGCTGGGTTTCGCTACTTAATGCAGGAGCTGCCCCGGGAGCGACTGGGCGTAGGAGCGCAGGCGTTAGGTGCCGTAGAGGGCGCGCTGGCGTTGACCCTGGAGTACGTGCAGCAGCGCCAAGCATTTGGTCAGCGGGTCGCGGATTTTCAAAATACCCGCTTTACGCTGGCGGAAATCAAAGCCCAGTTGGACGTAGCCCGTGCCTACTTTGAACACTGCGTCGAAAAGTATCGCCAGAACACCATGAGCAGCACGGATGCAGCGATTTTAAAACTGCAGCTAAGCGAGCTGCAGTGCCAGGCGGTGGATCGCTGCCTGCAGCTATTTGGCGGTTACGGCTACACCCACGAATACCCCATTTCACGCTTTTATCTCGATGCCCGGGTGCAAACCATTTACGCCGGTAGCTCGGAGATTATGAAAGAAGTCGTCGCGCGTTCGTTGTTGGGCAAAGTGGCCTAGCTAGGCGGCAAGCACAGGAGATAAATATGCGATTAGATGATGTCGTAATTTTAGGCGGCGCCCGAACGGCTATTGGTGGTTTTGGTGGCTCGCTTTCAACAATCGCGCCGTTTGAGCTGGGCGCGATCACTGCCAAAGAGGCGTTGTGGCGGGCAGGCGTTGAGGGCGGTGATATCGACCACTCGGTATACGGTCACATTATTACCACCGGCCCCCAGGATGCCTATCTGGCGCGGCATATCGCGCTCGAAGCGGGGGTGCCAAAAGAGGCGGGGGCCTTCAACGTTAATCGGCTGTGTGGCTCAGGGGTGCAGGCGGTTGTGTCTGCAGCCCAGCAGATCGCCATGGGCGACAGCCGCTTAGCCCTGGCAGGGGGCGCGGAGTCGATGTCGCGAGGGGCTTATCTGCTGCCGCCCCAAGCGCGCAACGGCGTGCGCATGGGGGATGTAAACGTCCAGGATTTAACCCTGGGTATCTTGAGCGACCCTTTTGGCAGCGGCCATATGGGCTGCACCGCCGAGAATATCGCTAAACAGTATGGCTTGAGCCGAGAACAGCTCGATCAATTTGCCCTGGAGAGTCATCAAAAGGCGTCGCGTGCCATCGTGGAAGGCCGCTTTGACGAGCAAATCGTCGCGGTGGAAGTCAGCCGCGGTAAGCAAACAGTCCAGTTTTCCCGCGATGAGCACGTGCGCGAAGGCGTCCAGCTTGGCGATTTAGCGCGGCTTAAACCAGCCTTCCAGAAAGACGGTGTGGTGACCGCAGGCAATGCCTCGGGAATCAACGACGGAGCGGCCACCTTAGTGCTTGCCCATAGCGATGAAGCCGCAAAGCGCGGTTTAGCGCCCAGGGCGCATCTACGCGTTGCCACGACTGCAGGCGTCGATCCAACGCTAATGGGCCTGGGGCCGATTCCAGCGGTAAAGCGTTGCCTGCAGCAGGCGGGGCTTAGTATCAACGATATTGATGTGATTGAATCCAATGAAGCCTTTGCTGCTCAAGCCATGGCGGTGGCCGAAACGCTCGGTTTCCCGCTAGAGAGGTTAAATCCCAACGGTGGCGCGGTTGCCCTGGGGCATCCGGTGGGAGCCACAGGGGCTATCTTGATACTTAAAGCCTTTCACGAGTTAGAGCGTATTAACGGTCGCTACGGACTGATTACGCTGTGTATCGGTGGCGGGCAGGGCATCGCCCTGCTTATTGAACGCGGCTAAATCGAGTTAATTGCCACAAGAACAAACTTAAAGGAGTTTTTATGCCTTCAGTTAGCCCCAAAATCCTACCCGCTGCGGCCTCGGCGACAAACCCTGCCCTGATGATTGGTGATTTGCTTGAAGCCGGCGTGCGTATGGCGGGCGACAACAAGATTGTCTACCGGGATCAAAGCCGCCACAGCTACGAGCGTTTTCGTGAGCGGGTGCATCAACTGGCCCACGTGCTGTCGTCTCAGGGCGTTCAAGCTGGCGATGTGGTGGCGGTGTTGGATTGGGATAGCCACCGCTACCTGGAGTGCTTTTTTGCGATCCCGATGATTGGCGCTGTGCTGCATACGGTGAACGTGCGCCTGGCTCCGGAGCAAATCCTCTACACCATGGAGCACGCCGAAGACGCTTTCGTCATCGTGCATGAAGAGTTCGTACCGCTGCTTGAGCCGCTAGCCGATAAGCTACCTCGAGTGCGTGGCTACCTGCTGTGTCAGGAGGCCCTGCAGGCAGTCGATACTTCACTGCCAGTGATAGGCGAGTTTGAAACGCTATTAAGCCAGCAGCCTGCCTACTACGACTTCCCAACCTTTGATGAAAACGCTGTCGCCACACTGTTCTACACCACCGGTACTACGGGCAACCCCAAAGGGGTTTTCTTCACCCATCGCCAGTTGGTGCTGCACACCTTGAACGAGGCTAGCGCTTTCCAGGCCCCCGGTTTTGAGCTGCTCAACCGCGACAAAGTGTATATGCCGATTACACCGATGTTTCACGTTCATGCCTGGGGGGTGCCCTATACCGCCACGTTGATGGGAGCTACTCAGGTCTATCCAGGCCGCTATGAGCCAGAAATGCTGGTCAAGCTACTGGTGAGCGAGAAGGTCGACTTCTCCCACTGCGTGCCCACCCTGCTCAACATGGTGGTTAGCGCTGAAGCGATTGCCTCGAAGCAGGTCGACCTCGCCGGTTGGAAAGTATTGGTAGGCGGTAGTGCGCTAACTCAAGCGCTGGCCAGCAAAGCATGGGAGTTAGGCATTGATACCCGCAGCGCTTACGGCATGTCGGAGACCTGCCCGCTACTCACCGCCGATATTCTGCCGCATGATATCGCCGAGGCTGATTTTGAAACCCAGCTACCCTGGCGTTGTAAAGCAGGTCTGCCAATTCCGATGGTCAAGTTGCAGGTGGTCGATGCGGACGGCGAGCCTTTGCCCAATGATGGTAAAAGTGTTGGCGAAGTGCGAGTTCAAGCGCCCTGGCTGACCCAGGCTTACTACAAAGAGGAGAAACGCAGCACGGAGCTATGGCGCAACGGCTGGCTGCATACTGGCGATGTAGGTTCACTCGATGAGCGGGGCTTTCTGACCATTAGCGACCGCATAAAAGACGTGATTAAAACCGGTGGAGAGTGGCTCTCGTCGTTAGAACTGGAAAGCTATATCAGCCAGTGCCCAGGTATTGCCGAAGTGGCGGTAATTGGGGTCGCGGACGATAAATGGGGAGAGCGCCCCGCGGCGTTAGCCGTACCCGTTGATCTAAATAACCCCCCGACGACGGAAACCGTGCAGGCGTTTCTAGAGCAGTTTGTGGCCCAGGGCAAACTCAACCGCTGGGCGATTCCCAGCATGATTCGTTTCGTCGATGAAATACCCAAAACCAGCGTGGGCAAGCTGGATAAAAAACGTATTCGTACCGAAATTTAGATATTCTTGGTGAGTTACTGCTCTTACAAGTGCTCATTCACAGGGTACGAGGGAAGGTTTCCGCGAGGGCGCTGTGAATCCATCCGTGGACGCTACTTTTTCCATCCATGGAAAAAGACCCTCGCTCCAACCTGCCCTCGACACTGATATATGCAGACAGGTAACTGCTATAGCTCTATGCGATTAGCGAACATTGCCCGCCGTGCGCGCTTTTCGATACGCGGCGGGCGAGTTGCCTGTCCAGGTTTTGAAAGCCCGGCTAAAGCAGGCGAGATCCTCGAAGCTCAACGCTTCTGCAATGTTGACAAGGGGCTTCTCACTGCAGGTGAGTGCCTGAATAGCGACATCGCGGCGGTACTCATCCTTGACTGCTTGAAAGTGGGTGCCCTCCACTTTTAAATGCCGCGCTAGCGTGCGTGCAGACATATGTAGCGCATCGGCGGCGCTATGCACCGTGCCTGCCGTCAGCAAATGGCGTGAAAGGTGTTCCCGCACCCGGTGAGTGAGCAGGCGATCAGCAAACGACACATAGAACCAGTCCGCCGGGGCACGCTTGAGAAAAGCGCCCAGGTGCTTCTTGGTTTGTCGGATAGGGTGATCAAGCAATCCGCGATCAATATAGATGGCGGTTTGTGGCTGATCAAAGCGCACCGTACCTGGGTAAAAGTAGAGATAGTCAGCGCTGTGAGGCGGCTGGGCGTAAGCGCACTCCATCAAAATGGGCGGTATTTTACGCGCAATCATCCACGACGCGATGCCATGAAATAGCTTGAGCATCAGCTCATGAATTAAAATGCGGCTGCCCACCAAGGGAGAATGCTCCACCAGTGCCATGCGGGCCAAGTCACCTTCAAGAGTAAACGCATAGCCAAAATCATCGAGCAGAATACGAAAAAACTGCGTATAGCGATGCAGCGCCACCTGTAGGTTGGGCGCATCCAGCATGCTTAAACACAGCAGTTTTAGTGTGCCACCCCGCAGCGGGCGGGAAAAAAAGCCGGGCGTTTCGTCATCCAGTTCGTTCACCAGCCCGCGATAGAGTTCAGCAAACTGCTCAACGGTGACCCGACCATGGGGAGCCGAAAGTAAAAACGGTGAAATACCCGCCCGTTCCAAATAGCGGGTGGGCGGTGTCTCGCTGTCTGGTAAGCCTTTAAATAGCTCATTTACAAAATGCATCGAGACGGTCACCGTCATTGTCAGTCCGCCTTTAAAGTAGTGACTATTGCTAGTGTTACGATACATGATGGCAAAACGTTACCACGCTGGTGGTTTCCTCTCTATAAGGTTCCCCCTCACGGCGCGCTCATGCGTTACACTGTGCGCCTCACGATTAAGGAGGACACCGCGTGACCCTGTTACGACTCGAACAGCTGCAACTCGCCTACGGCACCCATGTACTACTCAATCGCGCCGACCTGACAGTTGAAAAAGGCGAGCGGCTGGCGCTGGTCGGGCGCAACGGCACCGGCAAGTCCACCCTGCTGAAGCTGGTGGCGGGGGATATCCTGCCCGATGATGGCTCAATCTGGCGCGCGCCTGGCCTTAAAATAGGCGTGTTGTCCCAGGAGTTACCTGAGTCATCCGGCCTGACTATTTTCGATATGGTGGCCCAGGGCCTGCCGGAAGCGGGGGGACTGCTTTCCGAATACGATCATCTTATCAATGATCCCGACCCCGATATGGATCGCATGGCGACCCTGCAAACGCGCTTGGAAGCCATTGATGGCTGGTCTTTCCACCAGCGTATCGACACCGTACTGACCCGCTTGGGCTTGCCCCCTGCGGCTGAGATGAGCTCGCTCTCCGGCGGCTGGCGCCGTCGGGTAGCGCTGGCGCGGGCGCTGGTTGCCGAGCCCGATCTGCTGCTGCTCGATGAGCCCACCAACCACTTGGATTTAGACACCATTGCCTGGTTGGAAGAGCAGCTACTGGCCTTCAACGCTGCGGTACTGTTGATTACCCACGACCGGGCGTTTCTCTCCAAGCTGGCGACCAATATTCTCGAGCTGGATCGAGGCCAGCTAGGCCGCTACCCCGGCAAATACGAAGAGTATCAGGCCCGCAAGCAGCACGAGCTGGAAGTGGAAGCGCGAGAGAACGCCGAGTTCGATAAAAAGCTCGCCCAAGAGGAAGCCTGGATTCGCCAGGGTGTTAAAGCACGACGTACTCGCAACGAAGGGCGGGTAAGGGCGCTTGAGGCAATGCGTAACGAACGCAGCCAGCGCCGAGAGCGCCAGGGTAATGCCAACTTGACGGTGGATCGCGGCGAGCGCACCGGCAAGCGCGTTGTAGAACTGCAGGGCGTCACCCAGCGTTTTGGCGATGAGGTGATACTACGCGATATTAACCTTGAGGTGCTGCGTGGTGACCGTATTGGTTTCCTGGGACGCAACGGTGCGGGCAAGACAACGTTGCTGAAAATCCTGCTGGGCGAATTGGAACCCAGTGAAGGTAAGGTACAGATGGGCACCAATCTGAAAGTGGCCTATTTCGATCAGCTGCGCGCCGGGCTCGAACTGGAAAAAACCGTCTACGACAACGTTGCTCAAGGTAGTGATCGCGTCAGCGTGGGCGGAAAAGATCGCCATGTAATGAGCTACCTGCAGGACTTTCTGTTCACCCCCGAACGGGTGCGCCAGCCGGTTAAAGCGCTCTCCGGGGGCGAGTCCAACCGTCTGCTGTTAGCCAAGCTGTTCACCCAGCCAGCTAACGTGCTGGTGCTCGATGAGCCGACCAACGATCTCGATATGGAAACACTGGAGCTGCTCGAAGAGCTGCTGCTCAATTTCGATGGCACGCTGCTGCTGGTCTCCCACGACCGAACATTTATGGATAACGTGGTCACCAGCATGCTCGCCTTTGAAGGCGATGGCGTTGTGCGTGAATACGTGGGTGGCTATACCGACTGGATTCGCCAAGGGGGCAAGCTGCCGCCAGCGCCTTGGGAAGGCGCGGCGCGCCAGCGTACCGAACCTACTTCAGAAGCGCCTAAAAAGGTCGCTGAAGAACCGGCTGCACCAGCGAAAAAGAGCGTCAAACTCTCTTACAATGTACAGCGTGAGTTAGATGCACTGCCCGTCGAAATCGAGCGTCTTGAAGGGGAAATAGCGGCGTTAGAGAGTGAAATTGGTGACCCTGCGTTTTATCAGCAGGACGCTGACGCCGTGACGGCTAAGCTGCAAACGCTTGAAAAAGTGCAAAAGGCGTTAGAAGTCGCCATGGAGCGCTGGATGGAACTGGAAGCGATGGCTGCAGGGGAGTAACTCAGTAACGTTAAAAGGCGCCGTGTAGGCGCCTTTTTTGTCAGCGGTATCACGTAGTGGGTTGTTACTCGTCGCTTTCTTCGCCTTTTTTACCCACGCGTACCGCGAGGACATCGCACTGGGCGCCGTGCAGCACACCGGTAGAGGTTGAGCCCAGCAGCAGGGCAAAGCCATGGCGGCCATGGGAGCCCACCACGATCAAGTCCACATCGTGCTCTTCAGCAAAACGGTGGATTTCGGTGTCGGGCATACCGACGACGACGTGCTGGTCAGCCTCGGCAATATGTGGGGCAGCAATTTCGGCCAAGCGTTTTTTAGCGTGTTCATCCAGCTGATCTTGAATGCTGGTCAAGTCCATGGGGATATCGCCACCGTAGGCAAACCCAAGCGGTTCCAGGGTATGCATAATAGAAATTTTGGCTTGATCGTTGCGCTCTGCAATCGCCACCGCACGTTCCAAAATCTTGTGGGAATCTTTGGTGAGGTCAACGGCAACTAAAATGTGGTGATAGCTCATGGCGTATCTCCTTGGCATGGAAGCACTGGTTAACAAAGAAAAAAGCTCTTTGTTCAATGACCTTTACTTTAGATGGCGTGTCCTTTTTTAACAATAGCAAGCGGTTTAACAATGACTTGGGTCAAAACACCGATCTGAGTCATGTCCTTTAGAATAGTGTATACCGTGTGGCTCATGTGGAGGTAAATGTAGAGATGGATTGGTTTATTATAGTCTTTATTCTGATGTTAGTGATTGCGCCCGTGATGTGGCTAAAGCCCAGCCCGCGCCAAAAGCGCCAACAGGCGCTACGTTCACAAATCTCCAAGCAGGGCGTCAGCATCAAACTGGAAAAGCCGCCGCTGCACCATTTTAGAGGCACCATGCCTGCCTACCGTTGGCACTTTCCCCAGGAAGGACCCGGCCCGGATTTTCTGCTGGTAAGAGACAGCAATGCCAGTGATGCGTTAGCACCCTATTACGCAGGCTGGCGTTGGCGTATAGCTCCCTTGCGCCCATTACCCGATGATGCGGAGGCACCCTTGAAAGCGTTGCTTGAACGCTTACCCCAGGACGCGCTGGTGGTGCAATCAACGCCTTATGCGCTGACGCTTTGGTGGTGGGAGTCGCAAACCGCGGAGCGATTCGCGACCTATCTACCCGAATTTCAACAGCTGCGCGATGCCCTGCGTGGCCACGCCGACCAGCCTTTCAGCCAGCTGCTAAAGGGCACTGAGCAGGTTTCGCCCACCGTCAGCGATCAAGATGACGGGCTGTCTTGATCGCGTGCTTGTATCGCTAGTCCATTCGCTTCAATCACCGCCAACCAATCGTTGAGTTGTTCAAGGTTCTCCTCGCTTAAGCCAGCGAACATCTCCTTGCGCGCCTGCTGGGCAACGCTGTCGATCTGTTCTAACAGCGGCATAGCGGCAGGCGTGAGATAAATACGCTTGCTGCGGCGGTCGTTGTCGCAGGCTCGGCGCTCTACCAGGCCTTGTTCCTCAAGCTGGCCAAGGGTGCGCACCAGCGAGGGCGCCTCAACACCAATAACGCGGGCGAGGTCGCACTGTGGGTGGCCTTCGCCCAGCCGCCACAGGTGATACAGCGTCACCCAGCGTGTTTGGGTTAAACCCAGAGGCGCCAAGCGGCGATCCAAGATGGAGCGCCATAAATGGGGCAAGCGTGCGATGCGAAATCCAATCGTTGAAGCCATAGGTAACTAGCTGCCAATAAGTATGAGTATAGGAATTGTCATAAGCTGCGCCGCTGAATGCAAGGTGCTTAACCATTCAATCTTCTGGTTGCGCCTCTTCATCATTAGGGCTACCTGGCACAAATCGACGTAAGTTTAATCCACTTAGGCCACTGGCGCGTATTTCTCCATCTGCCAGCGAGGCGTGCTGAGGGTCTGCTGACACCTCAAAACGTATCAAACCTAAGCGCTGGCCAGTCCCCGTCATGATATCGATGCGCCAATCCCCAGTAGGGTCTTCGGGGAAATTTTGTTTGTGACTCCACGCGCGATAACCCTGTTCGCGTCCACCATCGATATTAAGTTCCACAACGTCCATTGGCTCACCATTATGATGCCAAGCATGGGTAATGGTTTCACTTAATCCCCGCGGTGCCCGAATAGCGGTATACACATAAAGGCCATTCTCGCTGATGGCTTGCGGTGTTAATACCATAGAGCCTTGAGGCAGGCGCTGTTCAACATCAAAACCGGGAGACAGTGCGCTACTGGTCATCCACATGCTGGCGGGGGGTACCCAGATGCGACCAAGCCAAGCGCCATAGGCAAGTAACAGCGTCAGCACAAAAAAAGCGCACCAGCGTTTGAGCGAGCGCTGCTTGAGCAAGTGCCAAAAACTTGGCAGGGCTAGCAAAATGGTGATTCCCAGGGCCAGCAGCAGGCTTTGGCCGGTGGTGAGGTGCACCATGATGGGGAGAGTGACCAGCAGCACCAGGAAAACGCACTGGGCATGAAAGACGAAATACAGACTGCGCCAACGCTCCGCGACCTTGAAATAGAGCGGATCGATAATCGACAGTAGCGCCATGCCGCCTACCAATAGCGCAAACAGCGTCTGTCCGCTATTCCACACGGTGGTGACTAAAATAAACGGCAGCGTGAAGAAAAGTGTCTCCTGGTGAATCATTTGCGCAATAAAGTTGGTCACGCCCCGAGGGGGTGTGGGATGCCCACGGCGTGACAGCCAGCGGCTGATCAAACCTTCGGAGAGCAGTAGTGCCCAGGCGAACAGTAAACCCAACGCCAGTGCTGCGCCCAACCACTGCTGGCGATCGACAAGAAAGAAACTGCCTAAACCAGCAGCGAACGCCATGGGTGGCCACAGCCAGCTCCACGGTTTTAACCGTTCGACTATGCTTTCAATACGCCGTTGAACGGCCTCAATGCGCGATGGCGTAAGCAGTGCGCCCATAACAAGGTAACCTACAAAATTAAAAGAAGCGTGATCCTAGCAGTATGAACGCACGCAGGGGAGTGCTGGTCTCAATAGATAGATGAATTAGGGTTTTTACGAAAAGTCGGCGAGCGAAGACTAGACAAGGCAAAAATACGAAAAAAGGACCGGGCTCGCGTTCGAGTTTACGGGTTGTAAATGAGCATTTTGAGGCGATTTTTAACGCCGTATAGTCGAGCGCAGGCAGTTTTCGTACAAACCCTAGCCAAAAGTCTGGGCTTGACGTTGCCATGCAACTCAACCAAGCTAAGGCAATCAAACGACCGTATGAAAGTCTATGAAAGACGTATGAGAAACGTGGCGGGTTCTCTTTTCAGAGCCAGCCCGAAAATGTGGAGAGAGCGCGGATGATTTATCAAGGCAACGCCATCACGGTGACACGTCGTGACACCCCGAGTGGCAATGATATCGCAATGCTCACTTTCGACCTGAAAGATGAGTCCGTTAATAAGCTCTCCAGCGCTGTGGTAGCAGAGCTGGGCGAGGCAGTGAAGGCCATTCAAGCCGAAAGCGGCTTAAAGGGCTTATTGATTGCGAGCGGTAAAGATGTGTTTATCGTGGGCGCCGATATCACCGAGTTTCACGGCATGTTCTCCAAGGGTGAGGGGCAGATTGCCGAGATGCTTGAGCAGGTGCACGGTATCTTCAATGCCATTGAGGATCTGCCGTTCCCCACCGTTACTGCTATCAACGGCTTGGCGCTGGGGGGTGGCTGTGAAGTATTGCTGACCACCGATTTTCGCGTGATGGGCGAGAAAGCCAAGATCGGCCTGCCAGAAACCAAACTTGGCATTCTGCCCGGCTGGGGCGGCTGTGTTCGGCTGCCGCGCATTATCGGCGCCGATAACGCCATCGAGTGGATTGCCGGTGGTACCGAAAACCGCGCTGATGCCGCGCTAAAAGTGGGCGCTGTCGATGCGGTGGTAGCAGCCGAGCAGTTGGAAGAGGCGGCGCTGGATATTCTCGACCGTGCCAACGCCGGTGAGCTGGATTATCAAGCCCGCCGTGCTGAAAAGACCAGCCCCCTGAAGCTCAACCCCATTGAGCAGATGATGGCCTTTGAAACCGCGAAGGGCTATGTCGCTGGTAAAGCGGGCCCCCATTATCCGGCGCCGATTGAAGCGATCAAAGTGATCCAAAAAGGCGCGGGTGAAGAGCGTGGCCGCGCCCAGGCGATTGAAGCCAAAGCCTTCGCTAAGCTGGCGCTGAGCAGCGTAGCGTTTAACCTGGTTGGCCTGTTCCTGAACGATCAAGTGGTCAAGAAAAAAGCCAGCAAGTATGAAAAACAGGCTCAGTCAGTGAAGCAGACCGCTGTACTTGGGGCTGGCATCATGGGCGGTGGTATCGCATATCAGAGTGCCTCTAAAGGCACGCCAATTCTGATGAAGGATATCAAGGATGACGCGCTAGAGCTGGGCCTGAAAGAAGCCCGTAAGCTTTTTGCCAAGCAGGTAGAGCGCAACAAGCTGACCACCGAGCAGATGGCGGAGAAGCTAACCAATATTCGTCCGACGCTCTCTTACGGTGATTTTGGCAATGTCGATCTCGTTGTCGAAGCGGTGGTTGAAAACCCCAAGGTTAAAGATGCCGTGCTAACCGAAGTAGAAGGTTTGGTCGGTGAAAACACCATTCTTACCTCGAACACTTCGACGATTTCCATTAACCGCTTGGCGCAAAACCTCAAGCGGCCCGAGAACTTCTGCGGTATGCACTTCTTTAACCCCGTGCACCGTATGCCGCTGGTGGAAGTAATTCGTGGCGAGAAAACCTCGGATGCTGCTGTTGCTGCTACCGTGGCCTACGCGCGGGCAATGGGCAAAACGCCGATCGTGGTTAACGACTGCCCAGGCTTCCTGGTCAACCGGGTGCTGTTCCCTTACTTTGGCGGCTTCAGCTTCCTGGTTGAGCAGGGCGCTGACTTCCAGCGCGTTGATAAAGTGATGGAGAAGTTCGGTTGGCCCATGGGCCCGGCTTACCTGCTGGATGTGGTCGGCCTGGATACCGCAGTGCATGCCAATGAAGTGATGGCGGAAGGCTTCCCTGATCGTATGGCCCGCGAGGGTAAAACCGCCATTCAGGTCATGTATGACAATGACCGTTTAGGTCAGAAGAATGACAAGGGCTTCTACGCCTACGAAGAGGATAAAAAGGGTAAGCCGAAAAAAGTCACCGATGAAGCGGCTTACGCTTTAGTCAACGAGGTGGTGAAAGAGCATAAAGAGTTTTCCGACGAGGACATCATCGCGCGCATGATGGTGCCGCTGTGCCTGGAAACGGTGCGTTGCCTGGAAGATGGCATCGTAGCCACCCCCGCTGAAGCCGATATGGCGCTGATTTATGGCATCGGCTTCCCGCCGTTCCGCGGTGGTGCGCTGCGTTACATCGACGCCATGGGCGTGGCGGAGTTCGTTAAGCTAGCAGAAGGCTTGGCCGACGAGCTGGGGCCGCTTTACGCGCCTACCGATAAGCTGCGTCAGATGGCTCAAAACAACGAGCAATTCTATTCCAGCAACAATTCTGCTACCCAGGCCTAACCACCACGCACAGGAGAAATATGATGAGTTTGAATCCAAGAGATATTGTGGTGGTTGACGGTGTTCGTACCGCCATGGCAAAAGCCAAGAATGGTGCTTTTCGCAACGTTCGCGCCGAGAATCTTTCTGCTGCCACCATGCAGGCGCTGTTTGACCGTAACCCTAACCTGGATCCCTCAGAAGTTGATGACGTGATCTGGGGCTGTGTCAACCAGACGCTTGAGCAGTCGATGAACATTGCCCGCAATGCGGCGATCATGACCGGCATTCCCCGCTCGGTGCCTGCACAAACCGTAAACCGCTTGTGTGGTTCTTCGATGACGGCGCTGCATATCGCCGCCGCTAATATCAAAGCGGGCATGGGCGACTTCTTTATCATCGGCGGCGTTGAGCACATGGAGCATGTGCCCATGGCTCACGGCGTTGACGTTAACCCGGCGGCGAGCAAATATGCGGCTAAAGCGGCGATGATGATGGGCCTGACCGCCGAGCTGCTGGGCAAAATGCACGGTGTTTCCCGGGAAGAGCAGGACAAATTCGGCGTTCGTTCTCACCAGCGTGCCCAGGCGGCGATGGAGAAGGGCTACTTTGACAACGAAATTATCGGCGTCGAAGGCCATGACCAGCGTGGCTTTCGAGTCATGGTGCAGCGCGATGAAGTGATTCGTGGGGACGCCAGCCTGGAGTCCATGGCGAATCTGAAGCCAGTGTTTGATCCGCGCAACGGTACCGTGACCGCAGGCACTTCCTCGGCGCTTTCCGTGGGTGCCTCGGCGATGGCGGTAATGAGCTATGAGCGCGCTCAAGCGTTGGGTCTGGAACCGATTGCGCGGGTGCTTTCAACCGGCGTGGCAGGTTGTGATGCGTCCATCATGGGCTATGGCCCGGTGCCCGCGTCTAAAAAAGCGCTGAAAATCGCCGGTCTCTCCGCGGCGGATATCCAGACCGTTGAGCTAAACGAAGCCTTTGCCGCACAGGGTATCCCGGTACTGAAAGATTTAGGTTTCCTGGATGCCATGGACGATAAAGTGAACCTGCACGGCGGGGCGATTGCTTTAGGCCACCCGTTGGGCTGTTCGGGTTCGCGTATCTGCACCACGCTGCTTAATGTCATGAAGCAGCGCGATACCACTTTGGGCTTGGCTACCATGTGTATCGGCATGGGGCAGGGCGTTGCGACTGTGTTTGAACGCCTGAAATAACGACCTCCTCTTCGTAGCTCCAAGTCAGCACTGGAAACGGCACCTTTCGGGGTGCCGTTTTTAATTGCAAAGCCGCTAATCAGATTGAAAAGCGGTGCGGTGAAAATCTGCTGCGGCTTGAACTTCGGCAATACCGCAGGTATCGGGTACCGGCACCGTGTTGCCTGCTAGCACCGAGAGTACGGCTCTGGTGCCGTTGGCCAAGGACTCCAGGTTGTAGCCACCCTCTAATACAAACACCAGACGACCGTCGCAATGCTGTTCAGCTAGCTGCTGTAAAAAACCAGTTAGCGCGCCAAACCCTTCATAGGAAACATTGAGAGCTAAGTCGTGCCAGTGGGGGTCAAATCCGGCAGAAACCAAAATAATATCGGGCTTAAACCAAGACGCAGCCGGGGCGAGAATGTCGCGAAATGCCTTTAGAAATGCCTCATCCCCAGCACCGGCGGGTAGCGGTACGTTGATGGTGGTGCCTTCAGCGAGACCTGCGCCAACTTCTTCCAGGTGGCCAGAGCCAGGGTAGAAGGGCGCGGCGCGGTGAATATCGAAAAACATCACGTTGGGCTCTGCCCAAAAAATATCCTGGGTGCCGTTGCCGTGATGGGCGTCCCAATCGACGATCAGCACCCGTTCGCAGCCTAGTGCGCTGCGGGCATGGGCCGCTGCCACCGCAACGTTATTGAATAAGCAAAAGCCGCGGGCACGAACGGGCTCTGCGTGGTGCCCCGGTGGGCGAACCAGTGCAAAGGCGCTTTTAGCGCGCTTTTCCATCACCGCCTCTACTGCCGCAATGGCCGTTCCGGCGGCGACTTCTGCGGCATCTACGCTTCCCGGTGAGACCGCCGTGGTGTCGACATCCAGCCAGGCATTTTTGCCGCGCAGACTGAAAATATCGCTTAGATAAGAAGTGGTATGCACCCGAGCGAGCTGCTCATGGGTGGCCGCTCTGCCCCCTTCAGTTTGCAGGCCCGCAATGGGCGCTCGCGCCAGCAGTTGTTGAATAGCTTTTAATCTGCCTGGGTGTTCAGGGTATTTCCACGGCACCGGGAGCCCTGCCAGCAGGTGTCGAATGCGCTTATCGATCCGTTGGGATAAAAAGTCGGCATCGATGTTGGGTTCGTGAGCGAGAACGCGATCATCATAGAAGGCAATGACGTTATGCATAATGGCTACCTGGTGTACGTGCGTTGAGTAACCGCAGTAATGCCAGCAAGGCACAGTAGTCTTTCAATCGCACAGTGGGCACGACATGCTTATCTACAGTAAGGCAGGCTAGTCGTGGTTATACAATGGCGCGCTCAAAAAAATACCACTCTCAAACAATGCCACTTTCAACACTAAACGCTAGGGTCATGCTGAGTTCTTCTACCTGATCAGCAAACGAGGACTGCCACTCGCCGCGCAAAATGAGTGGTGGCTGTACCCAGCGCCAGCGTAGACCCGTGACGATACTCTCCACTGCGCGCTGGGTGCCCGTGCCGTCATGGCCGGCGCGAATATAGAGTGCGCAGGGTAAGCCCTGTTTCTGTTCTAGAACAGGGTAGTAGCTGCGATCGAAAAAATCCTTCAGCGCGCCGCTCATATACCCCAGGTTTTCCGTGGTGCCAAGCAGAATCGCATCGCAGGCCAGCACATCGTCAGGGCCCGCTTCCAAGGGGGCTTTGACCACGCAGTGCATCTGCTCAAGATCAGGGTGGCAAGCGCCCCGGTATGCAGCCTCGCGCAGAGAGAGCGTATTTGCTGAAGGGGCGTGAGCGACAATTAATAGCTGTTTTTTGAACTCAGATGTCATGGCGGTGGCCTAAATGGGCAGTGAAGATCCGAAAGGTTGCACCCAACGTTGAAAATGCCACACTGATTCAGTGACGTTAACTAGTGAGGCTATATGCCCAACAAGACATCGATCAATGTCTTTTACGATGCCCAGTGTCCGTTGTGCCGACAAGAGCGTCGCCGCTATGAGCGCTGGTCGGGCCGCCAGGCAGATGATGTTGGCTGGCTTGATGTGAGTGAACATCGGCAGACACTGCGGGAGAAGGGCGTTGATCCTAATACGGCGCTGCGCTCTCTGCATGTCGAAACCGCGCAGGGCCAACTGCTTGAGGGTATCGACGCTTACCGTCTGTTAATGGCGCGTATCCCCTTGCTGGTGCCGGTTGCCTGGATCATTGGTCTACCGGTAATTAAACCAGAATTGCGAAAGTTATATGATGTTTGGGTAAAGCGCCGTCTGAAGAAACAGGGTAGGTGGTTCACCTAGTTTTCGTACATAAAAGTTCTCATATAAAGCTCAGGCTGTTACGAAACACTCATCCGATAAATCAAGGAGAGAAGCATGGCATTTGCACTTTCATCAATGAAGGTTAGCAGCCCAGCGTTTGCTGATCATCAAGCGATCCCTTCTAAACATACGGGAGAGGGCGAAGATGTTTCGCCAGCGCTTGCTTGGCAGGGCGCGCCCGAAGGTACCAAAGGCTTTGCAGTGATCTGTCATGACCCTGACGCCCCGCTGGTCAGGGACGGCAGCTACGGCTTTGTGCATTGGGTGCTTTATAACCTGCCTGGTGATCTTCTGGAATTAACCGAAAAGAGCGCTGCAGGCACCGTCGGCGCTAATGATAAAGGCGGTACAGGCTATTGTGGCCCAATGCCGCCAGAGGGTCACGGCAAGCACCTTTACTACTTCTGGGTGCTGGCGCTGGATCATCAGACCTCATTGCCTGAAGGTCTTACGTTGGCCGAACTGCTCAAAGAGGTAGAGCCCAACCTGCTGGGTATGAACCGCCTGGTCGGCACTTACCAGCGCGATTGATCTGGCATCTGGCTGGACATTTTGCGTAACCCCTGTAGGCTCCATCGCTTTCTTAGCCCTTTATCTAAGCCAAGTGATGGAGCCTTCTGATGAGTGATCTGCCTAACTGCCCTGCCTGTGCCTCTGAGTTTAGCTACGACGATGGGCTTCAGTATGTGTGCCCAGAGTGCGGCCATGAGTGGTCAAAGGTAGCAGAAGAGCAGGGCGCTGATGACGCATCAGGCGTGCGTGATGCCAATGGCAATATGTTGGCTGACGGTGATAGCGTCACGGTGATCAAGGATTTGAAGGTGAAAGGCAGTTCCCTGGTGGTTAAAGTGGGCACCAAAGTAAAAAGCATCCGCTTGGTGGATGGCGATCACGATATCGACTGCAAAATTGATGGTATCGGCCCAATGAAGCTTAAATCCGAGTTTGTTAAGAAAGCTTAAAGCCAGTGCAGATAGCCAAAAAAATAGCCCCCGGGCTTTAGCCAGGGGACTATTTGCATATCTACCGCCAGATTAGTTACGCAGTGGTATTAATCTGAGTGCCTACGCTACCGCTGGTGGCCAACTGAGCCTCCACAGCGCCGTCCATTAGGGCCGTTATCTGCGCTGCTTGTCCATCTAACGCTTCTTTAAAAACGCTGAACTGAGCCTGCTGGATCGCTTGTGCCTGCCTCATATCCAGCGTTGCGTTTACCATGTTGTTAACTGCTGCATCCATAGTCTTCCTCCTCCCAATATCGCGATGCCTCATACAGTAAGAGGCATCTAATACCCTTTGACGCTAGCAGAGGCGGCTAATCAATGCAAAGCTGCCAAGACAGCTGTGATAGCTTTTTTAAATGATAATGATTGCTGTTTTTGATGTGATCAGCGGCGATCGTGCTGTTATTTTGCGTAAATTGCTATCCATTTTGCTCAAGGGCTTCACATCAAATTTATACAGGACTAAAATGGTACTCAATTGACGCGGCGACCATTTGGCAGGCTGCGTACTGATGAGACAAAGGGAGTCGACATGCTTAAGCTTTCTCGGCTGACAGACTATGCCGCGGTGGTCATGGCGCAAATTGCCCGCCACCCCGAGGCGTCGCATGCAGCGACAGAGTTAGCTGAGGCCGTGCAGTTGCCCCATCCGACGGTGAGTAAAACACTCAAAATGCTAGTGAGGGCAGGGCTGCTGGTTTCCCAGCGTGGTGCTCAAGGGGGCTACCGCCTTGCCCGGCCCGCATCGCAGATTACCGCCGCCGATATCATCGCGGCGATTGAAGGCCCCGTCGCCATGACCGAGTGCAGCCAAGCAGAAGGCGACTGTGAGCTGGTGGCGACCTGCGGTGTGGCCGACAACTGGCAGCGGGTCTCATTGGCCATGCGCACGCTGCTGGAGAGTGTAACGCTGGCGCATTTAGCCGATACCGCGCCGATTAAGCTGCCGGTGCAACTGCCTATTCAAACGATCAGCCTGTCGGCAGCGTCTGCCTAACAGCAGCGTAAGCACAGCAGGCCTAATTTATTATTTAAAGGCGATAAACCTCGCCACCCAACTGCCCGGAGGGTATCACCATGGCAAGCGAAGAAATGGAACAGTTGGTTCGTCGCGAATACAAAGATGGCTTTGTAACCGATATTGAGAGCGACACCCTGCCACCTGGCCTGGATGAAAACACCATTGCCTTTATCTCCAAAAAGAAAGGCGAGCCGGAGTGGATGCTGGAGTGGCGTTTGGATGCCTACCGTCAGTGGCTGAAGATGGAAGCCCCTTCCTGGGCGCATCTCGACTATCCGCCGATTGATTACCAATCGATTTCGTATTTCAGTGCGCCGAAGCGCCCAGAAGATCGCCCCCAGAGCCTGGATGAAGTGGATCCTAAGCTGCTGGAAACCTATGAGAAACTGGGTATTCCACTGCACGAACGCGCCGCCCTGGCAGGCGTTGCGGTCGATGCGGTGTTCGATTCCGTTTCGGTCGCCACCACCTTCAAAAAGCAGCTTGGCGAAGCGGGCGTTATCTTCTGCTCGATTTCGGAAGCCATTCGTGACTACCCGGAGCTGATCAAACAGTATCTGGGCACCGTGGTTCCCGTGGCGGACAACTACTTCGCGGCGCTGAACTCTGCGGTGTTTACCGATGGCTCCTTTGTGTTCGTGCCGGAAGGCGTGACTTGCCCCATGGAGCTGTCCACCTATTTCCGCATTAACGCGGCCAACACCGGCCAGTTTGAGCGCACGCTGATTATTTGTGAAAGCCGTGCCCAGGTCTCCTACCTGGAAGGCTGTACCGCGCCGATGCGCGATGAGAACCAGCTTCACGCTGCGGTGGTAGAACTTGTCGCTCTGGACGACGCCTATATCAAGTACTCCACCGTGCAGAACTGGTACCCCGGTGATGAAAATGGCGTAGGCGGTATCTATAACTTCGTCACCAAGCGTGGCGACTGCCGCGGCGACCGCTCACGGATTAGCTGGACCCAGGTAGAGACCGGTTCGGCGATTACCTGGAAGTACCCTTCCTGCGTACTGCGCGGCAAAGACAGTATCGGCGAGTTCTACTCCGTCGCCGTTACCAATGGTCGCCAGCAGGCTGATACCGGCACCAAGATGATTCACATTGGCGAAGGCACGCGTTCGTATATCGTCGCCAAAGGTATCTCCGCGGGCAGGAGTGACCAATCCTACCGTGGCCTGGTGAAAATTGGCCCGCGGGCCAAAGGGGCGCGTAACTTCACCCAGTGCGACTCATTGCTGATCGGTGATAAGTGCGGAGCCCACACCTTCCCTTACCAGGAAATCGGCAACAGCACGGCGACCATTGAGCACGAAGCGACCACCTCAAAAATCGGTGAAGACCAGTTGTTCTATTGCCAGAGCCGCGGTATCTCGGAAGAGGACGCTGTCAGCATGATCGTTAACGGTTTCTGTAAGGACGTCTTCCAAGAGCTGCCCATGGAGTTCGCCGTTGAAGCCGAAGCGCTGCTCAATGTGACCCTGGAAGGCGCGGTCGGCTAACCGCTGGTCATTTATTCCACTCAATTATAGTAGTGTCGCCGTAGCGACTCGCCAGAATCAGAAGGTAATCAATATGTTGCAAGTGAATGATTTACACGTCTCCGTCGAAGGTAATGAAATCCTCAAAGGCCTTACCCTGACCATCAAAGCGGGTGAAGTGCACGCCATTATGGGGCCGAACGGCGCGGGTAAATCGACTCTATCCGCGGTGATTGCCGGTAAAGATGGCTACGAAGTCACCCAGGGCACGATTACCTTTGAAGGCAAAGACGTGCTCGAGATGGAGATCGAAGAGCGCGCTCAGGCCGGTTTGCTGTTGGGTTTCCAGTACCCGGTGGAGATTCCAGGGGTTAAAAATATCTACCTGCTGAAATCGGCGCTTAATGCCCAACGCGTCGCCCGCGGGGAAGGTGAAATGCCCGCACCGGAGTTTATGAAACTGGTCAAAGAGAAGCTGGGTTATATGAAAATGGACGCCAGTTTCCTCCAGCGCGCCGTTAACGAAGGCTTCTCTGGCGGTGAGAAAAAGCGCAACGAGATCCTGCAAATGCTGGTGCTGCAGCCGAAGCTCGCCATGTTGGACGAGATCGATTCTGGCCTGGATATCGACGCCATGAAAATTGTCGCCGACGGCGTTAACAGCCTGCGCGCTGAAGACCGCGCCATTCTGCTGGTGACTCACTATCAGCGTCTGCTGGATTACATCGTACCGGACAAGGTTCACGTTCTGGTCGATGGCCGTATCGTTAAAACCGGCGACGCTGAGCTTGCGAAGCAGCTGGAAGCCAATGGATACGAAGGTATCGAGGAGTCTGTGGCATGAGCGATACGCAAACCTTTTTAGATACGCTGAAGGCGCGCAGCTCGAACTACACGGCGGAACCTACCTGGATCGCTGCGCGCCGCCAGGCGGGCGCTGCGCGTTTTGAAGCGCTGGGTTTCCCCACTCGTCGTGACGAAGAGTGGAAGTACACCGACGTGCGCTCGATCGCCCAGGGTAACTTTGCCCTCGCCGACAACGCCGAGTTCTCACCGGCGAGTGCCGCGGCGCTAACTCTGCCGATTGACGCTTACCGCCTGACGTTTGTGGATGGCGTTTTCTCATCGGCGCTTTCGGATGTGGATTCACTGCCGTCAAGCGTTCAAGTGTTACCGCTCTCCAAAGCGCTGGCAGAGAACCACGAAGCTGTGGGTGGCCCGCTGGGGCGCTTGACCGGGGTCGATTTTTCGCCCTTCGCCGCGCTAAACACCGCCTTTATGGAAGAGGGCGCCGTGGTGCGTATTGCACCAGGAACGGTGGTTGATAAACCGATCCTGCTGCAGTTTCTGTCCCGTGCGGGCCAGCCGGTGATGTGTCACCCGCGAGTGCTGGTGGAAGCAGGTGGCCGTAGCGAAGCTACACTGATCGAGCACTATACCGGCGAAAGCGAAGCGACTAACTTCACCAACGTGGTGGGCGAGTTGATGCTTGACCGTGGCGCGATCCTTGCCCACTACAAACTGCAAGAAGCGCCGCTGGGCGATATGCATGTGGCGAGCATCCACGTGGAGCAGGGCCGTGATACCCGCTACACCTCCTACAACCTGAGCCTGGGCGGCGCGCTGGTGCGCAACGACTTGATTAGCGATTTGAACGGCCAGGGAGCTGAAACCAACTTCTTGGGGCTGTTCTTCGGCCAGGGTCGCCAACACGTCGACAACCACACCAAGGTTAACCACAATGCGCCGCTGACGTTCTCCAATGAGAACTACAAGGGCATTCTGGATGACCGCGCCCACGGGGTGTTTAACGGCAAGGTGTACGTCAAACGCGATAGCCAGAAGATTGAAGGTTTTCAGAGCAATCAAAACCTACTGCTATCGGATCGCGCCCACATCGATGCCAAGCCCGAGCTTGAGATTTACGCCGATGACGTTAAGTGCTCCCACGGCACCACCACTGGCCAGCTAGATGAAGAAGCGATCTATGCACTGCGCACGCGTGGCATTGATGAAGCGACTGCCCGGGGTCTGCTAACGCTCGCTTTTGCCGGCGAGGTATTGGACAAAGTCACCTTGGATGCGATTGCCGAGCGCGTTGAATTAGCGGTCGCTGGCAAACTGCCCGAGCGCTTCAATCTTGCCGGGCTTGTCGAAGCTGCTGTCTCACTTAACGACTAGCGCCACTACCCAATCAGGAGCGTCTGATGCCACATTCCGTTATTGAGCCAACGCACAGTCCTTTACAAGCGAGCCCTTTGCAAGCGAGCCCTGACCAGGCGACTTTTGATGTTATGCGCCTGCGCCAGGACTTTCCGGTGCTGGCCCGTGAGGTGCACGGCAAACCGCTGATCTATTTAGACAATGCGGCCACCAGCCAGACGCCTCAACAGGTGATTGACGTGTTTAGCGATTACTACTCGCGCTATAACGCCAATATTCACCGTGGGCTGCATACCCTTGCCGATGAGGCGACGGCGGCGTTTGAAGGCACGCGCCACCGGGTTAAAGCGTTTCTTAATGCGGAAGATGCGCGTCAGATCATCTTTACCCGCGGCACCACGGAGGCGATTAATCTGGTCGTTCATAGCTGGGGGCGTACAAACCTCGCTCCCGGTGATGAAGTGCTGATTTCCATGCTGGAGCACCACTCCAATATTGTGCCCTGGCAGCTGTTGGCAGCCGAGATTGGCTTTACCATCAAGGTGATTCCCGTTGAGGCTAACGGCGCGCTGGATATGGCCGCTTACCGCGAGCTGCTGAGTGAACGCACCAAACTGGTGGCGGTCAACCACGTTTCTAATGCACTGGGTACCGTTAACCCGGTACAAGAAATGGCAACGCTTGCCCATCAGCAGGGTGCGCTGATTCTAATTGATGGCGCCCAGGCAGCACCGCATCAAGTGGTCGATGTGCAGGCCATCGACGCCGACTTCTATGCTTTCTCCGGCCATAAAGTGTATGGGCCCACCGGCGTTGGCGTACTCTATGGCAAGCAAGCGCTACTCGAAGCCATGCCGCCATGGCAGGGCGGCGGAGAGATGATCAGCACTGTCTCCTTTGACGTAGGCACCACCTTTGCCGCTATTCCGCACAAGTTTGAAGCGGGCACGCCCGCTATTGCAGAGGTGATCGCCCTGGGCCGAGCACTGGAGTGGATGGAGAGCGTGGGCATAGAGGCGATCGGTGCCTGGGAAGGCCAACTGCTTGACCATGCGACACAGGCGGTGAATAAAATTGATGGCCTGCGTATTCTAGGCACGGCGCCTAATAAAGCGGCGGTGCTCTCTTTTATCGTTGAGGGGGCGCACTCCCAGGATATCGGTCTGTTGATCGATCAGCTGGGCGTCGCTATTCGTACCGGTCACCACTGCGCGCAGCCCTTGTTGCACCACTTCGGGGTAGACGCAACGTGCCGCGCTTCATTTGCCGCGTATAATACGCTCGAAGAAGTGGATTGCTTTGTCGAAGCGCTTAATCGCGTGATTGGAATGGTACGTTAAGGCCGATTCTTTTGAAGCTCGTTCTTTAAGGCCCGTTCTTTAAGAATCGTCATAAGGACAGTTATGGATCTTGAGCAAGTTGCCAGTTTAGAGCGTGGCCAGCAGTTGCCGCTCCAGCGTGACGTGGAGGCCATTGCCATTCCGTTTGGTAGTACGGAAACACTGGCCGAAGATAGCGTTGTTAGCGTTATGCAAGCGAAGGGCAGTACGGTAAGCGTCGGTTTTGAGGGACGTCTCTACTTAATTGAGGGGAGCAACCTGGATGCGCTGGGATTAGAGCCGCTGCCGCGTCCTACGCTGCCCGAAACGGCGACCGAGGAGGAAATAGAGCAGTTCGTTTGGGATCAACTGCGTACCTGTTTTGACCCGGAGATCCCGGTTAATATCGTTGATCTTGGGCTGGTCTACGGTTGCCGCATTGAGCGCCTTATCAGCGGTGAGAGGCTCGTTACCATTCGCATGACGCTGACGGCCCCTGGCTGTGGCATGGGCGATGTGATTGCAGCGGATGCGCGCAATAAGATTCTCGGCGCGCCGCAGATTAGCAAAGTACACACCGAAATAGTCTTCAGTCCACCCTGGAGCCGTGACATGATGAGTGACGAGGCCAAGCTTGAACTCGGCATGTTTTAGGCCTGTCGGGTTAAGCCCGGCAGGGGAGCTGGATGCATAACGTGTTATTGACGTGGTCGAAGCGTTTATTAATGTCGCTAGGAGCACTATTGCTGCTGGCGACATTGCTGTTTATAGGTGGCAATTTTTGGGTGCTTGCTACTACCGCCGCTTATATTGAGCGTCAGCCGCAGCAGTGTCGCCCGGCAGAGGTGGGAATTGTCTTCGGCACGTCTCACTGGACACGTGGAGGGGGGCGCAACCCTCACTTTCATGCGCGTATGCGAACCGCGGCTACTTTAATCGAACAGTCCCAGGTCGAGCATCTTTTGCTTTCCGGGGATAATCGTACCCAGGCGTATAACGAGCCAAGAGCCATGTGGCGTGAGCTGTATCGTCGCGGCGTAGCGGCTGAGCAACTGACCATGGATTTTGCAGGCTTTAGCACCTACGACACGCTGGCGCGTGCCCGGGATGTCTTTCAGCTTGAAAAAGCCCTGCTGATCACCCAGAGCTGGCATCTTCCCCGCGCGGTATATATTGGTCGTGCGCTGGATATCGACGTCACTGGCTGTGTGGCGGATGATCCTACGGTAGCCGTGGGGTGGCGCTTAAAGCTGCGCGAGTGGGCAGCACGAGTGGGCACCCTGGGCGATCTCTATCTATGGGGTAGGGAGCCCTATTTTCTCGGTACGCCCGAGCCCATCGAATTGCCCAGGCGGACGCCAATTGACCTTATTCTGCCGTCGCTAAACGAGCGCTTTAGCCCTTAGCTGTCCCCTCGTACCGTTAGCACTTGCCACAATAGAGTTAGCGGTGGGTTTTGCGCTTTTGCAGCGCATACAACTCGCGAATAAGCTTGCGGCACCCCTGCATACACTCTTCTACAACCGGTTCGATCGGATCGGGTAGCGGGTGGGTATACAGCGAGGAGAGCGCCTGCATTAATACACGCTCTTGCTCCAATAGCTCATTGATCAATACCTGGCTATCGTTGCCGACAAAACTTTTTAAGCGACTCCACAACCATAAAAAATCATCGCGCTCTACGTCCGCATCCCGGGGCAGCATTTTCAAATGCGCACGGGCGAGCTCCTGCAGTTTGCGCATCTGCTTAAGGCGCGCAGCGTAATGCGGCTTTAAAGCGTCACGCAGCGAGGGGCGCAGGCGTTCAATATTGTCTTGGAAATAATCAATGCTATCGGCCAGCGCTTCCAATACGCTGTCCATCGCCACTTGGCGATTATCGAGAAACATGAGCGTCTACCTCCTTCGGTGACGCAGATTGTGGGGGTGACAGCGACTATTTGCCACCCCCGAAGCGGATTATTTTAATATTTTGCCTTAGCCTTTAGGCTTGGGCGGTGCTTTACGGGCTGGCGTGGCGTTTCTTTCAATGTGTTCAATAATCATTCCGGCAATATCTTTGCCGGTGGCGTTCTCAATGCCCTGTAAACCAGGTGAGGAGTTAACCTCCATTATCACCGGGCCGTGATTAGAGCGTAGCAAGTCGACACCCGCAACGCGTAGGCCCATGGCCTTGGCAGCACGAATCGCCGTTGAGCGTTCTTCCGGGGTGATCCGGATCACGCTGGCGGAGCCACCGCGGTGTAGGTTCGAGCGAAACTCTCCATCCGCCGCCTGGCGCTTCATTGAGGCGACGACCTTATCGCCGATGACAAAGCAGCGGATATCGGCGCCACGGGCTTCTTTGATGTACTCCTGCACCATGATATTGGCTTTCATGCCCATAAAGGCCTGAATGACTGATTCGGCGGCCTGGTTGGTTTCTGCCAATACAACGCCAATTCCCTGGGTACCTTCGAGCAGCTTGATGACCAGCGGCGCACCCTTGACCATGGTAATCAGATCGGGGATGTCATCGGGTGAGTGAGCAAAGCCGGTAATCGGCAACCCCAGCCCTTTGCGCGACAGCAACTGCAACGAACGTAGTTTATCCCGTGAGCGGGTAATAGAGACGTTATCGTTGATAACGTAAGTGCCCATCATTTCAAACTGACGCAACAGCGCGCAGCCGTAAAAGGTGACTGATGCACCGATGCGCGGGATCACCGCATCGAAAGGCTCAATCTCTTGGCCTTTGTAGTGGATCGATGGGTGGTGCGAGGTAATGCTCATATAGCAGCGCAGCGTGTCCACCACGCGGGCGGTATGCCCACGCTGCTCTGCGGCTTCAACCAAGCGGCGGGTAGAGTACAAATTGCGATTGCGTGACAGCAGAGCGATATGCATGTAGGAGACTCCGAGCCTAGATTAAGGCGACTAAATAAGGGGTTAAGGCTCACCGTGCAAAAATGCAGCACCGGGGGCAACCATGAGGCGCCGCATGGCACGACGCCCCAGTAGCATCGGGTGGCGCATATTGCTGCGGTCAGTAAGGGTCAGTTCAACTGGAAAATTCAAATCGCCCATCTGCATTGGGGTGCGAATAACATAACGCCACTCGCTATGACCGTTGGAGCTGGTGATGCGGCGCCGGTCATGCAAGTGTAAATTGTAGCGGTGGGCTGGCGTTGCCGGGCCACCACTATGGGTGATAAAACTGACCCACAGTTGACCATGTTCATCTTCATGTGTCTCTATCTCTTCCGCATGCAGCGCAGAAGTTCGCGCGCCCGTGTCTGCTTTACAGCATAGGTGAAGCCCTAGTTCAGGTAGCGTCACCATCTCGCGGCGGCCAATGACCGCTTTGGCCTGATAGGGTAATTCCTTCACGGCTCACTCCTTGCAATTAAAAGTGACAACATCAAATCAAGCATTCCTGTGTGACATCATCTGAGACAAACGGCGTTGAATAGGGGAGCCTTCGGGTGCATCCCGCAGTGCCATCATGACCGGTAAGCGTAGCCGTGGTATTAGCGCTATATCACGTACTACGGCGGCAAAATCGCTACGCTCATCTTCGCTCAAGCGGTGCAGAAAAAGCGGCAGGCGCTGGGCGTCTTCCAGGTAGCCCCAACCGCGCCCGGCGATAGCCGCCAGAACATCTGGCCCGCAGGCCGCTGGATCATTGAGCAAGGCCGTGTACCAATTGCCCACCGATGCTGCCTCCGTATTCCCCACTGCGCGCAGACAGGCACACAGCGTTTCAATGTCGCCCGCTTGGGCGGCGGCTTCACCGCGCCGCTGCAGTGCGTCGACCAATGCCTGTGACAATGGCTGGTGCTCTAAACAGTAGCACAGGGAGTGAATAACGGCGGCAGGCAGCTCAGGCAGCCGCAGCGCTAGCGAATCAGCGTCAGCCGTTTCCATACGCACGGCGTAATCGGCAATTCCTTGTAACCCCAACGCCTGCCAATCAATCGTTTGCTGGCCGCTCAAGTAGGCTTCAACTGGCTCAAAATGCTGGCTGGCTGGCAGCCCCCTGTCATGGGTCGCGCGAGCATTGAGCATAGCCTGAAAAGTGACACTAGGCGTGAAGGCGAGGGGATTATCCTTCATTAAGTGATCTACGTCCGCTGTTTCTTCACGACCTACCTGGGAAACGGCACGGCCGAGGGTTTCCAGTAGGCGGTTTAAAAACGCATCGCGCTGGGCAGGAGTAATCACGCCCTGCTCATCCAGTGGCAGGGCCAGGAACCAAATGGCAGGTTCAGGCATATCGCCAAGGCGAAACACGATGGCTAGGCGCGCCTGGCCCTGCCAGGGTTCTGGCCAGGCCATTTCGCCACTTTCAAATGCAGCGAGTGTCGCCCGTGGGCAGGGGACGACGTGGCGGCCCATATGGTAAAGGGATACCTCGCCACTGCTGCGGGTAAAAAACTCATCAAGGGTTTGAATCGGTTGCATGACATCCTTCCGCGTTGCAAGCCTGCACTCTACCTTGCTGATGTGGCACTGTCAGCCGCAGTGACGGATAAACATAGTGTTCATGCTAGTGACTTAAGGCATTAGCATTAATGACAATGCGGTTAAAAAATAATCAACTTTGCGCAAGCCCCATGAGAGCAAGCGTTGCGACACCTTTCCATAGTTTATCCACAGGCTCGTGCAGGTTTTCTGTGAGTCTATGGATAACTACCCGCAAGTGTTGATAAGTGGCAAGGCGCCCGCTGAGTGGGGATAATGGGCAGACGCCACAAATTTTTCATTTCCGAGGTAGTGACAAACGACTTTATGAGTACTTATCAACCGCTGCAGACAGCGCTTCTAGAACTTGAAGCGTCGATGAAAGCCGCCGATTTATGGCGCATGCCGACACCCGATGCAGAGGCATTCGCCAGCCAGCAGCCATTTTGCATCGATACCATGTCGCTGCCGCAATGGATTCGCTTTGTATTTATTGCCCGTTTGAATGCTTTGATTGATGCTCGCGCATCCATGCCTGCAAAGTGCGAGGTGGCCCCTGCCGTGGCAGCCTACTTGCAGCAGGAAAAAACACCCGCCCACCATCAACTGCTTATCGTGCGGGCAGTAGAGAAGGTCGACCAGATCGTCACTGAAAGCAATTAAAGCAGTATGCCGCTAAACACACAAAGCCCGCCGTGAGGCAGGCTTTGGGGATAACATTTAACGTAGTGGTTTAGCAGGCGGCTTAGAAGCGGTAACTAAGGCCTGCCATGACTACCAGGGGATCGATCTCAACGGTACCTACTCCTGCGCCGTTAACGCTGGCATCGGTATCGATGTCGATGTACCAAGCCGCGGCGTTCAGCGCCCAGTGATCATCAATAAGTAAATCAACACCTACCTGACCCGCTGCACCCCAGGAGTCATCCAGGTCTAAATCACCTATGGTCAACTCTTCATCGGAAAAGTGAGTGTAGTTAATACCCGCGCCCACATAAGGCTGAACGCGTGACTGTGTGCCGCCCAGCGGGTAGTACTGCAGCGTTAGCGTCGGCGGTAGGTGTTTGGTAGAGGCGATATTATCGCCGTTCAAATGGATATCGTGCTCAAACGGCAGCGCCGCCAGCAGCTCCACGCCGACTTTATCGTGGAAACGATAGCCCAAGGTGAACGCGAAATTAGTTTCATCCTGTACATCCACGGACAGCGCACCGTTGGCCAGCGAGCCGTTGTCGCTTTTAGGGGCGACCTTGGCAACACCAACGCGGGTGAAAAAGTCGCCAGCGCCGTAGGCGAATGCCTGGCTGCTGGTCATCAATGCCGCAGCGGCAACAGTGGATACAAGTAAGGTAGGCAGGGCGGCTTTACGCATGGGTTCACTCCTGGTGTTAAAACAGTCAGTTTTAAACGACTAACTAGTTGCAAAGCTGGGCGACCATTCGATAGCCGCTTAACGATGCAGCCAGTGTAGCGAGACCCAGGGAGTGGATTATTGATCCAGGGCAAGGGTTATGAGAGGCAAGGAGCCTGGCGCAGTGCTAGCGCCTTCAATCCGGTCGCAGAACATCGGCGTTAAATGCCAGTGACTGCTAGATCCAGTGCGGAAATAATGCGATCTCTGAAGTGCGAGAGGGAACCGACGGGATTCTTTAGGTACTTTTCGGGCACCGAGGAAATCTGCGGAGTGAGTAAGAGCAACGTCTGATCGTTGAACGTTACCTCTGGCGTGAGGCCGCGCATGGCCTGTTCGCCAAAAGCAGCGCGCCTTGCCAAAGGGATAACGATACGAGTTGCCAAGTCGGTCAGAAGGGCGCTTTGAATATCTATCAGGTAAGGATAGTGCGCTTTGCTGGTTTTACTTGGGTTAGGGTAAACGTCGAATTGTGCCATCAAAACTCCCTGAATTCGTCGCCAAAGCACCCATGTTGCTCAACGAATTCGTTATAGTTCTTGATCGCACTACGGTTTTCTTCGACCCATTGAGTGGCCTCTCGTTTCGCAAGCTCTTCCTTCAGTGCCCGCTCAAGGGTGGCTGAAAGGTTAATGTTCAGAGCGCGGGTCTTGTTTAGGAGGTCACTGTTCACCGACAGGTTCGCTGCCTTTCTGGGTGCGGCTGTATCGTAAAGTTTTGGCATTTTTCCCTCCACAGAGTTGTGACCAACATCGTTACAGATTATGCGCACTGAAATGCGCATTCAAGTGAGTATTTAACAAATTGCAGGGTAACCCCCCGTAAATCCCGGCTGCCAGAATCGAGTAGGAAGGGGAGTCGCCTCCCCTGTCCTCTCACACCACCGGGCATACGGTTCCGTACCACGGCGGTTCATGAAGAACGCTTGAGCCATCTTACCGCGTCCAGTATCGAGATCAGTCCC
>NZ_JAUAMB010000043.1 GCF_031010175.1 Halomonas sp. SpR1
GACGTTAGTGGCTATCTGATGGGTTACTACAACCAGCAGCGCCCTCACTCGTTTAACGATGGCATGCCTCCCGTTGTGGCTGAGGAAAATCTTAAATTACTGTCCGGGATTAGTTGACCACTACATGCTGGTTTCATCGCAATGGCAACAACAAACCAACATCATGACCATGGGGTGGCACATGGTCATGGCGTTCACCCCCTCGCTCCTCGGCTGCGTTATAGATGCGGAGAACCACTCCCACGCCATGGTGCGCAACAGCGGCGAATGCGTGATCAATATTCCTTCAGCAACACTTGTCGATCAGGTAGTGGGTATCGGAAACTGCTCCGGGAGCGAGGTCGACAAGTTCAAGGCGTTTGAGCTGACCCCAGGCAAAGCAAAGGAGGTCAGTGCGCCGCTGATTGAGGAGTGCTACGCGTCTTTTGAGTGCCGCTTGCACGATGACACCATGATTGAACGCTACAACCTGTTTATTTTTGAGGTCGTTAAAGCCCACGTAGCGCCCTCGGCCGATGAAGAAGAGTCGCTGCACTACCGGGGGATGGGAGAGTTTATGCTGTCAGGTAAATCTATTGATCGAACGGAACTGTTTAAGCCATCGATGCTAGTCTGAGCCGTTCTGCGCTGGAGACTTTCCATCCTTCTCTAATCGCCACAATACTCTTGAAGTTGACCAGTTAACCGAACTAGCTTCGATTAACCGGCCATTAGGGGCTATGTAAGTAACATCTAGCGTTGAAAACTCAGCTTTGAAAACCTTGTTAAGAGCGGCGCTCCCACAGCGTGACTTCCGAGAGGCTATGCTGGTATTTATGCATCGTCTCGCGGATCACAAAGGGCACCTTTTCAGGCTCGCTGATCATCTTGAAATGGGGCTCCAGTAGCTCCTTCAGGCCATCCAGGGTGCTGAAGTTTTCACCGTTTTTCTTGAAGCCGCCGATCCACTCCTCCATCGGCGTATACTCTTCCAGCCAGGTATAGGGCGATGCAATCATCAGGATGCCACCGGCATTGATACGCTGATGAATGGTTTGCAGGAACTGTGAAGGCTTATACAGCCGATCGATCAGGTTCGCGGCCAGCACTAAGTCATAATCGCTGAACTGCGGTTTGAGGTTGCACGCATCGCCCTGATGGAAGCTAACGCGATCGGCCGTCTCCTCCAGGCCCAGGCTTGCCAGGGTACGCTCGTGGTAACTGACCAGCTCGCCCTCCTCGGTGCGGGTATAACGCAGCACTTTCTGCTCCGCCATCTCCACACCCTGGCGGATAAAGTTGGCCGAAAAGTCCACGCCATCGACGTGCTCAAATTCACGGGCCAGTTCAAAGCTGACGCGCCCGCTGGCACAGCCCAGATCCAGAGCGCGTTTCTTCTGACGACCGGCCATTGCGGCTAGCGCCTTGTGGGCCAAGGCCTGGGGGAAGTTGGCAACGCCAAACCATTCGTCGCCGTAATGAAATTCCGCGTACTCCGCCATGCGGGCATTGCTTTCGTAATAGGCACTGGGCAGCGTGACTTCCGCATCCGACACTACATAACGGAACCCCGCATGCTGGAAGAAGTGGCAGCGGAACGCGTAGCGCGCACTGAGCCGGGTTTCGTTGCCGCAGGAGATCCAGGAGCCACCCTTGATCAGGTTGTGCTGGTTATCGAAGGTCGGAGTGGTGAAATCATCATAGAGCGGATGCACCTTGAACCCAGGGAATGGGTAGGTCGGTGTTTCCATCCATTGCCAGACGTTGCCTACCACATCGAACCATTGGCCGTGCTGGAACCGCGTGACCGGGCAAGAGGAAGCGCCGTGATCCAAATGCAGATTGGCGTTGGCAGGGCTGTCGCTCTCTAGCTCGGGGACACCCGCTTCCTCTACTAAACGATGCCACTCATCTTCTGTGGGCATGCGCACGGGCTGCCCCGTCTGCTGGCTTTTCCAGTTACAGAAAGCTTTGGCCTCGTGGAAGTTGACCTCCACCGGCCAATCCCAGGGCATCTCTACCTCTTCGGTCATCAAGCGCAGGAACCACTCATTTTTCCACACCCAGAAGGTGGGATGGCTCGCCTTGGCAAAGTTGCGCCATCCCAATCCCTCTTCCGACCAGAAGGCATCGGTCAAATAGCCACCGGCTTCGACGAATTCAAGAAACTCGCTGTTACTGACCAGAAACTGGCTGGCTTTAAACTCTTCCACCTCGGCGCGATGGTGGCCGTACTCGTTGTCCCAGCCATACCACGGGTCGTCAAAAGACTTGCCCAGCGTTACCTCTCCCTGGGGAACCGTAATCAGCGTATTCTCCGGTGGCTCCCCGGTAGTGCGAATGGGCGTCCAGGCAGGCTGCGGTGTCACCAGTTCAAGCGACTGCTGGCGAATCAACACCGACGACGTCTCAAGATGAATGCGTTCGTGCTCGATACCCATGAGAATAGGCCAGAACGGGCTATCCCAACCGATGGGCAGCGACACCGGCAATTCGCGGATCAAATTGAGCACCGCTGCACGCACCTTGGCACGGTAGTCCATCACCTCGCTGACCGATGGCCATGAATAGTGGGCTTCGTTGAGATCGTCCCAGCTCATTTCATCGACGCCCACGGCGAAAATAGACTCCATGTTGGGGTCTATCCGCGCAGGTAACAGCTTGGCTAGCACCAGCTTATTAACAAAGAACGTCGCGGTATGCCCCAGGTAAAAAATTAGCGGATGCCTGAGGGCAATAGGCTTACGCACATACGCCTCTTCGCTCGCAAGGGTGGTAAACAGCGACTCATAGCGGTCAAAGGTAGCAGTGAAGCAGGTCTCAATTTCCCGGCGCGTTGCTTCAGGATCGCTGCCTGCCAACATCACAGTGCGGGGAAACAGATCGGACGAGGCCGTCTCTTTTAGGCCCAATGGCGAGCTTATGGAAGTCATAGGTTAGAGCGCCTTTATCTTTAAACGACGATGATTCGCCTAGGTAAACATATAAGGACATTAAAAACCAAAAACTCATACAAAAGCTACCATTAGTTGTACAAACCTGTTCTATCATGACCTTGCTCTTAGCGGATAAAGGGCGACAACCGGCTGAGTGTTAGACTGGGGCTAGCTAACCCGACTTCTTCTAATATGTTCATGAAAAGGCGAATTGATGACCACTGTTGCCATATTTGTTGATATTCAAAACGTCTATTACACCGTGCGTGAAACCTATGGCCGAAACTTTGATTACAACAAGTTCTGGGCACGAGTAACCGCTAACAGAGAGGTTATTAAAGCTGTTTGCTATGCCATCGATAGGGGTGACCAAAAGCAGCGAGAGTTTCAAAACATACTCCGAGCGATTGGTTTTGATGTGAAATTAAAGCCCTTTATTCAGCGCTCAGACGGCTCCGCAAAAGGCGACTGGGATGTGGGCATCGCGCTCGATGCCATGGAGTACGCCGAAAAGGCAGATGTGATCGTGCTGGTTTCCGGCGATGGCGATTTTGACCTGCTCGTGCAAAAAATCCGTGCTAAGCATGGCAAAAAAGTCGAAGTTTATGGGGTACCTCAACTGACTGCAGCATCACTCATCAACGCGGCCAATGAGTTTATAGGGATCGATAGAGCGCTTCTGCTAAGTTAGCGATAGTTCATGCAATCAACACGCCTGTTAATTGCCCACCCAAACGTTTATACATCGTTTATCAGTTTTCTAGAAATAAGCGAAGCGAATGTTTCTACCGCCTACTTTAGTCTAAATTCCCTGCTCTATTTTCTCATACCGAACCGGCATAGGCTATGCACAGCAGCATGCTGCCAGTTAAATATTCTAACGCTCTGGCCAGCCAATACTCTGTTGAATAACGATGACGGTATGCTCCGATGCCTTACGTTCACGATACGCTGACACGACTTAATAAAAGCAGCCCTGCACAAGCAGAATTCTATCAGGCTACCGAAGAAGTGCTGGAATGCCTGCGCCCGCTCATCGAGCAGAGCGACTACTATCACCAACACAGCATTATTGAGCGAATAGTCGAGCCCGAACGGCAAATCATGTTCCGGATAAGCTGGGTAGATGATGCTGGAAAAGTACGGGTCAACAAGGGCTATCGCGTACAGTTCAATTCCGCCCTTGGCCCTTACAAGGGCGGCTTACGATTCCACCCCAGCGTTACATCGGGCACCATCAAATTTCTCGGCTTTGAACAGATTTTCAAAAATGCATTAACCGGCTTGCCGATAGGCGGCGGGAAAGGCGGCGCCGATTTTGACCCGAAAGGAAAATCGGATAACGAGATCATGCGATTTTGCCAGGCGTTTATGAGCGAGCTGTACCGTCATATTGGCCCCCACTGCGATGTGCCGGCAGGTGATATCGGCGTGGGTACGCGTGAAATTGGCTATCTCTTTGGTCAGTACAAGCGGCTCACCGGCCACTATGAAGGCGTCCTCACCGGCAAAGGGCTGAACTGGGGAGGCTCGCTTGGCCGCAAAGAGGCCACCGGCTACGGCGCGGTGTACTTTGCGCAAAACATGCTAGCTGCCCGTGGAGAAGAGCTGCGCGACAAGACCTGCCTGGTTTCCGGCGCTGGCAATGTAGCCATCTATACCATTGAAAAACTATACGAGTTGGGCGCTAAACCGGTCACCTGCAGCGATTCACGTGGCACTATCTACGATAAAAGCGGTATTGATCTAGGCTTACTCAAACAGCTCAAAGAAGTGCAGCGCACCTCGTTAGAAGCCTACTTACACGAGCATCCTGATGCGCACTACATCTCGGCACGTGACTACCCCCAGAACGGGCATGCCGTATGGCGTATTCATGCCGATGCAGCGTTCCCCTGCGCCACGCAGAATGAGCTAACCGCAAGCGATGCGGAAAGCCTACTTGCGAATGGCATCACGTGTATTAGTGAAGGGGCCAACATGCCCGCTACAAAAGAGGCCGTCGACCTGTTTCTAAACGCTAAAATTGCCTATGGGCCAGGTAAAGCCGCCAATGCAGGAGGCGTCGCTACCAGCCAGCTAGAAATGGCACAAAATAGCAGTATGGAGCAGTGGCCACTGGAAAAAGTTGACCAAAAATTGAAACAGATTATGGCCAATATTCACCGCCAGTGCGCCGATACTGCCGAAGAGTTTGGTGATAAAACCAACTTGGTTCTGGGCGCCAATATTGCAGGCTTCAGAAAGGTGGCTGATGCCATGATTGAACAAGGGGTCACCTGATCGTCTTTATTTTATAAATCGCTTATACTGTAAAAAGCACGCAGTCCTTCCTTTATTGGGGAAGGGCTGTTTTTTATTGGCTTAAACTTATTGCTTTCCAAGGAGAGTAATCATGGGACAACGTCCTGCTATTATCATTAATCGCCTTGATGCCGAGCGCCTCCAGCGCTTAATCGACAATGCATCTGATAAAGACATGGCCGTGGCCCAGCTACTTGAGGAAGAGTTAGCGCGAGGTGAAGTCCGCGACCCAGAAGATATTCCGGATGACGTGGTCAGCATGAACAGCCAGGTTCGCTTCACCGACCTCACCCGTGGGCTTAAGATGATTCGAACGCTGGTCTACCCGCACTCACTGGAAAGCGTAGCGGATGGCATTTCGGTCATGGCGCCCATTGGCGCGGCGTTAATCGGCCTCAAAGTGGGCGACATCATCGAATGGCCGTTACCTAACAATACCGAAACACGGCTACGTATCGATGCCATTTACTGGCAGCCCGAGCGCGAAAAACAGTTCCACCGATAAGATGCGGAAGAAAGTGAGCTAGCTCCGCTAGCTCATGATTAGGTCAACTATTTTATATTAATAGATAAAGAGCTTTAACTAAGCGCTACTTTTTGCCATGCAATTTTACCAAGCATTCCGGTTGCGAGGGGTTTTATATTAAAACCTGGATTTATAGAATAACTGCAGCACTTTAACTTTAGTTCTTGCGGTAGAAGCAAGCGGGTCAGCGCCGACACTCTCTCCGTCTTATTGTCCAAAGCCTAAACACAGTATGCAATATCGACCCCAGGCAAAGCAGTTTAGCTGTTCATACCCCTCCATTACGCCTAGAAGCGGACGAAGCGACTTACTAGTCTGCTGACATTTTCCCCACCCTAAAGGACAGGGATCCCACTTCTGGACGGCGATACCCCACCGCGAGACTGAGGACATTCAAGGCCGCAATAAATACTGTAGCAGGCTTCGAGAGAGTACCGACTCAGGCCAAACCACCAAAAAACGTGATACGATAATTTTCTATATTCGTAATATTTTCTGTCATTGTTACTGACAAAATCACTGCAAAGGAAGCCAACTTTCACCATGTCGTCAGCTACAGACTGCGTCACTACGCTTATTGATGACTTTCAAAAGCGGCGACCAATCCGCGCCGGCTCACTGATTATTACCGTCTATGGCGACTCAATCGTTCCGAGGGGCGGTACCGTGTGGCTTGGTAGTCTTTCGAAACTGGTAGAGCCCATCGGTATCAACGAGCGGCTAGTGCGTACCTCTGTTTACCGGCTGACCCATGAGACCTGGCTACGGGGTGAAAAGGTAGGTCGTCGCAGCTATTACCGATTGAGTGGCCCTGGGCGGCGGCGTTTTGAACAAGCTTTCAAACGCGTCTATCACGGCGCTCAGCCTCCTTGGTCGGGCCAGTGGACATTGGCATTGCTGACACAGCTCCCCCCAGACCGGCGTCAGCAGATTCGTGACGAACTCGAATGGCTGGGTTTTGGTAGTTTCGCACAGGGCGTGCTGGCACACCCTACGCTGTCATGCGCAGAAGCCATGGCGGCCTTGCAAGAACTGGATGCGACAGACGATACAATCGTTATGCAAACTCAGGCCATGGAGCCCATGACCAGCAAACCGCTACGCCTCCAGGTCAGAGAGAGTTGGAACCTCGACGAATTAGCCGAGCTCTACCAACGTTTTCTGGTTAAGTTTCGCCCCCTCTGGAACGCCCTCAACACAGAGAACCATTTGGGACAGGAAGCGTGCTTCATTGCGCGCACTTTGCTTATTCACGAGTATCGCAAGGTTCAATTACGCGATCCCCTTCTGCCTGACGAACTCCTCCCCACGGCGTGGGAAGGCCGCTACGCCCATCAGCTCTGCCGCAATCTCTATCGTTTGCTCTACGAACGCGCAGAGCGCTGGCTAGATCGACACCTGGAAACCGCCGAGGGCCCATTACCCGCCCCCGGGCCCAGTTTTTACCAGCGCTTCGGCGGGCTGGAATGAACGCCTCACAAGACAACTGAATTAGTCGTCATATCGAGCATACCGCAACTTATGATTGTGACGACTGATCCAGCGTCTGCTGTTTAGGCTGAGTGTCACCGGCCAGCAAAGCTGGGCGGTCAGCATCGAGTTCTGCCAGCGGTTCACAGGCTTCCAAGCTGTCACGGCAACGGGTCACTAAACGCTGATACTCTTGAGTGCCCTGTTGCTTCCAAGCAAACTCCTCATCGCTCAGCGCACGCTTGACCTTTGCAGGTGACCCCATCACCAGCGACTGGGGCTCACACTCGAAGCCTGCCTTAACGAAGGCTGCTGCTGCAACGATAGATCGCTCAGCAATATTGGCACCGTCCATCACCACAGCGTTCATCCCCACCATGGCATCACGCCCAATCACGCAGCCATGCAGTACTGCGCCATGTCCGATATGGCCATCCTTCTCAACCTTAGTGACGCAGCCCGGAAAGCCATGCATCACACAGGTATCCTGAAGGTTGGATCCCTCTTCCAGCACAAGACGGCCGAAATCGCCGCGCATCACCGCGCCAGGGCCTACATAACAGTTGGGACCCACGATCACATCCCCGATCAACACCGCAGTAGGGTGTACATAAGCCGTCGGGTGAACCACTGGCGTCACCCCTTCAAGTCGATAGTAAGGCATAACGTTCTCCGTTAGTTTGATTGGCCGTGGCGACGGCTTTGCACCACCACGAAGCGGTTGGCAACAAAGGCTTGATTACATAGGGAAGCATTCGCGGCAGGATTGTTAGACGGTGCCGCTTTAACGGCATCCTCAGGGTATTTGCGCATGCTTTCTGGATAGGGTGTCCAAAAATCACGGCCAGAGGTAGCGGCGACAGCCCGGTCAAGAATCTCACGATGAAGGTCGAACATCTGCTGCGCTGATTGCGTCATGGGGCGCTCCTGCACTCACTTATTTTTTTGATACGCTATATTCTTGAAGACTATCTTTCCCGTAACAAAACATCAAACGCTTTCCCTGCCACCACTTACTTAAGTAGTGATGTACTAACTGTCGATAAACTCGATAGATATGAGCTGGGTATGCCTTCTTGAGCTACTTAACCGTCTTTCATACCATGGTCTAAGACCCCTCATCTCTTTGCAAAAAATACATGCAAGCTATTGTTAAAAAAGCATAATTAAACCAAAACAATCATAAGCGACACACTAAAGACAGCTAAGCAATATTGATGTGTATCAAAATAAACCTATACTCGGCAGATATTCATCCTGCGCACCCCAGGCCGAACTGAGGTAAAAATGCCCTCTACTCTAAAAATAACCACACCCATGGAAGGCGTTTTATGCATCACGCTGAAACGCCCGGAAGCACTGAATGCGCTTTGAACGCCATGCCTTCACTTTGCTGGCGAGCACCGCCGACTGCGACGAGGGTATTCGCGCCTTCCTAGAAAAACGACCTGCCTCTTTTAAAGGGCACTGAGACAAGGATATTCCCCATGAGCCAAGCGCCCCTGCTTTACAGCGTCGAAGACGGCGTCGCCTGTATTACGCTGAACCGCCCCGACAGCCTGAACAGCTTCAATACCGAAATGCATGCCGAAATGCGCAAGGTGCTTAAGGCCGTGCGCCAGGATCCAAGCGTTCGTGCTCTACTGCTGACGGGTAGCGGCCGCGGCTTCTGCGCCGGTCAAGACCTTTCCGACCGTAGCGTCGCGCCCGGCGAGCAAGCGCCTGACCTCGGCGAGTCGCTGGAGAAACGCTATAACCCTATGCTGCGCGCCCTTAAAGACATGCCGTTTCCGACTATTTGTGCGGTGAACGGTGTGGCTGCAGGTGCTGGTGCCAACATCGCCCTGGCTTGCGACATCGTGTTGGCGGCTCGCTCGGCAAGCTTTATTCAGGCCTTCTGTAAGATCGGTTTAATACCAGACTCCGGCGGCACCTGGACACTGCCTAACTTAGTCGGCATGGCCCGCGCCAAGGGCTTGGCAATGCTGGGCGACAAGCTTCCCGCCGAGACTGCCGAGCAGTGGGGCATGATCTGGCGCTGCGTTGACGATGAAGCGCTCCAAGAAGAAGCCATGAACATGGCTCGCCACCTGGCCACTCAACCCACACGCGGCTTGGCACTAATTAAGCGCGCCCTGCATGCCAGCAGCGATAACAGCTTCAACGAACAGCTCGATCTGGAGCGCGATCTTCAGCGGCTGGCCGGGCGCTCGGAGGATTACCGCGAAGGCGTCAGCGCTTTCATGGAGAAACGTCACCCCACCTTTAAGGGAGAGTGATATGCCAGCACTTCCTAGCACCGCCACTATTGGCGTTATCGGCGCAGGGGCCATGGGTGCCGGTATCGCTCAGGTAGCCGCCCAGGCTGGCCACTCGGTGATTCTCTTTGACAATCAACCGGGCACAGCAAAAGCCGGTATCGACAACATTCGTCGCCAGTTGGAAAAGCGTGTTGCCAAGGGCAAAATGCCTCAAGGTGATGTGGATAACATCATCGCTCGCCTGCAGCCTGCCGATGCAATTGATGCCCTGGCCGATAGTCGCCTGATTATCGAAGCCATCGTCGAGAACCTTGAGATTAAGCGCCAGGTGTTTGCTCAGCTCGAAGCGCTATGCTCACCGGAGACCTTGCTCGCCAGTAATACCTCATCACTGTCGATTACTTCCATTGCCGCCAATCTTGAATACCCCGAGCGCATGGCGGGGCTGCACTTCTTCAACCCCGCGCCGGTGATGAAGCTAGTGGAAGTGGTGTCTGGACTGGCGACCACCACCGAGGTCGCTGAGACTCTGTTCGATACCGCCAGCGCCTGGGGCAAGGTCGCGGTGCACGCCAGTTCCACCCCGGGCTTTATCGTGAACCGCGTGGCACGGCCCTTCTATGCTGAAGGTCTTCGCCTGCTACAGGAAGTTGCCAGCGATGCCGCCACCCTGGATGCACTGATGCGCCAGGCCGGCGGGTTCCGCATGGGGCCTTTCGAGCTGATGGACTTGATCGGTCATGACGTTAACTACGCCGTGACCCGTTCGGTGTTCGATGCCTACTACGGCGACACCCGGTTCAAACCCTCCCTGGTGCAACAGGCGCTGGTTGAAGCCGGTCGCCTGGGGCGTAAGTCTGGCCAAGGCTTCTTCGACTACCCTCCTGAAGGAGAGCGTGCAAATACCGTTATGGCTCAGCCCAAGTTTGCAGCACCAGCAAACGCAGAACTGCCAGCACTTGTCGTACAGGGCGCGAATAGCACCATCGCCCCGCTGCTGGAACGCGCTCAGGAAGCCGGGCTCGATGTGGTACATCGCGAATCGCTACACCAAGACGGTACATCTCGCTTATACCTAGGCGACCTGGTGCTGGCCCTCAGCGATGGGCGCTGCGCCGCCGAGCGCGCGGTTAATGAAGGGATCGAAGCCCTGGTACTGTTCGACCTGTGCCTGGACTACCGCAGCGCCAGCGCCATAGGGCTTGCTGCCAGCCATACAGCGTCGCCCGAGGCCCGCCAGCTTGCCACAGCTTTCTTCCAACGTTTGGGAATGGATGTGGCCTGGCTGACCGACACGCCAGGGCTGGTGGTATTGCGCACCGTGACCATGCTCGCCAATGAAGCCGCCGATGCCGTTTTGCAGGGCGTGTGCAGCGCCAAGGATGGCGACCTGGCCATGCAGGCCGGGGTCAACTACCCACGCGGCCCCTTGGCCTGGGCAGACTCGCTGGGACTGCCCTTCGTTCACCGTACCCTTACACACCTGCAGCAGAGCTACGGCGAAGAGCGCTATCGCAGCTCTTTCCTGCTGCGCCGCAAAGCCCTGAGTGAGGAAAGCTTTCATGAGTGACTCCCAACTGACCCCGCAACAGCTGGCGGAAGCTTGCGCCGAGGCAATGTTTTCCCGCGACCATGCCAGCCAAGGGCTGGGGATGCGCATTACGCGCATGGCACCCGGCTTCGCCGAACTGACCATGACCGTGCGTCAGGACATGGTGCAGGGGCACGGCAACTGCCATGGCGGCTTTCTGTTTGCCCTGGCCGACTCCGCCTTTGCGTTTGCCTGCAACAGCTACGATGAAGCCACAGTCGCCGCTGGCTGCAGCATCGACTATCTCGGCCCCGCCCAGTTGGGCGATGAGCTCACCGCCACCGCCGAAGAGCGCAGCCGCCGTGGGCGCACCGGCATTTACGACATCACGTTGCGCAATCAGCACGGCGATACCGTTGCCTTGTTCCGTGGACGTTCCTACAAAATCCGCGGCAGCGTACGCCGCCTGGAAGACACCGCTGCTGGAGACAACCAATGAAAGACGCCCTGATCATTGAGCGCTTATAAGCATTACTAAAACCGCTCCATAGACCATGGCGCATTTAGACACTAGTCCAATAACAACTTGCTTGACCGGAGCCCCCTGATGAATCAGCCCGCTACGCCTATCGACACTGCAACTCTCGACCCCTTGGAAACTGCCAGCGTCGACGAGCTGCGCGCCACTCAGCTCAAGCGTCTGAAGTGGAGCCTGAAGCACGCTTACGAGAATGTGCCGTTCTACCGCCAGTCTTTCGATAAAGCCGGCGTACATCCCGATGATATCCAGACACTGGCGGATCTCGCCAAACTGCCTTTCACCACCAAGGCAGATCTGCGCGACAACTACCCGTTTGGCATGTTGGCCACGCCGATGAGCGAGATCGTGCGTATCCACGCCTCCAGCGGCACCACGGGACAACCCACGGTGGTTGGCTACACCCAGAAAGATATTGATGTGTGGTCCGATGTGATGGCGCGCTCAATCCGTGCCGCTGGCGGCAGCCGCAATGACAAGGTGCATGTGGCGTATGGCTACGGCCTGTTCACCGGTGGGCTGGGGGCGCATTACGGCGCCGAACGCCTGGGTTGCGCGGTTATCCCCATGTCAGGTGGCCAGACCGAGAAACAGGTTCAGCTGATCCGTGATTTTGAGCCGGACATCATCATGGTCACCCCTTCTTACATGCTCAACATCGCGGACGAAATGGAGCGCCAAGGCATCGACCCTCACAAGCTGCCACTGCGCACTGGCATTTTCGGCGCTGAACCCTGGACCGACAGCATGCGTACTGCCTTAGAGCAGCGTCTGGGCATCGACGCCCTCGATATTTATGGTCTCTCCGAGGTAATGGGGCCGGGCGTGGGCATGGAGTGTCTGGAAACCAAAGATGGCCCGACCATCTGGGAAGACCATTTCTACCCCGAGATCATCGACCCCACCAGCGGCGAAGTACTCCCCGATGGCGAATACGGCGAGCTGGTGTTCACCACCTTGACCAAAGAAGGCCTGCCGGTAATTCGCTACCGCACCCGCGACCTGACCCGCTTGCTGCCGGGCACTGCGCGCCCCATGCGGCGCATCGATAAGATCACTGGCCGCAGCGACGACATGCTGATCATTCGCGGCGTGAATGTATTCCCCACACAGATCGAAGAGCAACTGCTCAAGATCGCGTCGCTTTCGCCCCACTACGAGATCGAAGTCAGCCGCCAAGGCAATATGGACACGGTACTTGTACGTGTCGAAGCGAATCATCATGACATCGCCCGCGACCCCGTGGCCTGTGAACAAGCCGCGAAAGAGCTTCAGCATGCCATCAAGACATACATTGGTATCAGCAGCCAAGTTGAAGTGTGCCCAGTAGAAAGCGTTATGCGTTCGATGGGTAAGGCCAGACGCGTCAAGGATCTTCGCTGATTTAACCTTCCTTGCTTAACAGGATTTTATCGCCCTAGCGTGAAACGGAAGACGGAAAGACCGACGCCCTTGCAGGCAGCCCTGCAAGGGCTTTTTTATGCTCATACAGTCAATTTAAGCAAAAAATCCAACATATTCAGAATCACCTGGCTTTGGCTATTTTTCCTTTATATACCAAGCATCTTTGCCTCATCTGTTATCACAAAGTCTTAAAGCGACACACAAAAATACTTATTGATAAAATATTTTGTATCACTATACTTCAAGCAAGATAAGTCACACTCCCTGACACACCGACGCCGCGGAGGTCTCTATGTACGCGCAGCTCGTGGAAACCGGTTCTAGCCAACTTAAGACACTTGACGAGATGAGCCCCGAGGAACGCCAGTTCCAGGAGCGCATCAATGACGAAATTAAAATCGAACCCAAGAATTGGATGCCGGACGCCTATCGCAAGACATTGGTTCGTCAGATCTCACAACACGCGCACTCCGAGATCGTCGGCATGCTGCCGGAAGGCAACTGGCTGACACGCGCGCCGACCCTTAAGCGCAAGCTGCAGCTAATGGCCAAGATTCAGGATGAGGCGGGTCATGGCTTGTACCTGTACAGCGCCATGGAAACCTTGGGTGCCGACCGCGACGAAGAGATCGATAAGCTCCACGACGGCCGCGCCAAGTACTCCAGCATCTTCAATTACCCAACGCTCAACTGGGCGGATATGGGCACGATCGGCTGGCTGGTCGACGGCGCAGCCATCGTCAACCAGGTGCCGCTACAGCGCACCTCTTACGGCCCCTATGCCCGCGCCATGATTCGTGTGTGCAAGGAAGAGAGTTTCCATCAGCGCCAGGGTTATCAAATCCTGCTGACCATGATGCAAGAAGGCACCGACGATCAGAAAGCCATGGTGCAGGACTCCATTAACCGCTTCTGGTGGCCCTCGCTAATGATGTTCGGGCCATCCGACGAAAATTCTCCCAACAGCGCTCAGTCGATGGCCTGGAAAATCAAGCGCCACAGCAATGACGAGCTGCGCCAACGCTTCCTCGACCAAACCGTACCGCAGCTAGAACTGCTGGGCTGCACCGCGCCTGACCCGGATCTCAAATATAACCAAGAGACCGGTCACTATGAGTTCGGTGAAATCGATTGGCAGGAATTTTTCGACGTAGTGAAGGGCAACGGCCCCTGCAACCGCGAGCGTGTCGAGGCACGCCGTAACGCCATTGATAACGGTGCCTGGGTGCGTGAAGCCGCCGTGGCTTATGCCGCCAAGCGTCAACGCCGGGCGGCCTGATTTTTAAAACCTGTCTTTTAAAACTTGTCTTTCAAAACCTAGTTTTTAAAACCTAGCTTTTAAAACAATACAGAGCCCCGCGGCACGGGGCTCCTTGACCACAGAGGCTTTCCTCATGGCTGACTGGCCCCTCTTCGAAGTGTTTATACGCAGCAAGCACGGCCTCAATCACAAGCACGTTGGTAGCGTACACGCCGCCGATCGCCGCATGGCCATTGAAAACGCCCGCGAGCTTTATACCCGTCGCAATGAAGGGGTGAGCATCTGGGTGGTTCCGGCCAGCGAAATCACCGCCTCTTCTCCCGATGAGAAAGAGCCGCTGTTTGACCCGTCTAACGACAAGGTCTATCGCCATGCATCCTTCTACAAACTGCCGAAAGAAGTCGGCCACATGTAAGGGAGGCAGCAATGCAAAGCATGGCTCATCGAAACTCGGTTCAGAAAAACTCTGCTCAGAAAACACAAGCACCGCTGACCGATTACCTGCTGCGCCTTGGCGACAGCGCCTTGGTACTCGGTCAGCGCCACGCACAACTTTGCGGTAAGGCACCAGCGCTGGAAGAAGAACTGGCCTTGATGAACGTGGGTCTCGACCTCTTCGGTCAGGCGCGCAACTGGTTGGGCTATGCCGCTGAACAGATGGCTGCTGAACTGATGGCCGCTGAACCAGAAGGACAGGTTCATGATGCCGACTCTTTAGCCTTTCGCCGCGATGCCCAGGACTTTCGCAACCTGTTGCTCGTCGAACAGCCTAACGGCGACTTTGCCGATATTATGGGGCGCCAGTTCCTGTTCGATGCATGGCACGTCCACCTGCTTGACGGGCTGTCTCACTCCAGCGACCCGCGCATTGCTGAAGTAGCTGCCAAGTCGCTTAAGGAAGCGACGTACCACCTACGCCGCTCCTCTGAATGGGTGATTCGCCTGGGCGATGGCACGGAAGAGAGCCACACCCGCATGCAGCGAGCGCTCGACAACCTTTGGCAGTTCACTGGTGAGCTACTGCAGGGTGACGAGATTGATCAGGCCATGTTAGCAGCCGGCATCGCGCCTGACCTGGAAACCGTTGCCTCTCGCTGGAAAGCCACCGTGGAAGAGGTGCTTGAAGAAGCCACGCTGGTGCGTCCTTCCTACGACGCCTGGATGTATACCGGCGGCAAAGTCGGACATCACACCGAGCACCTGGGCTTTCTGTTGGCGGAAATGCAATATCTGCCGAGGGCATATCCCGATGCAACCGTCTGGTAACCATCCGTCTGCGTCTATCAATAACAGACCTAACGTTGACAGGCTTACCGATGACTGGCCTTCCAGCGACTTGATCGGCAGCGACCGCAGCGGGCTGCCGCCCGCCGGTGACGAAGGCGATGTCAACGCCGTGCTGGCTGTACTACAGGAAGTGCCCGACCCGGAAGTGCCTGTGGTCAGTGTGGTTGAGCTGGGCATTGTGCGCGATATCGCTTGGCTTGATGGACGGCTGGTGGTCAATGTGACCCCAACCTACTCCGGCTGCCCGGCCACGGAAGTTATCGAACAGCATATCCATGAAGCGCTGGTGGCCACTGGCTACGCAGACCCACTGATCCAGCGCCGCCTGTCACCCGCCTGGACTACCGACTGGTTGACGGACGCAGGTCGCGAAAAGCTGCGTGCTTACGGCATCGCGCCACCGGTAGGAAGTGCTAGCAAGCGCAGCCTGACCGGCCAGTCTGATCCAGTCGTGCCCTGCCCTTTATGTGGCAGCAACGCGACCGAACGCGTCAGCGAATTCGGCTCTACGGCCTGCAAGGCGCTTTACCGCTGTCGCGATTGCCTGGAGCCTTTCGATTATTTCAAGTGCCTGTAAAACGACGAGACCATTTCCCATGAGCCGATTTCACGCCTTGACCGTCAAGGATGTACGCAAGGAAACCCATGATGCCGTTTCCATTGCTTTCGACATTCCCGACGACCTGCTGGACGCTTTTCGCTTTACCCAAGGGCAGTACCTGACGCTGCGCCGCGATATCGAAGGTGAAGATATTCGCCGCTCCTACTCCATCTGCACCGGCGTCCACGAACATGAGCTAAGAGTCGCCGTCAAGCTGGTGCCGGGCGGCAGCTTTTCCACCTTTGCCAATCAGCAATTGCAGCTCGGTGACCGCCTGGAAGTAATGCCGCCCCAGGGCAAGTTCTTTGTGCCTCTCGACCCCAGCCGTGAAGGGCACTACCTGGCAGTGACCGCTGGCAGTGGCGTCACCCCCATCATGTCGATTGTTTCCACCACCCTGGAAAGCGAGCCAAAGAGCCGTTTTACCGTCATCTATGGCAACCGTTCCACCACGGGCACGCTGTTTCGTGAGCGCCTGCAAGATCTCAAAGATCGCTACCTGGAACGCCTTAACATCATTTATGTGTTCAGCCGTGAGCAGCAGGAAATTGATCTGTATAACGGTCGGATCGATGCCGATAAGTGCAACGCCCTATTTGACCGCTGGGTAGACGTGCCCAAGCTCGACGCCGCGTTTATCTGTGGCCCGCAAGAAATGACCGAGATCGTGCGCGATGTGCTGACCCACCATGGCATGCCAAAGGAAAAGCTACACTTTGAGCTGTTCACGACAGGGCTACCCACGGCAGGCGCCAAGCGCCGCCAAACGACCAGAGCCGCTCAGCTTGAAGCTGAAACTTCGCACATCAAGGTAATCATCGACGGCCGCACTATTGAATACAACTTGCCCCGCAATACCCAGAGCATCCTGGAAGCAGGTAACGAGCATGGGGCCGATCTTCCATTCTCATGCAAGGCCGGCGTGTGCTCCACCTGCAAGTCAAAAGTCATCGAAGGCGAGGTGGAAATGGACGCCAATTTCGCCCTGGAAGATTACGAAATAGATGCAGGCTACGTACTGTCCTGCCAGTGCTATCCAATCAGCGACAAGGTGGTGCTTGACTATGACGAGGTATAAACCCTAGCCCACCTACGCCCAAGCCGGCGACTCCGTCGGCTTTGTTGATCCTGATACCAGCAGCTAATACCAACAACTGATCCCCAAAAGATGGGCGGGAGAACACTCAATGCCAGTTTTACAGAGTTACATCGCAGGCCAGTGGTTCGGAAAAACCGAGGCCAAAGCACTGATCAGCGCCATCAATGGCGAAACCGTTGCGCATACCCACCAAGAAAGCATCAACTTCGCCGAAGCAGTGGCGTATGCCCGCAACACCGGCGTGAAAAACATGTTGGCGCTGGATTTCCAGCAGCGGGCAGCCATTCTCAAAGCGCTGGCCGCCTATATCCAAGAGCGTAAGCGTGAGCTCTATGCCATCTCTCACCACACTGGCTGCACCAAGGCCGACTCCTGGATCGACATTGACGGTGGCTTCGGCACCCTGTTTACCTACGCCTCCACAGGCCGCAAGGAACTGCCCTCCGGCAACGTGGCCCACGAAGGCCCGGTCACCCAATTAGGTAAAGATAACCACTTCAACGGCACCCACATCTTGGTGCCCCGCCGCGGTGTTTCTGTCCATATTAATGCGTTCAACTTTCCCATCTGGGGCATGCTGGAGAAGTTCGCCCCCGCCTTTCTGGCAGGCATGCCGTGTATTTTCAAACCAGCAACCGCCACTAGCTACCTGACCGAAGCTGCCATACGCATCATCAACGACTCTGGCCTGTTACCGGAAGGAGCCTTGCAACTGGTGATTGGTGGCGCCGGTGACTTACTAGACCAACTGGAAGAACAGGACTTTGTCACCTTTACCGGTTCAGCAAACACGGCCCTGATGCTGAAAAGTCACCCAAACATTATGGCCAAGAGCATACCGTTCAACGCCGAGGCGGACTCACTCAACAGCGCCATCATGGCCCCGGATGTCACCCCGGAAGATGAAGAGTTCGAGATCTTTGCCAAAGAAGTCGTCAAGGAGATGACCGCCAAAGCAGGCCAGAAATGTACCGCCATCCGGCGGGTGTTAGTGCCCGCCGAGCACCTGGATACATTGGCGGGCATGATGAAAGAACGCCTTTCCAGCATCGTCGTCGGCGACCCTTATGAAGAAGGTGTGCGCATGGGCGCCCTCTCTTCTCGTGATCAGCTCCACGACGTCAACGAAGCCATCGAACGCCTACTGGAAACCAGTGAGTGCGTGTTCGGCAAAGATGGTAGCTTCAAGCCTGTCGGCCAGGGAGTCGAACACGGCGCGTTTATCGCTCCCCACTTGCTGATCAACCACAATCCGTTGAACGACGGCGGTGCGCACGACATTGAAGCCTTTGGCCCCGTCGCTACCCTAATGCCCTACCGCGGCATCGACGAAGCGCTGGCCATCGCTGCCAAAGGCAAGGGTAGCCTGGTTACCACACTGACCACCAAAGACCCTGCCATTGCGGCCGAGATGATTCCCGTCCTGGCCGCGCATCACGGTCGCCTGCAGATTCTGGATGCCCAAGCCTCAAAGGAATCCACTGGCCACGGCTCGCCGTTACCGATGCTCAAACATGGCGGGCCCGGCCGCGCAGGTGGTGGTGAGGAGCTCGGCGGCATTCGTGCGGTTCATCACTATTTACAGCGCACCGCTATTCAGGGGTCGCCCACCATGGTCGCGGCAGTGACAAGGCAATATGTGCGTGGCGCGAAGGTGATCGAGACTGACGTCCACCCGTTCCGCCGCCACTTTGACGACCTACAGGTTGGGGAATCATTGTTAACCCACCGCCGTACCGTCACCGAAGCTGACATCGTCAATTTCGGCTGCCTTTCCGGCGACCACTTTTATATGCACTTCGACGACATTGCCGCCAAAGAGACCCAATTCGGCCAGCGTATCGCCCATGGCTACTTTGTGCTGTCGGCTGCTGCCGGTCTGTTCGTTTACCCAGGCGAAGGCCCCGTGCTGGCTAACTACGGCCTGGATACCCTGCGCTTTATTACGCCCGTGTTGGTCGGCGACACTATTCGCGCCCGCCTCACTTGCAAGCGCAAGATTGACCAGGGCCGGACGTCACCTGATGGTCACCCGCAGGGCGTGGTGATGTGGGACGTGGCGGTGACCAATCAACATGATGAGCTGGTCGCCAGTTACGACATCCTAACGCTGGTCGCGAAGCGGCAATAACGGTTCAGCCGGTAAAGCCAGACACAAAAGTAAGGCAAAAAGCAAAACGGATGACAGGGCATACGCTCTGTCATCCGTTTGTTTAGCAAGGACGTTTTTAATACAGCAACTGCGGCAGGAAAAGCACAATAGCGGGGAAGATAAGCACGAGCAGTGCGCGTAGGGTACCCGCGACCCAGAAGGGGGTGACACCACGGAAGATAGTGCCGGTTGATACATCCGGCAATACGGCTCGCAATACGAACACGTTCATACCGACAGGAGGCGTTATCAAACTGATCTCGATCACGATAACTACCAATATGCCGAACCACACCAAATCATAGCCAAGTCCCGCCACGACCGGGAAGAAGACCGGCACGGTCAGCAGCATCATCGACATACTTTCGAATACACAGCCGAGCAGTACGTAAATGGCCAGGATGGCGAGAATAACCACGAAGGGCGCTACGTTCAGCCCGGTGACTAACGCCAAGAGATCCTCGGGAAGCCCCGCACGGTTAATAAAATTAGCAAAGATGAGCGCCGTCAACACCACCGCAAATAGCATCGCTGTTGTACGCACAGTGTCCATAAGGACATTCATGAGTATAGTCGGCGTCAAAGCACGCTTGAGTAGCGCAATTACAAAGGCACCCATTGCGCCAATACCCGCTGCTTCAGTTGGGGTGAATATACCCAAATAGATGCCGCCGATAACCAATACGAACAGCGCCAGGGTACTCCCCACATTTTTTAGCGCTGAAAAGCGCTCATTCCAGGGGACTTTTTCGGCCGCTGGCCCAGCGCTGGGATCACGCCACAGAACCCACTTAACCGCGCCAAGATACATCACAATGCCCAGCATGCCGGGGATAAAACCCGCTGCAAACAGTTCACGAATGCTGGTCTCGGTAATGATGCCGTAGATCACCAGCATCACGCTGGGAGGAATCAGTATCCCAAGGGTTCCGCCCGCGGCAATGGAAGCCGCCGCCAGTGAATCCTTGTAGCCGTACTTGCGCATCTGGGGCATGGCTACCCGCCCCATGGTGGCACAGGTCGCAAGGCTCGACCCACAAATAGCACTAAACCCTCCACAAGCCACAATGGTTGCCATCGCCTGACCGCCCTTACGGTGACCAAGGAAACCGTTAGAGGCTCGGAACAGCGCATCTGAGAGCCCAGCATGGGACACCAAATTACCCATCAAGATAAACAGGGGTATCACCGATAGTCCGTAGTCCCTAGCGGTGTCTACCACCCGCCGCGACGCCATGGCTTCAGCCGCGTTCCAATTACCCGTCAGGTAGTAGAAGCCCACAAAGCCCACGATCCCCATGGCAAACGCCAGTGGCATGCGCAGGAATACCAATATCAACAGCGCTGCAAACCCATAAAGTGCTTCAGTCATGCTTATCTCCCTGGCTGACGGGGCCACCACACTTAATCACACCCACGCCTTCTAGCAGGTAACTCACCGCTCGACCTAGGGTGAGCAGAGCGGAAAGAAACAACATGATGGCAATCAGGTAGATAAGGTAACCATCGGGAATACGTAGAAACTCAGTGACATCGCCCCACTCGAAAGCACGCACGCCCAGCGCCCAAACCCGTGTAGCGATCACCCATAAAGCCACTGCGATAATTAGGTTGACGATCATCTGGCGCAGCCATATCCAGCGCGCAGGGAATACGGCGTCCAAGAGATCCACGCTAACGTGCTCTTCACGCCAGCATGCTACTGGCAGTGACAGGAACACCACAGCGGCCAGCATCTGCTGAGTCAACTCGACGGTTCCAAGGATAGGTAGATTAAAGAAATAACGGCCTACTACGTCAGCAGTCGTCAGCAGCATTAAGGCAAATAGGGTGGCACCCGCCACCCCCTCCAGCGCCAGCTGCATGACCCTACCGACATTTGACCAGCGAGTCGTCAGGATCGGCATAGTCGCCCTCCACTTGGCGAAGGGTAATTATGATTGTGGCACTAAGGATGCCACGCTCTCTTGTGTAGCAGCTTCTTCAAGCTGTTGGTGGAAGTACTCAAGCGCCGCTTGCGCATCGATACCACGCTCACTGACGTTCTCAGACCAAGTGTCAACGAGGTCATTACTGATACCACGCAGCGTTTCAAGATCTTCGTCGCCAAGGGCCGTAAAGGTATGGCCCTGCTCTTTGGCGAACTCGACGCCTCGCTCATCGGATACATCCATCATGTAGCCGAATAGTCGCGACAGCCGCTCACCCGAGACTTCTTCCACAGCGGCACGATCCTCTGCAGACATCTCATCCCAAATACTCGGATTAACCACGATGGTGAAGCTGCCGCGATAGAAGCCCCCATCCACCGTCAAGGTATAGGGAAATATCTCGGCTACCCGAAAGCTTCTAAGTCCTTCCGGCACCAGCATAGCGCCATCAATAACGCCCTGAGAGCCAGCTTCATAGACCCCGGTTGGCGGCAGAGCCACACCGGTCAGGTTCAGGGCATTAGAGAGGTCTCCCATCACCCCGCCACCGACGCGAATGCGCTCGCTCTCCAGATCGGCAAGGGTTTGGTACTGCTCACGACTAAAGATCCAACCTGGGCCGTGCACGCCCGCAGCCACCACATCAACGCCACGATGCTCATCAGCTTGCGCTAAGTGCTCCTGGTGCGTATGCCAGTAAGCCGCAGAGGCGTTCTCCGACGAGAAGTCTTCGAAGGTAGGGAACTCAGGTAACTGAGTGGCCAGAAAGCGCCCAGCGTTATAGCCATGGAACACCCAGGTAGCGTCTGCGATACCATCGGCAACCATTTCCATCTGGGAAGCTGGAGGCCCCATATCATGTATCACATCTACGGTTACGCGACCTTCCGTCGCCTCTTCAATCCACGCTTTCCACGTTGGCCATACCATGGTGTTGATGCCGTGATTAGGGCCAGCCCAGGTACTCACGGTGATAGTGGTTTGCGCTAGAGCGGTGGTACTCAGCGTCGCAGCGGCGATAGCGCCGATCATCAGGTTTGTTGTTTTATTCATTTTTCTTTCCTCTGGTCGTCACGAACGGGGAGCGTCAAACGTGATACCTTATTATTGCTATAAAAAAATTATTAGAATCACGTTATCTGCCACAATGCCTGCAGATGAGTGGATAGTGCAACGATCCATCGACTAAAAGATGCTAATACTTAAGTAGTGATTTATATTTTTTGTTAAATTACAATCAGTTAATCTAAACAATAGATTCCTAGAGTCATTCCCAATGGCCACAGGAAAATAATTCTTCGCCAATTTTTTTGTTACATAAATCACATCACCCCAGACACTAATGACGCGCCATTGATCAGATAGGCTCAACATCTGCTACCAGAGGGCGAGTCACCTGTATCGAGCCTTTAGCCAATTCTCTCCAACTGCCGTTCAAGCTTGCGCATGGTATTGAGCAAATCACGATATTCACCAACGCTCAGGGTCGACACCAGATTGGCTTCCCACGCCTGTGCTTCGGGTACTAACTTATTAAGTAGCGCTTGCCCGGCCTCTGTCAGCTTTAAGTCATGTAGCCGCTGATCTTGCTGTGATGGCGTGCGGTTTATCAGTCCACGGTCTTCCAGCGACTGGATAGCTCGAGACACACGAGCCTTATCCATATTGGTGTAGGTACAAACCTTTTTAGCGGTTAAATCATCACAGTGGCTGAGCCAGGCAAGCACACGCCACTGGGCAATGTTGAGTTGATAGGAGTCGGCATAAAGCTTCTCTAGCGCCTGACTGATCCGATCAGCCAGACGGTTAAGCTGATAGGGTAAAAATTGATTGAGATCGAGCTCTGCCCTGGCTGAAGACTCCAGAGATGCATCGCCGCCGACTTTATCCATCGCCATTATATTTCTCCTAGAGCCGCCATTTATCTTGGGTGGTAATGAAAAATCAGCACGATAGCTGGGAATGAAGGCACCAGCAACGCGTCTAACGACTGACCACCTCAAGGAAAAGAGTCCTCTTAGCTCCATACGGCATCCCGTCGCCACTCAACTCCCTTCTCTACACCAGGGGCTATCAGCCTTAGATGCCCCCTTAAGAGCCCTCCCAGTAGAACAAGATAGAACACTGCCGATATATAATCTCTATCGCAACCAAATTGTCGGTTTTAATTGTCATACTTAGCCATTTCATTGCGGAAAAAGGCCTAAATGCTAATAATGATTTATATTTAAGCACCCAATCTGCCGTGCCATCGTATGCAGGGCTAGACAATTAGTTTCATTAGAAACTATTATGACAGCATGAAGAAGATCGAGTACATCAATGCCCAGCATCCTGTTACTTGCTAATCACATCGGCGATCAAGCGGTGTTAGAAGAAGCGGTTTTCCATGCGGTTAGTGATTGCGATAAATAGCTGCGCCATACGCTTATCGAAATAAAGTTCAAATAACGCAGGACTTAACAATGACTGAACAATTGCAATATCAGAGCGGTTTTCATAATCACTTTTCAACCGAAGCACTCCCAGGGGCATTGCCGATTGGGCAAAACTCCCCTCAGAAGTGCGCTTATGGATTATATGCAGAGCAACTAACCGGCTCCGCATTTACAGCGCCACGTCATCAAAATTTCCGTAGCTGGCTTTACCGTATTCGCCCTTCTGTCGTTCAGAGCGCGTATCAGCCACTCGACAATCACAAGGTACACACCGCTCCGTTAGATAAACCAGCGGCTGATCCCAATCAAATGCGCTGGGATCCCGTTTCTCTACCGAGCGAGCCGACTGATTTTATCGACGGCTTATTTACCATTGCCGTCAACGGCGATGCGGGTACCCAGGCTGGCGTAGGCGTGCATGTCTACACCTTTAATAAAGACATGACCGAGCGTTTTTTCTACAACGCTGACGGAGAACTGCTGTTTGTTCCACAACTGGGCGCCATTCGTCTACGTACCGAATTTGGTGACATCGAGATCGATAATGGTGAGATTGCCGTTATTCCACGCGGTGTGAAATTCCAAGTGCGCAGAGCTCAGGGTGTTGATGCTGCGCGGGGATATATATGCGAGAACTATGGCAGCCCTCTAGAGCTTCCAGGCCTCGGCCCCATCGGGTCTAACGGTTTAGCAAACCCGCGTGACTTCCAAAGCCCCGTGGCAGCCTATGAAGATCTAGAAGGCGACTACCGTTTAGTGGCTAAGTTCTCTGGGCGTTTCTGGGAGAGCAAACTCGACCATTCGCCGTTAGATGTCGTGGCGTGGCACGGCAACTGCGCGCCTTATAAATATAATCTGGCTAATTTTAACACCATCAATACGGTTAGCTTCGATCATCCGGATCCGTCAATCTTCACCGTATTGTCGTCCCCCTCCGATACGCCGGGGATGGCGAATCTTGATTTTGTCATTTTCCCACCGCGCTGGATGGTTGCCGAGAATACCTTTCGGCCACCCTGGTTCCATCGCAATCTAATGAGCGAGTTTATGGGACTGATACACGGCGAGTACGATGCCAAAGCTGAAGGCTTCACGCCTGGCGGCGCCAGCCTACATAACTCAATGTCGCCCCATGGCCCCGATGCCGAGACATTTGAGAAAGCCTCCAACGCGGAGCTTAAACCCCACTTCATAGGCGACACACTGGCTTTCATGTTTGAGAGCCGCTACTTCTTTCACCCGACCCCTGCGGCGCTGAATGCTGACTTCCGTCAACGTGACTATGTGGATGTTTGGTCGACGCTGCGCTCCCACTTCAACCCCAGCCAGCCCTGAACCCGACACCCCCTGACGACAAGGATTGATTCACCATGAAACTTGCAACACTTAAGCAGGGCCGCGACGGAGAACTTATCATTGTCTCCCGTGACCTTTCCCGTGCAGTGAGCGCTGTTGATATTGCGCCCACACTTCAGGCAGCTATTGAGGAGTGGGCGACGGTTAGCCCCAAGTTGGAAGAGCGCTATGCACAACTTAACAGTGGCCGTACCGAAGGTGCTTTTGAGCTTGACCAGAGTGCGCTGCACTCCCCTTTACCGCGTGCCTATCAGTGGGCTGACGGCTCCGCCTACCTGAACCATGTCAAGCTGGTACGCCAGGCACGTAATGCCGAGATGCCCGACACCTTCTGGACCGACCCGCTAATGTACCAGGGCGGTAGCGACGGTTTCCTAGCCCCCACCGAGGATATCGAGGCGGTGAGTGAAGAGCATGGCATCGACTTTGAAGGTGAGATCGCCGTTATTACTGACGACGTGCCGATGGCAGTAACGCCCGAGCAAGCAGCCAAGCACCTTAAGCTAGTGATGCTGGTCAACGATGTGAGCCTGCGTGGCCTTATTCCCGGCGAGCTAGCGAAGGGCTTCGGCTTTTTCCAAGCCAAGCCCGCCTCTTCTTTTTCGCCTATTGCGGTGACCCCCGATGAGCTGGGCGATGCCTGGCAGAATGGCAAGGTACACCTGCCGCTGACCGTGCACCTCAATGGCGAGAAGTTTGGCGAGCCAGAAGCCGGCCCAGATATGATTTTCAGCTTCCCACAGCTGGTTGCCCATGCGGCCAAGACCCGCTATCTCGGCGCGGGCGCTGTTATTGGCTCGGGCACTGTTTCCAATCCCGACCCCGATGGCGGCCCTGGAAAGCCAGTGGCTGATGGCGGAGTGGGCTATAGCTGTCTAGCCGAAGTGCGCATGGTGGAGCAGATACTGTACGGCCAAGTAAAAACGCCCTTTATGCGCTTTGGCGACCGGGTTCGCATCGAGATGTTCGGCCGCGATGGCAACAACATCTTTGGTACGATCGATCAACAAGTCGTGAAGTACCAGCCAAAATGACGCGAGGCAACATAAGGAAAGCAACATGACGACGCTTTACGGCTATTTCCGTTCGTCGGCTGCTTATCGGGTACGTATCGCCTTAAACCTGAAGGGCCTGGACTACGACCAGGTGCCGATCAACCTGGTGAACGGCGAGCAACGGGGTGGCGACCATTTGGCACGCAACCCCCAAGGGATGGTGCCTAGTCTAGTGCTGGATGACGGCTCAGTGGTTAACCAGTCGCTGGCTATCTGCGAGTATCTCGATGAAGTGTATCCCGAACCCGCGCTGCTACCGGCGGATGCGTTAGCCCGCGCCCAGGTTCGCGCCCTCGCGCAATTAGTGGCTTGTGAAGTTCACCCCCTCAACAACCTGCGGGTGCTCAAGTATCTCGTCGGTGAGCTGGGGGTAGATGAGGGAGCTAAGCTAGCCTGGTATCGCCACTGGATTGCTGAGGGCTTCACAGCCATGGAAGCAACGCTCTCGACTGACCCCAGCAGCGGTGATTTTTGCCATGGTGACACCCCAACGCTTGCAGATATCTGCCTAGTTCCCCAGGTGTATAACGCGGAACGCTTCGAATGCGATTTATCAGCGTACCCGACACTCCAGCGCATCGCTGCCCACTGCCGGACACTGCCAGCCTTCCAAAAGGCAGCACCCGAGGCGCAGCCTGATGCCAGCTAAACCCTCCTGAACAGGCCGCGCATTGCGCGGCCTGCCTTTCGCTTGGCGGGCAGCCTCAGGCGGCTTCGACAGCGATGGTTTTCGAACGACCTTGGCGTAATTCGATCAGCAGCTTCTCGCGGCGCGCATTCGCTTTCTCGGCGGCAGCTTCGCGGACTGGCCCGTAGCCACGAATCTCTTCCGGCAGCTTGGACAGTGTCAAAGCAGTGGCATGATTAGTGCCATCAAGACGCGCCACTAGCTCGTCAATCAGCTGCTCGTAGTCCGCCAGTAAGGCACGGTCGAGCTTCCGGTCTGCGCTGAAGCGGAAAGGGTCGAGGGCCGTGTTGCGCAAACCGCGCATCTTGGCCAACGCGCCCATTGCCTTCAACATCCAGGGGCCGAAGCGACGCTTCACGGGCCGCCCTTGCGTATCCTTACGGCCACTCAATAGCGGTGGCGCCAAGTGGAAGGTTAGCCGGTAATCACCCGAGAACGTTGCTTTCACTTCATCCAGGAAATCGCTCTGGGTGTAGAGCCGCGCCACTTCGTACTCATCTTTATACGCCATCAAGCGATAGAGCTGATGGGCGACGGCTTCACTCAATGCTTGGCCACCGTTTAACGCTGTTTCTGCTTCACGCACTTTTGTCACCTGGGTGACATAGCGCTCAGCCCAGGCACGGTTCTGATAGCGCTCCAGGTGGCGACGATTACGCGCGACCACGTCATCCAGGGTGGCATTCGTGGGCAGCGGCATCGTATCAAGGTGCTGCTGTAGATAGTCGGGCTCCACCGCTGCCAAGCGCCCCCAGGCAAATGCCTGGCGGTTCTTTTCCACGGCGACGCCGTTAAGCTCCAGGGCACGCTGCAGTGCAGGTTCAGACAGTGGCACCAACCCTTGCTGCCAGGCAAACCCAAGCATCATCATATTGGAAAACACCGTATCCCCTAGAAGCTGTTCAGCCAGGCGGTTGGCATCCAGCGATGCAAAACGTTCGTCTCCTACCGCTTCACGCAACAGATTAAGGCGTTTGCTGGGCTGCATATCCGCGTCGCGGTAAAGGACATAGTCCGCGGTGGCTAGCTCCGCCAGGTTGGCAACAATACGGGTGGTCGGCTGAAGCACGTTCAGCGCTTTCTGCGAACTGGCCACGACCATGTCACAAGCAATGACAGCATCGGCCTGCCCCGATTCGATGCGTACTTGATTCAGCTCGTTGGGCTGCGCTGCCAAGCGAACATAGCTAAGTACCGCCCCGCCTTTTTGAGCGAACCCCATAAAGTCGAGCACGCTGGAGCCCTTGCCTTCCAGGTGTGCCGCCATCGTGATCAACTGCCCGACGGTCACCACGCCCGTGCCACCAACGCCCCCCACCAGTAGGTCATAAGGGGCCTTCAGAGGCGCGATTGCAGGATTAGGCAAATGCGCTATACGCTGCCAAAAGGCGTTATCCGCCTCAACACCCTGGCCTTTACGCAGCTGGCCACCTTCAACAGTGACAAAACTGGGGCAAAAACCACTGACACAGGACATATCCTTGTTGCAGGAGGACTGATCTATTTTGCGCTTGCGGCCTAGCTCGGTCTCCCGCGGCACCACCGATAAACAGTTGGACTGTACGGAGCAATCACCACAGCCTTCGCAAACATAATGATTGATAAACACCCGGCGGGCGGGATCTTCCATCAAACCACGCTTGCGGCGGCGACGTTTCTCCGCCGCGCATACCTGGTCATATATCAACACGGTGCAGCCGGGAATCTCGCGCAGTTCACGTTGCAGCGTATCCATCTCCTCTCGCCCGTGGAAAGTCACCTCCTTAGGAAACTCTTTTTCATGCCCTCGATACTTTTCGGGTTCATCGCTGACTACCATGACCCTGCGCACGCCTTCATCCAACGATTGCCGGGCAATCATGGGGACATTGATTTGCCCATCGACCGGTTGACCACCCGTCATGGCCACCGCGTCGTTGAACAGAATCTTGTAGGTAATATTGACGTTGGCTGCCACCGCCTGGCGAACGGCCATGGAGCCCGAATGAAACCAGGTGCCTTCTCCCAAGTTCTGGAAAATATGGCCATTTCCGGTAAAGCGGCTTTTACCTACCCAGTTAACACCCTCGCCACCCATCTGAATTAACGATTCGGTGCTGCGATCCATCCACGAAGCCATAAAGTGGCAACCAATACCCGCCAGGGCTTTGCTGCCTTCAGGCACCTTGGTGGAGCTGTTGTGTGGGCAACCCGAGCAGAAATACGGCATGCGGCGTACACCGCCAAGTTCCTTAACACCTGCTTGGCAAGCATCAACGATTGCCAGCTTGTCGCTAAAATCAATCTCGAAAAAGCGCGTAAGGCGCTCTGCCACGAAACCTGCCAAGAGACGCGGGCTAAGCTCGCCAACATAGGGAATCAGCGGTTTGCCGGTTTCATCCTGCTTGCCGGTAACGATTACCTCGCCGGGATGGTCGGGTTCCGACATGTACTCCTTCAACTGACTTTCGATAATGCCGCGTTTCTCTTCAATGACCAGCACCTCACGCTTGCCATGAATAAACTCAAGGATGCCGGGGCGATGGAGTGGCCATACCATCCCAACCTTATATATTTCTATCCCGAGATCACGCAGTTTGGCTTCATCCAGCCCCAGTAAACGCAGCGCCTCAAGCAAGTCCAAATGACCCTTACCTGTGGTAACCAGCCCAAAGCTCGCCTGCTCTTGGCGAAATAGATACTGATCAATCGGATTAGCCGTGGCAAACGCCTGCACGGCGGCCAGCTTGTGCTCAATGCGGGTCTCGAGTTGTGGCCCCGGCAAATCGGGCCAGCGATAGTGCAGCCCGCCCTCCGGCATCTCGAAGTCGGGCGTTACGTAGTCGGGCAAGGGAGGCACTTCGACTGAGGCACCACTCTCTACGGTTTCAGACACGGCTTTAAAACCTACCCAACAACCCGAGAAGCGTGAAAGGGCATAGCCCCATAGCCCAAAGCGTTCATACTCCGCCAATGACGCAGGGCTTACCACCGGCATAAACCACGCCATAAAGGCGACATCAGACTGGTGCGGCATGGAGGACGACACACAGCCATGGTCATCTCCCGCAACCACCAGCACACCACCCGTCGGCGAGCTGCCGTAAGCATTACCGTGCTTCAAGGCGTCACCCGCGCGGTCAACGCCCGGCCCTTTGCCGTACCACATGCCGAAGACCCCCTCGACTTGGCGGTCAGGATCCGTTTCTACCTGCTGGCAACCCAGCATCATGGTGGCGGCCAGGTCTTCGTTGATAGCAGGGACAAAGTCGATGTGGTGCTCTTCCATGGCGGCTTTCGCCCGCCAAATCTCTTGGTCTACACCGCCCAGGGGCGAACCACGATAGCCGCTGATGAGCCCTGCCGTATGGCGACCATTGCGGCGATCAAGCTCGGCCTGACGTAAGGCGATGCGTACCAAGGCTTGGGTGCCAGTAAGAAAAATACGGCCTTCGCCACGGCTATAGCGGTCGGCCAGCTGATAGTCATCGAGGGCAATATCGAGAGGCTGGGTAATAGAACCCGCCTGCTCAGCGATTGAGGGGGTGGTCATGAGCGTTCACCAGTACGGTTGAAGAGTTATGGTTGTAATACGCTTGAGTCTAGCCAAGAGCGCACTAAAGGTGCTTGCTAATTCACCCTTCAAAACCCTGGTTATCAATCATTACTTTCATTTTTAGCGTTTTTTCGCAATGATATTCAACAAATCACAAATAAATGAAATAGCTCTATGAAAGAAGCAACCAAAGAAATCACCTTAGACAGGCATGATCAGCGCATCCTTACCTTGCTTCAGCAACAGGGGCGCATTACCAACAATGAGCTTGCCGAACAAATAGGCCTCTCCCCCGCCGCCTGCTGGCGACGAGTCAAGGCGTTGGAAGAGAGTGGCGTTATTCGTCGCTTTGCTGCACTGGTGGAACCCAGCCTGGTGGGCCAGCCACTATCAGCGCTGGTCATGGTGACGCTGGTTCGCCATCACATCGATAATACCGTCGAGTTCGAAAACCGCATCCTGCAATACCCGGAAGTGCTGCAGTGCTATGCCACCACCGGCAACGCCGATTTCGTGCTGCGCGTGGTGATTGAAGACATGGCCGCTTATGACCGGTTCCTGAATGAAAAACTCTTCACTTTGGATGGCATTTCCCAGGTCAACTCCAATTTCGTGCTGCGTAATATCAAAGAAGAGACCGCTATCCCGATTCGCTGAATCAGCCGGCAAAGCTCGCTCTCGCCGAGCGCTACGCCTTAAAACTTAAGACGTAAATAGAGTGCCAACCTCTCTAAAACTAGTTGCCATTGAAACTATTCAGAGGCAAGGTAACCCGTGTGATTTACGCAACCCCAGGAAGACGCCCTTACTTGGGGATAGGCGTTACCAATAACAACATTTACCAATAACAACATAGGCGCTAATAGCGTCGGCTCTGGAGTTTCAATATGAATAAATCAGCTCGCCTACTAGTGGCTGCTATGGCTGTTTCAAGCATGGCGTTCAGTATGTCTGCACTTGCGCAGGCAACGATCACCGTCAGCACATGGGGCGGCCCTAATCATGGCGTTAATACCATTGTTTGGCCAACCTGGAAGGCATGGATTGAAGAAGCCACCGAGGATCGTGTCACGGTAGAAGTAGTGCATGATATGGGGCCTCCACCGGCACAAATGGAGATCGTTGCGGATGGTATTGCGGATGCCAGCTGGATTTTTCACGCTCATATGGCGGGCCGTTTTCTAGCAACGCAGTTGCCTGAATTCCCTACATTTGAGAAATTTTCCTCAGAAGATGCTTCCGCTGCGTATTGGCATACCCATCAAGAATATCTGCAGCAAGCCAATGAGCATCGCGGCGTCGATGTGGTTGCGATGGGCGTGCATGGCCCTGGCCAAATATTCACCCGTGACCAAATCAGCTCAATTGATGAGCTTGCGGGCAAACGGCTGCGCGTGGGTGGCGGCGTGATGAGTGGTTTAGCCGAGGCAATGTCCGTGACCGGCGTCGCCATTCCTCCCACTGGCACCTACGAGGCCGCCTCTCAAGGGGTTGTTGACGGTGCGATGCTAACGCTTGAAAGCTTGCGCAGCTTTCGCGTTGCCGAAGTAGCCCCGCATACCCTCACCGTAGACGGTGGCTTCTACCGCGGCAGCTTTGCAATTGTTATGAACCCCATGTTTTGGGATCAAGTATCAGACGAAGACCGCGCGGCGATTGAAAGCGTATCGGGTGAGCGACTTTCACGCTTGTTTGGCTACATGATGGATGTATCCGACCAACGCGGTGTTGAGTTTGGTGAGGAAAATGGCGCGACCTTTACCCAGGCATCAGAGCAAGACATTGTTTACCTGCGGGGCGTTGCTAGTAACTTGCTGGATACCTGGAGTGAGGCCGTAAAGAGCCGCGATGTGGACGCACCAGCAGCGCTTGCCTTCTTTCATGAACAGTTAGTCAATGAGGCGGCTGAAGAAAGTATCGCCTCGAGTGTTGTTAGTGACTGAGTGACTGAAGCAGTAGATTGAACGTTCTCGCCGCTGCTTATGGCTGACGGCGGGAACCTATTGTCAATTAGTCACGCTTCCCCAGTACTTATTTTTTCCAGTACTGATTTTTTCTAGTACTTAGTTTCCCCAGTACTTACTTTATCCCATCACTTAGCTTCCACACCCATTTCAATCTAAAGCCTCCGCACCCTGTTTCATTTGAAACTAACTTGATCCGCGTCAAGATACTTCACCTCTCAGCGACTAATACTACTACCCTCATCAAGAACGCCTGGGGGATAACTATCATGGGTATGGGTACTGCGAAGAACACAGACACCATCTCTTGGTGGGGACGCCTAATAGAGCGCTGCTATGCATCGTCAACCGCGATGTTAGCCCACAAGCTGAAGCATGAAGCAAGCGCCAGCTATGATGCGCTTATCAATGACCTGGAGAGACCACTAGAACCACGCTTTGAGCAGGAAATAGCAAAGCAACTGGCGGCAGGCCCAACGGCGCATTTCAGTCCAGCCAGAACCTTGATGCCAGTAATGATGCAACATTTTGGTCTTGAGGAAGATGTTCTTCAGGAAAGCGGTCTGATTAGCCAAGCGGACTATGTTGCACTACGTGACAGCTGCAATGCTTGTGCAGCCGTTGGCGACTGTTGGAAAGCAATGCGAGCGAGTCCCGAGCTTGATGAATGCCGTAAATTATGCCCCAACGCAACAGCCTTTGATGCCTTAGCGACACAGTGAAGCGTTTTGACAGCAACTTCTGCTCCCACCAACAACTAGAGCGCTCCCAACCAGTGGATGGGAGCGCTCTAGCTTTCATCACTCTATTCAGACCTTAAGCTTTGCACTTGTTTCTACAATCACTTCAGGAAGCCTGGTGGCGCAGCCGCGGGCTAGCCAATTCTCCCACCACGGTGATAAGCACCAGCAGGGCCAACAGCCACGGCCACTGGGTACCTACCTGGAGGGTCGCAAGACCCAGCGCATCGATGAAAATTAGCACGATGCCTAACGGGCTAACGTAACGCACCATAAACAGCCACAGCGTATGCTGGGTACGGGAGAGCCCTAGTTCCTGCCTGAATATTTCAGTACGCAGCAGGAAGCCTGCCATGAGTGCCATGCCCAATCCGCCTAACGGCATCATCCAGCGGGAGGTTAGGTAGTCCAGCCAGTCGAAGAAAGTGCGGCCTGCTAGCGTCCAATCCGCGCCCATGTTGAATGACAGCATGGCCAAAGTACTCACCAACCACAGCACAATACCCACACCCCAGGATGCCCGTTTACGCGTCATTCCTTTGCTTGCCACGAGCCAGGCTACGGTCGCCTCGATCATCGAGATCGACGATGTAAGCGCGGCCATCGATAGCATCACAAAGAACAGGACGCCAAACAGCGTACCAAACGGCATCGCTTGGAAGGCCAATGGCAAGCTCATGAAAATCAACCCTGGCCCTTGGCCGGGATTCATTCCGTTAGCGAAAATAATCGGGAAAATAGCCAAGCCTGCCATTAGTGCGACAACGGTATCGGCAATGGCCACACTGAATGTCGTGCGCGCGATGGAGTGCCCTTCTGGCAGGTAAGAGCCGTAGGTAAGAATCGCGCCAGAGGCGAGCGACAAAGTAAAGAAGGCGTGCCCCAGTGCCGCTAACAGCCCTTCACTGCTTAATCCTTCCGTATTGAAAGAGAACAGAAAAGACCATGCGTCGGCGAAGCCACCGGAAAAAGCACCGTAGCCGATCAGTATCCCCAGCATGATGACCATGCCTGGCATCATCCAACTGACGCTCTTTTCAATGCCGGCTTGTACGCCTTTGCCCACGATGAACATGGTCAGCACTGTCACCAGCGTGCTCCAGGCACCTAGCGTCCAAGGGTTGGCATTGTTGGCGGCAAAAATTGCCGCCATGTCATCGACGCTATTACCCGCCAGACCGCCACTCAGCATCTTCCACAAATAGGAAAATGACCAGCCCGCGACCACGACGTAGAACGACAGAATCATGAAGCCACATATCATGGCCATCCAACCGAAGATCGACCAGAAGCTACCATGGCCCGACTCATGCACCACCCGGCGGATAGCGTCGATCGGGCTGCCTCGCCCACGGCGACCGAAGCTGATTTCAGCCATCATGATGGGGACGCCGACCGCCAATATGCAGGCCAGGTAAACCAGCACGAAAGCACCACCCCCAAACTCGCCAGTGATGTAAGGAAACTTCCAGATATTACCCAGTCCCACTGCAGAACCAGTGGCTGCCAGTACAAATCCCCAGCGGCCCAGCCACAGCGTCTTGGGAGGCGTATTTGTCGTTGTCATTGGGAAACCTTATAAATTGATATTGTTTTTAGGCTATTGATTTATAATCAGCTAAAACAACTACTTAAAATTGATTAGCTGTCTCTTAAAGCCAACTCACTGCAATCAGCCAGTCATCGAGAGCAATCTATTAAGAGTCTAGGGAGATAGCTATAGGGCAGGAATAGGGTGATATCGCACTCGGCACGACGCTAAGCCATATAAGCGAGACGCAGCTGTAAACTAATCGTTACACTTGAAAAGGAATGCCGTTGGACGGGGTCTTGCCGTTGCATTTTTCTGACACCCCGTAAAGAAATCGTGACAATTAATTCACCTGTCATGGATTTTTTTAAGAGTCCTCTTGAGCACCAATGCCGTAACGTTTGAGTTTATTGGCAACGGTTGTGTGCGAAACGCCCAGTCGTTTTCCCAACTGGCGGCTAGAAGGGTACTTTTGATACAGCGTAGTTAAGATGTTTCTTTCCACCTCTCCCAGCATATCGCTCAAGCTTCCCTCTAATGGGATGCCAGCCAACTCAGGCGACTCCTCTCGGTGAGGAAGGCGCAAATGCACCGGCTGGATGGCTTTTTCTTCACACAGTGACACTGCCTGGAACAGCACATTTTCCAGCTGTCGAACATTGCCCGGCCAGTCGTAACGGGTGATTTTTTCCAACGCAGCAGGCGAAAGCTCGGGCACAGGACAGCCTATCTGACGGGCCGCACGATCCAGCATATAGGCTGCCAAGTCTGCGATGCCATCCAGGCATTCCCGTAAAGGTGGCACCTGTAACGAAAGCACATTGAGCCGGTGATAAAGATCAAGCCGAAACACCCCCTCACTACACAGCTGAGGCAAGTTCTGTTGAGTGGCACAGATTACCCGGACATCCAGGAAGGTTTCCTCGTCGCTCCCCACACGCCGGAAACCGCCATCCTGAAGAAAGCGCAACAGCTTCGTCTGCAGCCGGGGACTCATTTCACCGACTTCATCAAGAAATACCGTGCCACCTTCGTTAAGCTCCAGAAGGCCCAGCTTACCTTCCGGCCGAGCGCCTTCGAAGGCACCGGGGGCGTAACCGAAAAGCTCTGTCTCGGCCATTGATTCAGGCAGCCCGGCACAGTTAAGCACCACAAACGGCGCTTGCCCTCGGGGGCTTGCCAAATGACAGGCTCTGGCCACCAGCTCTTTCCCGGTTCCTGTTTCCCCCACAATCAACAACGGTGCCTCTAATGGCGCCATGCGACGCGCCTCGTTGATGACGGCTTCCAGTCGCGAACTCGACTGAAAGATGGCCTCAAAGCCACGCAGCTCCTGACGCTGCACCTGATAAATACGCGCACCGATACGGTCGGCACGGTGTAATGTCACGACCGCCCCCGCGAGTGAATCAACCTTAGTATCTTCCGTATGCAGTGGCGCGATATCAGCCAGATAGGTATTCCCTTTCAGTTTGATCCGCAATCCATTGATGCGTGAGTTGTTTCGGCGAATCAAGTCGGGCAGATCCACCTCGTCAAGGTAACGATCCAGTGAGAGCCCCGGCACTTCTTGAACGCGCACGCCTAAAACCTGAACAGCAATACGATTGGCCGCCACAATTCGGCCCTGCATATCTATCGACATCACTGGGTCAGAAAGCGAGGACAGCAGCGCATCCAGCTCCAAATGACGCCGCTCGCTGGGCATCAAGCTGGCGCGCTTAACACCAAACACGCCAGGGATGGCTTCCAATACCGGTTTAAGCGTCTGTAGCTGCGCATTGAGTAATTTTGGAACATATAAATAGATGGTATTGCCCTGATCGCCCCCTACCTCTCCCCGAGCAACATTAATTCGGTAGTCAGCAAACTGGGCCACTATATCGCGCAGGATACCGACTCGATTCTGGCAGTAAAATTTAAGACGCATAGAGCCCTCACGGCACAAAACCAACTCAGCTACTTAGCCACCACTCACTGGCAGCCCCTGCTCTTCTTTCATACTACGCAGTATTATTTCTGAGCGAACCTGGGTTACATTAGGATGAGGTAATAAATGATGATGAATAAAGTCCGAAAACGCTGTTAGATCCTTGGCGATGATATGTAACACATAGTCTGCGTCTCCCGACACAGAATAGGCCTCACGAACCATGGCATGCTTCGTCAGTAACGTCACAAAATCATCATCCATGCTTTCACCATGAGCTTTGAGATTAACTCTGGTGATGGCACGCAGCCCAAACCCCAGGCTGGTGGCATCAAGCCTAGCCGAATACCCCTTAATGACACCTTCGGCTTCTAACCGTGCTTTGCGGCGGGAGCACTGCGAGGGAGACAGACTGACGCGCTCTCCCAATTCTGAATTGGTGAGGGCTGAGTTCTTTTGTAACTCTGACAAAATTGCAAGATCATAACGATCCAAGGAAATTCCGTGCATACAGCACTCCTATTGCGCACATTCTGTGCACTATTTGGCTGCATCTTAGGTTAGTTTGCAACCTAATTGTACCGGCTCTTCCCTATACTGAACTTGTCACCCAACAAGACAATAAAGGAGAGACAGCGATGGGCCCCTTCCCTCATGACGCACCCAAAGCAACCATCAATGATGCAAACCCAGCAGGCACAGATGGCTTCGAGTTTGTTGAATTTGCACACCCCGAGCCGGAAAAACTGGATAGCTTATTTCGGCAAATGGGTTTCGTTCCCGTTGCAAAACATCGTGACAAGTCGATCACCGTTTATCGTCAAGGCGATATCAACTACCTTCTTAACAGTGAGCCTAACTCGCATGCGTCAGCGTTTATTGAGGCGCATGGCCCCTGTGCACCGGCAATGGCTTGGCGCGTCGTTGATGCTCAGCATGCGCTAAAACGTGCCGTCGACCTGGGTGCAGAAGAGTTCACGGGTAATAAATCCATCGATGCGCCTGCGGTGATTGGCATTGGCGGCTCGCTGCTTTACTTTATTGACACCTATGGCGAAAAAGGCAGCTGTTATTCAAACGAATTTGAGTGGTTGGATGAGGTCGACCCTCGTCCTAAAGGGTTTGGTTTTTACTATCTTGACCACCTCACTCATAACGTTATTCGCGGCAATATGGACACGTGGTATAAGTTTTACCACGACACCTTTAACTTCCGCGAAATACGCTACTTTGATATCACCGGTAAAATGACAGGCCTTACCAGCCGTGCATTGACTTCTCCCGATGGTAAAATTCGCATACCCATTAACGAAAGTGCCGATGATCACAGCCAGATCGAAGAGTACTTGCGCGAATATAACGGCGAAGGCATTCAGCATATCGCCATTGCAACGAACGATATCTACTCCGGCACTGACTTAATCGCTGATGCGGGGCTCGAATTTATGCCTGGCCCGCCGAACATCTATTACGAAAAGTCACTGGAGCGCGTTAAAGACCACCAGGAACCTCTCGATAAACTGCGTAGCCGTGGCATTTTGATTGACGGCGAAGGTGTCGTGGGCGGCGGCGAAACCCGAATTTTGCTACAAATTTTCTCAAAAACGGTCATTGGGCCCATCTTCTTCGAGTTTATCCAGCGTAAAGGCGATGATGGTTTTGGAGAGGGCAATTTTAAAGCACTTTTCGAGTCCATCGAAGAGGATCAAATTAACCGCGGCGTGTTGCACAGTACCGCTGAATAGTAAAAGGGCACACCGTGCATGACGCTTGGCGTAACTATGAAAATGCCCCCCAAGAGGGGGCTATTATTTGCCCTTCCAGCGCTATACCAGAAGGCAAAGCACGCTGCATGGAAATAATGAGCAGCAATGGATCTTTCCCAGTCATTGCAGCACGTATAAATGGCACGATTTATTGCTACGTCAATGCCTGCCCCCACCAATATTTACCTTTAAACTATCGATCGGACAGTATCATTTCATCAGATGGGCACCGTTTTCTATGCAGTGCGCATGGGGCAGCGTTTGACATTAAAACGGGAGACTGCTTAACAGGCGGCTGTGATAAACTTGACGCCATACCTGTATTTGAAGATCTAGCAGGCAACTTATGCATCAAGCCTAGAAAACCTTAAAAACATTCACCAAAAAGTTATAACCTATTCCCCTATCTCTAGCTAAACATCCGACAATAGTGATGGGGTCGAATAAAACTCCACAACTATTCAGCCGAACCATAAGCGAACTCAACGAGTTCGCTTATGGGCAAGATAGCAGGGCTAGGCAGCATTGGCTTAATACAAGTTGGCCCATTAAAAACACGTCATTTAGGCGTCAGGATCAACCACATCGTCAGCGCTCAAGCTTTCCTCGTCGCCTGCGGCAACTAGCAGTTGTTCGAGGAAAAAAGCGCGGGCGGCCTCTCCATCAACATCTTTGTAGTGGTTCAATAAAACCGGACACCAACGTAGGTGGTAATATTGCCACCATAAACGAGGTGTCTGATGACCAAGAAACGACGTACTTTTTCGCCTGAATTTAAGCAGGAAGCTGCCAGCCTAGT
>NZ_JAUAMB010000044.1 GCF_031010175.1 Halomonas sp. SpR1
ACACTACATCCATTACTATAACCACGAGCGCATCAAGTCCAAACTAAAAGGCCTGAGCCCGGTGCAGTACCGAGCTCAGGCCTTGTCCGCTTAGTGTTTTACTGTCCAAGTTTTTGGGGTCAGTTCATAACTGCACCGGGCTTTTTTTATTGATCGTTCAGCTTGAGGATAGTTTTATTATGCTTGGAGGGGTTTACCTGACTTAGCCTTCCCGCCACACTTTAGATGACGTGTTGGTTATCCAGCCTATTGTCCGGCAAGCCCAAGGAGTCCGTATGGATGTCGAGCTGTTAGAAATACGCCAGCATATGGGGCGGTTCCCCCCTTTTGATGGGCTGTCGGATGATCTCCTTGATGCCATTGCTGAGCAGGTGGAAGTGAGCTACTTCAAAACCGGCAGCAGCATATTGGCGCTCAACGAGATGCTCAATGATCTTTGCTATATCCGCAGTGGTGCTGTGGAAGTTTATCGTAGCCAGGGGGAGCTGTATAACCGCTTGGGTGAGGGCGATATTTTTGGTCACTTTAGTTTGCTGCGTAACCATAAGGTGCGTTTTCCAGCTCAGGCGATTGAAGATACCCTGATCTATTTTATCCCCAAGGCGGTCTTCCTACGGCTGTGCGAGGAGGATGACCACTTTGCCGATTTTGTAGAGTTGGAACGGCCGCGACTTGAGAGCGCCGCCGAGCAGCAAAAGAAATCCAACGACATGATGGTCACGCGGATACGCAAACTGATAAGCCGCTACCCAGTGATGGTGGAAACGTCTACCAGCGTTCAGCACGCCGCGCAGCAGATGAGCGAAGCGCAAGCATCCGCACTGTTGGTAATAAAAGAGGGGAGTGATAACCCACGCTACAGTTTTAAAGATAGCGAAGGCCAGACTTGGCAGATGTGCGGGATTTTAACCGACAGTGATTTTCGTACCCGCGTGGTCGCCGAGGGGCTATCGCCGCAAACCTCGGTTGGTGAGGTGGTTTCCTCAAGGCTAATTACTGTTCAGTCGGACGCCTCTGTTTATGAGGCCATGCTGACAATGCTGCGCAGTAACGTACATCACCTTCCTGTCTTGTATCGTCAGCGCCCGGTGGGCGTGGTGCACCTTTCGGATATTATTCGCTACGAGACTCATAGCGGGCTCTATCTGGTCAGCAATATTTTTCATCAGTCCAGCACCCAGGGGCTGGCGCGCTTGGCACCGGATGTGAGCGCAGCGTTTGTGCGTATGGTGCAAGAGGGGGCTAACTCACAGATGGTGGGCAGCGCACTATCCACTATCGGACGTAGCTTTACGCGGCGGTTGCTGGAAATGGCCGAAGCGGAACTCGGCCCGCCGCCGGTACCTTACTGTTTTATGGTTAATGGTTCCATGGCCCGCAATGAGCAGAGCATCGTCACGGATCAGGACAATGCGCTGATTCTCTCTGATGACTTTGTTCCTGAGCAGCACGACGACTACTTTTATGCTCTGGCAAAAATTGTCAGCGATGGCTTAGACGCCTGCGGCTACACCTATTGCAAAGGCGATGTCATGGCGACCAACACTCAATGGCGTCAGCCGCTCAGCGTTTGGAAGGGCTATTTTCAGGATTGGATGGCCAACCCCACGCCCGAACGGCTGCTGCACAGCTCGATTTTCTTTGACCTGGATAGCTGCTACGGCGAAGACCTCTATGTGGAAGCGCTACAGGATTTGATTGCTGAGACCGCTCCCCAATCTCCACTGTTTTTAGCCGCTATGGCACGCAATGCTCTAAACCGCACGCCGCCGCTGGGGTTTTTCCGCACTTTTGTGATGGAGCAGGATGGTAAACACAATAACTCCATCAACCTTAAGCGCCGCGGCACCGCGCCGATGGTGGATTTGGTAAGGATTCACGCCCTGGCCTGCGGCTCCAAGGCGCAGAACTCTTTTCAACGCCTGAATGACATCAGTAAAACCCAGCTATTGGCGACAGGTATGAGCGACAAGCTCAGCTATGCGTTTGAGTTTTTATGCATGTCGCGGATTCGCCATCAAATGATTGATCTGCAAGAGGATCGCCAGCCAGATAACAATATCGAGCCTGAAAATGTAGCGGATAGCGAGCGGCATACCTTGAAAGATGCTTTCCAGGTGCTGAGCAACGCGCAAAAATTCCTCAAGTTCCGCTACCCTATGCCCGCCCAGCGGCAGGGGCGCTAAGATGTTCGGTATACGCCCACGTCAAAAAATTACCCAGGCTGACTGGAAGGGCTACATGGCCCAGCGGGCACAGCTGGCGAAAAATCCCGGCATCCAACAGTTTTTTGGGACGCCGCTGCCTGACCCTGAAACGCCTATTGCTGAGGTGCCGATGGTGGCGCTGGATATGGAGACCACCGGGCTGGATGAGAGGCGACATGCGATTGTCAGTATCGGCCTTGTACCCTTCACGTTGAATCGTATCAAATTGGCTGAGCGGCGCTACTGGGTGGTGAACCCCTCGAGACCGCTAGCAGAAGCCTCAATTACCTACCACCATATTACCCACTCGGAGATCGCCCAGGCGCCGGATCTAGACGAAATTCTTGATGAGTTACTGGCACAGCTGGCCGGGCGTTTGGTAGTGGTTCATTTTCGTAATATTGAGCGACCCTTTTTAGACGCAGCGGTTAAAACCCGGCGCGGGGAAGGGGTGCTGTTTCCGATGATTGATACCATGTCGCTGGAAGCGCGGCTGCACCGCCAAACCCTGTGGGCGCGTTTTCGCCGCTGGCTGGGCCGTCCACCGGTTTCTATACGGCTGCACGCAAGCCGTGAGCGCTACGGCTTGCCCGCCTATCAAGGCCATCATGCCTTGGTGGATGCGTTGGCCACTGCAGAGCTGTTACAGGCCCAAATTGCCACCCACTATCGACCTGATACGCCTTTAAAAGATATGTGGTGTTGAAGGCTAGCTATCCATATGGTCATAAAAACAACATGGCCATAAAACAACATAGCCATAAAACAACATAGCCATAAAACAACATAGCCATAAAAAAACGGGCAACCCAGCGGGTTGCCCGTTTTGTTTACTAGCGAAGTTTAACCCCGTATTTTTAAACCAACGGGTCGGTTTAAAACAGCGCTAAACGGCTTTGGGTTCGCTCATCAGTCCCTTGATGATGGCATAGCAGGCCACCAGCAATATGATGGTGAACGGGAAGCCGGTAGATACCGCCATGGTTTGCAATGCGGTCAGGCCACCACCTAGCAGCAGGGCGATGGCAATAGCGCCTTCGATGATCGCCCAGAACACGCGCTGTGGTTTCGGTGCATCGACCTTACCGCCAGCAGTAATCGAGTCGATGACCAGCGAACCGGAGTCAGAGGAGGTCACAAAGAAGATGATCACCAGCAGAATCGCAATGAACGAGGTGATTTGTGACAGTGGCAATTGCTCCAGCATGATGAAGAGCTGAAGATCAACCCCAGCGTCACGCACGGCTTCAATACCCTGGCTTACGTATTGGTCAATGGCTGTACCGCCGAAAGTGGTCATCCACAAAACCGATACGAAAAAGGGCACCAGCATGACGGAGATAAGAAACTCGCGCACGGTACGGCCACGGGATACCCGGGCGATAAACATACCGACATACGGAGACCAGGAGATCCACCATGCCCAATAGAAGGCTGTCCAGCCCTGGCTGAAGTTGGCATCTTCACGGCCAAAGGGGTTCGACAGCGCAGGCAAGTGCACCGCATAGCTCCACAGGTTCTCAAAGAAACCGGTGGCAATCAGCAGGGTAGGGCCAACCGCAATCACAAAGAACAGCAGGGCGGCTGCCATCGCGATGTTGATTTTGGAGAGTAGCTGAACACCTTTATCGACGCCGGCTAGAATCGAACCGATGGCGATGATGGTAATGCCGATGATCAGCAGGATCATGGTGATATCGCTTTCTGGCGCATCAAACAGATAGGTAAGGCCCGCAGCGGCCTGGGTAGCACCTAAGCCTAGTGATGTGGCCAAACCAAACAGCGTGGCAAACACAGCCAGAATATCGATCACATGGCCTGGCCAACCCCAAACGCGCTCGCCCAGAATCGGGTAAAACACTGAACGCATAGAGAGCGGCAAGCCCTTATTGAACGAGAAAAGTGCCAGGGAAAGGGCAACAACGGCATAAATAGCCCAGGGGTGTAGGCCCCAGTGAAAGATGGTTGCCGCCATGGCCAACGCTTCCGCACCGGCAGCATTACCTTCCGCACCCGCCAATGGCGCCCAGCTGCCTCCATCAAATGAGGTGCCAAAGTGTGTTAGCGGCTCATTAACGCCGAAGAACATCAGGCCAATGCCCATGCCCGCTGCAAACAGCATGGAGAACCAGCCGATATAGGTAAAATCCGGTTTGGCTTCGGCGCCACCGATACGGATTTTACCTAACGGAGAAAAGATCAGGCCAATACACAAAATGACGAATATATTCGCCGCTAAGATAAAAAACCACGCCAGATTGCCGGTTAAAAAGTTGAAAATGGCGTCATAAATAGGCGAAATGGTGTCTTGCAGCGCAAGTGTTAGCACCACAAACAGCAGCACGATAACGGCTGAGATACTGAACACCTTGCCGTGAAGGTCAAGATTGAGACCCATTGTACTGGTGGTGATGTTGTCTTGACCGATAACGTAATCGGTATCAATCAGATTGGCCGCACCCTCTGGGGCGGGTATGCCCTCAGAGACCGGCTCTTCAGGGGGGCGTTTATCGTCGTGGTTATCCACAGGAGCCTCTCTATTTCGATCAAAAAGTGTCGATCAAAAAGGTTGAACAGAAACCAAAATGTGGTCATCAACCAACATTGCATGGCGCGCGCTTAGATGCTCACAATAGCAAATCTGTTATGACAGTATTCAACGTAATGTGAACCTTGACGCTTAAACAGTTTTTAAAACAGTTCTTAAAACAGTGCTTACAACGACAACAGAGGGCCGAGGCCCCCTGCTACCGTGACTGCTTGGCTCGTTTAACTATCGAGCCACTCTGCGACTACGTCTTGGTTATCTTCAACCCACTGCTTCGCGTTTTCGTAGGGGTCGCTGCCATCTTCCTGGTTCATCAGCATGACTTCGCCCATCTGCTCAGGCGTCCATTCGAAGGCGTCGAGAATCGCATACGCTTCCGGCATCTCATCTTCCAGGCCTTGGCGAACCGCAGTATGGATCTGCTCCGCGCCACCATAGACGTTCTCAGGATCTTCCAGATACTTCAGATCAAAGCGGGCAAACATCCAGTGAGGCGTCCAGCCAGTCACAACGACATCTTCTTCGTTATTGATCGCGCTGGATAACGCGGCGGTCATGGTGGCACCGCTGCCGCTACGCAGATTCAGCTCAAGGTCATAGGTATCCACGACCTCTTCGGTGAGGCTCATTAAGCCTGCACCGGGGTCAATACCGATGATCTCGCCATTAAAGCTGTCGGCGTTATCGTTAAGGTCAGCAATCGAGTCGACATCGGTGTATGAAGGAACAACGAGGCCTAGCTTGGTACCGTCCAGGTTGGGGCCAAGGTCTTCAATGCTATCACCCAGACGCTCCATGTAATCGGCGTGAGTGGTAGGCAGCCAAGCGGCAACGATAGCATCTGCATCGCCAGTAGAGAGCGCTTGGAACATGGCCGCCGCTGAGAGAGAGGTTAGGTCAACCTCATAGCCTGCCTGTTCAAGTACCGCGGCAATGACGTTAGTAGAAGCGACTTCGGAAGACCACTCCACGTAGGCCAGGTTTACCGTGCCTTTCTCTTCTTCGGCTTGCGCCGCGCTGCTGACGGCAACGCCTGCACCTGCTAGCAGTGCTAGGGAAGCAAGACGGATACGGAGGTTCAATGTGCGATGTTTCATTCACTTTCTCCCTTGGGTATAAAGTTATTAGCGTACACAGTTATCAACAAATACAGCTGCTGCAAAACACAGCATGGTGAGCAAAGAGCGACTTAGCAAGCTAATGGCTCAACGCAGCCGCTTCTGCTGTTTTACTTCATCGTTTTACGCTACCCGTGCATTTTCGCTATTGCCGGGTTTTTCTTAGTGACTGCGTCAGGCGATCCAGCAGCATGGCCAGAATAACCACCGCGATGCCTGCTTCAAAGCCGTCGCCAGGGCGTAAACGTTGAATGGCGCGCCATACTTCGCTGCCCAAGCCATCCGCACCAATCATGGCGGCGATGACCACCATGGAGAGGGCGAGCATAATGGTCTGGTTGATACCCGCCATGACCGTGGGCAGTGACAGCGGTAGCTGTACTTTGAATAACTTCTGGCCACGGGTGGCGCCGTAGGCATCGGCAGCCTCGATCAGCTCCACCGGTACTTGACGTATGCCCAGCGTGGTAAAGCGAATCGCCGGGGGCATCGAGAAGATCACCGTAGCAAAAATTGCCGAGACCGAGCCAATCCCGAAAAATGGAATCGCCGGAATCAAATAAACAAACGCTGGCATGGTCTGCATAAAATCCAGAATCGGCATAATCACCCGATAAAGCCGATTGGAGAGCGCCGCTGCAATGCCTACCGGTAACGCGATGACCACCGCCACCATGGTAGCGAACACCACCAGCGTGAGCGTCTCTATCATCGGATTCCAGAGGCCCAGGTTCCAAATCAGTGCCAAACCAGCGACGGCGCCGATCGCAAGCCGAGGGCCCGCCAGCTTCCAGCAGAGCAGTGCGATCAACGCCAGCAGCGCCCACTCTGGTAGCCACATCAAGCCGTCATTTAAAACATCGATGCCGGTTTGAGTGAAACGCGATATACCGCGGGTAACCATTGAGTATTCGCTGGTCAACCAAGTCAGGCCGCTTTCAATCCAATCACCTAGCGGGATGCGTGGGATATCCATTATTGCTCTCCTGCTCGTGCCAGTTCATCAAGTACTGCGCCTTTAACCACCACACCCAGCAGTTGTTCCTGCTTATCAATAACGGCGATAGGGAAGCTCTTTTCACTAAACATGGCGAACAGGTTATGCAGTGGCTCATCCATGGGGACTTTGCGGAAATCCTGAGTTAAGTAGGGGATGATCGAGTTGGCCCCCTCTTCAATGGCCTTGCTGGCCGCATCGGCCTCAAGCAGGCCGATTAGGCGGCGATCGCGATCAACCACATAGATAGAGTCGATCGCATGGTCGCGCATGCGGTGTAGTGCTGTGCGTGGGCCATCGCTCTCCCGTGCGGTGGAGCGCAGTGGCCGCATGGCGCTCTCTGCGGTCAAAATACGTGCTCGGTCAACGCCTTGGATAAAGCGCCGCACGTAGTCGTCCGCTGGTTTGGTGAGAATCTCTTCCGGAGTGCCGATCTGTACCACTTCGCCATCTTTCAGCAGCACGATGCGGTCGCCAATATTGAGCGCTTCATCCAAATCGTGGGTGATAAAGACCGTGGTTTTCTGCATTTTGGATTGCAGCTGCAAAAGCTCTTGCTGCATATCTTTGCGAATCAGCGGGTCGAGCGCGGAGAAGGCCTCATCCATCAGCAGTACGGTGGCATCGTTCGCCAGTGCGCGGGCGAGACCAACGCGCTGCTGCATGCCGCCGGAAAGTTGATTGGGGTAGGCGTCTTCCCAACCCTCCAGGCCTACTTGTTTCAGCGCGTTATGGGCAATTTTTTGCCGCTCTGTCTTCTCTACGCCGCGAATTTCCAAACCGAACTCGGCATTTTGCTGCACAGTGCGGTGGGGAAATAGCGCGAAATTTTGAAATACCATGGAGAAGTGACGGCGGCGACACTCTAGTAATGCTTTCTCTTTTAGCGTCGGAATGTTTTCACCGTCGATAATGATTTCACCTTCGGTGGTTTCAATCAGACGGTTAAAGCAGCGGATCAACGTCGATTTACCCGACCCCGATAGCCCCATGATGACCAGCAGTTCGCCTTCATAAACATCAAATGAAATATTGGATAGCCCTAGCGTCTGGCCGGATTTCTCCAAAATTTCGGGGCGTTTCATTCCTTGGTTACGTAGCTCAATGGCTTTTTGTGGGTGCTTACCAAAGACTTTGCTTAAGCCGCGCACTTTAATTTTGACGGGTCGTGTCTCGTCCATCGGCGATGCCTTTTTTTTCAGTAAAAACGTGTTGAACAGAATGGGCGTATGGCATTGCTTATCCATTCATAAAGAAATAAGAGCTTGAGTCGGATAATTTATTAAAAATTATTATACATAGGTAGAGGCAGTGTGTCACAACGGCTCGCTCAACGGGGTAATTAACGTTACATGTGTCATTTTTTACCCACCTGGGGCGCTTTGCTAAACGCTTTTAGCGATATGCTAATTTTGTTTTAAATAATTGATTTTAAATATTTTATTTTTTTATTATTGGGTTTGGCACGCAAAATGAATAGTCTGAATGTAGGCAAGATATTATCTGTATAAAACTGGTTAGCAATTATCCAGTGAGACGTTTAGAAACATACGGTGTTAGCAATGGAGGTGGGTATTATGGATAAGCATCACGACCACATTGAGAGTAAGCAGGTTTCCAATCGCCCACGCTGGTTAACGCTATGTATGATGGCGACGGCAGCAAGTGTACTTGTATTAGCAGGTTGCGGTGATAACGAAGAGGTAGCGCCGCCTGCGGATGAAGCTGCTCCCGTAGAGCAGGACGCGGCTACTCAGCCAGAGCCAAGCATGAACGAAGAGCCCGCCATGGAGCAGGATCCTGGTTTGGGTGATGACCCAGCAACAGAAGGCAGTATGGCACAGCCTGAAGGAACGATGTCTGAAGACACCATGCCAGACAACACCATGGATGAGCCCGCAGAAGGTACTATGAACCCTGACGAAGACGAGCCTGGCTTTGGTGAAGGTACTGATCCGATGCCCGGTGCTGAAGATGATGAAAATTCGACCGCTAATTAATTATTTATCTGTATTAAGTGACTGTTTTTAATCAACTGTTTTAAGTGTGAGTAAGTGTACCGCTCCCTACGATGGTAAATCGACCCAGCTGTTTGTTCCCTGCGGCTGCTCCACACGGTTTATCATCCTTTACGCCCCCGCGCCCGCGGGGGTTTTTTTTGCCTGCTTTTTTAACCCATGCTTTTTAATTAGCGTTTGTCGTTTCGCGATTTGGCTACTTGACGGTGGCTACTCTTCATTATCTTCCAGACGGCGATAGAGCGTCCGGCGAGCAATTCCAAGAACTTCTGCGGTGCGCCGCTTGTTGCCACCGGTGGCTTCCAGCACTTTGTTAATATAGCGCTTTTCGACTTCTTCTAAACTGGGCCAGCGGATTGGCGGTGGCGTTGGCATCTGCCCTCCTGGTAGCACTTCGCCACTCACAGTGGGTACCAGAGGGCTACCGGTTTCCATCGTCGATTGTTCACGCAGACGCTCGGGCAAATCTTTATAGCTGAGTGAGCCATCTTCACTTAGGGTAACGGCCCGCATAATGGCGTTTTCCAGTTCGCGAACGTTACCGGGGTAGGCGTAGTTGAGCAGGTTGTTGAACGCTTCCGGCTCGATTTGCTCTATCTGTTTGCCCTGTGCCTCCGAGTGTTTATCGATAAGGGCGAACACAAGGTGCTCGATATCGGTACCGCGCTCGCGCAGCGGGGGGATGCGTAGTGAGAAGGTCTCCAAGCGGTAGAACAGGTCGCTGCGGAAATTCTCCTGTTCGATCTCTTTCTCCAGATTGCGGTGGGTTGCGGCGATGATACGTACATCAACCGGCTCTTCACGTTCGCCACCCACCGGGCGTACGGTCTTTTCCTGCAAAGCCCGTAGCAACTTCGCCTGTAGATTAATCGGCATTTCACCAATTTCATCCAAAAACAGGCTGCCGCCCTGGGCGCTATGGAATAACCCGCGGCGCGCTTCGTTAGCACCGGTAAAGGCGCCTTTGACGTGGCCGAAGAACTCGCTCTCCATCAAATCCGCGGGAATGCTCGCACAGTTAACCGGTACAAATGGCTGGTCGTGGCGCGGGCTTTCCTGGTGAATGGCGCGGGCAAGGAGTTCTTTGCCGGTGCCGCTTTCACCCAAGATCAGAATAGGGGCATCGCTTTTGGCAAGGCGGGAGGCGTCATGAAAGAGCGTCTGCATGACCTGACTCTTGCCCACAATGCCGTGGAAGTGGCTGATATCCGTGTCGTGGAAAACCGCCAGGCGTTGGCGTTCCAGCACACGAAATACGGCTTCGCGGATGGCATCAAGGTCTAGCGGCTTGGTTAAAAAGTCGTCAGCTCCGAGTTTTAGTGCCTCGACCGCCTGGTCGATGGTGCCAAATGCGGTAATCACAATAATGCCCAGCTCACTGCCAGCCTGGCGGAGCTGCTGGAGTAGCTGAATGCCGGTCATGCCCGGCAGTCGCACATCGGTGATCACCAATGAGACGGAGGTGTGGCTTAGTAAGGCGATCGCCTCTTCTGCGCTAGGTACGCCGAGCGTTGTGTAGCCTGCATCCTGCAGCTCTTCTTCCAATAACTCACGTATAGCGGCGTCATCCTCCACCACCAACAAAGGTAAAAGGGGTTCCTGTTGGGTCACAAATGTTGTCCTCACGCGGATGCGGTTTCACTAATAGGTAGTGTAATTTCAAATCCAGCGCCGCCTAGGGCGCTGTCAAACACGCCGATCGTACCGCCGTGGTCGTTAATAATGCGATGTACCATAGAGAGTCCCAAACCGCTGCCTTGGCCGACCGGTTTGGTGGTGAAAAATGGGTCGAATACTTTATGGTGATGGGCGGTGGGAATCCCCGGGCCATCATCTTCCACCCACAGTATCAATTCGTGTTCTTGTTGATGGGCGCGTACCCGAATGCGGCTTACTTCAGGGGCCTGCGCTGCATTGCGCAGTAAATTGGTCAGCACCTGTACAATTTGTTGGCCGTTAGCGTGTAAGTTGGGTGTCGGCGACGGTAATTCAATGTCTAAACGAATATTGCGTGGTTCAAGCTCATCTTCCACCAGGTCTTTGGCACTTGTAACAAGTTGTTCGAGCGCCTGTTCGTCTTTATCTACGTTATGTTGACGGCCTAATTCCATCAATTGGCGAACAATTTCAACGATGCGCTCCACTTCGCCGCGAATGCGGCCTAATCGTGCACGTTCGTCATCACCAATGACATTGCGTCGAGCCAAGCGTTGGGCCTGGCCATTAATCACTGTTAGCGGCGCGCCTATTTCGTGGGCTACCCCTGCCGCCAGCACGCCTAATTCAGCCAATTTCTTCGATTTACGCAGGCGCTTTTCAAGCTCAATTTCGCGCCGCTGGCGATTTTCGATCTCTTGGTCTTTCTCGGCCATCGCATCCAGCATGCCATTCAAACCGGAGGCGAGGTGGCGATATTCGATAGGGCCATCTTCGGTAGCACGTTGGCTACGATCTCCTTCTTCCACCAACTGCATCACGTGCACCAACCGATTCAGCGGGCGCTCAATATGGCGCCGGAACCCCCACCAAATACTAAACACGATCCCGGCGGCGCCAATCACAAACACCAACACGGCCACAATGCTGATAAAACCCGTGTAGTTCTCAATACCGGTATTTAGTCGATTGACCTGCAGCACACCATATACAGTGCCATCTTGTGAGCGCAAGGGTGTCAACGCAGAGTAGTAATTCCAACCCTCGTGTTGGCGATAATTGCTATACAAGTTATCGCGTTCAATGACCTGCTGAATTTCCTCGCGAGTGAAAATATCTTTACCAAGACCTAGGCCGTAAATATCGCGACCCTGGGTATCGAAGACATAAGCACCGTAAATGCGGTGGAATGAGAACGCTGACTGAAGCGCTTCTTCAAGCGGTGTACTGCTATCTGGCGTAACCGCGTAGCTGAGCGAAGAGCTCAGCGTGCGGGTAATAATCTCCACTTCTGTTTGTAGCTTCGAGCGTACGTTATCTTCGAGCGACTTGATCGCCACTAAGCTAAACACCACCAGGATGACGAACAGCGGCACAATCACCGTTAAAATAATTAAATTGCGTAGTCGCATGGGGCATCCATGGTGGTTTTAATACGGTTTAGTATCAGCGGGTGAGTGGAGTGCTACTGGTCTGTTGGCGCTAAGCGATACAAGCCGCCCTGTGGGGCATCAGTAAGCAGGTAAATAGCGTCATCAGGGCCTTGGCGAACATCCCGGATACGGCCTACTTCGCCCTGTAAAATCAGCTCTTCTTCGGCGACTTGACCCTCTTCTAGGCGCAAACGCAGTAGTTTCTCGCTACCTAGCCCGCCGGCTAATAAGCTGCCCTGCCACTCGCCGAAGGCTTCACTGGTCACTTCAGCAAGCCCAGCGGGGGCGAAGCGGCCTTCAAAGATATACACAGGATCCACCATGCCGGGTAACGAGTCTTCGCCAATTGGCTCATTGGTCGCGTAGTCATTGCCCTGGCTGACGGTTGGCCAGCCATAATTGTTGCCCGCTTGGATATGATTCAGTTCGTCGCCGGTGCGGGGGCCGTGTTCTGATGCCCAGGCTTCGCCGTTACTGAGCACGGTCATGCCCTGAATATTACGGTTACCCATGGAGTAAATTTCATCCAGAGTGGTGTCATCGCCGACAAATGGGTTGTCGTCTGGAACGCCGCCCGTAGCGGTAAGGCGCAGGGTGGAGCCGGCATGGTCATCGCTTGCCTGGGCGCGGGGTGGTTCACTGCCACGGTCACCAATACTCATCAGCAGGGTGCCGTCGGGCAGCCACGCTAATCGTGAGCCGTAGTGGCGGCCAGGCCCAGAGGCGCGATCCTGTTCAAACAAGTGCTCAACTTCACCCAGCTGGTCATTTTGCCATTTTACCCGCGATAACGCCGAGCGGCTGTTGTTGCCGTCGGGCTTGCTCCAGGTGAAATAGATCCAGTCGTTATCACCGTCGCTATTTCCGCCTTCGAAATCAGGATGTAATGTTACGTCCAACAGCCCGCCCTGGCCCTGAGTACTCACTTCGGGCATGCCTTCCAAGGTGCTGGCTTCACCGCTATTGGGGTCGACGAGTTTCATCTGCCCGCCGCGTTCGCTCACCAGGTAGCGGCCATCGGGTAGAAATACCACCGCCCATGGGTGCTCGAACCCATCAGCAATGCGCTCAATGGAGAGAGTAAGGTGATCGGTCTCCAGTGATTCCTGAATGATTTCCGCCTTTGCCGTGTTGATAGCGCTTGCCAGCACTAACCCACTGATCCCAGCTAAAACCGCAGGCAGCAGTCGGGTAGGGTGGCTGTTGTTCACATAAAGCATAGCGTGCCCTCTGGTGAAATTAATCATTGGCATCCTTGCCAGTAGTCTAGCAGTGACCCTATCGCCACGTGGGGGTTCAACTATTACATGAGCAGGGCAAGTAGCACGGGCAGGTAAAACAGCGCTAATAGCGTAGAGCAGAAGACCAAACTGGCTACATAGACGGGTTCGCATTGGGCACGCTGAGCGAAGAGATAATTGAAGACCGCCACTGGCATACACATTTGCAGCACTAAAATGCTTTGCGCCAGTGGTGGAAGGCCCACCCAGCCAGCGATCAGCCAGGCGACACCAGCGGCGAGAGGCACTCGCACCAGGCTAAATCCGAGCCCTGAACGCAGGTTTTTCACCTGGATGCTGGCCAGCGATACGCCCAGGGTAATGAGCATGAGGGGTACCGTGAAACCGGACATCAAGTCCACCGTATTTGCCAACCAGGCAGGCAGAGCAGTGTCGGTCAGCAGCAGCGCCATGGAGATGGCAATAGCGTAAACTGTGGGTGTTTTGACAAGGGTTTTGAGCGGGTTGCCCTGACTATTAAGCACGGCGCCTAAAGTGAACTGAAACAGCGATACGGTCACCATCACCGTAATGCCGTAGGCAAACCCGGCACTGCCAAAGGCATAGAGCACCACAGGCAACCCCATGTTGCCGGTGTTGGGGTACATCATGGGGGCAAGTAAGACCCGCCAACTGCGGCGCAACAGTTTTGCCACCACAAAGGTCGCGGCCCCCATGGTGAGAATCACTAACGCGGCGGCCAGCATGGTTTGGCCAAAGGTGGTGGCATCAATATCGGCGCCCGCAAGAGAGGCCAATACCAGTGAGGGAGTACCAATGTTAAATACCAGCCGGGTAATGAAGTCGACCGGATAGGGATGGCCTAAGCGTACCCACAGGTAGCCGAGCCCTGCACCCGCGAGTACGGGCGCCATGACGGCAAAAAGTTCGGCAAGCATTGGCTGTCCTTGGCAATCGTTAGCCGCCCATTGTCGTTAATAAGCGGGCTAACTGGCAAGGCAAACACTCGAATTAACCTACACAGTGGCGGTTGAGGCGCGCCACGGAGCGGGCACCTGGCTACGTAAGAACTCTAGTAGCGCGTGGGTGCGACGTGTCTGGTGCCCGTAAGCATAGAGCAGCGTGATAGGGAGTGGCACTGGCTCCCAGCCGGGTAGACAGTTGATTAATTCTCCCGGGTGATGCTGTTCTCGTTTAGCGGTTAACCAGTGTGAAAGCAAGCCGATGCCCTGGCTGCGCGCAATGGCGTCTATATGCAGGGCAGTGAGATCTACCCGCAGCCGTGAGCGGGGCGGGTTAAAGGTGTATTCGCCATGCTCTGGATGAGTGAGCAGCAGGCCGTCAGAGGCCGTGCCCAGCAGGTCTATCCAAGCGTGTTGGTTGAGTTCTTCGGGATGGCGCGGCGTGCCAGCCGCAGCTAAATAGCGTGGGCTGGCATAAAGCCCGCGGGATAGGTGGCCCAAGCGCTCCTGATTTAGCCCGCACTCGTGAGTGGGCCCCAACCAGACATGCACGCTATTGCTGTGCATTTTGGTGGGTGGTGACTCTCGGGTATGCAGGGTCAACTCAACCTTTGGGTGGCGTTGTAAAAATGCCTCAATAGCACTCGCCAGCCAACTACGCGCCAGGGCTCCGTGTACCTCAAGGGTTATTTCACCGCTAATCTCCTCACGCAGCTCAGCGAGTGCCTCCTGGCTATGCGCCGCCATTGCCAAGAGTTCGGTGCAGTAGTTATGAAACAGCAGCCCCGCCTCGGTGGGAATTAAGCGGTTGGCCTGGCGGCGCAGCAGCGGCTGGTTAAGCCGGGTTTCAAGCTGGCTGATGCGGCGACTCAGGGTCGATTTGGCTAGCCCGAGCTTTTGCGCACTGCGTGTCAAACTGCCCGTGGTCATCACATCGGCAAAGGCGGTCAGTTCGTCAAAGTCATACATGGTCAGGCCCACGGGAAAAGGGTGAGCGTTAATTGTGCCATTTTTTGGTGCGAATATAAATAATAGGCATTTGTGTTCCGGTATGTTGAACGTACCGTCTCACCCAAGAGTGCAAAGAGTGTGTAAAAATATTAATGCTAATAATTCGCATTTAATAGAGCGAATGCTCATCCACACTGCCTACATACTATGAAGGACGAAGTTATGTCTCCCTGTTTGCGCCGTACGCTGCTGGCCAGCGCCATCTCTTCGCTTGCCAGTAGCGCTCTATGGGCACAAGAAACGCCCCACTTAGACGATATGGTGGTAACCGCGTCAGGTTTTGAGCAGCAGATCACCAATGCGCCTGCCTCTATCAGCGTGGTTTCGAGGGAAGAGTTAGAGCGGGGGCACTATCAGAGTGTTACCGATGCGCTGCGCGATGTGCCCGGTGTGATTGTCACGGGTGGAGGCGCGGGGGATAACGGCCAGGATATCTCCATTCGCGGCATGCCCTCCCAGTACACGCTGATACTGGTGGATGGCCGCCCGCAGAATTCCCGCGAGTCTCGCCCCAACGGTAGCGCAGGGTTTGAACAGGATTGGCTACCGCCGCTACAGGCCATCGAGCGTATTGAAGTAGTGCGCGGCCCCATGTCGACGCTCTACGGCTCTGATGCGATTGGTGGCGTGATCAACGTGATAACCCGTAAGGTCGCCCAGCAGCGGCACGGCAATGTTCAACTCGACACCGTGCTTCAGGAAGACAGCGACTCCGGAGATAGCCGCCAAGCTAACTTTTATCTCAGCGGCCCGCTAGTGGGCGATCGGCTAGGGCTTCAGCTCTACGGACGCACCTCTCAGCGTGACGAAGACAATATCCTTAACGGCTACGAAGATAAAAGCCTGCAAAGCCTGACTGCCCGGCTAAGTCTGGCGGCAACGGAGCATCACGACTTTACGCTTGAAGCCGGCATTACGGAGCAAGACCGGCAGTCGCTAATGGGTAAATCCGCGCCATCAGAGGGCTGCCGCGGAGGCTGCTCCGATAGCTTTAACGAATTTACCCACCAACATGTCGCTGTGACCCACAGCGGGCGCTTCGACTGGGGAACCAGCGAAACCTATCTGCAGCGTGAAAGTAGTGAAAACAAATCGCGGGATATTGAAATCACTAACACCACCGCCAAAACCAGCGCGGTCATTCCGCTAGGGATACATATGCTGACGGTAGGGGCCACCTACGAGGAGGAGTCGCTCGACGATAGCACGACGAATCAATTGCCCGGTTCTAATCGTAGTGAGATCGAGAACAGCCAGTGGGCGCTGTTTGTAGAAGATGAATGGATGCTCACCGATTCTTGGGCATTGACCGGCGGTTTACGTGTCGATGACGACGATAACTACGGCAGCCACCTCAGCCCGCGCCTTTACAGCGTGTGGAATATGACCCCTGACTGGACGTTGAAAGGCGGTGTCTCTACCGGCTACCGTGCGCCCAACCTGCGTGAGATCACCCCCGACTGGGGGCAGGTCAGCCGTGGTGGCAATGTCTACGGCAATCCTGATCTTGAGCCAGAAACCTCGCTCAATAAAGAGATGGCCCTGCTTTATGCTAACGACGATGGCTTGAGCGGCAGCGTCACGCTGTTCCATAACGATTTTGACGATAAAATTACCCGCATCGCTTGCCCCATCGATATCTGTACGGATGGCGCCAATCAGTTTGGCAGTGATCCTACCTATCGCATTAACGTTGATGAAGCGGTGACCCAGGGCGTAGAGGCGAGTGTGGCTGCGCCGCTAAGCGATACCGTTGAGCTAACGGCCAGCTACACCTATACCGATAGCGAGCAAAAGAGCGGTGAGTATGCAGGCGAGCCATTAACGCAACTGCCTAAGCACCAGGTATCCGCTTCGTTAGATTGGCAAGTCTCTGCAAAGTTGAGCCAATGGACTAAAGTCACCTACCGCGGCGAAGAGAGCCAACCGACTAGCGGCCCTTCAAGCAGTGATATTGTGGCTCCTTCCTACACCTTTGTAGATGCAGGCATTGGCTACCAGCTAAATGAAACGACTCAGTTGAACGCGGGGATCTACAACCTGTTCGACGAAACGATCAACTATGACGAGTACGGCTATGTAGAAGATGGCCGCCGGGTTTGGCTAGGCCTCAACGTTGCCTTCTAAGCGCTAGCTTGCTGTCATAAGCGCAACACTGCAGCGGCTATCCAGCGATAGCCGCTTTTTTAGCGGCTTGGGAAAGGGGGAGAGGTGGGGGCAGAAACAAAAAAGCCCCAGCGCATGGCCGGGGCAGAAAGAGAACATCGAAACAGAGCATCGAGACAGTAGCGAGCTGGAACCGATTAGAACTCGTAGCGGGCGGAGAGCCACAGGCGGCGACCCTCTTCGCTATTGGCGTAAACGTTGCCAAAGCTGGTGCCATCGCCGTAAGCGCGGTAGTCGACAAAGTCTTTGTCAAACAGGTTGTAGATGGTCGCGCTCAGATTAAGCTGATGGGTAACCGCGTAATTACCGCCCAAGTGAAACAGTGAGTAGGCTTTAAAGTCGCCCAGGTCATCAAACGAGGGCGCGCCGCGGACGCGCTCGCGGTTACGGTAGCGTTCGCTGCGGTACTCTGCTGACAGCCAGGTATCCAGCTTAGCCGTTGCCTGCCAGCGCAGCGTGGCGTTAATGGCGTGTTCGGGGGTGTCCGTTAGCGGCTCGCCCTCGTTTTCGCCACTCTTCTGTTCGCTATCGGTGTAGGTGTAGTTGGCATTAACGCGCCAATCAGGGGCGAACTGGTAGCTGGTAGAGAGCTCGACCCCTTGGGTGATCGCCTCGTCGACGTTGACCTGTTGGCTGTACAGGCCGTCAGGAATCAGCGGGTCGTTTTCCACCAGAATATCGCTGCCGCTGGCAATCTTGTCGTCAAACTGGTTGTGGAACAGCGTGGCGCTGGCAGTGAAACCCTGTTGGTTATCGTAATGGGCGCCGATCTCGCTGCTGGTGCTGGTTTCAGGTTCAAGATCCGGATTACCGATAGTCAGTATCGTGCCCTGACCGGTCACACCGTTAATGCCGTCATGCAGATCATTAAGCGACGGCGTTTTGTAGCCACGGCTAACACCACCTTTCAATGTCCAGTTAGGCGTTGTGTTCCACACCAAGTAGCCGCGCGGGCTGAACTGGCTGCCAAAGGCGTCATGGTGATCGTAGCGTCCGCCCAGGGTTAGCGCTAAATCGTCGCGCAGCAGCCACTCATCTTCGGCAAACAGTGACCAGGTGGTCTGCTCAAAGGTCTCACCGGCCAAGCCATCGTCAAGCTCTGCCTCCCACCACTGCATACCCACGGTGGCCATATGATTGTCTAACGGCATAATGAATTTGCTATCGAGCACGGTATTGGTGGTTTCCAGCTCCCGTGGGGCACCGCCGATAATGCTGGGAAAACCTTCATAAGCGACGCCCATATCGCCAGGGATTGTACGGCCCTTGGTTTCGGTAGTGTTGCGCATCAGGCTAGATTCCAAGGTGCCCGAGGCAAAGCGGCCGGTGTGACCAAGGGCGATTTGTTCGCGCTCAAAACGGAGTTCATCCGAATAGCCGGTAGCGCTGCCGGGGTCGGGTGCACAGCTACGGGTACGGCCATCCAGGGTGCCTAGCTGGCACTCGTCGTTGTCGTAACGCTGACGGCTAACTTCACCATCCAGCCATAGGTCGTGGTCGTTGCTAGGCGTCCAGGTCAGTTTGCCACCCAGGCTGTAAGTGTCGCCTTCTACGGGGCTGGGGCCGCGTTGGTCGACTTCGACAGGCTCACCGTTGTTATCGGTATAGGTAAGCTCGGAAGCGTCGCGCTCATAAATCCGCCCACGCAGTTGAATGCCCAGGGTATCCTCTACCAGAGGGCCGCTGGTATAGAGGTTGATCTCGCGGCGATCGCCAAAATCGCGATCCTCGTTAAAGGTGTTTTCGACCCCAACAGAGCCTGTCCACTCGCGGCCCACCCGGCGGGTAATAATGTTGATGACACCGCCCATGGCGTCAGAGCCATACAGCGTCGACATCGGCCCGCGAATCACCTCAATGCGCTCAATGCTGGAAATAGGTGGAAAGAAGCTGGTGGAAGTTTCACCAAAGCCATTGGGGGTGACGCTGCCCGCCGCATTTTGGCGGCGGCCATCGATCAGGATCAGCGTATAGTCGCTGGGCATGCCACGGATACTAATGTTGCGCCCACCGGTTTTGCCCACCGCGCCACCCACATCCACCCCTTCAACGTCGCGCAAGGCATCGGCAATGCTGGTAACCCGTTTACGCGAAAGCTCCTCGCGGGAGATGACTGAGATGCTGGCTGGGGCGTCGATCATTGCCTGTTCAAAACCGCTGGCTGAGACAACGATATTGTCCAACTGTTGACTCTCTTGGGCAGAAGCGCCCGCAGAAACAGCGAGTGTAACGGCGCTAGCGAGAACAGAGCGTGTAAAGAGTGGCATGTCATTCCCCTTGGTGACGATAATTATTAGCTAATGGTATTGATTGTTAAATAGGTGCGGGAGTCTAAAAAGAAAAGTTCCCAAACGCGAGGGGGGGATCAAGGAACGTTACGTTGCGTAAACTGAAACATAAGCTCGGCGTAGGATGTGGTGGAAGGGTTGCATAAAGTGGAACGCGCTATTCCCACGAATAGTAGTGCAAGTGTTTTTGAGAATCGTTACTATCTTTTTTGAATTTACCGCGCCGAGAGAAATATATGCTGGTCACAACGAAATCGATCCACGCCATGCTAGGCACTTCTTTGCGTAAAGGCGTGGCTGCCGCGCTTCTCAGTTCATTGGTAGCAGGTGCTGCTCAAGCACGCACGCTGGATACCGCGTTTGGCGACGTAGACGTGGAGGGAACACCTGAGCGTGTTGTGACCCTATACGAAGGCGCGCTAGATGCCGCTCTTGCCGCCGGTATTACGCCACTGGGCGCCGTCACCACGCGCGGCGGCGATAACGTCGCCGAGTACGTGGAAGCCCATTTGGGCGATGATCGACCCGCCATTATGGGCGTTGTCAGGGAAATCAATATTGAAGCCGTGCTGGCGCAGCAGCCGGATCTGATTTTGGCGCCCGCCCAGCTTTCTGATGAACAGTACCAACTGCTTTCACGTATTGCGCCAACCGTTGTTCCGCATACCCAGCCATTAGCCGCGGATAACTGGGAAGCTGAGGCGCGACTTTACGGCGAAGCGTTAAACCGTGAAGAAGCCATTGAGGATGCCATTGCCGCGGTAGATCAGCGCACTGCAGAGCTGGCTGACGCGCTAGCCGCCGCCGACGTAAGCGGCAGCGCCTTTTTAGTCCGCTGGATGCCGGGTGGCCCGATGGTCATGTCGGAAAACCTGATTGCCACGGGTCTGCTGGAGCGGGTCGGGCTGGATGTGCAAGGTGCGGATCTGATCGGTGAGCGCGGCGTACACAGCGATGTGCTCAGCCTGGAAAACCTTGCCGAGATAGACGGTGACTGGCTCTTCCTGGCCACCCTCAACGAAGATGGTCAACAGGCCTTGGACGCCGCTAAACAAAGCCCTGCGTTCACTCGCCTCAATGTGGTTCAGCAAGAGCAGGTGGTGCCAGTGAATGGCCAACTGTGGAGTAGTGCCAATGGCCCGCTGGCCGCCCAAGCGATTCTTGATGATATAGAGGCTGCGCTGTTGCCGTGACGGTTCCTCGTTTTGCAACGCCTGCCATCTGGCGTGCCTCACCTCGTCTGCTAATGATGCTACTACTCACCGCCCTTGTGGCGGTGAGTGGCGTTAGTTTATTGATTGGCGCGGGCAGCGTTGGCCCCGGCAGGGTGTTGGCGCTGCTAAGCGGCGCCCAGGACAGCGAAGCGCGCTTTATTGTTTGGGAACTGCGCGCCCCGCGTACCTTAATCGGCATTGCGGTAGGTATGGCATTAGGCGTTGCCGGGGCGCTGCTGCAAGCGGTTGCCCGCAACCCACTGGCCGAGCCAGGGCTTTTAGGGGTTAGCGCGGGGGCGGCGTTTGCCGTGGCGCTGGCCCTGGTGCTGGGGGCCAGCGCCGCCACTTTGCGCATTTCAGTCGCTCAGCTCGGCGCCTTGGTGGGCTGCGTGTGCGTCTTAAGCGTGGCGCGCTTTCGCGGTGTGGGTAACGACCCTATCCGGCTCGTGCTCGCCGGGGCAGCGTTTTCGGGTCTGCTGGCGTCATTAACTTCGTTGCTGCTGCTTTACGACCAGCGCGCCGCCGATGAAATACGCTTCTGGGTGATTGGCAGTTTGGCCGGTCGCCGCTTGGATGACTTGTTCGCCGTACTGCCCAGTATGCTGGTGGCGTCTGCCATGGTTGCACTGATCGCCCGACCATTAGCTGCGCTAGCACTGGGCGAGCGGGTTGCCTCGGGGTTGGGGCACCACCCCAACTTGATTCGCTGGCTGGTCGTCGCCTGCGTGGCGCTTTTGGTGGGGGCTGCCACCGCCATCGCCGGGCCGATTGCCTTTGTCGGATTGGTAGTACCGTTTGTGGCCCGTGCGTTCGCCGGGCCGGATATTCGCCGTACGCTGCTGTTTTGCCTGCCCATCGGGCCGCTTATGGTGCTCGCCGCCGATATCATCTCCCGCGTGGTGGTGGCGCCTTCAGAACTACCCCTGGGCGTGCTCACGGCGTTATGTGGCGCCCCCGTTTTAATAGCGGTTGTACGTGCACGCCGCTTACCGATGTTATGAGTGGGTTTATGAAAACCGCATCAAGGCCTTCTGTATCAATGACTGGCTCAACGGGTAAATCTGCTGCTATGCCTTTCTCTTTTGCTGCCCAAGCGGTGTCGGGAGAAAACGGCAGCGTATCGCCGCCTCCAGGGTACTGGCGCTTCGCTTGGCGATATCAACAGGGTGCGCACAGCGTCCTGTTTGAACAGCGAGCGGTGGTGGTCAACCTGGGCCTATTGGGCGCGCTACTGGTTGCCAGCATTATCTATCTTAGCCTCGGCAGCGTTAACGTCGCGCCAGCAGCGGTGCTGCAGGCGCTGTTGGGCAATGCGGATATGATGGCAAGCTTTGTAGTGCAAGAGCTACGCTTGCCACGTTTGGCCGCTGCCTGCACTACCGGGGCGGCCTTCGCATTAGCGGGCATTCTAATGCAGACCCTGGCCCGCAATCGCCTGGCAACGCCTGGTATTATCGGCATTGATAATGGTGCGACGGCGTTTGCGGTGGCCTCCATAGTGGGTGTCGGCTTTTCCATCGCGCCGCCCGCCATGGCGTTGGCTGGGGCGACCACCGCCGCGGTACTCACTTTCGGCTTAGCCGCGGGCAGTGGTACCCAGGGCTATCGCTTTATTGTTGCGGGGATTGGCGTGGGCGCGGTGTTTGGCGCGGTGACGCAACTGATGCTGGCGCGAGTCGCCATTGACACCGCCAATGCCGCCTACCCATGGACGGTTGGCTCGCTCAATGCTCGCCCCAGCGGCGCACTTCAGTTGCTGATGCTCGGCTTGGCGTTAGGGCTGGCCACGGCAATGGCGCTAGCCCGCTCGCTTACACTGCTGCGTTTCAAGGATGCCACCGCTAGCGGGTTAGGCGTGAACGTCAAACGGCGCCGGTTGGAAGTGTTGCTGCTATCTGTCGCGCTAACCGGGCTGGCGGTTGCCGTTGCCGGGCCGGTGGGTATGGTGGGATTGATTGGCCCTGAGATTGCCCGGTCAATGTCGAGCTCCCGTAGCGTGCCGGTTTTGGCGGCAACGCTGGCGGGGGCGCTGGTCATGGTGCTCGCCGACTTGGCCGGGCGTACGTTGCTGGCGCCTATCGAGATTCCGGTGGGCATCGTTACCGCCGTGGTCGGCGGGCCCTGGTTACTTTGGATATTAATGCGCCCCCAACGGAGTTTTACATGAGCCAATCCCCGGCGTCGCCAATTCCCTCTCTGGCTACCCAGGCACTGGGCATGAGCTATGGCTCACGGCAGGTGATTGATGGCTTGAATATCACCCTGCCCAGCGGCCAAGTCACCGCCATTGTGGGCCCCAACGGTTGCGGTAAATCAACGTTGCTGGCCGGGCTTGCCCGCCTGCATAAACCCGACAGCGGCGCGGTATTACTGGATGGTGGCGATATTCAGCGGCTGCCCACTCGACAACTCGCTACGCAGCTGGCGCTACTGCCCCAGGAAGCCGTCGCGCCAGAAGGGCTCACCGTGACCGAACTGATCCGCTTTGGCCGCCAGCCCCACCAGGGCTGGCTGCGCCAGTGGTCAGCAGAAGACCAGCGCGTGGTGCAGCACGCGTTGGCGGCGGCAGGGCTTGAGCAGCTCGCGGATAGGCCAATTGATGCGCTCTCCGGCGGCCAGCGGCAACGCGCCTGGATTGCAATGACCATCGCCCAACAAACCCCGCTGTTGTTGCTGGATGAACCCACCTCTGCGCTGGATCTTGGCCATCAGATTGAAGTGTTCGAGCTGGTACGTGAGCTGGCCTGTCATGGCCGCACCGTGGTGATGGTGCTGCACGATCTGGCCAGCGCCTGCCGCTACGCCGACCATCTCATCGCCATGCGCGAAGGGCAGATTGTAGCGGAAGGGCCGCCCGCTCAGGTGGTTACGCCTGATCTCGTGCGAACGCTCTATCAAGTAGAGTGCACGCTGCTGCTAGACCCCGATACCGGCAGCCCGCTGCTGGCCAATGTGCGACGCAGCACGGCACCCGCTTAACCCCCCACGCATTAACGCGTTGAGCCCGGGCATTGAATTCATTACGCTAGCGCCTACCTAGTTGGCCTACAACAACCTCAGTAAGGAATGCTCGTGGCTCCTTCTCCACCCCGTTCTCAGAATCAGAGCTTTCAAGCCCTGGTGCGGCTACTCCGCTACGCCAAAGGCTATCGGCGGCGCATTATTGCCGCTACTACCTGTTCAGTTATCAACAAGCTGTTTGATATTGCCCCAGAAATTTTGATTGGTGTGGCCATCGATGTCGTGGTCAACCAAGAGCAGAGCTTTGTGGCCAGCCTGGGGTTTGAAACGCCCCAACAGCAAATCACTATGCTGGCGGTACTAACGTTTGTTATCTGGGCAGGGGAGTCACTGTTTGAGTACCTGTTCCAAATTCTGTGGCGCAACTTAGCCCAACGCTTACAAGCGGATATGCGCCAGGATACCTACGAGCACGCCCAGAGACTGGATATGGCGTTTTTCGAGTCGAAAAGCTCCGGCCAGTTGGTGGCCACCATGAACGATGATGTCAACCAGCTCGAGCGCTTTCTGGACGGCGGGGCGAATGCGATTATTCAGGTGGTCGTCACCGTGGTGGCGGTTGGCGCGGTCTTCTTCGTGCTTTCGCCACTGATTGCGCTGCTGGCGTTTACGCCGATTCCGCTGATCATTTGGGGCGCGTTCTTCTTTCAGCACAAAGCCGGGCCGCTGTACAGCGATGTGCGCGAAAAAGTCGGCGATTTAGCCAGCCGCTTATCCAACAACCTTAGCGGCATTGCGACAATTAAAAGCTTTACCAGCGAAGACCGCGAGGCCGAGCGCCTGCGCGATGCCAGCGAAGCCTACGTAGACGCCAACAGACGGGCGATCAAGGTGAGCTCTGCGTTTATTCCGGTCATCCGCATGGCGATTTTGGCCGGTTTTCTTGCCACTTTCACCGTGGGCGGCATGATGGCGCTCAACGGCTCCCTGAACGTGGGCGCTTACGGCGTGCTGGTGTTTTTGACCCAACGCCTGCTCTGGCCGCTGACCGGCCTGGCCCAGGTGATCGACCTGTTCGAGCGCGCCATGGCCAGCACGCGGCGCATCCTCGATCTGCTCGAAGTGCCGATTACGGTAAAAGACGACAGCACCACACCGCTCACCCAGCCAGTGCGCGGCGAAGTAACGGTTGATAATGTCAGCTTTCACTATGCCACTAGCGGCGTTGGGGTGGATGGTATTCACCTGCACGTGCCCGCAGGCAATACCCTGGCGCTGGTGGGGGCGACAGGGTCGGGCAAATCCACTCTGATCAAACTGCTGCTACGTTTTTATGACCCCGAAAACGGCCGCGTGCTCATTGATGGGCAGCCCATCACCGAAGTGAGTATGAACTCACTGCGTCAATCGATTGGCCTGGTTAGTCAGGATGTATACCTGTTTGAAGGCAGTATTCGCGACAATATCGCTTACGGTAAGCCGGACGCCGACGAAGCCGCGATTATCGACGCCGCCAAAACCGCTGAAGCGTGGAGCTTTATCGAAACGTTGCCCCAAGGTTTGGACACTCCGGTAGGCGAGCGGGGCGTGCGGCTTTCCGGTGGCCAACGCCAGCGGCTTTCACTGGCCAGGGCGCTGCTCAAAGACCCGCCTATCTTGGTGCTGGATGAGGCCACCAGCGCGGTGGACAACGAAACCGAAGCGGCTATTCAGCGCTCGCTAAAACGCATCGCCCATGGTCGTACGGTGATTATGATTGCCCACCGGCTTTCCACCATCGTGCACGCCGATGAAATCGTGGTGATCGAGAAAGGCCAAGTGGCCGAGCGCGGCAGCCACTCAAGCCTGCTGGCAGCTAACGGCCACTATGCCGCCCAGTGGCGGGTGCAAACCGGCGAGGCCCAGGCGGGGGATATGGAGGTACTCAGTCGTTAATCTTTAGAGTTTCATTACTACCGATTAACTAACAGCGCATTAAGGGTGACGGGCACATGCTCGTCAATCTCCTGATAGCCCAGCAGCGACAGCACGGTACGTACCGTGCTGTTGGCCATCAGCGCTCTGCCATCCATCGCCATGGGCTCTGCGTGGGTCACGCGTATCTCGTTCAAGCCTTCACGGGTAAACCGCAGCGGCACGGACTCCTGCTGGTTAACCATGTCGGACTGCACGCTAAACGTCAGCGTTTCAACCAGCGACTCACCAATATCCAAACCGTCTAACCGCTCTGGGGGCATTTGTGCCTCCAGCGTCACCAAGGTGGTGTTCGCCAGCAAGCCTATCCACGGCGGAAGCTCGCCAAAGCGCTCGAGTACATCCGTTTGGCTAAGCTTTAACGGCAAGCGCAGCGTGCCATCGCTCGAGATATCGCCCTGCAGGTCGCGCACCTGATGGTGGTGGGTTTGCGGCGCCTCGCCGTTCAACTGGGTAATCGACGCCTGCACCCGGGACTGGGCCGGGTCAAGCTGCCAGTCCGCCTGCACGGGCAGTACCAACAATAAAGGAAATAGAGCAATCAATGCTTTCACAGCGCGTCTCCGCATAAAGAACTACTCACCAGACTGCCCAATCCACATAAAGTGCCGTAATGACATCAAGATAGCGCAATGGGGCTAGCCTCACACCGCCACATTCGCTATGATATGCACGCTTTTCGGGCCTATAGCTCAGTTGGTTAGAGCAGGGGACTCATAATCCCTTGGTCGTAGGTTCAAGTCCTACTGGGCCCACCATTTAAATCAGTAGCTTAGCAGTTTTCTCTGGTGAGTCCCCTACTCCAAGGGTACAGTTTCGGTACAGTGCCGATCTTTCAGACCCCGGAGATTTTTTGTGGCCACCATCGTCAAGACCCCCTCTGCAACCTGGAAAGCCGTCATCCGCAAGTCGGGTTGGCCTACCACCGCAAAGACCTTCCGTACCAAACGTGACGCCCAAGACTGGGCACGCCGCACTGAAGATGAAATGGTGCGTGGTGTTTATATCCAGCGCAGCGCCTCGGAGCGCATGACGCTCGAAGCAGCACTCAAGCGCTACCTCGCGGACGTTACCCCTACCAAGAAGCCCAGCAGCCAGAAAAGCGAACGCCTCAAGGCCAATACGCTGATCGAGCATTTGGGTAAATACTCTCTAGCAGCCCTTACGCCAGAACTGGTCGCCAACTACCGTGACAAGCGTTTAAACAGTGTGGGGCGCCGAGGGGAGCTAATCAGCCCCAACACCGTGCGCTTAGAGCTTGCTCTACTTGGCCACCTCTTCACCGTGGCTATCCAGGAGTGGGGGCTGGGCCTGACGTATAACCCTGTTCAGAATATACGCAAACCGAGCCCAGGTGAGGGCCGGAGTAGACGTCTTAACTTCGAGGAAGAGAAGCGGCTGTTCGCCGTGTTACGTCAGCACAGCAACCCTATGCTTGCCTGGATCGCCAGAATCGCTCTGGAGACGGGTATGCGCTCGTCTGAGATCTTGACCCTCACTCGCAGCCAGGTAGACATTAAACGCCGCCTGGTGCGCCTTACAGACACCAAAAACAACGAAGCCCGCCTTGTGCCCCTAACGCAAGCCGCGACAGAAGTGTTCAAGCAGGCACTGAATAACCCAGTGCGTCCACTTGATTGCAATCTGGTGTTTTTCGGTGAGCCAGGCAAAGAAGGCAAACGGGGCCCTTACGTCTATACAAAGGTTTGGAATCAAGCCAAGAAGAGGACTGGGCTGAATGACTTTCGCTTTCATGATTTACGCCATGAGGCTGTTAGCCGGTTGGTAGAGGCTGGACTATCCGATCAAGAGGTTGCTGCAATCAGTGGGCATAAGTCGATGCAGATGTTGAGGCGATATACACATTTAAGGGCGGAAGATTTAGTTGTGAAGTTAGATGGCGCAAATTACATCGATTAAAACTATTTTTTAATGGTCTCTAAATATTTAAGGAATCAACATGATTGACTCTCTGAATGACTTAACTGTTAAAGTCCCTTTGTTAAGTTTTATAGCTTTTCTAGGTGTTGTAGCTATAGTTTTTTCTTTTCATTATAGAGTCGGATCTTCTTTGAGTTTTAAAGGAAAGTTGTACGCTTTGATAATTGATCGATCAGATTTTCACGATGAAAATATTAAAATATTTTGGAGAGGCAGGAAAGACGTAGAAAGGTTTAATGCTATTTTTAATATTGGTGCAAAATCAGTGAGTGAGGTTGTTGGGTTTGGTCGCTGGGTTGATAAATATAATCTTGATATAAAGTTTTTAACTAATTTGAAAGGCAGGATTGATTTGGAGAAAATGAGATTGAGACGTGTTGAGTTATGGGAGGTGTTGGCCCTTTTTGTTATGACAATTGTTTTTTTGTTTGGTTTTTTGTTTTTCCTTTCAATTGCTTTCTCAAGTTTTGCATTGGTCAAATTTGATGACAATGAGCCGTGGCTATGGTTAAGTGGTAATAGTGCTCATAGTAATAAACTAGCTGATCTGTTATCTAATGAAAGTGGCTGGGCTATTACAGTATCAGATTGCGATAACAGCCTTGAATCAATTAAAGAAAAGGTGAGGAGTTCAGGGGTAAGCAAGGAAACTGTTGATATAATATGTAGGTCGTTTGCTAATGAAAAGGATAAAGCTAAGATTGAGGAAATAATAAGAGAACAGAGAATCCTAGTTGTGCCAGCATTAGGCGCATTGTTTTTTGTTCTACTACCATATATTGAGTTGCAAAGGATAGGTAAGAGTCTGAGTGCAAGACGTCATGTTTTCAATAAATACCGTTCACGTAGGAAAGTTAAATTTTCTATGTAATGACTTGAACTTTTTTGATTAGGCTAAAGAGGGCAAGGATTTGTTCTCTTTTTTTGTAATTTTTTGTATCGTTCTAATTTTTAGTGTAATTAGTATATTTTTCAGTTTCTTGAGTCGTTTCAGTACATCAGGTTTATATAGATTGATAATCAAGTTAGGTTATTTTGATTTTCAATCTATTATATTTTGATAACCATTTTTATGCTGCCTCTATCTATGCTTGTTGAGTTTTAAATAGCTTAAGTTAACACTACCTTCATTGATCCTAGGTTGATGGAGGTTTAGCTATGAATGTCGAAGATTACATGGTGGAAAGATTCGGTCTCTTAATGAGCATAACTGACTTAGCTGACCTGCTAGGTCGTTCGCCTGATGGAGTGAGGGTTTCTTTATACACCGACACTGAAGTCTCCCGTAAGCTTAAACCAACAATGGTAAAAGTGGGCAGGCGCGTCTATTTTCGTACTCTTCAGGTTAAAGAAGCCCTGAGTTTAGATCATGTTAGAAAAGCGCCTAGCCTTTCTTCTGAGTGAATGCGTCTTTTTCTGTCGTTAAAGATATCAACTGTTTACAAGCTAGCGTTTGAGTAAAGGCAGTATATGACGCACATCACTCCTTCAATTGTTAAAAAAAGGTTAGGTAGAGTAATAGCCTATAATACTGCTTTTTCATTTCTTCCTGGCGTTTCAGTCCCTGCGGCAGTATTTCTTAGTCAGGTTGCTTATTGGAGCAAAAACTCTACATCGGAAAGTCGGGATGGATGGTTCTATAAGAAACAGTGTGGTGATGATAGTTGGGAGGATGAAACAGGTCTATCGCTAAAACAGCAAGTAAGCGCTAGAGCTGCACTAGTAGAGCTTGGTATTTTAGAAGAAAGAAGAAGAGATGTTCCCGCTAAACTATGGTACCGCGTTAATTATGACCGTTTGCTGGAATTACAAGAAAATAGCTTACCTTTTAAGAGTAAGAATAAGAAATGCGGCTCATCTGTAATTGAAAGTATCGTTGGTAGGCTCATTGCCTATTATCCTGATTTCACATTGCTTCCAGGAATATCAGTTACTGGCGCAGTTTTCCTTAGCCAAGCATTTTACTGGAGTGACAATATCACAGCTAAGAGTCGAGGGGGGTGGTTCTATAAAAAACAACGAGGGGAAGATAGCTGGGAATCAGAGACAGGTTTATCCCCAAAGCAACAAGCAAACGCTAGGAAAGCGTTAGCCAAACTCGGCATCCTAAAAGAAGAAAGGATAGGTGTCCCAGCTATTGTGTGGTATCGCGTCGATTGTGAACGTTTATTAGAACTGTTAGTGGAGTACGTAGAGCTTAAAAACTCCTCCAAGAACCGTAGTAGCCAGTTTCACCCTTTGGGAGAATCTGACTTGCCTTTTGGTGAATCTGACTTGCCTTATAGCCAATCTGATAAGCCGAATAGTACATTCCAGAATCGCCAAAAGGGAAAATCTATTACAGAGAATACGTCTAAGATTACAGCAAGAAATAATCGCAGAACTGCTAAAGGCGATCAGCCAGAAGTAGACAATCTTCAGCAGAGGCGCGCCGCAGCACTTCAGCGAAGCGAGCAAATAGCAGATAACAATGCCAAGCGGTACGGCGATACTACGGCCGGTGAACCAGCAATGGTTGGGATACGAAAAGGCATGCGAAAAGGCATTAATAAAAGAAATATCAGGGTAGGGTAAAACAGCAGTATGGCGTTATTCAGGTTAACTCTAAACTATTTAAATAGGGGGTAACTATGACTGATAGTCAGAACACTATGCCCGCTTTAACTGACAGCAGCTTGTCTTGGTTGTGTCGATCACATGCAGTTGAACAGCACGCTATCCAGAGTGAGATTCAAACTCTAGTGATTATCGCGGGCTACGCCTGTGATTTTCTGACTGAAGAGCTTCAAGCACTTCCTGAAGACTTTTTTACCTGCATAGAAGAGATGAAAGAGGTGATGGAGTCTATCGACTTGAGAAGCCTGGATTTTGAAAAACGAGTAATCACGCTCAAGAGGACGAAACGCCGTCTGGAAGCTAAGGCTTCCCTCCAAAATCGAAATAAGGGAACCCCTGAATGAATATAAAAATTTCGTGCGCACGAAAAATGGCGAGTGTCATTTTCCTGGCCGGTTTTAGTTTCTCGTCGCCCTCCATGGCGGCAGGTATTCCTGTTATCGACACAACCAGCATTGCTCAGCAAATTTTGCAGGTCGAGCACATGCTTACTCAAATCAAAAGTCTCCAAGATCAGTTGGACAACATGAGCGGCTCGCGGGGTCTGGCTGGAGTGATCGACTCGGTGTATGACACTACGGTGGATGTTGAACCAAACGAGGTGCTGAGTGACGTCGGTATCCGAGATTCAGGTGAACATGGGCTATCTGGCGATATAGCTGAAGTCTACGACTTGAGTAATGAAAACTCTGCTATTTGGCTAGGCCAGTCGCAAAAGTCACTGGAACAGGCTCAGCAACGTTTTCATGCGCTTTCAGGCCTGATTGCCAAAGTTAATAACAGTCCGGATCAAAAAGACATTCTGGATCTTCAAGCGCGCATTGGTGCTGAACAAGTCATGCTTCAAAACGAAATGGCCAAGCTCACGATGCTGCGCTCTCAAGCTGATGCTAACCAATCGATGCACAACCAGCGTATTCAGCAAATGCGCATCGAGTCATCCGGTGAACCCTTCGAGCTGAATTGGTAATGAGGACTAAACATGAATACCTGGAATTTTTCGTGCGCACGAAAATTTGTAGCCGCCTTTCTGGCCAGTTTCGTTCTAACAGGGTGCTTTGACGACAGTCCAGAGGTCTCCAGGACAGCCCCCACTGAGTCCGTGCATGATGTCGATTGGTTCAAAACTCACGATGATGAACGTCAGTCAACGCTTAGAGAATGTTCGAACAACCCTGCAGAGCTAAGAGACACACCCAATTGCATAAATGCTCTTCAGGCGGAAAGGGCACTATCGAGCGGTGAGCGTTTCGAGCTAGATCTTTCCGGGCTTAAAAACGGTGAAGAATCATGAACTTGTTTGAGGGAATGTTTGAGGTCGTTGATGAAGCACTGGATCAGTACGTTGTTAACACTGTGACGGATCTTATAGCGCACCTCACTCCATTGTTCTCCAGTCTGCTGATCGTCTGGATAGCTATCTGGGGTTATCTACTGATGTTCGGCAAGGCTAGCGAGCCATTGCAGGATGGCGTTTTTCGTATTCTCCGCATTGGTTTAATTATGACGTTAGGACTTTCGGTAGGCACCTATATGGGTGTTGTCGTAGACGTTCTAACCCATGGGCCAGAGGAGATTGCGGCGGTACTTACCGGCTCTGACGGTGGGGCTGCTGCCATATTGGATAGCCTTTTTGCTCGTATCTTGGATGTTGCTGATCAAGCCTGGGACAAAGCGGGGGTAATGAGCGGTGATTTTGGTATGTACCTGGTAGCCATCCTAGTTATGGCTTTTGGTGGTGGCGTCACGATTGTTGTTGCGTTCTTACTATTAGCCAGCAAGGTCGCAACGACTGTACTGCTTGCTATAGGCCCGCTCTTCATCGTTGGCCTGTTGTTCAATGCCACTCAGCGCTTCTTTGAGAGCTGGCTGGGGATGGTCATTAACTTTGGCATGCTGCTGATACTAGGCTCGGCCATTGGCCGTATGGTTATCGATGTAAGCGAATCCTTCATGGACATTGTGGAGACGTCGACTAGCAGCATGGCAAGCATGACGACGTGTGCCTATCTAATAACGTTCTTCGCGCTTGGGATTCTAGTTCTGAAGCAGGTTCCTGGTATTGCTTCAGCCCTAGGGGGAGGGGTTGCTTTAGCAACACAAGGTGCTCTTAGTTCAGCGATGGGAGCTATGAGGCCTTCCTCAATCCGTCGCCAGTATCGTGGTGTTCAGCGTGATGCGCGCATTGCAGGCAGGGCGGCAACGTCCCCATACCGTGGTGCTAAATCTGCATATCGTGCTTATCAGAAGCGTTTCGGCGCTGGCAATACGATGACAGGAGGTTAAGCCATGAAGCCTAAGATCGATGTTTGGCGGGCCTGGTGGGCGTGCGTGCTGCGAAGCTGGGAACTAGGGCTGTCAGGTTTGCTTCTTGGCGTGGGCATTCTTTTAAGCTTGGCCTTACTCCCAGAGTTACCACATTTGGCCTGGGGGACGCTCACTGGAAGGTTTGAAGCTACTCGAACCCTATTCGTATGTGCAGCGGGTATTGCCGTGTGCATCCTTCAGTGGAAATGGCGCTCTGCCATATACCCACAACTCAAACATGATGCGTCAAAGAAGAGAGCCCTATGAGCTACCTACGTTTAACTCCCCAGTAAATGGATGAGTTTTGGGCCGAAAAAGGGCTCCGCCGGGCAGCAGTAAAAGTTGCAGTTCACCCCATCAAATTACAGGCGTCCCTGCCCATATTGCTTTTATAAGTTGATAGCCGGTAGGACGCCTATTGCTCTCTTTTTTCGTACGCACGAAATGGGTTATTGGTTTTAGAGCTAGGGCAGGATTCGCAAAGTGGTACCAAACGTACCCGTCGTGCTGGCATTTGGTACCAAATTGAAAATTATCGATGAGGAGGAATCACAATGAGCGAGCAAGAAATAGTGAAAACCAGACTAACGCCAGACGAAAAAGAGGCTTGGCAGCGTTTATGCCAAGCATCAGGCCGATCAGAATCCGATGTATTAAGAGAGATGATTCAACGTGTCTGTGGAGAAAGTATCGCCGAAGAAGGGCATGACATCGTTCGGGGGCCCAAGTCATGCAAGGTAACAATTCGACTCACACAGCATGAACGAGTCTTGATTGAGGAGCGGGCAGAGTATGAAGGCTTTCGAAATCGTACTCGCTGGGCGTCAGCGCTTATAAGAGCAACGTTGCTTCGAGAGCCTGTCATGAATGAGGAGGAGCGTTCAGCTTTGCTCAATGCGTCCTTTACTCTATCTGACCTGGCTGAAAAATCAGGAGGCACTGTCCTTGGCATAAATCGATTGCGCATTAAAGATCAGGATCGTGAGCAGATTCGCATTGAAGAGCTTCAGAAACGGGTCAGTAAGCTTCACGACAAAGTAATGGCCCTGGTAGCAGGCAGCCAGAAGCGCTGGAACTTAAACTGAGTGAGGGGATGTGGATGCCTCGTTACAGCTTCAAAATTGATTCTCTAACGCCTGAAGATGGTTATGGCTGGGTGCTACGTTACTTTCAGGATGATGTGGAAATATCTGGCTATGAAATCTTTTCAGCACCCGCAGGTGTAGCCTGGATGATTCAACAAGAGTTTGAGAATGCTAAGTTCACTGGCGAGCTATGGGTTAAGAAGATGGCCTCAGATCACTTAAATACGATGGGGAATCAATCCCGGCATGAGCCAGGTACTGAGCAGATGAAATTGTGGCCTGAATAGCAGATGAAGCGGCCACCAGAATTCGTTATGGGCAGCGAACCGCTCAAGGTGTGATGCACTGGTGAAAGCCGTTAAGAAACGCAGCACAGGGCAGAGCTTATCCTAACGAATCAGAGAAGGCCTGCTTTCTTGATGTTACCTTGTTTATCAAGCCCGTAGACACTACCGTCGGCTCGCTGTATCTCTTGTAATACACGAACGTCGGAGCCGTCCAGATCCTCCAATGACTGCCATAGCATACGAGCATGGGTCTGCTGTTGCTCGGGCGATAATTCATTCACTGGAGTTTTACCCTCAAGAGCCATGTTTACTGTTCGATTATTCAGTGAATCGGTTACTGAGTTAAGTCCGTTTTGACTATCGGTTGGCATACCATTGACCTCCGTTTGGATTTGGTAGGGAACATTCGCTGGTGTTCTTGTTGGGAAAGCTACGTATGGCTATTCAAAGCAGCTGCTCATTTTCTCATCAGCTGCTCCAAAGTTTATACTAACCCGCTGTCACTTCATGCAATCGATAGATACGAAGGGAAGCCGAGAGGTCATTCGTATCGACATGATAAAAAACTACTGGAGAGAAGCTTTTTAAAAATCATCCACTTATTTTATTAATATGGGATACCAAACCCGCCCATTTGCCTGGATAGACCTTTTGAGCGATGTCTTGGAAAAGGCACTCTGCTAGTTGTTCCATACCCTGCTCTGAACCGAATATGCCAATGTAATACTCGGCTGTTTCTTCAAGCTTAGAGCGTGCCCGGTTACGCATTTCTTGCGTTACTTCATCCCTTAAGCTTAGGAGCTCCATGTCGGTCATCTTTTCTAAATACATAACTTCCTCTTAAATAAAGGTACCCTAAACTGTTTAGACTCCCTGTCCCTTCTGTAGTGGTTCAATAAAACCGGACACCAACGTAGGTGGTAATATTGCCACCATAAACGAGGTGTCTGATGACCAAGAAACGACGTACTTTTTCGCCTGAATTTAAGCAGGAAGCTGCCAGCCTAGT
>NZ_JAUAMB010000045.1 GCF_031010175.1 Halomonas sp. SpR1
AACCAAGGGGTCTCCCCATGGAGAGTATCGGGGCGCCGACCGGCGGAAGGCCGCCCCCCGGAGCGCCGGCCGGATCATCGTCAGGCACTTATTATGAAAAATCCCCCAGGGCTGAGGCCTTGGGGGATTTTTTTTGCGTGAGGGGGGCTGGTAAATCGTAAGTGGTGAATCGTGAGTAGAAAAGCCACACTCTGACCACTCACCACTCACCACTCACCACTCACCACTCACCACTCACCACTCACCACTCACCACTCACCACTCACCACTCACCACTCACCACTCACACTAACGTGCGGTTTTCTGGTGTTTTATGTCAGAATGCACTCCTCAAGGAGGAATGCCCATGACTCAGATGCGCTGGGAACAGCTATTATCCCCACGTCGTCTCCACGATCAACGTTCAACAAGTACCCGTGAAATCGGCCGTAGCCCATTTCATAAGGATCACGACCGAATAGTTTTCTCAGGTTCGTTTAGACGCCTTGGGCGCAAGACCCAGGTGCATCCGCTGACCGAAAACGATCATATCCATACTCGCCTAACTCACTCACTAGAAGTTGGCTGTGTAGGTCGTTCCTTGGGCATGATCGTGGGTGAGTTGCTGCGCGATCGCCTGCCTGAATGGATTACTCCTGCTGACCTTGGCGTCATTGTCCAGACAGCGTGCCTTGGGCATGACATTGGGAATCCGCCTTTTGGCCATGCGGGTGAGTATGCAATCCGTGATTGGTTTCAGCGCGCTCAAAGCAGTGGTCTGTTAGAAGGTCTGTCAGACGCTGAGCGCGAAGATCTATTGACCTACGAGGGTAACGCCCAGGGGTTTCGGGTGATTACCCAGATAGAATATAACCAGTTTAATGGCGGAATGCGGCTTTCTGCGGCCACGCTGGGTGCATTACTGAAATATCCTTGGACGGTTCGTTATGGTGGGCGAGCGGGCAAGTTTGGCGCATATCAGTCGGAGCAGGCGCTGCTCAAAGAGGTGGCTGAAGCGGTTGGGCTGTTGCCCCAAGGCGAACAGCGCTGGTGTCGCCACCCATTGGCTTGGTTAGTCGAGGCGGCAGATGATATCTGCTACGCCCTGCTAGATCTGGAGGATGGGTTGGAGATGGGCATCCTGCGCTATGAAGAGGTTGTCGAAATATTGCGCCAGATTGCCGGGGAATTTCCGCCCGAGTATGCCGACATGCAGGCCCGTAACGTGTCCCAGCGTCGCCGTATTGCCCTGCTGCGGGGCGCTGCTATGGAGCGTGCGGTCAATGAAGTAGGCACGGTGTTTGTGCAGCATGAGCAGTCTCTGCTGAGCGGCACGCTTAGTGATGACCTGCTGGAGTTGTGCCACCCCGACCTGGGTTGGGGCGTGCAGGCGGCGAAACAGTTGGCTCGAGAGCGTATTTTTCAGAATGAGCGCAAGGCAAAACTAGAGATTGGCGCCTATACGACGCTGGGTATTCTGCTGGAAGCCTTTATTGGTGCTGCACATGAGCTTCATCACACAGGGCACTCATCGTTTAAACACCAGCGTGTGCTGGCTCTGATTGGCGAGAATACGCCGCTGCCTTCATGGCCGCTCTACGATAGCTATCGGCGGATGCTGGACTTTATTGGTGGGATGACCGACCACTATGCGGTGGATTTGGCCCAGGAGATGGGGGGGCGACTACGGGGGGATTAAGACGGCATTTAAACGGAAGGTTGGCTCAGGTGCTTAAGCTCCATCAATTGAGCCCGCTCAAGTAGAACATGAATGACCTTGTCATGGATGGCGTCATTGAGTTCGCCTGGCGTTAGCTCGGTTAATTGCTTGGCAAGGGTATCACCGCTGACCACCAGAATATCCGGAGCGGCTTCGCTATTATCTATTGTCCAACCCGGTAGCACCAGTACGCCTCTTACGGGCACGGGCACGCCGCAGCGACGCTCTAGCCAGTGAGTCAGCCAGCTTACCCCTTGGCGTGTTTTATGCAGTGGGCGACGCTCTTGCCAGTGTGGAAAGCGTAGCCGCTCGTGCTCCACCGCGACTGTGTTGAGCTCATTGCCATCGCTGCCGATGGCGAGTGTTCTTGCCCGCGTCTCGACCACAAACACCCCGTGGGGCGTGACTACAACGTGGTCCATCGTGAAGCTATCGGTGGGCACATCATGAAATACATAGTAAGGGTGGGCGTCAGGGCGGACTAGGCGCTCCAGCTCTTGACCAACGGCGAGATCGCAGGCCAAGCCTAGTTTTAAGCGCCGAATACGCTGATAGTCGCGTACCAACAGTAATGAAAATGTCAGCACAAGTAGGGTGCTGAGCAGGCCATAGAGCGCCCATTCGACCCAGTCTTGTCGTTCGACAAACAACATGCGCCCCATCCCATAAACAAGCGGGGCGAGGCTGATAATGGGCCCTAATGCGCCATGTAAGAATAGGCTGGAAAACGCTTTATCAAGGCGATGCCGCAGCGCTTGGCCCGGTTCATGAAGGGGGGCGCTGAAGGGGGAGTGAACGCGAGCATCGTGCAGGCTGCGCAGCGCAAGGACAATACTGGCCATTGCTGCCATGGGGAATAAAAAGATCAGGGGTAGCACGTATTCCAGCCAAGCCATTGCAGTGCCTTGCTTTGTAGTGACTTACCTGATGATAAGTCATAGTGGTGTAGAGGCCTAACCTCCAGCGAGTTTAACCTGGTAGCCGAGCGCGCTTAACTCTTGACGCAGGGTATCGCGGTGGTCGCCTTGGATTTCAATGATACCCTCTTTTACTGCTCCCCCCGTTCCACAGCGCTTTTTAAGCGTTTTTGCCAGGCTTTTAAGCTCTTCGCTAGGCAGTGGAATGCCACTAACGGTGGTGACGCCTTTGCCTTTTCGGCCACTCGTTTCGCGGCGAATGCGTACCACGCCATCCAGTGCCGCCAGCCGCTGCTGTTCGCTCAGGTCTTCGCATTGGCATGCGTCGAGTGGTTCCCGGCAAGTGGGGCAGGTTTTGCCATGTTCGGTGGAGTAAACCAGTCCACCGAGCTGGTCTCGTAAAGAGGCCATCATCCTCCTCCCATTGAGTGTTGAGGCACAGGGGTTTGCCAATACTCACGCGTGAGCCGCTCCACCACAGCGGGTAGCTGATACATATTGCTGATCATGATAGCGTTTTCAGGCGTTGTCTCGGCATCGGGGAAACGGTTTAAGTGGATCACCGTCATCCCCGCCTGAAGCGCTGCGCGAACACCTACCAAGGCATCGTCTATGGCAATACAGTCATGGGCTGAATAGCCCATGATACTCGCTGCGTGCAGATGTAGACAGGGCTCGGGCTTCCAGCAATTGGCGGTATAGCCACTGAAAAAACGCTTACCGAAGTAGCGGCTAAGCCCGGTCGCTTCTAAAGCCGTGTGAATTTTGCTTTCAGGACCATTAGAAACCACCGCACTGGGATAAGCCGACAAGGTATCCAGCGCTTCTTGGGCGCCGGGTATGGTCGTCAGTTCTTGACCAAGCCGGGTGGCTAGATTGGCTCGCATAGAGGCTTCCATGCGGTCAAGCTGGGCAGGGTCGACCTCACCATAGCGCTGTTGTAGTTCAGCAACGATACGTCGAAAGCGCGCTCCACGAAATTCGCCAAGATAGTCAGTAGCAGCGAAAGGTAGGCCTACTGAATTAAGCCCGGCAGCCATCTCTTCGGCCAGAAGCGGTTCGCTATCGACAAGAGTGCCATCACAGTCAAACAGCAAAAGTGGGAGCGGCATTGTGGTTCCTTGCAGCGGCTTATGCACTGCCAGTGTTAGTTGAAGCCATCCATACTGCTATTGAACGGGATTTTACGTCATTTGTGAACACTGTTTTGTTATTTTTTGCTTGCCTGAACGCGACTCTTGGGCCAGCTTAAACGGCTACACTCATTTTTCTGGCTTCTGTTGTAAGCCATCTAGCGTCAGTTGGTGCAGTCGTGCAAGCGTTGGAAATGGTCAAGCTGCGCCGAAGAGATGGTAGGGATACACTATCTAGTCGTAAACACAACATGGAGAATGCCTAATGCGATTAACCCCTTGGATGCTACCTTTTGCGCTCAGCGCTGCTTTGCTAACGACGACAGGCTATGTTTTGGCTGATAGCCATGAGTCAGAGGATGAGCAGCATGAGCCTCTGGATGATGCAGCACTTGAAGAGGAGTACGGTATTAAAGCGGGGTCGGTGAAACGCGACGAAGATATGTCATCCAGCGATTCCGATGACACTGACGAACAGGCTCGCGCCCGTGAAGAGGAGGAGGAAGAAGAGAAAAATGAAGGAGTAGCCACCAGCGAGGGCGAGGCCGACGTAGAGCTAGAGCCTGGCAAGAGTGAAGAGCGAAACCCCGAAGCTGGTACGGGTGGCACCGGCAGCCCGGAAGACGCTATTCATAGCAGCGAAGAGGAAAATAGCGAAGATGGCGAAGATGGCACCGACGATAATGAGTAACGTCAGTGCCTAAATATTACTTGGCGAGCCGCCGCGAGTTAGCGCTACTACGCTGATGATAAGGCTTCATTGTGCGCTGGCTGGTAACCCACCATGGGGCCTGCCTGCCGCTCATTGAATTGAGCAGTGCTTTTTGCATAACGAGGCCAGCTTCCATACTGGCCTCGAGTTTTTCAGTGACCATGCGCTGATTTTCTTGCATCATTTTAGGACTGAAAAATGGCTGTGTTTGCCATAAATGGTTTCGCATAGCGATCGTCGACAAAGACGTTGACCATAGTTCAAAGGCCATGATGCCAACTTTCCATATATCGAACATCGCCACCGGGTTAGTGGGCATGAAGAGGGGAGTCGTCGATTTCATAAGCGTTGGGGCCTCCTTGCTGAAATACGAAACGTCGTTATCTCATCACTAGTGTTAGCGTATCAATGCTGCATTGCAACATCTATTTTCTTAGCCAAAAAAAGACGACCCGGAGGTCGTCTCTTTCGAAAGTGCGTCTATGACGCGCTTATTTTACCTTGGGTGCCAGCTCGCCACGCTCATAGCGCAGGAACATCTCCTCCAGGCTTATTGGCTTAATCTTACTGGCGTTGCCCGCCGTACCAAAGGCCTCATAGCGAGCGATACACAGATCGCGCATCGCGGTAACGGTCTCTTTCAAGAACTTACGCGGGTCGAATTCAGACGGGTGTTCAGCCAGGAAGCGACGCACTGCCCCGGTAGAGGCTAAACGCAGGTCGGTATCAATGTTGACCTTGCGTACGCCGTGCTTGATACCCTCAACGATCTCTTCGACGGGAACGCCGTAGGTTTCGGGGATCTCGCCGCCATACTGGTTAATCACTTCCAGCCACTCCTGAGGAACAGATGAGGAGCCGTGCATGACCAGATGGGTGTCCGGAATCCGCGCGTGGATCTCTTTAATACGCTGGATAGAGAGCGTGTCACCGGTCGGCGGCTTAGTAAATTTGTAAGCGCCGTGGCTGGTGCCAATGGCAATCGCCAGCGCATCCACGTGGGTGGCTTTAACAAATTCAGCAGCTTCTTCCGGGTCGGTAAGCAGTTGCTCCATATCCAGTTTGCCTTCTGCGCCGATGCCGTCTTCTTCACCGGCCATGCCGGTTTCCAGACTACCCAGGCAGCCCAGCTCGCCCTCGACGGAAACGCCACAGGCGTGCGCCATTTCCACTGCGCGACGAGTAACGTTGACGTTATAGTCGTAGTCGGTGGGCGTTTTGCCATCTTCCCCCAGCGAGCCATCCATCATCACGGAGGAGAAGCCGAGCTGAATAGAGCGCTGGCAGACCGCAGGACTGGTGCCGTGATCCTGGTGCATGACCACAGGGATATGCGGAAACTCTTCCACGGCCGCCAAAATCAGATGGCGCAGGAAAGGCGCGCCCGCATACTTACGCGCGCCAGCAGACGCTTGGACAATGACCGGTGAGTCGGTGGCATCTGCTGCCTCCATAATGGCGCGCATCTGCTCAAGGTTATTGACGTTAAACGCCGGAATGCCGTAACCGTATTCGGCGGCGTGGTCGAGCATTTGGCGCATGCTGATCAGAGCCATAAAATTATCGTACCTGTTTGCGTTGTAAATTGGGTTGTCTGAACGAGCACCATGAGCGCCCAGGTTCAAGTTGCTTTATGTTAGCTGCGCTTGGCAGCTGCTTCGAGTGCCGCAACGGCAGGCAACTGCTTGCCTTCGACATATTCAAGAAAGGCGCCGCCACCAGTAGAAATATATGAAACGCGATCCGCAATGGCATATTTATCAATGGCCGCTAAGGTGTCACCGCCACCAGCAATAGAGAAGCCTACGCTATCGGCGATGGCCTGGGCGATCACCTGGGTGCCTTTACCAAACTGATCGATTTCAAAGACACCGACGGGGCCGTTCCAGAGGATGGTACCAGCGTCTTTGAGCATGCTGGCCAAGTGGGCGGCGGTCTCTGGGCCGATATCCAGAATCATCTCGTTGTCAGCCACTTGATCGACCGGCTTGACCACCGCCTTGGCCGATTCCGAGAACTCGGTAGCCACGACAACGTCAGTGGGAAGTGGAATCGAGACTTTTTCCATCAGCGCTTTCGCTTGAGCGATCAAATCAGCTTCGTGGAGCGATTTGCCCACATTGTAGCCCGCGGCGGCAATAAAGGTGTTGGCAATACCGCCGCCGACGATAAGCTGATCACATTTATCAGCCAGCGCGGTAAGTACATCCAGCTTGGTAGACACCTTCGAGCCACCGACGATGGCAGCCATGGGCCGGGCTGGATGCGCCAGCGCTTTCTCAAGGGCATCGAGTTCCTGGGCAAGTAAAGGCCCGGCGCAGGCACTGGGGGCAAAACGCGCTACCCCATGGGTGGAGGCCTGGGCGCGGTGGGCGGTGCCAAACGCATCCATCACAAAAATATCGCACAGCGCGGCGTACTGTTTTGCCAGCTGCTCATCGTCTTTTTTCTCGCCGCTATTAAAGCGCACGTTTTCCAGCAGTACCACGTCGCCATTGGCAAGATCCAGGGTTTCGCCGACTGTTTCACCGAGATAGGCTTTGACCAGCGGCACTGAGCGACCTAACAGTTTACCCAAATGTTCAGCCACCGGCGCGAGGGAAAACTCCTCGGCGGGTTCGCCTTCGGTGGGGCGGCCCAAATGGCTCATCAACATCACTTTGGCGCCAGCTTCCACGGCGGCCTGAATCGTCGGCAGCGCGGCCCGCAGTCGGGCGTCGCTGGAGACGCGGCCATGTTTGATGGGCACATTCAAATCTTCACGGATCAGCACGCGTTGCCCTTCGAGGGGAAGGTCAGTCATCTTTTTCACGTTCATGTATGCGGTATCCTCGTGTGTATGCCGTTGAACTCAATATAAACAGCTAATGTAAAAAACGACTGTCAACAGGTTACGTCTGTACCGAAAGCCTGGCCAGTCGCTGGCTAATATCGAGCATACGATTGGCGAACCCCCACTCGTTGTCGAACCAGCACAGCAGCTTGATAAGGCGTTTGCCAGCGACCCGGGTTTGAGTCGCGTCCAGGATGCCTGAACGAGGGTCGTGATTAAAATCAACCGACGCCATGGGAGCTTCAGTATAGCCAAACACACCCTTTAAGCGCTGCTGACTGGCGGCCAACAGCAGCGCATTGACATCGTCCCGGTGGGTATCCCGGCTGACGGTGAGCGCTACGTCCATAGCCGAGACATTGATAGTGGGCACGCGTACGTGCAGGCACTCAAAGCGGCCCGCAAGATTGGGCATCAAGCGGCTAATACCGAGCGCCAAGCCGGTGTCCACCGGCACAATAGAGTGCATCGCCGAGCGTGTTAGGCGCAGGTCTGTTTGATGGTAGGCATCGATCACCGGCTGGTCGTTCATCGCCGAGTGAATCGTCGTGGTGACACCATGTTCAAGACCGAGGGCTTCATCCAGAACGGTTAGCAGCGGCACAAGGCAGTTGGTCGTGCAGGAAGCGGCAGAGAGAATGCGCTGGGACAGCGCCAGCTCGTTCTCATTAATGCCCCACACAATGGTGGCATCGACGTCATTCTCCGCGGGCTGGGAAAACAGTAGCCGCTTAGCGCCAGCCTCCAGGTGTAGCTCGGCGGTGGCGCGATCTTTAAAGCTCCCGGAGCACTCCAGCACCAGATCCACATCAAGCGCCTTCCAGGGTAGCTTGCGTGGATCTTGTTCGCAGAGTACCTGGATGCTCTGGCCGTTAATGATAAGGGTCTGACCGTCGTTATCAACGTCACCGGGAAAGCGACCATGGGTAGTGTCGTAACGGGTCAGGTAGGTGATGGTCGCCAGGTCAGACAATTCATTAATGGCGACCACTTCAAGCTCGGGGTGGTGCCGCTCAATGAGCGCCCGTAAGACGCACTGGCCGATGCGTCCGTAACCGTTAATGGCGATGCGATACCTGGGGGCAGAATTAGCCATTTAGAAGGGCGGCTCTTAAAAGTAAAAAAGTTGACGAAATAGGCTAGAACTGGTTGCGATGATAACGTATTTCAACGGGCGACTGTTATCGCCTGCTTGCGACTATCAACTGTCCATGCCTATCAATCGCCAGGCCAGCGGCAGCAGTACCGCGGTGAAGATACCCGTGAGGCTCATGCCCAGCGACGCAAAAGCGCCAGCCGTGGGGCTGATCTCAAACGCTCTTACCGTGCCTATAGCATGGCCGTTAAGCCCCAGGGCGAAACCTATCAAACGGTCATCTTTGATATCTAACCAGCGCGCTGCCAAGCTCACGCAGGGAATGGTGATCACCCCGGTGACCAGCAGTGCGCCCAATAGCAGTGCGGTGGTGCCACCGAGCTGTTCCGTAATGCCGATAGCGATAGGCGCGGTCACCGATTTAGCGGCAATGGAAGCGAGTACATTGTCCGAGCTGCCCAGTAGCCAGGCAATGGCCAGCGAGTAGCACGCCGCCAGTGTCGCCGCGATGGGTAAACAAATCGCCAGTGGCCGCCAGAGCTCAACGATCCGCGGTAACTGTTGATAAAGCGGCATACCCAGCGCCACCGTGGCGGGCCCCAATAGCACCGTTAGCCATGTGGCTCCCTGCTGGTAGGTGGTGTAAGGCAGCCCTATCAGCGCTAACGCCCCCGCCAGCAGCAGCGCTGCGATCAAGATAGCAGGCAGCCATGAGGGTCGCTTTAAGCGCTGAAACAGAAGGCTGCCAAGCAAATAGGCGGCGAGCGTTAACCCCACCGCAAACAGCGGGGTGGTGGTTAATAGAGTGAGCAACGAGGACTCAGTGGGCATGCGGTTGCCCGATTAGCCGCTTGAGCAGCCATAGCGTAGTGACCACGCTGAGTAGCGTACCCAGCACTAAGGCAATAAGAATGGCGCTCCACTGGCCAGCCAGCTCGCCGATAATGAAAAACACCCCGACGACGCCGGGCATGATCAACATGGCAAGTAGTGCAATGAGCGGCTGAGCGGCAGCGGCAATACTGCTCGGGACACGGCCGCGCACGGCGAGCGTCGCGCAGAGGAGCAGCATACCAATCACGCCAGAAGATATTGGCAAACCGGTGAAGTGGACCACCACTTCACCGATCAGCCAGTAGCTAATCAGCCATAGCAAGCCACTGAGTGCAGGCATGGCTTAGCCGAGTAGTTCGTTGGCTTGCTTGACCACGTTCTCGACGGTAAAGCCGAAGTGCTTGAACAGATCGCCTGCCGGGGCCGATTCGCCGTAGGTGGTCATGCCGATCACGCGGCCGTCCAGGCCCACATACTTGTACCAGTAGTCGGCGTGAGCGGCTTCGATAGCAATACGCTTGGTGACCGCCTTGGGCAGTACGCTTTCGCGGTACTCCGCGTCCTGGCCGTTAAAGCGGTAGGCCGAGGGCATCGAGACCACACGTACGGCCTTACCCTGCTGCTCCAGCTCGGCGGCGGCGTCCATGGCCAGGGCGACTTCTGAACCGGTGGCGATCAGAATCAGCTCGGGCGTTCCTGCGCTATCTTTTAGGACATACGCCCCGTTCTGAATCGATGCCAGCTGCGCTTTGGTGCGCTGCTGATGGGGCAGGTTCTGGCGTGACAGTACCAACGCCGTGGGGCCAGAGTGACGTTTGATCGCCGCATCCCAGGCCGCTGCGGTTTCCACCGCATCGCAGGGGCGCCAGGTGTTCAGGTTCGGCGTGGTGCGCAGGCTGGTCAACTGTTCAATCGGCTGGTGGGTCGGGCCATCTTCGCCCAGACCGATGGAGTCGTGGGTAAACACATAGATGGCTTGCTGGCCCATCAACGCTGCCATGCGAATCGAGTTACGCATGTACTCCATAAAGATCAGGAAGGTCGCGCCGTAAGGTACCAGGCCTCCGTGCAGGGCGATGCCGTTCATGACCGCGCCCATGCCGAACTCACGCACGCCGTAATGCAGGTAGTTGCCGCTGGCGTCTTCCGGGGTAATCGCTTTGGCGCCTTTCCAAAAGGTCAGATTAGACGGCGCCAAGTCGGCGCTACCGCCCAGCAGTTCCGGCATTTTCGGGCCAATGGCGTTCAACACTTCAAAGGAGGCTTTGCGTGAAGCAATGGTCTCGCCGCGCTCTTGGGCCTGCTCAATCAAGGCCTCAGTAGGCAGTTCCGTCGGCAGTTGGCGCTTCATGCGGCGGGTGAATTCCCGCGCTTCCGTGGGGAAGGCCTCTTTGTAGCGGGCAAAACGCTCTTCCCACGCCTGCTGCGCCGCTTTGCCCGCATCGCGAGCATCCCAGGCCGAGTAGATCGGCTCAGGGATATGGAAGGGGGCGTGGGGCCAGTCGAGTTGGGTGCGTGCCAGGGCCACTTCGTCGTCGCCTAAGGGGGCACCGTGGGCGTCCTCTTTGCCCTGCTTGTTGGGCGCACCAAAGCCAATGATGGTCTTGCAGATGATCAGGCTCGGCTTATCGCCGTGGCTCTTGGCCAGCTCGATAGCGGCTTTCACCTCTTCAGGCTTGTGGCCATCCACATTGGGCACCACGTGCCAGCCGTAAGCTTCAAAACGCTTGGCGGTATCGTCGGTAAACCAGCCTTCCACTTCGCCATCGATAGAGATGCCGTTATCGTCATACAGGGCAATCAACTTACCCAACTGCTGGGTACCGGCTAGCGAGGCGGCTTCGTGGGAAATGCCTTCCATCAAGCAGCCGTCACCCAGGAAACACCAAGTGTGGTGATCGACGATGGTGTGACCGGGGCGATTGAACTGCGCCGCCAGGGTTTTTTCGGCAATGGCAAAGCCCACTGCGTTGGCAAAACCTTGACCCAGCGGGCCGGTGGTGGTCTCGATACCCGGTGCATAGCCAAATTCCGGGTGGCCGGCGGTGGGCGAATGCAACTGGCGGAAATTTTGTAGCTGCTCCAGGCTTAGCTCGTAGCCGCTGAGGTGGAGCAGCGAGTAAAGCAGCATGGAGCCATGGCCATTGGAGAGCACAAAGCGGTCACGATCGGCCCACTTGGGGTCTTCGGGGTTGTGCTTGAGGTAGTCATTCCATAGCACCTCGGCGATATCAGCCATTCCCATGGGGGCGCCAGGGTGGCCGGACTTGGCCTTCTGAACGGCATCCATGGAGAGGGCGCGAATGGCATTGGCTAACTCAAAACGGGACGGCATGGGGGTGCTCCTCGCCTGAAAACAGAAATTATAAAGGCACTATTGTCGCTGACTTCCCATGTTGCGGCAAATGCGATGGCAAATTGTGGGGATCTCGTTCTGGGAAGCATCGCCTACAGCGTGTAGACTCTGCCTCCCGAAGTAATGAAGAACGTCATTACTTCGCTAATATGGGCAGGGGACACCTGCCATGATTTCCTGCTGATGCTGTGGGTTACCTACAGCCGTCATACAGAGGGTCGAGTGCGCGATGAGCGAATATTCCCTGTTTACCTCCGAGTCTGTCTCCGAAGGTCATCCCGATAAGATTGCCGATCAGATTTCTGACGCGGTGTTAGATGCCATTATCGCCCGTGATAAACAGGCCCGTGTTGCCTGTGAAACCATGGTGAAAACCGGGGTGGCGATCATTGCCGGCGAAATTACCACCTCCGCCTGGGTTGATCTAGAAACCCTCGTGCGCGATGTAATCACCAATATCGGCTATAACTCGTCTGATGTAGGCTTTGATGGCGCAACCTGCGGCGTGGTTAACCTGATCGGTAAACAGAGTGTCGATATCGCTCAGGGCGTTGATCGCAGCAAACCGGAAGATCAGGGTGCTGGCGACCAGGGTCTGATGTTTGGCTACGCAACGAACGAGACTGATTCGTTTATGCCTGCACCGATCCACTACTCACACCGATTAGTCGAGCGTCAGGCCGAACTGCGTAAAAATGGTCTACTGCCGTGGCTGCGCCCGGATGCTAAAAGTCAGGTCACCTTCCGCTATAACGCCGAAGGCCAGCCTTGCGGTGTCGATGCCATCGTTCTGTCTACCCAGCATGACCCGGAGATCGACCAGGAAGATCTGCGCAAAATGATCAAGCGCGAGGTCATTGAGCAAGTGATTCCCGCCGAGTGGTTGGATGACCGCACCCAGTACCATATCAACCCGACCGGTAAGTTCGTGATTGGCGGCCCTGTCGGCGACTGCGGACTCACTGGCCGTAAAATTATCGTCGATACCTACGGTGGCATGGCACGTCATGGTGGCGGCGCGTTCTCGGGCAAAGACCCCTCGAAAGTTGACCGCAGCGCCGCCTATGCGGGTCGCTATGTGGCCAAAAACGTGGTTGCCTCAGGCTTGGCTGACAAGTGTGAGATTCAGGTCTCCTACGCGATTGGTGTTGCCGAGCCGACCTCGGTCTCCATCGACACTTTCGGCACCGGTAAAATTGATGACGCCAAGATTGTGGCGCTGGTTCGCGAGCACTTTGATCTGCGCCCCTACGCGATCACCAAAATGCTTGATTTGCTGCACCCGATGTACCAGCTTACCGCCGCTTATGGCCACTTCGGCCGGGCGCCGTTCGAGCACAGCTATACCTGGAGTGACGATAAAGGCCAATCGCATACCGAAACCTTTACCGCCTTCCCGTGGGAAAAGATCGATAAAGTCGACGCGCTGCGTAAGGCCGCCGGTTTGTAAGCGCTTAGCCGCCTTATGCTAACCCTCAGCGCCTCCTGCTCAATGCCAGGGGGCGTTTTTATTGGGGCGCGCATGGACGGAGGTTGCGATGAGAATGGTTTTCGATTATATTGCGCCCGCTGGTAAATACGTATCAGTGCTATCGTTATCTGATCAGTGCAGGCGCTGGACGATTAGCCGATGTAAACGTTACACCTCTACCAATAGTGATGGGTGCTCCATGACACGTCTTCTTGCTGTGACCGGATTCTGCACCCTGCTGGGCCTGGCTTCGTCCTCGGCTCTGGCGGGCGACACGCAATACCCCTTGACGCTGAACAACTGCGGGGTAGAAGTGACCTTCGAACAGGCGCCTGAGCGGGCGGTTGGCCTCGGTCAAAACAGCGCTGAGCTGATGCTGATGCTCGGCCTGGAAGACAGAATGGCGGGCACGGCCTTCTGGCCCAACAGCGTCTTGCCTCAACTGGCCGATGCAAACGACCAGGTGAAAGTGCTGACGGTGGAGTTCCCTACCTTCGAATCGATTCTGGCCGAACAGCCGGATTTCGTAGCTGCGGCGCTTCCCAGCCTGCTGGGTGAATCCAGCCGGGTGGCCACTCGCGACGACTTCAGTAAGATGGGCATACCGACCTACCTGTCGCCCGGTACCTGCGTCGCTGAAGGCATGGCCAAGGACAAGTACGGCTACGGCGATCGCGCCCAGCTCTGGAATATGGACGCCTTGTATCAAGAGATCGAAGACCTCGCCCGGATTTTCGATGTGAATGATCGTGGCGACGCCTTGATCGACGACCTGAAGCAGCGTGAGGCCGCGCTGCGCGCAGCGTCCCCAGACAGTGATGAGCCGCTTTCCTATCTGTTCTGGTTCTCCAGTTCCTCTCCTGCGGCGGATGCCCACCTGGGCGGAAAGTACAGCGCATCCGGCTTTATCGCCGACGTATTGGGTGGCACCAATGCCATCGAGTCCGAGGCGGAGTGGCCGACGCTAGGCTGGGAAAGCATCATCGCTACTGACCCGGATGTGATCGTGGTATCCCGCGTCGAGCGTGACCGTTGGGAGCTCGACGACGCCGACGCGAAGATCGAGTTCCTCAACTCGGATACGGCGACACGTGAGATGAGAGCGGTCAAGAACGGGGCCATCGTGGTCATGGACGGTCAAGCGATGAACCCAACGCTCAGGACGATTTTTGGCGCCGAACAGGTGGCCGAACAGCTTGAGACGCTGGGTCTGAGATGAGTGTGACGGTGAGCATGCCGCAGGCCATCGAGCGATTGCCGCGCCTGGCAGGGGAGGCTGGGCTGCTGTTGGCATCACTGCTAATCATTGGTTTGGTGGTGGGCATCAGTGTCGGGATCGGCGATATGCCGATCCCGCTTTCTACGACCTATGCGGTGATCACCAACAAGCTCGGCTGGACCTCCTTCGAGCTCAATCGCATCCACGAAACCATTATCTGGGATTACCGTTTGAGCCGGGCGCTGGTGGCGGCATTGTGTGGTGCCGGACTGGCGTTGGCCGGGGCTATCATGCAGTCGATTCTGCGTAACCCTCTGGCCGAGCCGTATGTGCTGGGGATTTCTGCCGGTGCATCGACAGGGGCAGTTCTGATCGTCATTCTGGGGCTCGGCGCTGGCGTGGTATCCCTTTCATCGGGGGCCTTTATCGGCGCTTTTGCCGCTTTTCTGTTTGTGGCACTGCTGTCGAACGGTGCGCGCGGCGGGGCCGACCGCACCATTTTGGCTGGGGTCGCGGCATCGCAGCTGTTCAACGCCGTGACCTCCTATATCGTCACGACGGCGGGTAATGCACAGCAGGCGCGGGATGTGATGTTTTGGCTGCTCGGTAGCTTTGGCGGTGTGCGCTGGCCTGAGTTCTATCTGGCCTTGGCGGTCGTGGGCCTCGGGCTGGTGGCGTGTCTGTGCTACGCACGGGTATTGGATGCGTTTGCCTTTGGTGACGAAGCGGCAGCCTCGTTGGGGGTCAATGTCGCACAAACGCGGATCATCCTGTTTGCGCTAACGGCTGTTATAACGGCCACCATCGTCAGCATGGTCGGCACCATTGGCTTCGTTGGCCTAGTGGTTCCCCACGCGGCGCGTTTCGTGGTGGGCCCACGCCACGCCGTCTTGCTGCCTGCCTGTGCCATCGTGGGAGCGATCTTCATGGTGGTAGCGGATATCGCCTCTCGCGTGTTGATTCCGCAGCAATCCCTGCCGATCGGCGTGGTCACGGCGCTGGTGGGCGTGCCCTTCTTCTCTGTCATTCTTTACCGATTACAGCGCGCATCATGAGCATCAAGGCCGAGAATCTGATCTGGAAAATCGGCACCAAGACGGTGATCGATGGTGTCTCCTTCGAAGCCGAACCGGGTAAGCTACTGGGCGTGCTGGGCCCCAATGGCTCTGGTAAAACCTCGTTGTTACGGCTGCTGGCCAGGCTGAAGCGACCGCATGCTGGACGGGTCATGCTGGATGGGCAAGAGCTTTCGTCCTTTCGCCGCCGGGCCATTGCCCAGCGAGTCGCCTTCATCGAACAGCACGCCACTACCAATGCCAACCTCAAGGTGATCGATGTGGTCAAGCTTGGCCGCTTCCCGCACCGTTCGATGCTATCGGGCTGGACGCGCGAGGACGATACGGCGGTCAACGAGGCGCTGGAGCGTACCGGGATGAGCGCAAAGCGTGATGATGCCTGGCATAGCCTGTCCGGCGGTGAGAAACAGCGCACCCATGTTGCGCGGGCCCTGGCCCAGTCACCCAAAGAGCTCATTCTTGACGAACCCACCAACCATTTGGATGTGCAGCATCAGATCAACCTGTTGCGGCTGGTCTCCAGCCTGCCGATGACCAGTATCATGGCACTCCACGACCTCAACCACGCCGCTATGTATTGTGATCGACTGCTGGTCATGCAGGCGGGCAGGATCGTTGCCTCCGGTGCTCCTGAAGAGGTGCTGACCCAACGGCTGCTTCGTGATGTCTTCTCGGTAGACGCCCATGTGGAGACCTCGCCCCACCATGCTCGGCCGCATATTCAGTTTGTGCGCTAGGCGATGACACGCCAATCCTTATTTCCCGCATTGCATCATGGCCAGTTTAAGGTAAATTAAACTTAATGGGGCTGGTGCAAGCGCCGTGTCTTTTCCTTGTCATCATATGAGGATGGGTATGCAGGGCTGGCGAAGGATCTTGAAAGTGGGGTGGCTGGGTATTCTGTTAACCATGGCGCTGACAGCGCAGGGAGAGGAGTGCCCCGATTGGCCGGAAGAGCGTTTAAACCGCGAAAGCCAGGCGCTGGCCGAGCAGGTACGGCGCTGGGACACTGCTTACCACGACGAGGGTGTTGCGCTGATCAATGATGCCCTTTACGACCAAGCGGTAGAGCGCCTAACCACTTGGCAGCGCTGCCTGGGCAATGTGCCCGATCATCGCCCGCTGACTCGGGTGACCAGCAGTAACGGCACCCTGGAGCACCCGGCGGCACAGCGCGGCCTCAATAAAGCCGATGACGAAGGCATCAGGCGCTTTACCAGTCGCCGGGAAGATCTGTGGATTCAGCCCAAAGTCGACGGTGTGGCGATTACCCTACGCTATGCTGATGGCGAGATGGTCGAAGCCGTTAGCCGCGGCGACGGTGAGCGGGGCCAGGATTGGACAGCCCGTGCCCGACAGTTGCCTGCCGTTCCCAATACGTTGCCCGAACCGGTTTCTGCGCTACTCCAAGGCGAGTTGTATTGGCGTTTGGACGAGCACGTTCAGTCGCGCTCACCCTCTTCTGGTGCCCGGGGCGCCGTGGCAGGTGCCATGGCGCAGTCTTCGCCTGACGCGGCTACCCTTGAGCGTATTGGCCTGTTTGTCTGGGGCTGGCCTGACGGCCCGCCCGGGATGGAAAACCGCTTAGCCCAACTGAGTGCGCTGGGCTTTGATACCGCCGACTACACCTATCCGTTGGATGAACGCCGTGATGCCGCTTACTGGCGCGATACCTGGTTCAACGGCCCGCTGCCGTTTGCCACCGATGGCGTGGTGATTAAACAGGCTGAACGCCCCGGCATAAGGCGCTGGTCATCGTCGCCGCCGGAGTGGGCCATTGCGTGGAAATACCCGGCCCAGCAGGCGCTGGCGGAAGTGCGCGGCATCGAGTTTCGCATCGGGCGCACCGGGCGAGTAACGCCGCTGGTATGGCTTAACCCAGTCCTGTTGGAAGGGCGGCGCATTAGCCGTGTTTCATTAGGCTCCTTGGAGCGCTGGGAATCACTGGATGTTCGTCCCGGCGACCAAGTGGCGATTTCGCTAGCGGGGCTAACGATCCCCCAGTTAAGCGAGGTGGTCTGGCATACTCAAGAGCGCTCGCCGCTGACCCCGCCGTCCCCCCAGCGCTACCACCTGTTGAGCTGTTTTGAGTTAACTTCCGGTTGCGATAGCCAGTTGCTGGCGCGGCTTACTTACCTGGGCGAGCAGCTAGGCATTCAGGGGGTAGGGGAAGGTACCTGGCAGGCGCTGATGGAAGCGGGTGTCGTCACGCAGTTACTCGACTGGCTGGACGTTGAACCCCGCCAGCTGCAACAGGCTTACGGCATTGGTGAGGCCACCGCCGACTCGCTAATCGAGCAATTTCAAGTCGCCCGTAGTCAGCCGTTTGCGGCTTGGCTAAGTGCGCTGGGGGCGCCGCCGGGGAGTGAGGCGGTACGCGGTGATTGGAATGATCTAGCGGGCTACCAGCGTGAACAGTGGCAAGCCGTTCCAGGCGTTGGCCCGGTGCGTGCTGAGGCGCTAGTAGCGTTTTTCAGTCACCCGGAAGTGCAGCGCATGGCCGCACAGCTTAACCAAGCGGGGGTTGCTGGTTTTTAACGAGTCTATCCATTAGCTCAAGCACTAACCAAGTCCAGTGAGGCGCAGCATTAAACCGAGATAAAGCGGAATCAGCAGCGGTGCAAGCAGTGTCGTCACCAGCACCGCTAACGCACCTTTTTGCGGCTGAATGCCCAGCTCCATGGCGACCACCACCACATTGGAGGCCATGGGAACCACGCCCAATAGCAGCAGCGCTAATGCCAGCTCCGTGGAAAGTGGCGCGACCCACTGAAGTAGCAAAACGGCCGCTAGCATGACCAATGGCCACATCAGGTAGCGTAGTCCTAAACAGGCGGCCACAAAGCGCGTATCCCAGGCGGAAAGCGTCACTTGGCTAAGCGTCATACCAATAATCATCATTCCCAGCAGCGTATAGGTGGCAGGGAACACTGACAGCGAACTCATGACCGCAGCGGGAACAGTGACTTCAAGAGTGCTAAGCAGTAACGCTAACAGGAATGCATAGATAAGCGGTAAGCGAGAAATTTTGATCAAGCTTTCGCGCACCGAAAAACGCCCACGTGCGCTGAGGTAAAAGCCCACGGTAAATTCATAAATATTAATCCCCAGCATACAGAACAGGTAAAGGGTGACACCTTCGGGGGGCAGCAAAATCAATGCAATCGGCAGGCCAAAATAGCCGGTATTGCCGGTTCCCGAGGAGAATGCCAGCAGCGCGGCTTCCTGCTCACCAAAGCGGTGGCGCGTGATGCGTTGTACTACCAGTGCCATCAGGCTCGCTAGAATGAATAGCGCTAATGTGAGCAAAAGGTAGCCAGGTGTTGGGCCGCCGTTCATCAGTGCGCGAAAAATCGTAAAGGGGGCTATCAGGTACACCAGCAGCGTCGCAATTGGGCGAGGGTCTATTGTTAAGCGCCGGGCGGCTATCCAGCCTAGCCCGACATACCCCAGTAGCATCAGCAGTGGCCCCATTAAGGCGCTGGGTGCTAAATCCATAACGGCTCCCGATAAAATAGTATGAACGGCTAACATGAGCCGAATTAAAGGCCAAGCGTGGAATCTTTCATTAGCCTCAAAGCGATGGAACAGCGAGAATACCCCAAAACATCATTATTATTAATCACTAATAAGGAAGCCCCATGAGCAGCCACGAGCATCCGCTAGGTATCAGCTTTGAATTCTTTCCGCCCAGTACCGATGCCGGGCGCGACAAGCTGATCCACGTTCGCGATGAACTGGCCGCCCGCAATCCGCGCTTTTTTTCGGTGACTTACGGTGCAGGTGGTTCGACCCAGGCGCGTACCCGTCAGGTCGTGCGTGAGGTTAGCGAGAGCGGCATCACGACCGCCCCGCACCTTTCCTGCATCGGCAGTGAAAAAGCGCAGTTGCGTGACCTGTTGGCGCAGTACCGCGAGGAGGGCGTAGATAGTTTGGTTGCGCTGCGGGGCGATATGCCCTCGGGTATGGGAAGCATTGGCGAGCTACGCTATGCCAATGAATTGGTTGAGTTTATTCGTGAAGAAACCGGTGACCACTTTGATATTGCCGTGGCGGCCTATCCTGAATCTCATCCACAGGCGCCCAACCTTGATAAGGATGTGGAAAACTTCGCGCGTAAAATGAAGGCGGGGGCCAATATGGCGATTACCCAGTACTTTTTTACTGCCGATGCCTATTTTAACTTCGTCGATAAAGCCCGCTCGCTGGGCGTTGAGCAGCCGATTATTCCCGGCATCATGCCGATTACCAACTATACCAAGCTGGCGCGTTTCTCTGACGCCTGCGGTGCTGAGATTCCGCGTTGGATCCGTAAGCAGCTAGAGTCCTACGGCGACGACAGCGAAGCGATTGCTGCCTTTGGCACCGATGTGGTGAGCCGGCTTTGCCAGCGCCTACTGGATGGCGGAGCGCCAGGTCTACACTTCTACACGCTTAACCAAGCGGCGCCGGTGCTGAAGATCGTTGATAATCTGACCGATTAACTGAGTCAGTTTATTTAGCTACCTCGCACTCACTAAAAACCCCGCTCAACGGTTGTTGAGCGGGGTTTTCTACGCTTAGTGATTAGCGTTTTACATCAATCAGCCTGCTTGAGCCGTTTTGTTACCACCGCCATGTAGCTTGCGCTGCATGACGAACAGCACGATACCAATCGCAAGGCCAATAACGTCGGTGTAGATACCGCCGTAGATCAAGAACATCGCCCCCACCAGCATCAGCACACGCTGTAAGGCGTTAACGGGCCCAAAGAACCACGCCTGCACCATGCCAGAGAGTAAGACAATGCCCAGGGTGGCGGTAACCCCGACGCGGAGAATCTGCATGGCGGAGCCTTCCATCAGCATGGCCGGGCTGTAGAAGAACATAAACGGCACGATAAAGGCGGCCAAACCAATTTTGAAGGAGGCCACCGAGGTGCCCATGGGATTATCACCAGAGATACCGGCGGCTGCGTAGGAAGCCAAGGCAACGGGCGGTGTAATCGCCGAGACGACCGCAAAGTAGAACACGAAGAAGTGAGCAATCAGCGGCTCAATGCCGATATTGATCAAACCTGGCGCGACCACCGAAGCGGCCACCGCGTAGGCGGCGGTGGTGGGCATGCCCATACCGAGTAGGATGCTAATCAGCATGGCGAACACCAGCGCCAATAGTTGGCTCACGCCCGCTAAACCAAGAAGCAGTGACGAGAAGCGCGCGCCCACACCGGTCAGCGAAATCACCCCGACGATTAGGCCCGCGCAGGCACACACGGCGATAATCTGAATCGACATGGTGCCCGCTATCTGCAGCGCTTTAAGAATCGCACGCAGGCCCATTTTATTGGGTGACAGCCAGCTAACCACGGCGGCTGACGCCGTTGCCAAGGTACCAGCACGAATCACCGAGTAGCCCATAAACAGCGCGACAATCAGGATAATAATCGGCGCAAATAGGTAGACCTGCTTGACCAGCTTCGAGAATAGCGGGATCTCATCTTTGCGCATGCCCCGCATGCCTTTACGGGCGGCTTCAAAGTCGACCATAAAGTAGATTGAGGCAAAATAGAGAATCGCCGGAATAACAGCGGCAAGGGCAATCTCGGTATACGGGATACCGGTTACTTCGGCCATGATGAACGCACCTGCACCCATAATCGGCGGCATGATTTGTCCACCGGTAGAGGCAGCGGCTTCGATCGCGCCCGCACTACGTGCGGGGTAGCCGACTTTCTTCATCAACGGAATGGTCAAAGAGCCGGTGGAAACCACGTTACCCGCTGACGTGCCGTTAATCATACCCATCAAGCCAGAGGCAAAAATGGCCACCTTGGCGGGGCCACCACGGGCACGGCCTGCGGCGGCAAAGGCAAAGTTAACGAAGTAGTCGCCGACTTTAGAGGCCTGTAGGAAAGCGGCAAAAATAATGAACAGAATAATATAGGTCGACGACACCGCGGTGGTGGGGCCGAGGATGCCGGCATCCGTGTACACCTGGCTAAAGAAGCGCTGTAGTGACAGCCCCGGATAGCCTAAAAAGCCCGGTAAATAGGGGCCGGCAAATACGTAGGTCAGGAAAACCGCGGAGATAACCACCAGGGCTAGACCCGCTACCCGGCGGGTAAGCTCCAAAATCAGCAGAGAGCCCGCAATCGCCGCCCAGGAAATGCCAGACGGCGCGAAAGAGGTACCCGTCGACATACGGATATTGGTGTTATAAGCCACCAGCAAATAGCCAGCGCTGGCCAGCGCACAGACCATTAGTACCAGGTCGGCAGGGTTGAAACGGTGCCGCGCCTGACGATAAAACCATGACAGTACAATTGCCCCCGCCGTGGTCGCCATGAGCGGATAGCCGTAATGCCAGTTTTCAACACTCGGGTCGATACGCATGGCACTACCGCTAAGCGTTTGATACATCAAAAAGACTTGCGCCAGGGTATAGGCGGCTGGAATCAGTAGCGCGTAGCTCACCCACTTAATCCAGGCAGCTGATGCTTGATGATCGTCGTCGGCAAAGCGGGCGCCGGCAAAGAGCCCGTAACCGAGAATAAGCGCACCGGCAATATGCACGATACGAAACGACCAGGTTTCCATCGGATACACGTTGAGTGAGATCAGATGGAAACTTGAGTAAGCGATCGCTAATGCCGCAAATAGCAGGAACTGCCAGCCCGTAAACAGGCGGCGATTGGGCTCAACAACATCTTCATCGACACCATCGGCAATGGACTCGGGTATCACAGACGTCGCGTGAGCATCATCCTTGAGATCATTGGGTTCTTGGTCGGTTTTGTGACTCATTAGAGTTCACCCTCACAGCAAAAGCAGACAAAGGGGTAGTAGCAGCGAAAGCTGCCCCGCCCGGCGGGGCCGGTGACGGGGCAGTTAGAACGGGTAAAGTTGCTTAGTTGATCATGTCATCAGCAATTTCATAGCCGTTCTCTTCGTACCAGCGTGCAGCGCCGGGGTGAAACGGCAGCACGGTGTTGTGCTTGATGTTTTCTGGAATGGTGGTTTCAGCACTGCGGTGTACTGAACGCATACGGTCATTGTTTTCCATGGTGGCCTTGGTGACTTCGTAAACGAAATCTTCCGGTAGGTCGCAGCCTGCAATGGCGAAGTTCCACATGGAAACAGCACGAGCATCTTCTTCCAGCGTGGTATAGGTGCTGGCAGGAATGGTGAATTCAGCAACCGGGAAGTTTTCCAGCACCGTGGCCAGCTCTTCTTCGTTGAATTCGATGATATTAACGTCAGTCTGTACTTCCAACTGACTAACGGCGGGGATTGGAATGCCCGCAGCGAAGGCGACAACGTCTAGCAGGCCATCCTGCAACTGACCACCCAGGTCTGACCAACCGCCGTTACGGCGATCGAAGTTAACGCCCAGGGTTTCTAAAATGGCCGGGAAGTAGGTGTCGGAGGTTGATGCAGCCGGGCCAAAACCAATCCGGGCGCCATCAGGAATATCGGATATTGTCTCAATACCGCTGCTTGACAATGCTGCAATCGAGAACGGCGTCTCGTACATGGGGAACATGGCGCATACATTGTCCATCTTCATGCCAGGCGCCAGCGGGCTTTCACCTTTAACGGCATCAGACGCGGGGCCCATGGTGGTTAAACCAAATGCCATATCGCCTGTGTGCACGAGCGCCAGGTTTTGAGTGGGACCGCCGGTGACTTCACCGCCGCCAGATACGCCTAACTCATCGGCAATAAAGTTTGCCCAGCCTGAACCGTAAACGAAGTAGGTGCCGCCTTGGCTAGCGGTGCCAACAGTGAAGTTATCAGGCCACCCGGAACGGTCTTGAGCCTGGGCGCTGCTGGCGGCGGCGATAAGCAGGGCACTGCTGGCGAGGAGGGTAAACGTTTTAGGCATATGTTTGCGCATGGCGAAAATTCCTAGCTGTTATTGGGGTTATATATTGACGGCCTCTATTCATGCCGTCAGTCGATACTGCGTTAAGCAGGTATGCCTATATATAACAGCGATAGTCGTGCCATTTAAAACTTATAACTTTAAAATCAGTTGTTTGTAATTTTTTTATTCAACTTTGGTGGTAAGCCCTAAGAGCCGAAGTGTCCGAGTGTTCGCACGATAATAGCTTTATAGTGTGTGGATAACCGCACACAAATTTTATTTTTCGTTCGCTATCGACCGTGGGGCGGTGAGCAAAGACTGAACACGCCATCCTTGGCGGCTGGGAGGGCTAACGTGAGGGTTTACCGGGATCTAGAATGCGTACGGGTTGGACATCCTGTTGCTTCTGATCATCGCGTACCTGGTTGACCCGGGTGGTCATTTCGGTAAGCGCGTCTTCCTCGATGGGGAGTTGCTCGAAGAAATCGCAGCTGACGCACTCCCGGTAGCGAATACCGTTTTGCTCCCAGGCGCGGATACGATCCATCGCCGCGCAGCGGGGGCAGGTCACACCGGCAATAAAGCGTTTAACCGTTGACATTACAGACTCCTAGCGCGCAGCGCACAAGGCGCTGCGCATGGGAAAAACGTGTTTAAAAATGCCTTAAGCAGCGCGGATGCCGCTATGGCGTAATAGTGGCTCAACGCTCGGCTCTCGGCCCCGAAAGGCAACAAACAGGTCAGCGGCATCGCGGGCGCCGCCTTGCTCAAGAATTTCACGACGAAAGCGCTGGCCTGTTTCAGGATCAAAGATACCGGCCTCTTCAAAGGCGCTCCAGGCATCTGCCGAGAGCACTTCCGCCCACTTGTAGCTGTAGTAGCCGGCCGCGTAGCCACCCGCAAATACGTGTCCAAAGCTATTTTGGAAGCGGTTGAAAGATACTTTAGGCAGTACAGAGACTGCTTCACGCACCTCATCTAACAAGGCTTGCACGTCGCTGGCTCTGGGAGCACTTAATTCATGATGCAGGCGCAGATCAAATAGCGAGAACTCGATTTGGCGCATCATGCCCATGGCCGACTGAAAATTCTTGGCTGCTTGGAGGCGCTCAAGTAGCTCGGCGGGCAGCGGTTCGCCGCTATCCACGTGCTTGGCGAGTAGATCCAGGCCTTCACGCTCCCAGCAGTAGTTTTCCATAAATTGGCTGGGTAGCTCGACCGCATCCCAGGCAACGCCGTTAATGCCGGAGATATCGGCAATTTGCTGCTGGGTCAGCATATGGTGCAGGCCATGGCCAAACTCATGGAACAGGGTGGTGACTTCGTCGTGGGTGAGCAGCGCTGGGCGGCCACTTACCGGAGCAGTGAAGTTGCAGGTAAGAAAGGCCACCGGCAGTTGCAGGCCCTGCTCCGTTTGACGGCGTACCCGGCAGTCGGCCATCCAGGCACCGCCCCGCTTGCCTTCTCGGGCGTAGAGATCGAGATAAAAACCGGCAATCGGCTGGCCATTTTCGGTGATACGGAAATAGCGCACGTCATCATGATAGCGGGGCGCCTGGGTATCTTCTTCAAAGTGCACGCCGTAAAGGCGCTCAACCACCTGAAACAAACCATCGACTACCTGGGGGGCCGGGAAGTAGGGGCGTAGCTGCTCCTGGGAGATAGAGTGGCGCGCTTCACGCAGCTTTTCGCTGGCATAGGCAACATCCCACGGCTCCAGCGTCGCCAAGCCTAGTTCATCTCGCGCATAAGCGCTGAGTTCAGCAAGCTCCTCCTTCGCCTGAGGCAGCGCACGGCGGGCTAAGTCGTTAAGGAAATCGAGTACCTGCTCGGGAGAGTCCGCCATCTTGGTGGTCAACGAGTAATCGGCGTAGGTGGCAAAACCGAGTAGCTGGGCCATTTCACTACGTAGCGCCAGGATCTCTTCCATGATATCCGCGTTATCGAATTTACCCGCATCGGGGCCTTGGTCAGAAGCCCGGGTAACGAAGGCGGTATACACCTCGCGGCGCAGCTCGCGGTTGTCGGCGTAGCTAACCACCGGGAAGAAGCTGGGAAAATCCAGGGTAATACGGTAGCCCGTGACGCCTTTCGCCTCAGCAGAAGCTTTTAAGGTATCAAGAGCGCTCTCCGGCACCCCCGCTAATGCCTCTTGGTTGTCGATGTCCTTGTGCCAAGCTTGGGTGGCATCCAGCACGTTATTGGAAAACTGGTTTGACAGCAGCGAAAGCCGCGACTGAATCTCGCCGTAGCGCACTTTCTTGTCCGCGGGAAGGTCGACACCGGCGAGGCGAAAATCACGCAGGGCATGCTCAACAGTACGCCGTTGAGCGGCGTCCAGGGTTTCCCAGGCCGGGCCCTCTTTCAAGGCTTGCCAACCATGAAACAACCCTTCGTGCTGGCCTACCCAGGTGCCAAAATCTGAGAGTTTCTCAAGGCATGCCTGGTACGCTTCGCGTAACGCCGGGGTGTTCATGGTGCCATTGAGGTGAGAGACAGGTGACCAGGCTTTGGTTAGTCGATCATTCACCGCTTCAAGGGGCGCTGCAAAAGTGTCCCAGCTGGGCGGGGTGGCGGCTGCCTGTTCGGCGAGGCGATCAATGGCCTCGCGGCTTTTGCTTAGCAGCGTATCCACGGCAGGCTCCACATGCTCGGCGCGAATCTCGCCAAAGGGCGGCAGAACGTGGGTTTCAAGCAGCGGATTGGTGGTGGAAGACACTGGGTTGGAGGACATAGGCACCTCGGGTGGCAGGCTTTTTTTTTAAAACCTGATTCTAAAAATCTAGCTCTTAGAAGATAAGTTTTAAAACAACAGGGAAGCGCAAAACAGCGCAATGATGATGACACAGTGCGGGCGGTGGGGCCGTGTTTCAATGCTAGGTTCGATAATGGGCTGAATGGTATGTTTAATGACAGGGTTTGGCCTGCACGCAAGCGCCTGCTAGTCTTGCCGCTTTTTAATGCCACCAATGGCAGGAGCATGTGATGAGCGAGACGCTGGAGCGCTGGGGGTCGAAACGGGCCTTTATCTTGGCGGTAACAGGTGCTGCGGTAGGGTTAGGCAACATCTGGCGCTTCCCTTATGTGGCCGGAGAGAACGGCGGTGCGGCGTTTCTGCTGATTTACGTGGCGTTTGTGCTGTTGCTGGGTATTCCAGTCATGATGGCGGAAATACTGATTGGCCGCGCCGGTCGGCGTGGGCCGATGCAAGCCTTGGGCGCCCTGGCGGCCGAAGCGGGTGCTTCTCCGAAATGGCGTTGGCTGGGGATTTTCGGTGCGTTCACCGTTTTCTGTATCTTATCGTTCTACTCGGTGGTGTCGGGCTGGTCGATTGAGTTTTTGGTTGCCTCTGTGAACGGCAACTTCAATGGCGCGAGTGCCGCTGAGATTGGCGCTGGTTTTGAGGCTTTTTTAGCCAACCCAGAGCTGCTGATCTTCAATCACTCACTGTTTCTGTTTATGACCATGACCGTCGTCGCCGCGGGGGTTGCCAAGGGGCTTGAGCGGCTCAATAATCTGCTGATGCCGTTGCTGTATTTGCTACTGCTGCTATTGGCGGGCTATGCCGCGACCACCGATGGTTTTGCACCAGCGTTAGCGTGGTTGTTCCTGCCCTCCTTCGAGGCGCTTACTCCATCTGTAGTGGTGCATGCCATGGGCCATGCGTTCTTTACTCTGGCGGTAGGCGCCTGTGCTTTAATGGCCTATGGCGCCTATATGCCGGAAGAGCAGAGCCTGCCGAAAGCAGCGGTTGCCGTCGCCGTGCTCGATATTAGCGTGGCGTTACTGGCGGGGATCGCGATTTTCTCGGTGGTGTTTGCCCAGGGCATGGATCCCACCGATGGCCCAGGGTTAATGTTTGTCACCCTGCCCATTGCGTTCTCAGAGCTGCCTTGGGGCGCTGTATGGCTCAGCGTGTTCTTTTTATTGCTGCTGCTGGCCACTTGGACATCTGCGATTAACCTAGCGGAGCCGATGGTCGCCACGCTGCAGGGCTTGGGGCTGCGCCGCAGTATCTCGACGGCGATCGTGGCGCTCAGTGTCTGGTTGATCGGGCTGCTATCAGCCTTCTCTTTTTCAACGCTGGCGGATTTCCGGCCGCTATTTGGGCGCAATGTCTTCGAACTTGTCAGTAGTATACCGCCGGACGTTTTTCTGCCGCTGGGCGGGTTACTGATCGCGATTTTTGCAGCCTGGGTAATGCCCCGTGAGAAGGTGGTGAGCGCGTTAGGCGTGGGTGAAAGCGGTTATGTGCTGTGGCGCAATATTATCCGCTGGGTGTCGATTCCGCTGACCTTTATTGTTCTATTGGCTGGGTTGCTTTAGCGAATTGCTATAGTGAGTTGATCAATTTTCCGTTTTCCACCCGACATCTCAGGAGCGAGTTATGAGCAGTGCATTAAGGCGCTATCAAGGTATGGAGCCCCAATTGGGCGAGCGCGTTTATATTGATCCGGCCAGTGTGGTCATCGGTGATGTGGTAATGGGTGATGACTGCTCAGTGTGGCCGATGACTGTAATTCGTGGCGATATGCACCGTATTCGTATCGGCTCGCGTACCAGCGTGCAGGATGGCAGCGTGCTGCATATTACCCACGCCAGTGATTTCAGCCCGAACGGCTTTCCGCTCACCATTGGCGATGACGTTACCATTGGCCATAAAGCGATTCTGCATGGCTGCACCTTGGGAAGTCGGATTCTTGTCGGTATGGGGGCGATTGTGATGGATGGCGCGGTCATTGAGGATGAGGTCATTATCGCCGCGGGCGCCGTGGTAACGCCCGGCAAGCATTTGGAAAGTGGCTATGTATATGCGGGTAACCCGGCTAAAGCGCTGCGCCCGCTGAAAGATAAGGAGCGTGCGTTCTTTCCTTATACCGCAGGCAACTACGTTAAATTAAAAGATCGCTTTCTGGCCGAATCCTCCCTTTAGCTACCTTGCCTAATCAATCCTAACCGGTTGGCCTAGCAACCTTTTTTCTTCATTAGCCATGTCGCGGACGGCAAAAGTCTGTTAATTTATACAGTTTTCTGTTTTGCAGACTTTGGGATGCCGCGTCATGGCTAATTTTCGCACGCATATTACGGTGGCAGCGGCGGGCGGCATGCTGATAGCTTACGCAGGCTGGAAAGGCCAATGGTGGCCACCCTCCCAGGCGGTAGTGATGATTGCGCTGGTCACGTTCGGGGGGATTTTGCCCGATATCGATGCCGATCGATCCCACTCTATCCGCTTGATATTCAATCTACTTTCGGTACCCGCTCTGGTGTTGGGCGTACTGTTGCTACAGCCATGGTTGACGCCGGGAGCGTTGTTGATTGCTTGCGGCGGGATCTATTTCAGCGTGCGCTATTTGGCGGGGGTGCTGTTTTCCCGCTTTACTGTCCACCGTGGTATCTGGCACTCACTGCTAGCGGGAGGGCTATGTAGCCTACTCGCCGCCGCACTAAGTTTTAATTTACTCGGCCAGCCAGCGTGGCTGGCATGGTCTCATGGGGCTGCCACGTTGGTAGGGTTTTTGATCCACTTGTGTTTGGATGAGATATACAGCGTTGACCTTGAAGGCGCGCGGCTTAAGCGCTCGTTTGGAACGGCGCTTAAGCTAGGCGATAGTCGTCGGCCCATGTCCAATCTACTAATGCTGATTGCGGCGCTGACCTTGGTGCCTTGGGCGCCGCCCTGGTCGGTACTGGGCGAGCTGCTGCATCAGGGCTCGCTGCTGTGGCGATAGTCATCAGCATTGAGGCCATGTTTTTTAAGTTTGTCGTAAAAGGTTTTGCGCGGAATGCCCAAGTGGCGGCATACGTCGGTTACCCGGCCGTGGTAGCGCGACAGCGATTGGCTGATCAGGCTCTTTTCAAACAGCTCTACCTGGCGCGGTAGGGTGGGCTCTTCGGTGTCGGCATTGACCCCTTCCAGCAGCGCATCCAAACGATAGTCAAAGGCAGCGCCTAACAGCACGTAGCGCTCGGCAAGGTTGCGTAGCTCGCGCACGTTACCGGGCCAATCATGAGCCAACAGGGCGGCAATGGCGGGGCTATCGAGGGTCGGTGCTTCCAGCCCGCTGCGGTTGGCCGCGACGACGGCAAAATGCTGGAACAGTAAGGGTATATCCTCGCGCCGCTCGCGCAGAGCGGGTAGCGGCAGGGTGACCACGTTTAGCCGGTAGTAAAGATCCTCGCGGAAGTGCCCCTCTTCGGAAGCGGCTTTGAGATCTACCTTAGTGGCCGCGATGACGCGGATATCAAGCGGCACGGTTTCATTGGCGCCGAGCCGTTCGACGCTACGCTCCTGCAGTACCCGCAGCAGTTTGACTTGCAGCGCCATGGGCATTGATTCAATCTCATCCAAAAACACCGTGCCGCCGTTAGCGTGCTCGAACTTGCCGATGCGCCGCTCTACGGCACCGGTGAAGGCGCCTTTCTCGTGGCCAAACAGCTCGGACTCAATGGTGTTTTCGGGCACCGCACCGCAGTTAATCGCCATAAAGGGGCTGTTACGCCGCCCGCTGCGTTCGTGAATCGCACGGGCGACCAAATCTTTGCCTGTACCTGTCTCACCAAACAGCAGTACATCGGCTTCGACTTGGCTGATGCGCTGAATCATGGCGGCCAGCCGCGAAATGATCGGCGTGCGGCCCACCAGCCTCGGCCCTAACGCGGCTTGCTGCACCTCCAACTCGGCTTTAAGGCGGTGGTTTTCCAAGCTGAGCTGGCGCTTCTCAATGCCCCGGCGCACCACATCCAGCAGTTGATCACCGGCAAACGGCTTCTCAAGAAAATCCCAGGCCCCGGCGCGCATGGCTTCTACGGCCGTGGAAATGTCGCCGTGGCCAGTAATCAAGATGATGGGCAGCGTGGCGTCGCGGCTGTGTAGCTCATGGAGCAGCGCCATGCCATCCATCCCCGGCATGCGGATGTCGCTGACAATGACCCCGGGAAAGTCTGGCGTCAATGCCGTCAACGCTTGTTCTGCTGATTCAAAGCAGTAGGGCGTATACCCTGCAAGTTCGAGGGTTTGGCTGGCGGTGATCCGCAGATGCGGCTCGTCGTCGATCACCATGACCGGCAGCGTCGACGGCTCATGCATAAGTGGGGCTCTCCTGGGTGTGGGTTAACGGTGATTGAGGTAGGGTGATGGTGAAGCTGGCGCCACCCTCGGGCTGATTAGCAGCCTGCAGTTTACCGCCTAAATCGTCCATGATACGCGACGAGATCGAGAGTCCCAGGCCTAAACCGCTCCCCGGTGCTTTGGTGGTAAAAAAGGGTTCAAAAATATGCCCTAAGTGCTCCTCTGGGATGCCGAGGCCATTATCGCTAACGCTAATAATGACCTGCTGCAGGTGGCTATGGGCGCCCAGCGTCAGCTGTGGCGCGGGTACGCCTTTCATGGCCTGGAGCGCATTGCCGATTAAATTAACCAATACCTGCTCCAGGCGCACCAGGTCGCCTTTTACCCATAAGGTTTCTGCAGGCCAATCCTGCACAATGGTGATATTGCCTTCGCGCAGGCGGCTTTGAAATAGGCGCAGGGCGTAGTCGATACAGGCTTGTACCGAAATAGTCTCCTGGCGCTCGCTGCTCTTACGCGAAAACTGACGCAGTTGGGCGCTGATATCCGCCATGCGCTCGGTGAGTTCAACAATCTGTTCAAGATTGGCATCCGCCTTGTCGTGGCGGGCCAGCTCCATAAACCGGCGGGCGTTTTCTGCGTAGGCGCGAATAGCCGCCAGCGGCTGATTAAGCTCGTGGTTAATACCCGCAGCAAGCTGACCCAGTACCGCAAGTTTGGCCGCTTGAATCAACTCATCCTGGGTCTGGCGTAGGTTGGCTTCAGCCCGGCGGCGCTCTTCAATTTCATCTGAAAGGCGTTGGTTGCTGGCCACCAGGTCACGGGTACGGTGTTCTACGCTGACCTCTAGTTCATCACGAACGCGTGCCAAGGTATTGCGCTCCCGCTCGGCAAACGCTTCACGCTCACGCCGCAGCCGCAGGCGTTGCCAGCCAATACCCGCACCAAGAGTGATCACGCCATAAAGACCGCCCGCCATAAGGGCGGCGATCCACTGGGCGCTAATCACCGGTGTTAGTGGCTTTAAAATATGCATTTGCCAACCAAACTCGGGGACATGCCGGGTCAGGCTCAGGTAGTCGCCGTTGCTTAGCGGGCCCTGGGAAAAACTGACCAACTGGCTACCCTGGCGGTAAGGCGCATTAACTTCAATACCCGACGGCGTCAACGGCTCCATGGCATAGCGGCGCGTTGCCCGCAGGCTTTGGCGTTGCTCATCGGTCAGCGGGTAGAGCGCGTTCATGCGCAGCTCGGGATGGCTGGCCATAAAGATAATGTCGTCACTATCGGTGACAAACAGCTCGGCATCCTGCTCGGCCCAGCTCTCTTCAACGTCATCTAAGAGTACTTTAACCACAAGGACACCGTCTGGCTGTGCGTCGGGTGAGGTGTTGTCTAGCCACACGGGGGACGAAAAGTAGTAGCCCCGCTCAAGCGACTTGATACCTAAGCCAAAAAAGCGCCCCTGTCCGCCGGCAATGGCATCGGTGTAATAGGAACGAAAAGCATAGTTCTGGCCAATAAAGGTGTTTGGACGGTGCCAATTACTGGCGGCGATCGTGTCACCATCGCGATTGAGTAAATAGACGTCTGAAACCCCCGCTGTAAAGCGGAAACGATCCAGCAGCATATTGAGCGGCATTGGGTCTTGGCTATCGGGAGAGGCCAAAAAGCGCTGCACGCCTTCCCGGGTGGCCAGCATTTGCGGTAGGTAGTCGTAGCGCAGTAAATAGCCGTTTAAGTTGGCAGCAGACAGGCGCAACTCGTTTTCTGCTTCGTCCTGTAAGTTAGAAAGCGCTTGTTCACGAGCCAGCTGGGCGGCTTGCCACATGCAAAATAGCAAGCCGAGAGCAATGAGCACCAGCCACAGGCGTCGCCAGCGTTGTGGTAAGGGAGCCGGTACTTGGTTCTTGATGCCAGCGCTGCTCATGTCGGCGTCTTACTACTGCCTTGGGCACGGCGAAGGGCGCGCTGAGCCCGTGTCTCAGCCCTAGCCATCTCAAGTAGGCCTTCTTCAACAAATACCAAATGTTCATGGGCACGAGCACGGGCGTCTTCAGCCCGTCCTTCCAGAATGGCGTTGAGCAGAGCGCGGTGCTGCTGCATGAGCTGGGTACGCGAACCCTCCTTGGCAAACAAGTGCGCCAAGTTGTTCACAATGCTCTTTTCCAATAGGTGGAAAATGCCGCGAATAGTATGCAGCAGAAGAACATTATGGGCGGCTTCGGCAATGGCTAGGTGAAAGGCGGCATCTAGTTTAGCTTCCTGGATGGGATCCGCGCCGGCAAAGCCGCCATCGAGCTCTTCAAAGCGCTGGATCAGGACGGCTTTATCTGCGGGTGTAGAGCGCAGCGCAGCGTAGTAAGCGGATATCCCTTCCATAGCATCGCGAAATTCAAGTAGATCTAGATTAAATTCGCCGTGGCGGGAAAGCATTTCCAGCAGCGGGTCGGTATAGCCATTGCTAAGGTCGTCGTTGACAAAGGTGCCGCCGCCTTGGCGGCTGGTTAGTAAGCCGCGAGCGGCTAATTTCTGGATGGCCTCCCGTAACGAGGGTCGTGAAACGCCGAACCGTTCGGCTAACTCACGTTCAGGGGGTAAGCGCTGGCCTGGCTTTAAGCTGCCTTCCAGCATCATGGCTTCTAAGCGCTCAGTGATAACATCGGCCAAGCGCTGTTGGCGGAGCGGTGGATAGCTCATACGTAATAGCTCATGTCTAAAAGCCCCTTTAATTGGTAAGACCAATATTAAAAGCTACCGAGTCTTTGCACAAGCACATGCGGGGTGATAATTGGCAGAGTAGAGTTTAGTTAATAGCGGTCGTGCATAGCGCCTTTAAACTAAAGTATGGCGCTTTTAAAGACTAAAATGAGCATCAGTATTTGACACGCTTAAGGCGGCTCACTACTGTTGATTCTGGTTTTTTGTCAATTGGTAAAACCAATTGCCCGCTTTGGGCGTCGGTGTATGGCGCGCCCAGTGCACAGGGCTATAACACAGGGCTATCCATGATCATTTCTGCATCCACCGACTACCGTCAAGCCGCTAAACGTCGTATCCCGCCCTTTCTCTTTCATTATGCCGACGGAGGATCTTACGCGGAGCATACATTGCGACGTAACGTCGAGGACTTAGCCGGTATTGCGCTACGTCAGCGTGTATTGAAGGATATGTCGTCGCTATCATTAGAGACAGAGTTGTTCGGTGAAACACTTGCCATGCCGATAGCTTTGGCGCCGGTGGGGCTGGCGGGTATGTACGCCAGGCGCGGTGAAGTACAGGCGGCGCGGGCAGCTACTAATAAAGGTATACCGTTTACGCTGTCGACGGTATCGGTATGCCCTATTGATGAGGTGGCTTCGGCAATTGAGCGGCCCATCTGGTTTCAGCTCTATGTGCTGAAAGACCGGGGCTTTATGAAGCATGTTCTGGAGAGGGCTAAGGCTGCTGGCGTCAAGACATTGATTTTCACTGTTGATATGCCTGTTCCTGGCGCGCGTTATCGCGATGCTCATTCTGGTATGAGCGGTAAGAGCGGGCCAGTGAGGCGTATGCTTCAGGCTGCAACACATCCTTTATGGGCTTGGGATGTGGGTATCCATGGTCGCCCCCATGATTTGGGTAACGTATCTGATTATCGCGGTAAGCCAACGGAGCTTGAGGACTACATCGCCTGGCTGGGGAATAACTTTGATCCGTCCATCTCCTGGAAAGATTTGGAGTGGATTAGAGAGCAGTGGGATGGCCCGATGATCATTAAGGGCATACTTGATCCAGAGGACGCCCGTGATGCGGTTCGCTTTGGCGCGGATGGCATCGTTGTCTCCAACCATGGTGGCCGCCAGCTCGATGGCGTTCCCTCTACTGCACGTGCTTTGCCTGCTATCGCCGATGCAGTAAAAGGTGACTTGGCCATTCTGGCTGACTCTGGCGTGCGCAGCGGGCTCGATGTTGTGCGTATGATTGCCATGGGCGCCGATACTGTATTGCTTGGACGTGCTTACATATACGCATTGGCTACTGCCGGAGAGGCGGGTGTTGCTCATCTGCTCGAGTTGTTTGAAAAAGAGATGCGGGTAGCAATGACGTTGACTGGGGCGCGTAGTATCGCCGAGCTTGGATTGGACTCGCTGGTGCCAGATTCAATACGCGATGCCTAATGACACCGTTTGCGTCTCAATCAATATTAGTATTAAAAACCGCTTGCCAACCCGTCAACGAATCCGTAAAGTACGGATCCGCTGCCGGGGACGCCAAGCGTTACCAGCGGTGTATAAGGTGTAAAAGCCTGGTTTGTCAGGAGGTTAGAGCAGGTTGTATCGCTCGCTTCAGTCGCTAAAAAACAGCGATTGACAACCACCAGGAAATGCGTAGAATACGCCTTCCTCGCTGAGGCAAGCCAGTTCAACGGTTTGCAGGATGGTTTTAATCACCGCCGCAGCGAAACAGCTCTTTAACAATTTGATCAGGTAATTCATGTGGGCGCTTGCTGACGTTGGTGACAAATCACCAAATATCAAGGCAAGCGACTCAAGCAATAAAGGTTTTTCGAAACCTGTTTTGAATGAATTCGTTTGAACCTTGAGCCAAGTTTGGTTCGCTTCTGTCACTTACGAGTGGCGGGTAAGAACCGCATAGATCTTAAACTGAAGAGTTTGATCATGGCTCAGATTGAACGCTGGCGGCAGGC
>NZ_JAUAMB010000046.1 GCF_031010175.1 Halomonas sp. SpR1
AGGCTGGCAGCTTCCTGCTTAAATTCAGGCGAAAAAGTACGTCGTTTCTTGGTCATCAGACACCTCGTTTATGGTGGCAATATTACCACCTACGTTGGTGTCCGGTTTTATTGAACCACTACATCTCGCATTAAACAGTGATGAATCTGAAAAAGATGCTTTATACCCCCGGCCATACCCCTACTCCCTTTTAAAAGATTGAATTAGTGCAGATTGGAAACGACGCGACAGCGATAGGGCTTCAATGGCTTAGTCAGTTTTTCGGCGTTTAGCGCCTCTACCAAGCGGTCACTGAGAAAGAAAACTTTGCGCATTTTTTTTTCCATCCATAAATCAGCCCCTTGCAAAACTTCACTACTCAGCGCCAAACTATCTTCATTGTCTGAATATTTCGGCCCCCAAAGATCACTTTTTGTAAAAGGGATTTTATTGGCTTTCGGTGATTCCTCCGGTACAAAGGTATCCTTGGTCTCGCCGAAGGCCAGAGTGAAGTACTCGCCTTCAAACGGCGTTTTGCGGTCGTGGTGGAACAGCTTGACCGGATACAGCTCTGTCTGGCCCAGCTCAAAACGACGCAGCACCTCGGCGAACCGGGCTGATACCACCCAGAATCCACTGGTAAATATATCCGGCACTGTTTTTATTTTTTCGTATTCACTGGCAACATACATCTCCTTCGGAAAGCAATCGGCCGGTTGCGGTTCTCCACGCTCTGCACGGTTCATGGTATCCGCCGCGCGCTCTTCGTCCTCCAGACTTTTATCGGATCTAAAACCATAAATCAGTTCGCCATCGGTCAGGCAGTTGGTGGCCCAGACGCGGGCATCAAGGGTTCTGTAGCTCATGGTGTTTCTCCTGTGTTGGTTGTTGGTGTTGCGTTCATTTAGCCCAAAGCGTAGGCGTCAGCATCTAGCCATCGACGCTGACGGTTACGCTTTCGGTGGCGCGTTCACAAGCTGACTAGGCAGCTCTCTCATCAAACAGTGATGAATCTGAAAAAGATGCTTTATACCGTCGGCCATGCCCCTACTCCCCTTTAAAAGATTAAATTAGTGCAGATTGGAAACGACACGACAGCGATAAGGTCGCAGTTTTTGTGTTAGTTTTTCGGCTTTAAGCGCCTCTTCCAAGCGATCACTCATAAAAAATGAATGCATGATTTTTTTTTCCATCCACAAATCAACGCCGTTTAAAACAGATTTATCAAAGGCTAGGCTGTCTTTATTATTTGCACGCTTTGCTTGCCATACATCCTTCCTCATAAAGACGGTATCTGCCTCCGGCGACTCCTCCGGCACAAAGGTATCCTTGGCCTCGCCAAAAGCCAGAGTAAAGTACTCGCCTTCGAATGGCGTCTTACGGTCATAATGAAACAGCTTGACCGGATACAGCCCCGTTTGACCCAGTTCAAAACGGCGCAGCACCTCGGCGAAACGGGCTGATACCACCCAGAATCCACTGGTAAATATATCCGGCACTGTTTTTATTTTTTCGTATTCACTGGCGACATACATCTCCTTCGGAAAGCAATCGGCCGGTTGCGGTTCTCCACACTCTGCACGGTTCATGGTATCCGCCGCGCGCTCTTCGTCCTCCAGACTTTTATCGGATCTAAAACCATAAATCAGTTCGCCATCGGTCAGGCAGTTGGTAGCCCAGACGCGGGCATCAAGGGTTCTGTAGCTCATGGTGCTTCTCCTGTGTTGGTTGTTGGTGTTGCGTTCGTTTAGTCCAAAACGTAGGCGTCAGTGTCCCTTTAAATCTCCGTTAAGAGACATTGACGGTTACGTTTTTGGTGGCATACAGCTTTCTGGCATCCTCGATATACCGCCCTCGACTATCGGCAGCGTGTGCGTTGGCCCCCGTCCACGCGAATAGCAGCTCATCAACGAGGGCGTGGCGGCGGGCAATATCCTGTTCTGCGCCAAACTGTTCGATCAATTCGCCTAACCGGCCGCTTTCGTCTAGCGCTACCGCGGTGTGCAAATCGTGCACGTTGCCGTAACCCACCAGGCCGGGGCCGACCGTATCGTCGCTCGGTGGGGGCGTGCCATCGCGGGTATCCATCAAATCGTGCTGAAACCAGACATCGGTCAGCGCAGCGTCGCTGCCGTCAGTGCGGGTAAAGCTACCAAGCTGCAAATGCAGATTACCGGCCTCATCCGTTTCTGACGCGGAATCAAACGCAATACTGAGCGAGGCCACCCCGGCGTCTGCCAGGGAGCGCAGCTCCCCTGCCTGCACACGACCATCGCCGTTTTTGTCCTGCCATACCTGTAGGCTCGCGAAATCTGCATCTTGCGCATCGACAACCCCATCGTCGTTGGTGTCGAGTACGGCCAGGGAGGCAAAGCCATGTTCCGCTTTCTCGCCATCTTTCCCGAGCGAGTGGTTGCCAAACAGCTCGCTGCCGTCGCTGATCTTGCCATCACCGTTTTTGTCCCATACCAGCAGACCATCGTCCGGGCTGACCCAGCCGCTCTTTTCAGCGAAACCATTGCCGTCGTGGTCAAAATAGGCCCCATCGGCAAGGGCAATGGTTTCCACGCCATCGCCGTCCAGATCCAACACCAGGGGCGAGACGACTTTGCTGGCATAACCAAACTCGCCCTTAAGCCAGGACATAAAGCCGTCGGAGAGCATATCCACCCAGTAAGGCGCATCATGAACGACCTTGCCGATCAGCTCGCTGATATTATTCAGCCCATCGGCGATCCCATAAACAGCCCATCCATTCGCCACCAAGGCCGCAGCGCCCGGCCCGCCCACAACACCGGCCAATACCGTTGTGCCGACGACCATAAATGCACTCAGTACAATAGACGCCCCGAACATCTCGACATCCTGGCGCATCGGCTGCCAGTCGCCGGTATCCAGTCCGTGTTTGAGGCTATCGTAGGAGTGATTAAGGAACTCACCGGCATCGCCGACGATACCACCGCCGACGCCCACCAGTGATTTTTCAAGGCTGAGGCGGATTTCCTGATCCAGCGCGGTAAAGGCCTCTGGCAACTGCAGGTGCCGCTGTTCGAGTTCCATCGCCAGCCCCGGGGCAGCCGCCATCGATACCTGAGTAGGGCCGTTCTCCGTGTGCAGCGTTTGAGCGAGCGGCTGGCCGTCGTTATTGATGCCCGACTCACGCCTGACTGTCTCTTCTGCCGTCAAAGGTTGGCCGTCAGCTTTTGCCTTATCGTAGCTGTTCTTATAGAAGATATCGGAAATGTCACCCCCCTTACCCTTCGCAGGGCCTGAGGACTCGATGCTCTTTCGGATATCCGCCAGCTTGTTAAGATACGCGTGGTAAGTTTCTTCACTGATCACACCCAACTCGTAAAACGCTTTGGTTTGTTTCTCAGTGACCATCAAGCGGTGTTCGGTGTTGACCTGGCCATCCGTGCCTTTATCGGTAATATCCGCCTCCTCAAAATGCTCGATAAAGTCACCCAGACCGTCCTGGGTCAGTACATCGGGGGCGGTGTAGTCGAGACGCTTGGCTGCCCAGGCATCTTTAAGTATCTCGGTATTGTCCTTGCCCCCTGCCAAGGATAAGGGCTTGCCATCAAAGGTGGCCGTGCCCTCGGAGACCTGGCTGGCAAAGCGCGCCAAGTCGAAAAAGGCTACTTTCTGTTGCTCTTGAGTGAGGTCACTTTCACTGGATAAGATTTCGCCCAAACTATCGATAAGAAAGTTGTTATACCCTTTGTGCCCGCCTTCATGATAACTACCACCAATGCCAATATCACGATAGAAGTTGTCGCCACTTAGCAGCGATTGCTTGATCGTCTCGGCTTGCGTCATATCGCGATACAGTGCGATCTTGTTGGCCTGACTATCGCGAAAATCAAAGGTCTCTTTTTTAAAGAGTATATCCAACTTGTCTTTCAACCCCGTTTCTGGAGCAAAGAGCTGAAGTGGCAAAATATGATGAATCTGAAAAAGATGCTTATTGTCCCCGGCCATATCCCTACTCCCCTTTAATGTCATGTTGGTTAAACGAGTTCGATCACTCGGCAGCGGTAGGGATCAAGCACGTTTGAAAGATTTTCAGCCTCTAGTGCTTGAAACAAAGAGTCACTTAAAAAGAAAACTTTCCGCATTTTTTTTTCCATCCACAAATCAACGCCATCCAGAACGTTTATTTCAAAAGCCAAGCTGTCTTCATTATCCGAATGCCTTGGCCCCCAGAGATCCTTTTTAGTAAAAGGAATTTTTCTGGCTTTGGGCGACTCTTCCGGGACAAAGGTATCTTTGGTCTCGCCGAAGGCCAGCATAAAGTACTCGCCTTCGAACGGCGTTTTGCGGTCATGGTGAAACAGCTTGACCGGATACAGCCCTGTTTGGCCCAGTTCAAAACGACGCAGCACCTCGGCAAAGCGCCCGGAAACTACCCAGCCCCCCCCCCCCATGAAAATATCGGGCACCTTTTTCACTTCCAGGTATTGACTCGCTATATACATTTCACTGGGAAAACGCTCAGCGGTTTGCGGCTCTCCCCGCTCCAAATGATCTATTGTTTCTATTAGTTTCTGCTTGTCTTGCATCAAGTTATTCTTGAAGCTATAAATCAGTTCCGCATCAGTCAGGCAGTTGGTCGCCCAGACGCGGGCATCGAGGGTTCTGTAGCTCATGGTGCTTCTCCTGTGTTGGTTGTTGGTGTTGCGTTTATTTAGCCCAAAACGTAGGCGTCAGCGTATGGCCATCGACGCTGACGGTTACGCTTTCGGTGGCGCTTTCAAAAGCTGATTGGGCAGCTCTTTCATCAACCAGTGATGAATCTGAAAAAGATGCTTTATACCGTCGGCCATACCCCTACTCCCTTTTAAAAGATTGAATTAGTGCAGATTGGAAACGACGCGACAGCGATACGGTTTCAATGGCTTAGTCAGTTTTTCGGCTTTTAGCGCCTCTACCAAGCGGTCACTTAGAAAAAACACATGCGCTACTTTTTTTTCCATCCATAAATCAACACCTTGAAGAACCTCGCTACTCAGCGCCAAACTATCTTCATTGTCTGAATTCCTTGGCCCCCAAATATCCTTACTCATAAAAATGTTCCTTATTTTGGGGGACTCCTCCGGCACAAAGGTATCCTTGGTCTCGCCGAAGGCCAGCATAAAGTACTCGCCTTCGAACGGCGTTTTGCGGTCATGATGAAACAGCTTGACCGGATACAACCCTGTTTGGCCCAGCTCAAAACGGCGCAGTACCTCGGCAAAGCGCCCGGAAACCACCCAGCCCCCACCCCCCATGAAAATATCGGGCACCTTTTTCACTTCCAGGTATTGACTCGCGATATAAATTTCACTGGGAAAACGCTCAGCGGGTTGCGGCTTACCCCGCTCCAAATGTTTGAATGTTTCTATTAGTTCCTGATCATCTTGCTGCAAGTTATTGTCAAAGCCATACATAAGTCGCGGATCGGTCAGGCAGTTGGTGGCCCATACGCGGGCATCGAGGGTTCTGTAGCTCATGGTGTTTCTCCTGTGTTGGTGTTGCGTTCGTTTAGTCCAAAACGTAGGCGTCAGTGTCCCTTTAAATCTCCGTTAAGAGACATTGACGGTTACGTTTTTGGTGGCATACAGCTTTCTGGCATCCTCGATATACCGCCCTCGACTATCGGCAGCGTGTGCGTTGGCCCCCGTCCAAACGAATAGCAGCTCATCAATGATGATGTGGCGGCGGGCAATATCCTGTTCTGCGCCAAACTGTTCGATCAATTCGCCTAACCGGCCGCTTTCGTCTAGCGCTACCGCGGTGTGCAAATCGTGCACGTTGCCGTAGCCCACCAGGCCGGGGCCGATGGTGACCGCCTCGTCGTTTGGTGGGGGCGTGCCATCGCGGGTATCCATCAAATCGTGCTGAAACCAGACATCGGTCAGCGCAGCGTCGCTGCCGTCAGTGCGGGTAAAGCTACCAAGCTGCAAATGCAGATTGCCGGCCTCATCCGTTTCTGACGCGGAATCAAACGCAATACTGAGCGAGGCCACCCCGGCGTCTGCCAGGGAGCGCAGTTCCCCTGCTTGCACACGACCATCGCCGTTTTTGTCCTGCCACACTTGCAGGCTCGCGAAATCTGCATCTTGCGCATCGACAACCCCATCGTCGTTGGTGTCGAGTACAGCCAGGGAGGCAAAGCCATGTTCTGCTTTCTCGCCATCTTTCCCGAGCGAGTGGTTGCCAAACAGTTCGCTGCCGTCGCTGATCTTGCCATCACCGTTTTTGTCCCATACCAGCAGACCATCGTCCGGGCTGACCCAGCCGCTCTTTTCAGCGAAACCATTGCCGTCGTGGTCAAAATAGGCCCCATCGGCGAGGGCAATGGTTTCCACCCCATCGCCGTCCAGATCCAACACTAAGGGCGAAACGACCTTGCTGGCATAACCGAACTCGCCCTTAAGCCAGGACATAAAGCCGTCGGAGAGCATATCCACCCAGTACGACACATCATCAATGACCTTGTCGATCAGCTCGCTGATATTATTCAGCCCATCAACGATCCCATAAACAGCCCATCCATTCGCCACCCAGGCCGCAGCGCCCGGCCCGCCCACAACACCGGCCAATACCGTCGTACCGACGACCATAAATGCACTCAGTACAATAGAGGCACCGAACGTCTCGACATCCTGGCGCATCGGCTGCCAGTCGCCGGTATCCAGGCCGTGCTTGAGGCTATCGTAAGAGTGATTAAGGAACTCACCGGCATCGCCGACGATACCGCCGCCGACGCCCACCAGTGATTTTTCAAGGCTGAGGCGGATTTCCTGGTCTAGCGCGGTAAAGGCCTCTGGCAACTGCAGGTGCCGCTGTTCGAGTTCCATCGCCACCCCCGGGGCAGCCGCCATCGATACCTGAGTAGGGCCGTTCTCCGTGTGCAGCGTTTGAGCGAGCGGCTGGCCGTCGTTATTGATGCCCGACTCACGCCTGACTGTCTCTTCTGCCGTCAAAGGTTGGCCGTCAGCTTTTGCCTTATCGTAGCTGTTCTTATAGAAGATATCGGAAATGTCACCCCCCTTACCCTTCGCAGGGCCTGAGGACTCGATGCTCTTTCGGATATCCGCCAGCTTGTTAAGATACGCGTGGTAAGTTTCTTCACTGATCACACCCAACTCGTAAAACGCTTTGGTTTGTTTCTCAGTGACCATCAAGCGGTGTTCGGTGTTGACCTGGCCATCCGTGCCTTTATCGGTAATATCCGCCTCCTCAAAATGCTCGATAAAGTCACCCAGGCCGTCCTGAGTCAGCACATCGGGGGCGGTGTAGTCGAGTTGCTTTTCAGCCCAGGCTTTTTCTAAGATTTTTGCATTAGCGTCGCCCCCGGCCAAGGACAAGGGTTTGCCATCAAAAGTAGCTGTACCCTCGGAGACCTGGCTGACAAAGCGCGCCAGATCGAAAAAGGCTACTTTCTGCTGTTCTTGGGTGAGGCCACTTTCACTGGATAAAACGTCGCCCAAACTATCAATAACAAATTCGTTATACCCTGGGTGCCCGCCCTCGTGATAACTACCACCAATGCCGATGTCGCGATAGAAATTATCGCCACTTAGCAGCGATTGCTTGATCGTCTCGGCCTGCGCTGCATCGCGATATAGAGCGGTCTTATTCTCCATGCTGTCGCGGAGATTAAGATAGTCGTCGCCAAACAGTTTTTGTAATCCCGAGCGAGTCTCGGGGTTATTAAAAAGCTGATTCGGTAGAATATGATGAATCTGAAAAAGATGCTTTATACCCTTTGCCATACCCCTACCCCCTTTTAAAAATGAAATTAGTCTTGGTTGGAAACGACGCGACAGCGGTAAGGCCGCAGTTTTTGTGATAGTTTTTCGGCTTTAAGCGCCTCTAACAAGCGATCACTTAAAAAGAAAACTTTGCGCATTCTTTTTTCCATCCACAAATCAACACCTTGCAGAGATTCATTACTCAGAGCCAGGCCGTCATTTTCGCGCCCCAAACTTGGCTTCCAAATATCACCTTTCGTAAAAGGCGCTTGACGGGCCTCTGGCGACTCCTCCGGCACAAAGGTATCTTTGGTCTCACCAAAAGCCAGGACGAAGTACTCGCCTTCGAACGGCGTTTTGCGGTCGTGTTGGAATAGCTTGACTGGATGAAGCTCCGTTTGGCCCAGCTCAAAACGGCGCAGCACCTCGGCGAAACGAGACGAGACGACCCAGAACCCAGCACAGAAGATGTCTGGCACCTTTTTGAACCGCTGATAGCTACTAGTCACATACATCTCTTTCGGAAAGCGATCCGCCGGTAACGGCTCGCCAAGTTTGGCTCGCTTCATGGCATCGACCGCGTTGTCTTCGTCCGTTAAATAATTATCTGGATCAAAAGCATAAATCAGTTCGCCATCAGTCAAGCAGTTGGTGGCCCAGACGCGGGCATCAAGGGTTCGGTAGCTCATGGTGTTTCTCCTGTGTTGGTGTTGCATTCGTTTAGCCCAAAACGTAGGCATCAATGTCCTTTGCTAAAAGCAGTTACGAGACATTGACGGTTACGCTCTCCGTGGTGCTTTCAAAAGCTGATTTGGCAGCTCTTTCATCAACCAGTGATGAACCTGAATAAAGATGCTTTATACCCCCGGCCATACCCCTACTCCCTTTTAAAAGCTTGAATTAGTGCAGATTGGAAACGACGCGACAGCGATAGGGCTTCAATGGCTTGGTCAGTTTTTCGGCTTTTAGTGCCTCTACCAAGCGGTCACTTAGAAAAAACACATGCGCCACTTTTTTTTCCATCCATAAATCAACACCTTGAAGAACCTCGCTACTCAGCGCCAAACTATCTTCATTGTCTGAATTCCTTGGCCCCCAAATATCTTTACTCATAAAAATGTTCCTTATTTTGGGTGACTCCTCCGGCAAAAAAGTATCCTTTGTTTCACCAAAAGCCAGAGTAAAGTATTCGCCTTCGAACGGCGTTTTGCGGTCATGATGAAACAGCTTGACCGGATACAGCCCCGTTTGGCCCAGCTCAAAACGGCGCAGCACCTCGGCAAAGCGCCCGGAAACTACCCAGCCCCCTCCGCCCTTGAAAATATCGGGTACCTTTTTAACTTCCACGTACTGACTCGCGATATACATTTCGCTGGGGAAACAGTCAGCGGGTTGCGGCTCTCCCCGCTCCAAATGATCTATTGTTTCTATTAGTTCCTGCTTGTCTTGCAGCAAGTTATTTTTGAAGCTATAAATCAGTCGCGAATCAATCAGGCAGTTAGTGGCCCAGACGCGGGCATCGAGGGTTCTGTAGCTCATGGTGCTTCTCCTGTGTTGGTTGTTGGTGTTGCGTTCGTTTAGCCCAAAACGTAGGCGTCAGTGTCCCTTTAAATCGCAGTTAAGAGACATTGACGGTTACGCTTTCGGTGGCGCTTTCAAAAGCTGATTGGGCAGCTCTTTCATCAACCAGTGATGAATCTGAAGAAGATGCTTTATACCGTCGGCCATCCCCCGACTCCCTTTTAAAAGATTGAATTAGTGCAGATTGGAAACGATACGACAGCGATAAGGCCGCAGTTTTTGTGATAGTTTTTCGGCTTTTAGCGCCTCTACCAAGCGGTCACTTAAAAAGAAAACTTTGCGCATTTTTGTCTCCATCCATAAATCAACACCCTTAAGAGCTCCACTGTTCAGCGCCAAACCATCATTTTCGCGCCCCAAACTTGGCTTCCAAATATCCTTTTTAGTAAAAGGGGCTTTGCTGGCTTCGGACGACTCTTCCGGCACAAAAGTATCCTTGGTCTCGCCAAAGGCCAGGACGAAGTACTCGCCTTCGAACGGCGTTTTGCGGTCATGGTGAAACAGCTTGACTGGATATAACCCCGTTTGGCCCAGCTCAAAACGGCGCAGTACCTCGGCAAAGCGCCCGGAAACTACCCAGCCCCCCCCGCCCTTGAAAATATCGGGTACCTTTTTAACTTCCACGTACTGACTCGCGATATACATTTCGCTGGGGAAACGGTCAGCGGGTTGCGGCTCTCCCCGCTCCAAATGATCTATTGTTTCTATTAGTTCCTGCTTGTCTTGCAGCAAGTTATTTTTGAAGCTATAAATCAGTCGCGGATCGGTCAGGCAGTTAGTGGCCCAGACGCGGGCATCCAGAGTTCTGTAGCTCATGGTGTTTCTCCTGTGTTGGTGTTGCGTTAGTTAAACCAAAAACGTAGGCGTCAGCATCTGGCCATCGACGCTGACGGTTACGCTCTCCGTGGTGCTTTCAAAAGCTGGTTTGGCAGCTCTTTCATCAACCAGTGATGAACCTGAAAACGATGCTTTATACCCCCGGCCATCCCCCTACTCCCCTTTTAAAAGCTTGAATTAGTACAGATTGGAAACGACGCGACAGCGATAGGGCTTCAATGGCTTGGTCAGTTTTTCGGCTTTTAGTGCCTCTACCAAGCGGTCACTTAAAAAGAAAACATGCCGCAATTTTTTCTCCATCCACAGATCAGCCCCTTGTATAACCCTTTCTTCAAAAGCCAAGCCATATTCATTATCCGAATGTTTTGGCCCCCAGAGATCTTTTTTAGTAAAAGGAATTTTCCTGACCTTAGGCGACTCCTCCGGCACAAAAGTATCCTTGGCCTCACCAAAAGCCAGGACGAAGCACTCGCCTTCGAACGGCGTTTTGCGGTCATGGTGAAACAGCTTGACCGGGTACAGCCCCGTTTGGCCCAGTTCAAAACGACGCAGTACCTCGGCGAAACGAGCTGATACCACCCAGAATCCACTGGTAAATATATCCGGCACTGTTTTTATTTTTTCGTATTCACTGGCAACATACATCTCCTTCGGAAAGCAATCGGCCGGTTGCGGTTCTCCACGCTCTGCACGGTTCATGGTATCCGCCGCGCTCTCCTCGTCCTCCAGACTTTTATCGGATCTAAAACCATAAATCAGTTCGCCATCGGTCAGGCAGTTGGTGGCCCAGACGCGGGCATCAAGGGTTCTATAGCTCATGGTGTTTCTCCTGTGTTGGTGTTGCGTTCGTTTAGCCCAAAACGTAGGCGTCAGCGTTTGGCCATTGCATCGACGCTGACGGTTACGCTCTCGGCGGCACGTTCACAAGCTGATTGGGCAGTTCTCTCATCAAACAGTGATGAATCTGAAAAAGATGTTTTATACCCCCGGCCATCTCCCTACTCCCTTTTAAAAGATTGAATTAGTGCAGATTGGAAACGACGCGACAGCGATAGGGCTTCAATGGTTTGGTCAGTTTTTCGGCTTTTAGCGCCTCTGCCAAGCGGTCACTTAGAAAAAACGCATGCGCTACTTTTTTTTCCATCCATAAATCAACGCCTTGCAGAACCCCACTACTCAGCGCCAAGCTATTATCATTGTCTGAGCTCCTTGGCCCCCAAATATCTTTACTCATAAAAATATTTGTTATTTTGGGCGACTCCTCCGGAACAAAGGTATCTTTGGTCTCGCCAAAAGCCAGGACAAAGTACTCGCCTTCGAACGGCGTTTTGCGGTCATGATGAAACAGCTTGACCGGATAAAGCCCCGTTTGACCCAGCTCAAAACGGCGCAGCACCTCGGCGAAGCGGGCTGATACAACCCAGAAACCGCCGCCCTTGAAGATATCCGGCACTTTCTTGAACTTGTAATAACGTCCCGCAACATACATTTCTTTCGGAAAACGTTCCGCCGGTAGTGCCTCGCCCCGATTGGCGCGCTTCATGGCATCAAAAGCAGTATCTTCATCTTCTAAATAATTATCCGAATCGAAGGCATAAATCAGTTCCGCATCGGTCAGGCAGTTGGTGGCCCAGACGCGTGCATCGAGGGTTCTGTAGCTCATGGTGTTTCTCCTGTGTTGGTGTTGCGTTAGTTAAACCAAAAACGTAGGCGTCAGCATCTGGCCATCGACGCTGACGGTTACGCTCTCCGTGGTGCTTTCAAAAGCTGGTTTGGCAGCTCTTTCATCAACCAGTGATGAATCTGAAAAAGATGTTTTATACCCCTGGCCATACCCCTACTCCCCTTTAAAAGATTGAATTAGTGCAGATTGGAAACGACGCGACAGCGATAGGGCTTCAATGGCTTGGTCAGTTTTTCGGCGTTTAGCGCCTCTACCAAGCGGTCACTTAAAAAAAACACATCCACCATTTTCTTTTCCATCCATAAATCAACACCTTGAATAACCTCGCTACTCAGCGCCAAACTATCTTCATTGTCTGAATTCCTTGGCCCCCAAATATCTTTACTCATAAAAATATTTCTTATTTTGGGCGACTCCTCCGGAACAAAAGTATCCTTGGTCTCGCCGAAGGCCAGCATAAAGTACTCGCCTTCGAACGGGGTTTTGCGGTCATGGTGAAACAGCTTGACCGGATACAACCCCGTTTGGCCCAGTTCAAAACGACGCAGCACCTCGGCAAAGCGCCCGGAAACTACCCAGCCCCCCCCGCCCATGAAAATATCGGGCACCTTTTTCACTTCCAGGTATTGACTCGCGATATAAATTTCGCTGGGGAAACGCTCAGCGGGTTGCGGCTTACCCCGCTCCAAATGTTTGAATGTTTCTATTAGTTCCTGATCATCTTGGTGCAAGTTATTGTCAAAGCCATACATAAGTCGCGGATCGGTCAGGCAGTTGGTGGCCCAGATCCGGGCATCAAGAGTTCTGTAACTCATGGTGTTTCTCCTGCGTTGGTTGTTGGTGTTGCGTTTGTTTAGCCCAAAACGTAGGCGTCAGTGTCTGGCCATTGCAGTGACGCTGACGGTTACGCTCTCGGCGGCGCGTTCACAAGCTGACTAGGCAGCTCTCTCATCAAACAGTGATGAATCTGAAAAAGATGCTTAATACCCCCGGCCATACCCCTACCCCCTTTTAGAAAATTGAATTAGTGCAGATTGGAAACGACGCGACAGCGATAGGGCTTCAATGGTTTGGTCAGTTTTTCGGCTTTTAGCGCCTCTACCAAGCGGTCACTTAAAAAGAAAACATGCCGCAATTTTTTCTCCATCCACAAATCAGCCCCTTGCATAACCCTTCCTTCAAAAGCCAAGCCATATTCATTATCCGAATGTTTTAGTCCCCAGAGATCTTTTTTAGTAAAAGGAATTTTCCTGACCTTAGGCGACTCTTCCGGCACAAAGGTATCCTTGGTCTCGCCGAAGGCTAGAGTGAAGTACTCGCCTTCGAACGGCGTTTTGCGGTCATGGTGAAACAGTTTGACTGGATATAACCCCGTTTGGCCCAGCTCAAAACGGCGCAGCACCTCGGCAAAGCGCCCAGAAACTACCCACAAACCACCGGCACTGAAAATGTCCGGCAGTTTCTTATAATGGTGGTATTCTGACTTCACGTAAGCTTCTTTAGGATAACTGTCTGTTGGCAAAGCCTCTCCACGCAAAGCGCGCTCCATTGTATCGATGGCTCTTTCTTCATCTTCCAGGACATTGTCTTTCACGAAGGCATAAATCAGTTCGCCATCGGTCAGGCAGTTGGTCGCCCATACGCGGGCATCGAGGGTTCTGTAGCTCATGGTGTTTCTCCAGTAGTTAGCCGTTCATTCGTTAGGTACAGAGTCGCCTCTTTAGCATTTATTCACCGATCACTTACTCCCTCTCTGCTATACAGCACGTCATCGCATGAACTCACTCTTTAGTAGAAGGGCTTAGCCCTTATTCAATAACGCTGAAAAAAAGAGGCCCAGGCAACCGCCTGACCCTCTTTCTAATGCTAGTTGAGCCTATTCTTTCAAATTAATCACACTCAAAAGTGATATTGACGGCTTCACATTTACGTTTTTTCAGTTCAGCAGGAGAAATCCAAAATTGGTAGGTACCAGACCCATTAAGATAAAAGAAGTTGACATCATCATCCGTCAATTGCAGTAGAAGATGACGATCATAATTCTCCTCTCTTGCATTACTCTGCATCTCAAGCGGAATGCCAAACATTTGATGGTTACTTCTGATTGGCAGCAAATAATGGCGATTGACCCGGGCTCTCGCTTCTTCGGGAAGACGCGCATAAACACTGTCTTCACCCGCAAGCATTAGTCGCAACGTAATGGTTTCTAGGGCACCAAAACTATAGGGAACTCTATAACTTACAATTTTCCTGAACTCGTCATGACAGCGCCGGTGAATCATGGCTAGCCGCTCAGCATCGTCCTCATCCATTTGCTGCCATGGGTCGTGGTCGGCTACCCAAAGGGAGACTTCCGCACGAAAAGCCTCAAATGCTGGAGGCAAAGGCTCATCTTCTTCGTCAATGTGCTTGATCGCATCCTCAATCAAATAAGCGCTGTACCACCACTGTGGGCGCGGCCTCTGGCGATGTTCAATAAAATCGCGCACTTCTGCGGGTAACTCTCGATAGGATGGATCATCCGCCTTAGGCAGCTTTCGGAGCATATCCTCCGACAGAGATAGATCGGCGCTCACCTTGCTATCGCTGTATTCCGTTATCGGATAAAACTCAGGCGTTTTGCGCCAAAGCGCGTCAAGACGCTGCCACTCGTCTTCTGGCATCAACGACCAGGGTGCCCGCGCTTCACAAAGCGCATTCACCTCGGCTAGATGGCGGTCGAATGCTGGCTGTAACCGATGGATAGCCTCGATACGCTTCGTATGATAATTGACGTCCGCACCAAAGCGGATCTTGCGGGCGTCAGGTTTTTGCTCTGCCTCTTGGATGCTTGCTATCTGCTGTTGGATTTCTGCAATTCGTGCTGGAATCCGCCTCTTATTGTTGAGCAGAGAATCGCGGTAATGAAAAGCGATCTGGTACCAGTGAGGAACGTCTAAACCCTTTAAAATCGTCGCGGCCGAGAGGGTGAATGACCGGCGCTCAAACTGCGGTTCATTATGCTTAGCCAATTCTTCGCGACAAGCGCTATCTCTCTTGCCCGAATCCGTTTCATAAGGCATGAAACCTACTGGCCAGAAGGGAAGCAGGTCGTTCATCCCCGGTTTTTCCAAGCCAACCTCATCGAAAGGTAACCGCCCTTCGGGTACTTCGCTGAAATCCTCTGCCACCCCAGGCGGTATCTCGATAACCGCACATTCTTCATCGCTTGCTCGGCCTGTAAAGAAGGCCAGCGAGCCCTCGCAGGGCAATTCAGTTTGGCCACACTCAGCGGCTATTTCGGCAAGATCAAACTGGGCAACGAAATGAAGCGGGTACCCCTCAGCGCTTCTCGGCCATGTTAGATCCCCCAGCCGAGGAGCACCCCCGAACCAGCTTCGAGCGCCAAACCAATCATCGCCGACCTGGCGCGGGCGCCGGTAAACAAGAATACCTTTACTATCAGTTTCGACCTCACTGCTCGCGACAGGAATTCCTTCTTTTTTAATTTCGCTAACGAGATTGGAAGCGTGGTAAACGGTGTGAGAAACCCTATCCCATGACTCCTGGGTCAGCTTTCTCTGCAACAGGGAACGTTTAAGTGGAGAGGCGAGCAATCTCCTGATTTCATACTCGAAGGCCACGAGTAGAGGCATCAGGCGTGGATACTCCCCCATAAAATCGTGCGATGCGAGTATGCGGTGAATCATCCCTGCTGCAAATTTTTCTTCTTCAGTCAGCTCGTTGAAGGCAGGCCATTGATCTACCGTTAGCTGCCTGGCATAACCTATGGCAAAAGGCATTACAAAGCGGCAGCCAGCGAACGAACCACCTAGTGTGTGGCACTTTTTAAAGCTTTCGATGCCTTCGGCGTAGTCTCTAGCAAGTTCTGTTTCATTAATCATCGCAGTTAATAATACTTAAGTAGATTTTTGAAATTCAAAAATACCACTATTTCTACAGATGATGCCATCCACTTTTGTAACTAAAAGTAACTTACAATAATATTTAATCGTCACGAGCGATTGAATGCACTTTTTCTTGCTACACCAATGCTTGAGTGATGTGTATAAATACTCTGGGAATCACTAGAATTCTTTTGCACTTCCCTCTCATTAAGCGGTCTTATTTTTGCGATCCTAAACACCTATAGACCCCAAACATCTGCTGCAGAGCCCGTAAGTTCTCTACCTCTTCGACCATGGAGAGCGAAACTTGGTGGCTTCTAGATGGTGTCTCCTTATTGCTTTAGACCGCTCGCCGTTGATTACTTCGGGGCCGCCAAGAAGCGTGAAGCAGTTAGCAAGTTAGACGACCTTTACCTCCTACTAGTGATTCTTCTCCAGCGCCAAATGATTGTCTATTTCCTTTATCTTATCTTCCGTGTGGTGATTGACGTAGAGCACCGTAGTTTTTTTGCCTGCACAAATTTTCTCGATAAGGGCGAGAACCAGCTGGCGGTTCATATCGTCTAGGCCCAGGCAGGGCTCGTCTAAAATCAATAGCGGCGGGTGTTTCACCATGGCGCGGGCGATGAGTAGCAGACGCTGGTCGCCGTAAGAGAGTTTGTTATAGGGCTGATCGGCGCGGTCTTTCATGCCCAGTAGTTCGAGCCATTGGTCGGCAATGTGCTTCTGGTTATCGGTGGCTTTTGTGTACATGCCGATGCTGTCGTAGAAGCCGGAAATAATCACGTTTTTACAGCTGGTGCTGACGCGATATTCCCACTGCAGGGCGGTGGAGACATAGCCGATAAACTGTTTGATCTGCCAAATACTTTCACCGTTACCGCGCTGGAAGCCAAACACGAAAATATCGTTGGTGTAGCACTGCGGATGGTCGCCAGTGATCAACGATAAAACGCAGGTTTTGCCGCTACCGTTGGGGCCACTCAGCTGCCAGTGCTGGCCCTGCTCTATCGTCCAATCCAACTTATCGACAATCACGGTATCCCCGTACTGGATCGTCGCTTGCTTGAGCTTCACTAACGGCTGGCTGGGGTCGAGAGCGGGTAATTTGCTGGCTGGGTCGGCCTCGGGCACGCTTAGGTCGGTGGTTTTTAAATGCAGCAATTGGTAGAGCTCATTGAAAGCGGCCTCGTCCTGTCGGTCTACCGTGAGCACTAACCGCCCGCTATCCCCCCGTTTCTTATCTCCTCTCTTTTTCTCCAAGCGCTCTTTATCCCCACGTTCCTTATCTAGATAAGCCACATGGGTAATGAAGTCTGGCATCTCATCAAAGCGGTTCAGCACCATCACCATGGGAACGGTGTCGATGATGGAAGCGAGATGGGCTTGCAGCATGGCGAGGGTGTCGACGTCCAAACCATCAAACGGCTCGTCTAAAATAAGCAAGTCCGGCTTGCTCGCCAGCGCGCGAATCAGCATGACTTTGCGGGTTTCGCCGGTGGAGAGTTTACGAAAGGCGCGGTCGAGGAGTTTTGTCAGCCCGAACTTTTCGACCAGTACGCTGGCGAGTTCAGGGTCTTGGCACTGCTCGAAAATCATTTCACTGACGGGTGTGCCGAGTGAAATAACATCCATGATATCGGCATCGTCTTTTTTTAACTCTTTGGCGATAAGCGCAGCTTGCGCTTCGAAAGAGACCAACCCAACGTTTTGGGGCAAGCCTTGAACCGTGCCCGCTTCAATTTTGCCAACGCCCGCAAGCGCCGCCGCCAGGGCCGACTTGCCTGAGCCATTGGTGCCCGTGATGACCCAGTGTTGGTGGGGTTCGATGATCCAATCAATCTCGCTTAGGGTGAAGCGATCATCAAAACTGATTGTCGCTTTGTTTAGCTGAATACGCGCTAAGCGGCTTGAAGGCTCCATCAATGTGTTCCTTATTGTTGGGTAAAAGTCAGTGTTCGCATGCAATGAGACAAAAAAGCCGAGAATATCGTGACGATATCTCGGCTTTTTAGACGACTTAGCGGTCTATCATTTAATCAGCCGATTAAACGATTTTCTTCATATCAGCCATGTGGCCACGCAGCACTGAGCCAACGGCTTCAACCGGGTGCGCACGCAGCGCATCGTTAACTTCGATTAAACGCGCGTTATCAACGCCGTTGTCGTCTAGATCCAGGCCTTTACCGATAACGTCGGATTTGATGCCTTTCATAAAGTCAGCCAACAGCGGCACACAGGCGTGGTTGTAGAGGTAGCAACCGTATTCCGCTGTGTCGGAGATAGTCGCGTTCATCTCATACAACTTCTTACGCGCGATGGTGTTGGCGATCAGCGGCGTTTCGTGGAGCGACTCATAGTACGCAGACTCGGCGATGATGCCAGCCGCCGTCATGGTTTCGAAAGCAAGCTCAACGCCCGCTTTAACCATCGCCACCATCAAGATGCCGTTGTCGAAATATTCCTGTTCAGTGATTTCTACGTCGCCAGCCGGGGTTTTCTCGAAGTTGGTTTCCGCTGTTTCTGCACGCCATTTGTGCAGGTTAACGTCATCGTTCGCCCAGTCTTCCATCATTGTTTTAGAGAAGTGGCCGCTCATGATGTCGTCTTGGTGCTTGTTGTAGAGCGGACGCATGATGTCTTTTAGCTCTTCAGCTAGATCAAAGGCTTTGATCTTCGCTGGGTTAGAGAGACGATCCAGCATGTTAGTCACGCCGCCGTACTTCAGTGCTTCCGTGACGTTTTCCCAGCCGTATTGGATCAGCTTAGAGGCGTAGCCAGGCTCGATGCCTTCTTCGATCATCTTGTCGAAGCAGAGGATAGAACCAGTTTGCAGCATGCCGCAAAGGATCGTTTGCTCACCCATCAGGTCGGATTTAACTTCTGCGATGAACGAAGACATCAATACACCGGCTTTGTGGCCGCCAGTACCCACCGCGTAGGCTTTTGCCAGGGCAAGGCCTTCGCCTTTGGGGTCATTGGCTTCGTGAACAGCTATCAAGGTAGGAACGCCGAAACCACGCACGTATTCAGCACGCACTTCGGAACCCGGGCACTTAGGCGCCACCATGATGACGGTTAAGTCCTCACGGATCTTCATGCCCTCTTCCACGATGTTGAAACCGTGAGAGTAGGATAGGCAGGCGCCCTCTTTCATCATCGGCATTACCGCCGTTACAACAGCAGTGTGCTGTTTATCGGGCGTCAGGTTCAAAACCACGTCTGCCGTGGGGATTAGCTCTTCGTAAGTGCCTACCACGAAACCATTCTCGGTGGCGTTTTTCCACGACTGGCGCTTTTGTTCAATGGCATCAGGACGCAATGCGTAAGCGACGTCTAAGCCGCTGTCGCGTAGGTTCAAACCTTGGTTAAGGCCTTGGGCACCACAGCCGATCACGACCATTTTTTTGCCTTTAAGCGCTTCTACGCCATCGGCAAACTCAGAGCTGTACATAAAGCGACACTTAGCGAGCTGAGCTAATTGCTCACGGAGCGGCAGCGTATTGAAGTAGTTAGCCATCGTTAGCATCCTAATATGTTATGAGCACAACATCGATGTAAGGCACATCGATGCTAAAACCGGTACTTAAAAGAGTGACATAGCCGCTAGATGCGAAACCTAGCGTTATGTGAGTAAGGTCAATCTAACCAAAAACGACTATTTCTTAAATTGATATATTTGCAACAGCATGTCCCTTTTTTTGCAAAACTCAATTAGTATGGCATTTATGAATTTTAAAACGTTAAAACAGTTCCTCGCCCTGGCAGAAACACTGCATTTCGGGCGTGCTAGCGATGAGTGCTATATCAGCATCTCTGCTTTGTCGCGCAACATCCGTCATTTAGAAGACGAGCTGGGCGTGTCGCTGTTTAATCGCGACAACCGTACCGTGGTACTGACCCAAGCAGGGCAAAAATTTCTCAAGTACGCCCGCGATGCCAGTAGCCAATGGCATTTGATTCGTCATGAATTAACCGACAATCCTGACCAATTGAGCGGTGAAATCAGCTTGTATGGCTCCGTGACTGCCAGCTACAGCTTTTTGCACGAGCTGCTGCGCCGCTTTCGTATTGCTTATCCGGTGATTGAAATCAAGCTGCGCACGGGTGATCCAGAACACGCTATTGCCCATGTTCTGGACGGTAAAGAGGAGCTTAGCATTGCGGCTCAGCCGGCCAACTTACCCCGGGGCCTGGCATTTAAGTCGATCGCTACGTCGCCGTTGCTGTTTATTGCGCCGATTGAGCAGCAAGTGCCGAACGTGCCTACCCACACGCCCACCACACCGGAAGAGTGGGCGAACATTCCCATGATTCTATCGGAAAGCGGTGTCTCTAGAGCCCGCGTGGATGAATGGTTTCGCCAGCAGGACATCTCCCCGCGCATCTATGCGCAGGTCACGGGTAATGAGGCGATTGTGAGCATGGTGAGCCTGGGGTTTGGGATTGGCGTGGTGCCAAAAATCGTCCTCGACAACAGCCCCTTGGTGGATCGCATTCGCGTGCTCGACGTGACACCGGGGCTTGAACCCTACGATATTGGTTTGTTTACCTTAAAGAAGAACCTAAAAAACCCACTGGTCGAGGCGTTTTGGAGCTTAATGTAAGCGACAACCGCCCTTACCCACCAAATATCTGCTGCAGATCCGGAACGTTCTCTTCTTCTTCGACCATGGAGAGCGAGGCTTCGATGGCTTTTAGGTGGCGGCTCATAAAAGCTTTGGCACGTTCGCCATTGCCTGCTTCCAGGTAGCCGATTAGATCGTCGTGGTCGTGGGATTCGCAGCCCAGGTGGCCGCGATGGCCGTAGACGGCAAGAATCAGCGATGAGCGCGAGCAAAGCCGTTCGACAAACTCTGCCAGGGTGGCGTTGCCTGAGAGCTGGGCTAGACGCACATGAAAATCTGCCGACAGCCGAATGGCGACGCTCTGTTGACCGCTGCGCAGCGCTTGACGTTCACGCTTGGCCATTTCGCGCAGCTCCGCGGCTTCTTTTTCGCCCATGCGCCGCGCCACATCGGGCATTAACCCGCACTCGATTAACTGGCGGGCATCGAACACGTCTTTAGCTTCGTCGGCGGTGGGTCGAGTGACGCTGGCACCACGGCGTGGCGTTAGGGTGACTAGCTGCTCTAGCGCCAAGCGCTGCAAGATTTTACGGATGCCGGTGCGACTAATGCCGAACACCTCTGCCAGCGCATCTTCGCGCAGCCGTGCGCCGGGTTTCAGGCGCTGCTCAACAATCGCATCGCTCACGGCGCGATAGATCGCCTCGTGGCGCTCGTCGCCCTCTTTGCTGTCTTTACCTTCTTTGCTTTCTTTGCCCACTTTGGCAGAAGCGCGCCGATTTTCCGGCGCCTGCGCATCACTCATAGCTAGCCTCTCTGATCACTACTCCCAAGCGGCAATGATATCGCGCTCTTCATCGCTCATGTTGGTCATATTGCCTAACGGCATATAGCGGCTGGCCACGACCTGCTGAATTTGCGTCTTCTGGCCCAGAATCTCATCCCAGTTTTCAAACGCAAACCCTGCAGGCGGCGCAGAGAAACCGGCATGTTCCGGGTTGCGAGCGTGGCATTGAACACAGTGCTGCTCAATCAAAGCAGTGATTTGCGCCTGGTCGGGCGGCCCATCCACGCCTTCATTACCACTAGGCGACAACGCACTCGGCGCAGCGACCCAAAACGCCAACAGAATAAGCCCTACCCCAACGGCGGGATAGGCGGGCTGGGTTTTGCCTGCATGCATCAGGACAAAGAACTGCCGTATCAAAGCACCGGCAAAGATAAACAGCACCATGACGACCCAGGCGAGCTCATGGGAGTAGATAAACGAGTAGTGATTACTCACCATTAGCAAAACGACCGGCAGCGTGAAGTAGGTGTTATGCACCGAGCGCTGCTTACCGCGTTTGCCATCCAGCGGGTTGGGCGCATCACCGGCTTTCATGGCTTTTACCATGCGGCGCTGGCCAGGAATAATCCAGAAGAAGACGTTAGCCGACATCGCAGTCGCCATGACGGCCCCAGTGAGCAGGAAGGCGGCGCGGCCGGTGAACATTTGTGTACTTAGGTAGGCTACCACGATCATCATTACGGCAACTGCGATGCTGAGCAGGCCGTCGCGATCCATATTGGGGCTAATGCGCTTACACAGCTCGTTGTAAACCACCCAGCCGCCCAGCAAAAAGGCCAGCGCCAGCAGGTTGGCCTGCCAGCCCGTCATATTGGCGGCCCACTGCCAGGGACTATTGGGATTTACCAGATAGAAGCCTGGATTGACCATATAGAGAATAACGAACAGCGCAAAGCCGGAAAGCCAGGTGGTATAGGCTTTCCAGAAAGACCAGTGCAGATCATTAGGTAGTTTGGCAGGCGCCGTGGCGTACTTTTGATTGTGGTAAAAACCACCGCCATGCACCGACCACATTTCGCCAAATACGCCCTTCTCGCGGTCTTCTGCAGCCTTCGGCGAGCGCAGGCTATTATCCAGCATGACAAAATAGATCGACTCGCCGATCCAGGCGATAGCCGCAATCACATGCAGCCAGCGCAGCAGCAAGTTAACAAAATCAATAATATAAGCCTGCATACCTAGCCCTCTTAGCTACCGCGATAGGTGGAATAGCCGTAAGGAGAGAGGAGCAACGGCACATGATAATGCTGGCTGGCATCAGCGACGCCAAAGCGCAGCGGGATAACGTCTAAAAAGCGTGGTTCAGCCGCTTCAACGCCCTGGGCACGCAGATAGTCACCAGCATGGAACACCAGTTCGTACTCGCCTGCTGTAAACGCATCACCGTCTAAAATGGGCGCATCGCAACGTCCGTCGCTGTTGGTGGTTACTGTGGTTAGATGCTGGCGTTCGCTGCCTGAAAGGCGAAACACCTCAATGGTAATACCATGGCCGGGCTGGCCTTTGGCGGTATCCAGTACGTGGGTGGTTAAACGTCCCATAGCCACTCCTCAAGTTGCCACATTGATTGACCGATTGGTCAAAGAGTACCTTTGATGCTATTTATTGTATACACCAAATCCAGCATAGTAGGCTTTAACTAGCCTTACTCTTTGGAGAAGTTTCAGTGCCCACATCTAATCCGTTACTGCTTTCACCCGCGCCTAGTAAGTGCAGCCTGGAAATGCTTATCCATCACTATGGGGATGTGTATGAACATTCGCCCTGGGTGGCCGAAGCCGCCTGGCAGCAGGGCCTTACTGAGGCCCATGATACTCCGGACGCGCTGGCCGAGCTTATGGGGCTTATGCTGCAGCAGGCGAGCAGCGAACAGCAAATCAAGGTGATTCAGGCGCATCCTGACCTGGCGGGTAAAGCGGCTATGGCGGGTGAACTCACTCAAGATTCAACCAGCGAACAGGCAGGCGCCGGGCTCGACCAGTGCAGCCCCGAGGAGTTTGCGCGCTTTGAGATGCTTAATACGGCGTACAAGGAGAAATTTGGCTTTCCCTTTGTAATTGCCGTTAAAGGGCTGGATCGGCATGCCATATTAGCCGCTTTCGAGGAGCGCCTGAACAACGACGCGGCCACCGAACGGCAAACGGCCATTGAGCAAATTATTCGCATTGCGCGCTTTCGTTTAATTGACCGGGCGACAAAATCCTAGCTTTAAAACAACACACTATAAAACAATAATTTTGTATACGAAAACGCCGCGTCCTTGAGGGCGCGGCGCTGTTAAGCAGTATTACTTTTCGATGACGGCCTGCTCAATTACTGCTTGGCAGTCTCTGCCGCTTTCTTAGTGGTTTCTTCTACTTGCTTCTGGCTATCTTCAGCAAAGCTTTTGCTGATGGAGGTGACTTTTTCCGTGTCACCTTTCACTCGCTCCATGAAATCACTCGCGGTTTTTTGCTGGCTTTCCATGGCCTTCTTGAAGCTGTCTTGATCCTTGACGTCAAGCCAGGTGCGCGCCTGCGCAATTGCCATATCCGAGTAGGCGCGAGCAGCATCCATCTGAGCGCTGAACAGTTGGTCATAATAATCAAGCGCGGTTAGCGTGTAAGAACGCATCGGTGAAACAAAAACGGACTCAAACTGTTGCTTGGTCTTATCAGTTGCTTTATTCATCGTAATACCTCCAAGAGTGAGCTAGCACATAAACGCGCCTTGATTAGGCGGTTCTTAGCCAGGCTTTTGCCTCTGCTGTCCTTAAAGCTAGCAGTGCTTTTTGTGCAGCGCAACATGATTTTTCATCATCCTGCGCAGCCTCACTCCCAGTCCGTTAAAAGGCTGATAACCCTTTGCTCTACTAGCGGTTACCGAACAAGTGCTTACGCGCCTGCTCATCCATTTCTACGCCCGCCGGAGGGTTAATCTCTTCGACCAATGCATAAGCTCGACGCACCGCAGGGCGTGCTTTGATCATATCGAACCAGCGCTCCAAGTCTGGAAACTCCTCTAACGATTGACGCTGTTTTTCCCAAGGCACAATCCAGGGATAGATCGCCATATCAGCAATCGAGTAGTCATCGCCGCCTACGTAGGTGTGATGAGCCAAGCGTTGATCCAACACGCTGTAAAGCCGATTGGTTTCGCGCACGTAGCGTTCAATGGCGTACTCAATCTTTTGCGGCGCATAGTGGCAAAAGTGGTGATTCTGGCCTGCCATCGGCCCTAGCCCGCCCATTTGCCAGTGCAGCCACTGCAATACGATATAGCGTTCGCGCCCTGCTGAAGGCAAAAAGAGCCCGCTCTTATCGGCGAGATACTCCAGGATCGCGCCCGACTCAAACATCGACAGCGGCTGGCCGCCATCCTGCGGGGCGTGGTCGACAATGGCGGGGATGCGGTTATTGGGGGCGATAGTGAGAAACTCAGGGTCAAACTGCTCGCCTCGGCCAATGTTTATCGGCTTCACTCGGTACGCCAGCTTGGCTTCTTCGAGCATAATGGAGATTTTATGGCCGTTAGGTGTTGTCCAGTAGTACAGGTCAATCATTGCCATCTCCTTTAGGAAAACGTTGATGCACTCGCGAGCCTATCAATGTTTTCTCATTACATCAGGCGGCACATCGTTGTGCCGCCACGATGTGCTATCACCAAGTAGTACTACTAAGCACTACTACGTAAGCACTATATATCGCGAACAGTCAGCGCACTGCTTGCAGCACCATTGTGGATGTTCAACATACGTTTAAACCACTCGTCTACCGGGTCGCCGGACTCGACGACTGCCTGAGTAGATACCACGTGCGCCCACATCATACTGCCAAACAGCAGGTAATCTGAGCCACTGGGAGAATCACCATCTAAAAATGTGCTTTCCCGCAGCAGGTCACGCACTGGCGCCAGCGCCTGTTTAAGCTGCTGCTTACCCTGTTCGGGTTGGTGGAACTCTTCCAGCGTGCAGCCAAACCGCGCCTCACGGGTTTCGCGGAAATAGGCGCGGTCGTCTGGGTGCACGGCCGCGAATAAATCCATGGCGATAATGCGGAATAGCGCAGGGTTCACGCTGCGTTCGACGAAGTATTTGAATAGTAATACCCGTTGATAGCTGACGCCTTCACCCAGCACAGGTGCCTCGGGATAAGCCTTATCCAGGTAGCGCAGGATCTCAAAGCTGTCGGTCACCACCTGATCTCCGTCGCACAGCACCGGCACTTTGTCGTAGTCGGCAAACTCAAGCGCTTTCTTATCGAGGAATCGCCATGCCACGGTGGTGAATTCCAGACCTTTATGGGCAAGCGCCATACGCACACGCCAGCAGTAAGGTGAGAAGCGTAGCCGTTCATCCCGGCCGCACAGATCATAAAGAGTCATTGCCACTGTCATAACCTCCGAGTGGTTGAGCATAGTGAGTAAAAAATACTTCTGCCGCTAACAATGAGCGTAAGCCAGCTACGACGCAACTAGCCAGCTCTGTACTTATCCTTCCAATGGCATCTGTACTGTCTATTAGTCTAATGGCGTCGCTGGCTAGCACTTCTGTCTACCAGAATAAAAATGTTTTAAAAACAATCCACTAGAAAAGCATAATGCGTATAAAGCGACATTCAGAGCAAGCGCCACACTGGTAAGACCAATTTTCCAATGTAGTCATATTGTTAGCCTAATCGTATCTTTCACCTACATCCGACTGGCGGCACAACTGCCAGGCGGTTATTGCGGAGCATACCAAATCAATAACAAGGGGCAGTTCCTTCCATGAACGAAACGATACTTGCACTTCTGGCTTTTTTGCCGCTGTTGCTGGCCGGTATTTTACTCATCGGGTTTAAAATACCGGCCAAGATAGCGATGCCGATTGTCTTCCTGACCGCCGCTATTATTGGCTTAACCGCTTGGGATATGTCGTTTAGTCGCGTAGCGGCGTCGACTATTCAGGGCTTGATCCAGACCGCTGGACTATTATGGATCATCTTTGGCGCCATCCTGCTGCTTAACACCCTTAAGCACTCCGGTGGTATTACCGCTATTCGCAACGGTTTTTCAGGCATTAGCCCTGACCGTCGCGTTCAGGCGTTGATTGTTGCCTGGTTGTTTGGCTGCTTTATCGAAGGAGCGTCAGGCTTCGGTACGCCAGCCGCGGTTGCCGCACCCTTGATGGTGGCGCTTGGCTTCCCTGCGCTTGCAGCGGTGGTTGTGGGTATGATGATTCAATCAACGCCTGTCTCGTTTGGCGCAGTGGGCACGCCCATTGTGGTCGGCGTGGGCAGTGGTCTGGATCGCGCAGGTATTAGCGCCGAGCTCGACTCGGTAGGCTCTAGCTGGGATGTCTTCTTCCAGCTAGTCACCAGCGAAGTGGCGATCACTCACGGTATCGTGGGTATTTTAATGCCGCTGATTCTGGTGACTGTGATGGTGCGCTTCTTTGGTGCCAACCGCTCCTGGAAAGAGGGGCTGTCGATCACCCCCTTTGCTATCTTTACCGGTGTCTGCTTCGTAGTACCTTATATGCTGGTAGGCGTGCTGCTGGGCCCTGAGTTCCCTTCAATGATCGGTGCCATGGTGGGCTTGGCGATTGTCGTACCGGCTGCAAAACGTGGCTTCCTGCTACCTAAAGATACCTGGGACTTTCCTGAGTCCTCTTCTTGGCCAGACGAGTGGATCGGTAACCTGCAAATCAAGCTTGAAGACGTGGTGGGCAGAGCCCCGATGTCGACCTTTAAAGGCTGGGTTCCTTACGTATTGCTCGCGCTGTTCCTGGTAGCTTCACGGACTATTGAGCCCCTGCGTGTCGCGCTGACCTCGATCAATCTCAGCTGGAATAACATCCTCGGCGAAGCGGGCGTAAGCGGGGGCGTTCAGCCGCTCTATCTGCCGGGCGGCATTATTATTGCCGTGGTCATCGTTACCTACTTCTTGCACCGCATGAACCCGCAAAAAATCAGTGCCGCGGTGTCTGAATCGACCAAAACGATCTTTGGCGCTGGCTTCGTGTTGATCTTTACCGTGCCGATGGTGCGCATCTTGATCAACTCCGGCGTTAACGGTGCGGATCTTGTCTCGATGCCGGTGATGATGGCCCAGGCCGTGGCCGATAGCGTCGGCGGCATTTATCCCTTCTTTGCCCCCGCGGTTGGGGCGATGGGCGCCTTCATTGCAGGCTCCAACACGGTATCTAACCTGATGTTGGCGGAGTTCCAGTTCAGCGTTGCTGAGACCCTGGGGCTTTCCACGGCCATGATGGTAGCGCTGCAGGCAGTCGGCGCAGCGGCAGGTAATATGATCGCCATCCATAACGTGGTTGCCGCATCCGCCACGGTTGGATTGCTGGGCCGTGAAGGTGCAACGATCCGTAAGACGATTCTACCCACCCTCTACTACCTCATCTTTACCGGTATCATCGCGCTGGTTGCGTTCTACGTGATTGGCGTTACGGATCCATTGATGTGATGTGAAGATGTGGTCGTAAACGCTATGCTAGAAACACAACCCCCAGGCCTAGGCCTGGGGGTTTTCTGTTTACCCCCCCTAGCCAATGCGTTTTAGCTCTTGGCTGTGGCGCTTGCCGCGCTCCACGTAGCCCTGGGCATTCTTCTTCATACCCGCCACCGCATCCTCTGAAAGCTCCCTGACGACCCTGGCAGGTGAGCCTACAATTAACGAGTTGGGCGGAAACACCGCACCCTCTTTAATAAAAGCACCAGCACCGACCAGGCTATTCTCCCCAATCACCGCGCCATTGAGCACGACGGCCTGTATACCGATTAAGCAACCATCGCCAACGGTACAGCCATGCAGCATGGCCTGATGCCCTACCGTCACGCCTTTGCCAACTTTGAGCGGAAAACCGGGGTCAGCGTGAAGCACGGCGCCATCCTGAATATTGCTCTCTTCGCCCACTTCAAGATGATCTGTATCACCGCGCAGCACGGCCTGATACCAGACGCTTGAGCGCGCTTTTAACGTTACCTGGCCGATAACATCCGCCGTTTCCGCAACATATACGTCTTCCTGAATATCAGGCCGATGCTCGCCGTATTGGTAAATGGCCACATTAATCTCCTGGGTTGGTGTTGGTACTTACAGTATTAATGATTGAACTATCGCCACTCTTCAAGTCGCATGGAGGAACGCTCTAGCCGCTCGTGCTCCTCCTCCAAATCCCGCAGCAGCTGGGTAATACTGGTGAGGTGCTCCAGCGCCACCTGTTCGGCCTGCTCCGTCTCGCCGTTGACGACTGCCTCATGCAACTTCTCATGCTGCTGGTTGATCATCGCCCTGGGTGCTGGCAAGTGATAAAGATGTTTGACCGAGGCAAATACCGAGCTCAGCAGTAAATCGGTAAGGCTCTGCAGCGTATGCACCAACACCGGGTTGTGGGATGCCTGGGAAACCGCCAGATGAAAGGCGTGATCCAGTCTTGCCAAACGCTCCACATCAATAGTCACTGCGCTTTCCGCGTAGTCGGCCATTTCGCGATAGCGCCGAGTAATCAGCACCCGGTCGGCGGAGGTGCCACGGCTCGCAGCTAACCGGGCCGACTCCCCTTCCAGCAGGGCGCGTACCTCTAACAGATCAAACAGCGTACGCGGATGGTCTTTAAATAGATGCATTAATGGGCTCTGGGTACCCACCGGCAAAAGCGTGGCAACCGTCGAGCCGTGCCCCTGGCGGGTATCGATAATTCCCTTGCTGCGCAAAATTCTCAGCCCCTCGCGCAGCGAAGCGCGGGAGACGCCCAGCCGATCGCATAGCCGCCGCTCAGAAGGAAGTAGCTGGCCAGGGCGAAAAACACCATCAAGGATCAGCCGCTCAAGCCGGGTGGCCACGTGTTCAGGCATTCGCTGTCCGGGTGTCAGCGCTTGATTCTCAACAGGCATGACGGTCACTCTCGCTATACTGTTTTACCAGCTTGCCACTACTCGCAAGAGAAGACATCTCTGTTTCGCTGGTATATGCCAGGGTCGACTAATTACTGGTCTGACCAATGCACCACGACCTGGACAGAAGAACAAAAAAGGCCCAAATTGGGCCATGTTTTAAACAACGCGTTTTGAAGTATGTTGCGTGCAAAATAGGCACATAGACCGTGTCAGCATTTACCTTTAATGATAATAAGCATGGGATGTCGTAATGAATATCCTCTTTGATGAGCGCCTGGACGGCAAGCTGGTTCAGCGCGATAAAAGCGAGGTTTTAACCGATCTGCAGCAAGCCGTTCCCGACATGACGCTGCTGCATCGCGAAGAAGACCTGCGCCCCTTCGAGTGCGATGGGCTGGCGGCCTACCGCGTATTGCCGATGCTGGTAGCGCTGCCGGAAACCTTTACCCAGGTTCAAGCGCTGCTCAAGCGCTGCCATGCGCTTAGCGTGCCAGTGGTCACCCGCGGCGCGGGCACCGGGCTTTCCGGCGGTGCGCTGCCGCTGGAACAGGGCGTGCTGCTGGTCATGTCGCGCTTCAATAAAATCCTCAAAGTCGACCCCGATGCCCGTCTCGCGCGGGTGCAACCCGGTGTACGCAATCTGGCGATTTCCGAAGCCGCCGCCCCTTATGGGCTTTACTACGCACCGGATCCTTCGTCACAAATTGCCTGCTCCATCGGCGGTAACGTGGCCGAGAACGCTGGCGGCGTGCACTGCTTAAAATATGGCCTAACGGTGCATAACGTAATGCGCGTTGATGTGCTCACCATTGAGGGCGAGGCAATGACGCTGGGCGCTGAATCTTTTGATGCACCTGGCTTTGACCTGCTGGCCTTGATGAATGGCTCGGAGGGGATGCTCGGCGTGGTCACCGAAATTACCGTCAAGCTGCTGCCCAAGCCGGAAACCGCCAAGGTACTGATGGCAAGCTTCGACGACATTGAGAAAGCCGGTCGCGCAGTCGGCGATATCATTGCAGCAGGGATTATTCCCGGCGGCCTGGAGATGATGGATAAACTCGCCATCAAAGCCGCCGAAGATTTCATCAAGGCAGGCTACCCAGTGGAAGCCGAAGCGATCCTGCTCTGCGAGTTGGATGGCGTTGAAGCCGACGTGGACGACGACTGCGCTACCGTGCGCCGGGTACTGGAAGCCGCCGGGGCCACCAATATTCAGCAGGCCCGCGACGAAGCCGAGCGCGCCAAGTTCTGGGCCGGGCGTAAAAATGCTTTCCCCGCAGTGGGCCGAATGTCACCGGACTACTACTGCATGGATGGCACTATCCCTCGCCGCGAACTCCCCCGCGTTCTTAAAGGCATTGCCGCGCTTTCCGAGGAGAGCGGCTTGGCGGTGGCGAATGTGTTCCACGCCGGCGATGGCAATATGCACCCGCTGATCCTGTTTGATGCCAATAAAGAGGGTCAGTTGGCGCTTGCCGAAGAGGTGGGCGGCAAGATTCTGGAGCTCTGCGTGGCCGCGGGCGGCTCGATCACCGGTGAGCATGGCGTTGGGCGCGAAAAGATCAACCAGATGTGCAGCCAGTTCCAGGCGGATGAAATCAGCGTTTTTCATGCTTTAAAAGCCGCCTTTGATCCACTGCGACTGCTCAATCCCGGTAAAAATATACCAACCCTGGCGCGCTGCGCCGAGTTTGGCGCGATGCATGTGCATAACAACGAGCTACCGCACCCAGAGCTGCCGCGCTTCTAGTTCCGAGCCAAGTTAAGTAAAAAGCCGGCCAAGATAATAATTAGCCAAAACGAATAATGGAAAAGACCAATAGTGGGAAAGACCATGACCGAACGAGCGATTGCCGACCGCGATATCGCTGACGCCCTATGTGAACAGGTGCGCAGCGCCTATGATACGCGTACGCCACTACGCATTGTAGGCGGCGATACCCGCGCCTTTTATGGCCGACCGGTGGAGGGCCAGGCGCTGCAAATGGCCGAGCATAGCGGCATTGTGAGCTACGATCCGGTGGAACTGGTGGTGACCGTACGCGCGGGCACGCGGCTCAGCGAACTGCAGGAAGTACTGGCGGAGAAACACCAAATGCTGGGCTTTGAGCCGCCCATGTTTGGTGAAGCGTCTACCATTGGCGGCGCCGTCGCCACCGGACTCTCCGGCCCACGCCGCCCCTGGGCAGGGGCCGCCCGTGACTTTGTGCTGGGCACGCGCATCATCACCCAAGAGGGCAAGCTGCTGCGCTTTGGCGGCGAAGTGATGAAAAATGTCGCCGGTTACGATCTGTCGCGCCTGATGGCAGGCGCCCAGGGCACACTCGGCGTATTGACCGATATCTCCTTTAAAGTGCTGCCTATTCCCACCGCTACCCATAGCCTGCGCTTATCCCTCGGGCTCGATGAAGCGCTTAACAAGCTCGCCGAACTGGGCCGTAAACCGCTACCGATTACCGCCGCTGCCTGGCATCACGGCGAACTGTTTTTGCGCCTGGAGGGCGGCAAAAGCTCTGTCACCGCGACCCAGGCAAGCCTTGGTGGTGAGCCGCTTGATGCCAGCTTCTGGCGCGAGCTGCGCGACCATAACCACGCGTTCTTCGCCTGTAACGAGAGCCAGGCGCTTTGGCGGTTGTCGCTACCGCCCAACACTGCATCGCTGGCGCTGGATATTCCTGAAACAGACATCTTCTACGACTGGGCAGGCAGCCAGCGCTGGGTTAAAACCACGCTAGATGCCGACACTCTCCGCGCCGCCTGCGCTGCCGTGGGTGGTCATGCCACCTGTTATACACCCCACGCCCAAGGCGGCGCCGCCGAGCCGTTCACACCGCTCAATGCAGTAGTGGAAAAATATCATCGCAACCTGAAGGCCGAACTGGATGCCCACGGAATCTTTAACCCCGGTCGTCTTTATGCGGCGTTTTAATCAGGAGAGCTGACATGCAGACGCAATTTACCGATGCCGACCTTCAGAAACCGCATATTCAAGAAGCGGAGCGTATTCTGCGCACCTGCGTTCACTGCGGTTTTTGTAACGCCACCTGCCCAACTTATCAGCTATTAGGCGATGAGCGCGATGGCCCCCGTGGGCGTATCTATTTAATGAAAGAGCTGCTGGAGAGCCGCGACGATGACGATCAGGTCACCGACGAAACGCGCCTGCATCTAGATCGCTGCCTGACTTGCCTTAACTGCGAAACCACCTGCCCTTCGGGCGTGGAGTACCACAAGCTGCTGAACATTGGCCGCGCCGAAATTGAGCGCCGCGTCCCCCGCCCGGCGGCCGAACGGGCCCAGCGCTATGCACTGCGCAAGATGCTGGTCGACCCCAAGCGCTTTCAGGCGCTGCTTAAGCTGGGGCAAACCTTTAAGCCACTAGTGCCCGGCAAGCTGCGCAGTAAAATGCCTGCAGACCCAATCGATGCAGGCGCACGCCCTGATGCCAACCGGCACACCCGAAAAGTGTTAATGCTGGAAGGCTGTGTACAGCCAGGGCTGTCACCCAATACCAATGCCGCCACCGCGCGGATTCTTGACCGCCTCGGCATTAGCGTCACGCCGGTGACTGAAGCGGGCTGCTGCGGCGCCGTTGATTTTCACCTCAACGCCCAGGAAGATGGGCGTGCGCGCATGCGCGCCAACATTGATGCCTGGTGGCCATATATTGAACAAGGCACCGAAGCCATTGTTCAAACCGCCAGCGGCTGCGGCGCTTTCGTCAAAGAGTATGGCGACATGCTCAAAGATGATCCTGACTACGCCATTAAGGCGCGCAAGGTAAGCACCCTGGCCAAGGATATTGTCGAGATTTTGCGCGATGAGCCGCTGGACACATTGAATGTCACAGCGTCACAACGGCTGGCATTTCACTGCCCCTGTACACTGCAGCACGCCCAGAAACTTAACGGCGCGGTTGAAGGTGTACTGAGCAAACTTGGCTTTGCGCTAACCCCGGTACAGGATGCGCATCTCTGCTGTGGCTCGGCGGGTACCTACTCGATCACGCAGCCTGAACTGGCCACCCAACTGCGCGACAATAAGCTCAATGCATTGGAGGCCGGTGACCCCGAAGTGATCGTAACGGCGAATATCGGCTGCCAGACCCACTTGGCAGGCGCCAATCGCACGCCGGTACGCCACTGGGTAGAGATCGTCGATGCAGCGCTCACTTAGTATTTAAACTTAACGCCAGTCCACGCTGACTTTTAACAGCGCGGCCATTTCACTCCCTCCCTTAACAAGGATTTAAACATGCAAACAAAAGCCATTCTCGCCCAAGCCGATGTAACAAATGTTCTGGATGCCGCGCAGAAAGAGGCCGACAGCAATAACTGGCCGGTAACCATCGCGGTGACCGACGACGGCGGCCATCTGTTGGCGCTGCGCCGTTTGGATGGCGCTGCGCCTTTCAGTGCCGAAGTCGCTACGCATAAAGCGCGCAGTGCAGCGCTAGGCCGTAAAGAGACCCAGGTATTTGAAGAAATGATTAATGGCGGCCGTACTGCATTTGTCACTGCACCGCTGCAAGGACTGCTTTCCGGCGGTGTACCCATTACAGTTGACGGCCATGTAGTAGGTGCCGTGGGCATTTCCGGCGTAAAACCCGATCAGGATGTGCAGGTTGCCAAAGCAGGTGTTGCCGCTATTACCGGCTAAAAGCGGCAAATTAAGGCGCAGACAATCGAGTAGGAAGGGGAGTCGCCTCCCCTGTCCTCTCACACCACCGGGCATACGGTTCCGTACCACGGCGGTTCATGAAGAACGCTTGAGCCATCTTACCGCGTCCAGTATCGAGATCAGTCCC
>NZ_JAUAMB010000047.1 GCF_031010175.1 Halomonas sp. SpR1
CAGGGGCTGATCTCGATACTGGACGCGGTAAGATGGCTCAAACGTTCTACATGAACCGCCGTATACGGAACCGTACGTACGGTGGTGTGAGAGGACGGGGGAGGTAACTCCCCCTCCTACTCGATTGAATGTTCTCTTTGTGGTTCCTTTGGATGGTCTTTTCTGGATAGCTTATGACGGCGAAGAAAGCAGCCAATGCGTCCCCTGATACTGCAATAGTTCGCCGTGGGCTAATGCGCTCAGGTCTTGTGGTCAGCGCCATGACGATGCTGTCGAGGGTGATGGGGTTGGCGCGAGATGTTGTCGTTGCAACCTTGCTAGGGGCGGGGGATGGCGCCGATGCGTTTTTTGTGGCGTTTAAGATCCCTAACTTTCTACGCCGTCTGTTTGCCGAAGGTGCATTCAATCAAGCCTTTGTGCCAGTGCTTTCAGAGTACTCCGCCCAGCGCAGCCGGGAGGAGATACGCGCGCTACTGAATGCCACTGCCGGTAGCTTAACGGCGGTATTGGCGTTGATAACCGCCGTGGCCATGCTTTGTTCGCCGTGGCTGATTTGGGTGTTTGCCCCTGGTTTTGGTAGTGACCCGGAGAAGCTGGCGCTGACCGCAGACATGTTGCGCTTAACGTTTCCCTATTTATTGTTGATTTCGCTCACCGCATTTTCTGGCAGTGTCCTGAATACCTGGAACCGCTTTGCGGTACCCGCGTTTACCCCGGTGCTGCTTAATCTGTCGCTGATTGGTGCGGCGCTGTTTTTAATGCCGCTAATGGAAGAACCCGCCATGGCGCTGGCCTGGGGCGTGCTGATCGCCGGGGCTGCCCAACTGGTTTTTCAGGTGCCGTTTTTACTGCGCCTGGGGTTGATGCCCACGCCCTGGCCAAATTTTGCCCATGAGGGCGTGCGACGCATACTGAAATTGATGGGGCCTGCGCTGTTTGGGGTGTCGGTATCACAAATTAACCTGCTGTTGGATACCGTTTTAGCGTCACTGCTGACGGCGGGCAGCGTCTCGTGGCTCTACTACTCGGATCGTTTGGTGGAGCTACCGCTGGGCGTGTTTGGAGTGGCGATTGGGACGGTGATTCTACCTGCGCTGTCTAAACGCCATGCCGACCAATCCAAAGAGCACTTTGCGGCAATGCTCGATTGGGCTATTCGCATTGTACTGCTGTTAGGCTTACCCGCTGCGCTGGCGCTGGCGGTGTTGGCTGAGCCGCTATTGATCACGCTGTTCCATTACGGGGCGATGACCGACAACGATATCCAGATGGCGGCGATGAGCCTGCGTGCTTATGCCTTCGGTCTGGTAGCCTTCATGTTGATCAAAGTATTGGCGCCGGGATTTTTTGCTCGCCAAGACACCAAAACGCCGGTGAAGGTAGGCATTATCGCCATGGTCGCTAATATGGTGTTTAACCTACTGCTGATTTGGCCACTGGCCCATGCCGGGTTGGCGTTAGCCACTGCGCTTTCTGCGTTTTTAAACGCGGGATTGCTGGGCTATTTGCTGCATAAACAAGGCGTGTTGGTCTTTCAGCCAGGCTGGAGGCGGTATGCGGTGCAGCTAATAGGTGGTAGTGGGCTGATGTGTGCGGCACTCTACTTTGTAGCGCCTGACTGGCAGGCGTGGCTTACCTTTGGGCTTTGGCAGCGGATAAGCTGGGTCATCGGGTTGGTCATACTGGGCGGCTCGCTCTACTTTTCGTGGCTGGCGGCGCTGGGTTTGCGCATTCGCCATTTTAAAATGCACTCATAACACTGCATCCTGAGGTGTGGGTTCGTTATAATCAGAGGCTTTATGTCCTCCAACGGCTGAGGTGCCATGCGCGTTATTCGAGGTCTGCACAATTTGAAAGCGGCTCATCGAGGCTGCGTTGCGACCATTGGTAATTTCGATGGTGTACATCGTGGCCATCAAGCCATTCTGCAGCAGTGCCGTGAGCATGCAGCGCGCTGGAGTGTGCCGTTGACTGTAGTCGTCTTCGAGCCCCAGCCGCGGGAGTTTTTTGCCGGTGAGCAAGCGCCACCGCGTTTAACCCGGCTGCGCGAGAAGGTGCGGTTACTGCGCGATTTTGGCGCCGAGCAAGTGCTGGTTCTACCGTTTAACGATGCGCTGCGCAGCCTCACCGGCCGTGAGTTTATCGACCAGGTGTTGATTGCCGGTTTAGGTGTTAAGCACTTGGTGGTGGGCGATGATTTTCGCTTTGGCTGTGATCGCCGCGGTGATTTTGCGCTGCTGGCAGAGGTGGGGAGTGAACAGGGCTTCGGCGTCGAGCACACCCGCACCTTTACCGTGGATGACGAACGGGTTTCCAGTACGCGGGTGCGTACGCTGTTGGCGAGCGGCAACTTTTCGGCCGCTGCGCGATTGTTGGGCCGCGCCTATTCGTTAGATGGTCGCGTAGTGCGTGACCAGCAACTGGGGCGAACCATTGGCGTACCTACTGCCAACTTGCCGCTGATGCCTCAACCATTAACCCTGCGGGGGGTCTTCGTGGTAGTGGCTGAGCTAGAAAATGGCCAGCGCTACCCGGCGGTGGCAAATGCGGGCTTTCGCCCCACGGTAGGTTCGGAACGGCCAACGCTTGAGGTGCACCTGCTGGATTTTAACGCTGACCTCTACGGCCAACGCATGGCGGTATTTCCCTGCGCACGGCTGCGGGGCGAGGTGAAGTTTGACAACCTTGAGGCGCTGAAAGCGCAAATTGAACGTGACCAGGCCCGCGCTCGCCACTATTTTGCGGCGATGGTGGGTAAGCAAGACTACTCTCTTCCGCTGGCCTCGGCTCCGCTTGGGCGTGATACGATTTCTTCTGATTCTTTTTCGGCGGATGACGCCGATACTGACAACGGCTGACCAGACCATGGATTATAAGCACACGCTGAATTTGCCTGAAACTGATTTCCCTATGCGCGGCATGCTGCCGAAGCAAGAGCCGGGACGGGTTTCCCAGTGGCAGGATATGAACATTTACCAGCGCCTGCGTGAAGCGCGTGCGGGGGCGCCGCTGTTTGTGCTGCACGATGGCCCTCCCTACGCCAATGGCAGCATCCATATTGGTCACGCCGTTAATAAAATTCTTAAAGATATCATCGTTAAGTCAAAAAACTTAGCCGGTTTCGATGCGCCCTATGTGCCGGGCTGGGACTGCCACGGCTTGCCCATTGAGCACAAAGTTGAAACGACTCATGGCAAGCACCTGACGCCGGAGCACGCCCGTGAGCTGTGCCGAGAGTACGCTGGTGCGCAAATTGAAACCCAACTGGCCGACTTCGTGCGGTTAGGCATTATTGGTGATTGGGATCACCCCTACCGCACCATGGATTTCGCCAATGAAGCGGGCGAGATCCGTGCGCTGGCCGAAATGGTTGACGCGGGCTATGTGTTTAAAGGCTTGAAGCCGGTTAACTGGTGCTTTGACTGCGGTTCGGCGCTGGCGGAAGCCGAAGTTGAGTACGCTGATAAAAAGTCCGACGCCATCGACGTGGCCTTCCCGGTGGAAGATGCGGATAAGCTTGCCGCTGCCTTCGGATTAACCGAATTGACGAAACCGGCCGCTGTGGTTATCTGGACCACCACGCCGTGGACGATTCCGGCTAACCAAGCGCTGAACGTTCATCCTGAGTTTACTTATGCACTGGTGGACACCGGCGAGCGTTTGCTGCTGCTGGCGGAAGAGCTGGTGGAAAGCTGCTTAGAACGCTTTGAGTTGCAGGGCGAAGTGATTGCTACCACGCAGGGCAAAAATCTCGATCTGATCAATTTCCGTCACCCTTTTTATGACCGCCTCTCGCCCGTCTATCTGGCGGAGTACGTCGAGTCAGAAGTCGGCAGTACCGGTATCGTTCACTCCGCGCCCTCTTATGGTATGGATGACTTTATTACCTGCCGCGAGCATGGCATGGAGTTCGACGACATGCTCAACCCGGTGCAGGGCAACGGCGTTTACGTTGATGACCTGCCGTTCTTCGGCGGCCAGATGATCTGGAAAGCCAACCCCCAGATCGTCGAGAAACTGCGCGAAGTGAATGCGCTGATGGCGCATATCCCGATCAAGCATAGCTATATGCACTGCTGGCGCCATAAAACGCCGGTGATCTACCGTGCCACAGCGCAGTGGTTCGTGGGCATGGATATCAAAGGCAAAGACGGTAAAACGCTGCGCGAGCGCGCTCTCGAAGGCATTGAAGCAACGGCGTTTACGCCTGCCTGGGGCCAGGCGCGTCTGCATAGCATGATCGCCAACCGCCCAGACTGGTGTATCTCCCGCCAGCGGAACTGGGGCGTGCCGATCCCGTTCTTCCTGCACAAGCAAACCGGCGAGCTGCACCCGCGTACTGTTGAGCTGATGGAAGAGGCGGCCAAGCGCGTTGAGCAGGAAGGCATCGACGCCTGGTTCAAGCTCGACCCGTCAGAGCTGTTGGGCGCAGAAGCTGCGGAGTACGACAAAGTCACCGATACGCTTGATGTCTGGTTCGACTCAGGTACTACCCACCGCCACGTACTGCGCGGCTCGCATCCCCATGGCCACGAAAGCGGCCCGCGGGCGGATCTCTACCTGGAAGGCTCTGACCAGCACCGCGGCTGGTTCCATTCGTCGCTGCTGACCGGTTCGGCAATTGACGGGCATCCGCCGTACCGCCAACTGCTGACTCACGGTTTTACCGTCGACTCCCAGGGTCGCAAGCAGTCCAAATCGCTAGGCAACGTCGTCGCGCCTCAGGAAGTGATGGATAAGCTGGGCGGCGATATCCTGCGCCTATGGGTCGCCTCCACCGATTACTCCGGTGAAATGGCGGTATCTGACGAGATTTTGAAGCGCACCTCCGATGTGTATCGGCGGATTCGCAACACCGCCCGCTTCCTGCTCTCAAACCTTAATGGCTTCGACCCAGAGCAGAACCAGGTGGCGTTTGGCGATATGCTGGCGCTGGATCAGTGGGTGGTGGATCGAGCTCATCAATTGCAGGCGCGGATCGAAAAAGCCTATGAAGAGTACCGCTTCCTGGATGTTTATCAGCAAGTGCACGGCTTCTGCGCCCGAGAGCTGGGTGGCTTCTACTTAGATGTCATCAAGGATCGTCAATACACCACCCAGGCCGATTCACTGGCCCGGCGTAGTGCGCAAACCGCGCTCTATCATGTGGTGGAAGCGCTGAGCCGCTGGATCGCACCGATCCTCTCCTTCACTGCCGAAGAGATCCACGAGAATATCCCCGGTAAGCGCGGCGACAGCGTGCTGCTGGAGACCTATTACACTGACCTGGGCCGTTTGGATGATAACGCCGAGCTGGGCCGTGCTTTCTGGGAACAGGTGCTGGAGGTCAAGCACTCGGTCAATAAGTGCCTGGAAGATGCTCGTAATGCCAAAGTGATCAAGGGTAGTCTGGCAGCCGAGGTCACGCTGTATGTTAGCGACGAGCTGCAGGCGACGCTGACCAAACTGGGCGACGAGCTGCGCTTTGTGATGCTGACCAGCGAAGTCACCCTGAAACCCATGGAAGAAGGCGGTGATGCAGAGGCGACAGAGGTTGAGGGCTTAAAAGTGGCGGTTAAAGCCAGCGACAACACCAAGTGTGAGCGCTGCTGGCACCACCGCCCTGACGTAGGCACTCATGCTGATCATCCGGATCTATGTGGCCGCTGTATCAGCAACCTCCCCGAGGGAAGCGGTGAGATTCGCTACTATGCTTGATAAAAACATGCCTAGCAAAGACACACCTAGCGATACAAACGCACGGCCGCCGATGCAGCGGCCACTGCGCTGGCTGTGGCTAGCAGTGGCGGTCATTGTCTTGGATCTGGTCACCAAATACGTGGCCAGTAGCCAGTTGGGCTATGCACAGCCGGTAGAGGTGCTGCCGTTCTTTAACCTGACCCTGCTGCACAATACTGGCGCTGCGTTCAGCTTTTTGGCCACCCATCCCGGCTGGCAGCGCTGGTTCTTCGCCATTATTGCGATTGGCGCTAGCGTCGGTTTAACGGTTTGGCTCACGCGCATTAAGCATGACGAAAAGCTGTTGGCGATCGCACTACCGTTGATTATCGGTGGTGCGCTGGGCAATCTCTATGATCGCCTGGTGCATGGTTATGTGGTCGACTTTTTATCGTTTCACGTCGCCGGGTGGTACTACCCGGCATTTAACGTGGCCGATATGGGCATTGTGCTGGGGGCGGTTGCCTTAATCTGGGAATCTATTATGGGTGAGCGGCGGCGCAAAAAAGCGCACGGGGCTTCCCATTAATCGAACGTTGAGAACGGTACATTGAGGGCTGAAATGAGCGACTATTTGATCGATGACGGTATGGAAGTGACGCTGCACTTCACCTTAAAGCTCGAAGACGGCACCTTGGTGGACTCCACTAAAGACAAAGCGCCGGCTACCTTCGAGTTTGGTGACGGTAACTTGCCGCCTGGTTTTGAACACCCGATTAAAGGCATGTCCGCAGGCCAAGAGGCTACTTTTCAGATAACTCCTGAACATGCCTTCGGCCAGCACAACCCGCAAAATATTCAGACCCTGAAGCGGGCTGATTTTGGCGATGAAGTCCCGGAAATCGGTATGGTGATGTCGTTTGCCGATAAAGCGGGAACGGAATTGCCCGGTGTGGTCAAAACCATCGAGGGTGAGCGTATTGAAGTGGACTTCAATCACCCACTGGCAGGGCGTACCCTGGTGTTTGAAGTCGAAGTACTCGACGTCAAACCGGTGACAACGCATTAATTCACTAAGCGATGCGCTTACGCATCAAGGCGCTACTATGCAATCGACGCAACCGACTCAACCCCAGCCCATCCAGATCAAGTTAGCCAATCCGCGTGGCTTTTGCGCCGGTGTGGATCGTGCGATCGATATCGTCAACCGCGCATTGGATGTGTTTGGCCCGCCTATCTATGTGCGCCACGAGGTTGTCCACAACCGCTTTGTAGTCGAAACCCTGCGCGCACGTGGGGCCGTGTTTGTCGAAGAGCTGGATGAAGTGCCGGATGACGTTATCGTCATTTTCTCTGCCCACGGCGTTTCCCGGGCGGTGCAGGCCGATGCGGAACGGCGGGGTTTGAAGGTATTCGACGCCACCTGCCCGCTAGTGACCAAGGTTCACCTTGAAGTGCTTCGCTATGCCAAGCGCGGCCAGGAGTGCATCCTGATCGGCCATGAAGGCCACCCGGAAGTCGAAGGCACCATGGGGCGTTACGATACCTCCCATGGCGGCTGGATCTACTTGGTCGAGGATGAGAAAGACGTCGCCAAGCTGGAGGTGAGTGACCCCACCAAGCTTGCTTTTGTGACGCAAACCACGCTGTCTATGGATGACACCGCTAAGGTGATCGATGCGCTGCGCGAGAAGTTTTCTGACATCCAGGGGCCGCGCAATGACGATATCTGCTACGCCACGCAGAACCGTCAGGATGCAGTACGCGAACTAGCCGCCCAAAGCGATCTACTGTTGGTGGTGGGCAGCCCCAACAGCTCAAATTCCAACCGCTTACGTGAACTTTCAGAGCGTATGGGTACGCCTGCCTATTTGATCGACAACGCTGACCAGATCGACCCGCAGTGGCTTGAAAATGTTTCACGTATCGGCGTAACCGCCGGAGCCAGTGCCCCTGAAGTACTGGTCAAAGGCGTGATTGCCAAGCTGCAAACCATGGGCGCTGCACTACCTGAAGAGCTACAGGGCCGTGAAGAAACGATTACCTTCTCTATGCCGAAAGAGCTGCGTGAAAAGGTAATCGCCAGCAGTTGATCTGGATCGCGTAATGCAATGGGTATTGGTTTGCGACATACTGAAACAGTATGAGCCAGCTAATACAGGAGCAGAGCCGCGTGTCTTATGTTTCTCACTCTTTCTCTGGCCGTTCTTTGCTGAAGGGCCAGCGCGGCTTTACCCTAATTGAATTGATGATTGTGCTGGTGATCATCGGCATCGTCTCCGCCATTGCCTACCCCAGCTATACCCGCTACGTGCAAAAAACAATGCGAACCGATGCCCATGCAGGTCTTATGCAGGCTGCTTCCGAGCTTGAACGCTGTTATACGCGGACTTACTCCTATAGTGATTGTCCTATCAGTAACGCCTCTCCCGAACACAACTATACGATTGCGGTAAATGTTAGCGGTAACGGCTATCTATTAACCGCCAGTAGCCATCAGAATGACGGCTGCGACGATAATATGACGCTAAATTCGAGTGGCGAAAGGTTGCCTGATGCTTGCTGGTAAACAGGGAAAACAGCGCGGCTTTAGTTTAATAGAGGCTTTGATCGCCCTAGTGGTGCTTTCCATCGGCTTGATCGGGGGGGCCGCCATGCAGCTTAAAGCGTTGCAAAGTGCGAATGCTGGCTACCAGCGTTCATTCGCAAGTGTTGCAGCCGTGGATGCGCAAGAGCGGCTGTGGGCGGAGCTGGCAAGAGAGGGCGTAGATAGCTGTGCAGATATTGATGTAGAGGCTGCTTGGAAGACCCAGTGGTTTGCCGATAGTGATTTAAATCCTTTGCGGAATGTGAATGCGCAAGAGAGCAAAATCGTATCAGATGGTTGTGAATTTACCATTGAGATAGGCTTGGGAAGCTTGGCAGGCGATACCGGATCTGATGTGTTTACCTATACGCTTCGCCTTCCTGATACAGGTGGAGGCGAGTGATGCCAGATGGGCAAAAGGGCTTTACCCTCGTTGAGCTGATGGTCGCGATGGCGATAGGTGCAGTGATTATCTTAGGGGCAGGAAAGCTCTTTTTAACCTCTTTTCAAACGTTTCAAACCGTTGACAAGGTCAGTCGTAAACAAGAGACATTAATTTTTGCGGTAAGTACCCTGACTGCTGCAGGACGCAAAGGGAATATTGCTGACTACGCTATTGTGTCCGATGGACGTCACTCTGACAGCGGGACGGACTATTATTGTGTGCTGCAAGACGAGGTTAAAAACCAACCTGTCTTAGATCTTGCTCAGGTTGATGATGAAGCCGATTGCCCAACGCTTTCCAAAACCAACAGCGATGACGTGTCTCATTTAATCACACTGCCCCTTGGCGATTGCCGAGAAAGCGTGAATATGACGTGCGATGAAATCACCTTTACTATCAGCGAGCGAAATAAAGCAATCTCATCACGAGAGCCTACTTCATGAAGCAACAACAAGGTGCGGCGTTAGTGATTGTTATGGCTCTGCTCGCCGGTGCGTTGATGCTAGGCATGTCAGGCATGCAGAGCGCGTTGATTGATGAGCGTTTGGCGGGTAATTATCGAGCCTCTGTACAAGCTCAAATGAATGCAGAAAGCATGTTGTCGGTATTTAGAAGCATGGCTTCTCGGCGTCAGTTATTAGAAGGCATCTTTAACGCTACTTATACCGAGAGTGATTTTTTAAATGATGTAACTGGCGCCGAGGGATTTGAATCCTTCGATCAGTTGGGCGTCACGTTTGATGTGAGTGGTGATGAAGTGACTATTACAACGCGCGATATGGGCACGAATAGCAGCATTGAGGGCATATCGGTTGCCGTTTATCAACGGGCCAGCCGAACCAGCGGAGCAGGCGACTAAGCAGTTGTGAGGGGCATTGTTTAAATGCCAGGGATGCCATTCGCCACACGGCATGCTGCGCGTTATGATAGTCCTATTTGCCTAAGAGCCTGAAAGCTAAGAGTCTGAAAACATGAGTCAAACCGCTAAAACCCGCGTTCTCACCGGCATCACCACTTCCGGCATCCCCCATTTGGGCAACTATGTGGGGGCGATCAAGCCCGCCATCGAAGCCAGTCAAGACCCCAGCGTGCAGTCGTTCTATTTTTTGGCCGATTACCACGCGCTGATCAAGTGCCCAGATCCAAAGCGGGTGCAGGCGTCCCGCTTGGAAATTGCCGCCACTTGGCTGGCGCTAGGGCTGGATACCGATAATGCGATTTTCTATCGCCAGTCGGATATTTCAGAAATCCCCGAGCTTGCTTGGATGCTTTCTTGCGTGTGCGCCAAGGGCTTGATGAACCGTGCGCATGCCTACAAAGCAGCGGTGGCTGAGAACGAAGAGGCGGAGAACCAAGACCCGGATAAAGGCATTACCATGGGGCTGTTTAGCTACCCCGTTCTGATGGCGGCGGATATTCTGATGTTCAACGCCAGCAAAGTGCCGGTAGGCAGGGATCAGATTCAACATATCGAAATGGCCCGTGATATCGCCGGGCGTTTTAACCACCTCTATAAAGGCCAGCACTTTGTGCTCCCTGAGGCGGTGGTAGACGAAAAAATACAGCTACTGAATGGCTTGGATGGGCGCAAGATGTCCAAAAGCTACGACAATACCATTCCGCTGTTTGCCCCAGAGAAAAAACTGCAGAAGCTGGTGCGCAAGATTAAGACCAACTCGCTGGAACCCGGTGAGCCGAAAGACCCTGATACCTGCACGCTGTTCCAGATTTACTCAGCGTTCGCAACGGCAGAAGAGACCGCCAGCCTGCGTGAACAGTACGAGAACGGTATTGGTTGGGGCGAGGCCAAGGATAAGGTGTTTGAATATTTGAATGCCCACTTAAGCGCTCCTCGTGAACGTTACAACGCACTGATGGAAGACCCAGCTCATATTGAAGCAGTACTTCAAAAAGGCGCTGAGCGGGCGCGGGAAGAGGCTGCTGTAACGATGGATCGTCTTCGTACAGCCGTTGGTCTGGGGCGTTTTGTTTGATATTCCATTGCGGAATAAATACCTTTCAATAAAGAATTTCCCGCGCTCTACAGCTATCGTTAGGCTTATAACTATTGTCCATGTCTACCAAAAGCGCCTGTTAACAAACAGGCGCTTTTGGTGCTGCTAAAGGTGAATGTATGTCTACAACGACGGTTACTACGCCGCAGAGCTATCGCGTGCCGCTGATCGCCACGGCGGCGATCGTGCTGGGCGCGTTACTAATTGGGGTAGTGTTTGACGCCAATATTGGCCTTTTGATGATTGTTGGTGGGCTGTTTGGCATGGTGCTGTATCACGCAGCGTTTGGTTTTACCTCAGCGTGGCGGGTATTTATTACTGAGCGAAGAGGGCGTGGCCTACGCGCCCAAATGGTGATGCTGGCCATCGCGGTGGTGCTGTTTTTCCCTGCCTTGGGGGCAGGCACGCTGTTTGGTAACGAGGTGTCGGGCTTTGTAGCGCCGATTGGCATCTCCGTGCTGGTGGGGGCCTTCCTGTTCGGTGTAGGCATGCAGTTGGGCGGCGGCTGTGCCTCTGGCACGCTGTTTACTGCGGGCGGTGGTAACGCACGCATGCTGATTACTTTGGTGTTCTTTATTGTTGGCTCGGTGATTGGATCCGCGCATTTTGCCTGGTGGCAGAGCTTACCGGCTTTTCAACCGGTATCACTGGTCAACGTCGCCGGGGTCGGCGGAGGAATAGCGATTAGTCTCGTGCTGTTTGCTGCTATTGCGGCATTTACCTGGGTGATGGAGAAGCGTCGTCACGGCCAGTTAGAGCAGGCGCCTAATGTCGATAAGCATGGCTATGAGCGTTGGCTGACGGGGCCTTGGCCGCTAGTGGCGGGCGCGGTGGCGTTGGCGCTGCTCAACTTTGCCACCTTGGCATTGGCAGGCCGCCCGTGGGGGATTACCTCAGCGTTTGCGCTGTGGGGGGCTAAAGGCTTTGAGCTAGTGGGTGGCGATGTGAGCCAGTGGGGCTATTGGCAGTCCCCAGGCAACGTAGCGGCTCTTGAAGCCAGCGTTTGGAGTGATATCACCACGGTGATGAACGTCGGCATTATGCTTGGCGCGCTTGCTGCGGCGAGCTTGGCGGGTCGCTTTGCGCCTAACTTCAGAATTCCGCTGAAATCTATCTTGGCCGCGGTCATTGGCGGTATCTTGCTGGGTTACGGCGCGCGGTTGGCGTTTGGTTGCAATATTGGTGCTTACTTCAGCGGCATTGCGTCTGGCAGCCTCCACGGTTGGGTATGGTTGGTAGCGGCGTTTGCGGGCAACATGGTCGGCGTTAAGCTGCGGCCGTTGTTCTTCGCTGGCGTAGAGGGGCGCAAACCCACCGCTAAGAGTTGCTAGAAGGTTAGTTAATACTCGTCATATGCCTCGGTTTAGTTCTCCTAAATCGAGGCGTTTTTTTATCAACATGACCTCTCTCTTCCACCTTTGTCGCAGGAGCATGTTACATTACGCTCAAACGCCGCGAACGCCCGATGTTGCTGCATTGCAGCAGTGATTGACATAAAAAAGAGAGTGCTTATGACTACCCAGAGTAGACGCCCCCTATACCTTCCTTACGCCGGTCCTTCTTTGCTCGAAATGCCGCTATTGAACAAAGGCAGCGCGTTTACTCAGGAGGAACGCTTGGCGTTTAACCTGATCGGTTTGCTACCGCAAAAGGTAGAAACCATTGAGGATCAGCTTGAGCGGGTCTATCGCCAATACCAGCAGTGCCATAGCAGCCTTGAGAAGCACATCCATCTTCGTGCCATTCAAGATGACAACGAAACGCTCTATTTCCGTCTAGTCTCCCAGCACCTGGAAGAGATGCTGCCGATTATTTACACCCCCACGGTGGGGCAGGCGTGTCAGGAGTTCTCCAATATTTATCGTAACCACCGCGGCCTGTTTATTAGCTATCCTGACCGCGAACATATGGATGACATTCTGCGCAGCGCCACCAAAGATAACGTCAAAGTGATCGTGGTAACGGATGGTGAGCGCATTCTAGGTCTGGGTGACCAGGGGATCGGCGGCATGGGTATCCCAATTGGTAAACTGGCGCTGTATACCGCCTGTGGTGGTATTAGCCCCGCCTACACACTGCCGATCATGATTGATGTGGGCACCAATAACAAAGCGCTACTGGACGACCCCATGTATATGGGCTGGCGCCACGAGCGGGTAGGGCAAGAAGAGTACGATGCTTTCATGGCGGAATTTATCGCTGCTGTGAAGCGTCGCTGGCCTAACGTACTGCTGCAGTTTGAGGATTTTGCTCAGGCCAATGCGGTGCCGCTGCTAGAGCGCTATCGCAACGAGCTTTGCTGCTTCAACGACGACGTTCAGGGCACTGCTTCTGTGGTCGTGGGTACGCTGATGGCAGCTTGCCAGGCTCGTGAAGAGACAATTGCCCAGCAGCGGGTGGTGTTTGTGGGCGGTGGTTCAGCGGGTTGTGGAATCGCCGAGCAAGTCGTGGTGGCCATGGAAGCCGAAGGCTTGAGCGAAAGCGAAGCGCGGGCGCGAATCTACATTGTTGATCGTGATGGCTTGATGACCAGCGATCAAGAGTGGCAGCGCGATTTCCAGCGCCGATTAGCCCACGATCCTTCACTAGTTGCTGGGTGGAACGGCCAGGGCCTGGAAGAGACGATCGTTCAGATCAAACCCACGGTATTGATCGGCGTCTGCGGCCAGCGCGGTATCTTCACCGAGCAGGTGGTGCGTACCATGCACGCTGGCTGTGAGCACCCGGTCATCATGCCGCTCTCTAACCCTACCTCCCAGGCAGAGGCCGTACCAGAAGATGTCATCCGCTGGACCGATGGTCAGGCCTTGGTAGCGACGGGTAGCCCCTTTGCACCGGTGGTTTATAACGGCCGTACTTATCCGATTGCCCAGTGCAACAATGCTTATATTTTCCCGGGCATTGGTTTGGGCGTGATTGCCGCCAGTGCCAACCGGGTGACCGATGAGATGCTGATGAGCGCTTCGCGGGCGCTGGCCCGTGAGGCTCCGTTAGTAAAAGAGGGTAAAGGCGCACTGTTGCCGCCGCTATCGCGTATACGGCATATCAGCAAGTCGATTGCCTTTGAAGTAGCGGCACAGGCGCAGCAGAACGGCGTGGCGCTAAAAACCAGCGGCACAACGCTTCGGGAGCTAATCGAAAAAGCGTCCTGGTCGCCTGATTACCGTACCTACCGTCGCCGCGCTTTTTAAGCACTCGGCTAAAAAAAAGCCCCCACCGAGGTGGGGGCATGCAAGCATTGGTAGGTTTTACCCTTTAGGCTGCGCCGATCATCTTGCGCAGCACGTAGTGAAGGATACCACCGTGACGGTAGTAAGCCAGCTCGTTTACCGTATCAATTCGGCATTTGGCATCAACGGTGCGCTCCCCATCGGCATTTTTGATCACGATTTTGACCGTGCCACCCGGCGTCAGGTCGCTTAAACCGGCAATCGAAATCTCTTCATCCCCGGTTAACCCCAACGTCTGGCGGCCCTCGCCTTCGGCAAACTGCAGCGGCACAACGCCCATGCCGATCAGGTTAGAGCGGTGAATGCGCTCGAAGGATTCGGCAATCACGGCGCGAACCCCCAGCAAGCGGGTGCCTTTGGCCGCCCAGTCCCGTGAAGAACCGGTGCCGTACTCTTTACCGGCAATCACCACCAGCGGTTTACCTTCCTCTTTGTACTTCATGGCCGCATCGTAAATGGCCATCTGCTCGCCGCTGGGTACGTGGCGTGTCTCACCACCCACCACGCCATCGAGCATCTCATTTTTGATTCGCACGTTAGCGAAGGTGCCGCGCATCATGACTTCATGGTTACCCCGGCGCGAGCCGTAGGAGTTGAAGTCGACCGGTTTGACGCCATGCTCTTGCAGGTAGCGCCCGGCGGGGCTGTCAGGCTTGATGGCACCGGCAGGCGAGATGTGGTCGGTGGTCACCGAATCACCCAGCATAGCGAGTACCCGGGCACTGTGTACGTCTTCGATGGCATCCGGCTCGCGGCCCATGCCTTCAAAGAAGGGCGGGTGCTGAATGTAGGTGGATTCAGGCCACTGGTAGACCTTGCTTTCTGACACGTCGATGGCTTTCCAGACGTCGTCACCCTCAAACACGGCGCTGTACTCTTTACGGAACATCGCAGTGTTGACCTGCTCGACGGCGCTGGCAATCTCGGCCTGGCTGGGCCAGATATCTTTTAAATAGACCGGTTCGCCGTTGCTGTCTTTGCCAAGCGGCTCTTGGGTAAGGTCAAGCTGGACGTTACCGGCCAGGGCGTAAGCCACCACCAGGGGCGGTGAGGCGAGCCAGTTGGTTTTGACCAGCGGGTGTACGCGGCCTTCAAAGTTACGGTTACCTGAGAGCACTGAGGCCACGGCAAGATCGCCATCGTTGATGGCCTGCTCGATCTCCGCAGGCAGCGGGCCTGAGTTACCGATACAGGTGGTGCAGCCGTAGCCAACCAGGTTAAAGCCAAGCGCATCCAAGTCATCGTTTAATTCAGCGGCTTCCAGATACTCGGTGACTACTTTGGAGCCCGGTGCCAGAGAGGTCTTCACCCAGGGCTTAGTGGTTAACCCCTTTTCACGCGCCTTACGCGCCAGCAGCCCGGCGGCCATCATCACGCTGGGGTTGGAGGTGTTGGTACACGAGGTTATCGCCGCAATCACCACCGCGCCGGGGTCAAGGCTGAAGTCCTGGTCATCAAGTTTCACGGCTTGGCTGGTGTCATGCTCGAAGCTGCGCTCCACGCCCACGGCGGTTTGGCCGCCTTCAGAGGAGAGTTTCCCCTTTGCGCTGGCATCCGCGTTGACGTCTTCCTGCATGAACTTGTCAAAGGCCGCCGCCATGTCTTTCAGCGCCACGCGATCTTGGGGGCGTTTGGGGCCGGCAAGGCTCGCCTCCACCTCATTCATGTCCAGCTCTAAGGCGTCGGTGAAAATCGGCTCGTCATTAGGTTCGCGCCACAGCCCTTGGGCTTTGCTATAGGCTTCCACCAGCGCTACCTGCTCATCTTCACGCCCGGTGAGGCGCATATAGTTGAGGGTTTCTTCATCCACGGGGAAGAAGCCACAGGTAGCACCATACTCGGGGGCCATATTGGCGATCGTGGCGCGATCCGCCAGGGGCAGGTCTTTCAAACCGTCGCCGTAGAACTCAACAAATTTACCGACGACACCTTTTTTACGCAGCATCTCAGTAACGGTGAGCACCAAGTCAGTGGCGGTAATACCTTCGCGCAGCTTGCCGGTCAGTTTAAAGCCAATCACTTCAGGGATTAGCATCGATACCGGCTGGCCCAGCATGGCCGCTTCGGCTTCGATACCGCCAACGCCCCAACCCAGTACGCCCAGGCCATTGATCATCGTGGTGTGGGAGTCAGTACCGACGAGGGTATCAGGGTAGGCAAAGGTCTTGCCGTCTTCGTCCTTGATCCATACCGTTCTGCCCAGGTACTCAAGGTTGACCTGGTGGCAAATGCCGGTGCCGGGGGGGACAACGCTAAAGTTATCAAACGCCTGCTGGCCCCAGCGCAGAAACTCGTAGCGCTCACGGTTACGCTGCATCTCAATATCGACGTTCTCTTGGAACGCGGCAGGGTTGCCGAACTTATCGACCATTACCGAGTGGTCAATGACCAGATCGACGGGGGAAAGCGGATTGATCTTCGCCGGGTCTTCGCCGAGGCTTTCTACCGCGGCGCGCATGGAAGCAAGATCTACCACGCCCGGCACGCCGGTAAAGTCCTGCATTAATACCCGTGCGGGGCGGTAGCCGATTTCACGGCTGGATTTGCCCTCGGCCTGCCAGTCGACCAGGGCCTGCATATCTTCTTGATCTACGCTTTCGTCATCGGCGAAGCGCAGCTGATTTTCGAGTAGAATCTTGAGCGTCTTGGGAAGCCGGTCAATGCTGCCCAGGGTCTCGGCCGCTTGGGGCAGGCTATAGTAGTGATACGTTTTACTGCCAACCTCTAAGGTGCTTAGCGTATCGGGTATCTTGCTCATGCCATTCTCCTCTTATTGCGGGTTAGTGACTTACCATTCACTAGGCGCGACGGTCACGGTCTTCCTTTCTAGTATGGCTTACCTTAGTAAGAATACATGCGTCTTTGCACAGGGGCTTTCAAGGCTTCTTCGCCTAATAGCGTAGACGCAACCTTGCAATAGCTTGTACTTGGCACCATTTCAGGCAGACTCTGTGGCTAATTTTTTATAAAGCCATTTTTTTATAAAGCTATGTACATGGCTTTCGACACAGCTATCGACGAAGCTATCAGTTAAATCTTTACAAGGTGGTGTCATGGAAACTCGTCATGAGCGTTTGATTATTCTTGGATCCGGCCCCGCAGGCTATACGGCGGCTGTCTACGCCGCGCGGGCCAACCTGAAGCCGCTGCTGATTACCGGTATTCAGGCGGGTGGCCAACTGACCACCACAACCGATGTGGATAACTGGCCCGGTGACGCCCAAGGGGTTCAAGGGCCGGAATTGATGGAGCGCATGAAACAGCACGCCGAACGCTTTAATACCGAAGTGCTGTTTGACCATATCAATGAGGTTAGCCTAGGTGAAAAACCCTTTACCTTAAAGGGTGACAGCGGTGTTTATACCTGTGATGCCTTGATTGTGGCCACCGGTGCCAGCGCGCGTTACCTGGGCCTGCCTACCGAACAGCAGTTTATGGGCCAAGGTGTTTCGGCCTGCGCTACCTGCGATGGTTTTTTCTACCGCAACCAGGAAGTCATTGTTGTGGGTGGCGGCAATACCGCCGTGGAAGAGGCGCTGTATCTGTCTAACATCGCGTCAAAGGTGACCCTGGTGCACCGCCGCGACACCCTGCGGGCGGAAAAAATCCTTCAAGATAAGCTGTTTGAGAAAGCCGAGGCAGGCAAAATCGTCCTTGAGTGGTTCCAGGAAGTTGAGGAAGTGCTGGGTGATAACTCCGGCGTTACAGGCGTGCGGGTTAAATCCACTAAAGATGGTTCAAGCAAAGAGATCCATGCGCCAGGCCTGTTTATTGCCATCGGCCACAGCCCCAATACGGGCATCTTTGAAGGCCAACTGGCAATGAACGGTGGCTATATCAAAGTGACTTCAGGCTTGGAAGGTAACGCGACGGCCACTAGCGTGCCGGGTGTATTTGCCTGCGGCGATGTGATGGATCATATTTATCGGCAAGCGATTACCTCGGCGGGCAGTGGCTGCATGGCGGCGCTGGATGCTGAGCGCTATTTAGACGGTATCGCAGGGTAAAATCTAGCTTGCCTAACCTCTGTGGACGAGTGGAAGCGCCTACTGATTAACAGTCGATAGGCGCTTCATCGATCCGTAAACGTCCCAACTGGCTGAGTACTAATTTTTTACCAAGTGAGCCTTCGGCGCCGCTACTTGAACAAACGGAAAAACTGCCGTTGTACCCGCTGGTATAGCCTAATGGGCTGTAACGGATGCGCGACCAGCCCCGGCTGTAGGCCACTTGCGTGTCTTGTTGCGCGGGGACAATGCGTAAAATATCGTCTTCGGTAATGCCGTTGGTTTTATCTCCCCGCACGATCATTAACTCACCACTCCAACCTTTGATACAGGCCTGGCGGTTTGCAGAGGCTGGGCAAACAGTAATCTGGCGGCGCTGGCTAATCGCCGTATTGCGCGCTAGCGAAAACGCGCTTTGTAATCGGTTTACTGCGCTGGTCTGCGCCGTTCGCTGTCCCAAGGCTTGAAAATTGGGCAGCCCCCAAGCAGCGATAATACCCACCAACAGTAGGGTGACCAGTAACTCAAGCAGCGTAAATCCGCCTTCAGGTGTGGTGTGCGTCTTGATCTGAAAACTGCTCATCACCTCTCCTCACTTGACCTTGTTATTGCCCGCGTTATGCTCACTCCTCGTCACTAGCCGCGAACGCATCGTCGTTAATAGGCCATCCTAGGCGACAATGCGCTTTTTTTATGTAAGCCAAAACGGACAATGTTGTGAGCGATTTCTTAATTATTGGTGGCGGCGTGATCGGCATGATGACAGCGCTGCAGTTAGCCGATGCCGGCCAGCAGGTCACGCTGGTGGAGCGGGGTGAGTGCGGTAAAGAGGCATCCTGGGCCGGAGGAGGCATCGTTTCACCGCTCTATCCTTGGCGCTACGACGCTGCGATATCGCAACTGTCACGCTGGTCGGAGGGCGTTTACCCCTCGCTGGCGCTGCGTTTGTTGGAGGAGACCGGCATTGACCCCGAGTATCGTCAAAAGGGGCTGCTTTATCTAAATGTGGATGATGCCGACGAAGCGCTGGGCTGGGCGCGTCAGTTGGGTAAACCGCTTGAAAGGGTAGCCGCAGATTTTGTTCTCAATAAGGAGCCTGGCGTGGCAATGGCGGGTGACAGCGCGCTATGGATGCCGACGTTAGGCAGCGTGAGAAACCCGCGTTTAGTCAAGGCATTGAAGGCGCGATTAGCCGCTATGCCCCAGGTAACGCTGAAAGAGCATTGTGAGGTCAGTGGTTTTATTCAACCGGGCGGCAGAGAAAGTGGCCAAGTGGAAGGTGTGGCGACTTCCCAAGGATCACTCAAAGCGGGTCGTATTGTGGTGTGTGGCGGCGCCTGGGCTGCGCAGCTGCTGTCCCAGTTGAATGTGCAGTTGCCGGTAAGGCCTGTGAAAGGGCAGATGATTGCCTATCAAGCGCCTAAAGGTCTCGTTCAGCGCGTGGTGTTAAAAGATGGCCGCTATATTATTCCACGCGCGGACGGCCTGCTGCTGGTTGGCTCTACGCTGGAAGAGAAGGGCTTTGATAAGAGCACCGATGAGGAGGCGCTGGCGTCTTTGCAGCAGAGCGCTGAAGCCATTTTGCCCGCTTTGGCTACATGCCAGATCGCACACCAGTGGGCCGGGCTAAGGCCTGGATCCCCGGCGGGCATCCCCTTTATCGGCGCGCTGCCTGAATGGAGTAACGTCTTCGTCAATGCCGGGCACTATCGCAATGGCTTGGTGCTGGCGCCTGCCTCGACCCATTTGCTGGTGGATCAACTGCTGGGGCGCGAGCCAATGATTGACCCCGCGCCTTACCAGCTTACGCCAGAACGGCTTATACAAGCTTAAGATGTTCCGTCTTTATCCTGCTGTTCTTGCAGAAAACGGTCACGATGGGCGCTAGAACAGAACCACTGCTCCTGGTCGCGCAGCGCTTCGTCCTCAGGTACGTGTACCTCACACCAGCGGCAGCGCACCATTTTGCCGCCCTCGTGGCGGTTGACTTTTTTATGCTGCGCTTCATGCTCAAGCTTACGTTGCCGGTAGATGCCGTAGAGTTTTAAACCGGCATAAAATATGACGGCGAAGATAATCAGCCGAATGATCAAGAGGTTCATCCTTTTGTGTCTCCCAAGGTGGGAATTTAGGTGCTAGTTATTGGCACTGGTAATTAGTGCTATGCATTAGTGCTATGCATTAGTGCTATGCATTGGTACTGGTCATTGAGGCTAGGCATCGAGATAGCCTCGCAACCTTTGCCTGTTGGTGGCCCTTGCGGGACAATACGACTATGTCGGTGTAACCCCATTTTAAAGATTCTCAAGAGATTTTGACGCCCATGCAAGACTTAACGCTGGTAATGGCCCAACTCGATCCTCTGGTCGGGGATATTCCCGGCAACGCCGCACGCGCGATTGAAGCTGTGCGCGAAGCGCGGATTGAGCATGGGGCGGATATTGTTGTCTTTCCAGAGCTTTTTTTGTCGGGCTACCCGCCTGAAGATCTGCTGCTGCGCCCCTCAATGGAAACCCGCCTGCGTGAAGCCCGCGCCCTTATGGCATCGAAGGTCGCTAGTGATGTGCTGGTGATTATCGGCTACCCCGGCGTCCGCGAAGGCCGCTGCTACAATTTGGCGGGTCTACTCTACAACGGCCAGTGGGAGGCCGAGTACGCCAAACAGGCGCTGCCTAACTATCAGGTGTTCGACGAGCAGCGCTACTTTGCGCCTGGCACTGAAACGCTCGTCTATGAGCATAAAGGCGCCAAGCTGGGCATAGTGATCTGCGAGGATCTATGGGATGGCGCGCCGGTTAGAGCTGCCAAGGAAGCAGGCGCTGAAGTGCTAATCACCTTGAACGCCTCACCCTATCATCAGGATAAGCCCACTGAGCGGCTGGGCTTATTGGAGCAGCATGCCCAAGACGTCAACCGCCCGATTGTGTATGTGAACACTATCGGTGGACAGGACGAGCTGGTATTTGATGGTGGCTCATGCTGTGTTAACGCTAATGGGCAGTTACAGGTGCTGGCGCCCTACTGGCAGGCGGGCCTGATGCCGGTTCAGTTTTTGCAGACCAGCGCCACTGTTTGGGAACCCCAGCCTGGCGAGATTGACCCCGAAGTGGAACCGGAAGAGAGCCTGTACTGCGCACTGGTCACCGGACTGCGCGATTATGTTAACAAGAGCGGTTTTAAAGGCGTGGTGCTGGGCCTTTCCGGCGGTATCGATTCGGCGCTATCGCTGGCCATTGCGGTTGATGCACTGGGGCCCCAGCGGGTGCAGGCGGTAATGATGCCTTACCACTACACCGCGGATATCTCCAAGCAGGACGCCGCCGAGCAGGCCAAGATGCTCGATGTGCACTACGAGATCATGCCGATTGAGCCCATGGTAGACGCCTTTATGGGTACACTGGCGGAGAGCTTCGCGGGCACCGAGCGAGATACCACCGAAGAGAACCTGCAATCACGCTGTCGTGGCGTGCTGCTGATGGCGATCTCCAATAAAAAAGGCTTGATGGTACTGACTACCGGTAACAAGAGCGAAATGGCGGTGGGCTACGCTACGCTGTATGGCGATATGGTGGGCGGTTTTAATGCCATCAAAGACGTGTATAAAACCTGGGTGTATCGCTTGGCTCGCTGGCGCAATACCCAATCTCCGGCTATCCCTGCACGGGTCATCGAGCGCCCACCCAGCGCCGAGCTGGCGCCGGATCAGCAGGATAGTGACTCCCTGCCGGATTACGATACCCTCGACGCTATTCTATTAAGCTATATCGAAGGCGACATGAGCGCGGAAGCGATCATCGCCGGTGGCTTTGACGCTGAAGACGTTTATAAAGTAGTGAAGCTGGTTGACCGCTGCGAGTATAAGCGTCGCCAGGCGCCGATTGGTGTCCGCGTGACACCGCGGGGCTTTGGCCGCGACCGCCGCTATCCGATCGTTAATGGCTGGCAGCCCGGCGAGTGAGCCGGATACTGTTTCATGACGGGCGCAACTTCAGGATTAAATGGGCATCGGTGGCGGGGCTAAGCTTCGCTGTACCATCTCGGTAGCGGAGACTGGTTTGCAAAAATAATACCCTTGGAAGGCGTGACACTGGTGTTCGTTTAAGTACCGCCAGTGTTCGTGGTTCTCTACACCTTCGGCGATAACCTGCAATCCGAGCGAACGCCCCATGGCAATAATGGTTTGCACTATGGCCTTGTCGTCCGTGTCTTTATGTAGGTTACGCACAAACGACTGGTCGATTTTGATTTGATCTAAAGGGAGCCGTTTGAGGTACTGCAGCGACGAGTAGCCAGTGCCGAAATCGTCTAAGGAAAAGCTAACCCCCAGCGCCTTGAGCTGGAGCATACGCGCGATGATGTCATCTATTTTGCCGATCATGGTGCTTTCAGTCAGTTCCAGCTTTAGCCGGTGTGCCGAGGCACCGCTTTTGGTTAGCACGCCGCAGACAGTGCCAACGAAATCGGGCTGTTGGAACTGTTTGGCGCTGACGTTGACTGCTAATGTTAGATGCTTGGTGCTTTCGTCGTTTGCCCAGATAACTAGCTGTTCGCAGGCTGTTTCGAGTACCCAGTTTCCAATCGGCACGATTAAACCTGTTTCTTCGGCTAAGGGGATGAAGGTGCCTGGTGATATAAACCCGCGGCGCGGGTGTTCCCAGCGGATCAATGCCTCTGCGCCAATAGCTCGCCCCAGACCGTCCACTTGTGATTGGTAGACCAATACAAACTCTTGTCGCTCGATGGCCATACGCAGGTCGTGCTCTAGTTCGGTTCTGGCTTCAAGTTCGGCTTGCACTGCCGGGTCGTAAAACTGTAACCCGTTGGGGCTCGTTAGCTTGGCAAGGTGAACGGCCGCGTTGGAATACTGAAAGAGGCTATCAATGCTCTCTTGAAGGCCATTAAACAGTGCTATACCTATGCTTGCGCTAAGGAAATGCTTTTTGTCTTCCACCCAGTAACAGGGGCTTAGCGTTTGCTGTAACTGTTCGGCAAACGCCTCGGCTTTCTCGGCCGCTTTTAGCTGTTCGCTGGCTAAGCCATCGATGATCACCATAAACTCATCGCCGCCTAAGCGGCCAATGGTAGCGCCTTCGACCGTCAAGCCGGAAAGGCGTTCGGCAATTTGCTGGAGTAGGTTGTCGCCCATACGGTGCCCACAGCTGTCGTTGATGCGGTTGAAATCGTCAACGTCCAGGTAGATCAGCGCGCCGTAGGTGCCGGTCTGTTGGCTTGTATCAAGCGAATGTTGAAGATGCTCTCTCATCAATTGCCAGTTGGGCAGCTGGGTTAGCGTGTCGAAATACGCCAATCGGTGCACTTTATATTCGGCTTCCCGACGTTGTTTTTCGGCATCACGAAACGTCATTAGTGCGTTAGCAATACGCGCCAAAGAACCACTGCGCTGTCGGCTCATCTGCTCGATCGCTTGAAAATCGGACAGCGCTTGCTGGCTATTGGTGAGTGATAAAATAGCATCTCCAATGATCATTAAACGCTTGTTGCTCCGCCAGACAAAAAAGAGCGCAACGCCGATGAGTCCTCCCATCATGCCAATTCCCACCAACAACGTGGCAATCTGAGCGACAGTGCCAACGTTGTTCAGCGATTGTGTTACCCGAATCTCCATGGCGATAGCCATCAATAACAGTGCAGGGAGCACTATCATTAAGATCGGTAGTAAGAACATCTTCAACAGGCTTTGAGTGGGCTTCATCGTCATCTCGGGGGAGGGCTATAAAAAACGGCTCCTAAGGGTTAGGAGCCGAATGCCTCTAAATAGTTAATTGAAAAACCATTTTTAACTTAGAAGCTTTCCCACTCAGGTGCTTCCTGCTGACGTTTCACAGCAGGGAGTGCTGGTCTGTTCGAGGCATTGGTGCGTGCAGGTGAAGGGGCCAATGCTGCACGAGACGGCTGTGCTTTTTGTTGCGCATTCGGCAACTTGAAGACTTCCATGGCATACAGTAGAGAGTGGGCGTTTTGCCGCAAGTTGTTGGCCGCCGTGGCACTTTCGTGTACCAGGGAGGCGTTCTGCTGGGTAACCTGATCCATCTCGGTCACCGCTCGTCCCACTTCCTGCACACCGGTGCTCTGCTCGGCGCTGGCATGGCTGATCTCATGCATGATGCTGGTGACCCGCTCGATAGCCGCGACGATCTGCTCTGTAGATTTGCTGGCTTCTTCGGCGCGCTCGTTGCCATGGGCGACCCGTTCCAGGTTGCTAGAGATAAGGTCGTTGATCTCTTTTGCGGCATCGGCACTGCGTTGGGCAAGTTTACGCACTTCTTCTGCGACTACCGCAAAGCCGCGGCCATGTTCCCCAGCCCTGGCAGCCTCGACCGAGGCGTTAAGCGCCAGAATATTGGTTTGAAAGGCAATTGCATCAATCGTTGAGATGATTCCCGCAATTTCCTGAGAACTCTTATTGAGATCGTTCATGGTGGCAACGACCTGACTGACCGCTGCGCCGCCTTGCTTGGCTGTGTTAGAGGCGCTGGAGGCCTCTTTGCTAGCTTGCTCGGAGTTATCGGCGTTGAGTTTGACGGTGCTGTTGAGCTGCTCCATTGCTGAGGCGGTTTCGGCTAGTGCGCTGGCCTGCTGTTCGGTGCGCGAAGAGAGGTCGTTATTGCCTTCAGCAATTTGCTCGCTGTTGCTGGCCACCGCTTCTGCCGAAGCGCGCACCTGAGTCACAATGGTTTGTAATTGATGCGCCATGGCAACCTGTGACGCCATAATGCTGCGTGTATCACCTTTCTTGAGCTGCCCCTGGCTGGTTAACTCGCCGCGACCAATGGCTTCCGCGAAGGCTTTGACTTCATAGGGTTCAGCACCCAATTCACGTAGCAGCTGGCGGGATAAAAACACCGCGATCAAACCACCGACCAATAACGCAAAGAGTGTTAGCCCCAGCATCTGCATTTGAAAACCGGAGGCGGTATCGCGGGCTGTCGCTGTGGTGGCGTCGTTCAACTGCTGCTGGAGGTTGATAAACTGATTAATGCGGTTAAGCCACTCGGTGTAAGCGGGGCCTGCCTGTTCAAGTAGCAGTGTTTGCGCCTGCGCATACTCGTCGGCTTCGCGGGCTGCTATTACCTGCTCGGTTAGTTCCCGTGTGAGTATGGCTTGGTCATTGATGCTGTTAATAATACTTTGCTCTTGAGCAGTGCCAGCATATTCGCTGGTCACTTGCTCCATGCCTGTCGTGGCTGTGCTGTATGCGCTACGCAGGCGTTCCATTTCACTCTCTAAGGAGCTGAGGTTGCCGTTCCCGGCGGTGATCACAATGTCGCGAAGCACGATAGCGCGATCATGTACGCTACCTCGCCAGTCCACTGCAAAGCGCTGTTTGGTTCCGTTGACGTCGTTGATTGTCGCTAAATCCCGGTCAATTTGATTGACCTGATAAATGCCGACGGCGGTTAACAGAACCAGCAGCCCAAGCAAGGCAGCAAATCCGAGTGTTAAACGCGTGCTAATTTTGGTGTTGCTGGAACGTGCTTTAAAAAGTGGCATTGGTTGCTCCCTTAGGTGCCGTTAAGGCACTTTATTATGCAGACGAGCTAATCATACATTTCTGTACAGTATTTGTATAGGAAATAATGACTACCTGTACAATGCTTGCTGTCAGTCTGTGTTTTTTCTTTTAAAATCATCTGTTTGATCTTTTTTTGAATAAAAAAAACCACGCCGAAGCGTGGTTTGGTAGATAGATGTTGTACAGTTTTTAGCGATTGCTGGCCCGCACAGGCTTAATCATTTCGGCCTAAGTGCTTGGGAACAAAACGGCTGCCCTGCAGTTGTTCGTGATTAGGCGCGTTTTCACGCAGCACAGCGAGAACTTCATTGGCGCGGTCCTCCATGTCGAGGCCTTGATAGCCCTCAACCATGGTGGCCAGGGCATCTCGGGTAGCGCTGGATTCGGGGTAGTTTTCGATTACCCAACGACCGCGCTCAACGGCTGCTAAGTAAGCGCCACGGCGTAGGTAGTAATCAGCGACGTGGAGCTCATGGCGGGCCATTAGCTCACGCAGGTAGACGATACGCTGCTGGGCGTCAGCGGCGTATTCGCTCTGCGGATAACGCTGAATCAGCTCGCGGAAGTCGTTATAGGCATCCCGCGAAGCCCCCAAATCGCGTTTGGAAATATCGATCAGGCGCAGGCGCTCGAGGCTGAAACGACCCGCCTGCCACGCGGAAAGGCCACGCAGATAGTAGGCATAGTCCACTTGCGGATGGTCAGGATGCAGGCGAATAAAGCGGCTGGCCGCCGCCCGGGCTTCTTCCCAATCGCTGTTTTCATAGTAGGCATAGATTAGCTCGAGCTGGGCTTGCTCGGCATGCGCGCCAAACGGATAGCGCGTATCAAGCGCTTCCAGGCGCTCTATCGCAATCGGGTAGCGGTTACTGTCGAGGGCCGTGCGGGCCAGTTCATAGAGCTCACGCTCCTGTACCCCCGCAAACTCATCTTCCTCTTCTTCGCTGGTATTGTTACTTGCACAGCCCGCTAGAAGGGCAAGGCTTAGGGCTAGAACGCCAAAGCGGTTGGCAGCTGAAAAAACGCGCATCATCATCCTCGTTGCAAACAAGCCTCAATCACCAAAAAGCGGCGATGGCCATAAGTAGAAATGGTAGAATAGGTCTCAGTCCGCCCACTATAAAACACCTCGGCTCAAAACGCAGGCTTAGCGACGTTTCGTTAGGCGTCGTCAAAGGTAGCCGCTAAGGTTTTTTGCGTCTTAAAGAGGATTTTCATGTCTCGTATAGGTTTTTCATGTCTCGTATAGTTGAAGACACGCAGCGCGTACCCGCGACGTTAGCCGGTGCGCGATTAGACCAAGCGGCGGCTGAGTTGTTCAGCGATTACTCCCGCGAACGCTTGAAAGCGTGGATCAACGCTGGTGAGTTGACGGTGGATGGCGCACCAGCCAAGCCGAAAGCCAAGCTGCATGGCCACGAAGTGTTGGCGCTTCAGGCCACCATTGAAGACGATACCCGGTTTGAGGCGCAGGATATTGCGCTGGATATCGTCTATGAAGACGACACGCTGATGGTAATTAATAAAGCCGCCGGTATGGTAGTTCATCCCGCGGCGGGTAATCCGGATGGCACGCTGTTAAATGCGTTGTTGCATCATCACCCGGCCATTGCCGAAGTTCCTCGGGCGGGCATTGTGCACCGCTTGGATAAAGACACTACGGGCTTGATGATGGTAGCTAAAACGCTGCCTGCGCAAACCGCGCTGGTCGAGCAGATGCAGGCGCGCAGCGTGTCACGCCAGTACGATGCAGTGGTGATTGGTAAGCCGGTGTCGGGTAGCACTATCGATGCGCCCATTGGCCGTCACCCCAAAGACCGTAAGCGCCAGGCGGTGACTGCTTCAGGCAAGCCTGCCATTACCCACTTTCGTGTTGTAGAGCGGTTCCGCGCTCATACTCATGTGCGCTGCAAGTTGGAAACAGGGCGCACTCACCAAATTCGTGTGCATATGGCGCATGTTCGACTCCCCTTAATTGGTGACCCCATGTACGGCGGTCGTGCCAAGCTGCCGCCTGGCGCCGCCGAGCCGTTGAAGGAGATCCTACGTGAGTTTCCCCGTCAGGCTTTGCACGCGCGTAAGTTGATTTTCAAGCACCCGGTAAGCGGCGAAACATTAACCTTTCAGGCAGACCTCCCCGATGATTTGTTAATGTTGTTGGATTACTTGCGCGAAGATAATGAGACGATGCGATGAGCGATGCCATTAATTTACGGCCGACGCTTTTAGTGCCGGACTGGCCTGCGCCGACTAACGTGCGCGCCTTTGTGACGACCCGGGAATCAGGGCCTAGCCAGGGTGATTTTGCCGCTTTTAATACCGCCTTACATGTGGGCGATAATGCTGATCATGTGGCGTTGTGCCGTCGTTTGTTGCAAAAGGAAATAGGCGACGAGCGGCCTCTGCTGTGGCTGAACCAGACCCATGGCGCCCGCGTGCAACAGTTTTATCAAACAGAAGCTGCCGACGCGGATGCCGCCATTGCTACCTCCGATGAGTACGCCTGCGTAGTGCTGACGGCAGACTGCTTGCCGGTTATGTTCTGCAATCGAGCGGGTACCCAGGTGGCGGTGGCCCATGCCGGCTGGCGTGGCCTGGCGGGCGGCGTGCTGGAAGCGACTATCGCGGCCATGAACACTGATCCTGACGATATTCTGGTCTGGTTAGGGCCTGCGATCTCCAACGCCCAGTTTGAAGTTGGGCCAGAAGTCTACGGCGCCTTTGTTGCCGTTCATCCAGATACCGCTGACGCCTTTGACCATAGCCCTTATCGGCTGGGGCATTACATGGCCGACTTATATCGGCTGGCGCGTTTTCGGTTAGAGGCGTTGGGCGTCAATCACATTAGCGGCGGTCACTTCTGCACCGCCTGCGAATCGCGCTTCTACTCCTACCGACGCGATGGTGGTAAGACAGGTCGTATGGCCAGCGTGATCTGGATCAATTAACGTTAATAAAAGCGTCCTTTAAGCCAGCGGTTTACGCCGCCACCTCTTGAAAAGCGTCGAACTGACGCCATTTAACTTGTCAAGCTAAGAGTGATTTAGCACGTCTAATGACACGTTATCGGGTCACGCGGTGCGTCCAAACGCACGGCTACCCCAGGAGGAATTCCATGCGTTTTGATAAATTTACCGCCAAGCTCCAAAGCGCGATTGCCGAGGCGCAGTCACTGGCCGTGGGCCGCGGCCATAATCAGCTAGACCCCGCCCATTTGCTGCTAGCCCTGCTCGACACCAAAGACACCGGTATTAAAGCCCTGATTGAAAAAGCCGAGGGCAGCCCTTCGCGCCTGCGCGATGGGTTGGTACAGCAGTTGGATAACTTACCCAAGGTGGGGCAGTTCGACGGCGAAGTGCAGCCATCGCGGGATTTCATCAAGCTGTTTAATTTAACCGATCGTGAAGCGCAAAAGCGCGGCGATCAGTTTATTGCCAGTGAGCTGGTGCTGCTGGCGGCGCTGGAAATGAATTCAGCGATCACCAAGCTGCTGAAAGAAGCAGGCATTAACCGCAAATCCCTCGAAGCCGCCATTAACAGCCTGCGCGGCGGTGCCACGGTGGACGACGCTAACGCCGAAGATCAGCGTGAAGCGCTCAATAAATACACCATGGATCTTACCCAGCGTGCGCTGGACGGCAAGCTCGACCCGGTGATTGGCCGTGACGATGAAATTCGCCGTACCATACAAGTATTGCAGCGGCGTACTAAAAATAACCCGGTACTCATCGGCGAGCCGGGCGTAGGTAAAACTGCCATTGTCGAAGGATTGGCCCAGCGCATCGTGAACGGCGAAGTACCTGAAGGCTTAAAAGATAAGCGCGTGCTCTCGCTGGATATGGGCTCGCTACTGGCAGGTGCCAAGTTCCGCGGTGAATTTGAAGAACGCTTGAAAGCGGTACTTAAAGAGCTCTCCCAGGAAGAGGGGCGGGTAATTCTGTTTATTGATGAGCTGCACACTATGGTCGGCGCAGGCAAAGCCGAAGGTGCCATGGATGCGGGCAATATGCTCAAGCCTGCTCTGGCCCGCGGTGAGCTGCACTGCGTGGGTGCCACTACCCTGGATGAGTACCGCAAGTACATCGAGAAAGACGCTGCGCTTGAGCGCCGCTTCCAGAAGGTGCTGGTGGATGAGCCCACCGAAGAGGACACCGTGGCAATTCTGCGCGGCCTAAAAGAGCGCTACGAAGTTCACCACGGCGTGGATATTACCGACTCCGCTATTATTGCCGCGGCCAAGCTATCGACACGCTATATCACCGATCGCCAACTGCCCGATAAAGCCATCGATTTAATCGATGAGGCCGCCTCGCGGATTCGTATGGAGCTGGACTCCAAGCCGGAATCGATGGATCGCCTTGATCGCCGCTTGATCCAACTTAAAATGGAGCGGGAAGCGCTTAAGAAAGAGACCGATGAAGCGAGCAAGAAACGTCTGGAAGCACTGAGCACCCAGATTCACGAGTTAGAACGCGAATACGCTGATCTTGATGAAATTTGGAAAGCTGAAAAAGCCAGCATTCAGGGGGCTGCGCAGTTTAAGGCCGATTTGGAGCAAGCACGGCTTGATTTGGAGCAGGCCCGTCGTCAGGGCGACTTGGGCCGTATGTCGGAAATTCAGTACGGCAAGATTCCAGAGCTCGAGAAGAGAATTGCTGAAAGCGGCGAGGGGGAGGCGGATACCTCCAGCCACCAACTGCTGCGCTCCAATGTGACTGAAGAGGAGATCGCCGAAGTGGTATCCCGCTGGACGGGCATTCCGGTCTCCAAAATGCTCGAAGGCGAGCGCGATAAACTGCTGCGTATGGAAGAGGCGCTGCACGAGCGAGTGATTGGACAGCATGAAGCTGTCGAGGCGGTGGCCAACGCGGTGCGCCGCTCACGGGCCGGGCTTTCCGATCCTAATCGCCCCAACGGCTCGTTTCTGTTTCTCGGTCCCACCGGGGTAGGCAAAACCGAGCTGTGTAAGTCGCTGGCTAACTTCCTGTTTGATACCGAAGAGGCCATGGTGCGTATCGATATGTCCGAGTTTATGGAGAAGCACTCCGTGGCCCGTTTGATCGGTGCACCCCCTGGCTACGTAGGCTATGAAGAGGGCGGCTACTTAACCGAGGCCGTGCGTCGCAAGCCCTACTCGGTGCTGCTGCTGGATGAGGTGGAAAAAGCCCACCCGGATGTTTTCAATATTCTGCTTCAGGTATTAGAAGATGGCCGCTTAACAGACGGTCAGGGGCGCACGGTGGATTTCCGCAATACCGTGATCGTGATGACCTCCAACATGGGCTCGGACATTATCCAGCGTATGGGGGGTGACGTTAGTGCTGATAAAGATAGCGATTATGAGGTAATGAAAAATATGGTCATGGAGGTGGTGGGCAATCACTTCAGGCCTGAGCTGATCAACCGTATCGATGAAGTGGTGGTGTTCCACGCCCTGGGCCAAGAGCAGATTCAGGCGATTGCCGGTATTCAGCTTGAGCGCTTAAAAGTGCGCCTCGCCGAACACGACCTGAAACTTGAGGTTAGCCCAGAAGCGATGGCGCAATTGGCGGTCGTAGGCTTTGACCCTGTCTATGGGGCCCGGCCACTCAAGCGGGCGATTCAGAGCCGTATCGAGAACCCGCTGGCCCAAGACCTGTTGGGGGGTAAATTTGCCCCTGGTGATACTATTCATATCACTGCAGAAGAGGGCAAGTTGGTATTTAGCTCATAATTGCGGCCGCCACTTGCGCGCAATTGAATAGGGTAAAAGCCCCGCTAGCTTTGCTAGCGGGGCTTTTTTTATGGTGCGCCAGGCATGGCGCGCAGCGCCTTGACTGGCGCTGTTCCTGGGGGTGGTGCCTCAGGATGACTTGGGGGTGAAAGTCCCCTGCACGCCCGGCAAGGGGAAGTGCTAGCCGACG
>NZ_JAUAMB010000048.1 GCF_031010175.1 Halomonas sp. SpR1
CAGGGACTGATCTCGATACTGGACGCGGTAAGATGGCTCAAGCGTTCTTCATGAACCGCCGTGGTACGGAACCGTATGCCCGGTGGTGTGAGAGGACAGGGGAGGCGACTCCCCTTCCTACTCGATTTTCGGTTTTTCTCAATAGTGCTGGGGGCAAGTAGGAACAGGTAGCCCTATGGCGCTCCAGCGCCTAGAATGGTAACGAGTCAAAACGACCTAAACGAATAGACAAGTAGATATTGATAATGCTGAAGGAAGTCGCTGTGAATCCGGTAAAAAAAACGTTCCAGTACGGTCGTAGCACCGTCACGCTCGAAACCGGGCGTATTGCTCGCCAAGCTACCGGCGCTGTCATGGTTACCATGGATGACACTGTCGTGCTGTGTACCGTTGTTGCTCGTAAAGAGGCCAACCCGAGCCAACCCTTTTTCCCACTCTCGGTACACTACCAAGAGAAAACCTACGCAGTGGGCAAGATTCCCGGCGGCTTCTTCAAGCGCGAAGGGCGTCCCACCGAGAAAGAGACGCTGACTTCGCGGCTGATTGACCGTCCGATTCGTCCGCTTTTCCCCAAAGGCTTTATGAACGAAGTGCAGGTGATCTGTACTGTTTTGTCGACCGATCGCAATCACGACCCGGATGTCGCGGCGATGCTGGGCACCTCTGCGGCGTTGTCGATTTCTGGCGTACCGTTCAGCGGCCCGATCGGCTGTGCACGCGTAGGCTTTAACGAAGAGAAAGGCTACTTTCTAAACCCGACCGTTGAAGAGCTGAAGAGCTCAGAACTGGATATGGTGGTCGCCGGTACCGATAAAGCCGTATTAATGGTGGAATCTGAAGCCCAAGAGCTGCTCGAAGATGAAATGCTCGGTGCCGTGCTGTTTGGCCACCAGGAGATGCAGGTGGCGATCAGCGCGATTAACGAATTGGTTGCTGAAGCCGGTAAGCCGCGCTGGGACTGGCAGCCCCCGGAAGTGAACCAAGCGCTTAAAGCGGCCATGGCCGATGCTTTCGAAGCCAAAGTCGGTGAAGCCTATCGGATTACCGATAAAATGGCCCGTCAAGATGCGCTGTCGGCATTGAAGGACGAGGCGGTGGCTCTGCTGGTCGCTGCCGAGGGCGAAGAGTCTGAAGGTAAATTCGCCAAGGATGACGTCAAAGGTGCATTCGCGAGCCTTGAAAAACGAGTGGTTCGTTCGCGCGTTGTAAAAGGCGAGCCCCGCATCGATGGTCGCGACAATCAAACAGTTCGTCCGCTGTCCATTGAGGTGGGTACTCTGCCCAAAACCCATGGCTCCGCTATCTTCACCCGTGGCGAAACCCAGGCGATTGCTATTGCAACCTTGGGGACGTTGCGTGATTCGCAGTTAATCGAATCGCTGGAAGGTGAGCGTAAAGACCGCTTTATGCTGCACTACAACTTCCCTCCCTACTGCGTAGGCGAAGCGGGCTTTTTTGGCGGGCCGAAGCGTCGCGAAATCGGCCACGGCCGTTTAGCACGCCGTGGCGTTCAGGCAATGCTGCCGTCAGAAGATGTCTTTCCGTATACCATCCGCGTGGTTTCGGAAATCACCGAGTCTAATGGCTCAAGCTCGATGGCCTCTGTGTGTGGCTCGTCGCTTGCCTTGATGGATGCGGGCGTACCGCTAAAGGCACCGGTCGCCGGTATCGCCATGGGCTTAGTGAAAGATGAAGACGGCTTCGCGGTACTGACCGATATCCTGGGTGACGAAGACCACCTTGGCGATATGGACTTTAAAGTCGCTGGTTCCGAAGAGGGCGTTACCGCCCTGCAGATGGACATCAAGATCGAAGGTATCAACGAAGAGATTATGGAGCTCGCGCTTCAACAAGCGCTTACCGCGCGCCTGAGCATTCTTGAGCAGATGAATGCCGTGATTAGCCAGAGCCGTAGCGATGTCTCCGACAACGCGCCCTCCATGGCGACGATCAAAATTGATCCCGACAAGATCCGCGATGTGATCGGTAAGGGCGGTGCGATGATTCGTAAAATCTGCGAAGACACCGGCGCCTCAATCGATCTCGACGACGACGGCACCGTGCGTATCTACGCGGAAGATAAAGCCGCCGCCAAGCGCGCTATTGACACCGTACTGTCGATCACCGCTGAAGCGGAAATCGGCAAGCTGTATATGGGTAAAGTGGTACGCATTGCTGACTTCGGCGCGTTTGTTAACATTATGCCGGGTACCGACGGCCTGGTGCATATCTCGCAAATCGTTGCCGAGCGCGTAAACAACGTGCGCGACTTCTTGAACGAAGGCGACGACGTGATCGTTAAAGTGCTTGATATCGACAACCGCAACCGCGTGAAGCTGTCGATGAAAGAGATAACCGAAGAAGAGAAAGCCGCTTTTGCCGCAGAAGCAGCGGAAACCGAAGCGACGATTTAAAGCGAGTGATTTAAATCGTTAGGTAGGTTTCTGATACCGCCCTCGTAGCCCCGGCTACGGGGGCGGTGTTGTTTGTGAGCTGTGATCGTCAGGGATATAAAGAATCAGGGAGTAAATCGCGATGGAGCAGGAGCAAGCGCCGCGCTGGTGGGCGGTGGTGGCCGTGATGATCGGCATTTTTTTACTGGTAACCGCAGAACAACTGCCGATTGGCTTATTGTCCCAGGTGGCCTCATCGATGGGCGTTACCCCAGGCATGGCGGGCTTAATGGTGACGGTGCCTGGCGTTGTTGCGGCTTTCTCAGCTCCGCTGTTACCGGTCGCGGTGGGGCGCTTGGATAGGCGCATCATGCTCACGGTATTGATGGTCGTTATGGTAGCGGGGAGTGTGTTTACAGCCTTGGCGAGCAACTTTGCGCTGTTGCTGGCCTCCCGTGTGCTTGTGGGGCTTTGTATTGGTGGGTTCTGGGCGGTGGCGGGCAGCATTGCCCCGCGCCTGGTGCCCGAAGCTCAGGTGCCTAAAGCCATGACGATGATCTTTGGTGGCGTTGCTGCGGCCTCGGTGCTGGGCGTGCCTTTGGGTACGCTACTGGGCGATTTCAGCAACTGGCGAGTAGCCTTTGGCGCGTTGGGCGGTTTTAGCCTGTTAACAGCCATTGCACTGTGGCGTTGGCTGCCGCCTTTGCCACCACGTGAACCCGTTCGTCTTCGAGTACTGGCGCAGCAATTTAGCAATCGTGGTGTGCGCGTCGCGGTGCTAACCACAGCCTTTGTCGTGGTGGGGCACTTTGCCGCCTACACTTTTATCAGTCCTATCCTGCAGGAGATTAGCGGTATTTCCCAGCGTCATGTGGGCAGCCTACTGCTGCTTTACGGCGCCGCAGGCATTATAGGCAATATTGCGACGGGTATGTTCGCTGGGCGGCACCCTTACCGCGCGGTGCTGGCGATTCCCAGCCTGTTGCTCATCGTGGTGGCCGTGTTCCCGCTGTTGGGCGTTCAGCCGAGCAGCGGCGTGTTACTGCTCATGGCCTGGGGTGCCGTGTTCGGTAGCGTATCAGTCAGTATCCAAACCTGGATTTTGCGCACCGCACCCAATACCGAAGCCGCCACGGCGTTGATGGCGTTTACCTTCAATATGTCGATTGGACTGGGAGCCATGGTCGGCGGGCGTATCGTCGACGGCACTAGCTTGCCTATCGCCATGTGGGCTGCATCGGGATTGTTTCTACTGGGGATGCTGTTAGTGCTAAGCACGCCAGCCAAGGTGGTCGGTGAAAAGTCACGTTAACCCAATACAGGTCAAAAAAATGCCCCCGTAAGTAACGGGGGCACTGGTTAGGCGTGAACCTCGGTGGGTAATTAAGGACGCTCAATCGCCAGCGCGACACCCTGGCCGCCGCCGATACACAGCGTGGCGAGGCCTTTTTTGGCATCGCGGGCGATCATTTCGTGGAGCAGGGTGACCAGTACGCGGCAGCCAGAAGCGCCGATTGGGTGCCCCAGGGCAATCGCACCGCCGTTGACGTTCACTTTAGAGGTGTCCCAACCGAGCTCTTTGTTGACGGATAGCGCCTGGGCGGCAAACGCCTCATTGGCTTCTACCAAGTCCAGGTCGTCCAGGCTCCAGCCGGCTTTTTCCAGGCAGCGGCGGGTGGCCGGTGCTGGGCCGATACCCATGATGGCAGGGTCAACGCCTGCGTTGGAGTAAGCCGCTATGCGTGCCAGTGGCTCTAGTCCCAACTGTTTGGCTTTTTCGGCGGAGCAGAGCATCACCACCGCCGCGCCGTCGTTGAGTGCCGAGGCGTTACCGGCGGTAACGGTGCCATCTTTCTTAAATGCTGGGCGCATGCCGCCGAGTTTTTCAGCGGTGACTTCGCGAGGATTCTCGTCGGTATCAAACACCACCGGATCGCCTTTGCGCTGGGGAATTTCCACCGGCACGATCTGGCCTTTGAATTTGCCCTCTCTAATCGCCGCCGCGGCTTTTTGTTGAGACGCCGCTGCGAACTCGTCCATCGCTTCGCGGGTGATGCCGTACTTCTCCGCTAAGTTTTCGGCGGTGATGCCCATATGGTAATTATTGAAAGCGTCCCACAGGCCGTCGTGCACCATGGAGTCGATCGCTTTCCAATCGCCCATGCGCTGACCGTTGCGGGAGTTGGGCAGCACGTGGGGCGAGGCTGACATGTTCTCCTGGCCGCCGGCCAGAATCAGTTCGGCATCGCCACAGCGAATGGCTTGAGTGGCGAGATGCAGCGCCTTAAGGCCTGAACCACACACTTTGTTAATGGTCATGGCCGGTACCGAGTCCGGTAGGCCGCCTTTGATTGCCGCTTGGCGCGCTGGGTTTTGGCCAACGCCCGCCGTGAGCACCTGGCCCAGTAGTACTTCGTCAACCTGATCGGGAGAAACGCCGGTGGAGGCGAGGATATCCTTGATCACCAGGGCGCCCAGGTCGCTCGCGGGAATACCTGCGAGGGAACCACCGAAAGCGCCCACAGCGGTGCGGCGTGCCGCAACAATGACTACTTCTTGCATAAAATGACTCCTGAAGTGATTAACAGACAGTCTGATGTCAGATGCCCGCTAGGCGTGCTCTGCCAGCCGTACTCTTTTATTCGAGCTCTGTCAGCCGTTTCTTCAGCATAGGGGAAGGTGGTGCATTGCGGCAATAAACCTTTATGGGCAAATAAAAACGGGCCAACATGTGGCCCGTCAGGAGAAAGTAGTAAAGGCGCTAAGATTAGGCCAGCTGCACCGGGATAATATTGCTGGTGTGGCTGACGTGGTTGCCTTCCTGGAGATACACCAGCGCAGGCTGATGGTGTTCCAGTTCAGCTTCAGAGTAGTGGGCATAGCTGCAGATAATGATCCGGTGGCCCGGCGCGGCAAGATGGGCCGCAGCGCCGTTGATCGAGATGAGTTTGGAGCCCTCCTCACCGCGAATAGCGTAGGTGGTGAAGCGCTCGCCGTTTTCGACGTTGTAAATCTGGATCTGCTCATTTTCACGGATGCCCGCCATATCCAGCAGGTCACCGTCGATGGCGCAGGAGCCTTCGTAGTTGAGTACCGCGTGAGTGACGCGCGCCATGTGAAGTTTGGCTTTGAGCATAATGGTGTGCATGGTGAGTTCCTGTATTCCCCGTTGTTTGTTTATTCATTAATAGTAGCGGCAGCGCTGGCCGGGAGCTGAACCGTGAGGTTGTCGATTAACCGCGCCGGGCCTAACTTGGCGGCGGCCAGCAGTATTGCATGGCGGGTGGCTAGGTTTACGGGGCCTAGCGTGACATCCCGTAGTTCCAGATAGTCCAGCGTAAAGCCCGCATCATACAGCGCGGTGTTGCCCTGGTGTAGTACCTTTTCGATAGCTTCGCCGCGCTCCAGTGCATCGCGCAAGGCGCACAGCGTGCGGTAGAGCAGCGGTGCAATGGCACGCTCTTCGCGGCTTAAATAGCCGTTACGCGATGACAGCGCCAGGCCATCCTCTGCACGGACGATGGGCACACCGATAATTTCGATGGGCATGTGCAGGTCGCGCACCAGCTTACGTATTACCGCAAGCTGCTGGTAATCCTTCTCCCCAAAGCAGGCGACGTCCGGTTGCACCAGGTTAAACAGCATACTGACCACGGTGGAAACACCATCGAAATGGCCGGGGCGCGAGCCGCCACACAGTCCTTCGCCCACCACGGGCACATGCACCCGGGTCTGGGCGTCTAAGCCGTTGGGGTAGAGCGTGCTTACCGCCGGAGCAAATAGGATGTCGCAGCTGGCCCCGATAAGCTGCGCTTGATCGGCATCAAAGGTACGCGGATAGCCGTCTAAATCTTCGCCTGGGCCAAACTGCATGGGATTGACGAACAGGCTCGAGACCACGATATCAGCGTGCTGGCGCGCGCAGGCGACCAGCGCTAGGTGCCCGGCATGCAGATTGCCCATGGTGGGCACCAGGGCAATACGCTGGCCGCGTTGGCGGTAATCTCGCAGCATGCTGCGTAGCTCATCAATGTCTCGCAAAGTGCGCATAGTCGTTTCGTGCCAATAACAAAAAATGGGCGATAGTCGAGCTGTCTTAAAAACGGTTTTTTAAAAACCGGGCTTAAAAACCGATTTTAAAAACCGATTTTAAAAACAGTGCTCTTGAGCCGGGAAGGCGCGGGTTTTGACGGCTTCGTGGTAGTGCTGGAAAGCCGCTTGAATGCTGTCAGCCTCGGCCATAAAGTTTTTCACAAAGCGAGGCGTGCGGCCATGGGTAACGCCAAGCACATCGTGCATCACCAGAATCTGGCCATCGGTATCCGGGCCGGCGCCAATGCCAATCACCGGCACTTCCAGTGCTTCGGTGACCGCTTTGCCTAGGCTGGCAGGGACGCATTCAAGCAGAATCACTGAAGCGCCTGCCTCGACTAAAACTTTGGCATCGCTGATGATTCGCTCGGCGTGAGCGGCATCGCGGCCTTGCACTTTATAGCCACCCAGTTGATGCACGGTTTGTGGGGTTAACCCCAGGTGGGCGCACACCGGCACACCGCGACGAGTGAGTTCACGGATGCCATCGGCCATCCACGCTTCGCCTTCCAGCTTGACCAGCTCCGCCCCCGCGCGCATCACGGCGCCGGCATCTTCCAGCAGACGCTCGGTGGTAGCATTGCTCATAAACGGCAGATCCACCATCAGCAGGCTATGGCCTTTGCCACGCGCCGCGCAGCGGGTGTGGTAAACGATGTCTTCAATGGTGACGGGGAGAGTGCTGCTATGGCCCTGTAGCACCATGCCCAGCGAATCACCGACCAGCAGGACATCAATGCCTGCCTGGCTTGCCGCGTGGGCAAAGGAGGCATCGTAAGCGGTCAGGCAACTGAACGTCTCGCCAGCCTGCTTATAGGCCTGCAGCGTGCTTAGGGTGACGGTTTTCATGGTGTGCTCTCATGTTTTACGTGAGGCCGCTGCGACATAGGCAGCCGACCATTATTAATGCTGCATCCCTGCATGCGCGAAGTGGCGTAACCGGTGATTGTTACCTGAATGGGGTGTCGGTGTCGAGATTTGTGTCAAAAGGTAGCATTAGCCGCACACTAGGCATTGGGGAGGCGTTTCAAGTTCTATGATCAAATGCCAACGGCGATTGGTAAAGGTCTAATAAGAGGCTGTGTCAGGTGTGTTCTTGAGTACCCGCTGTAGTGCCTCAAGTAGGCAGATACAACAATAAGAATTGTGTGGATGAGATTTGAGGGAAACGATTGCGACTAAAAAGCGCTTTTCCATGACTATTGTAAGAGAAGCGCCTGTTACCAGCTTTACGCTATTTGCGTTAGGTCTATGAGATAGTTATCGGCGGTACCTACAGTTTCAATCATATTATTGCCACCGAGAAAAAAGTCTTCAACAATAACACTATCATCAAAAGTTCCATCAGAGAGATCAGCGACACTAGATAGCCAGAGGTCATCAGAACCTTCGGATCTGATATAATCCAGGTCGGCTAAATTAATATCAGTAAAGAAAATTGTATCGCTTCCTCCCCCGAAACCAGTACTTTCAGATGGTGATAAGTCATCGTTTATAATATCGACCCCATCATTGGCACCATGGTAGTAGCGATCGTCACCGTTTCCTCCATACATCCGATCATTACCAGCACCTCCTATCAAAATGTCTGCGCCTGGCCCTCCAGATAACAAGTCATCTCCTTCTCCTTCATCTAGATAATCATCTCCTTCCCCGCCTACAAGGACATCATTAGAGAGGTAACCAAATATTGTGTCGTTCCCGCCTTCCCTTTGTATGCTGGCTTCCATAGACAATATCATTGCCACTACCTGCCACTACCTGCCACTACCTGCCACTACGCCATGGCTAGTCGCTTGCCCTGTTAATGGTTCGTTACGAATATCAATAATGTCGTCAAATTGTGTTCCAGTAAAATGCCCCATATCTCCTCTCCTCTGAGAACAGTTCAATGATGTCTACTCACAACGTAGAGTGCAGATTTTTATCGATCGTGGTAACTGTTAAGAATCTGAGCCAGTGAATCCGAGAAGCTGTAAGAGCTTGGTTTTGTAGAGTAATTTATCTCGCCACCTAACTCTTTTGCTATTTGCTCAGCGCGTTCCTGAGCCAACGGCAGGCCTCCACCATTCGTGCTTAACTGTAGGTCTCTAGGAGTTTGAGCCAATCCTGAATCCCATACTTTTGCTACCACTTTGCCGTTAACCTTTATTTCTGCAAATAAATTCTCTGGAGCATTGTCGGCGTTTCTTGCTTGTTGGGCGGCATGTTTCTGTATAGAAAGCGGTTCTCTAGCCTCGGTTACCTCAGATTCTGTCATTTTTCTTGCGTGTAGGGTTTCCTTCATTGAGATGGCGTTTCCAGTTACCGCGTATGCATGTTGACTGTTGATGCCAGATATACTCATTCCGAGATTCCTCGTAAGTTAATTTGTTCTGGAAGACTTAGTAACTATAGAGTTAGTGAATATGCAGCCTTGCAGCAAGCCTACACATATCACTTTTATCTGAGCTACTGTTAGCAAGCTTAGCTGTGAATAATCCTAAGGACAATGAATCCGTAAGCTTAAATATAGAGGCGAAAACAAGCTGTTTCTTAATTTAGCTGTATTCCCGCTGTCATTACCTTGAAGCGTTGGAAACCTTCAAGGTGATAATCTCCAACCTCAGGCCCGAATTGTCAGTGACGCTAGACGCTCTAAGCCATGGTTTGAGTCTTGTGCATTAATATGCTCAAGCCATACGGATAGTGGCTTTTGATAAAGATGAGTTGAAGGGGCAATCTCAGCGAGCGGGACTAAAACAAAGGCCCGGGCAGTCATGTGCGGGTGTGGTACGCGTAGCCGAGGCGTGTCGATAGCGGCGTTGGCGTAGAGCAGTAGGTCCAGGTCGAGGGTACGTGGCCCCCAGTGGCGCTGGCGGCGGCGGCGATGCTGCTGCTCTAACGCCTGAAGCTGATCAAGCAGTGCCAGCGGTGAGAGGTGTGTCTCCAGCGCGGCTACGGCGTTGATAAAGTCCGGCTGATCTTGGGGGCCCACAGGGCGGCTGGCGTAGAGCGACGACGCTGCTACCAATCGACTTAGCGGCAGCATTGCCAGCTCATTTAGCGCCTCGCGAACCTGCTCAATCGGCGATTCGAGATTGCTACCCAAGCCGATATAGGCAAGCTGGTGAGGCGCACCCACTACTCTGGCGCGCTCGGCTTACGGCGCCGTTTGCGACGGCGGTCACCTTGACTGGCGGGGTCGCCGCCAACTTTTTGTAGCAAACGCCGCTGTTCATGCTCATCGCCGCGCTGAAACGCCGTCCACCACTCGCCTAAACCACTGGGTATTTCACCCGCCTGCTCGCGCAGCAGGAGCAGGTCATAGCCCGCCCGGAAACGCGAATGTTCACGGGTTTGAAAGGCTTTTTTACCGCGCCGCTGGGGTAGGCGCTGCTGTAACTCCCAAATCTCCCGCATGGGGATACCAAAGCGCTTGGGAATCGAGGTGAACTCTAACTGACGAGAAACCACCTGCTGAGCCGCCGCTTGAAGCGCGGGAATGGGCGGCATGCCCTCCTGCTCCAGTGCTTCCTGGCGATGTTTGACCGGTGCCCATAAAAACGCCGCCAACAGGAACGCCGGGGTGACCGGACGCTCTTCGGCGATTCGCTTGTCGGTATTGGTCAGCGCTTGCTCGATTAGCTCTTCGGCCCAGGCGGCGTCGGCCATGGCTTCTTCGGCCTCGGGGAACAGCATGCCGAATAAACCGTAGTGACTAAGCAGCCGGAAAGTGACCAAGCCGTGGCCCGACATAAATAGCTTGAGGACTTCATCGAATAGACGCGCAGGAGGAATCTGCAGCAGCAGCGGCGCCTGATCGTACATCGGCGCTTCGGTTGCTGGGTCTAGGGTGAAGTCGAGCTTAGCCGCAAAGCGCACCGCCCGTAGCATTCTGACCGGGTCTTCGCGGTAACGCGTCGCCGGGTCGCCAATTAGACGCAGGGTACGGGTCTTAATATCCTTGGCACCATTGGCGAAGTCGGTGATGCTGAAGTCGGCGATATTGTAGTAGAGCGCATTGACGGTGAAGTCGCGCCGCAGCGCGTCCTCTTCAATATTGCCCCATACATTGTCGCGTAGCAGTAACCCTTCATCGGACTGATGGGCAATGTGATCGCCATGCTCATCTTGGGGTTTGCCACGGAAAGTGGTGACCTCTATGACCTCGCGACCAAAGCGCACATGGACAATCCGAAAACGACGGCCAATCAGACGCGAATTACGAAACAGATCGCGAACCTGTTCGGGAGTGGCGTTGGTGGCGACGTCAAAATCCTTGGGCATCTTGCCAAGCAGGGCATCGCGTATGCAGCCGCCCACTAGATAGGCGTCGTAACCTGCACCGCTAAGGCGATAAAGCACTTTTAACGCGGCATCGCTAATATGCTGGCGAGAAACAGGGTGCTCGGACCGAGGGATGGTGCGCGGCGTAAGGGCGCTGGTGCTGCTCTCTTGGGGTTCAAGCAAGGTTTTCAATTGCTCCCCCGGGCTGTGTAGGAAACGGGTAAATCCTTTAAACATGCGACGATTTCAACTCGCAGGGTACATAAAAAATCAACAATCGCGTAACGTGTCTAGGTAAAACGCACGTTAAATGAGTGCTTAACATCGACAGTTAATGCCTGAGTGTATCCGACCCCCTAAGGCTTGCAAAGCATTTGACGCCGGTTTGCGTAAACTCAAGGGGCCAGACACGGAAAGGGGAGGCTAAGAGAGCCTCCCCTATTAAGCAATCAATCAGCGTCCGTGCTGCTGTTTTTCTTCATGATGGCACATCGCCCTGAATACGCACCGCAGTCGGTAGGCGTAAGGATCGCAATCGCTCCGACCGCCTCGTATTCAAAACAATAATCCAACCGCGAACTTTTCTCCCCCCGGGGAATTATTATTGGCGCCGGGGTGTACACACTGACAGCTATTGTTGTTGTTAGGATGCCAAGTCACGTTGTACGTCGCGTCCTTATCGGGCCACTTGCTGGTTTTATTATTGTTCGCTGCGCCTGTGTTGCCCGCGCAAGCAAGTAATGAGATTCAAGCCTGTTGTTTTTATTAGTACTGTTATCTCTACCTGGCCCTGTTGTTCTTGTTGTGGCTCAGGTGTGGGGTGAGGTCATGTTGTTTTTATTGGCGACCTACCGCTATGCCCAGTTTGTTTTTCTTACCCAGTAATATTGCAGACGCTGTGCCACCTATTTAATACATTATAAATTTCAGCAGGTTGGCGTTTTTTTGAACGCTAAGGAACTTTGTGAGGTGAAAAGTGTTACCCCTTTCGCGACCGTTTGTGCGCTGTGTTGTGTGGGAAGGTAACAGTGCAATCGTGGTGAGAGGTGGGATATTTCTTATTTAAATCAGTGTATTAGACAATGGTCGTAGAGGGTGCGGGTGGCAGGGGGAGTGGAAGTACTGCCCAGGTGCTTAACCTGGGCGCCGGGCAGTTTTTTTGCGCGGTATACCCAAACGTTGGCGCCGCTCCCAGAGGTTTTTACGGCTAATACCCAGCTTTTGTGCCAGCTCGGTTTCACTCATTTGGTCTTGGTGCTCAAGCACAAAGTGCTGGAAGTAATCTTCTAAAGAGAGGTCGTCTTCATTCTCTTCGGCGGCTTTATCCCCGCCACCACCGCTAACTGAGGCGTTAGCAGGAGGTGTATGGGGACGAGAGGGGGCCGGCGCCAGCCCCAGATCATCCGGGTGGATCAGGTGACCTTCGGCAAGAATGACACCACGCTCAAGGGCATTCTCCAGTTCGCGAACGTTGCCCGGCCATGGGTAGTCGCGCAGATCCTGGCGGGCGGCGCGGGATAGGCGTAGCCCCGTGCGCTCGTGTCGTTTACACGCCTTGTCGAGCAGGATGTCGGCGATCTCAAGCACGTCATCCTCACGCTCTCGCAGGGGCGGCAGCTCAATCTGCATCACGTTCAGACGGTAATAAAGGTCGAGGCGGAACTCGCCGGTTTTTGATAGCGCACGCAGGTCGCGATGGGTGGCCGCAATCAGCCGGACGTTAACGTGGCGGGTTTCCACCGAGCCAATTTTGCGGATCTCCCCCTCTTGCAGAACGCGTAGCAGGCGTGCCTGGGCATCCAACGGAAGCTCGCCAATCTCATCCAAAAACAGCGTGCCGCCATCAGCGGCTTCGACTAACCCAGTGCGCGCAGCGCTGGCGCCGGTAAAAGCGCCTTTCTCATGGCCAAACAGCTCGGATTCGATCAGCGTTTCAGGAATCGCCGCGCAGTTAACGCAGATCAGCGGCGCCTTGGCGCGTTTGCTCTGCTGGTGAATGGCCCTTGCCACCAGCTCCTTACCGGTGCCCGACTCGCCGAGAATCAGTACGGTGACATCGGCGGGGGCGGTTTTACTAATGCGGGTGTAGACCTGCTGCATGGCGACGCAGTTGCCGATCATGGTTTGGCGACCGCCGCCTGCATCGGTGATATCCGGCGGTGGGCTCTGCTGCATGGACTGCTTGTGCAGAATCCTCTCAACGGTTTCAAGTAGCTCCGCGTGGTCAAAGGGCTTAGCGACATAGTCCACCGCGCCTAGTTTGAGTGCTTCTACAGCCGAGCGCATGCTCGCATAACTGGTCATAATCAATACCGGTACGGGCGCGGCTGCCGCGATCAGCGCCGTGCCCGGTTCGCCCGGTAGGCGCAGGTCGCTGATAATGAGGTCGAAACCGGTGAGCTCAAGCTGGCAGGCCTCTTCAGCGTTGCCCGCTTCGCTAACCATATAGTCGTGGCGTTCCAGCAGCCGCTTCAATGCGCTGCGAATAATCGCTTCATCTTCAACAATCAGAATCCTGGGCATGGGTCGGCTGATCATCCTGTTGGTAAAGCGGCAACCATAACGTAATGGCCGTGCCGCGAGGCTGTCCCGGGGGTGGCGAGGCCACGTCTATTTTACCCTGGTGCTCATTGATAATCTGGTAGGCCAATGAAAGGCCCAGGCCGGTGCCCTCGCCGGCGGGTTTGGTGGTGGTAAAGGGCTCGAATAAGTGGTCGCGTACCCGTGGGTCGATGCCCTGGCCATTATCGACTATCCGCCACCAGGCAAGCTGGCCTTGGCATCCTGCGGTAATATGAACTTCTCCCCCCTGATCGCAGGCATCCCGGGCATTGCTGAGCAGATTGACCATCACTTGGGTTAATCGCTGGGCATCGCCACGCACCACCACGTCGTCGGGCGTCTCATTGGTTAAGATAACATCCTCTCCCGAGCGGGCGAGGTGGATCAAGTGCAGTGCGTCTTCGCTAATCGAGGCAAGCGCCACAGGCGAGGCGGGGATGGGTACCGATTGGCGACCTCCATGGGCAAAGCCGACCAATGAATTGACGATTTTAGTCACCCGTTGGGTCAACTGCTGGATTTGGTCGGCGGTCTCCAGCAGGGCGGGATCGTTGGTGTCGTAGCGTAGGTTTTGTGCCAGCGACGAGATGCCGGTAATGGGGTTGCCAATTTCATGGGCGACCCCGGCGGCTAGCTGGCCGATAGAGGCGAGGCGCGCCGCATGCACCAGTTCATCTTCCAGCCACTTCATTTCGGTGTGGTCTTCAATCAGGATAACGCTGCCGCCACGGCTGTCATTGCCGCTGAGAATGGCTTTGTGCAGGGTCAGGAAGTAGTCCCGGCCGTGGAGCGCCACCGCTTGCTTGTATAGCGGGCCTGGCGTTGCCTCTAACGCGCTGCCCAACAGCCTGGGCCAGGGGGCCGGCAGGCTATCGCGGCGTGAGCCGATCACACTCTCACCGCTAATGCCCGAGAGTTGCGAGAGCGCCTGATTCCACATCAAAAGCTCATCGTCATCCCCCAGAACGCACAGCCCTACCGGTAAATAGGCCAGGGTCTGGCGATGGTGGCGGCGTAAACCGTCGAGCTCACGGGCTAACCCCGTCAGTCGTGAGCGATAAGCTTCCAGGCGGCTCTCGACAAAGTGAATATCGTCGGTTTCTGGGGTGTCGTCGTGGCGGTAGGGCAGGTAGCGATCAACGATGTCTCGAGCCACTGAAGGGCCCATCAAGCCAGACAAGTTCGCCTGAATGCGGTCACGCAAGCGGCGCAGGGCGTAGGGACGGCGCTCCTGGGGCGTCAAGTTGAGCGCTTGCAGAGCCCTGTTCACTTCACGGCTGGCGGCTTCATCGCCGAGTGCGTGGGCTAAGTGGGTAGAAAAGTCGCTGGCCGTGGCAGCCTCCAGTGGGAAGCGTTTGGAGCGGATAACGGCGTCCACTGAGCACGCCTCTGCAGCGGTTTGTTCCCCTTCAGAAATACGCGTGAACAGCGATATCACAATCAGCAGCAGGATATTCACCGCTAACGACAGTAACGTAACGTTGTACCAAACCGGTGCGCCAGGGTCGGTAAGCGGCGTAACGGGTAGGGTCGGTACGGGAAGCGAGAGCATAAGTGGCAGCCATAGACCCCACAGCCACACGCCGACGCCTGCGATCAGGCCAATAACCATGCCTTTACGGTTAGCACCCGGCCAATAGAGCAGTGCCAGCATACCCGGCAGGCATTGTGCCATGCCAACAAAGGCGGCTAACCCAAGGCCAATTAAGCCGTGGTGTCGCCCTACCCATTGGTAAAACAGCCAGCCGCCGATAATCACAGCAACCACCAGCCCACGGCGCAGCCACAACAGCCAGCCGTAGAGGTCGCTGCGCGCCTCGGGGGGCCTTGCTACCAGCACAATGTGGTTGAGTATCATGCCGGAAAGCGCCAGCGCGATCATGATCATGGTGCCGCTGGCGGCGGCTAACCCGCCGATAAATGCCAGTGCCCCGACCCACCAGTGTTCGGTCATCAGGTAGGCGGCATAGGCGGCGATGGGTATATCGGTATTAACCGACTGAGCGGCCCACCAAATCAGTGGCACGGGCAGTGCCATGAGCAGCAGAAACAGCGGCAGTGCCCAACTGGCTTGTAGCAGGGTATGCCGCGACAGACTTTCTGAAAAACTGATATGAAACAGATGCGGCATCATGAAGGCTGCGGCAAAAAACAGCAGCAACAGGGTTCGCCACTGGGCAGGGTCAAGTTTGGGCGTCTGTTGCTGGAGAAGAGCGCCGGGGCCTTCCAGCCACAGCTGTAGATCGCCAGGGCCGTCAAATACCATCCATAGCGCCACCGCACCAAGCCCCAGCATAGCCAGCAGCTTAACAATCGATTCAAACGCGATGGCGCTGAGCAGGGTGTCGTGACGGCCATGAGACTGGCTGTGACGGGCGCCAAAAATCACCGCGAAAGCGGCAATCACCGCGCAAAAAAGGAGCGCAATGCTGCCTCCCGCTTGGCTTGCGGTGACGATATTGATGGCTTCGCTCAGGGTTTGCACTTGAATGCCGAGCAGTGGCAGCACTGCCAGCAGACTGACCAGGGTGACCAGCGTACCCGCCCAGCGGGAGCGAAAGCGAAAAGCAAACAGATCCGCCAGCGACGAGAGTTGATAGGTGCGGGTGATGCGCTGGATGGGTACCAGCAGCACCGGGGCGAGCAAGAAGGCACCCGCTGCGCCCAGGTAGTAGGCGAGGTAGCCAAACCCGGCATGGGCGGCCATTTCCACGCTGCCATAAATCGCCCAGGCGCTGGCGTAAACGCCCAGGGCGAGGGTGTAAACAATTGGATGGCGGGTAATGCGCACCGGCACCCAGCCGCGCTCTACCGCAAAACCGCAGCCAAACAGCAGCGCTAAATAGCCCAGCCCCAGCAGTAGGACGCCGACTATCTCAACGGGCATCTCAACGTTCATCAAGCTTCCTCTTCTGCTCCAGCCACAGGGTCAGCGCAATCAGGCCACCCCAAATCACAAACGGCCGGTACCAGGCAGCCTCTGGGTCGCTCCAGCCGTTCATCAGCAGCGGAGAGAGCAGGTAACCGCCAAACACCAAAAACAGCATGATGCGATAGACGTACATATCAATCTCCTGATGGATGTAAGAGGGGCGTTAAACGGTGTGCTGTCGGGCTTAGCCGTGCCAGTGACCAGTTCGCTACCGCCCAGTGTAGCTGAGTCGACGGGGGCTCTGCTGCGAGGTCTTGGGGCGGCGTTTGATCAAGCGCCTGCAGGGCCTGAAAGAGCTGCTGGCGTACACCGTGGTTATCTTCCGCCAGGGCGGGAGCGAGGTTTTGCTTCGAGAGCTTCTGGCCTTCAGCGGTGACGATCAGCGGCAAGTGCAGGTAGCGCGGTTGCGCTAGCCCAAGCGCACTCTGCAACTGGCGCTGCCAGGGGGTGTTGTCGAGCAGGTCGAGCCCGCGCACCACATCGGTAATGTTCTGCTCGGCGTCATCGACCACCACGGCCAACTGGTAGGCCCACAGGTCATCTTTGCGCTTTAATACCACATCGCCTAATTCAGCGGGATCAAACTGCTGCGCGCCGAATAGCCGGTCGTCCCAGCGAATAGGGCGTTCGCCAAGGTCGCTGCGCAGCCGCCAGGCCACTGGTTTGGTGGGATCGCAAACGCCATCGCGGCACCAGCCAGGGTAGATGTCAAACCCCTGCCACTGTTTACGGGAACAGCTGCAGGGGTAGGCAAGCCCGAGTTGGATAAGCTGGTCTAAGGCAATTTGATAAGCCTCATCACGGGTGTGCTGCCACATTACACTCCCATCCCACTCCAGGCCAAAGGTTTCCAGCTGACGCAGGATCGTGCTCGCCGCGCCTTCAGGGCAGCGGGGCGGGTCGATATCCTCAATGCGTACCAACCACTCCCCCCGTGCCGCACGGGCGTCTAGGTAGCTGCCTAAAGCGGCAACCAAAGAGCCAAAGTGCAGCGGGCCTGAGGGCGTAGGCGCAAAGCGGCCACGGTAGCCAACAGAGTCGTTCATTGTAGCGTCGTCCTTGGTGGTTCAGGCAAGCGCTGTCAACAAAAACGGGCACCCTAAGGTGCCCGCGTTCAAGTAGAACGTTGTTTTAGTGCTCAGCCGCCGAGCTGCTTCTCCTTTAGTTCTGCCAAGGTTTTGCAGTCCACACAGAGGGTGGCGGTGGGGCGAGCTTCTAAACGGCGGATGCCGATTTCAACGCCGCAGGCTTCGCAGAAGCCGTAGTCATCATCATCGATTTTATCGATGGTTTCGTTAATCTTCTTGAGCAGCTTACGCTCGCGATCCCGAGTGCGCAGTTCCAGGCTAAAGCCCTCTTCCTGAGTAGCACGGTCGGCGGGGTCGGCGTAGTTGTTCGCGTCTTCCTGCAGGTGGCGTACGGTACGATCCACCTCTTCCATGAGATCCTGTTTCCAATCCAGCAGCAGCTGACGGAAGTGCGCTAGCTGCTGCTCGTTCATATACTCTTCACCCGGCGCTGACTCATACGGGGTGAAGGACTTGGACGCTTCCGGTTTCTTTTCTGCTACTGGCATGGGACTGCCCCTTACATATGTGACTACTGATCGACCATGAGCGATTGTCACGATCTCACGCCAAAGGGATGCTTGTTTAGCTGAAAAATGGCTGGGTTGCAAGCATAATGGTGAGCTTTTGACGATAGTCTGGCCTTGAATATGACTAGCGCGATGTTTTAGTTAGTTTTTAAATATTTACCTAGTTTTAAAAAATGAATAGATGAAGGAGCCGTTATGGCCTGGAATTCGCGTGTCGATCACGTTGCCCCTTTTCGGGTCATGCATTTGCTGGAAATGGCCCAGGCACGGGAAGCCGCCGGCCACGATGTGATTCATCTGGAAGTGGGTGAGCCGGATTTTGCGACCCCAGCGCCGATTATTGCGGCCGGGCAACAGGCACTGGCCAATGGCCATACCCGCTACACGCCCGCGGCTGGCTTGCCTGCACTGCGTGAGGCAATCGCCAGCCACTACGCCGAGCACTTTAATGCCTCGGTGGATCCGGCGCGTATTCTAGTAACGCCAGGGGCGTCAGGAGCATTGCTGTTGGCCAGCCAGCTACTCGTCGAAAGCGGCTCGCGGGTGCTGATGGCCGACCCGAACTACCCCTGCAACCGCCATTTTATGGCCCTGGCGGGTGCGAAAATTGATGCGGTATCCGTGGGGCGTGAGAGCGGCTGGCAGTTGGACGCTGATCTGGTGACGAAGCATTGGCGTGAGGAAACAAGCCTTGCGATGCTGGCGTCGCCCTCCAACCCCACCGGGCATACGCTGAGCGCGCAGCAGCTCTCAGCCGTGCTCGCAGCGGTTGCCGAGCGTGAAGGCGAGGTGATTATCGATGAGATCTATCAGGGCCTCAACTACGACGATGCGCCGTTCTCGGCAACCTCGCTCTCCGACAACGCCTTTGTGGTGAATAGCTTCTCAAAATATTTTGGCATGACTGGCTGGCGCTTGGGCTGGCTGGTGGCGCCGGAGCATGCGGTGGAGCCGTTAACACGGCTGGCACAGAATATGTTTCTGGCCGCGCCAACGCCTTCACAGCACGCGGCTATGGCCGCTTTTACGCCTGAATGCCGTGGCATTCTTGAGCAGCGCCGCGAAACGCTAAAAGAGCGCCGTCAGGTGCTGTTGGAAGGATTGGCGAGCCTGGGGCTGGCGCCGGATCTACCACCCCAGGGGGCGTTCTATCTGTGGCTGGATATCTCCCGCTACAGCCACGATAGCCAGGCCTTCTGTGAACGCCTGTTGCAGGAAGAGAACGTGGCTATTACCCCCGGTATCGATTTCGCCGTGCGCGGCGGTGAGTATCATGTGCGCATTGCCTTCACCAACGAGGTTGCCCGCCTGGAAGAGGCGGTGGCGCGGATTGCCCGCTTTGTGAGCAGGCTGTGATGCTCAACTACCCCGAGCTTGTGCCAGGCACGCTACTCAAACGTTATAAGCGCTTTCTAGCCGATATTCGTTTAGATGATGGCCGAGAGGTGGTGGCCCACTGCCCCAATACCGGCTCAATGAAGGCGGTGAACGTGCCGGGGTGCCGGGTATGGCTGTCGCCCAGTGACAACCCTAAGCGCAAGCTTGCCTGGACGTGGGAGTTTATCGAGCTACCGCAGGCCGACGGACAGCTGGCGCTTGCCTCGGTGCATACCGGCCGCGCTAATCGCATCGTGGAAGCGGCGCTGGAGGCGGGTTCGTTGGCAACCTTGGCAGGCTACGCCACGCTGCGCCGAGAGGTAAAAGTAGCCGATGCCCGGCTCGATTTTATGCTGGACGATCCAGAGCGGGGGCGGGCGTATATCGAGGTGAAGCAGGTCACCCTCAAAGAGCAGGATGGCCATGGCTACTTCCCCGATTCGGTCAGCGTGCGCGGCACCAAGCATCTGCATTCGCTGCGCGTGCTGGCAGAGCAGGGCGAGCGGGCGGTGCTGCTGTTTTGTGTCGCCCACGAAGGCATTGCAGATGTGGCCGCTGCTGCGCATATCGATGCCACTTACGCAGCGGCCCTGGCAGAGGCCGCTGCGAGCGGAGTGGAAGTGCTGGCTTATGGCATTGAGGTTGTGCGGGAGCAGGCGCGCCCCATTAGGGTGGGATTAACCCGCCACCTGCCTGTGCGGCTGTAAATAGATCAAGCTTTGCCTGCGTTGGAATGTAACCAGTGGCAGTGGGTAGTTGTAAGCAAGGGTCTTTCGCCATGGCCGGAAAATATTCCCTTTAATTCCGGCATTCACGCCATCCATGGCGGTCAGGTGGCGAAAGTAGCGCCCAAGGATGGGTTTACAGCGCCCTTGCGTCAATCTGCCCACGGCTCATGTCGAGAGCTATACAGAAGTGCCTAGCGATCAATATAAAAACGCTGAATAAAGTTCACTGGCTCGGGTGCCGCGTTGCGGTCGTAGCGCACGCTTAGCTCAAAGCGCATGTTTTCATCGTCGCGTATGGTAAATGGTGCCAGGTGGTAGGTGGCATCGCCGTCGTGCACGGTGCGGAAGCTGAGCGACTCTTGGGTACCCGTCAAGCCGCTAACGTGGCCCTGTACGCTGGCGTTAACCGGGCGGGTGCTGCCATCCTCCTGGCGCTCGCGAACGCTTACATTAACCAGGCCGCGGTTGGCACTGCGCTGGAGGTTATGCGCCTGGGCTACTTCTGGGGTCAAAAAGCTGCTATTCACCGCGCTGTAGTGAATTTCGTAATCGCCAACCCGGGCGAACTGCTCCGCGTGGGCCCCAACGGCGGCGAATAGTGTGCCGACAAGGGCGGCACTGATCATTAATCTACGTAGCATGGCGTGGCTCCTTGGGTAATAGTTAAACACGCTGCACACCTAGCGGCGGCGAACGCGGAAAATGGCAATTTCACCAAACAGGTTGGGCCATAGCCGCGATTTCCAGTGTCCTTGATGATCCCCCACGCCCACCGCACGATCAACAATCACCAAGCCCTTTTCCCGGCATAGATGCTCGAAGTCGTTGAACGTTGAAAGGTGAATGTTGGGCGTGTCGTACCAGGCGTGGGGCAGCGATTTGGAGACCGGCATATAACCGCGCAAACCCAAATGCACACGGTGGCGCCAGTAGGCGAAGTTGGGGAAGGTAATGATGCCCTCTTCGGCGACGCGCAGCATTTCATCGAGCATCTTGTCCGGGCGGCGTAGCGCCTGCAGCGCCTGGGTCATGATCACCTGATCGTAGCTGTTATCGCAGAAGCTGCTTAAACCGTCATCCAGGTTGTGCTCAATCACGTTGACGCCACGGGCGAGGCAGGCATTGATCCCTTCATGGTCAATTTCCAAGCCGTAACCGGTCACGCCTTTACTGCGTGCCAGCGTCTCCAGCAGTTCGCCGTCGCCGCAGGCGAGGTCGAGCACGTGCGCGCCTTCGGGCACCCAGTCGTAAATCAGTTCTAGATCGGCGCGCATCATGGTGTCTCCTCTGAGCTCGTTCCCACTTTGCCCACTTCATCATCGCCCATTTCCGCGAGCTTTAGCTCCCGAGCAGCGCGACTCATAAAAGCGCTGAAGATGGCGTCGTAGCGCGGCGCTGAAAGTAAAAAAGCATCGTGCCCATGGGGGGACTCGATGTTGGCATAGCTGACTGACTTGCCTGCCCGGGTAAGCGCATCGACAAGCTCCCGGGAACGCGAGGGCGGAAAGCGCCAGTCGGTGGTAAAGCTGACAATCAAAAACGGGCACTGCGCTGGGGCCAGGGCTTTGGCTAAGTCGCCCCCCTGGGGGGCGGAAGGGTCAAAGTAGTCCAGTGCCTTGGTCATCAGCAGGTAGGTATTGGCGTCAAAGGCAGTGGAAAACGTGTCGCCCTGATAGCGCAGATAGGACTCGACCTGGAACTCAACGTCGAAGCCGAAGTTAAGGTCATCGCTGCGCAGGTCGCGGCCAAATTTGCTGCCCATGGCGTCTTCCGACAGATAGGTGATATGCCCCACCATGCGCGCCAGCTTTAGGCCACGCTTGGGCACGGTGTCGTGCTCAGCGTACCAGCCGTCAAAGAATTCAGGGTCAGAGCGAATCGCCTGGCGAGCCACTTCGTTAAAAGCGATATTTTGCGCCGAGAGCCGGGGCGTGGCGGCAATCACCACCGCGTTGGCCACCCGCTCTGGGTAGGTCATCGTCCACTGCAGTACCTGCATGCCGCCCAGGCTGCCGCCCACTGCCGCCGCCCAGCGCTCAATCCCCAGGTGGTCGGCAAGGCGTGCCTGGCTGGCTACCCAGTCGCTTACCGTGACCATGGGGAAATCAGGCCCCCACTGGCGGCCAGTGTCAGGGTTGTGGCTGACTGGTCCGGTGCTGCCGTGGCAGCCGCCGAGGTTATTGAGTGAGACCACAAAAAAACGGTTGGTGTCGATCGCTTTGCCGGGGCCGATATGGGCATCCCACCAACCGGGCTTGCGATCCTCTTCGCTGTGATAACCCGCGGCGTGGTGGTGGCCCGACAGCGCATGGCAAATCAGCACCGCGTTGGTGTGCTCAGCATTAAGTGTGCCGTAGGTTTCGTAAATCAGCTCGTAGGCGGGCAGCACTTTGCCGCAGGCGAGGGCGAGCGGCGTGTCGAAGCGTGCCACGTGCGGGGTGACCAGACCGACGGAGCCCGCCGGACGGTCTGCAAACGCATGCGTATCTGAATCAGGCATTGAAGGCGCGAGTCCTGCTAAAAAGTACGTCTAAATGAATCAAGCTGAAGAGATCCATTGCAGAAAGAGCTGGCAGACAGCCGTGATCAGAGACCGACCAGCGCCCCTGAAATGCCCGCCGCACGAATCAGTGCGCCGACCACCAAACTATCGACCAGATTAATGGCGATAAACACCACGATAGGCGAAAGATCGATCATGCCCAGAGGGGGGATCACTTTGCGTACCGGCGCCATAATGGGCTCCACCAGCTGCATCACCAGCAGCGCGCCTGGGTGGCTGGCGTTGGGCGCTACCCAGCTTAAGATGATCATCACAATCATGGCGAAGAAGTAGATTTTTAAAATTGCATTCGCCAAGGCCGCTACACCGGCAATCATCAACCCGGCAATGGGTGGCATGCCTACGCCAATCACCATGAAGATGGCGATGATGCTGACCACTTTCAATACAAAACCTGCCGCTAACGTCGCCAGGTCGAAGCGGCCCGCAACGGGGCCTAAAAAGCCTTGAAACAGGCCCACTACTGGCTGAGTGATCTTAACCACCGACTGGCTTAACGGATTGAAGTAATCCGCCCGCGACGCCTGCAGTAGAAAGCGCAGCATGAGTAAAAACAGATAAATATTGATCAGGGTGTTGACCAGCATTAACCCTGCACTGCCCAGTTCGTTGCCCATTATAGAGTCTCCTTGATGATCCGTAGCTTAGCGGCTGCGCTCGCCGAATGGCTGTATTTAGCTGCCGCTCAATTCCTTGGCCATTGCCTGGGCACGATCGGCGCAGGCCTGCATAGCGTCGGCAATCGTGGTGCGCAATTGTGCCTCTTCCATATGTTGAATGGCACGTTCGGTGGTGCCCCCCGGCGACATGACGTTCTGTTTCAATGTGGCGGGGTCTTTATCGCTTTGCTGCGCCATAGTGGCCGCGCCCAGCGCGGTTTGAATCGCCAGGCGGCGCGCGGTGGCGGCAGGTAGGCCGAGCTTGACCGCCGCTTCTTCCATGGCTTCGAACATCAGAAAGAAGTAGGCCGGGGCGCTGCCGGAAACAGCGGTCACTGCGTCTAACAGGGCTTCTTCTTCCACCCACTCGACAATGCCGACCGCTTCCATCAGTTGGGTAGCCACGTCGCGCTGGGCGTCGCTAACTTTGCCATTGGCGTAGAGGCCGCTGGCGCCATAACCCACCAGCGAAGGCGTATTGGGCATGCAGCGCACCATGGCGTTTTGGCCGCCTAGCCACTGGTCGATAGTGTCGGCATCCAGGCCTGCCGCAATCGAAATCACCAACGGCTGCTGGCGCTGAACGCTATCGCGCAGGGCTTCGCATACGCTGCGCATAATTTGCGGCTTCACCGCGAGCACCACCACATCGGCCTCAGCCACCGCCGCGTTGTTGTCGGTGTCGGTATTAATGCCTAAGCGCTGTTTAATCGCTGCCAGTTCGCTGTCGTTCGGCGCGGTGGCGGTAATAGTCGAGGGTTCAACGCCGCTGTCGATCAGGCCGCCGATAATGGCGCTGGCCATGTTGCCGGCCCCAATGAAGGTAATCTTATTCGCCATGGTAGCTGTCCTTAAATAAAAGTATGTTCAGTGAAAAGCGGGCGGCTGTCCGCCTAAGCCGATTGGCGGGCGCCGAAAATTGCGGTTCCCAAACGCACCAGCGTGGCACCTTCCAGTACCGCCGCCTCCAAATCGTCGCTCATACCCATTGAGAGCGTATCCAGGGGGGCGTTCGGCAAGCGGCTTTGTAGGGCTGCTAAAGCCTCACGCAGCGCTGCCAAGGGCTGGCGCTGGGCTTCTATACCCTCTGCCGGGGCGGGAATCGCCATCAGACCGCGCAGATGCAGATTAGGCAACGTGGCTACTTCGTCGGCCAATGCCTCCAGCTCTTCGGGCAGCACACCGGCTTTGCTCTCTTCGCGACTGATATTAACCTGCAGGCAGATATTGAGCGGTGCAAGGTGTGCTGGACGCTGTTCGCTCAGGCGTTTGGCAATTTTTAGCCGGTCAACGCTATGCACCCAGTCAAAGTGTTCGGCCACTGAACGGGTTTTGTTGGACTGCAGCGGCCCGATGAAATGCCATACAATGCCGTCAAGGTCAGCCAGCTCAGTCTGCTTCTCCAGCGCTTCTTGCAAATAGTTTTCACCGAACTCACGCTGCCCCAACTGCCAAGCCTGACGAATCATCGCCGCTGGCTTGGTTTTGCTGACCGCCAGTAGCTTAGCTGCATCCTGGGCCCGCCCTGCGCCTTCTAATGCGTCACGCAGGCGTTTAAGCGCCTGAGCGTATGAATAGTCGAGTGACTCGTTAAGCGCGATGTCTGTCATACTCAAGCACCTTACCGCAGCTGGGAAGAGAGATGGATATTACCGAACTGCTAGCATTCTCGGCAAAGCAGAATGCCTCTGACTTGCACCTTTCGGCCGGTTTGCCACCCATGATACGTGTTGATGGCGACATTCGTCGGCTCAATGTGCCCGCTATCGACAATAACGACGTGCGCAAATTGATTTACGACATCATGAATGATCGTCAGCGCCGCGACTACGAAGAGCACCTGGAAATTGACTTTTCCTTTGAAGTACCGGGGGTGGCGCGCTTTCGTGTCAATGCTTTCACCCAAGCCCGCGGGGCGGGGGCGGTATTTCGTACTATTCCCAATCAAGTGCTCTCCATGCAAACCCTGGGACTCGGCGAGGTGTTCGAGCGCCTGGCGATGTTGCCGCGGGGGCTGGTGTTGGTGACCGGGCCGACGGGTTCGGGCAAGAGTACTACTCTGGCAGCGATGATCGATTACATTAACGATCATCGTTATGAGCACATTCTCACCATTGAAGATCCCGTTGAGTTTGTCCACGTGAGCAAGCGCTGTTTGATTAACCAGCGCGAAGTGCACCGCGACACCCACAGCTTTGCCGACGCACTGCGTAGCGCCCTGCGCGAAGACCCGGATGTGATTCTGGTTGGCGAGCTGCGCGATCTTGAAACCATTCGACTGGCGTTAACCGCGGCTGAGACTGGCCACCTGGTGCTAGGGACGCTGCATACAACGTCTGCCGCCAAGACAGTCGACCGGATTATCGATGTCTTTCCCAGTGAAGAGAAAGCCATGGTGCGCTCAATGCTGTCGGAATCGCTCCAGGTGGTGGTGTCGCAGACGCTTCTAAAGCGTGAGGGTGGTGGCCGGGTGGCGGCGCACGAAGTACTGATTGCGACCTCGGCGGTGCGCAACCTGATTCGTGAAGACAAAGTGGCACAGATGTACTCCGCCATTCAAACCGGTGGCAGTTTGGGCATGCAAACCCTGGATGCTGCACTAACTCGGCTCGTTAAAGAGGGCGTGGTGAGTTTGCAAGAGGCGCAGCTGAGTGCGAAGGGCATGCTGGCATTAAAAGATGAGTAGCGAAGGCTCAATGCCAATCGCCAGTTCAGGCTCATAGGTTAGCAAGCATAAATACCACCGAGTACCCGTGGACCTTGTGCGCCGGTGACCGAGGGCAGGTTACCAGGCAGGTGGTGCAAGCGCTGGTGAGCCAGCCAAGCGAAAGCCCCCGCCTCAATCCAGTCTTCAGGCCAGCCGTACTCTGCTGGTGAAGTGAGCGTTGCGCGCGGGAGGTGGTAGGCAAGGCGCTGCATTAAATAGCCATTGTGGGCGCCCCCCCCAGCGGTGATCAACGTGAGGGGGCTGTCATCGATCTGCAGTTGTTCAACGCCTTGAGCGATGCTGACGGCGGTGAGCTCTGCAAGCGTCGCCTGCACATCGGCAGCCGCTTCCTGGCCGCTGAGGTGCCGTTGTAGCCACTCCAAATGGAATAACTCGCGCCCTGTGCTTCTGGGTGGCGGTTGCTGGAAAAACGGTTCTGATAACAAACGAGCTAACAGCGCTTCATCTACTTTACCGCTAGCAGCCCAATCGCCGTTCTGATCAAAGCGGCCGCCTTGATGTAACGAGAACCAGCCATCCAATAAAACATTCGCGGGGCCTGTATCAAATCCAATTACTGGATCGGTTGGCTGGCTGGAGAGCCAAGTGAGATTGGCAAAACCGCCCAGGTTAAGCACCAGTTGATGTGCGTCTGCTCGGCCAAACAGCGCCTGATGAAAGGCGGGTGCCAACGGTGCGGCTTGACCTCCAGCGGCTAAGTCGCGGCGACGAAAATCGGCCACGACCGTGCTGCCGGTAAGCTCTGCCAGCAAGCTAGGGTTATCCAACTGAAGCGTATAGGCTGGGCCGCCGTTATGGCCTTTAGGGGCGTGCTCGATAGTTTGGCCGTGGCTGCCGATGGCGCTGATCTGCTCCAATCCTACTGAGAGCGTTGCCAATAGCCGCTTTACCGCTTGGGTCTGGCATTGGCAGAAAGCGTGCTCTGCTGCTGCTAGCTGGGCAAAACTCACCTGCTCTGCATGACACAGTGTGAGCAGCAGGCGATGTAATTCATCAGGCATAGGTTCGGCGTGGGTTGCCAACAGGCGGGGTGGTGAATCATTTTCGATGGCGATAAGCGCTGCATCGATACCATCCAGGCTGGTGCCGGACATTAAGCCAATATAGTAAAGCGGCGAAGCGGAAGGCGTTTTCATAAGCGAACTCGTACAAAGCGGGACTAAAGCTAAGCTAAGGCTAAACCAGGGCTCAACCAAGGCGAGCGAGCATGGTAACATCGTCGACTATTTATCACCTGAGCCCGGTATGGGCGGTTCTGATTATAGTGGAGAGAGGCAATGAGTGAGGTGGATCAGGCTTTAGCGCTGCTGTCGCGGGGTACGCATGAAATCCTGGTAGAGGATGAGTTAAGAAAGAAGCTGGCTTCAGGCCGCAAGCTGCGTATCAAAGCGGGTTTTGATCCTACTGCTCCTGACCTTCACTTGGGACACAGCGTGCTGTTGACCAAAATGCGTCAGTTTCAGGATTTGGGGCACACGGTTATCTTTCTGATCGGTGACTTTACCGGCCGTATTGGTGACCCCACCGGTAAGAACGTAACGCGTAAACCGCTCACTGAAGAAGACGTTAAAGCCAATGCCGAAACCTATAAGGAGCAGGTGTTTAAAATCCTTGATCCTGAAAAAACTGAAGTGCGCTTTAACGCCGAATGGTTTGGCGAGCTCTCCGCCGCCAAAATGATTGAACTGGCGGCGCAAAGCACCGTTGCACGCATGCTGGAACGGGACGACTTTGAAAAGCGCTACAAAGCCAATCAATCCATTGCTATCCACGAATTTCTCTACCCGCTGGTACAGGGCTACGACTCGGTAGCGCTTGAAGCGGATGTGGAGCTGGGTGGTACCGACCAGAAGTTCAACCTGCTGATGGGGCGCGAGATCCAAAAGCACTTCGGTCAGGAGCCCCAGGTAGTCATCACCATGCCACTGCTGGAAGGGCTCGACGGCGTGCAGAAGATGTCGAAGTCGTTGGGCAACTACATTGGGGTCGATGAGGCACCGGGCTCCATGTTCAACAAGCTGGTCTCCATGCCGGATAGCCTAATGTGGCGATACTTTGAGCTGCTCTCTTTGAAATCAAATGAAGAGATTGAGGCGCTTAAGCAGGATGTCACCAATGGTGCCAACCCCCGTGACGTCAAAATGGAGCTGGCGCGTGAACTGATTGCCCGCTACCACGGGGACGAAGCAGCAGCCAATGCGCATAAGTCAGCGGGGAACCAGTTGGCCGATGGCGAACTCCCAGAAGATCTGCCGGAAGTCACGGTCGATTTTGAAGGCAGCGAGCAAGCGCCCATCGCCGCGGTACTTAATAGAGCGGAGCTTGCGAACAACAGTGCTCAAGCCAAAGATATGCTGGGCAATGGCCGCGTCAAAGTCGACGGTGAAGTGGTAGCTAAAGACACTATGCTGGCAACAGGCAAGAGCTATGTGATTCAAGCTGGCAAGAAGCGTTACGCCCGTGTGACGCTTATTTGAACTTTCTGTCAAAAAGCTCTTGCCAACCCGTCAGCGAATCCGTAAAGTACGCATCCGCTGCCGGGGACGCCAAGCGTTACCAGCGGTACATAAGGTGTAAAAGCCTTGGTTTGTCAGGCAGTTAACGCTTTTTCGAAAGCAGGCGGTTTGAGATGTTAGTGAGTTCGCATCGACAACAACGCCCTTGACAACCACCAGGAAGTGCGTAGAATACGCCTTCCTTGCTGAGGCAAGCCAGTTCAACGGTTTGCAGGATGGTTTTAATCACCGCCGCAGCGAAACAGCTCTTTAACAATTTGATCAGGTAATTCATGTGGGCGCTTGCTGACGTTGGTGACAAATCACCAAAT
>NZ_JAUAMB010000049.1 GCF_031010175.1 Halomonas sp. SpR1
GGGACTGATCTCGATACTGGACGCGGTAAGATGGCTCAAGCGTTCTTCATGAACCGCCGTGGTACGGAACCGTATGCCCGGTGGTGTGAGAGGACAGGGGAGGCGACTCCCCTTCCTACTCGATTGGCTAACGCTTATGATAATTAGTACATAAAAACAATACTCAGGAGTTGTCATGAAGCATCTTCCACAAATAGCATTAATGACATTGGCGGTGGCTGGGGGAATGGGATTATCTCCTGATACTCAAGCCAGAGTAACTGGGTTTGAAATCGGCAATACGGTCGTTGATTATGATGGCGAACGCTTTGGAGAGTCTGGTGCTTACGAGAGAATTGAGGCCGTGGCAAGCTTCGCTATTAACCCTACGAGTTCTAGAGCCAGTAACTTTGCCGATTTAGAAAAAGCACCTGTTAATGATCAAGGTGAAGTGGTCTTTAGTACGGAAGTGGTTATTCTACGACCTACTGAGCAAGCCTCAGGAGTGCTTTTCTACGAAGTCCCTAACCGTGGCCGCAACTTGAGTTTTCCGTTACTTAATCTAACGAGTATCTCGGGAGACTTTGCAGTAGATGAGCCCGGTGATGGTTTTTTAATGCGCCAAGGTCACACCATGGTATGGAGTGGCTGGCAGACCGGTTTGAGCGATAGTTTGATCGAGATTGATTTGCCGGTTATCGAGGGGGTAACAGGTGAATCTCGTGAGGAGTTCGTTTTCGATAACCATGAGTCGGTAAGCGTTGCTGCCCTTACATACCCTGCCGCAGACCTAACCCCCGAACATGCCTCTCTAACCGTTAGGCCTACGCCTGATGCGCCCCGTCGAATGGTGGAGGGGTTGTCGTTTCGCTATTTGGATGAAAATCGTATAGAGATTCAGCGGCCCACTAGTATGGATGGCGGCGCTATATATGAGTTTATTTATATCGCCAAGCATCCAGTACCCGCCGGGTTAGGGATGCTCGCGACGAGTGACCTGGTCGCCTTTCTCAGAGGTGCGCAAGGACATGATGTTGAAACACCCCTGAATAATATTGAGCATACAGTGGCAATGGGGATTTCCCAGTCAGGGCGCTTCCTGCGCGATTTGATATATCAAGGATACAATGCTGATAGTCAGGGTAATAGAGTATTTGATGGCGCCATGGCTCATATTGCAGGGTCACGAAAGACGTTCACCAACTACCCTTTCGCTCAGCCTGGTCGATTCTCCCGGCAGCATGAAGATCATGATGCGGTAGGCGATCAGTTCCCCTTCAGTTATGTAGAGACGTTGGATCCACTGTCGGGGCAGAGCGACAGTATTTTGGCCGCCTGCCGTGAAAACGATACGTGTCCGAAGCTTATGCACACCGACACCTCGGCGGAATTTTGGCAGGCTCGTGCGTCATTAGTCGCTACTTCCCCCACCGGGGAACCCCTCACGATGCCTGAAGATGTGCGATTATACTTCTTCGCTGGGGCGCCGCATTTTAATGCTTGGGGAGGAACGTCTTCAGACAGTGACGTCTGTAAATATCCGAGCAATCCCATTAGCGTGGCACCTAGCATGCGGGCGCTTGTGAACGCGATGGCGTCTTGGGTCGTAAATGATGTAGCACCGCCAGCCAGTCGTTATCCAGGTTTGAATGGAGAAGGACTTGTGGATAGCGAAGCGCTGAATTTGCCACCACTACAGGGTGAAGTACCTCAGCCGCCTATCAATGCGTTGTATGCCAGAAACCATACTATGGTTCCACCCGAAGCAGGTGAACAATATTCGGTGAGTGTGCCAGAAGTTGATGAGGACGGCATTGCTTTGGGAGGCATACGACAGCCCTATGTGGCTGCGCCACTAGGGACTTATTTAGGCTGGAATTTGCGCGACCAAGGGTATGCAGAAGGTCAGTTGTGTAACTTGTCCGGTAGCTTTATCCCTTTTGAGAGTCGTAATGATATTAGTAATGATGGTAGGAAGACCGTATCAAGCCGATACCCAAGCCCCGAGTCATACCAAGAGTCCTTAGGTAAAGCTATAGATGAGCTGGTAGATACTGGCTTTATGCTCGAGGAGGATCGCCAATGGGTGATGGAGGGTGCTCCAGAGCTATAACACACATGCTTAAATAGTTGTAAATGAGGACTTGTGCTCTCGATAGTATCTATCCTCATGATCAACAGCAGTGCTAAAAAAAGCGGGGGCGGATACTGTATCCGCCCCCGCTTTTTAGTTACACCGTTAAATATGCTTCACTTAGCGCGCTTAACGTACAGCCCCACCGTGCACATCACTAGCCCTACCACCGAAAGCAGCATGCCGCCATTGACTAACAGCGGCGAGCGCTGGAGCCAGGAGACAAACGGTTGCGGGGCGTCTCTGCAGACACTCTCGATATAGTCCCAATGACCGCCATCGAGCTGGCACGCACGAACGTCATTGAGTTCCCAAAAATAGACCCCCATCAGCACAAACAGCGGTAGCACCAGCAGTAGTAATCCCAGCTTAATCATTTAAACCTCAAGAGCCGTTAAGGACGCGGACAGTTGGGGGTGCGACCACTGCTGCGCGCCTGTTCATAGCGGGCCAGAGCCTGATCCATATTGGCTTGTAGCCCCTGAATACGCTGGCCTTGGCCGGGGTGAGTCGACATCCACTCGGGGGGCGATCCGCCACCCGATACCGCCTGCATATTTTCCCACAGGGTAACGCTTTCGCGTGGGTCGAAGCCCGCCTGCGCCATTAGATCCAGGCCGATGACGTCAGCCTCGCTCTCATGGGCGCGGGAGAACGGCAGTACGATACCGTATTGCGCGCCCATACCGAGTACGCCCATCAACTGCTGGCCACCGGCAGACTGCATGCCGGAAGTGCTGGAAATAACCGACAGGCCTAACGAGGTGGCACTCTGGGTAGAGGCTCGCTCATTGGCATGGTTGGCCAGTACGTGTCCAATTTCGTGACCAATTACGGAAGCCAGCTGATCCTGGTTAGTGGCAATGTCCAGCATGCCGGTATTCACCCCCATATAGCCGCCGGGGAGTGCAAAGGCATTGGGTTGCTCGGATTTAAATACACGGATTTGCCAATCGAGCTGTTGCTGCTGGGCAGGGAGTTCCGCCACGATGGCATCGGCAATACACTGCACGTAGCGATGGCTGGCCTGACCGGCTGTGGGTAGTTCCTGCTGATATTGAGTGAACGCCTGACGGCCCATCTCATTTAATTCACTATCAGAGAGCAACAGTAACTGCGAGCGTCCGGTAGGCGAGGTAGTACAAGCGGCAATAGACGCGCATAGCGCGGTAATAGCAAGGGGGCGAAGCCAGCGCATGAGACGGTTTCCTTATAGACGAATAGGTTTCTTGGACACAAGATAACCGCTGATAGCAGTAAATCAATATCTCCCATCATAACCTACCTGGAGGAGGAGTATGGAGGCTGGAATGAGCAGTCCTTAACCCTGCGGTACTAATTGTCCATCAGCCCCTACATTTAGGCGAATGGTGGGCGTCAACAAACCTGCAGGAAGCCGCATGCCTAAACCGCGTAGATCCCCAGGCGTGATGGCCAACTGACTGCCGGGCGGTAGCTCGCCTTGAGATGCCAACTGGCTGGCAAGTTCCAGCATGGGAGCCATGCGTTGGGTATCGGTAGCGAGGACATCAAAGGCAACCGGCAGGCGTAAATTGGCATCGTCGCCGGAGGTTAGCGTGACGTCTTGCTCATAGTTGCCCTGCACAGGGTCGACGCCAGGCATATCCAACGACCAGCGAAAGCCTGACATTTCCACCGGGGGCATGCCCGCAGGCAGGCCCAATCCCATGGCGATGGTGGCCTGAATAGGCAGGCTACCGGCACCAAGGCTGGAAGCAATCAGGCTGGTAATGTCGCTGGTGTCTAGCCCCGCGTTAATGCTGTAAGGGCCAACACGCACATCTTCGACCCCCAGTGAGGTCACCGCCAAACGAAATGCAAACAGGCCGGTTTGGGGCAGGGCGAGACAGCCCGTGAGCAGACTGGCAACGCCAAACAGGGTCAGCCAACGCCAGTAGCGAGCAATATAAAGCATAAGATTCCCCTTAAGTAGGGCGTAAGGTAGTGGGGTATAACGATGCCAAGTGTAAGGTGTTAATGCGAACTGACTAGGTTCGGGCTAATAAGCGCGGCTATTTGAGGACTGAAACCATGCGCTGTCAAGCGAAATTGGCCGCTTCGAAGGTGACTTACGAAGCGAACGATAAAACGCTCGCTTTAGGTTTGGTTTAGTGCATGGAACCGCAGATAAAAACCATTCTGGAGGCGCTGAGGAAATAACACCTATCTAGGTAGCAAAGATTAGAAAATTTTATCGATTTTTGGCAACACTGAACTTGGCGTAAGCCTACAGCAGCTTGTGTTTACCCATGCTGCTATTCGTCAATTATCTCATTCTTTCGAAAAAAGGAAGCTTTCTAGGTTATCTTTCAATCCAACCGGCTCCATCAATTCAAGAAGGCTTGTGTAGCTCTCGCCCGAGAGAGGCTCTTGGTCACTATAATGCGTAATTTGGGCGTTAAGACTGGCTAACCAAAAGTCTGGATATTGTGCCTGCTCAATAGGTGGTAAGTTTTCGTAGTGCTCTAGCACCTCAGTTAAACTATTGGTTATAGTTCCTTTCTCCTTCCATTCACGAATTATTTTGTCGCCGACTTCTTTTTTCCAATCCTGCCATTGGTCGTATTTCTCTTCCCAGGCTGCCCGTCTCTCATTAATGGTAAAAGTACCGCCTTCGTCATAGGTAATTAGTGTAAGCTGATCCGCCGATAGCCCTTTGAAAGGATTGCTACCTTTACCATTGACGAAATCAGTTGCCTGTTTGGCGCGTTCTAACAGTATTGGATCATTCGTATCAGGCACCTCTGCATCGTGGCGTGCCTTGTTGTTATGGTAGGAACTACCTATCAGTTGGTCGGTAATGTTTTTTGCCTTACCTGCCAATTCATCTCTGCCCATAATGGCGTCTCGAGCATCGGCTCGCGCCTGAACCTCGTTAAGCTGCCGGGCTAGGGGGGAAAGGTTAGGCTCAGGACTCTTGTCGCTACTGGCATTGTCAACGTGCTTGGTTGCTGAGCTGGTACGACTAGTGTTTAGTTCTGTTGACTGAGTCGGGGGCTGCTGTAAATAGCTGTTCACATTGATCATGATTTTTTCCTCTCATTGATCCTTCCGTCCTTATGCATAGCATCCATAGCTGTAAAGTCACCTTCTAAAAGTGTTTGAGAACAGCAGCCTTCAGCACAGCTTATTACTATTATATATAATCACCATTACTACAAAATATTTTGGTAAGGTACCCAGCTTGAGTTTTCCCCATCCGAATGATTGTTTTCTTGAGTTCGCAATGCTGAGTCTAATAAATTTAAATTATGGCTGTTTTTATTAATTTCTTGAATATCTATGCTGATCAAAGAGTGTTGTCCTTGATCATTGCTGATAATGGCAAAAAAGCTATCTTGGGCTTTTTTCAAGCCATTGTTGTACTCTGGTAAAGAAGTTGTGATGTTAGAGGGTTTTCTATCTGTATCCGCATTAGATAAAGTGTTTTTATCTTTCTCTGATGAGTCGGAAATCCCACGCCAATTCTTTTCAGCCTCGGTCATCGCAGAGATTAAACTTTCTTCTATTTGTACACCTATGTCTTGTAAATCTATATCATTACCCCAGTTCTCACTCTTTCCTTGCCTATCCTCTGTTTCGAATTGTTTCTCTTGTCTTTCTTGCTCTAACTCAAAACCTTTGTTTCTAAAGTCAATATCGTTTTCGGTCATTTCCATAAAAGCCAAGTAACGCTCCGGTGATGTGAAATCGCCGGAGTCATCGAAGGCTATTTTGGAAAGAGAATGCCTATCCAAACCAGCAAAAGGGTTCTCAGATGAAGACTCAGGGTAAAGAGGTTCTGCATTATAATATTTCGAGAGTAAATAATTGGCAGCCTGTTCTGATATAGCGATTCTTTCTTCGTTAGCGCTGTTGGGCTTTTCCAAAAGTATTTCAGCCCCTTCACCTAGTTCTTGAAGTTGATGGCTTATGTTTTTTAAAAAACTATCAAAATTAGTAGAAGAACTACTTGTTATGTTTTCTTTGAGCAATATGTCTGAAATTTTCATGGCCGTCGATGATAGTTCAACAACCGTAGCTTTGCTGTTGCTCTGTGGCGCAGATGAGCTATTAGTTAGTAACGGTGAGTCGTTAGCATTTAATCTATAGTAAGATGCATTGTTTATGTAATTGCCACTTAGTTTTCCACTGCCTAAGAGTTTTTGATAGTGATCGCCGGCATTCAAAATAACACTAGCGTAATTGAAAGTTTCCATTTTTCCTCCGCAGAGTTGTTCTTTGCTATAATTGTTTCTTGTTGATAGAGTGGTTTTTAGTTAACAATAAATGCATAAAAATATTAATTTCAATGTTATAAATAACGTGGTTAACTTAAGTTATCCTGTAGGATATGTATGTCATACCTTGCTAGTGAATTATTATTAGCCTTTGAGATGCTGATGTCAAAAAGTTTTGTGTAGTGATTATAGGCGTGAATAATAATATTTTTAAGAAATTCCTAATATTTTCTTAGTTTTCATTTGGTTATTGCTAAACTCCGCCTCCTGGGCGCGGTCAATTGCATGGAATGGCATGAGAAAGAGTCTCTTTTCGGTCTTTTGAGTTATCTCGGCGGTATCAAAGATTCTGTCGTATTTCACTGCTCTTCGTTGAGGTGAGTGAGGAACGGGCTAGATCATTCGCATCAAAAAAGCGGGTGGCCACGCGGAGAGTGGTAAAAAAACGCCTGCTGAAAATTCAGCAGGCGTTTGATGAGGCATTTTTTAAATTTTGGCAATAGGCTAACGACGGCTTTTGCGCGCCTCTTTGGTGCGGTTAAGTTCGCGCTTTTTGGCCTTCTCTTTGTCGCTGGCGCCTGCCATGTCGTCGAACGGGTTGCTGCCGGAGCGGAACTCGAAGCGAATTGGCGTGCCGCGTACTTTCAATACCTTACGGAAGGTGTTGGTCAGGTAACGACGGTAGGCTTCTGGCAGCGACTCGGTTTGGTTGCCGTGGACGACGATAATCGGCGGATTGCTGCCGCCCTGGTGGGCCATGCGCAGTTTAATGCGTCGCCCGTGTACCATCGGCGGTGGGTTTTGGCTGACCGCGTCCTGAAGCAGGGTGGTGAGACGGTTGGTCGACCAGTGGGCGTTAGCGGCGTCAAAGGCGCGGTCGATCGAGGGGTAGAGATCACCCACCGCGGTGCCGTGCAGGGCAGAGATAAAGTGCAGCTCGGCGTAATCCGCAAAGCCCAGGCGGCGTTTCACCTCGGTGCGCATCTTATCCTTGGCCTCGGTCTCCAGGCCGTCCCACTTATTCACCGCCAGTACCAGCGCACGACCAGTGGTCAATACGTAGTCGAGCAGGTGCAAATCCTGCTCCACCAGGCCGCTGGAACCATCCAGTACCATGATCACTACATGGGACTCTTTGATCGCATCCAGGGTCTTGATGATAGAGAACTTCTCGGCGATTTCGCGGACGTTCTTGCGCCGCCGAATACCCGCCGTATCAATCAGCACATAGGGCTTGCCGCGACGCTCGAAGGGGATCTCAATGGCATCGCGGGTGGTGCCGGCCTCATCAAACACAACGACGCGATCTTCGCCCAGCAGGCGATTGACCAGGGTCGATTTGCCCACGTTGGGGCGACCAATCACGCCAATACGAACGCCTTTGCTGCCGGTGTCGGCCGGAATGCTGGCATCGCGCTCAGGAAACGGTTCAAGTACCACGTCAATCAGGGTCGAAACGTTGCGCCCGTGGGCGGCGGCAATCGGCCAGGGATCGCCAAGCCCCAGCGACCAGAAGTCGCCCATCGCCGAGTGCTCTTCCAGGCCGTCGGTTTTATTCACCACCAGCCAGGTTTTTTTCTGGTTAACCCGCAGGTGGTTGGCAATCGCCTGGTCGGCAGCGATCAGGCCGGCGCGGGCGTCGACCATAAACAGCACAATATCGGCTTCATCGATGGCGGCGAGTGACTGCTCCGCCATGGCGGCGTCGATACCTTCTTCGTCACCGCTGATGCCGCCGGTGTCAATGACCGTATAGACCTTATCGCCCAGCATGCCATTGCCGTACTTGCGGTCGCGGGTGAGGCCAGGAAAGTCGGCCACCAGTGCATCACGCGAGCGCGTTAGGCGGTTAAACAGCGTCGATTTGCCCACATTGGGGCGACCGACTAAAGCAATGACGGGTGTCATGGAGTTACTTCCAGGGTTTCCAGGCGACCATTGTTGGCCTGGACATGAATGGTGCTGCCTTCAGTGACCGGACGAACGCTAATGCCCGAGCTGTGCACGCGAGTACGGCCGACGATGTTGCCTTCACGTGCATCGATCAGGTGAACATAACCTTCAAAGTCACCGAAGACCAAGCGCCCATCGGCGAAGGCCGGGGCGGTCAACCAGCGATCTTCTAAATCGTCGTTGCGCCAAATTTCGCGACCGCTGTTAGCATCGAGGGCGACAACCTGGCTGTCATCGGTGACCACAAACAGGAAGTCGCCGACCAGAATCGGGGTATGGCGGCTGGAGAGATCCGCTTCCCAAAGTACGTCGCCTTGGGTTGCTTCCAGCGCCACCACACGGCCGTTATAGCTGGTCACAAACAGGCGACCATCGGGACTGATGATCGGCTGACCGGAAAGATCAACCAGCCGCTCCACTTCGCTACGCCCACGTGGGGTGGCAATCTGCATCTCCCACAGCGGCTGGCCGCTGCGGTTGTCCAGTGTGGCCAGTCGGCCATTGGCTAGGCCCACAAAGCTGACCGGATCAATCACCATCGGCGTACCGGTGCCGCGTAGAGTGAGTGATGGCTGAGAACTGGTGTATACCCAGCGCTCCTCGCCTGTGGCGCGATCCAAAGCGGTCACTTGGCCATCGACACTTTGTACCACCAGCAACTGCTGGTTGGCCTGGGGCGCGGCCAGTACTTCGCTGGATACCCGTGAGCGCCACTCTTCGCTGCCGTCACGTTGATCCAAAGCAATCACTTCGCCGTTACCGCTGGCCAGGTAAACCTGACCGGCAATCGCCGTTAGCGCGCTGGAAATAGGCGTATCCAGGTCGATTCTCCACTCGACGTCGCCGCTATCGGCATTCATCGCCATCACCACACCTTTGGCATCTGCCGCAAATACGGTGTCGCCTTCACGGGAAGGCGCGATGGGGTAGCGGGCATGGCCCAGACCATCGCCCACATTGCGTCGCCACTGCGTCGCTAACGAGGAGGTTTCGTCGAAACTGCGCAACTCTTTAGGCGTATAAGCAGGCTCGCCTTTGCTTGCGCAACCGACCAGTAGTGCTAGCGACAGTGCGCCTAAGCTTGCGCGTACCAGCTGTTTCGTTGGGATACCAAAAGTCATTGTGTCGCCTCCTCAGCGCCGAGATCATCAAGCTTGAACTGCACGCCGTAAAGCGGCTGGTCTTGAGTTTGTGCCACTTGCAGAGCGGTCTCCCATGCCTCTCGGGCCGCTTCGGTATCGCCTTGAGCGAACAGTGCATCGCCGCGTACGTTGGCGCGTTGAGCCGCTAGCGCGTCGCTAATTGGTTCATCTAGCAGCGCCAGTGCCTGCGTAGGATTGCCGTCGGCCAGCTCGACCCGGGCCAGACGCAGCCATGCAAGGCTCTGCACATAGCGGCGTGAGGAGTTGGCAGCGCTTTCCAGTGCGGTTCGCGCGCCTTCTAAATTACCCTGTTGAACCGCCAAGCGCGCATCAAGCAGCAGAGCGAGTTCGGCGTAGAGTGTCTTGCCATGCTCGTCGGTCAGTTCGCTGACCATTTCCCGGGCGCTTGCCAACTGCTCTTCGTCAAGCTCGTTGCCAGCGGTCATGTTGACCAGCTGTTGGTAGCGCATTGAGGCTGCTTCGGCTTGGCCCTGTTGATAGTTCTGCCAGGCGTTCCAGCCGAATACTCCCGCCGCTGCCAGGACAGCGCCTGCAATCAACGACATGCCGTTCTCTTTCCACCAGCGCTTGACGGCGTCTAGCTGCTCTTCTTCGCTTCTCAGCTCCACCACGGGCGGGCTCCTATTTCTAGATGTTCACATGCGAAATGTTCATATGTGCAAACAGTCGTGTTCGAGCAGGCTAGCCGCCTGCCAGGCTTATACGCGCGGCCTGGGCTTACGCGTCAGTGGTTAATAGCTCGCGCAGCGTGCGGCCCAATGCTGCTTGGGAGACGCTTTGCTGTTCGCGGTCGTCGCGCAGAAACTTGACTGTGGCCGACTGCTGGGTGATTTCATCTTCGCCGAGCAGGATGGCTATTGAAGCACCACTTTTATCGGCTTTTTTAATTCGGCTTTTAAAACTGCCGCCACCACAGTGAAGCTGCAGGCGCAGTTCCGGCAGTTCGCCACGTAGTTGCTCGGCCAGGGTGATGGCTGCCGTGGTGGCGCTATCATCCATGGGTAGCAAATAGACATCGCAGCCGCCCAGGGCGTCCTCAGGTATCAGCTCAAGGGTGTCGAGCAGCAGAATCAGCCGCTCAATGCCCATGGCAAAGCCTACAGCGGGGGTCGGCTTGCCACCCAGCTGTTCGACCAGGCCATCGTAGCGCCCGCCAGCACAGACGGTGCCCTGGCTGCCCAGTGCCGTCGTAGTCCACTCGAATACGGTGCGGCAGTAGTAGTCGAGTCCACGCACCAGGCGCGGGTTGATCACATAATTTATCCCCGCCGCTTCGAGCATCTTGGTGAGTTGCTCGAAGTGTTCCCGGGATTCGTCATCCAGGTGATCCATTAGCTGTGGCGCGGCGTCGAGCATCTCCGCCATGGCCGGGTTTTTAGAGTCAAGAATACGCAGCGGATTACTGGTTAAGCGGCGCTTCGAGTCTTCATCGAGAATGTCATGGTGCTGTTCAAAGTAGGCGACCAGCGTATCCCGATAAGCGGCTCGTGCCTCAGATGAGCCCAGCGAGTTAAGCTCCAGGGTGACGTGTTCCATCAGTCCCAGCTCTTGCCAAAGCCGCGCCGAAAGCAGAATCACCTCGGCGTCGATATCCGGGCCATCAAAACCGAAGGTTTCGACGCCAATCTGGTGGAACTGGCGGTAGCGGCCTTTCTGCGGGCGCTCGTAGCGGAACATTGGCCCCTGGTACCACAACCGCTGGGTCTGGTTGTACAGTAGACCGTGCTCCATGGCCGCGCGCACGCAGCTGGCGGTGCCTTCAGGGCGCAGCGTCAAACTCTCGCTGTTGCGATCGTCGAAGGTGTACATCTCTTTTTCGACGATATCGGTGACTTCACCAATAGAGCGCGCAAATAGCGCGGTCTGCTCAACAATAGGCGTGCGAATTTCATTGAAGCCATAACGCAGCATTAACTGGCGTACTTTGGCTTCAAAAAATTGCCAGCGTGGGCTATCGCTGGGCAGTAGGTCGTTCATACCACGAATGGCTTGAATCTTTTTAACGGCGGACTTGCTCAAAGAAAACTCCTTATTCTGCCATCAGGCGCTGTTCACCCAGGCTGGCAGCCAGCCCCAGCGGTTAAACGCTGCGGGCAATCATAGCGTCTTGCTGCTGCTGTTTTTCGCGCACTTTTTCGCGAATCAGCTGCTCCAGGTCGTCTACCAAGTGGTCGTTACGCAGTTTGCTGGCGGGCTTGCCGTCGATATACACCAGGTTGGCGGGGCTGCCGCCGGTCAGGCCGATATCGGTCTCTTTGGCTTCGCCGGGGCCGTTGACCACGCAGCCGATCACCGAGACGTTGAGCGGTGTCATCACGTCTTCCAACCGCTCTTCGAGCTGGTTCATGGTGCTAATAACGTCAAAATTCTGCCGCGAGCAGCTGGGGCAGGCAATAAAGTTAATGCCCTTAGAGCGCAGCTTGAGGCTGCGCAGCATATCAAAGCCGACCTTGATCTCTTCCACCGGGTCAGCCGCCAGCGAGACGCGAATCGTATCGCCGATGCCATCCATCAGCAGCATACCCAGGCCAATCGATGATTTCACCGTGCCCGAGCGCAGCCCACCGGCTTCGGTAATGCCTAAGTGCAGCGGCTGTTCGATGCGTGCGGCAAGGTCGCGGTAGGCAGCCACGGCCATAAATACATCCGAGGCTTTAACGCTGACTTTGAAGTCGGGGAAATCCAGACGATCCAGGTAATCAATATGGCGCATGGCGGACTCCACCAGCGCCGCTGGGGTAGGCTCGCCATACTTCTTCTGCAGGTCTTTTTCCAACGAACCGGCGTTGACGCCAATGCGGATCGGAATGCCATGATCACGGGCTGCGCTAACCACCGCGCGAACGCGGTCTTCACGGCCAATATTGCCGGGGTTAATGCGCAAGCAGTCGACGCCGAGTTCGGCAACGCGCAGGGCGATTTTATAATCAAAATGGATATCGGCAACGAGCGGTACATTGACCAGCTTTTTAATCTGACCAAAGGCTTCGGCAGCGTCCATATCGGGTACTGAGACGCGCACGATATCTGCACCGGCTTTTTCCAACTGCTGGATCTGGGCCACGGTGGCGGCGACATCCAGCGTGTTGGTGTTGGTCATGCTTTGAACGGCAATGGGGGCATTACCGCCCACCGCAACGTTTCCGACCTGAATCTGGCGGGAATGGCGGCGTTTTATCGGAGAAGGGGCGTGCATAAGACGGGTCACTCTCCCAAGGTAAATCGGGCGACGTTGTTGGCGCCTGCGCGGGCGGGAAGGTCAATTTCCTCGCCTAGGTAGCGCAGCTCGACGCCGGTGGCATTACCCACGGTTAAACGAAACGGGGGCTCGCCTTCGACGGTTGTCGAGGTGCCGGGCGTTTGCAGGCCAACGAAGACGCGCTGGTTGGTGGCATCAAAAATTTCCGTCCACGACTGTTCGTTAAACGTCAGCTCGAGGACGTTGGCATTGGCGGTTTGCTCGGCGGCAGCAGTTTGCTCACTCTCTGTGCTCTCCTGCTCGGTAGCGCTCTGGTCACTGTCATTCTGGCCAGCGCTGCTCAGTTCATCGCTTTCGGCGTCTGCGCCGTTGTCGCTATCCAGAATGGACTCGTCGAGCCCTGCAATGGCGTCAGCGTCATCCTGTGCACTGGGTACTTGATCTTGCTCAGCCGTCGGTGCCGGCGTGACGTTGGTGGCATTGCTGGGCAGCGTCGCGCTTTCGTCGCCACTGGTGAAGCTTGAACCGGCGCTCTCTTCTGTTTCAGCTGTCTCACTGGCAGGCTCTGCCGGTGCCGTAGAGGTCTCTTCCGTGGTAGTGGAGCCAAAGCCCGGTGGCTCGTTGCCGCCCCGGCTCTGCCACCACATAACGGTGACGGCGATAAGCCCCACAATGACCAGCAGGGTCACCAGCTTGAACAGCCAGGCGCCAATCCGGGAGGGCGGTCTGGCAGTGGAAACCGGGGTGACTTTGCGTTCGGTGTCGGTGCCACCGCTGCGGGCTTGATAAGCCTCAAGCACCAGCCGGTCATCCATGCCCAGGTATTTGGCGTAAGAGCGCAGGTAGCCACGCCGATAAGCGGCAACGGGGATCTCTTGGTAATTATCCTGCTCTAGCCCTCCCACTACGGCGGGACGCAGGTTGAGCGCCCGGGCCGCATCGGCGAGCGGAATACCGAGCTGCTCGCGCTGGCGAGCAAGTAGTTCGCCGGGAGAAGCGCTAGTGGGTGTGCCGTGAGTACTTGGGCTATCAATGACGTTTTCTTGTGACTGTGTATCGCTCATGGCTGAGCATCCTTCATTAAATAAGCGGTGATCAGGGTGTCTATCAGTCAGTCGCTGCCAAGCAGGCGCTGGTATTCGGCGGCGATGCTAGGCTCGCCGCGTGAATGAGCGATATCAACCGCCATTCTTAGCGCTGCTTGGTTGGGCTCGGTAAGCTGTAAATAGGTTTGCAGCGGTGCCCAGGCCTGAGAGTAATTACCCTGCGAATATTCGAGTTCAGCTAACATTAAATAGCCGCGTGAATTACGCGGATCAATACTTTGCGCGCGCTCCAACCGAGCACGCGCTTTATCATATTCTTCCAGCGCCAGGTAACACTGCCCCAGGTTAGTGAACAACTGGGCACGGTTGGCGTACTGGGCATCGTCTGATGCGGTTTCTAACTGCTCACAGGCGGCATTGAACTGGCCCTGACCGTACAAGAATGCTGCATAGTTATTACGGGCGCGGGTGAAGTCGGGTTCGGCATTCACCGCCTGTTGAAAATAGTCGTTGGCAAGGTCACTTTCGCCCTGGCGCTGGTAAACCAGGGCCAGCGCCTGCAGTGCTTCGGCATGGCGTGGGGCAATTTCAAGCGCCCGATCCAGTGCGTTGAGCGCGCGGGGAAGATTGTCACGCTCCAAATAGGCAACGCCTAGCTGGGTATAGGCGTCTGCCGCCGCGGGATTGGCTTGCGGTGTATGGTTGTTGGACGAGGCACAGCCGGCCAGCCACAAACTACCGATCAGCACGGTGAGCATGGGCACCCGTGATGGGTGTTGGCGCCTGCGGTGAGCAATCATGTAAATCCTCGTGTGGTGAACGTCCAACTGCCAGTAAGGCAATATAAGTAAACAGCAGAGTTCATCTAAATAAAAACCGTGACCATCAAAGCGCCGTGCCAAGCGGAAGTCAAGACAAGCCCGGTTTTCTAAACCTCACCTTAGTCCGCATCGAGCTGCACTGACTGGATATAGCGTGCGCTGCGTTTGGTGCGATCCTTCACGCGACCAACCAACTGGCCGCAAGCGGCATCAATATCTTCACCTCGGGTCGTTCTTACCGTCGCGTTGTAGCCTAAATCATATAACCACTGCTGGAAGCGCATCACCTGGTTACGCGACGGTTTTTCGTATCCAGAGTTGGGGAACGGGTTAAACGGTATCAAATTGATCTTACACGGTAGCTCTTTAAGCAGCGCCGCTAGCTGCTCAGCGTGCTCCTGCTGATCATTGACGTCCTTGATCAGCGTGTACTCGATGGTGACCTGACGATTATCCGGACACTTGGCAAGGTAGCGGTGGCAGGCATCCAACAGCGCGCGAATATTGTACTTGCGGTTGATGGGCACCAGCTCATTGCGCAGCTCATCCGTAGATGCATGCAGCGAAATCGCCAGGCTGACATCCATCTCATCACCGAGCTTATCGATCATCGGCACCACGCCAGAGGTCGACAGCGTCACACGGCGCTTGGACAGGCCGTAGCCGTTGTCATCGAGCATCAGCTTCATGGCGGGCACAACATTATCGAAGTTGAGCAGTGGTTCGCCCATGCCCATCATCACCACGTTGGTCACTGGACGATTGGCCGTATCACGCCGCGGGCCAACGCTGCGCTGGGCGACCCACACCTGGCCGATAATTTCAGCAGCGGTCAAGTTGCGCTGAAACCCCTGCTTGCCGGTAGAGCAGAAGCTGCAATCCAGCGAGCAGCCGACCTGGGATGAGACGCATAGCGTGCGGCGTTTGCCGTTCTCCGCCGGGATCAGCACCGTTTCTACATAGCTGCCATCCTCCACTTCCAGCACCCACTTACGGGTGCCGTCGCTGGAGGTGCCTTCATAGACAACCCCAGGGCCACGTATTTCTGCCAGCCTGGCCAGTTTTTCACGCAGCGCTTTGGAGAGATTCGTCATGGCAGCAAAATCATCGCTGCCTTCCTGGTGAATCCACTTCATCAGCTGTGCAGCGCGGAACTTCTTTTCGCCAATCGACAGAAAGAAGGCTTCCATCTGCTCGCGAGACATGCCAAGCAGGTTTTGACGCTCAGGCGTCGCTTTTGCAGCAGGCGTGCTGGCGGCATCTGTGTCAGTAGGTGGGGCAGGCGTATGTTGGGCTACAGTGGTGGTCATGGCGGTCAGCGTTATAGAAAGGGGCGGGGGACTAGCCCCCGCAAAATGGCCGGCAACGAAAGTTGGTTCGGCGGCGCTACCTTAGAAGCTTAGCGCGGGCAGATTTCGTCGTTGCCAAAGAAGTAGCTAATTTCGCGCTCAGCGCTTTCCGGAGAATCAGAACCATGGACAGCATTGGCGTCGATTGTTTCCGCGAAATCGGCGCGAATAGTGCCGGGTACCGCTTCTTTCGGGTTAGTCGCGCCCATCAAGTCACGATTTTTGGCGATGGCGCCTTCACCTTCAAGCACTTGTACAACAACCGGGCCAGAGGTCATGAAACCGACCAGGTCTTTAAAGAACGGACGCTCTTTGTGTTCTGCATAGAAGCCGCCAGCCTTCTCTTCAGAGAGATGAACCATTTTGGCTGCAACAACCTTCAGACCAGCTTTTTCGAAGCGGGCAATGATTTCACCGATGGCATTTTTGGCAACGGCGTCAGGTTTGATAATAGAGAGTGTGCGTTCAGTAGCCATGTAAATGGTCTCCTTGAAAAAGGCTTAAGCAAAAAGTGCCGCCCTAGAAGGCCAGGGCGGCCCAGAAAATGATTCAGTTAATAGTGCTTCGGCAGCTAGCGTTTTTAAACAGCATTGCTTTGAAAACGCATGCGGGCGTAACCCGGCTGCCGGAGCCTGTATCCAGGGGCGCGATTATAGCGCTTAAGCCGGGGGATGAATACCTGCGATGAAGCTCGGCAATACAAAGCCTAGACGGTGAAGCTCTCGCCGCAGCCGCACTCATCTTTGACGTTGGGATTGTTGAAGCGGAAAAAGCGATTTAGTCCTTCGCTGACGTAATCCACTTCGCTGCCGTTGAGCATCTCCACCGCATCGGGGGCGACATAAACGCTGGCACCATGGGCTTCAAAATGCACTTCGTCATCACTGACGGTGTCGGCAAAATCAAGTACATAGCTATAACCAGAGCAGCCGCTTGGCTTGACCGAGACGCGTAGGCCAAGGCCTTGGCCGCGCTCGTCGAGCACGTGGCGAATCTGTTGTGCGGCAGCCGGGGTAATATTGAGTGTTGCCATGAGGCGTCCTCCTTAAAATAGTCAGCTAGTCAGCCGCTTGACGGGGCGGTGTACGTAAACCGCTCACCGCATGGCGTATGAGTGTTAGCGCATGGTCAATGTCGGCTTCAGTGGTAAAGCGCCCGAAGCTAAAGCGCAGCGATGAGAGCGCCAGCGCGCGCGGTGTGCCGATGCCGAGCAGCACGTAGGACGGGTCGACGCTGGCCGAGTTGCACGCCGATCCAGTCGAAACTGCCACATCGCGCAGCGCCATTAGCAGCGACTCCCCGTCGACGCCTTCAAACGCCAGGTTGAGAATGTTGGGAACAGCGCGGTCTAGTGGGGTGTTGGCATAGACGCCCTCGAGACCTTCAAGACCGCGCAAAAAGCGCTGCTGTAAGCGCGCAATATGAGCGTTGTCTTCATCGTACTGCTGCTGCATCAGCGCAAAAGCTTCACCCATGCCAGCAATTTGGTGGGTCGGCAGGGTGCCGGAGCGCATGCCGCGCTCATGGCCGCCGCCATGAATCAGCGCTTCAACGCGAATATCCGGGTGGCGCCTCACATACAGCGCCCCAACGCCTTTTGGGCCGTAGGTTTTATGGCCAGACAGCGACATCAGGTCAATCTGCTGGGCCACCACGTCCAGGGGAATTCGACCAACCGCCTGGGCGGCATCGGTATGAAAGGCTGCGCCAAACTCATGGGCAACCGCCGCCAGGGCCGCAATATCGTTGATGCTGCCCAGCTCGTTGTTAACCGCCATCAGTGAGACCAGCGCGGTGTCGTCACGCATTGCGTCGCGCAGCTGTTCAGGTTGAATGCAGCCATCCCGCCCAGGTGTTAGCCAGGTGACCTCAAAGCCCTCTTTTTCCAGCGCATGGGCGGTATCCACGACCGCTTTGTGCTCGATGGTCGAGGTGATCAAGTGTAGGCCGCGCTCGCGGTTGGCGCGCATAAAGCCAATCAGCGCTAGGTTGTCCGCTTCGGTAGCACCACTGGTCCAGACAATTTCTCTCGGGTCGGCGCCAATCGCGTCGGCCACCTGGCGCCGCGCCTGCTCAATCACCTGCTCTGCCTGCCAGCCCAGCATATGGCTGCGCGAAGCCGGGTTGGCAAATAGCTGGTCAACCGTTAGGTAGCGTTGCATAACCTCAACCACACGGGCATCCGCCGGCGCGGTGGCGGCGTAATCCAGGTAAATGGGCAGCGTGGGTGTGGTCATCGTTACGTTCCAGCGGTTGTTCGGTCAGGGTAGTCGGGTTTGTGTCGTCGGGTCAGGGTGAAGAGGCGAGAATGCCTGCCTCGGCACGCTGTTTCTGTCGCGACGCAATACGTATGACATCAGGGCGCAGCATCAGTTGTGCCAGGGTCATATCGTCAAGGAAATGGCGTATCTGCACGGAGAGCTCGCACCACAAATGGTGGGTCAAACAGGTATCGCCCTGCTGGCAGTCGGAAAGCCCCTGGCAGCGGGTGGCATCGACGCTTTCGTTCACCGCGTCAATCACCTTTGAAACGCTGATGGCGTCCGCAGGCTGCGAAAGCAGATAGCCGCCGCCTGGGCCGCGCACGCTATTGACCAGGCCTGCACGGCGCAGGCGAGCAAAAAGCTGCTCTAAATAGGAGAGCGATATCTCCTGGCGCTGAGAGATATCGCTTAGGCTGGTCGGGCCGTTATGGGCATGCAGGGCTAAATCGAGCATGGCAGTAACGGCATAACGGCCTTTGGTGGTCAAGCGCATGGCAAGCCCCTCGACGCTGAACGCTCAGCGCACTAACGGCAAATGTGCTTCCATTATGGGAAAACCTGAGTGCTTTGGTCAACCATTACGCGGCGGCAGTGTTTCTTGCTCACTGGCCGACGCCTCTGCCGAGTGCTTGCCAAGGCCAGAGCAGCCGGTATCGTTTTCGTCCAGAATGTCGGCAAAATCTTCATCACGCAGCGCCGGTAGCTGGCCATCGCGGTAGTTGTCATCCAGTTTGCGCAGGGTCGAGCACATGCGCTCGATACGCTCATCCACGGCGTGCATATGGTCGAGCATGGCCTGCATCGAACGGGCCACCGGGTCGGGCATATCCTGGCTGACGCCGTAGGCATCAAAGCCAAACTTCTGGCAGATCGCTTCGCGGCGTGCCGGATCGACATCAAGTGCCTCTTCCACATCGGGGTCGGCCCGTTTAACAATTTTGCCGGGAATGCCGACAACGGTAGCCCCCGGCGGTACTTCTTTGGTGACCACCGCGTTGGAGCCGATTTTGGCCCCGGCACCCACGGTAAACGGGCCGAGTATCTTGGCACCTGCACCCACAATCACACCATCACCCAGGGTGGGGTGGCGCTTGCCCTTGTTCCAGCTGGTGCCGCCAAGGGTAACCCCTTGATAGAGCGTAACGTTATCGCCCACCAGCGCCGTTTCGCCAATCACCACGCCCATGCCGTGATCGATAAAAAACCGCCGCCCAATCGTGGCGCCCGGGTGAATTTCAATCCCGGTCAGCCAGCGGGAAAACGTCGACAGCGTCCGCGCCAACCATTTGAGGTTTTTCTTCCATAGCCAGTGGCCGCAGCGGTGCAGCAGCAGGGCGTGCAGGCCGGGGTAGTTGGTCAGCACCTCAAGAAAGTTACGTGCGGCTGGGTCGCGGTCAAATACGCTGTTGATGTCTTCACGTAGACGTTGAAACATGAGGTGTTCCTTGGCGTTAAAGGGCGGCGTCTGGCTATTGAAGTATCACCGATTCTTGGAATATCAATAGTGGAATCACGTTAAGAATAGCGAAGTTGGGGCGTGCAGCGTCAACTTCAAGTTTAACGCTGCTGCTCTCACTGTTTATGGCTTGGGTGGCTTGGTGTTCGCCGCCTTCTCGGTGGCCGATAGAATCCCGCGCAGAATATTCATTTCCATACGCTCCGGGCGAGCGCGCAGGTAGAGGCGGCGCAGTCTCGCCATTAGCTGCCGCGGCTGATCCGGGTCGTGAAAACCGATGCCAATCAGCGTGCGCTCCAAGTGTTCAAAATAGCGCTCAAGCTCAGCATGGGTGGCCAGAGCATCGTCAGCACTAGGCACTGGTGCGGGCGCATTGGCTTGGCTATCTGCTTGATTTAGCCAGGCCATGCGACACTCGTAGGCGAGTACTTGTACCGCCGCCGCCAAATTGAGCGAGCTAAAGTCGGCATTGGTGGGTATATGCACGTGGGCGTGGCAGCGCTGCAGCTCAGCGTTGGTCAATCCGCTGTCTTCGCGACCAAATACCAGCGCCACGCGAGAATCAGCAGCCTGGCATTCGGTAGGCAGGCGGTCGGCCAACTCCCTGGGCGATAGCATCGGCCAAGGAAGGGTGCGCGAGCGTGCACTGGCACCCACGGCCAGAGTGCAATCAGCCACTGCGTCTTCTAGCGTGGCGTGGACGTTGGCTTGGTGAAGCAGGTGATCAGCGCCGGAAGCGCGGGAAATGCTGTCCTGGGTAATCACCTCACAGCGGGGGGCGACAAGGGCCAGGTCTGCCAAACCCATATTGTGCATGGCGCGGGCGACGCCGCCGATATTACCAGGATGGCTAGTGCCGATTAAAATAATGCGGATGCGCTCAAGCATGAATAAGGCTCGGTGAATAAAAAGGCTCGGTGAATAAAGAGGGTGATTATTATCGCGTAAAGCGCGCAGTCTAGCATGAGTCGGTGGTATGCCCGAGAGCGGTCTGCTAGTATTGCGCGCCAAAGGCGGCACCTGCGCCTACTTTTGCTCTATGATTAGCATCACGTTCTTTAACATCACTGTCACAAGGCCCGATCATGAATCCGATGGTCCAATTTACGTTGCGCGCAGCGCGCAGCGCTGTTGAGCACTTCCTACGCGTACGCGAACGTATTGAAAACGCGCACGATGAATTTAACCTTGACCGCCTACTCGACGAGACGGCGCGCAAGGCCGAAGCGACGATTGTTCAGCAGTTGGAGCGCGGTTATCCCCAGCACGGTGTTACCGGTCGCTTTACGCCGCATCGCGCGGGAGAAGGTGAAGGCGCGGATATCGTCTGGAAAATTGAACCGATGCACGGCTACTCCAATTTAGCCGTCGCCGGTAAAGGCTTTGCACTCTCAGTGGTGTGTCTTATCAAAGGTCGTCCCGAACACGCAGTTATTATCTGCCCGTTCGCCGACGACGAATATATCGCCAGCCGCGGCCGCGGCGCCCAGTACAACGACAAGCGCATGCGCGTTAGCAAACCGACCGCCATCAGCGGCACGCGCATGGCCATGAGTCTGCCGGAAGTATGGCTGCGCCCGCGCAATTTACCTGCCTATTTAACCGTTTCTCAGCAGCTTGCTCCTCAGGTAGAAAACCTGCTGGCTACTGGCTGTGGGCTATTGGATCTATGTGAACTGGCCACCGGACGAGTGGATAGTGCTTTTGTGCTTGGCTTGGAAGAGCAGGATATGCAGGTTGGCACGCTGTTCCTGAAAGAGGCGGGCGCCCTGATGGGTACCCCGGACGGCCAGCCCACGGTGAAAGTGGAAGGGCAGTTAATGGCTGCCGGACCGCGTCTCTATAAAGCTCTGATCAAGCAGCTAACGCCGCACTTCTAAGCAGCGCTGCTCAGTCTTTAAAAACCAAAAAATGCCCCTGCTGGGTTTCCAGCAGGGGCATTTTTGTAGGCTAAACAAGAGGAGTAAAAGAGGCGCCGTTAAGGCAGTTCTTCCTCTTCCTCGTCGAGCTCTTTCTTGGTGGGAATCAAATCTTCCCGCGACAGTTTGAGCGGTAGCAGTAGCGCCGCAGCAATATAGATCGATGAGAAAGTACCCACCACAATGCCAACCAGTAGCGCAATGGCGAAGTTCTCGATCATATCGCCGCCAAGCAGCAGCAGCGCCAGCAGCACCAGTACGGTGGTGCCCGATGTTGCTAACGTACGCGAGAGCGTGGCGTTAATCGCTTCGTTGAAAATCTGCGGCATATCGTCGATCCGCGAGGTGCGGATAGCTTCTCGGACGCGATCATAAACCACGATGGTATCGTTCAACGAGTAGCCGATAACCGCCAGGATAGCCGCCAATACGGTAAGGTCGAAATCAAGCTGAAACAGCGCAAAAACGCCCACCACGATGATCACATCGTGCATCAGAGCAAGCAGCGCACCAATCGCAAACTTGTACTGAAAGCGGAAGGCGACGTACAGCATTACCACGCCCAAGGCCACCAGCAGGCCGAGCCCGCTTTGGTCGCGTAGTTGATCGCCTACCTGGGAGCCAACAAACTCTGAGCGCACAAGATCCACGCTATCGCCACTGGAGCGCAGCAGATTAACGACCTCACCGCCTACGTCGGCATCAAACGCCTGCTGAAGACGAATCAATACTTCAGTGGATGCCCCAAAGGTTTGCACGGAGACATCTTGGAAGCCGCTGTCTTCAAGCAGAACACGAATAGCATCCAGAGAGGGCGCTGCGCCGTAGCGCACCTCAATCAGTGTGCCGCCAGTAAAATCCAGCCCGAAGTTAAGCTGTTGAAATATGATGGCAGCAATCGACACTATTAGCATCGCAGCGGAGACGATATAGGCAAGTTTACGCCGCCCCATAAAGTCGATTTGCAGGTGTGATAGGGGTTTCATTGCCACCTCTTAAGTTCTGGGCTAAGCACGTGGATTAGAGTCATGTTGTTTAAATTCATGCTTTCAAATCCATGCTCTTTAAATCCACAGCTTTTTGACGGGTTTGCTGCCATAGGCCAAGTTGACCATGGCGCGAGTCACCATTAGCGCGGTGAACAGCGACGTCAAAATGCCGATAGAGAGCGTAACGGCAAACCCTTTGACGGGGCCGGTACCAATCGAAAACAGGATAACGGCGACCAGCAGCGTAGTGATGTTGGCGTCAACGATGGAGGTAAAGGCGCGCTCATAACCGGCCTGAATCGCCTGCTGAACCGACAAGCCATTGCGCAGCTCTTCACGTATTCGCTCGAAAATCAGCACGTTGGCATCCACCGCCATACCCAGCGTCAGCACGATACCGGCAATCCCCGGCAGTGTCAGCGTAGCGCCCAGCATTGACATTACCGCGACCAGCAGCGTTAAGTTGAGCGCCAGGGCGATGTTGGCAAACACCCCAAACACCTTGTATCGCACCAGCATAAACAGCACGACGAGCAGCAGGCCGATCTGGACTGATAGCAAACCACGCTCAATGTTTTCAGCGCCCAGGCTTGGCCCAATGGTGCGCTCTTGGACAAAGTAGATGGGGGCCGCAAGGGAGCCAGAACGCAGCAGCAGTGCCAGTTCCGCGGCTTCTGTTGGCGAGTCTAAACCGGTGATCCGGAAGCTGTTGCCCAGGGCGCTCTGGATCGTCGCCAGGCTAATGATGCCGCGCTCAACGTAGGGCTCGCGCTCAATGGTCTCTTCGCCCGTTTCCGGGTCGGTGACCACCGTGTCTTCGCTTTTATGTTCGATAAACAGCACCGCCATATTGCGACCAATATTGGTGCGCGTGGCGCGATTCATCAGCGTGCCACCGGTGCCGTCCAGATCAATATTGACCTGGGGGCGGCCGTTTTCATCGAAGCTATTGCTGGCGCTGGAGACGCTATCGCCGGTAATGATCACATCGCGCATTAGCTCAGCGGTGCGCGATGGCTGATTACGGAAGGGTAGGGTTTCCGTTTCGTTGTCCGGCGTATCATTGCGGGCTTCAAGGCGGAATTCCAAATTCGCTGTCGCACCGACAATGCGTTTAGCTGCTACGGTATCCTGGATGCCCGGCAGCTCTACGACGATTTGGTTGGGGCCTTGGCGCTGCACCATGGGCTCAGCCACGCCCAGCTCGTTGACCCGGTTGCGCAAGGTAGTCAGGTTCTGGTTGATCGCGTAGTCCTGAATCTCGTTGACTGACTGATCGCTAAGCGTCATTACCAGCGTCGAGGCGCGACCATCGCCTTCGCTGCTGTATTCAAAGTCAGGGAAATCACGACTGATCAGGCTGCGCGCGGTATCGCGGTCTTCAGCGCTGGCAAAATCGATCGACAGCGAGCGCTCGTCGACATCGGTATTGCGATAGCGAATACGCTCACTGCGTAGCAGCTCACGCATGGCGCTGGCGTTGACCTCCAGGCGCTGGGTAAGTGCGGCGTCCATATCCACTTCGAGCATGAAGTGGACGCCACCGCGTAAATCAAGGCCCAGCGTCATAGGCGAGGCGGAGAACGCCTGCAGCCACTCGGGCGTTGCTTCAGCGAGGTTCAGCGCTACCGTTGCCTCACTGCCTAACAGGTCAGCGGCAATGTCGCGTGCGGGGAGTTGATCATCGTCATGACGCAAACGAATGAGCCACTGCCCGTTCTCTTCTTCGATCGCTTTGATCGCGATATCGTTTTCGCTAAGCGCAGTTTCAACACGGTCTATCTGACGCTCATCCAGCGAATCGCCTTGGGCGCTGCTGATTTGGATGGCGGGGTCTTCGGGGAATAGATTGGGAAGCGAGTAGATAAGGCCAACCACCAGGACGACCAGTATCAGCAGATACTTCCACAGGGGGTAACGGTTGAGCATGTAAGCCCTGCCTTCAATTACAAACGGAATGCTGTGCACGGACACGCCGTGCACAGCAAAGTTCACCATCATTCATACCATGTCACCCCTGCCGGGGTGGCTGGCACTTAATCGGCAGGGGAAGTTACACGGCTTAGATGGACTTGATGGTGCCTTTAGGCAGTACGGCGGCAACGGCGTTCTTCTGCACGTTAACTTCGGTGCCTTCAGAGATCTCGATGGTCAGGAATTCGTCGCTCACCTTTGTGATACGACCCACCAAACCGCCGCCAATGACGATTTCGTCGCCTTTATCCAAGTTAGACACCAGCTGTTTGTGCTGCTTCGCACGCTTGGCCTGGGGGCGCCACAGCAGGAAGTAGAAAATCAGCACGAAGCCAACCAGCATGACGATTTGCGCAATACCACCGCCAGCGGCGGCTTCTTGGGCATGGGCTGGTGAGATGAAGAAATCCAGCATTGAAGAGAACTCCTGAGTTAGAAAGCTTAGTTTTAGTAAGGCTTAGAATACGCGTGGTCAAACAGTTTAAACCACGCGCCAAGGCGCGTGGCGATTAATTCGTTAGGGTTGGCTTAGCGGAGGCACTGGTAAACCGCGCCGTGCATAGAAGCCTTCCACAAAGGTCGTCAATGTACCCGCTTCAATTGCCGCGCGCAAATCAGCCATCACACGCTGGTAGTAACGTAAGTTGTGGATGGTGTTAAGCATCGAACCGAGCATTTCATTACAGCGGTCTAAATGGTGTAAATAGCCCCGTGAGAAGCTCTTGCAGGTATGGCAGTCGCACTCTTCATCAAGCGGGCGAGTATCAAAACGGTGCTTGGCGTTACGAATTTTGACCGTGCCTTCTGAGGTGAACAGGTGGCCGTTACGGGCGTTGCGGGTGGGCATCACGCAATCGAACATATCCACCCCCCGGCGCACGCCTTCCACCAGGTCTTCGGGTTTGCCGACGCCCATTAAATAGCGCGGCTTATCATCCGGCATCCAGGTGGGCAGGTAGTCGAGCACCTTTATCATCTCTTCTTTAGGCTCGCCCACCGAAAGGCCGCCAATCGCCAGACCATCAAAGCCGATCTCTAACAGCCCTTTAAGCGAGCGCTCGCGCAGTTCAGGGTGCATGCCGCCCTGAATAATACCGAACAGCGCGGAGGGCGAATCGCCGTGAGCATCGCGGGAGCGCTTGGCCCAGCGCAGCGACAGCTCCATGGACTTCTCGGCTTCGTCAAAGGTGGCGGGGTAGGGGGTGCACTCGTCAAAGATCATCACTACATCGGAGCCCAGCGAACGCTGCACTGCCATGGACTCTTCCGGGCCCATAAACACTTTGCTGCCATCCACCGGCGAGCGGAAGTGCACGCCCTGCTCGGTGATCTTGCGCGTCTCGCCTAGCGAAAAGACCTGAAAGCCGCCGGAGTCGGTGAGTATCGGTTTATCCCACTGGGCAAAGTCGTGCAGGTCACCGTGGGCTTCGATGACGTCGGTGCCGGGGCGTAACCACAGGTGGAAAGTGTTGCCGAGAATGATTTCAGCGCCAATCTCTTTGACGGAATCCGGCGTCATGCCTTTCACCGTCCCGTAGGTGCCCACTGGCATAAACGCAGGCGTTTCCACCGTGCCACGGGGGAAGTGAAGGCGGCCACGGCGGGCGCGGCCATCGTCGGCCAGGCGCTCAAAGCGCATAAAGCATTCGTTTCGCATAATAAGGTAACTCGTTAATCTCGTTCGTTTGGCGCGACGGGGCAGGGTTGGTGAGTCATCACTTAGTAGCCAACGTCTAGCGGGTCAGCAGCATGGCATCGCCATAGCTGAAGAACGCATAGCGCTCGGCTACCGCCCGTTGGTAAGCGTGCATGATGGTGTCGTAACCCACAAAGGAGGAGACCAACATCAATAGCGTCGATTCAGGTAAATGGAAATTGGTAATTAAAGCATCCACACAGCGCCACTGGTAACCGGGATAGATAAAAATATCGGTATCGCCACTGAAAGGCGCGATCTGCCCATCGCTGCTTTTCATGCAGGCGCTTTCCAGGCAGCGCACGCTGGTAGTGCCCACCGCCACTACACGTTTACCCGCCGCGAGTGTGTCACGCACTTGCTGGCAGGTCTCTTCGGTCACTTCAATCCACTCGCTGTGCATATGGTGTTCTTGAATATTGTCCACCCGCACCGGTTGAAAGGTGCCTGCGCCCACATGAAGGGTGACAAAGGCGCGGTTAATACCTTTATCCGCCAGCGCATCCAGCAGCGGCTGATCAAAGTGCAACCCCGCCGTAGGCGCAGCGACGGCACCATCACGCCGGGCGTACACGGTCTGGTAGCGCTCACGATCGCTGAGCTCATCTTCGCGGGTAATATATGGCGGCAGCGGCATATGGCCGTGCTTTTCCAGCAGCGCGATCATCGGCGTATCGCCCAAAAAGCGCAGCTCGAACAGTGCATCCCGGCGGCCTTCCACAATGGCGTGAATGTCACCTTCGAAGATCAGTTCGGTACCCGGTTTCGGCGATTTGCTCGAACGGATATGCGCCAGGCCACGGTGGGCATCCAGCGGGCGCTCAAGGAGCATCTCCACCTTGCCGCCGCTGGCCTTATGGCCGTGCAGGCGCGCTGGAATCACCCGGGTGTCGTTAAACACCAGCAGGTCGCCCGGCTCCAGAAGCTCAAGCAAATCAGGAAAACGGCGATGCTCAAGCGCACCGCTCTGCCCATCTACGCACAGCAAACGGCAGTCGCTACGCTGCTCAGAAGGGTAGCGAGCAATTAATTCGTCGGGTAGCTCGTAATGAAAATCCGCGCGCTGCATGGCGTATAACTCTTAGCGTTGATCAAACAGGCGGCATAGGATAGCGCTTTGGCTGGATAAAGTCAGTCAATGCGATTGACCTAACTAGAAATTTACGTATACTACGCACGCATTGCCGGTATGGCGGAATTGGTAGACGCAGCGGATTCAAAATCCGCCGCCTTTACGGGTGTGCCAGTTCGAGTCTGGCTACCGGCACCAAATTTAAAATCAGGCACTTAGGTGCCTTTTTTTGTGGTGCGCCAGGCATGGCGCGCAGCGCCTTGACTGGCGCTGTTCCTGGGGGTGGTGCCTCAGGATGACTTGGGGGTGAAAGTCCCCTGCACGCCCGGCAAGGGGAAGTGCTAGCCGACGGCAAGGG
>NZ_JAUAMB010000004.1 GCF_031010175.1 Halomonas sp. SpR1
GAGTGGCGAGAAGGTCAGTTTTTCAGGTACCATTTTGGAAGCGGCTGTTGGTGTTGGTTTTTGGTGTAAGGCCCTGAAACTTTAACACTTTCAGCCGCTTCCTTTTATGCCTCGTGAGAAATTCGGGTTAGGGCTTTATTTAAGAGCTAGGCTTTATTGAAGCAGTATCTGGCCTACACTTACCTTTTGTTACAGATAAGTATAAAGGAGTTCATCATGACTGATATAACCGCTCTGCTAGGCAGTGACGCCGATAGTTTGCTTAACCATACTTGTCAGGGTGTTCGTCGTGAGGACTTGCATCTGCCGGGCCCGGATTTTATCGACCGTGTCATGGCCGATAGTGATCGCAGCCCAGCGGTATTGCGCAATATGCAGAGTTTCTTTAACCATGGACGCTTAGCGGGCACCGGTTATCTTAGCCTGCTGCCGGTGGATCAGGGTATTGAGCACTCGGCGGGCGCCTCTTTCGCGCCTAACCCGCGCTATTTCGACCCGGCCAATATCGTTGAGCTGGCCCTTGAAGGGGGCTGCAACGGCGTCGCATCAACGCTTGGGGTTCTCTCTTCCGTGGCGCGGCGCTATGCCCACAAAATCCCGATGATGCTCAAGCTTAACCATAACGAGACCCTGAGCTACCCAGCGATATACGACCAGACGTTATTTGCCGATGTGGAGCAGGCTCACGATATGGGCTGTGTGGCGGTTGGGGCGACGATTTACTTTGGCTCCCATGAGAGCCGCCGGCAAATCATGGAGATCAGCGAAGCCTTTGAGCGCGCCCATCAGTTGGGCATGGTCACGGTGCTGTGGGCCTATCTACGCAACCCGGCCTTCAAGCAGGACGGCACCGATTATCATGCCGCCGCTGACCTTACCAGCCAAGCCAACCACATGGCTGCAACCCTTAAAGCGGATATCGTCAAACAGAAACTGCCTGAGAATAACGGCGGCTACAAAGCGGTCGGTTTCGGGCATACCCACGATAATGTTTATAGCAAGCTGACGACTGATCACCCCATTGACCTGGCTCGCTATCAGGTCGCTAACTGCTTTATGGGCCGTGCTGGTTTGATCAACTCCGGCGGCGGCTCCAAAGGACACTCCGATCTTGGCGAAGCGGTTCGCACGGCGGTGATCAATAAACGTGCTGGCGGCATGGGCTTGATCTCGGGGCGTAAGGCATTCCAGAAACCCATGCAGGAGGGCGTTGAACTGCTGCACGCTATTCAGGATGTCTATCTTTCTACCGATGTGACGGTTGCCTGATGACTGGCTATTGGCTAACCGTAGGTCTTAGTGAGTACCAGCAAACTTGATGAATATTAATTAATATTAAATAATTGTCGTATCGAAATGTTTAAAACGGCATACGCTTAAGGAGCTATATCATGAGTGGAAAGCCCGCAGCACGTATTACTGACCTTACCGCGTGCCCTATACCAGGTCACGGCACCAACCCGTTGGTCACTGGTTCGCCTGATGTTTTTTACGATAGCTTGTCTGCCGCAAGGTTAGACGATAAATCTGCTTGTGGCAGCCCTATTACTCACGAGGTTTCGTCTACCGTATTCGTAAACAGTAAGCCAGCCGCTGTTCTGAGCAGTATTGGTGCCCACGGTAATGAAGTCATCACTGGTTCGGGAACCGTCATCATCGGTAAGTAGTGATTTCTGTCACTGCTTCTGTGGTGCTAATGGCGGTTTAAAAAACTCCAAAAATTTGCCATCCAGACCCTTGAAAATCGATTGACCGCTCCTATTTTGCAAACTGTAGAGGCTGCTTCGGTGGAGTGGATAAGAGGCCGCCTCTTATCGCAAGTCTCACAGTCTGCTTAACGTAGGAGGTGTTCGATATGTTCGATGATCTCAAGCGTTTTGAAACCGGTTCGCCTCGACAGTTTGACTGGTTTAGTCAACTGCTGGACGGCTTCTTCCCCGACGGCAATGCGATGGATATTCGCGCGGTGCCGCGAGGTAGTTTCCCCATGATCAACGTGGCGCGTAGCGATGACACCGTGCGTGTCTACGTGTTTGCGGCGGGGCTGGCACCTTCGGATCTGACCATTGATGTCCAAGATAATGTGCTGACGCTGCGTGGCAAGCGTGATGCTGTGACGGGAAACAATGAGGATGGCAGCTCGCGCCCGATATTTCGCCGTGAGCGCGCCAGCGGCGAGTTTGTAAGGGCGATTGCGCTCCCCGACGGCTTAGATGCCGAGCGGGCAGAGGCTCGTCATGCCCATGGTGTGTTCGAGATCGTGCTGCCTAAACGGGAAGAGCTCAAGCCGCGGCGTATTGATGTTCAGGCGGCGTAAATCATGTTTGTTAACCTTGATCAGGAGGTATAAACCATGAATAACGTTGTTCGTTCATCCAATCACTCCCCGCTTCAACAGCGTGGTGAGCAACAGCGCGAAAAGGAAACCCTGTTGCCAGCGGTGGATATCATTGAAGAGCCCAACGCGCTCAAGCTGGTGGCGGATATGCCCGGCGTTACCCACGAGACGCTTAAAGTAGAACTCGACAACAACGTGCTGAGCTTGGAGGGCGAGATAGCGCTGAATATGCCCGAAGGGTTGAGCGCGCTGCACGCCGAGGTTCGCGGCCAGCGTTTTGCGCGGCGTTTTAACCTCAGTCACGAAGTGGACAGTGATGCTATTACCGCCACTATCGTTAACGGTGTACTGACGCTAACGCTGCCCAAGAAAGATAGCCACCGCACGCGCCGTATTGAAGTACAGGCGGCATAAAAGTAGGCAACGGATGACTAAAAGGCCGAGTGTCCGCGGTACCGTGGGCACTCTTTTTCTTTTTAGCTATCACTTGAGGTAAAGCGTGCCTTTGCCCACCACCACAGCGTTACCGCCAACCTTCACATAACCAGGCTTGATCTCGCCATTGGCGGCGGTATGGATAACGCTGGGCCGCCCCATCTCAACACCCTGATGAATCCTGCACTGCAAGGCGTCTGGCTGGAGGGAGGCTAAATAGCCGGTTAAGGCGGCTGCGGCGCTACCCGTAGCAGGGTCTTCGCAAATACTGGCGTGCATACAGAACATGCGACTGCGAACAACCGTCTCTGTCCCGCCGTGTTGTTCAATCACATACAGGTAAACCTGCTCGGCACTGCTAGGCACAACAGCACTGGCCCAGGTGGTCGTAGAGATGTGTACGCTTTCTAACGCTGCCACGTCAGTGAGCTCAATTAAATGATAGGGCAGTCCGAAGGAGGCAATGACTGAATCGCCCATTACCTGGTGAATGTCTAGTCCCAATAGCTCAACGGCAGTAATGCGATCAATCGTGCTGTCTTGCAATATAGCGGGCTGGGCGGTGGTAAACGTTGCCCTTTCTTGGTTATAGCTGACCGCCAGCTCGCCAATAGGGGGTTGTAGTACAACGCCTTGTGCGCGGTTTGCTAGGCTCAGCTCCGCGAGCAAATGCGCGGTACCTACCGTGGGGTGGCCTGCAAAAGGCAGCTCGCGCGTTGGTGTGAAAATCCGCATCGAATAGTGATTTGGCCCCGTAGCGGCACTTAAAAACACCGTTTCAGCCAGGTTTAACTCATTGGCAAGCGCCTGCATGGTGCTGGTCTCAAGCCCTCCAGCCTCTAAAAACACGGCCAATGGATTGCCGGTAAACGTCTGGTCGGTAAAGACATCGAGTAGGTAATACTCAGCGGTTTTCATGGTGGCCCCTTTTAAAAGATGCGTGTTTCCAAAACGCTTTATGACCCTCTTTTTGCGCCTGCTCCCGGGTAATACCAACATCTTCTAGCAGCCGGTCATCCAGCGCCAGTAGCTGACGACGGCTACGGCGATAGTGGCGATAAGAGTGAAACTGGCAGCGCAACTGATAGCGAAGCTGAGTAAGGCTAATGCGAGGCATGGCGACTCTCCTTGAGTGCTGTGTGCCTTACAAGATTACTCAGTGACGTCGGTGCAATACAGATATAGGTTTTTATATTTTTTGAATACAGATGGAGTGCTTTACTTCTCTGTATGGGCTATAAATAAGCATCTGTATTGTTTCTGTGTTTCAAGAGGGCTGTTGTTATGACGCGCTATGAAGAAGTCGCCACCATTTTGCGCGAGCGTATCGAGCACGGCATTTACCGTGTGGGCGATCGCCTGCCCTCTATTCGCGCGGTCTGCCAGGAGCTGGACGTCAGCATTTCAACAGCTCAGGAGGCCTATCGCCAACTGATGGATGTGGCATTGATCGAGTCGCGTCCCAAGTCTGGCTACTTTGTGCTGCCAAGCCGGGTGCCCTCGGTGTTGCCTTCGGTCTCACGGCCTGCCCAGCGCCCGCTGGATATTTCCCAATGGGATCAAGTCCTAGAGTTGGTTGCCACCCAGCGAGATGATGAGCGGCTGCTATTAGGCCGTGGCATACCCAATCTTGAGTATGAGACGCTACGGCCACTGTCGAAGATCCTCGCTGGACTGCATCGCGGCAATGACCTGAATGGGTTTAACTACGACAAACTGAGTGGTAGCCCTGAGCTGCGTCAGCAGGTAGCTCGCCTGGCGATTAATTCTGGCTGTTTGCTGCACCCGGACGACATCATGGTGACCACCGGCTGCCAGGAGGCACTGAGTATCTCGCTGCGTACGCTGACTCAGCCCGGCGATGTGGTGGCCGTGGACTCACCCAGCTTTTACGGCACCATGCAGATTCTCAAAGCCAACGGCTTAAAAGCACTGGAAATCCCCACCGATCCACAAACGGGCATCAGCCTGGAAGCCCTTGAGCTGGCGTTGGAGCAGTGGCCTATCCGGGCAATATAGGTCACGCCGACCTACAATAACCCGCTGGGCTACACCATGCCTGAAGCACGCAAGCGGACGTTGTTTCAGCTTGCCCAGCGTTTTGATGTAGCGATTATCGAGGACGATATCTACGGCGATTTGTCATTCTCTCTGCCCAGGCCACGCACCGTGAAATCCTTCGATGACGATGGCCGCGTCATGCTGTGCAGCGGTTTTTCCAAAACGGTGGGGCCGGGGTTGCGGGTGGGCTGGCTGGCGCCGGGCCGTTACCGCGATCAGGCGCTGCATATGAAGTACGTCTCAACCGGCGCCTCGGCCACGCTGCCACAGCTGGCAGTGGCGGAGTTCGTTGCTAAAGGCCACTACGAGCGCCATGTCCGTTACGCCACCCGCCAGTATCAGCGCCAGCGCGATATTATGATTAGCTGGGTGCAGCGCTATTTTCCTGAAGGGTCTGGCATCAGCTACCCGCAGGGGAGTTTTCTGCTCTGGGTAGAGCTGCCCGCCGCGGTGGACTGTGTGAAGCTTAATCAGCGCTTAGCGCAGCATGCTATCCACGTAGCTCCGGGGTCGCTGTTTTCAGCCTCGGGCAAGTTTCGCCAATGCCTGCGTCTTAACTACGCATTTACGCTAACACCCACCATTGAGGCGGCTGTGCGGACAGTTGGGGAGCTTGCCACCGAGATGGTGGAGGAGGCGCAGGCACATCAAGTGGGTGTAGGGTAAGTAGTGTTCCTTTCAGTTGGCTGTGAAGGTCGTCAGTAACGAGTCGGTGAGTTCTGGTGCGGGATTGGCCCCGGTCAGAATGGTGGCGACATGGGCATTCTCAGGCCACTGATCACGCATGGCATAGGCGGCTGCCAAGCCAAGAGCGCCTGCTGGTTCCAGTAGTAGCCCCAGATGTTCCAGGCCAAGGCGCATGCCCTCTTCGATGCTGGCTTCGTCCATCAGCCAAATATCATCGACTAAATCACGCATATCCTCCAGTGCCTCGATAATAGGAGCGCGAACCGCCACACCATCTGCCATGGTATCCACTCGGTCATTAGTGACGAGCGTACCGCGCTTCCAGCTTTGCAAGGTGGCATCCGCGCCTTGAGGGCAGATGCCGATCACCCGGGTGGCGGGTGATGAGGCTTTGAACCAGCGGCCTACGCCGTTTATCAGTGCGCCATTGCCAAGGGGCACCAGCAGCGTATCGAATGTGTCACCGTGGGCGAGCATTTCGACCCCAATAGAGCCTGCGCCCTCGGTAATCTCGGCTTGTCGGCCATCCTCTACAAACAAGCCACCGTGCTGTTGAGCAAAGCGAGCCGCCGCCTGTTTGGCCTGATCAAAGTCCTCTCCCACGCTGATGACTTCCGCGCCCAGTGCGCGAATGCCGGCGATTTTGAGTGGGTTAGCATTTTCAGCGACAAAGACGCTGAGGGGGAGCCCGTGCTGCTTGCAGGCATGCGCCAGCGCTAGCCCCCAGTTACCGGCACTCGCACAAACCAACGGTGCAGGTATCTCTTGCTGAATATGGTGGGAGACAAAATGGTCAGCGCCGCGCCCCTTGAAGTTGCGCAGGGGGTTGAGCGTTTCGACCTTCACTGTCATGGCGACCCCTAACGCTGCATCGAGTGAGGGTGAACGATACTGTGGGGTTGCCAGGAAGGTGGGGGAGATGCGACTGGAGGCAGAGGCAATATGCTCCAGCTTGATGCGGTGTCCGCTGCGCTGGGGCGCAATTAGCTCGGTGTGGTGTGCGATAGGCTGCAAATCCTCCTGGCGCTCTATCCGATCTACCATTAGCACACCATCAAGATGGTCTACCTCGTGCTGGATCAGTTCGGCCAGTGACGCTGAAAGGTGATGCCAGTGGCAGGTTTTGCCTCTATCGTCCTGGTAAGTCAGGCTGATGCTGGCGTGGCGCCTAACATTGGCAATATGGTTGGGCACGCTCATGCAGTCGTCCCATACCGGTTGCGTTTCTTCGCTTCGCCAGACAATAACGGGATTGATCAATGTAAACGGGCGGCCTCCCAATTGAACTGCCACGATGCGTAACGGCTCGCCTATTTGAGGGGCAGAGAGGGCACGACCAAAGCTGGTTCGCGCTTTGAAATTGGCAAGCGTGGCATGCAGTTCGGAAATCACTTTTGCTATATCGGACGTGATTTCTTCTATTGGCTGGGAAACGGCTCTTAAGCGTGGGTCGCCCTCGGTCAGGATCGTGCGTATTTGGCTCATGGTGTTGTCTCCGTCTATATGGTTAAGTCTTTGCTTGAGTTGCGTTAGCTTAACGGGCAAGACCTTTTTACTGGCCGCATATCCTAGCGGGCCATTGCGGGGAGACTGCATAATGAGTGACCAAACTGCGGGCGAGCGGCCCGCGGAGCAATTGGATGATTTTGATCGTCGGATTTTGGCTATTTACCAGCACGATACGCGCGTGACGGGGGAGAGTATCGGGCAAACGGTTGGCTTGTCGGCGGCGGCGGTTCAGCGGCGGCTCAAGCGGTTAAGAGCGCGAGGCGTTATTGTCCAGGAGGAGGCTCGTTTAGATGCCAAAGCACTCGGCTTGCCGACTACCTGCATCGTCGGTGTTGATCTCGAATATGAACGCAACCAGCATGTCGACGAGTTTAAGCAGCGGATGCGGGAACACCCCAATGTGCAGCAGTGTTATTACGTGACAGGGAGTATGGACTTCGTTTTGGTGGTGGTGACCCGCACGCTGCAGGAGTACGAAGACTTCACCCGCGAGGCACTGATGGAGCACCCTAATGTGCGCTCGTTCACAACCCTGGTTTCCATGGACGTAGTCAAATCGGGATACGCGCTGCCTTTATGAGTTGTGGGTATGGAAATTGATGTTCTAAGCAAAGCCGAGGAACAGAGCCAGCGAGCGGTTAATCATCACCATGGTGCTGTCGTCGAGGTGACCGAAAGGCTCGCCTAGCTTGTCACGTTTTACCGTCATGGGTTTATCCACCATGACCTGGGATCGCTTGTGCAAGCCGTTTTCCAACGTAGGCATCACCTCAATGCGCATCAGGGGCGCATCAATGAGGGTGCTTGAAAGCAATAGCACGGTGACAGTCGCGGTGGAAATAAACTGATCGGATTGTATGACCAGTGCTGGACGCGGTTTGCCAAACTCCCCTGGTGGGGCAACCGTTACCAGATCTCCGCGCCTCATGCTTTCCACCTCATACTTTCGGTGATTTTCTGCCTCAGACTTCCCACTCGTCATCCACATCTAGCAAAGTAGCATCCATGAGGTCTTGTAGATCGTGGTCAGCATTGTCTGCTTTTGCCACTGTTTCGCACTGTCGCTTGATCTCTTCGCTAAAGCCGGGACGACGCGTATCCGGCACCCAAATTTGAATAGGGCGCAGCCCAGACGCCCTAAGCGTTGCGCGGTGCTTCTGCACACGATCATTGATGTCGGAGGCAGTCATGGTGAAAGCTCTTGGTTGTTGTGTTACATGTAACAGCTTAGTTGCCTTTCTACTATTTGCAATATCGACATCAAGGGTTACCTAATAAACGGGTTGCGTGGGTCTGCATAAAGGCAAAAGCGATGGTGGGGCCGCATCCTTGCCCCCTTCAATCTGATTCATATCGTTTGATCATCGAAATCTCCCATTTTCGAGGTATCCATGCGTCGTCATGCTCTCACCTATCGCACGTTCGGAATGCCGCTGGAAACATTGAAAATGGAAACATCGGATGTCCCAGGCCTCAGTGAAGACAAACTCAGGGTTCGGATGTTGTACGCCCCCGTTAATCCGTCTGACCTGATTCCCATCACCGGTGCCTATTCGCATCGTGTAAGGCTTCCCGCTGTCGCCGGTTACGAAGGGGTGGGGTGTGTTATTGATGCTCCGCAAGAGTATTCCAACCTAATCGGAAAACGGGTGCTTCCATTACGAGGCGACGGTACCTGGCAGACGATTGTGGAGTGTGACCCCGCTCTTGCAGTACCCGTTCCTGATACCATCTCTGACGACGTTGCCGCACGCGCCTACATTAATCCCTTAGCAGCTCTCACCATGCTCGAAACGTGGCCCGTCAAGGGGAAGCGTGTGCTTCTGACTGGAGCCGGTTCGAACTGTGCTGAATTCCTTGGGGTATGGGCGTATCAACAAGGTGCCAAAGAGGTTATTGGTATATACCGTTCCGAGAGCAGAGTTGCCCGCCTGGAAAAGCTTGGTATCGAACCGGTATCTATTCAAAATATGTCCCAGATCTCCTCTGTGGCCCGTGAGTCGGACATCGTGTTTGACGCTTTAGGAGGGCCAGTTGCAGCAAATATATTGCAACGAATAGCACCAGGAACAAGGTTTATTGCTTATGGGCTCTTGACGGGGCAGGCGATTCAGTTGGCGTCCAAGCTTGGCGCTCACTATAAAAGGTTTCACCTGCGCGATAGTCTGGCCAGGATGTCTGCACAAACCTGGCAGCACAAGTTCTCGGCTATCTGGAGCCTTTTAGGCCAGACAGAGTTGCCGAATTATCAAGTCTTTCCCAGCCAAGAGTGGCGCCAAGCTATCGAGATGACGCTTTGCCCGAGTAGCCAGAAAGTAATTTTAGATTTCGCTGATTTGGCGCCTCATGATAAGTGACTTATTTGGAACGAATAAAAGAAACTATATTATCAAAATATGATCTTGCTGCCCGCCACTGGCGTCAAACGGCCATGGTCGATAATCGGGCCGGTTGGCTGGCCTCCTGGAGCGCCTCCCAGGGGTTCAACACTGACGGCTAAATCGGCATTGAATAACTGTGCGCGCAACTCGGCACTGGGTTCCAGGCGATGGCTACCTTGATCAGGTAATAGGCCAAGTGAGATGGGCGTGCCATCGGCAATCAACCATAGTTCACCGGTCTGTTCGCTATCGACCTGGGTCGGTTGAACCGCTTGCACGATCAGCTCTCCCTCTTGGGTTGCGCTAATGATCCAGCCTGGCGTGCGTGATTCGTCCTGAACCACGAAGACCGCCTCTCCCTGTGGTGATAGGGTCAGTTCAGCTTGTTGCCAAAGAAGGCCCAGCGCTACCGCAATGACCCCGAAACCGGCCGCCATGGCCTGCCATGCGCCCAGGCGTTGCCACCAGCGCAGAGGCGAGGCCCCGGTTGCCTGGGTAATGCGCTGCCAGACTTCCTTGGGCGGTGTCTTAGGATCCAGCTGTTCGTTGAATAAGTGCAGATATTCTCGCCAATCTTCCACGTCATTACGTAGGTCATGGCTGACAGCCAGCAGCGCTTCAAAGCGTGCTTTCTGATCGCTATCCAATACGCCCAGCACGTACTCGCCAGCCGCTAAGTGGCGATCATCAGGGTCGCTTAAATCCCATTGGTTAGACATGTTTTTAACCTCTCAAGTCCACGGCGGATCCAGCTTTTGACGCTGCCCAGCGGCTGGGACAGAGAGTTAGCAAGCTCGCTGTGAGTCATGCCCTGAAAATAGGCCATTTCCATTAACTGACGCTGATGTCGACTGAGCGTGTCGAGGCAGTCGTTCAGTTTAGCGTTTTGCTGATGACTGATGCTGTCATCTTCAGGATCGTCAGTGCCTAACAGGGTAGCCAATAAAGGTTCATCGGTGGTGGTGTCCTGAGGTTTCTGGCGGCGCAGCCAGTCGATACCAATATTGCGAGCGAGTGTGGAAAGCCAGGTCATTGGCTTGGCTCGCGTGGCGTCGTATTGATCGGCAGCATGCCAGACTCTGATAAAGACATGTTGCAGACAATCCTGTGCGGCACCTTCATCTCTTACTATACGCAGCAACTGAGCATATAGATGCGCACTGGAGACACGATAGAGGCGCTCGAATGCGCTGCGGTCGCCCTGGGCGCAGCCGTTTAGTTGCTCAACAAGATATTGGTGGCGTTGCGTAGCATCTAGCATTCAGGCATCTCTGAACAGTAAACCGAATCGCCAGTCTTGGTGAGTCAGCCGTTGAAGGCAATAGGCGGGCACTCAGCGGTGAATAAATAATGTTGAGATAGTTGCATCCACTGAGGCCCTGGCGCCGTAAGTGTTAGTGAGCTTGCATTGTTGAGCTCTTTTAACGACAACCAGGAGATGCCCCAATGAAACTCAAACTTCTTACTGCTAGCCTTTGCGCCGCTGCCCTCTATACCGGCGTTGCTGTTGCTGCTCATGGCCCTACCACAGTAGGCGGCGCTAGCATGCTTCCTGAGCGCAATATCATCGAAAATGCGGTTAATTCGGGTGACCATGAAACACTCGTCGCCGCCGTTCAAGCGGCTGAACTGGTTGATGTATTGCAAGGCGAAGGCCCCTTTACCGTATTTGCTCCGATTGATAGCGCTTTTGCCGCACTGCCAGATGGCACCGTGGATACGCTGCTACAGCCTGAAAACCAGGAGCAATTACAAACCGTATTAACTTACCACGTGGTGCCTGGCAATCTGACCCGAGAAGTATTGTTAGAACAGGTAATGGAGAATGATGGCACAGTAGCTTTTAAAACCGTGCAAGGTGAGTATCTCTCCGTTATGCGCAACGGCAACAACTTGATGGTCATGGATGCTCAGGGTAACAGTGCCAATATCACGGTCGTCGATGTAGCGCAGGCGAACGGCGTTATCCACGTGATTGATAGCGTGTTAATGCCCTAAAGTTTCAGCTCATATCGGATAATGTCATTTATTCTTTTGAGGTTACATTTGCCCACCGCCTGACTTGCTAGGCGGTGGTTTTTTGTCGATCAGATGGCCGCACAAATCCTTCTCGGGCGCGAGCTGCTTGTTGGCGAACGACACATCCTTGCGCATGATCATTAAGCAGCCCCATGGCCTGCATAAAGGCAAACGCGGTGGTGGGGCCAAAAAATTTCCAGCCGCGCTTTTTTAACTCCTTGGCAAGGGCGACGGATTCGGGCGAGGTAGTCTGGGTTTGTGGCTCCGCTAACTCGGTTGGCTCATAGCGCCAGAAGAACGCGGCCAATGAGCCTTCCTGCTCGACCATTTCCTTTGCACGTTGGGCGTTGTTGATGGTTGCTTCGATTTTTCCACGGTGACGAATAATCCCCGCGTCTTGAAGTAACCGCTTCACATCGTCTTCGCCAAAGCGGGCAACCTGATGGAAATCGAAGTGGTGAAAAGCAGCGCGAAAGTTCTCGCGCTTGTTTAGGATGGTGCGCCAGCTTAAGCCTGACTGAAAGCTCTCCAGGCAGAGCTTCTCGAACAGTCGCTGATCGTCGTCTACCGGAAAGCCCCACTCGTTATCATGGTAGGGCAGAAATTCTGGTGCGCCGCCACACCATTGGCAGCGAGGGTGCCCGTCGGGGGCTATGAAGTTGCGGGTCATCAGCTACTCGCTTATTAATCAAACCACTCTTGGGCGGTACGCCATATGCACATACCGATGAAATAAGCCGATGTTATACCCCATCCCCATAGTGCCCAGGCGGCATGCACGGGGCTAGAGAGCACCAGTGATGTGGCGCATACACACCACACTAGCGTGACAGCGATATTGAGCGGCATGAACAATCGCACCCGAAAGGGGTGCAGAAACTTCATTCGGGTCACGGTGAGGACAGCCAGCAGAACGATAGTGGCAAAGGTGATAAACGGCGGGAAATCGAGAATATAGAAATAGGCGGCGGCGATGTTCCAGGCGGCAGGAAAGCCAACAAAGTAATTATCCTGGCTTTTCATATCGACATTGCAGAAACAGAACATCGATGACAGCAGAATAATAAACACTGATAGCAGCCCTAAATAGGGTGGCAATTCAATGAAATAGTAGATGAATAGGGCAGGAATAAAGGCCCAGGTCAGGTAATCGATCACCATATCAAGCGTTGAGCCATCGAAGTGGGGCAGTATGGCCTTCACTTCATATTTGCGCGCCAGGGTGCCATCAATACCATCGATCATCATCGCGGCGCCTAGCCAGAGCAGGCAGGCAACCGGGTTTTTGTCGACCAGTGCGAGCAGCGCCATCGTACCCAGCAGCACGCCACTGGCGGTAAATATATGCACGCTCCATGCCTTCCATATTGAGGCGCGGGATTCTGTGTGCGAAGAGAATGATTGAGCCACATTAACCCCGTTGGGAACGTGTCGTTCCCTTTCAATTGGATTTATAAAATAAGCCTGTTAAAGAAAGATACACTACTACAAGAATGCTTCCAGAGAATACGCCAGCAGCACATCCTTTTATAGCTTGGTGGGGCCTTGGCTTCTCAAGGAGGGCCTTGTGTCGTCTCTGATGGCTAAATAAGCGTCGCTTAGCCACTTACCTGCCTTCATCAGCTCGTCTTCCGTTGAGCCTGCATAGCCGAGTACTAAACCAGGACGTTCGTTTCCAGAGAGGTAATAGCGAGAAAGTGGCGAAAGGGTAATGTCGGCTTTGTCGGCGCGTTCTATGAGCTGGTCTTCTTGTGCACGGGTATTGAGCCGGGCCAGCAGATGCATACCGGCATGACCATCAGAAAGCTCAAGCCCTTTGGCCACCGCTGGTGCTAATGCAGTGCGTAAACACACCTGTCGCTGACGATAGGCAGACCGCATGCGGGCGATGTGACGGGTAAAGTGCCCGTTGGCAATAAATTCAGCCAGCGCTGATTGCACGGGGTAGTTACCTTCGCGGTGCAATCGCGCATGGGCGCGTCTAAAGTCTTCGGCGAGCGTCTCGGGGAGTACCAAATAGCCTAAGCGTAAGCCGGGGTAGAGCACTTTACTAAAGGTGCCCACATAAATAACCGATGCCTGCTCCGAAAGCCCCTGTAGCGAAGGCGTCGGCGGTGTATCGTAGCGAAACTCACTGTCGTAATCGTCTTCAATGACCCAACTGCCAGTGCGGAAAGCGTGCTCAAGTAATGCTAGCCGTCTGGGGACTGGCATGGTGACGCCACTAGGATATTGGTGGGAGGGTGTCACATAAATAAGCCGAGGCGCTGGCGCATTCTCGGGAGCAAGTAATGGGTTTAGCCCTTCTTGATCGACGGGAATCGGCGTTACCGTTAAGCCCGACGCCAAAAAGCAGGCCTGGGCGCCGCCGTAACCCGGTTCTTCCATCCACACAGAGTCACCATGATCGGTGAGTAGTTGAGCAATCAGTTCAAACGCCTGCTGGGCGCCCTGGGTAATCACGATCTGCTCCGGCTGGCAGCGCACCGCGCGGGAAAGGCGAAGATAATCACAAAGGGCCGTTTTCAGCTCAGGTAGCCCGCCAGTGGTTTGATAATCCATCCATGCCATCTGGGCGTGATAATAGTGGCGCCGCAACAGGCGCTGCCACGGCTCGCGGGGAAACAGGTCGAGGGCCGGGACACCCGGCGCAAAGGCGCGATGTCCATGGCTTAACGTTCCACTCAGCGCTAACAGCTTATTGCCCCGCGTTGAGTAGCGAACAGGCAAAGGCGCTGGTAGTTCGACCCTGTTTAACAGCGTGGGTAGCTCGGCCACATAGAGCCCCGCCCCTTGGCAGGAAATCAGTAACCCTTCCGCCAGTAGCCTATCCATGGCGGCCAGCACCGTATTGCGGCTAACACCCAAAGCGCGGGCCAAGTGGCGGGAAGAGGGCAGCGCATCCCCTGCCGTTAGCTCACCGTGTTGAATCCACTCTTTAAGCGAGCCATAGAGCTTCCGAACAAGCGTGGCAGCTTCATGCGTGTTTAGCCTGAGTGCTAACGCTTCCACTACCCAGTCGCTTGCAGCGTCTCGTCGTTTCACTGGTTCCCTCAATTTAGCCATAAGTGGCTCTTTATCGTAGACCACTATAGCGGCAAGCTGGGGTTAATCACCACACTCAAGGAGCATCCGTTATGACTAACATTCGTTCGGCAGTACTCAGTGACTTAGAACCTCTTAGTGCATTACTCGATGGCTATCGCCAGTTTTATGAACAACAGAGTGATATTCAGGCGGCGCGTGACTTTCTACACCAGCGCATGGGACTCGGGGACTCGTTTATTTTGGTGAGTGAAAACAGCGAAGGTGCACTTACCGGTTTTGTTCAGCTCTACCCTGGTGTTTCCACGGTGGGTTTAAATGCGCGCTGGACGCTGAATGATCTTTTCGTACTACCCGACTGCCGTGAAAAAGGCACAGGACGAGCGTTAATGGAAGCCGCCACCCAGTTAGCCCACGATCATGGCGTAGCGCGCTTGATACTCATGACCCAGGTAGAGAACGAACGTGCCCAATACCTTTATGAGTCACTGGGCTGGCAACGCAATACCGCGTTTTATGGTTATTTGCTGGACATGAAATAAGGGGAAAACGATGAGCAATGAGCATCAATCTGCAGTGCTGGCATTTCCTCCTGTAAAGCCTGCCTCGATGGCCACCGCGATGTACGACAAGCTTTGTTATCACACCGATGCCTGGGATGTGGCGCAGGACTTGGCTAATGGCATTAGCGACATTGTCGTGATCGATACCCGCAGTTTTGAACACTACTGTGCCGGACATATTCCTGGGGCGGTAAGTCTACCGCACAAGGAAATGACACCAGAGCGCTTGGCTGAACTAGATAATACGTTGGTCTATATCGCTTACTGCGATGGCATTGGCTGCAATGGCTCAACCAAAGGTGCTTGGAAGATGGCAAGTGCTGGGCTGCAGGTAAAAGAGTTGCTCGGAGGGTTGGATTTTTGGCGTCGAGATCAACACCCCATCCAAACAGGTACGCCACAGGGAAGCTTGTTGAATGCAGTGCCTGTAGCGTGTGGGTGTTAGCTCGCTTCGTATTTTAAATTAAGCGAGCTTCTGTTTTGAAGGCATGATGAATAATAAGCGATTTGTTGAAACGTAAGCTGCTCAGTTAAAGGCGGAGAACTGGATTGAGAACTACCGATTCTTAAACTGCTGCTCATCCATTAATGGGCATTGTTTTGTTTGCCCAGAATGGTATTGCTCAATTGAGGTCTCTAAATGTTTGGCGTTGGCTTGAGAGCTGAGTAAGTAATCACTCTCTGGCAACCTACACACATCCACCCATTCTGCATTGACTAGCTCGGCCAGTCGCTTGGGACTTAGGCGTACGGCGCTATTGGATGAGCCCGCCGCAGGGAGGACTTCGTCATAGGCGTGGAGCGACTCATCGCAGTAAACCGGCAGGTTTGTGGCGAGGCCGAAGGGGCAAACGCCGCCGACCGGGTGGCTGGTGAGTTCCATTACGGTTTCAGCATCGAGCATTTTAGCCTTACCGCCGAAGGTGTCGCGAATTTTGCGGTTGTCGATTCGCGCATTGCCGCTCGCCACGATGAGCAGCGGCTTTTCACCGACTTTGAATGCCAGGGTTTTGGCAATTTGCCCAGGGGCGACGTCGAGAGCGTCTGCGGCAAGCTGCACCGTGGCGGTGCTGGTTTCAAGCACTTCGATGTTTACATCCGGCGCGTGCTCGGCAAAAAACTGGCGAACGGTCTCTATGCCCATAAATAGCCCCTAACATGATTAAATCATTAATGTAGCGTGCCTTCGATAGATTATCCAAGCCACTGGGGTGTCGTCATCTTGGCTGGCTCGCGCTGCATGATGATTTCGCCATGGCGCACCGAAAGCAGTACTTCGCCCTGGGTGCGCAGTACGCTGTAGTCGTCCTCGCCTTCCAGCAGGTTGAAGCTGGCGGGTTTGCCTACCTCAATGCCATAACGCGCTTCGATATTCAGCGTGCGCGCGCTGTTATCGGTGATCAGCGAAAGCGCCTGACTGAAATCCTGATAGCCCATCATCTGGCAGATATGCAGGCCAAAATCGAGTGTGCGTAGCAGCTTGCCGTTACCTAGCGAGTACCAGGGGTCGAAGATGGAGTCCTCGGCAAAACAGACATTAATACCCGCTGCGTTTAGCTCCTTAACGCGGGTCACGCCGCGCCGTTTCGGGTAGCTGTCAAAGCGTCCTTGCAGGTGGATGCTTTCGGTGGGGCACGAAACAAAGTTAATGCCCGAGCGCTTGAGCAGCAGAAATAGCTTGGAGCAGTAGGCGTTGTCGTAGGAGTGCATCGCCGTGGTGTGGCTGGCGGTCACGCGGCTTCCCATACCATTAAACAGCGCTTCGCAGGCGAGTACTTCGAGAAAGCGCGAGTTGGGGTCATCAATCTCGTCACAGTGCACATCCACCAAACGGTCGTACTTGATCGCCAGCTCGATGACCCGCTTCATGGAGGCCACGCCCAGCTCACGGGTGTACTCGAAGTGGGGAATGCCGCCGACCACATCGGCGCCAATTTCCAGCGCCTCTTCCAGCAGCTTGTCGCCCCCGGGGTAAGAGAGCAGGCCATCCTGCGGAAAGGCGACCACTTGAATGTCGATTTTATCCTTTAGCTCATCGCGCAAGGCGCACAGGGTTTTGATGCCGATCAGGCTCGGGTCACTGGTATCAGCATGGGTGCGCACAAACTGCACGCCATTGCTGATCAGCAGGTTCAAGGTTTTAAGTGCCCGCTCGCGAATATCGGCTTCGGTGAGCATGGGCTTACGCTCGCTCCAGCGCTCAATACCTTCGAATAGCGTGCCGCTCTGGTTCCAGCTGGGCTCGCCTGCGGTGAGTGCGGCATCCAGATGAATATGCGGCTCAATAAAGGGTGCACAAACGAGCTTGGCGCCCGCATCAATCTGCCCTTCGCTCGCTGTTTGCGGCGCGTCTTGCACAGTAATCGACGTGAACGTGCCGTTATCAATCTCAATACGGTAAAGCTCAGGGCGCTGGCGCAAACGGGCGTTAATAATCTGCATGCTCATATAAAAAACAGCTCACTTATTATTTGGCAGTGGATGGAAGGCTATCACCCAGCGTAGCGTGCTTTAGGCGCAGCAGCACGGCATAGCTTCCTGCGGCCACCGCCACACCCACCAGTGGGGGGAGTAACGGGGAAAAATAGGCAGCGCCTGCACCGATAGCATAAGCAGCTAATCCGCGACGATTGAAATCGGGTAATGCCGCGGACGCAAGCGCAGGGTAGCGGCCTTTATGCTTGAGCCAAAAGTCCGCCATGATCACCCCGCCCATGGGCGGTATAAAGGTGCCGAGTAACACTAGAAACGGGATGAGTAAGTTATACATACCACCTACCGCCAGAACGGTGCCAATCGCTGCGCCGCCCACGGTCACCAGGCGGCGCTTTTCGGTGCGCAGCAAATTACAGCCCGCCACGGCGAAGTTGTAGATGGTGTTGTCCTGGGTTGTCCAGATATTCAGGAACAGCATCAGCACGGCGATGGTGACAAAGCCCTGAGCGATCAATACATCCACGATATCCGCCTGCTGGTAAATCATGGTGCCCAGGGCGCCTGTGAGCACCATTAAACCATTGCCCACAAAAAAAGCTGCCATGGTCGCGATGACGGCAATCTTCGGCGTCTTGGCGAAGCGGCTCCAGTTGGTGGCTTGGGTGCCGCCGCTGATAAAGGTGCCAATAATGACGGTAATCGCTGCCGCCACGCTCATGCTCTCTGTCGGCATTTGCTGGCTCAGTCCCGCGAAGCCACGCACATCCACCAGCCCAGTAAACAGACTGATCAGGATAAACAGCATCATGGCGGGGACGGCAAAGCGCGATAGCCAGTCCATACCTTTATAGCCAATCATGGCCGTCACGCAGAAGCCGAACCCAAATAGCACCATTAAGGGGATTTCCAGCCATTCAGGCATCCCGGTGGTGCGCACTAACACTAGCGCAATAGTGGCGGTGCCCCATGCATACCAGCCGATTTGGGTGAAACCGAGAATAAAGTCAGAGAGTTTGCTACCCTTCTCGCCAAAGCAGAAGCGCCCCATCAGCACTGAATTGAGCCCGCTTTGACAAGCGATATAAGCAAGTGCCGCCGCATACATTCCCAGCAGCAAGTTGCCAATCACGATGACCCATAGCAGTTGGCCAATCGGAAAGGCTTGGCCTAGCGTGCCGCCCGCCCACATGGTGGCGGTGAAAAACGTAAAGCCAAGCAGTACTGCCGAGGTAGAAAGTAGGCCCTTGCGGTCGCTGGTAGGGACTTCACTAAGAGGATAATCTGACGTCTGCATCACGCTCTCCTAACATAAATAAGCGAACCTGTTAGCTATTTATAAAGCAAGAGATATGCCAGAATCGCAGGTAGTTAAGAATGATTGGTCTTGTCATTTTTTTAAGACATATCAACTCATTTTAATGGTACTTTAGTAAATAAAACCTAATTGTTTGTGTACGTTTGCCGAATAAAACAGTGGTCAAAAAAACTTGTTTGCTAATGAAATGATCGCTCACTGCGATTAAGCCTGTATAGGCCTGCTACAGCTATAGCCATGAAGGAACCGGAGTAGATGCCAGAACCCCAGTATAGGAGTGCTTCACTGCCTGCGGCTAAACTTCCTTGGCATCACACCCTGGTGGGTAAGGTGGTGATGTTTATGCTGCTAGGCGTGCTGTTTGCATATCTAACGGGGGCAGCGTCGGGTTTTTTTATGGTTGAGCGTGGGGCTCGGGAGCAGTGGTTGCGCGAAGCGCAGGTGAACGCTCAGATAGTGAGTGCGACTATTAGGCGTATTTATACGTCTGTGGCAGTTAAGACAGATGAGACCGGCCAAGTCACGCATATCATTTCCCAGCGCCCGATTGGCGATGAAGAGTCGGTTCTGGAAACCGGGTTTAGCCCAATTGATGTATTGGCGCTGGCAAGTGCTCAAACGCGTAACAATGTGTGGCTGTTCGCGAAGGCATCAGAGGGGGCTCTCACCGTAGTGGCAGATGCGCTTAATACGCCATCAGACACATCAGCCAGCTTGACGGTAGATACATGGCAAACAAAAGCGGATGCCGCTGATTTTTATGTTGGATTTGCCAACATTGGTGGTGAAGAGCATTTTATTAGTTCGCTGCCCATTGTTACTCCCGATGGCCAACTGTTAGGTGTTCTAGTCGCCACTATAGGCCAGAAAGAAGGGTTGTATCAGATGCGTAATGATCTGATCAGCAAAGCATTTATAGCGCTGCTGGTGGTGTTGATCGCAACAGCCCTGTTAGTCACTATTTTAATGCGTCAGTTATTTACCCCTGTGCCGGTATTAATTAGGTCGCTCACCGAAATCGCTAAAAATCATACTGCTGACAGCACACCTTATACTGATCGAAACGATGAAATCGGTCGTATGGCGAAGGCCATAGATGCGCTTCGTAAAAAAGTCATTGAGCGTGAACACTTACTTGAAGTTAAAGACGAAGCGCTCCGCTTTCAGCATCTTGCTCATCATGATGAGCTGACCAAGTTGCCCAATCGCGTACAACTCAATAATGCTTTAAAAACTGCGGTGAATTCACTGCTTCAAGGCGACGTATTTAATGTCATGCTGTTTGATCTTGACCATTTTAAAGCAGTGAACGATAGCCTTGGTCACGCGGCGGGTGATGCTCTGTTAGTTGAAGTCAGTCAGCGAGTGCAGGGGCTACTTACCCACAATGATTTGGTGGCGCGCCTTGGGGGCGATGAGTTTGCCATCATTCAACGCGTCGTGCGAAGTGCCACCAATGAGGCCAAAGCGCTGGCAGAAGCGATTGTGTCCACTCTACGAGAACCGTATCAGTTTAATAACCAGGAAATTAATATTGGCGTGAGTGTGGGCATTGCAACCGCGCCAGTGGATGGCCGTAGTAGCCATGACCTGCTACGTCACGCTGACTTGGCACTCTATGCGGCCAAGGCGAAAGGGCGTGATCGCTATATGCTCTATGCTGCAGGGATGACGATGGATTCCGGGATCACTGAACAAAGGTAAGAAGCCTATGAAGTGGCTGATAGCGGTACTGCTGAGTAGTGCGATGTGGCAAGGTGCTGCCGCTAGTGATGAGCGGGTAGCCTCTTCACCGACTTTGTCGCGTATTGCGTCGACTGGCGAGATTGCTGTCGGCCATCGCTCCGGCGAAATCCCCTTCTCTTACTTGGTTAACGATCAACCTACAGGCTACGCGATCGACCTTTGCCTAAACGTGATCAAAGGTCTGAAAGAAACATTGAGCCTAGATGAGCTCAAGGTAGCTTATGTGCCGGTAACGCCTGCCAATCGATTTATATTAGTGCGCAATGGCGAAGTGGATATCGAGTGCGGGGTGACCACCAATACCCCTGAACGTCGCCGCCAAGCCGCTTTTACATACCCTCATTTTCTGACCGCAACGCGTTATGTATCTCTCGCTGAACAGCATATGGACAGTTTGCAGGATTTGGCGGGTCGCAGCGTGGTATCAACCACGGGCACAATCAATATTGCCCAGCTTAACGAGCTTAATCGCACCGAGGGGCTAAATATATCGGTGATGCTCAGTCGTAACCATGAAGAAGCCTTCGATATGGTAGCTTCGGGGCAGGCATCCGCGTTTGTGATGGATGAGATTTTGCTGGCAGGGTTAGTGTCATCGGCCACTGATCCTGCCGCCTTTCATATCTCTCAGGCAACACTGAGTAGTGCCGAGCCCTATGGCTTAATGATGCCGCCTGATGACCCTATTTTTGTTGAGCTGGTCAATAAGGAACTGCGTAACATTTATCAGAGTGACACTATCCACACTCTTTATGAAAAATGGTTTTTGCAGCCACTTCCTCCCGACAACCGGGTATTGAATTTGCCGCTAACGCCAGCGCTTGCCGCTATTTTCGCCAACCCTGAGCAGTACATAGAGTAGAGGAGGTGTGTTATGCGCCGAAGTTTATTGCTTGGGTGGTGTGGTTTGCTGGTAATGATGCTTGGTGGAGAGGCAGCGCATGCAACGACACCTATCGATTCGCTTGAACGCATAAAAGCAACCGGCGTGTTAAAGGTTGGCTATGGTGATACAGCACCATTCTCTTATTTAGATGATCAGGGTAACGTCGTCGGTTACTCTATCGATATTTGCCAACGCTTAGTGAAGCAGCTGCAAGTGCAGTTAGGACTGCCTTCTCTTGATATAGCCTATGTGTATCGTACACCCAGTAACCGGGTGCAACTGCTTAATAACGGCGATATCGATATTGAGTGTAATGCCAGTACTAATACCCAAGAGCGACGGCAGAGCGCGCAATTTGCACTGAGTCATTTCTTTGTCTCGGTGCATTATGTGGCGCTGAAAGAGAATGGATTTACCACCTTGGAGGACTTGGCCGGGCGAAGCGTGAGTGTAGCTAGGGGCACCGTCAATGTCAGTCAGATCAACCAGGTCAATCGAGAACGGCAACTGAACTTGTCGGTCGTGCCAGTCGACACACTGCAGGAAGCGTTTGACTTAGTTGCTGATGGGCGCGTAGCGGCCTTCGCGATGGATGATATATTACTGAGCACAATGATTGCTGAGTCTGAGCATCCTGATGCGTATGCGCTTTCCGAAGAAGCCATTACGTCGACAGAACCACTCGGTTTTTTGATGCGATTGGGCGACGATGCCTTTGCAGCTGAGGTGAATAAGGCTCTTGAGCATATTTATACCAGTCCGGAAATGCCGTTGCTTTACGAGCGATGGTTTCAGCAACCTATTCCTGGCAAAGACATTACGCTTAATGTACCGATGAGCAGCGTATTGGCTGAGCACTTTATCGCCCCTCGCGACATCGCCGGAGATTAAGCGTGGTAAGCGCAATAACTGCAGAGGAAATAACTCCTCGCCATTAATTTGGAAACAATATTTTAAGTGCCTTTGCTTAACAAATCGTTAAGGTTTAACTAGGGTTATACGGCTTAAGAGTTAAATAAACCACGCATTAATGTTTCGACGATACCCTCGCTGTCATCGGACAGGGAATACTGCTCGGGGTCTTGTAGCCAGTCAAAGCAGACCCCAATCAAAAAGCCATGAAGCTGGCGGCGGGCGCTAGCTGGTGTGATGCCTTTGCGTAGGGCTCCGGCTATTCGGGCTTCTTCAAACAACTGCTCTATCTGCATTTCGACATGATCAGAAAGGCGCGTGATCATGCAGATTCGAGGGTGTTCCTCTTCCAATTTCTCACAGCGGTGCAGGACAATTGTCGCCGCCCGCTGTAGCGGTATGTTATAGCAAATGGTTGCCAGCAGACCTTGGGCGATAGCGCGAAGGCAGTCTACCGGCGAATCTCCTAGCCGTTGAACGGCATCACCAACAATTTCGTCAAGTGGAACGCGTACTCGCTCCAGCAGCGCATCAAAAAGTGCTGCTTTGTCTTCAAAGTGCCAATAAATGGCTCCTCGTGTCACGCCTGCTGCCTGGGCGATGTGCGCCAAGGTGGTACGTGAAACGCCTTGGGCTAAAAAAGTGGTCTCTGCCGCGTCCAGAATAGTTTCTCGGGTACGTTCAGCGTCGGCCTTACGTCGGGACATAGCGGCTCCTATTAATAAAAGTAGCGGTATTTTGGCAGTGATGGATAGCAAAGTCGCCAACTGGTGATTATTATATATTTCACTGACATTCGTGAATGTCAGTGAAATATATACTACCCTACTTTAGTTTTTTACGTCAGTTTTGGAAAGCGGTATAGACCCCCAAGGAGCACCTCGTGGCCGTTACACTTCTCCGTTCATTACCCATCCTACTGGCCCTGCTCGTGCTAACGGGTTGCGAGCAACCCCAGGCGCAGTCAACTGATCCAACACGGCCAGTCAAGTTGCTGACATTGCAGTCGGCAAGTACCGCCGCCTTGCGGCAGTTTCCGGCGCGGGTGGAAGCCTCTACGCGCAGCAATTTATCATTTCGTATGGCCGGGGAACTGTTGGCGCTCAATGTCAGTCCCGGCCAGCGGGTGAGCGAGGGGGAGGTGATCGCGCGGATTGATGATCGCAATGCGCAAAGTGAGCTTGACAGCGCCCGCTCGCGCTTGGAGCTAGCCGAGGCAACGCTGGAACGCATGCGCTATACCCTGCAGCGCGGGGCGATCAGCCAATCCCGGTTTGATGAGTCGGAGAGTGAGTGGCGGGCCGCCCGAGCCACTTTTGAGCAGGCCCAGGAGCAGGTCGAGCATACAAAACTACGCGCCCCTTACGACGGTGTGATTGCCCAAGTACCGGTGGATAACCGCCAGATAGTTCAGGTACAGGAAACGGTCGCGGTGATCCAGCAGCCAGGACAGTTGGATGTGGTGTTTCATCTGCCCGAGCAGATCGTACAGCGCATACCACGAAGCAATGAAACGCCCTTCGGTGATGCGTTGGCATTCGAAGTGCGCTTTGGCAATAGCGACAAACCCTATCTCGCCCAGCTTGCCTCTTACACCACCCAAGCCAGCGCGCAGAGCTTGGCATATGAAGTCACCCTTACGCTTCCCCAGCCGGACGATATCACCCTGTTGGATGGCATGAGCGCCAACGTGCGGTTGGATTTAAGCTCGCTGCAAACCGACAATAGCGCCCCGCTGTGGCACCTGCCCGCTGAGGCGGTGAGCTATGCCGGTGATGATCCCGACCAGGCCCAGGTATGGCGATTCGTCGAGCCGGAAAACGTTGAAGCGGTACCGGTGGAGGTCGGTCGATTAACCTCAAACGGCCTTGAAGTCAGCGGAGAGTTGGCGGCGGGGGATCGCATTGTGGCCGCTGGCGCCCACCGTTTAAATGCGGACACCCAGGTGACACCGTGGGAAAAAGAGCAGGGGCTATAATATGGTCGACTACTTTCTACGCCACCGCGCGGCCAGCTATTTAATGACGGTGGTGCTGCTGGCCGGCGGCGCGCTATCGTTTTTAGGCATGGGCCAGCTGGAATTCCCCGAATTTACCATTCGCAATGCGCTTATCACCACGCAGTACCCTGGAGCGACGCCTGAAGAGGTCGAACAGGAAGTCACCTCGACCCTGGAAGAGTCGATCCAAGAGATGTCATCGATTAAGCGTATTAGTTCGGTAAGCTCTGATGGCCTCTCGCAGATTACCGTCGAGCTTGAAAGCACGGTGCAAAACGAAGAGTTGCAGCAACTGTGGGATTCGCTGCGCCGTAAAGTACAGGACGCCCAGGCCGCACTTCCGCCCGGGGCGAGTCAATCCCGCGTTAATGACGACTTTGGCGATGTATTTGGCTTTATGGTCAACCTGACCGGCGACGGCTATAGCATGCCGGATTTGGCTGACCACGCTGATTTTCTCAAGCGTGAGCTCGCTCTGGTGGAGGGCGTCGCGAAAGTGTCGCTAAGCGGTGAGCACGAAGAGCGCATCTATATCGAAGTTGATCGCGAACGCCTACGTGCACTCAATATTCCCCTTTCTCGACTACAGCAGTTGCTTGAGACCCAGAACGCGGTGGCCGATGCCGGGCATCTTATACAGGATGGCCGCCGTTTTCGTATTACACCAATAGGCAGTGCCGCGAATATTGAAGACCTGCGCGCGCTGATTGTCAGCGAGGGTGACGGCGAACTGGTGCGGCTGAGCGATATTGCCAATGTGAGCCGCGAGCTGGCGGAACAGCCCCAGCAGCTTTATCGCGATATGGGCAGGCCGGCAATCTCGCTGGGCGTCTCCTTTGAAAGCGGCGTTAACGTTGTCGAGGTGGGTGAACGGCTAGAACAGCGTTTGGATGAACTGCAAAACCGCACGCCGCTGGGCATGGAGCTGAACGTCGTTTACAACCAGCCCCAGGTGGTCGATGACGCGGTATCCGGTTTCCTGGTCAGCTTGATCCAGGCGGTGGCCATCGTGATCGTTGTGCTGATGCTGTTTATGGGGTGGCGCAGCGGGCTGTTAATGGGCTTTATTCTGCTGATCACTATTATCGGCACCTTTATGCTGATGCGCTTTCACGGGCTGCAGCTGGAGAAAATCTCGCTGGGTGCGCTGATCATTGCCCTTGGTATGCTGGTGGATAACGCCATTGTGGTCACCGAAGGCATGCTGGTGGGGTTAAAGCGCGGTAATACTATTCGCGATTCGGCGCACCAGGTGATTCGCCAAAACGCCTGGCCTCTGCTGGCAGCCACGCTGATCGCGATTGCCGCCTTTGCGCCCATTGGTTTGTCGCCCGACACCACCGGTGAGTTTATCGGTTCGCTATTTTTCGTGCTGCTCTACTCGCTACTGTTGAGCTGGATCACGGCGCTGACGTTAACGCCGTTCTATTTCAAGCTGTTTTTCCGCAATGTGGCCCCCGGCGATGGTCAGGAGGATCCCTACAAAGGCGTGGTTTATCGGTTTGTAGGCCGCGTGATTATCGCCGGTATTCGTTGGCGCTGGTTAACCTTGGCGTTAATGGTGGCGATATTAGCGGGTGCGGTGGTGGGCTTTGGCTCGGTTAAAAATGCCTTCTTCCCGGCCTCGAATACGCCGATCTTTTTTGTCGATTACCGCACGCCGGAAGGCACGGATATCCTCGAAACCCAGCGCCGCGTTAGCGAGTTGGAAGAGAGCGTGATGGCAATGGAGGGCGTTCGTCACCTGACCACCACCGTGGGCGGTGGGGCGCAGCGCTTTACCCTTACTTACTCGCCGGAAGACCGCTACGCAAGCTATGCGCAGTTGATTGTCGAAACCGATGAAAAAGCGACCCAGCACGACCGCATGGCCGACGTTGAGCAAGTACTTGAGCGCGACCATAGCGATATCGACTATAAAATCGCCCCATTGGAAGTGGGCCCCGCGCCGAAAGCCAAACTGGAAGCGCGTTTCTATGGCAGCGACCCAGCGGTGCTACGCCAGTTGGGCGATCAGGTTGAGGCCATGTTCCGCGAGACACCGAACATGACCAGTGTGCGCACCAGTTGGCGCAACCGCGTGCAGGCGATCGAGCCGGTGTTTTTGGAGGATACCGCACGCAGGCTGGGTGTCTCCCGTGAAGACCTGGCCAGCACCCTTGCCCTAAGTACCAGCGGCAGCCAAGTGGGTGTATATCGCGATGGCAGCGACCTGATACCGATAGTAGCGCGGGCAATTCCAGAGCAGCGTCACGATGTGGATAACCTTGGCTCACTTAACGTGTGGAGCAACGAGCAAAGCCGCTATATCACCGCCGATCAAGTGATCAGCGATATCACCACCCAGGTGGCCGACCCGCTGATTATGCGCCGCAATCGTGAACGCATGCTGGCGGTGTACGGCGAGCCGGATCCGCTAAGTGGGGTGACCGCCGCCAGCGTACTGGCCGAGATCCGCCCGCACGTGGAAGCGTTGGATCTACCCTCAGGTTATCGGTTGGAGTGGGGCGGTGAATACGAGACCGCAGGCGAAGCGCAAAGTGGGTTATTCGCTTCACTGCCGCTGGGCATCGTGATGATGTTTATTCTTACCGTGGTGCTGTTCAATAACTTCCGCCAGCCACTGGCCATTTGGTCGCTGGTTCCGCTGACGATTATTGGCGTAGTGGGGGCGCTGTTGCTTACCGGGTTGCCCTTCTCGTTTATGGCGCTGCTGGGCACGCTAAGCCTGATCGGTATGGTGATCAAAAATGCCATCGTTCTGGTGGAGGAGATCAACGTGCAGTTGCCACTGCACCAAGATCGCTACCATGCAGTGGTGCGGGCGGCGGTTAGTCGTGTTCGGCCGGTAGCGATGGCTGCGCTGACCACCATGCTGGGGATGATCCCGCTGATCAGCGACGCCTTCTTCGCCAGCATGGCGGTCGCACTGATTGGTGGCCTGGGCGTAGCCACGCTGTTAACCCTTGTGGTACTACCAGTGGTTTACTGCGTGCTCTACAAAGTTCGCATACACCCTGATAAATAACGTGAGATGACTCCCTTCATCTTAGCCGTGGCCTTAACAATCCACGGCTAAGATATTCTTTTCACCGATATGTCTTGCATGATCTCGGTGCTATATCTGCCGATATTCAATGCGTCCGCCATTTAATACTGCCTGCAAATAGTTTCTATTTCCATTAATGAAAATGCTTTTCATATTAGACTAAAGTCTTTAGCCTGTGGGCCGATAAGGTATTTGATGGAAATAAAACGGTCGATTTAATTTAGTCTAACATCGCTGGAATGTCTCTAGCTAGATTACATAAATTACCAATAACTAATCTAAACCCTGGAGCAGTCCCGCATAATGAATCGCATGCTTAGTAATATCTCAATTAAAATGAGCTTAACGCTTGTTTTGGTCATTTTTTCACTATTAATAATCATCATTGCTTTTCTCGGTTATCGAGGCGGAGAAGAGGGTAGCTTGTCGCTTAGAGAGGTCGACCGTGCAGCAGACCAAATGCGGTCAGTTAATCGGGGGCAGTTATCAGTGGCGAACGCTCAACTTTTTTATGTGAACAGCTATGTCGCGGCTTATGAGGGAGATAATCGCGCAGCGCGCGATTACCTGACTGAAGCACAGGAAATGTACCGGGCAGCTCAGGAGTACTTTTCGCAATTTGAGTCAATCGCTGTTCAGACGCCCCTTGTGGAAACCTTGCTGGCCGATTTCCAGAACTTGACGGAACAGGGGTTGTTGCCCCAGGAAGTGGCGTTGGCAGCCGGTGATGAAGATCAGTTTCGCAGCGCAAGAGAGACTGCCAGTGATTTAAACCAGCAGTTCATAGAAGCGGGAACGGCCTACAACGATTACATGGCGCAGCAAAATAGGCTAATGATTGCTGACTATGAAAGTGATATGCAACTGATCGGCTATATCGATATCGCCGTGTTGATACTTGCAGCGTTAATGGTTCTATTTGTTCGCATCGCTATGGTGGGATCGATTGTAAAACCGCTCAACGAAGCTGTCGCACACTTTCAACGTATTGCTCAAAATGACCTTTCTGGGCAGGTAAATGACCGTGGCCGCAACGAAATCGGCAAGCTGTTTAGCGCTATGCAGGATATGCAGAGCGGCTTAGCCAAAACGGTGTTGGAAGTACGTAATAGCAGCGGCTCGATTCATATCGGCGCGCGTGAAATTGCCAGCGGCAATGCGGATCTATCGTCCCGCACCGAGCAGCAGGCCGCCTCGCTGCAAGAAACCGCCGCCAGCATGGAGCAGTTAACTGCTACCGTTAAACAGAATGCCGATAACGCCCGCCAGGCCAGCCAGTTAGCTAACGATGCCTCCAGCACGGCCAGTAACGGCGGCGACGTGGTTGAGCGAGTGATTAGTACCATGCATGGCATCTCAGGCAGTTCACAAAAGGTGTCGGATATTATTAGTGTTATCGACTCTATCGCCTTTCAAACCAATATTTTGGCGCTCAATGCCTCGGTAGAGGCAGCGCGGGCGGGCGAACAGGGTCGTGGCTTTGCGGTTGTGGCCAGCGAAGTGCGTAACTTGGCTAGCCGTAGTGCGGATGCGGCCAAGGAGATCAAGACGTTGATCGAAGCGTCATCCACCCAGGTGAAAGAGGGCTCCGTATTGGTCGAGAGCGCCGGGGAAACCATGCGCGAGGTGGTTGCCTCTGTGCGCCGCGTGACCGATATCATGGATGAAATTTCGGCGGCATCTCAGGAGCAGAGCTCGGGCATTGAGCAGGTCAACCAGGCGGTCGCCCAGATGGATGAAGTGACCCAGCAGAACGCGGCCCTGGTTCAAGAGGCCTCTTCTGCGGCAAGCTCACTGGAAGAGCAGGCGGCGCGGCTTGAAAGCGTTGTCTCGGCCTTCCGTTTAGCGGAAGACGGGAGCCCTACGCAACACGCTCCGCGCACCTCGCCCCAGCAATTCCTTCAGCAATCTCCTCAACGACAGCCCGCGCTTGTGCGGCCAGCACCGCGTAGTCAAAAAGCCAATAGCGCTGACCAGGATTGGGAAGCTTTCTAGGCCTCAGGCTTTATTTAGCTTTCAATAGCTTAGCTGCAGTTATGCAAAATAAAAACGGCATAGACTGAAAGCAAAACCTAGCGCGCGGGTGAGAAATCTCCCGCGCGAATCTTTATAAGACATTAATTTCTTTAGACAGTAGTTAGCGTGCAAATAGGTGAATTGTTAAAAAGTATGAACTCGATGTTTTAGTTTGAGTGGGGGTTGTAATATCAAGTAACCAAAAGGTGGCTTGATTACTTCTAATGACATAGGAGTCGATGAGTCCCCTCTCTTAACTTAAACGAAGCCGGAGCATAAATGCTCAGGAAGCGAGGCTCTTACCATGAACCGACTACTTAGTAATGTCTCAGTGAAAATGAGTTTGACACTCATGCTCGCTATTTTTTCAATATTAATACTAATAATTGCTTTTCTCGGTCACCGTGCGGGGGAAGAGGGAAGCGCTTCGTTAGAAAAGTTAGATGTCTCAGCTGATCGCACCTTGGCGCTGGGCCGCAGTCAGCAATCTACCGCCTATACGCAGCTTTTTTATATCAACAGCTTCGATGCGGCACAGAAAGGTGATACCAGTTCTGCTCGTGCATACGTAGAGCGGGCGCAAACTAACCAACAGGCTGCTCAAGATTATTTTGCAGAGTTTGAAGCAACCAGCCCAAGCTCAGCGCTCGCTGAAACGGTGATTGCAAATTTTGAGACCTTGATGCAACGGGGAATTATACCGCTATCAGAAATAGTCCAGACTGGAAATGAAGCTCAATTTAGTGCTGCTAGGTCGACGGTTAGCGATCTAAATGAGCAGTTAATAGGGGCAGTTATTGCCTACAATGACTACGCAGCTGAACAAAACCATTTAATGGTTACCGAGTATGAAAGCGATATGCAGTTGATTGGTTATATCGACATAGCTGTGCTTTTGGTTGCCGCGCTAATAGTTCTTTTTGTTCGCATCGCCATGGTGGGCTCTATCGTAAAACCGCTGAACGAAGCAGTGTTGCACTTTGAGCGTATCGCTAAAAATGATCTCTCAGGCAAAGTCAGTGACCGGGGTCGTAACGAGATAGGTAAGCTGTTTAGCGCTATGCAGCATATGCAGAGCGGCTTGGCCAAAACGGTTTCGGAAGTGCGCGATAGCAGCGGCTCGATTCATATCGGCGCGCGTGAAATTGCCAGTGGCAACGCGGATCTATCATCGCGTACCGAACAACAGGCTGCTTCGCTGCAGGAAACCGCCGCCAGCATGGAGCAGTTAACCGCTACTGTTAAACAGAATGCCGATAACGCCCGTCAGGCGAGCCAGTTGGCAAATGATGCCTCAAGCACTGCCAGCAATGGTGGCGAAGTCGTTGAGAAAGTCATTACCACCATGCACGGTATTTCCAGCAGTTCACAAAAAGTGGCCGATATCATCAGCGTTATCGACTCTATCGCCTTTCAGACCAATATTTTGGCGCTCAATGCCTCGGTGGAAGCGGCGCGGGCAGGTGAACAAGGGCGTGGTTTTGCCGTGGTGGCCAGCGAAGTGCGTAACCTGGCAAGTCGCAGCGCCGATGCGGCAAAAGAGATCAAGGCACTGATTGATGCCTCATCAACCCAGGTGAAAGAGGGGTCGGCATTAGTCGAAAGCGCAGGAGAAACCATGCGCGAAGTGGTGGCCTCTGTGCGCCGCGTGACCGATATCATGGATGAAATTTCGGCGGCATCTCAGGAGCAGAGCTCGGGCATTGAGCAGGTCAACCAGGCAGTAGCCCAGATGGATGAGGTGACTCAGCAGAACGCAGCGTTGGTTCAAGAAGCCTCTTCTGCAGCAAGCTCACTGGAAGAGCAGGCGGCGCGGCTTGAAAGCGTTGTCTCGGCCTTCCGTTTAGCGGAGGGCGAGACCCGCACGCAGCAGGCCCCACTAACCTCGTCCAGACATTCGCTACAGCACTCTTCACAGCATTCATCTCAACAGCCGCTTTTGAGGCCTGCGTCGCGTACTCAAGCCAGCAGCCAGGCCAAGAGTAGCGTCGAAGACGATTGGGAAGCTTTTTAAGCTGACGGCTCTCGCTACTTGGGCGGCGTTACCCCCTCAGACGCCGTTGTACGAGGGGGTAGCGCGAAGGAGTATTATCAGGCAGCGCTTAGTCAGCGGTCGATGTTAATGCCGCTGACACTTCTTTGATCTGCAGCGCCAGGCTCTGCAGACCACCGCCGGATAGGTACCACAGCGCGGGTGTCAGCATCACAACCCGCGCGTTTTCAGCTCCGGCGACTGACAACGCTTGCGTCAACGCATCGGCATCGGCAGGCTCATCGCCAATCGCGGCGCTGCGGTCAACCACAAGTACGATCTCTGGATTAATCTCACCAATCGCTTCAGCGGAAAGGGGCGTAAACGTCCGGGTACCGCGGGTTTCTGAACTTACGCTGTCGGGCATCTCAAGTGCGCTTACTCCCAGTACCTCGTGTACCACTGGATGCTGGTTCAACATCAAGTTGCCCCCGTTGTGGGTCACCACCAGGGTGTGAGGGGCATCGCTTAGCGCTTTGCGCTGGGCATTAATCTTAGCGTGCAATGTTTCAAGCGCTTCTTCAGCCTCGCTTTCCACTTCTAGGCGGCCAGCTAGTTCGCGTACGTTAGTGTCAAAAGCCGCTAAGTAGTCATCGCCCTGCAGGCTGGTGTTGAGCAGTGGCGCAATGTCTCCAAGCTCGGCTTCCCACTCTCCCTGGCGACCGGTATAGAGAATCAGGCTCGGCTCGCTTGCACTGATGGCCTCCATATCTGGCGAGCGTAGGCCGCCGATATCAGTGTACTCATCGCTTGCGTAGTGCTCTAGATAGGTGGGCAGGCTGGCTTTTGGCACACCAACCACATGTTCGTTTAAACCTAGTGCATCGAGGGTATCCAGACTGCCCAGGTCGAAAGTGGCGATACGGTGGTCGGCGCTAGCGGCGCTGGCTGTTGCCAAAAGTACCGTTGCTGAGATAAGTGCAGTTTTAGGGAGGGTAGTCAGCTTCATGGGGTTTCCTTTCATGAGAAAATATTCTATATGCGATATTTTCTCATATTCTCAAGGAAAGAGTGGTGTGTTGCCACTGTATAGAAGGAACAGTACGTTGCGGAAAATGCGACCGCCCTCAAGCAATGAGGGCGGTGGGTAAAGCGTTATGCGTTTATGAGGCTACGCGGAAAGGATTACGCGGGTCGTTATCCCAGGCCAGGAAGGGTTGCCCTGTTTCCTGGGGCACCATGGTGATGCAGTTTTCAACCGGGCAAGTGATCTGGCATAGGTTACAACCCACGCACTCCTCTTCGATCACCTCATAACGCCGTGCGCCGCCTTGTTCAGTGAGCTTGGCAATCGACTGGTGCGAGGTATCCTCGCAGGCGATATAGCAGCGGCCACACTCGATGCACAGATCCTGATCGATCTTGGCAATGGTCTTGAAGTTGATATCCAGGTGTTTCCAATCGGTGGTTTGCGGTATCGCCTTGCGGGAAAACGCCTCAATGGAGTCGTAGCCCTTTTCCGCCATCCAACGGGAAAGGCCGTCCTTCATCTCTTCTACAATGCGGAAGCCGTTGAGCATCGCCGCCGTGCACACCTGTACGCTACCCGCGCCGAGAGCGATAAATTCCGCCGCATCCCGCCAAGTGGAGATACCTCCGATGCCGGAAATAGGCAGCGTTGGCGTTGCTGGGTCGCGGGCAATTTCCGCCACCATGTTCATGGCAATGGGTTTGACGGCGCTGCCGCAGTAGCCGCCGTGGGTGCTCTGGTGGCCCACGGTGGGTTTGGCGACCATATTGTCCAGGTCGATACTGGTGATTGAGTTGATGGTGTTGATCAGCGAGACCGCATCGGCACCGCCGCGCAGCGCTGCCTGTGCTCCCACGCGAATATCGGTAATGTTAGGGGTGAGTTTTACAATCACCGGCTTGGAGTAGTGCTTCTTACACCAGTAGGTGACTTTCTCGATCAGATTAGGGTTTTGGCCTACCGCCGCCCCCATACCGCGTTCCGGCATGCCGTGGGGGCAGCCCAGGTTGAGCTCGATGCCATCCGCGCCGGTGGCTTCCACCAGTGGCAGAATATACGCCCAGGCCTCCTCGTTGCAGGGCACCATAATGGAGACGATCAGCGCCCGGTCGGGCCAATCCTTCTTCACCTGGGTGATCTCTTTAAGATTGATCTCCAGCGAACGGTCGGTAATTAGCTCGATATTATTAAAGCCAATCACCTCGCGGTTTTTGCCGTAGTGGGCTGAATACCGCGAAGAGACGTTCACCGCCGGCGGCTCTTCGCCGAGGGTTTTCCATACTACGCCGCCCCAGCCCGCTTCATAGGCGCGCACCACGTTATAGGCTTTATCGGTGGGCGGGGCGGAGGCCAACCAGAACGGATTGGGGGCTCGGATACCGGCGAAATTTACTGATAGATCAACGCCATTAACCACACTGTCGCCGCTATTTTTCTTGCCTGGAAAAGAGAGCGGGGGGAAAGATGTTGTGTTCATGCGGCCTCCTGTTTGGCGGCAAGCGCTTGATGAATGGCGTGGGCGGCCAGCTTGCCGTGCTGCACGGCCTGAACGGTAAGATCTTGGCCGGGTTTTATGCAGTCGCCACCGGCATACACATTGGGCAACGAGGTACGTAACATGTCATCCACGTAAATGCGTTCGCCGTCGCGAGCGAGCTCGGCGGCGGTGGCATCGCTAAGGCTTTCACCATCGAAGCCCTGGCCGATGGCTTTAAAGATGGCGTCAGCGGCAACCTCGAAAGTTTCCCCAGTGGTAGTTAAGCCGCCCGCTTGCTCGTGGGTCTTGGCAAAGCGCATGCCCGCTACACGGCCCTGGTCATCCAGCAGAATCTCGTCGGGCTGCGCCCAGGTGACCATACGCACACCGTTGGCCTTGGCGATCTCCTGCTCATGGTCGGTGGCGGACATCGCATCAACGCCGCGACGGTAGACCAGCGTTACTTCGTTGGCCCCCAGTCGAGCCATTTGGGTGGCCATATCGATAGCGGTATTGCCCGCGCCGATTACAAGGCAGCGTTTGGCTACCGCAAGGCTGCTCAGGTCGTCGGCTTGGCGCAGGGCCTTGATGTAGTCCACGGCAGGCATCAAACCGGGAGCTGCTTCCCCGGTTAGCCCCAAGGCGCGGCTGGTGCCCAGGCCTAAACCAAGAAACACGCTGTCGTACTGCTGGTGCAACGTGGCAAGTGCCAGGTTATCGCCTAGGCGCTGGCCATACTGGATGTCGATGCCGCCGATCTCTAATAAAAACTCCACCTCCTTGCGGGCGAAGTCATCGGTCATTTTGTAGCGGGCGATGCCGTATTCGTTTAGCCCCCCAGGCTTCTGTTCAGCTTCAAAAATCGTCACCTGGTGGCCCAACATCGCGAGGCGGTGAGCGCAGGAGAGCCCCGCCGGCCCGGCACCTACCACGGCAATATGACGGCCTGTGCTGGCGGAACGCTTAAAGGGGTGGCTAGCGAACTGCATATGATCCGTGGCGTAGCGTTGTAGCAAACCAATCAACACCGGCTGGCACTCGGCGTCGTGGTTGCGCACGCAGCTGCGCTCACAGAGGATTTCAGTGGGGCATACCCGGGCGCAGCTGCCGCCTAGAATGTTGGCTTCCAGAATGGTTTCCGCCGCGCCGTTGATATTGTTTTCGCTGATCTGACGGATAAAGCTCGGGATGTCGATATCCGAGGGGCACGCCTCGACACAGGGCGCATCAAAGCAGTAAAGGCAGCGCTGGCTTTCAATCATCGCCTGGCGCGGGGTAAGCGGCGGATGTAGGTCGCTAAAATTGCTTTCCAGCGTCTGCGGGTCGTAGGTGCCGACCTCTTTTGCGCTGAGTAGATGATCAAGTGAATGAGTCACGGTCGTTTCTCCTGTTATTCTTTTAGGGCGCAGGCTTTGGGTTAGCGCGTTACTGCAACAGGCGCATTCAGCTCGGCGCGCTTAGCCAGTAACTCGAAAACGCCGGGATAGGCGGGGCGCTCTATATAGCGGCCCGCACCGCGCTCGGCGCGGAGGTCTCCGTCCCGCCATACCCACTTACCGTGGCTGATGGTGTGGCGGGCGATGCCGCGTACTGTTTTGCCCTCGAAAATATTGAAGTCAACGTTCTGGTGATGGGTTTCGGCAGAAATAGTCCGGGTGCCGTTGGGATCCCACACCACGATATCCGCATCAGATCCCACCTGAATCGCCCCCTTGCGGGGGTAGAGGTTGAAAATCTTGGCTGTGTTGGTCGATGTCAGTGCGACGAATTCCTGGGGCGAGAGTTTGCCGGTGTTAACGCCTTCATCCCATAGCACGGCCAGTCGATCCTCGACCCCGGCGGTGCCGTTGGGAATTTTGGTGAAGTCGTCTTTGCCTGCGGCTTTCTGATCGGCGCAGAAACAGCAGTGGTCGGTGGCGGTGGTTTGCAGATTGCCTGATTGCAGGCCGTGCCAGAGGGCTTCTTGATGCCCTTTGGGGCGGAAGGGGGGGCTCATCACGTGGGCGGCGGCACGGCCCCAGTCAGTATCTTGGTAGACGCTATCATCGATGAGCAGGTGCCCGGCTAAACATTCGCCGTAAACCGGGTGACCCTGCTGGCGGGCGTAGGCGATTTCATCCACTGCGTCCTTGGTGGAGACATGTACCAGGTAGATCGGCGCGCCTAAGGTGCTGGCAATGCGGATAGCCCGGCTGGCAGCCTCGCCTTCGACCTGGGGCGGACGGGAAAGAGGGTGCGCTTCCGGCCCTGTCATGCCCTGGGCGAGCAGTTTCTGCTGCATGTGGTACACAAGCTCGCCATTTTCCGCGTGAACGGTGGGGATCGCACCCAGCTCCAGACAGCGCGAAAAGCTCTCCACTAAAATGTCGTCGGTGGCCATGATGGCGCCTTTATAGGCCATAAAATGTTTGAAGCTGTTAACGCCGTGTTCGCGCACCAGGGTGCCCATCTCCTCCCTGACGCTCTCGTCCCACCAGGTGATCGCCACGTGAAAGGCGAAATCGGTGGCGGCTTTTTCCGCCCAACCTTGCCAGGTCTCAAACGCTTCCAGCAGCGACTGACCCGGCTGGGGAATCACGAAGTCGATAATTGATGTGGTGCCCCCGGCCAGGGCTGCGGCGGTGCCAGTATAGAAATCCTCGCTGGCCACGGTGCCCATGAACGGCAACTGCATATGGGTATGGGGATCAATACCGCCGGGCATGACCAGTTGCTCGCTGGCATCAACAATCTCGCAGCCTTCGGGGAGGTCTAAATCGGTGCCAATGGCGTGGATTTTACCGTCGACACACAGTATGTCTGCGCGATAGGTATCAGCGTGGGTGACGACGGTGCCGCCCTTGATTAATAAGCTCATCGTTAGCTCCTGTATGTTGCCAGCAGAATCATTCGCCGTCGGTTAAGCGGGTATAGGTTTCCGGGCGGCGGTCACGGAAGAACTGCCAGTTGTTGCGTACCTCCCGCACCATGTCCAAATCGATCTCGTGAACCAGCAGCTCGTCTTCGGTTTCGCTGGCCTGAGCTTCGATTTTGCCGCGGGGGTTGACTATGTAGCTGGAGCCGTAGAAGTCGCCGATATTCCAGGGTGCCTCAGTGCCTACGCGGTTGATCGCAGCGATAAAGCAGCCGTTGGCGGCGGCAGAAGCGGGCTGTTCTAGCTCCCACAGGTATTGGGAAAGGCCGGCCACGGTGGCGGAGGGGTTAAAGATCACCTCGGCGCCGTTGAGTGCCAGCGCCCGCCAACCTTCGGGGAAGTGGCGGTCATAGCAGATGTATACACCTATTTTGCCGTAGGCAGTGTCGAACACTGGCCAGTTGGATTGGCCCGGCTTGAAGAAAAATTTCTCCCAAAAACCGGCTACTTGAGGGATATGGGTTTTATGGTACTTACCCAGGTAGCTGCCGTCGGCGTCGAATACGGCCGCGGTGTTGTAGTAAACGCCGGTTTCGGTCTCTTCATACACCGGCACGATAATGACCATGCGGTGCTCGGCGGCGAGTTTCTGCATCATCTGACAGGTAGGGCCTTCCGGTACTCGTTCAGCGGCGGCGTACCACTTGCCGTCCTGGCTAGGACAAAAGTAGGGCTGATTAAACACTTCCTGGAAGCACAGCACCTGCACTCCTTGCTTAGCCGCTTGCTCAATCATCGGCAGGTGGGCCTCGTTCATGGCGTCGCGAATAGCCTCAGGTTCAAGATCAGTGCTAGTTTTCAGGCCCATCTGAATCAGCCCAATTTTCATCTTCTGCATGAGACGCTCCCTCTTATTGTGGGTGTGTGGCCTATGTTTGTAGTGTGCTTTTAACTAGTTTTATAAAGCTGACGAAATAGACAGCTTTTGTTGAAAGTAGCGCTGGGAGGGTGGTTTTAGCAAGTCTTTAATAGCGATTTGTTAAATCGTGTTTAACTCTTTGAGTTTGTTTGTTTTTATTATTTTGGGTAGTGGTATTCACTTTTTTGGTGAACCCTTGCACCGTTTTGAATTTTCTGTTTTTAATTTTAAAATCATATAGTTATTTTGTTTATAATGGATGTGTGACGTGTTTTTTTGTTTAAAATTGGTGCAAATATTTTTTTTGATCTAGCTTTGTTTAATCGGGTTTTGTTTGAGGTGGATAGGCTGAAAAGGTAACAAGCTAACAATAAGATTGTTGTCTATAAAGACAGCTTTTTAATCAAAGAGTTAGTGGTTCTGCTTTTGTAGACAGGCACACTTATTGCTTTGTTTTTAAAAGCGATGATTTCTAAGAGCCATGATTTCTAAGCGTCTTTTTGAACAGCTCCACTGACCGTGGGAGTGATGGGCAACGCAATGCTGAGGAGATATAAAATGACCGAAACAACCTCTCAGATGGTGGATCGAGGCGGACTGATAGAGCTTGATGTGGGGGACGATGTACGCAATAGCGCGCGCTTTAATGAGGATATTGCGCCTACCCAGGCCAGCGAGCGCACTTGGAGCAAGTGGAATATCGCGGCGCTGTGGGTAGGCATGTCGATCTGTGTACCCACCTACACACTAGGTGGGGTATTAACTGCCTACTTTGGCTTGAGCGTGGGGGAGGCTCTATTCGCCATTCTCTTGGCCAATGTGATCGTGTTGATTCCTCTTACGTTAAACGCCTTTCCTGGAACCAAGTTTGGCATCCCCTTCCCGGTCGTGCTGCGCTCATCGTTCGGTATTTTAGGCTCTAACGTACCCTGTCTGGTGCGCGCTTTGGTGGGCTGCGGCTGGTTTGGTATTCAAACCATGTTTGGCGGGTTGGCGATTCATCTGCTGCTCTTGGAATTGATACCCGCCTGGGCAACGCTGGGCGGCGTCGGCGAAGTGATCGGCTTTTTTGTCTTCGGCGCGATGAATCTCTACGTGGTGATTCGTGGGGCAGAGTCGATTAAATGGCTAGAGACGCTGGCGGCGCCGCTGCTGCTTGCCGTGGGGCTTGGTCTGATGGTGTGGGCATGGCCGCATATGTCGATGACCGAGCTGCTGGCGCAGCCGCCATCACGGCCTGAAGGGGCGTCTGTTTACGGTTATTTCTTCGCCGGCCTAACCGCCATGGTGGGTTTTTGGGCCACGCTATCGCTGAATATTCCCGATTTTAGTCGTTTTGCCAAAAGCCAAAAGGATCAGATTGTTGGCCAGGTGATTGGATTGCCGCTAACGATGTTTTTCTTTGCCGCGCTTGGTGTGGTGCTAACCGCTGCTTCTGAATCGTTGGTCGGTCAAACGATCGCTGATCCTGTGAATCTGATTGGGATGATTAATAGCCCTTTCTGGGTAGTGCTAGCGATGCTGTTGATTATTATCGCAACCCTCTCTACGAATACGGCCGCTAATATCGTCTCTCCCACCAACGATTTCCAAAATATAGCCCCCAAATTTATTAATCAGACCCGCGGCGTGCTTTTAACGGGGGCTGTGGGTGTGCTGTTGATGGCCTACGACCTGTTGCAAAAATCGGGTGTTATCCCTTCAGGGGTTTCTCTTGAGCAGATGTACTCTAACTGGTTACTGGGTTACTCCAGCCTGTTGGGCCCCATTGCGGGCATTATGGCGGTGGATTACTTCCTGATTAAAAAGCAGCGTTTGGATATACCCAGCCTGTACATGGATAGCCATGCCTATCCTGCTGTAAATATCGCCGGTTTCATCGCCTTCGGTGTGCCTGTGGCGCTTACCTTGCTATCACTGTTAACCGGCACTATGAACTGGTTCTACGACTACGGGTGGTTTACCGGATCGGCGCTGGGGGCCATCATTTATTTTGTCGCAAGCCAAGTGCTGTCTTCTTCGTCACAGGTGGGGCCTGCACCGGTCATAGCCAGCGAGGCTATGAAGCAGCGTTAAATGTTCAGCCTGACTTCATTTTCCTGGGATTAGCTGCTCTTGATGAAACGTAAGAACGCATCAACAACGCGGTTGGGGCGGCGGTCATGACGGGTAATCAGTACAAAGGGGATGCGGTAGTGTTGCGTGTTGGTATGCAGCGCCCGCATCTTGCCTGCGGCCACCCACTGTGCTGCGACGTGCTCAGGCAGAAAGCCGATAAAACGCCCGGTCAGAATCAAAAAGGCGGCGCCTTCGCGGTCGGATGCCGAAGCGCGCAGGCTTAACGCATCATGCGCCTGACGCGCCTCAACCGGTAGCGGATAGCGTGGCGAAATAGCTGCGTGCTGGGCGATTTCCTCATAACTGAGCATATCATCATGCTGATTAAACAGCGGATGGCCTGCCGCGCAGTAAAGGTAGGATGGCTCATCATACAGGTGCCGCGCTTCTAAACTGGTGGGCAGGTTCACCGCAGGCACGACGCCGACGTGCAAGTGGCCATCCATAACACCCCTGATGACCGCGTCAGACGGCTCCATATGAATGTGTAGCGTTACCTCATGTTCCGGCGCGCTAAGCTCCGTCAATGCATTGGTGACATGCATGGCGGGCAGTGTCACCAGGTTATCGGTAATGCCTATATTCAGCTCGCCCTTGATGGTTTGATGCAGGGCGTTAACGTCACTTTTGAAGGTTTCCAGCGCGGTAAGTAGCGTTAATCCCGCCTGGTAAATCTCTTTACCCTCCTCGGTTAAACTAAACCCGCCACGCCCCCGTTGGCAGAGCGAGAAGCCCAGCCGCCCCTCCAGGTCGTTCATGTGCTGACTAATGGCCGAGCGACTAATGCCCAGCGTGGTTTCCGCTGCGGTAAAGCCGCCGCACTCAACGACTGTCTTAAAAATACGGATGAGACGTATCTCGTAGTCACTCATCTGGCCCAGCGATGCCATAACAATTCCCTGGTAGTTGTCTATCGACGCATAACGTCACGCTTTTCAGTGTATTAACGGTGATAAAAACTGATATACATCCTAAAAGCGCCGCGGCACTATCGGACAAAGCGACGTGTCAGCGCGCGCTATGTATGGTTTGTGGTTACTTTTTACACTGTATCAGGTGTCCCGATGGGTTACCTGAATAAGGCTTCTGCGCGATGTCTGTTACTTCCGTTAATATCAATGAGGGTGTGCTGAAGGCGACGAAGACCTACCGTCAGCAGCGCCGTCATGTGATTGCGTTATATCTGTTAGCACTGTGCGTTATGGTGGTGCTGTTTAGTTGGCTGCTTAGCGAACAGCATAAGCAGGAAATTGAGGCCGCCGAGGTGCGTATTACCGCCCGTGCCAACGTGGTCACTGAGTGGGCAAAAGGCGTGTTCGCACAAAGCGGCCAAGCGCTGTTTGGGCTTGCGGAACTACTAGCTCTGCAAGGGATGCCCGATAAGGACAACGCCGAGGCGCTTCAGCGTTCATTAGAAAATTTGACCCGTTATGTTCCCATGGTGGATGAGATCGCTGTTCTGGGCCCTGATGGACGCGTGCTGGCGAGTGGCCGCGGTAACCGGAAAGCAGATACTGACATCAGCGATACCGTGTTTTTTAATGCCTTTAAGCACGCGGGGGAGACGGAATTGATTACCCCGCTTTACTGGTCTACCAGCGACCAACGCTACTATTTGTACCATGGCCGACGATTGGAGACCTCCACCGGCGAGTTTGCCGGCGTGGTGATCTCCAGCATTGTGCCTGAAGTATTTGCCGACGCGCTTGAGCAGATGAGTGTCTACGATGGTGAAAGTATTGCTCTGGTCGACCCCAGCTTAAAATTGATTGCCCGCTACCCGATACCAGAAGCGCAATTTACCACCGGCAGTCAAATTGAGAGCCCAGAAACGACTGCGTGGCTCGCCCGTGGCGAGACTACTTGGTCAATCAATTTTGACTCACCTATCGATGGCCGTAAGCGGCTGTTTCGTATGCTCAGGGTCGGCGAGTATCCGATGCTGGCCGTGGTCGGAGTTGACCTCCATGAGTTGCTTTCCGCGTGGCGACAGCGCGCTTTTATTTTAATACTGGTGACGGCAGTGATTGCCCTGCTGGGCGCTTGGGGGGCACGCCACTACCTGAACCGTTTAGCGTTAGCACATCAACTGCGCCAGCGTATCGAGGAGCGGGAACAGGCACGTGCCGAGGCGCAAATCGCCGCTGCCGCTTTCCAAACACACTTAGGTATTCTGATTACCGATCCACAGGGCACCATTCTCAAGGTTAACGAGACCTTTAGCCGTATTACCGGCTATAGCGAAGCCGAGATAGTGGGAAGCAACCCACGCATGTTCAATTCTGGCTTACAAAACTCAGCCTTTTATCGCCGTTTATGGAAGCGTGTTATCAAAACCGGTAACTGGGAAGGCGAGATATGGAACCAGCGTAAGAATGGTGAACTGTTTCCCGAGTGGCTAACCATAAGCGCTGTCTACAGTGATGAGGGCACCTTAACTCACTACGTGGCCACCATGAGTGATATCAGCGAGCGTAAAGCCGCTGAGCAGGAGATTCATCAGTTGGCGTTTTATGACACCCTAACCGGGTTGGCGAACCGGCGGCTGTTCATGGATCGTATGGGCTCTGCTCTCAAGGAGCTCCAACGCCATCAGCGGTGTGGCGCTCTACTGTTTATCGATATCGATAACTTTAAGCAAATCAATGACACTCTGGGTCACTATGCGGGAGACCAGGTGTTACAGAGCGTTGCAAGACGGATGGGCCAAATGTTGCGCGATACCGACACCTTGGCGCGCCTGGGGAGCGATGAGTTTGCGGTATTAATTGAAGGTGTTGATAGTAATTACGCCCAAACTACCCGGCTTGCAGAGCGTATCGCGCATAAATTGCTGGCAACCCTAAATACGCCAATCACCCTTGCCGAAGAGGGTGTTACGGTGACGGGGAGTATCGGCATCGCGATTATGGCGAGCAATGAGTACAGCGTTGATGATTATCTGCAGCAGGTGGATATGGCGCTTTTTCAGGCCAAGAGTAACGGACGCCATGGCGTGTGCTTTTTTGATCCCTCAATGCAGGCTGCGCTACTGGCCCATGTAAAATTAGAGGCGGATCTACGCCAAGCCCAGGTTTACCAGCAGTGGCAGCTTTATTATCAGCCCCAGGTGGATCACCACGGCAGAATTACCGGCGTGGAAGCGCTACTGCGCTGGCATCATCCCGAACGCGGTATGGTCTCGCCGGGTGATTTCATTCCGTTGTTAGAAAACACTGGGCTAATAAACGATGTGGGCGAATGGGTATTGGAGGACGCCTGCTATCAATTAGCACGTTGGGCGCAGCACCCTCGACTAAGTCAATTGACCATATCGGTGAATATCAGTCCGCTCCAGTTTCGCGATGAGCAATTTCTGTCCCGAGTCGAGGGGGTTTTTGCGCGTACCCAGCCGCCCCTGCAGCAGCTAAAGCTGGAAGTGACCGAGTCACTGTTTGTGGAAGCGCGGGATGACGCGCGGGATAAAATGCTCACCCTTAAAGCGCGGGGTGTACGCTTCTCGCTGGATGATTTCGGCACCGGTTACTCGTCACTGGCTTATTTAGCCCAACTGCCGCTGGATCAGCTTAAAATCGACCAATCCTTTGTCCAGCAGGTGCTTGATAGTCAGGCTAACGCGGCGATTGTGGAGAGTACTATTGCCCTGGCAGAGAGCCTCAATCTAGAGGTCATAGCGGAAGGAGTAGAGACCAAGGCGCAGCAAGCATGGCTACTGGCCCACGACTGCCACGCCTACCAAGGCTATCTGTTTGGGCGTCCGGTCGCCGCAGCGGCCATTGAGAGGTTGGTTATTGGCGATTAACCCAGTGTTAGCGAGCAGAGCCGACCTTCTATATCGATAGCGGGGGCGGTATCGGGAAGGATAACTTCCAGCCGGGAGTCTTGCCGCCAGGCGCTGGTTTCGATGCTTAAGGCGCCATCAGCGCGGTTAAGTCGTTTCCAGCCGCTATCAGTATGAAACACGCCTTTAATGCGCGCTTGCTGGGGCAGTTCTCCCAAACAGTTGGCTAGGCGATCCAGGTCAAAGCGCTCGCTTGGGTGCCAACGCAACCCCGTACTGGTGTAACCCAGCGAGGTGCCGGTTTCGCGCTGAGGCTTGCCGGGAGGGGGAGGGAAGTCAAAAAACGTGCCCTCCAGGCTGGGTGTTGCCGCCAACTGTTGATGGCTGACGGGGACGCTGATATCCCTCGCTTCAGCGCTTCCACTGTGCATCAATAGTGCCAGTGGCAGTTCGCCTTGAGTCGCCTCCTGCACCCATTTGCGCGGCGGCCAGCGCTCAGCCACGAAAGCGTGGGCAGCGCTGCGCTGTTCGGGCGTGCTCTGGTCGAGCATGGTGAGCGCTACGGCGTCTGCCATATCGAGCTGGTCGCGGAAGGTGTCGTGCTGCAGGGCGCGGGTGTCGTCCATTCGTCGTGGGTCGAGGGTAGCAATAATATCGCGCACTTCCACCACCTCATGAAAGGCTTCGCCGCGCAGGAGATCCAGCAGGCCGGCCGGGTGGCCAAGGCCAGAGGGCTCGATAATTACCCGGTCGGGTTTGCTGCGGGCGAGTAGATTGACCAGCGCCGCTTGCAGCACAAAAGCGAGCTGGCAGCACAGACAGCCGCCTGGCAGGCCTTTCACCACCACATCGTCACGGGCGTCAAACATAGCTTGGTCAATACCGATTTGACCAAATTCGTTGACCAGGATGGCCCACTTTTCATCCACAGGCTTCTGCTCAATCAGGCTGTGGATAAGCGTGGTTTTACCGCTACCAAGAAAACCGGTAATGATATGCACCGGCACTTTTCGCGTGGTCTTTCTTTCTGACCCAGCCAACGCCTAGCCCCCTGTCATATTCATAAAGCGTACTACCTGCACATCGCCATCGGTAGTGAAGTGGTGGCGCTCCGGCTTAAGCGGCAGGGCGTTGATAATAGCCTCTTTCAGCGCCTGCATATTACCGGGTTGGCGGCGCAGCACAGCGCGCAAATCCACCGAGTGTTCGTTGCCTAGACAGAGCAGCAAACGGCCTTCCACGGTCACCCGTACCCGGTTGCAGGTATCACAAAAATTGTGGCTATGGGGGGAGATAAAGCCTACCCGACTGTCGCTATCCGCCATTTTGAAGTAGCGAGACGGCCCAGGAGTGGTTTCGGTCGTGGGAATCAACGGGTAGCGGGACTCAATCAGCGTCTGTACGTCATCGCTGGAGTAAAAGGTTTCCGCCCGAGAGTGGTCGGAAACGTCGCCCAGCGGCATCTCTTCGATAAAGCTAATATCGAGATTTTCCTGACGGGCGAAGGTGACCAGGTCGATGACTTCGTCGTCGTTGCGGCCTTTCAAAATCACCGCATTAAGCTTGATACGCTTAAAGCCCGCTTCCTGGGCGGCGTGAATGCCGTCGATCACCTTGGCTAGATCACCGGTACGGGTGAGTTGCCTAAAGCGCTCCGCATCCAGTGAATCCAGGCTGATATTCAGCCGCCGTAGGCCGCTGGCGTAAAGCTGCTTGGCGTGCTTGCGCAGGCTGGCGCCGTTGGTGGTCATGGTGAAGTCATTAAGGCCTGGCATGGCGCCAATCTCATCGACAAGTTGCTCAATGCCGCGACGTACCAGTGGCTCGCCCCCGGTAAGGCGAATCTTCTCAACCCCAAGCTCGGTGAAGGCGCGCGCTACCATGGCGATCTCTTCCAGCGTCAGTACCTGGGCGCGGGGCAGAAAGGTCATCTCCTCGCTCATGCAGTACACGCAGCGAAAATCGCAGCGATCGGTGACCGAGATGCGCACGTAACTAATGCGCCGACCAAAGTCGTCGATCAGTTGCTGGTTAGCCAGCGGCTGAGACTGTTGATGTGCGGTTCGTTGCTCGCTCATAGCCATCCCGTTAGTGGTTGTATGCTGACTACCTCGCCTGGTTGGGCGCCGTCTTGGTCATCGGCAAGCTCAATCAAACAGTTAGCTGCCACCATCGAGGTTAAAATGCCCGAACCCTGGGCGCCGGTACTACGCACGTGTAGCTGCCCTTGCTCATCAGTATGGTAAATGCCGCGAATAAAGTCAGTGCGTTTGAAGCGGCTTTTTAAAGCGTTATCGGCAATCGCAGTAAGACGATGAGGTGACGACAGTGGCAGTCCATAAAGCCGATCCAAGAGCGGCTTTACAAACTGTAGAAAGGTTACCATGACCGCCACCGGATTGCCGGGTAAGCCAACAAACGGTGTGCGCGCAGCACCTAGCCAACCGCAGACCATAGGGCGCCCAGGGCGCAGCGCTACCCGCCAGAAGGCCAAACGACCCAGTTGTTCAAGGGCATCGCGGGTAAAGTCAGCTTGGCCCACCGATACGCCGCCGCTGGTAATCACCAGGTCGCTCTGCTTGGCGGCGTTTTCAAGGGCTGTTTTAGTCGCTGTTAAATCATCCGGCAGAATGCCCAGGTCAATCACCTCGGCGCCCTGTTCGGTCAGCAGGCCCATCAGCGTAAATCGGTTGGCGTCGTAAATGCCTGCCTTGGGTAGCGGCTCGCCAGGCGCAGTGACTTCATTGCCGGTGGAGAAGATTGCGACCTTCGGGCGTCGGTAAACCGTTATTTCGGCATAGCCCAAGGAGGCTAAAAGCCCGAGGGAGGCCGCATCAAGCCGTGCCCCCTCAGGCATAGCGGTATCACCAATGGCAATATCTTCACCGGCCTGGCGAACGTGTTGGCCGTGTTTGAGGAGCTCCGGCGACTCAATGATGACATGCGCTGGCTGCTCTTCATGGGGGGCACGCAGCTGTTCACTCATCACCACTGTATCGGTGCCGGGCGGCAATGGGGCGCCGGTGGTGATGCGTACACAGTGCCCGGCAGGCACCAGCTCGCGGCGATACTGCCCGGCCAACACCTCACCTGCCAGCGGCCAATGGGTTTGCTTGGCCCCGACCCCTTCTCTCGGCAAGGCTAACGCCACGCCGTCCATGGCTGCATTGGTGTTTTGCGGCACGTTAATGGGAGCATGAACAGTTGCCGCCAAGCGGCGGCCGTGGGCCTGCGCCAATGGGATCTGCTCAATTCCCAGCGGGCGCTCAATAAGAGTGGCAAGCGACTGACGCGCTTCGTCAACGCTAAGCATCTGTTCGCCCAGGTCAAAGCAGGAGAGGGTCATTTTACCTCCTTGCTGGAAGATCCCATGAGTACCTTTTCCAGACGCAGCTTCTCCTCTTCGGTATTGAGATTGGCAAAAGCGTCGGGGCAGTCCGACATATCGACTTTGCACCAGTCGTGGCGGGCGTACCAGCGGTCGATCTTACGCTCCCCTTCGGCCAAGGTAGCGGCCAAATCATCGGCAAGCGAAGTGCGCAATAGCGCAACCACCGGGTGCAGCCGTTCACCGTCAAAGGCCACGGCGATGTCATGCTCGCCGTTCTCTGAGGCGATGCCGGCCACCATCCGCGCTACTAAATCGTCGGGCAGCGCAGGGGAGTCGCAGGGGACTACCAGTAACCAGGGGGTGTTTGCCGCGCGCAGACCGCTATAGATGCCCATCAGCGGACCTTTAAAGCCGCCTTCAGCATCTGCAATTACCCGATCAGCGAAAAAGCGGTAAGCGTCGGCATTGCGGTTGGCGTTAATCACTAGCTCGGCCACCTGGCCTTCAAGGCGCTTGACCACATGGCCGACTAGCGGCAGGCCTGCAAAAGGTTCAAGCCCTTTGTCTCGGCCGCCCATTCGGCGCCCTTCGCCGCCAGCGAGAATCATGCCAGTGAGGTCGTGAGAGGGGATCATGAGCTTGCCTTTGTTGATGAGCGATATTCTTGTGAAGAACGGGCATGGGATGGTCGCGACGGGATCGCGTCCAGCGCTAAACGGTTTTGGGTATTGATCGCCTGAAAGTGGCGGCCTTTGGCGCGGGCGATCAGCATCACTCCAAAGCGTTCGGCCAGTTCGACGCCTTTTTGGGTGACGCCCGAGCGCGATACCAGCACGCTTATGCCCATTTGGGCCACTTTAAGTACCATCTCAGACGTTAGCCGCCCGGTGGTGTAGAAGATATCCGCATTGGCACTATCTGCCTGCTGCAACCATTGGCGCCCCGCCAGGGTATCCACTGCGTTATGCCGCCCCACATCCTCTACAAAATCAAGCACCTCGGTTTGCTGGCACAACGCACAGCCGTGAACGGCGCCCGCGCTGCGATACGTCTCATTATAGGCGTTAAGATTTTGTAGTAGTTGATAGAGCGTGGATTGGGCCAACTGGGTAGCAGGCAGCTTCGTGAGCGCGGTTTGATCAAGCAGTTTACCAAATACCGTGCCTTGGCCGCAGCCGGTGGTCACCGTGCGGGTACTCAACCGTGCTTCCAGATCTTCGGGCAGATGCCGGGTAACCACCACCGCCGCTTCGACCTCCCAGTCGACCTGGACTGCCTGCAAATCGTCTGCAGCGCGCAGCAGCCCCTGATTGCGCAGATAGCCAACGACTAAGGCTTCCGGATCGTCGCCCAGTGTCATCAGCGTGACAATTTCACGTTTATTGAGGTAGACCGTCAACGCTCTTTCAGCGGCAATCGCCTGCTGGCGGGCATCGCCATACTCATCGACGATGCTGATCTCGGTGGTGGCTGGCAAGCGGGCTCGGCTTATCTGAAGAGCGGGCTGAAGGGCGGGCATGGCGAATCCTCGCAAAACGGTTCTCGCAAAACGACAGGGTTGACGATGATGGCGCCGGGGAGGCTTACTTGTCTACCTATTCAAGCGCTATCCGTTTATGGCAAAAGGTCTGATGTAATGAGTGATAACCTACGCCCAGTCAGTATTACCTTGATTGCCGAAGCCAAGCAGGTGGGGCGCTTTAGCCTAACCCAGTGGCGCATTGCTGAGCTTGCGCTGTCTGATCAGGGTGAGCATGTGCTTAACCTACAACTGTCGATGACCGAGCGTGCTGCCTACCGTTTTAACTTAACCTCCGCTACCTCGCGTTTATTTGTGCGGGCTGGATTCACTGGCCAACCCCCCAAACCTGACGCTATCACCGCCAGCCAGGATGTGGCGGCGGGTTGGATGGATGGCGAACAGCAGGTGCTCGAAGCGCCCATGCCCATGGCTATTCAGATCTGGATTGAGAGCTACCTCGCGCGCCACGGCGAAGCACCGCTGGAAATGCGTAAGAAGAAACGCAAAGGGGCAGGGCGGGCGAAAGAGACGCCCACCAAGGAGCAACCAAAATGAGTCGTTTGGAACGCTGGTCGCGGCTTAAGCGTAATCTGCCAACGCAAAATGACGAGCCACCCGCGGGCGCACCCAGTGATGAAACGTCCGAGGAGCCGAATGCTGCGGCTTATAACGAGACCGAGCAGCCGCAACAGGCACCTGAAACACCGCCAGACCCAGAACGAGAACCAGAACCCGGCAGTCTCGACCATACATTGCCTGATCCAAATACATTGGCAGCGGGCAGCGACTTCAGCGCTTTTATGGCACCGGGAGTAAGCGGCCCTTTACGCAGGCAAGCATTGAAACGGCTATGGGCGACCGGCAACTACAACGTCCGCGACGGTCTGGATGACTATGACGCCGACTATAATAAACTGTTGAAGCCCATGGGCTCCGAGCTCGCCAGCCAACTACGCCGCTGGACACATAAAGTGGAAGAGGTCGTTGATAAGTCGCTAGAGGACGCCGAACCCGAGCCTCACAAAGAGCTGACAGCTGACGAGCAGACAAATGAGCAAGCGGTGACGTTAGAGGAAGAGTCCTCAAAGTCTTGCGCTGACAGTGACAACACTGTAAAAAAAGCGCCGCTAGACGACCAGTCTGATTATTTATCAGGTACTAAGACGAAAACATGAGATTGACAATAAGTCGATGAAATTCAAAAGCTTAGCAATGCAATAGATCCCTAGCGTTGGCAGCGTTGACGGTAATCAGGTTGGCAAATTATGGATTTCGCCATAGGCTGAACTTAGCGTCAACGCATTGTTATGCCACAATAGTTAAATAATATAACTCAAAATTATAATAAGAATTATTCACCTGACCGTGAGAACGCATGAACCAACGAATCCAACTGGCGTCGGTAGACGACCAGCGCAATGCCGAGGCTCGGGAGACGGTACGCCAGCGTATCTCTTGGCCCGCTAACCTGACGCCTGCCAATGTGACCTATCACAGCCGCGGTCATGCGCTGTTAATAGGGTCGGCCGATGACGTTTATCCAGCCGCTCGCGCGCTTCAAGGGCGCGGCCTAGCATCGCTGACGCTGTTAGTTACTGAGTCGAACAGTCCGGGAGATGACACTCTCGGAGCTAGCGAGCCGCTGATCACCCAGACATTGACCCAGGAACAGCTCAGCCACCTGCGTATCAACGGTTATCTGGGGGCTTTTAGCGTCCAGCTTGACGACGGCGATTCACCGCTGAATCTTGCCCGTGCATTGATTCAGCGCGACGGCTTTGACCTAATCCTTGACCTTGCTGCGACTACCCACACCCAGCGCTGGGAGTTGCCGCCACCTGGCTATGTGGTGATGCAGTGGCAGAATGTTGAGCAGCGCAGCGACACTCTCGACGATTTTGTAGGGCTGGTGGGCGAATTCGACAAGCCGCGCTACTTCCAGGTCAATAGCGACTTATGCGCCCACTCCACCAGCGGCAATATTGGCTGCACCCGCTGTTTGGACGTCTGCCCGGCGGATGCTATTTCCAGCATTAAGGGGCGGATTGAGTCTCACATTGAGATTGATCCCTTTCTTTGCCAAGGCGTCGGCAGTTGCACCAGCGCCTGCCCCACCGGTGCTATCGAATTCCGCCTTCCGGAAACGCGCCGCCAGCAGGATACGCTCTCCGCTTGGTTGAGCGCCTACCGTGAAGCAGGCGGCCAGGTGCCGGTGCTGCGTTTTATTACCCATGATTCGCAGGACGCCGAACGGGCTGCTGGTATCGTGCCCGCAGGCCATGTGATTGACGCCCCGTTAGAAGAGCTGGGAGCAGCGGGTCACGACCAATGGCTAACCGCCCTGGCCGCCGGTGCCGCCGAAGTGCGTATCCAGCTTCACCCCAATATGCCCGCCCGCTTGAGCGCTTTTTTGCTCGATCAGGTTGCCCAAGCTCATGCATTGCTGGACGCCTTGGGCCATGACAGCGCGCGCGTAAAACTGATCGAGATAGCCGATGGCGCCGCCCGTGATGCGTTACCGACGCTAACGCCGTTGACAGAAGCGCCGTTGAGCCTACCCGAGCCAGAAAAGCGTGCGCGTTTGAACCACGTTTTGGCGCGGCTGGCCGAGCTGGGAAACCCCAGCGGCGAACGGGCTGAAGTGCCGGTTGGCGCTGCCTACGGTGCGATTCAGGTCGATAGCGATGCCTGCACGCTGTGCCACGCCTGTGTCAGTAACTGCCCAACCCCGGCGCTGAAGTCGGGTGGGAAAACGCCCGCGCTGAGCTTCCTTGAAGCGGACTGCGTGCAGTGCGGCCTGTGTGAACAGGCTTGCCCAGAGAATGCGATCACTCTGATGCCCGGCTTCCTCGCCTCCAATGCCCGCGAGACGCGCCAGATTTGCCATGAAGAGGCGGCGTTTGAGTGCATCAGCTGTGGTAAGCCGTTTGCCACTGTCAGCACGGTAGCGACGATTAAACAGAAACTTGCTAACCACCCTTACTTTGCCGGTGAGGCAATGATCCGTCTGGAAATGTGTGAAGACTGCCGGGTAAAAGATGTGTGGAAAACCATGATTCGCGACCCTGACGCGCAACTGAAGGTATAAGCCGATGACGGATGCACTGCCCACGCTTAAAGAAGCGGATGCGCTACGCGCCGATATCTACCGGCTATTAGCCACGCTATTGCGCCAAGCGCCGGACACGGAATTGCTGGATTGGCTGGCTGAGTTGGCTATCGAGCAAGATGGCAGCCGTTTGGCGGAATGCTGGCAAGCGCTGGCCATCGCCGCCCAGAATGCCAACGTAGAGCAACTGCAGAGAGCCCACTTTCGCCTCCTGGTGGGCGTGATTCAAGGTGAAGTGGTGCCCTACGCCTCCTGGTACCGCAATGGCGAATTAATGGAAGCTGCGCTGGTCGCGTTACGTAAAGACCTGAAAGTACTCGGCTTTGAACGCAGTGAGCACACCCGTGACCCTGAAGATCACTTGGCGGCTCTGTGTGAAGTCATGGCGATGTTGATTGACGCCGAAAGCGCAGAGCAGGGCTATTTCTTTAGCCAACATTTAGCGCCCTGGGCGGCCGACTGTTTTGCCGATCTGGGACAGGTAGACACCGCTTTCTATGCAGCGCTGGGGCAGTTAGGTAGCGCTTTTATGCAGAGTGAGCAGGCTCGCTTAAGCGTTGATGTGGGCCACACACCGGTGCGGATCGTTGAACCTTAGCGGAGGCTCCATAAAAAAATTAGTAAAAGCAAAAATCAGCAAAAGCAAAAAAAGCATAAAAAGACCCGTATAAAAAGCATGCAAGAGGAGAAACCCATGCAGCCGTCACAGCAACCATTACATAACCCTGAGCGCCGCCGGTTTATGAAAACCATCGGGTTGGGAACCGCCGCTGCTGGCGCTGCAGCGGCGGTCGGCCATGTCACTCTGGCCCAGGCCGAGACTGCCCCGGTGAAAAACGAAAAACCATCGGTTAACTACCGTGAGACTGATCACGTCCGTGCTTATTACGCCTCGCTGCGTGACTGACGGCGGAATACCAGGAGATTTGCCATGCGCTTAACTCGCAAAACAGACACCCCCAAGGCCTCCGGGCTGGGTATTTCCCGTCGCCAGTTCCTCAAACGCAGCGGTGCTGCCACCGGCGGTGTGGCTGCCGTTGGTTTTATGGGTGCGCCCATGATGCGGCGCTCAGAAGCCGCTGACAAAACACCCGTGCTGGACTCGCCGGTCGAGACCAAACGCACCATCTGCTCCCACTGTTCAGTGGGTTGTGGCGTGTATGCCGAAGTTCAAGAGGGCATTTGGACGAAGCAGGAGCCGGCGTTCGATCACCCCATCAACCGTGGTGCGCACTGCGCGAAGGGCGCTTCGCTGCGCCAGCACGGTCACTCCACGCGGCGCCTCAAGTACCCGATGAAGCTGGTCGCGGGTGAGTGGGAACGCATGAGCTGGGATGACGCCATTAACGAGATTGGCGACAAGCTGCTTGAACTGCGCGAAGAGCACGGCCCGGACAGCGTTTACTGGCTGGGTTCGGCGAAGTTCAGCAACGAGCAGGCGTATTTAATGCGCAAGCTTGCCTCGCTGTGGGGCACCAACAATACCGACCACCAGGCGCGTATTTGCCACTCCACCACCGTGGCGGGCGTGGCGAATACCTGGGGTTATGGAGCGATGACTAACTCGCTCAACGATATGCATAACAGCAAGGCGATTCTGTTCATTGGCTCTAACCCCAGTGAAGCGCATCCGGTGGCGATGCAGCACATTCTGATCGCCAAAGAGCGCAATAATTGCGACATTATCGTGGCCGACCCGCGCTTTACCCGCACCGCCGCCAAGGCCAACAAATACGTGCGTCTACGTCCCGGTTCGGACGTCGCCTATATTTGGGGCTTGCTGTGGCACATCTTTGATAACGGCTGGGAAGACAACGAGTACATCAATCAACGCGTTTACGGTATGGATGAAGTGCGCGCTGAAGTCGCCAACTTCCCGCCCAACGTTGTAGAAGAAGTCACCGGCGTCCCCGAAGCCGAGATGTACGATGTCGCCAAACGCCTCTCCGACAATCGGCCTGGCTGTGTGGTCTGGTGTATGGGCGGCACCCAGCACACCACCGGTAACAACAATACCCGCGCTTACTGCATTCTTGAACTGGCGCTGGGGAATATCGGTGTGGCAGGCGGCGGCGCTAATATCCTGCGTGGCCACGATAACGTGCAGGGGGCGACCGACCTTGGCCTTGGCTGCGACTCACTGCCGGGTTACTACGGTTTGGCGGAAGGTGCCTGGCAGCACTGGGCGCAGGTGTGGGATCTCGACTACGAGTGGCTAAAAGGCCGCTATGACGATACCGAGTACGCCGACGGCAAGCCGATGTACACCGCCGGTATTACCGTATCGCGCTGGGTCGATGGCGTGCTCGAAGAGGACGAAAACATCTCCCAGCGTACCGCGCTGAAAGCGATGTTCTACTGGGGCCACGCGGTTAACTCCCAGACTCGCGGCGTCGAGATGCAAAAAGCCATGCAGAAGCTGGAGATGATGGTCATCGTTGACCCTTATCCCACCGTAGCTGCTGTTATGCATGACCGTAGCGACGGCGTTTACCTGCTGCCAGCGGCGACCCAGTTCGAAACCACTGGAAGTGTCACGGCGACTAACCGTTCGATTCAGTGGCGTGATCGCGTCATTGAGCCACTATTTGAGTCCAAGCCTGACCACGAAATCATGTACCTGTTTGCCCGTAAACTGGGCTTTGGTAATGAGCTGGTCAAGAACTATCAGATGAACGGCGATGAGCCGCTGATCGAAGATATTCTGCGCGAAATCAACAGCGGTATGTGGACGGTAGGCTACACCGGACAAAGCCCAGAGCGTCTCAAAGAGCACCAGCAAAACTGGCACACCTTCAGCTTCGAGAATCTGCGCGCAGAGGGTGGCCCGGCGGACGGTGATTACTACGGCTTGCCGTGGCCCTGCTGGGGTACGCCTGAGTTTAACCACCCGGGCTCGCCCAATCTTTACGATACCAGCGTGCCGGTGATGGAAGGTGGCATGGGCTTCCGTGCCCGTTTCGGTATCGAACGCGATGGCGTTAACCTTCTGGCGGAAGGTTCAGCGCCGGTAGGCGGCGATATCGATGACGGCTATCCAGAGTTCAACGACCAACTGCTTAAAGATTTAGGCTGGTGGGACGACCTTACCGCGGAAGAAAAGCAGGCGGCGGAAGGCAAAAACTGGAAAACCGACCTCTCTGGCGGTATCCAGCGGGTCACCATTGAGCATGGTTGTGCGCCCTACGGCAACGCCAAGGCACGCGCCGTGGTCTGGACGTTCCCCGACCAGGTGCCGAAGCACCGCGAGCCGCTCTACACCACGCGCCGTGATTTGGTTGAACGCTTCCCAACTTGGGACGATTTCGACTCCATCATGCGCCTGCCAACCATGTACAAAACCATCCAGGATCGCGATAACAGCGGCGATTACCCAATCATTCTCACCTCTGGGCGTCTGGTTGAGTACGAAGGTGGCGGGGAGGAGACGCGCTCCATGTCGTGGCTGGCCGAGTTACAGCAGGAGATGTTTGTCGAAATTAACCCGGCGAACGCCAACGATCTGAGTATCAAGGATGGCGACGATGTCTGGGTTGAAGGGGCAGAGGGTGGCCGCGTGAAAGTCAAAGCGTTGGTTACACCTCGGGTCGACCGCAACGTGGCGTTTATGCCGTTCCACTTTGGCGGCATGTTCCAGGGCGAAAGCCTGCGTGATCGTTATCCAGATGGATCGGATCCGTACATCATCGGTGAAGCGGCCAACACCGCGACCACCTACGGTTACGACCCGGTGACACTGATGCAAGAGACCAAGTGCACCATCTGCCGCATTGAGCGGGCTTAAGTTTAATAAGAAAGCCCCGACCGACCTGACAGCACGACGGTGCGGGAGCCATCCCGCACCGGCATGAGGAGAACACCATGGCTCAAATGAAATTTATGTGTGACGCCGAACGCTGCATCGAATGCAACGGCTGCGTCACCGCGTGTAAGAATGCCAACGATGTTGAGTGGGGCATTCAGCGCCGCCGCGTGGTCACGCTCAACGACGGTGAAGCGAGTGAAATGTCCATTTCCGTCGCCTGTATGCACTGCGACGACGCGCCGTGTATGGCCGTTTGCCCGACCGACTGCTTCTACAAAACCGATGACGGCATCGTGCTGCACGACAAAGACCTCTGCATCGGCTGCGGCTACTGCCTCTACGCCTGCCCGTTTGGCGCTCCGCAGTTTCCCCAGCAGGATGCGTTCGGTGAGCGCGGCAAGATGGACAAATGCACCTTCTGCGCGGGCGGCCCGGCCGAAAGCAAAGAAGAGGAGTACCAGAAGTACGGCTCCAACCGTATCGCCGAAGGTAAGCTGCCGCTATGTGCCGAGATGTGCTCCACCAAAGCGCTGCTCGCCGGTGATGCCCAAGACGTTGCGGACATCTTCCGCCAGCGCGTCGTCCATCGTGGCCACAAAGATGGCGCCTGGTCGAATAACCCACAGGCCAGTGCCGACAACCTAGCCTATGATGCTGCCCATAAAGGGTAAGGAGGCGTGTCATGAACCTGTTGACTGCACAGGCGCCCGGTGGGGCGCCGTATTCAGGTAAAGGGCTCGCCCTGATTTGGCGCTTTATGCTGGTGGCGCTTGCTCTAGTGCTAAGCCTCGGCTTCACACAAGTGGCTGTTGCGCAGGCGGATCCTGATCGCGAAATGACCACTGCTGCCCCCGGCATTACCGCTGACCAGTGGCGCCAGGTACGCAGTGGAGAGACCGGGCCTAACTACCGTGATTCACGTGCTGATAGTAACTACAGCCTGATCAATGCAAGCGGTGAAACCTGGCGGCAGATTCGCAACCGCTGGGTGTCGCCGTTTGGTTTGATTGCGGTATTTGGCATGGCGGCGCTGATCGCGCTGTTCTACTTCATCGTTGGGCGTAAGGAGCTTGAGGCGCCGCGTACCGGTCGCCTGCTCTTGCGTTGGACGCTAATGAAACGTGCGCTGCACTGGACGGTAGCGACGCTATTTATCGTTCTGGCGCTGACCGGGATGACACTGCTATTTGGCAAGTTTGTGTTCCGCCCACTGTTTGGCGATGGGGTTTGGGCTTGGATGATTGCGGCCACAAAAGTGCTGCATAACTACCTGGGGCCGATCTTTGGTGTCTTGCTGGTCATACTGCTAGTGAGTTTGATCAAAGAAAATATTCCCAAAAAGCACGACTGGGTGTGGTTTAAGAAGGGCGGCGGCATGATTGGTAAAAAGCATGTCGACGCGGGTTTTGCCAACGGTGGTGAGAAAGCCTGGTACTGGATACTGGCGACGGTCGGTATTCTCGTGGTTGCCAGTGGCTTTGTACTCGACTTCCCCAACTTCGACCAGAGCCGTGACACCATGCAGTGGGCGAATATTATCCACGCAGTGGGTGCACTGGGCCTTACCGCGGTTTCCTTAGGGCATATCTATATCGGCACGCTGGGCACCGAAGGCGCGCTAGAGGGTATGACCACGGGCTACGTGGACGAGACCTGGGCCAAAGAGCATCACAATTTGTGGTACGAAGAGGTCAAAGACCAAACGCTATCGGAACAAGAAGTGGCGGCTCGCAAATCATCGGGCGGCAGTGCTGATCCGTCCGCGACGCGAACCAGTTGATACGTTCGTAATGGTCGCGAAGACACCGCCTTTTGGCGGTGTCTTTTGTTATGCTTCACCTTAAATTACTCAATAACCAAACGTCATTTATGAGAGGAAGGTTATGTCAGCGTTTGATGATTTAGACCCAGCTACGCGCACCGAGCTTGAAGCCGCCGCGTTTCGGCGCCTGCTACAGCATCTGGACGACAACAAAGATGTCCAGAATATCGACCTGATGATTCTGGCGGACTTTTGCCGCAACTGCTTATCCAAATGGCTGGTCAGTGCCGCGGAAGCGCGGGATGAAAGCCTCAACTACGAAGAGGCCCGAGAGTACGTTTACGGTATGCCGTACAGCGAATGGAAGGAGCTTTATCAGCCCCCCGCCACGCCGGAGCAGATGGCCGCTTGGGAAGCTCACCACGCTAAAAAGAAAGCGGCCAAAAAGGGGTGATATCGATGAGTGAGCCAATGGTGCCCCTCAACATAGCTGTCCTCACGGTCTCCGATACCCGCACTGAAGAGACGGATCGCAGTGGCCAAGCATTAGTCGAGCGCTTGACCAGCGCTGGGCACACGCTGGTTGAAAAGCGCATCGTGCCAGATGATGTCTATCGCATTCGTGCGGTGGTAGCCAACTGGATCGCCGATACGGATGTGCAGGTGGTTATTACCACCGGCGGCACTGGCTTTACTGGCCGCGACTCCACGCCTGAAGCTATTGCTGTGCTGCTGGATAAGCGCATCGAAGGCTTTGGCGAACGCTTTCGCCAGCTAAGCGGTGAAGAGATCGGCAGCTCGACCATTCAAAGCCGCTGCCTTGGCGGCCTAGCCAACGCCACGGTAGTGTTCTGCCTGCCAGGCTCAACAGGCGCCTGCCGCACCGGCTGGGACGGCATTCTGGCCGAGCAGTTGGATAGCCGCCACAAACCCTGCAACTTCGCCAACCTGGTCATCCCAGGCCGGGGGCAGCATGGTTGATTTGCAGCCGATATCAGCCGCGCTTGAGGCGCTGCTGGCCGACGTAAACCCAGTAAGTGCAGAGAGCGTTCCGCTGGCAGCCGCTGCTGGGCGTGTGTTGGCCGAAGCCGTCACTGCCCAGTTGGATGTACCGCCGTTCGATAACAGCGCGATGGACGGCTACGCCTTGCGCGCCTCTGATGCCGGTCAGTGGCTGCCGGTAAGCCAGCGTATTGCTGCGGGCACTCCTGCTGTTTCGCTTGCGCCCGGTAGCTGCGCGCGTATTTTTACCGGCGGCGAGATTCCGCCCGGCGCCGACTGCGTAGTCATGCAGGAGCGGGTAGAAGTTGACGGTGAACAAGCGCTGTTACCTGCCGATATTCCGGCAGGGGACAATGTCCGCCGTCAGGGGCGCGACGTGAAGAGCGGCTCTGTGCTGCTCGAAGCTGGGGAACGGCTCGAAGCCGCAGCCCTTGGACACTTGGCAGGCCAGGGGATTACCCAGGTTAGCGTGCGCCGTCGGCCTCGGGTAGCGCTGCTCTCCACGGGTGATGAGATCATCGATCCGGGCACGCCGTTAAAACCGGGGCAGCTCTACAACTCCAACCGACCAATGCTTAAACGGCTGCTAGAGAACTTTGGCGCCGACGTGGTGAGCACCATTAGCGTACCGGATGATTACGACCGCACGGTGGCACTGTTAACGGCAGCCGCGGCTGAGGCGGATTTAGTGGTGACCACCGGCGGCGTGAGCGTCGGCGAAGAGGATCATGTCAAAGCCGCGCTGGAAGCGATTGGCCAGCTCGATATGTGGAAGTTGGCGATCCGTCCTGGTAAGCCGCTAGCGCTGGGCCGTCTGCCTCGCGATGATGGCAGCCAGGCGCGGTTTGTGGGCTTGCCCGGCAATCCGGTCTCGGGGTTTGTCGGTGCTTGGCTGTTTTTACGCCCCTTGCTGGGCGCAATGCTTGGCTGTCCGGTTTTAAAAACATTGCCCACGCTTACTGCCCACGCTGGGTTTGCCACCTCCACCGGGCCCCGGGAACACTATATGCGTGTAACGCTCCAATTCACGCCCAACGGAGTGACGGCAACGGCTTTTGATGACCAGAATTCCGGCGTGCTCTCCTCCTGTATCAACGCCGACGCTTTTGCGGTGATTCCGGCCAATAGCGAAATTGTCGAAGGCGATAAAATCAGCTGTTTATGGTTGGCTGGCTAAGAGCAGGCGCTGGAGAAAGTTAAGGGCTAAGCTTGCGCGCGTCGAGTAGCAGCACTAGCTGCTGTTGGTCGAAGGTGAAGCCGCAGAGTGCGGTTGAAAAACGTCGGGGAAACAGCAATTTAGGCAGCGGGTAAAGTGTGTTAGCCGGCAGTTGCTGAAGCGTAAAATCACCGCTTACGCCCAGTTGCCAAGTGCCGCCGTTGTCACTGACTGTTTGAGCGTCGCGCAGAGTGAGCCAACGACTAGGCGGGGACTCAGGGTCGCTACCGGCGTAGAGCAGCGATTGAGCATTGGCCGTGCGCAATGCCGTAGGGTGATCGGTCATGGCGAGCACATGGCGTGCTTCCAGAGCAGCACGGTAAGGCCCGACGTGAAACAGTACCAGGGCAACCTGGGCTTGTTCATGCGGGTCGCGATGTTGGGGCACCTTACCCCAGCCCCTGTTGGTAGGCGTCGAACAGCGCCTCTGGATCAAGCAGGGCAAGCGCCTGGCGCTCATCCATCTGCCACAGCGCGCTGACATAAGGGCGCAACGTGCCGGGCAGCGTTTCGGGGGGAGCTTGCAGCATGCTCTGGGCGACCTCGCAGACATCGTCAAGCTGCTCGATACGTACGCCGCTCGTAATTCCCGCAGCACGAACTAATAATATCATCCCCTTGGAAGCGCCTTCCGGTGAAGGTAAACCCAGGAGATGGTGCAGGCTAATGACGGACTCGATTTTACCGCGTAAGTGAAGCACACCTTCGGTAGAGTTGGGGAGCCCGGGGACGTAATAGACGGGCTGATCACTGGGTAGAATTTCACTCACCGCGCTGCCGGGCAGCGCAAAACGTTGACCATTGAGCCGGAAGAGCACTAGCTGCTGGGTGGGCTCATCGACATCGACGACTGTCTCCGTATCGCCGTGGGTTGCTAATGCCTCTTCCAAGGTCTGAGTGGCGAACGGCGGGTCATTCGCTGGGTTGTCCCGGGGGTATTCAGCGCTCATCGGCTAACTCCGTCGATATCACTACTTGATTGCGCCCTTGGTTTTTGGCGCGGTAGAGCGCTTGGTCGGCGCTTAAACGCAGCGACTCGGTGGAGGGCAGTGCGGGGAAACTGCTGATACCCACGCTGAAAGTGCAGCGAAAGCGGACGTCACCGGCGTGAAAGTCAACCAGCGCAAAATCCTCGCGCAGGCTATTGATTAACGTGGCCGCTTTTTCGGCATTAATGCCTTTCAGCAGCACGACAAACTCTTCACCGCCATAGCGGCCAATAATATCGGAAAGCCGCAGACGGCTTTTGAGCAGCCTTGCCAAGGTAATGATCACCTGATCACCCGCCAAGTGACCGTGGGTGTCGTTAACCTCTTTAAAGTGATCGATATCGATCATCGCCATGGCATGCTGGCTATTATCACGGTGGGCCTGAGCGAGGGTTTTATTGATCAGCTCGGTGGTGGTGCTGTGGTTATACAGCCCGGTCATGCTGTCGCGGGTCATCAATGAGCGCAGCAGGCGCAGGCGTTCGGCGCGCAGACGCACGGCAGAGACGAGCTCTTCAGGCTGCACGGGTTTGGTAAGAAAAGCTTCAACGCCTGCAGACATGGCGGTAATCTGCTTTTGACTGTCGGTTTCACTGGAGAGATAGATAATCGGTAGCCCCAGGTATTCCGGCTGTTGACGAATAATCGTCGCCAGCTCTTCCCCCGAACACACCGGCATATACACATCGACCAGCACTAAATCGGGGCTAAAGCGCTCCATTGCCGTGAGCGCATCGGCGGGATGATGCACTTGGTGAACACTCATACCGCCCTCTTCAAGCAGCAAAGCGTGGTAGGCAGCCGCTTCGGGCTCATCATCCACCACTAACACCTTCAACGGCTCTTCCACCGCAGGTGCAGTGAGTTCATCCACGGCTAACATCAGATCCAGCGGTTTTACCGGCTTGGTGAAGTAACCACCGCAGCCTGCACGCACGGCACTTAGGCGCGAGTGAAAATCGCTGTGGGCCGATAAGACGATGGCGGGTAGCGCTTGACCGGTCAACTTGTTCAAGCTGGTCAGGGTTTCAGTCCCGGCGGTTTGGCCCTGGGGGAACCGCACATCCATGATCACCGCATCAGGGCGACGAGTAAGCACGGTGTTAAAGAATGTCTCAGTATCGATGAACTGAACGACTTCATGACCAAAGCAGCGCAAGTGATGGATCAACTGATCGACCTGCTCGGGCTCATCGTCGCACAGGTAAATTAACCGCTGGCGCTTATTACGCAGCGGCTCCACTTGGCTGGTAAGCTCGAAGCTGTTGACGGCTGCTAGCGCTTGCTGTTGGCCGTGATGGGAGCGTAGGTGCTGCTGTTCGCGACCCAGATGGAGCAGCAGTTGGCTGATAAACGTATCGATATCGTCACGGGCGGGGGAGGCGTTGAGCGCCTCCTCCGCTTGATCCGCCAGCAGGGCAAGCCGCTCAAATCCCAGCGACCTCCCGGTTCCTTTCAAACTATGAAAGAAGCGGTGCAGCTCCGGTGCGAGTCGCGCCTGTTCTTCGCTCGTCGTACGGCTTTGCTGCCACAGCTCGGCGGTTTGCGCTAAGCGGGACGGAAGCTGCTCAATAAAACGCTCACGTAGCTGATTTAGCTTATCGTGTAGCGTAGGGGCGGGCTTAGACATCAAACTACCTACGTAAGTGATCGAAAGCGGCGATCCATTCCATTATTAATCCATTCCATCACATCCAGTGTTGCTTAGCCGTTGAGTGCCAGTGCCTGTTTCACGGTGGTTTCCAGGTTATCAGCCAGTTCGGCATCTTTACGCAAACAGGCGTTCAGGCCTGGGGTCTGCCGTAGCGTTGCATCCGGGGTGTCGCCGGTGAGTAAAATGAACGGCAGATGATTATCCTGTTCGCGCAACATCTCTAACAGCGCTAATCCGCTGACAAGAGGCATATGCATATCGCTGACGATCAGTTTGATATCGCTATGCGCGTCTAACTGCTCGACGGCCTCCATGGCATCAAAGGCCAGTAAGGTGCTATGGCCCTGAGACTCAAGCAGTGCCGCCGTCATTTCTCCGGCAAGCGGATCGTCGTCTACGACCAGGATATGCATTCCATGACCTCATGGTTGGTGTGGCATTAATGGTGGTGTCAGTAACGCTCACCGTTAGCCCAGTAGGGCCTGGAGCGTCTCTACTAAATTGTTTTGGTCAAAACTACCTTTGACAATATAGGCGTCGGCACCGACCTCAATCCCGCGTCGCCGATCAGCCTCTTTTTCCCGCGAGGTGATAATAATAATTGGCCGGTAACGATAAGCCTCATTTTCGCGCAGTCGGGTAGTCAGCGCAAAGCCATCCATCACCGGCATTTCAACGTCGGTCAGTACCGCATCAAACGGCTCCGCCAGCGCTTTGGCTAAGCCATCGCGACCATTTTCGGCCAGGGTGACGTGATAGCCCCATGCTTCGAGTACGTCTTTTTCTATTTCACGGGTATTCAGTGAGTCGTCGACCACCAAAATGCGTTTTGCCTGCGTGGGTGAGGGGCGCTCATGGCTAGAGCGCTGGACGTTGTGCCGGGTGGTTTCCAGTAAAGCGGGTACGTGGAGCAGGCTTACCAGCGCATTGCGGCCCATGGAAACCATGCCTGAGACCAAGGGTAAATAACGTAGATGCCCAGGTAGTGGCTTGATGACCATATCGTGCTCATCAATCAGAGAATCAATAATCAGGGCGAGCTTCTGGTGCCGTTGATGGACGACCAACAGTAGGGTTTTATCCGTCACGGAAGTCGTGACGGGGAGCCCAAGTAACTGGGCAAGCGATACTACCGGCACAAATTCATTGCGTAAAATCAGCGTGCGCTGCCCGGCGGCATCAATGAAGGCGTGTGATGAGCACTCTACGAGTTCTGATACGTAAGGCGCCGTTACCCCTAGGTTGATGTCGCCGACGCGAACCAGTAGTACCCGCATCATCGCCAGCGAAAGCGGCAGACGCAGAGTAAAGCGCGTACCGCTGCCGCGCTCGCTGGCAAGCTGCAGGTCGCCGTTCAACTCGTCTACCACGGTGCGCTTGACCACATCCATGCCCACGCCGCGCCCAGAGAAGTCGGTAATCATGCTCTTGGTAGAGAAGCCGGGCAGGAATATAAGCTCCAGTGTCTCCTGCTCGCTCAAGGCGTTAAGCTGCTCTTCGTTGACCAACTGCTTGGTGAGCGCTTTCTGGCGCACTACATCAAGATCTATGCCTGCGCCGTCATCGTGCATCTCAACGACTACCCAGTCAGCGTCCTGCCAGGCTTCAATCACCAGCTGTCCACGGGGAGATTTACCCGCGGCCTGGCGCTCGGCAGGTGGCTCTAAGCCGTGATCCAGAGCGTTACGCAGCAGGTGAATCAGCGGATCAGACAGGCGATCAATCATCTGACGATCAAGCTCGATTTCGCTGCCTCGAACGCGGCAGTCGACCTGTTTGCCGAGTGACTGGGCCAGTTCCCGGGACATATGCGCGAGCGGATCAAACACCACGCTTAGCGGCAGCATGCGCATTTGCAGTGCCCGGTCATGTAGGTCGCTCATCAGCGAGTCGTGGCTTAAAACACTATCTTTCAGATCACGGTGAAAGGCGTGAAAGGGCGCCTGCTGCTCGGCAGGGAGTGAGGTGCTTAGCGCTCGGGCTTGATCAACCAGTGTGTGTAAGTGGTGGTGGCCGGAAAGCACTTCGCCCATTAAACGAATAACATCGTCCAGTCGATCCAAGCGAACCCGCACAGTATCGCTGAGGCGAAGTTCGCTCTCGGTCACCAGCGCCGCGGAGGAGGGAGGTATCGAGGTCGCAGAGGAAGGCGCGAGCGTAGTTTGGGGGCTGGGCGGGGCGGTAGCCTGACCATGGGCAGCGTTTTCAAGGGCACTACACAGTGCCTCATCAGCCGCGGGCAAGTCATCACCAGACGCCCCTTCAGCTAGCCGGCTGACCAAGTCCGCCAGCCCGTCAACTGACTGGCTGAGCAGGCTGGTAACCGCTGGCGTTGCACTTAGAGTGCCATCGCGCAGCGCGCTGAGCAGTTCTTCAGTGCTATGCGCCAGCGCGGTAATCGGCACCAGCTTGAGCATCCGCGACGAGCCTTTCAGCGTATGCGCTGCGCGGAACAGCTCGTTGATCTGCTCGCGATCAGCATGGCCCTGTTCCAGAGCGCTGATGCCTTCGCGCAGCCGGGGCAGGTGGTCGGCCGCTTCTTCCACAAAGCGCTGTATAAAGCGGCGAATATCCAACGCCATATCAACCCACTCCCTGTGTGGTACTGGTTGATACCAGTGTGGTGTTGCCCGCCTCTAAATAACGTTCGGCAAGAAAGCGTGCATCGCCTGGTGGTAGCGGCGGGGCGATCGTCTCTAACCCACCATCGGAGGTGGGCGCGGCGGTCAGTAAACGCACCACTGCGGCATAGCGCTGCCTGCGCTGTAGGGGCTCGTCGCTCAGCTCGCCCTGGCGATAAAGCTCCGCTAAGTAGAAATGCGCGGGCCAGCACTCGGGGGCGACGTAAATGGCCCGCTTGAAATAGTCGTAGGCATGATGGGGCTGCTGCTGCCAACGGGCGACTAACCCGGCCAGCACCAGCGCATCGGTCGACCACGGCTGTTGCTTAAGCAACGCCTCCAGTAGCGTAGCGGCGTCGTCAAAGGCATTTTGATTCAGCAACCGCTGGGCGTTTTGCAACGGATGGTTAATGCTGTCCGTTTGTGCCTTCTCCGTTGCCTGTTCACATGATGGCGCTGCGGGGGCTAAAGCGCCGCTACTGGCTAGCTCTAGGTCGTTGCCCGCGCTATCGCCGATACCGCCATCTGACTTATCGCCCATGGGTAGAGGGGGTTGATGGGAAACTGTTGGCACGGCCGTGGGCGGCTCTGCACGGCGAAAGTAAAAGACGCCTTCGGCTTCGACCAGTTCAAATACGCCGAGATCATTGCCCATGGTTTCGGTGACGCCGCAGAGTAAAATGCCATTCGGCGCCAGTAACTGGCCAAGCTGTTGATGAATGCGGCGCCGTGTCTGCTGATCAAAGTAGATCGATACATTGCGAAATAGAATCACATCAAAGGGGCCGCCAGGGCTGCTCTCTGCAGCGTTTAATAGGTTAAACGGGCAAAAGGTTACCCACTGGCGCAACGATTCGTGAAGCTTAAAGCGCCCCTTGTAGGGACTGAAGTAGCGCGCTTTGAAGTCAGCAGAGAGCGCGCGAAACGCCATGCCGCCATAAACCGCTTGGCGCGCCTTGGCGAGCACTTGATGATCCAGGTCGCCACCCGTGAGGTTAAATAGTGCTTTGGCCCGCTCGCCAAAGCGCTCAAACAGCATCATCGCCACGCTATAGGGTTCTTCGCCGGAGGAGCAGCCCGCGCTGAAGATGGATAGCGGCGGGTCACCGGCCGCTAAACGCTTGGGCAAATAGCGGTTGACCAGCCAGTTCAAGGCATCCGGTTCGCGATAGAAATAGGTTTCGTTAACCGTTAACTGGCTGACGAACTGATCGAATAGCGCAGCGTCGCTGGTTAATTGTGTGAGCAGTTGAGCGGTATCGGTGAGCCCCGTTGATGCTTGTAAGCTGGCCATCGCCCGGAATAGCCGCGCTTCGGCCAAGCCTTCCAGGTGTAAGCCGCAGCGTTGATGCACCAGCGCCTTAAAAGGGGCAAAGGCGCTCATGCCAAGGGCCCCGGCCGGCTATCCAAATAGCCGCGCACATCGCGCAGCAGCCGATCCGGAAGGCTATCAAGGGGTAATTCATACTGTATGACCCCGGCTTTAACGGCTTCCTGGTTCATGCCGTAAATCACTGAACTGGCTTCATCTTGCGCGAAAGTAGTACCGCCTGCCTGATAGATAGCCCGCATACCATTCACGCCATCACGGCCCATGCCAGTCAAAATGATGCCAATCGCATCACGGCCATAGACTTCCGCAACGCTTTGTAGCAGCACATCGCAACTGGGGTGGTATAGAAATGTCTCAGGGCTGGATTGAAGCTGAAAACGGTGGCGGGGGGACACGCATAAATTACGCTCGGAAGGTGACAAATAGATATGCCCAGGGCGTAGCTGCTCGCCCTCTTGGCCAACACTCACCGGCATAGCACACAGCGATGCCAGCCATTGTGCCATGCCATCGATAAACCCATGGCTGATGTGCTGGGCGATGACGATGGGCGCTGGGAATCCGGTGGGCAGCGTTCGCAACAACCGCACTAAGGCTTGTGGGCCGCCAGTTGAGCAGGCGATCGCCACCACATGTTGAAAGTTGCGCGGCACTCCTTGTGGGGTGGCGGGTAGGGTAGGCAGGGAGATGATCGGCGCTGGCGTCATGCTGCGGCGTCTTAGGCGAGTGATCACCGCGACACCGGCCAGCAGGCGTACACGCTCCAAAAGGCGATCGGCGTCAGCCCCTTCCAACGTGGGTTTAGGCATGACTTCCAGCGCACCCACTTCAAGGGCTTGATAGGCCGTTTGCGCATCGGAGCGGTCGCTGACCACCAGGATGGGCACGCCTTTGTGATACATGATCTCTTCGATGGCGCTTAGGCCATCCATCACCGGCATGTTGAGATCCATGGTGATCAGCTGCGGTGCAAGGCGTTTGGCCAGCGCCACCGCTTCGCGGCCGTTAGTGGCTTCACCCACGATCTCAATATCACCGTCTCGGCTGAGGATATCGCGTAGCACGTCGCGGGCTACTTGGCTGTCGTCGGCAATGACTACCCGAATTGCACTCATTCGGTATCCTTATCAGCGGTTATTATTTGTTAGGGTAAACTCCTGCACCAGCGCGTTGAGCTCCGCCGACATATGGATCATATCCTGGCTGATATCGGTAATGCTGCGCACCGAGTGCGCGTTGCGAGAACTGGCCGTATCGATATCGCGCAGCGCCATCACCACCTGACTGCTGGCGGTTTTTTGCTGCTGTGTAGACAGCGATATCTGCTGGGCCGCGCTGCTGGTTTGGCTCGCTGCCTTAAGTAGCGCCTCCAGATCCTGGGCAGTGCTCATGCTTGCTTCAACGCCCTGCTCGATTGAGGAGGCGCCTTTTTCAGAAGCCACCACTAAGCGATTAATCGCCGTCTGAATATCATCGGTATGCGCTTCAATTTCTTGGGTAGAGTCGGTCACGCTGTCAGCCAAGCGGCGTATCTCGCTAGCGACTACCGAAAAACGTCGGCCCGACTCTCCCGCGCTTGAGGCTTCCAAAGCGGCATTAAAAGCGATCAACTTGGTCTGGGCAGCCAGGGTGTTGATCAGCTCCATCACCTTGTTAATCTGCTTGGATTTTGCCCCCAGCGTCATGATCTCGGTCAGGCTCTGCTCGCTGTCGCTGCGGATATCCTGCATCTTTGACTGTAGCAGTTGCATGGCCGCACTGCCTTTACGGCTGCGTTCCAGGGTTTGGTTAGCCACGTCGACCACCGACTGTGAGTGGTCGGCGATTTGGGTCGATGACGTAGAGAGCTCCTCCATGGTGGAGGTGATTTCCGCCACCGAAGAAGCCATCTCTTCCACCGCGGCGGCCATGGTTTGGCTCGCTTCATGGTCAATATCGCTGCCGTGCACACCGGAAAGCCCGGCCGTTTGTGCCAGCCGGTCGGCAACTTGAGTTAGCGCTTGTGCGTTCTTGGCCACCGCTGCAATAGCGCGGGAGAGGCGCTCAAGGAGTTCGTTGGTTTGATTGGCCAAGTCGCCAAGCTCGGCTTTGTCGTCGGTGCTGACGCGCCGCGAAAGATCCAGGCTGTGGGTGATGTCTTTTAGCTGGCGCTGGAAATCAATCAGAGGGCGGATGAGGCTGCCGGTCAGCGGGTAGAGCACCAGCAAGCCGACGAGCAGAATGAGCAGGCCGATACCGCTGGACTCCAGGAAGCGCTCACGGGTAGACGCCAGGTACGCCTCTTTATCGACCTCAACCATCAGATAGCGCTGCAGCTCGGGTAGCCAGCGTGTGCTAATCAACAGAGTCTGGCCGTCGCGCTCGATCTCTTGTACCTGAAGCTGTTCATCACGCAGAAGGCGCTGCGAGGCCTGCTCCGGTAAAGGCTCCGCAGCAGTTTCGCCGCTGCGAACAAGCAGCTCTCCCTCAGCGCTGAGCAGCGAGGCGTGACCGGTGTCACCTAGGCGAAAATCATCGATCAAGCTGGCCATTTGGGAGAGATCAAGTCCTGCGCCAGCCACTACCAGCGGTCGACCATTGGCGGCATTGACCGCGCTGCGGTAATTGACGTACACAAAGGCATCATCGGGAGAAAAGGTGTCGCTATCTAAATTCAGCTCGTAAGCGTTGTCGCTGTCGGTAAAATCGTAGTACCAGTCATCTTCGCTGCCGGGCGGCTGGATTGTTCGTTGAAGAAATTCACCGTTGCGTAGTTGGAAATAGTAGCCCCGCCCCTGGTACTGGGCGGCGATAAAAACCAGCTCGGTATCTAACTGCGCCATAAGGCGCGCTAAGTAGCTGGCGATATCGTTTTGTCGCTCTTCGGGCAGACCGTCGCGAACCCACTGCTCAATAAAGTAGCTATTGGCCAGGCTTTCGGAAATGGCAAGATCCTGGCTGAGGTTAAGGTTTATATGCGCGGCTAGCCCTTCGACCTGTGCTGGTAGCTCTTGATTAAGCAGGTTATCCAACCGTGCTTGGCTGTGGGAGCGCGCTTGAAGATAGAGCGCCAGGAGCATTGCCAGTGCTAAGACGATCCCAAAGGAGAGAAATAGCCGAAGCCGTAAAGGTAGGGATTTCCAGCGCGCCATCATGTTCGCCGTTGCTCCAAAGTAAACGTGGCCCTAACGACGCTGCTCAATAGCGCTCAGGGTGAGAGGTAGAGTGATACTTACCACTCTACTTAGGGTAGTGGCAACGATTTCAGCTTTTTTTGTGAGGGCTGTCTAGCGTGGATAAGCGTGTTTTGGTACTTGCGTTTACACGATCGCGTGGGGGACAAAGCAGGAGGAGTCTTTGGTAATGCGGCCGACGTCTTCGCGAATGCCCATACCGCAGGCTCGGTCGCCCACTACCCAACTGCCGATTAGCGCATGGTTGTTACCAAAGCGGGGCATGGGGTGATACGCCTGGCGAATCCAGGGGCTGTCAGTGTAGGGGCCGTCCACCGCTTCGCGTTGACCGGCGGGGGTGATCAGCTCTACGTTGCTGCCTTCTCGGGAGAAGAACGGTTTACGCACCCAGCCCGCAGGCAGCGGTGGGCTACTGGCATTCTCGAAAAACGCCGGTAGTAGATTGGGGTGGCCCTCAAAGTGTTCCCATAACAGCGGCAAAATCCCCTTGTTAGAGAGAACCGCTTTCCAGGGTGGCTCAAACCAGTGGGTGTTTAGCTGGGGGATAATCTCGCCGAAGTCGTCGTCGGCCATCTCCTCCCAGGGGTAGAGCTTGAACAGGGCGTGGATGGGCTGGTTATCCAGGTCGACAAAGTGTTCAGTGCCAGGATTGATGCCAATATCTTCCATATAGATAAACGGCGCCTTGAGGCCCGCTTGCACCGCTACATCCTGCAAGTAGTGCACGGTGGCACGCTCTTCGGCGTTATCTTTAATGCAGGAGAAATACAGCGTACGGGCGTCAATGCGGTCGCCAAGGTGCGCCATGGCATTGATGAGGCGCTCCTGAATCGAATTGTACTGATCCGCGTGGCGGGGCAGGATGCCCTGGGCGATGGCTTGTTCAAGCCATACCCACTGAAAAAAGCCCGCTTCGTAAAGCGAAGTTGGGGTGTCGTAATTGAGCTCCAGCAGTTTTGCCGGGCCGTCGCCGGAGTAGGCGAAATCCATCCGCCCGTAGAGGTGCGGCTGACCTGACTTCCAGGAGTTGTGGATGCTGTCCCACATATGCTCAGGTAGCGCCAAGCGCTGCATAAGTGCATTGGAGTGGCAGACCTTATCGACCAACTCCATGCACATCTCATGCACTTCCTCGGTAGGCGCTTCGATGTCGCGCTCCACCTGCTCTAGGGTGAACTGGTAGTAGGCGTCCTCTTTCCAGTAGGGCTCCCCGTCGATGGTATGAAAATGAAAGCCCAGCTCATGGGCGAGGGCTTTCCAGTTGCTTCGTTCAGGGATATCGATTCGCAGCATGGTGACCTTTGCTGGCGGCTCAGGAGCCCCAGCCACCTCGTGCGGAGGAGCGCGAGCCAAAGCCCCGGCGCTGAGACGCGGCTTGGCGATTCTGTACCACTGAGCTGCGCATCGCCTCGTTACGCTGGGTGACGCGCTGGGTGGCCTGGTTCGAGGCGGTGTTCCAGTTGCCCTGATTCTGGCGGTTGCGGTACACCGGCTCCTGGTACACCCGCTCGAAGGAGCGTCCACGGTTGGTATTGGACATCATGCTGCCGACCATATAGCCCATCATGGCGGGCATGAACCAACTGCCACCGGTGCTACCTGTAGCTGCTTGAGACTGCTCTTCGGTTGGGGCAGTACAAGCGCCTTGACCATTTTCAGCTTCGCACTCCTCAAGGGTGCTATAGCGTGGCACCTCTTTCAGAGAGGCTTCGTAGGCGTCTTCGCAGGCGCTGCGGGTATAGACGTTCTCCGCCACGCAATCCTCGACGCTTTGAAAACTGCGCGGCTGATCGAACTCTATATCGGTGATTTGCTCTTCCTGGGGCGGTTGGCCACAGGCGGTAAGACCAAAGGCGCTGGCGCCCATCATCGCCAATGACAAACGCCCGCTGCGCTTGCGGCGTGGCAAATGAGGGGTGTGATCGTGTTTAGACATGCGGGCTCTCCTTTACCACGTCGTCGTTACCAAGTCATCGAAGCGGCGTTGAGTAAGCCGACTGCCACGGCCACGCTGGCCATCAAAATGCCGTAGGCCTGATGGCCTTCGGTGATATGCTGCGAGAGGCTTTCACCCTGTTTACGCAGAAACAGCTTCACCGCGAAGAAGGTAGCCAACTGAACGATAAAGGCCACCACACCCCAGAGCACAAAATCGATAAAGTTGATCGAGTGCGCCATCGCGCTGTATAGCGGAATTGTAAAGCCCAAAATAGAGCCACCGTAGGCGGAGGCCGCCGCTGCGTTACCTTCACGAATCAGTGTCCACTCGTGGTGTGGAGTAATACGGCTGTAGCAGTACATAAAGGCGGCAAGTAGTAGAATCGCTGTCACTAGATAAGCAAGAAATGACGGCAGGCCGTAGAGATAATTCACCATGGGGGCAGTTTCCTTGTATTGCTCTTGAATTTATAGCGCTTAAATTTAGCGTTAAAAACAGCTGACAGATTACATTGCGTCGATATCAACGGAGGCCACATCCACGCCCACGTTGTGCACCACCATAAAGCTGCCTTCGCCATCGTTTTCAGCGCTCAACAGTAAGTACTCCATCCGCTCAGCGCCTTCGATGGTGCGCTCATAAAGCATCGCATGATGAGTCACTAGCCTTGCAGCCACGCTCTCGGTGGTCATTACCTGCTCTTCAAAAACCACCGGCGGCGACCACAGGCTGTCTCCATTACCCCATACCCGCTGGTAGGTACAGCTGCGTGCTTCGTCACTGGTCGAGGTAAGCGTGACGGTCTGCGCGCCGATGCTGTCGGGCAGTTTGTCGTCACCGTTAATCAACTTATCGCCGTTTATCAAATTATCAAATTCGGCATCCGAGAGATGGGCAACACGGTAAAAGTCGAACAGCTTATATTCAAGCACCTGGCCATGCTCGATATTGGCCTGCAGCCAGGTGTCGTTATCCAGATAGAAACGTACCAGCTGCGCCCCTTGGCCAAGATCGACGTGCCCCACGGCTGCAATATGATGGTAGGCGTCGTCGTCCCAGCGAAACAGCGCATCGGGGTGGGCGCGCAGGCCAATCAGCTTGATATTGACGCGCCCATCCAGGCGTAGGCCCTCAAGGTCTTCCTGGCTGATGCCCATGGGCAGGCCCGCGGCTATCGGTCGGCCTGCATCGGGCTCGGGTGGCTTCTCCGTGGTAGCGCGAAAAAGTGCCTTGAGGGTGTTAAACATGGCCTGGCTCCCCAGTAAATTTAAACGCTGACTTACGCTTGACTCTTTACCCTTGTGTGGCGTTTTTCTTCGCTTTCAGGCGCGCTAACACGTCGTCTGCTTTGCGGTTCTGACCACCCACCCCGGCTGCTTTCAAGCGGGCTTCCAGCGAGCTGCCGCTCTCTTCCGCGGCCATATCGTCAGCCGCCTGCATTTGCGCCGAGTTCAGCTGTTGGCGCTCTTTAATGCGCTCCAGGGATTCCATGGCGCTGCTCATGGCGCTGTTCTGACCCGAGTGGCGAGCGGCCACGGCGGATTGAGCTTTCTGCGCCGACTCAGTGGCTTTGACAACGCTTACCTGCTGCTTGAGCTGGCGAAGCTGGTTGTCTGTGCCGCGAATAGCGCCACGCAACTTTTCAATGCTGGCGTCGTACTCGCTAATGATGGCGCGCTCCGCTTCCAGGTCATCCTGCAGCGCCACCATGCGCTCGGCGACTTCCACCGCCAGCGCTTCTTCGCCTTTATCCAGCGCGGCCTCGGCGCTTTTTTCCAGCTCGGCGATTTTGCTTTCCAGCGTGTCGGCTTTATTGCTGTTTAGCTGACGCTGGCCCATCAGGCGGGTGAGCTCGGTTTTAGACTGACTCAAGTGGGTTTCTGAATCGCGGATTTCCTGGTCTAAAATGCGCAGCGCCTGGGAGTCCACTACCGCTTGGCCGGTTTCATTCGCTTTGCCGCGTAGGGCGGTCATAATTTTGCTTAACATAAATAATCTCACTGGTAAGTGACGACAATGGTGGTACTGATGATAGGCGAACTGTTGCGAGTGTTATACGAAATGCGTCTGGATCAGTTCGGCGACTTCCATGGCCGCACTGGCCGTGGCGTGCAGCTCGGCGCAAATAGACTCAAGTTTGGAGTCGCCAAACAGCTGCCCATAAGCCACATAGAAGTCGTTGCCATCGATTTTGACAATACCCACGGAGGCCAGCGGTAACGCAATGCCTTGGCGCAGCAGCACCTCGTTAAGCTCGGCGCTGTTTTTGACACCGTCTACGGCAGCGATGGAGGCCATTGCGATCCACTCATTTTCGCTGCGCGAGAGGGTAATCGGCAAGTTGCCGTAATCGCTAAGCTCCCAGATCAGCGTCTGATTCGCCTCATCCAGGCTAATAGTACCCTCAGGCCACTCAAGGGTCGTATCTCCAGTGCTGTTGGACGCTGGCTGACTGACTAACTTATATAGCTCGGTGGCGGTGATGCCGTTGGTAACGGTAGGCGTAGTCAAAGCGATTTGCTCCATCGTTCGTTAAGTGACCTTACCTTAACATTTCGTGGAGCAAATGGTTCCTTTTCGCAAAAAAAGCCCCGTCGGTTACGGGGCAAAAGGCCTGGGTAAAAGGCTGATAGAGGCTGTGCTTGCAGGACGGACGGCTAGGGGCTGCGGTAGGTGTCGTTGAACCGCTTGCGCAGTTCATTTTTCTGTACTTTGCCCATCGTATTGCGCGGCAGTTCATCGACAAAGAAGACCCGTTTGGGCTGCTTATACTTAGCCAGGCGACCATCTAAATGGGTAATTACTTTCTCCTCATCAAGCTGGTTTTCTCCAAGATCAGCGCCTGGCTGGCGAACGACAACGGCAGTAACGCCCTCGCCAAAGTCAGGATGTGGCAGGCCGATCACTGCGGATTCGGCCACTTGATCAAGCTCGTCAATTACCTGCTCTACCTCCTTGGGGTAGACGTTGTAGCCGCCGGAAATCACCAGGTCTTTGTCGCGACCGACGATATGCACATAGCCTTGCTCGTCGACCATGGCGAGATCGCCGGTAATAAAGAAGCCGTCGTCTAACAGCTCCTCACGGGTTTTTTCCGGCATCCGCCAGTAGCCGATAAACACATTGGGGCCACGAATCTGCAGCATACCAATCTCACCCAAAGGCACCTCAGCGCCGGTTTCCCGGTCGGTAATGCGCATCTCCACGCCGGGTAGCGGCATGCCCACGGTGCCTGCCCGCCTGGCGCCGTCATAAGGGTTGGAGAGGTTCATATTGGTTTCGGTCATACCGTAGCGCTCAAGAATCGCATGGCCGGTTTTGGCTTCAAAGGCTTCGTGAGTTTCGGCGGTGAGCGGAGCAGAGCCGGAAACGAACAGCCGCATATGGGCGGTGGCTTCCGGGGTCAGGCGCTCGTCCTGCACCAAGCGGGTATAGAAAGTGGGAACGCCCATCATCACGCTGCCGCGGGGCAGTTCTTCAAAGATTACGTCGGCATCAAATTTGGGCAGAAACAGCATGCTGGCGCCGGACATCAAGGTGACGTTGCAGGCGACGAACAATCCATGGGTGTGAAAGATCGGCAGCGCATGGATTAGCCGATCATCAGCGCTGAAGTGCCACGCCTTGGCCAGGGTTTCGGCGTTAGAGGCGAGGTTTTTGTGCGTCAGCATGGCACCTTTGGAGCGCCCGGTGGTACCCGAGGTGTAAAGGATAGCGGCCAGGTCGCGCTCGCCAAGCGCCACGATATCTTCCCGTGGCGTTGCCGCTTGGGCGGTTTCCATCAGGCTGCCATCGGCGGCGCTGCCCAGGGTGACCACCGCCGGGCAGCCTGTTTCCACAGCAAGCGCCCGTGCTTGCTCTTCTAATTTGGGGCGACAAACAAACAGTGCAGGCTCGGCATCATTTAGAAAGTAGCGAATCTCATCGCCGGTATAGCCCGTATTGAGGGGTAAATAGACACCGCCTATACGCAGGCAGGCCAGGTAAAGCAAAATGGCTTCCGGGCTTTTATCCACCTGTACGGCGACGCGATCGCCTTGCTGAACGCCTAGCTCGGTTAGCGCACCGGCAAGCTGCGCGCTGATGGTTAGCGCATCGGCGTAGCTATAGCGGCGGCCATCGCGGGTGGTAATAAAATCGGCCTCTGCACGCTGGCGCATTTTGGCCGCAAGGGTTTCAAATAGGTTATGGCTCATTTGGTGGTTTCTCCCTTGGCCAGCTTGCGGGCGCGTTTGGCGAGGTCGCGCACCTCATTTGAGCAAGCAACGGTCGCCTTAGCGGTATAGTTTTCGTGGTTGCGTTCGATATCGTCCAGCACATAGAGGTAGTTGACCATCAGGCCTGCAGCCTGTTTAAAGCCCTTCTCGGAGATATCGCCCAACCAGTTAATACGGTGGAGTTCGGCGCCGTTGCCGAGGTGAAAGCGGGCCACTGGGTTGAGCGGCAGGCCGTGGCGGTTCTTCTCTTCGACCAGGTAGCGGGCGGCCAGCGGGCGAATAATGGCTTTGAGCTCCTCTTCGCGGGGTTTGTCCTGATGCCACCCCGATATTTCAAGCCCTTTGAGTGACTTACGCATCGAAGCGGGAAGCTGCTCATCATCACGCTGCTCCTGCAACCACTGGGCGAAGCCAGGCACCGGCGAGAGGGTGACGAAGTATTTAAGCTGCGGCAGCTCCTGGGAGAGCTCTTGCACTACCTGCTTGATCAAAAAGTTACCGAAGGAGATACCGCGCAGCCCGGTCTGGCAGTTGCTAATGCCGAAGAACGCCGCGGTATCGGCATCCTCGGGCTCATCGATGGCTTTTTTAGTATGGCTACTTTCGCCCGACAAGATGGGTTGGATGCGGCTGGGCAGACCCTTATGCAGGGCCACTTCCACAAAGATCAGCGGCTCGTCGCCAATCGCCGGGTGGAAGAAGGCGAAGCAGCGACGGTCGCGGGCGTCTAGCCGCCGACGCAGGTCGTCCCAATCCTGTATTTCGTGTACCGCTTCATAGCGGATAATCTTCTCTAGTATCGACGCGGGCGTATTCCAATCAATACGCTTGAGCATCAAAAAGCCGCGGTTGAACCAGGAGCCGAACAGGTGGGCGAAATCGTCGTCAATAGCCGCCAGCTCGGGCTGTTCGCGCAGTAAGCCCAACAGGTCTTCGCGCATTTTAACCAGCTCATAGGTGCCGTCGCTGGCCAGGTTTAAGCGCCGGAAAAGCTCTTGGCGCCGCGGCTCGCAGGCTTCAAACAGGCGCTGTAGCGATGGGTTGTCGCGGGCCTCCTGATAGGCCAGGTAGGCTGCGTCAATGGGGCCGGGCTCGGCCGCAAAGTCAGTCGTCAGGCGGGCAAAGAAGTGGCTCTTTTCAGCCGCCGAAAGGCGCTGGTAAATTGCCAGGGCTCGGCTCGCCAGCGCGATGCTGGAGGCTTCGCCATCGCTTTCCAACAGCTTGTGGCAGGCGTTAACCAACTGCCCATGGTCGGGTGTCAAGGTCTCGGGATGGCGGCGGCGCAACAGCGCATCACGCTGGGTGATGTTGTTGAACAGCTCCTGCAAAAACAGCATGTTCATGGTCGAACTCCTTAACCCATGATCAAGTTAGGTAGCCAAAGCGCGATGCCTGGGAAGAGACACAGCAGCAAGATACCCAGCACCATGCACAGCGCGTAGGGCAAGCTCCCCATCAGAATGTCGCGCAGCGAAATATCCGGCGCGATGCCTTTAATAATGAACAGGTTAAGACCCACCGGCGGCGTGATCAGACCGATCTCCAGGTTGATGGTCAAAATCACCGCAAACCAATAGGGGTCGAAGTTAGCGGCCAGGATGATAGGCAACAGAATCGGCGCGGTCATCACGATCACCGCCACGGGGGGCAGGAAGAAACCGGCGACCAACAGGAAGAGGTTGATCACCCCCATCAGTGCCCAGCGGTTGATCTCCAGATCAGCAATTGCCGCTGCTACGGTTTGGGTAATAAACATGGAGGAGAGCGCGTAGGCGAACACTTCGGCGGTGGCGATGACTAGCATAATCATCACGCTTTCGCGTAGTGAGTCGCGCATGATCAACTTGATCGGGCCCAACTGCCACATGCGGTAGATCAGAATAGCCAGCGCCAAACACAGGAATGCACCGACCCCCGCTGCTTCCGAAGGTGTTGCCACCCCGCCGTAGAGCGCAAACAGGATACCTGCGACGACGCCCAGGAAAGGCAGAACCCGGACGAGTGCTTTCAGGTTGGTATCGACATTCTGTTTGACTGTTTGCTTGAGCCGCTCGGCGGACTCGGCCATCGGGTTGTTGTAGCCACCGGCCATCTTGCAGGCGATCATCGTCCAGATCATGAACAGGCCCGCGAGCATAAAGCCCGGCACCACCCCGGCTATAAACAGTCGCCCAATGGAGGTTTCGGTGGAGATGCCGTAGATGATCATGGTGACCGACGGCGGAATCAGAATTCCCAGGGTGCCGCCCGCGGCAATACAGCCTGCTGCAACGCCATCGGGGTAGCCGCGGATGCGCATTTCAGGAATGCCCATTTTGCCAATTGCCGCACAGGTGGCGGGGGACGAACCCGAGAGCGCAGCAAAAATCGAGCAGGCGCCGATATTGGAGACCGCCAAGCCGCCGGGAAGTTTGCCCATCCAGAGATCCAAGGAGCGATACAGATCGCGCCCGGTGGGGGAAGAGGCTACTGCGGCACCCATCAGAATAAACATCGGGATGGCGACAAAACCAAACTCGGCGATGCGATCAAAAAAGGTTTCCCCGAAGTAGGTGAGCTCGGAAAGGCCGCGGTCGTAGAGCAGCGCCAGCAGCGATACGCCGCCCAGGGCAAAAGCGATAGGGGTGCCAATGGCCATCAGCACAATCAGCGCGATGGCGACAATAATACCTAAGGTAATGGGATCCATACTCAGCTCTCCCCACGCAATATTTCAGCCACATACTGCAGCGACAGTAGAGTGGCACCGACGGCCATGGGCAGTAACGCGGGCCACAACGGCGGGTTCCATACCGAGCCAGTCGTCCATTCACCGTGGAATGCTTCAGCCACATAAACCCAACTGGCATATGCCAGAGCGGCACAAAAACCTAACCCAAACAGTGAAGCGATCAGACGCATGATGGTGCGGGTAATACCTCCCAACGCATCGGGAACGATGGTGATAGCGACGTGGCCACCGGTCATCAGCACGTAGGGGCTGCCCATTAACATCGCCGCCGTTACCGAGAAGATGGTGAATTCGGTTTGCCAACTGGTGCTCATTCCGAGTAAGTAGCGAATAAAGACCATCTGGCAAATCACTAATACGCCAGCGATAAACATGGCGCAGGCCAAATAGGCGCAAAGCCGCGAGAGCTTATCCATAACGCGGATATAGCCGCCGATGATGCCCCCGCGCGCCAGGGCATTTTGAGTCGTTACAGGTGCCATATTTCCCTCGACAAGCTAAGTAAGCATCAGTAGAAAATGGCCACTCCAAGAGGAGTGGCCGCGCCGTTAGGCATTGCTTACTCGACGGCTAGCGCCGCATCGATAATGGCTTGGCCGTTGGGAACATTCTCGGCAAAGTTTTTGTAAGAGGTCTCCCGGGCGATTTCGAGCCAGGCGTTGTAATCGTCCTCGCTCATGCTGACCACCTCCACGCCATTCTCTTCGTAAAGATCGACCATCTGCTGATCAATGGCGGCGGCCTCTTCAGCAAAGAACGCTTCCGCCGCTTCACCGGCTTCCATCAGCGCCGCTTGCTGCTCTTCGTTAAGCCCTTGCCACACCTGCTCGGAGATCAGAATCGGCTCGTACATGAACCACAGTGCGAAGTCGCCCGGTTCGGTCAAACACTCGACCTGCTCGTAGAGGCGGAAAGAGATAAACGACATGGACGAAGTGTTAGCGGCGTCCAGTACGCCGGTTTGCATGGCGGTGTAAACCTCAGAAGAGGGCATTGAGGCGATGGAAGCACCGGCGGCTTCCAGCATCTCTTCAAAGGCGGGCCCTGCGGCACGCAGGTTTTGCCCCTCGACGGTATCGGGGGAGGTAATGCATCGCTCGCTAGAAGCAAAACCACCAGAAAGCCAGGCATCTGCAAGTACCCGACCCCCGCCTTCGAGAATCACATCTTTGATCATCTCCATGTATGCAGAGTCGTTGAGACGCTGGGCATGGGCTTGGTTGCGCACCAAGCCGGGCATCAGTGTTGCAGAGAACTCCGGGTGGCGACCGCTGGCGTAATCCAGCGGTAGCGAAGTGATATCCAGGCGGCCCCGAGCCAGGGCGCCCCACTGTTCGCGTGCTTTAAACAACGATTGGCCGGGGTAGACTTCTATGGTCAGGCCAACATCCGCATCGGCCACGTGGCGGGCCATCATTTGCACCATTTCGTCGCGTACATCCCCCTGACCACCGGGGAATTGATGCGACGCGCGTAGCACGGTATCTGCAGAAGCGTGGGAAGCCGCAATGGCGAGGCCGAGGGCGGCTGCAGTTGAGATCAAATAGCGTTGCATGTGGCGTCTCCAACGATTGTTGTTGTGGTCTTGGATTGGCTTTTTGTATCTATCAGTCGAGCTGATATATATATCAATAGGCGCTACGTATGCTAATGTCAACTACATGACATCCTTAAATGGCTAAGATCAGTCGTGATCCAAGGAGGTAAAACATGACGGGCACCAAGCGGTCCAACGCTCAGCGATTAAGGGATTCCCTTGAGGATGACATTATCAATGGCCGTCGTTTACCGGGAGAGCGGCTGGATCCAGAAGCCTTGGGCCGTGAGTTTCAGGTTTCGCGAACACCGGTGCGCGAAGCCTTTCAGCAGTTGGTCGCCAGCGGCCTGGTGACGGTTTCGCCCAAAAAAGGCACCTTTGTGGCGAAAGTGGGGATTGACCAACTGATTGAGATGTTCGAGGTGATGGCGGAACTTGAAGGCATGTGTGGCCGCCTGGCGGCACGGCGGATTACCGAGCATGAGTTGGCCGCATTAAAAGAAGCCCTCCAGCGCTGTGAAGCAGCGGCGCTGGCCGGTGATAGCGACGAGTACTATTACGAAAACGAGGGTTTTCACGACTGTATCTACACTGCGAGCCACAACGCTTTTCTGGCCAGCGAAGCGCGCCAACTGAAACAGCGCTTAAAGCCCTACCGGCGTTTACAGCTGCAGGTACGACAAAGGGTGAACAGTTCACTTCGCGAACATGAAATCATCGTGGAAGCCATTGAGCAGGGGGACTCCGTAGCGGCGCAGCAAGCACTGAGTGAGCATGTGTTGATTCAGGGCGAGCGCTTTAGTGACTTCGTTTCCAGCGTACGCCGCATGGAGGCACCGCTAGAAAAAACAGGCTAACTCAAGCCCTAATTTCAGCCCCTAGTTTTAGCCCCTAGTCTTATCCCTAGGTTTAATGAATCTTGCTATGTCCGTATCGGTGGGGTAATCGTCCTTGCCGACATGGGGCGCAGCGCTGACACTCTCTCTAATGCTTGAGTATCCCACTAGCGGAGAGAGACTGTGACTCGCCATGTTGCTCTATTTGCCTACCCCGACTGCCAACTGCTGGATATCAGCGGCCCCTGGCAGGTGTTTGCCAGCGCCAATGCGTTAAGTCCCCGGCCGCTCTATCAGTTGATCCTGGTTGCCGATGCCGTAGGCCCAGTGGCCACCAACGGCGGCTTAGCCGTGCACGCTACGCACACCTACCACCAACTTAAAGATTTATTGCCCCTGGATACGCTGTTGGTGGCGGGGGGCAGTGGCGTGATGCAGCAGCGTGAAATAGCCGCTGTGAAACAGGCGCTTAGTGACGTCGCCCCAGCGGTACGACGGCTTGGGTCGATCTGCTCCGGGGCATTTTTATTAGCCGCTGCAGGGTTGCTGGATGAATGCCGCGTCACCACCCACTGGCGCCATGCACCTCAACTGGCGGATGAGTACCCCGCACTAAGCGTCGAGCCTGATGCGCTCTATATCGAAAGTAACGGTCGCTACACCAGCGCCGGTGTCACGGCGGGGATTGATTTGGCACTTTCGCTGGTCGAGGCGGATCACGGAGCAGGGCTAGCCGGGCGGGTGGCTCGTGAGTTAGTAGTATTTTTGCAGCGCCCAGGCGGGCAATCGCAGTTCAGCGAGGTGCTGCGGCACCAGCAAGAGGCGGGGCCGCTGCGCCGCTTGCTGGATCGACTCCACGCCGACCCCAGCGTGGATCATGGGCTTGAGAGCATGGCCGACCTGATGGCGGTCTCCCCGCGCCATTTAACCCGGCTGTTTAGACGCTACTTAAATACCACTCCCGGCGCTTACCTCACCCAACTACGTCTTGAACAAGCGCGCCTGGCACTGCTTCACGAGCGCGAACAGCTCTCCCTTGAGCGCCTGGCGCAGCGCTGGCGGCTGGGCGGTGCAGAGCAGCTGCGCCGCCAGTTTCAGCGCTACTACGGCGTATCACCTTCGGTCTATCGCCAACGCTTCGCGTCTTCCCAAACGGGTCTTATTCAGGAGAGTCTCTCATGCCTTTAACCGTCACCCTGTTATCACTCTGCCAAGCGTTACTGGTCACTGGCAATGTGTTGTTGATCGCTGTGTCACCGCTGATCGGGGCGTCGTTGGCCCCCAATGCCTCCTGGTCCACCGCGCCGGTGGCTACCCAGTGGCTGGGATTGATGTGCGCCACCATTCCCGCCTCGTTAATCATGGCCAGGCTGGGTCGTAAACGCGGCTTTGTACTGGGCAATATCGTTGGCTTGGTGGGCGCGCTGGTCGCCGTGCAGGCGCTGATCGGCGAACGTTTTGCACTGTTCTTGCTAGCAACCTGGTTGATCGGTATTGGCATTGGCTTTGGTCAGCTCTATCGCTTTGCCGCCGTGGAGGCCGCCCCCGCGCCGATGCGTGACCGGGCGATTGGCTTGGTGATGGGCGGCGGTGTGCTGGCCGCGTTTGCCGGGCCGTGGCTGGCCAGAGTGAGCCGTGAGTTGGGCGAGGTGCCGTTTTTGGGCAGTTTTGTGGGCCTGGCTGCGCTCTACGCTCTGGCGTTGGTGGTGCTGATGTTGACGCAACTGCCGCCTGCATCCCGTACCCACGGCGAAGGCAGCGCACTGCCGCTGGGCAAGATACTCCGCCAGCCTGGATTTATTGTGGCAGTGAGTGCGGCGATGGTGGGGTATGGCGTGATGAACCTGGCCATGACCGCCACCCCGCTGGCCATGGCGGGTGCCGGGCACCACTTTAACCACGTTTCCATGACCATTCAGTGGCATGTGGTGGCGATGTTTTTACCTTCATTCTTTACTGGTCATTTAGCCACTCGCTTCGGGGCCAAACAGGTCATCGTGGCCGGCTGCCTGCTGCTGGTCGCAAGTGCCTTGGTCGCTCAGTGGGGTATCGGCTTAGCCGGTTTCAATGTGGCGCTGATTCTGCTGGGCCTGGGCTGGAACTTCACCTTTCTGCCCGCCACCGGGCTGCTCACCGAGAGTTATCGTCCAGTGGATAAAGCGCGCACCCAGGCCGCCAACGAGTTTTTAGTGTTTGGCACCGCGGCCATCACTGCGTTGCTCGCCGGGCCTTTGGTGAGCAGCCTAGGCTGGGCGACGCTTAATCTACTGCTGATCCCTATCGCGCTGGTGCCCCTGGCGGTGCTGGTGTGGCAGCAGCGAGCCAGACTGGCAAACGCTTAAAAATCCCCCGGCGCGCACTGCAGGCAAGTAAGCCCGAGCGCGCGCCACTGGGCGACCACAGCGTCACGGTCATCCAGTACCAGCCAAGGCTCAAAGCCGTCGCTGCGCATACGCTCCAGAAGTGCCTCTTTCACAATTTCATCATCCACATGATCATCGCCCTCAGGGCGCAAATACATGGCATCAAAGGGGATGGTGTGGCGCTCTAACCAGCATTGGGTATGCGCCCGGTGGCTATCCGGACGCCCGCTACAAATCACGATCTGCTGGCCTTGGGCTTTCAGGATTTTGACCAGCCTGGCCACTGCTTCGATTACTGGCGCTTCGGCCATATGGGCAAAGAAGGGCTCCCACTGTTTTTGGCTGCCCAGCACCCAGTCGCTGACCTGGTGAGGGTGAAACTCGGCTAAGGTGCCGTCAATATCAACAATGACTGCGGACATGCAAAACTCCCTAAACAGAAAAAGTAGCTAAATGAGAATTAACAGGGAAACGCTGAGCAGTGCAGAGCCGATCACTGAGCAGGCTACGCCAGGCAGTTAATTCGTTATCGCAAAGTGGGGTAAATAGCGGGACTACTTGAGTGGCGCCCAACTGCTCGGCGAGCGCCACCAGGTGCGACGCACGCAGGTGAACATTCCAGCGCTGCCAGCTTATCTTGCCCGCCGCTAGCTGGGCGCGGCGATCAGGGGTTAGGTAACCGGTGTGGAGCAGATGGTGATCGGGCCACTGCGCAGGGGTATCGTTGCGGTCACTTATTAATCGGAGTAGGGCATTTTCATCATTTGCTCGTGCCAACACACTGGCGATAGCGACATCGATCCCAGGCCGTCGCAGCGTTTCAGGCAGTGCCAATAGCGCGGCCAGGTTGTGGCGAATCAGCGGGTCGATGGCGAGCGTTAACTGATGCTGATCCGCTTCTTCCGCCAGGCATAGCGACATTTCCAGAGCGCGGCCGGTTTCCGGCACCGGCAACGCCAGCGGTTGATAAAGGTGCTTACTAATGGCCCGCACGCAATGCGCTTGGGGCTGGTCGTAGCTGCCGTAGGAGGCATCCAGTAGCGCAACACGCGCCGGCGGGGGCGTATCAAAAGGAAACAGTCGCGACTCAAAACAGGCATCGCCGCTATAGAAAACGCCGCCTTCCACCGCTAAATGTAGCCACACGCCGCCTAGGGAATGCCCCGCCTGGCCGGTGGTGACGGTGATGCCTTCCACCTCTAGCGAGCCGCGCTCGGGCAGGGGGCGCCAGGCGCGGTTGGGAGGTAGTGCCTTGGCCACCAGCGGTGTGCAGTAAAGTGGTACGTCTTCCGCTAGTTCGGCCACGCCGCCGATATGATCAATATGGTCGTGGCTAATCAGTACGGCATCCACTGCTAGGCTGTTCGCCCAGGTGATGGTGTCATTCGGGTGGAGCGCGCCGCCTGCATCGAGCAGTAGGCGTTTCCCCTGGGCTTCTACCACTATCGCGGCAAGGCCTTTGTCGCCTAAGCCACTGAGAATTTCGATAGTGACACTCATTGGTCGGGCTCCAGACACCAGCCCTGGTGAAGGCTGATAGCAATCTGGCTACCCAGTGCAGGCGCGCTATGATGGTAGGCCAGCAGCGTTTCGCCGCTGGGCAGGCGCAGGGTGAGTTCATAACGCTCGCCGCGGAATATCACGCTTTCCACCTGGGCGGCAAGCTGACTAGGCGTGGGGGTTGCGGAGGAGGAGGAGGAGGAGAGTGCCGTGCTGATCTGAATATGCTCCGGGCGCACCAGTACCGTTTGGGTTCGCTCGGATTCGATGGCGTTGAGCCCGCGCATCAGAGCTGTGCTCTCAAGGCGCTTCCCAGGTTGACCGGCGGCGACCTTTAATTGGCTGCCCTGGCCGATAAAGCCTGCTACCCAGGCGGTACGCGGCTGACGGTAAAGGGTTTCGGGAGCACCCCACTGAACCAGCTTACCCGCTTTCATCACGGCGATTTTATCCGCCAACGCCATGGCTTCGGTCTGATCGTGGGTCACATAGACCAGGGTAGCGCCAGTGCGCTGGTGAAAATCGCGGAAGCTGTGCTCCATGGTGGCGCGCAGGTGGCGGTCAAGGTTGGCCAGTGGCTCATCCAGGAGCACCACCGAAGGGTCGCTGACCAGGCAGCGCGCGAGAGCGACACGCTGGCGCTGGCCGCCGCTAAGCGCCTGGGGCATGCGATCGGCGAAAGCATCGAGCTCCACCAGGGCCAGGGCCTGCTGCACCCTTTGCTGATACGTTGCCCCGCGCAGGCCGCGCAGTTTTATGGGGTAGCCCACGTTGTCAGCCACGCTCATATGCGGCCATAGCGCATAGGATTGGAACACCATGGCCATATTGCGCTGTTCCGGGGGCACATGGGTATCAGTGCCTGCCAGGGTGCGACTGGCTAATTGGATAGTGCCTTCGTTGACCGTTTCAAAACCTGCCAACATGCGCAGCATGGTGGTTTTTCCGCAGCCGCTAGGGCCGAGCAGGGCAACAAACTCACCTGGATTAATTTCTAGCGATAATGCATCCACAGCAGTGTGTTCGCCAAAGCGTTTGGTCACGCGGTCAATCGCTAGCCCTGCTGTGCTTAACCCTGCTGTGCTTAACCCTGATGTGTTTAGCCCTGCCATGGAATCACTCCTTTAGGTAGCCGCGGGGCCAGCAAACTGAGCGTCAGCATCAGCGAGGCGACCATCATCACCACCAGCACTGACACCGCAGAGGCCAGCACGCTTTCACCGCCTTCGTCGAGGTTGAAAATCAGTACGCCGAGGGTTTCGTTACCGGCGCTCCAGAGCAGCGCTGATACGGTGAGTTCGTTGACCGCCAGCAAGAACACCAGCAGCCCACCGGCGAATAGCGCGGGCGCCACCAGCGGTAAAATAATGCTGCCCAGGCGCCGCCAGGGGCCTGCCCCGGCTAACTGTGCCGCCTCTTCAAGAGAGGGATCCAGCTGCGCCAGGCTGGCCGCGACAGGTTTGACGCAGACCACCAGAAAGCGCGCCAGATAGGCGATAAAAATCAGCCCTAAGGTGCCGTAAAGCGCCACATTGATAATCGGCAGAGGACGCACAAATAGCAGGATGCAGGCAATCGCCAAGACCACGCCGGGCAGCGCATAGGGGATTTCGATAGCACTAAGCACCACCCCTCGCCAGCGCTCCGGTAGACGCTGTAGCCGGTAAGCCAAAGGCAGGCTTAGCAGCATCAGCACCAGGGCCGCACTACCCGCAAGCCAAAGGCTGTTGTTCACCGCCCGCCAGGTGGCGCCTTGGCGGCCCAACACTTCAACGTAAGCGTTCAGGGTGACTGTCTCGGCGTTAAGCGGCACGCCCATGGCGGGCACCAGTGAACTGATAATCAGAGCGAGCAGCGGTGCGACCAGAATAATCAGTAAGATCCCGACCAGCGTGGCGGTTACCAGCGAGCGCCAGCGGCCCAGGGTGAAATCGTGGGAGCGTCCACTATGGCCGCCCAGCCCAAAGCGACTGCGCCCCATCAACTGCTGCTGCAGCGCGACGCCCGCTAAGGCCAGCACTCCAATCAGCAGAGCCAGGGCGGCCATCTCGGCCAACACGCCGGTGCCGAAGTTGGCCATACGCTGGTAGATCAGCGTGGGCAGCACGTAATAGCCGGCGGGAATGCCCAGCATGGCGGGAATGCCGAAGTTGCCCAGGCTGGAGATAAACGCCATCGCGCCCCCGGCGATCAAGCCGCTACGGGTCACAGGCATAATAATATGGCCCCAAACTTGGGTTTGTTTGGCGCCACTAATGCGGGCGGCTTCGATAAGCTCGCGAGGCAGCGAAAGCAGGCTGGTGCGCAGAGCTAGAAACACCAGCGGCGCGCTTTGAATACCTAACAGCAGCGCAATGCCTTCAGCCGAGTAGAGCGGCTGCGGGCTGCCTAACGGCGGCGCCATGCCAATACTTTTCAGTAGCGGGCTGGCCGGGCCAAACAGCTGCAGCCAGCTCAGCGCGGTAACCTGAGGTGGAATCATCATTGGCAACATAAAGCAGAACACCAGCCACGCTTTGCCACGCACATTAGTCAGCGTGATGGCAAAGGCGAACAGGCTGCCCAGCAGCAGGGCGATCAGCATGCCAAGCCCTGAGGTGTATAGGCTATGCCAGAGTGCTCGCCAAGTACTGGCGCTGTTGAGTACCTGCCATAGCGGTGACTGTCGCCCTTGGGTAAGGTCGCTCAACGCCTCGATCAGCAGGCGCAGGCTGGGCGCCAGACTGAGCAGCACAATGGCGATCAACAGGCTGGAAAGCAGCCAGCGATGCTGGCTGCCGTACTTATTGTCGTAGTTGAGAGCGGGCGTCATGATTACCCGCCGAACAGATCGCTAAAGCGCTGTTTAAGCTCGGCTTCCTGGGCCAGTGCCTGCTCAGTGTCAACCGGCATCAATTTAATGCTATCGCGCTCCGGGAAGCCTTCCGGCGGGGCAACGTCGTTATGGGCGGGCAGGTAACCCTGCTGGCTGACCAGTGCCTGGCCCTGCTGGGAAAGCACAAAATCAACGAACTTTTGCGCGGCATCGACATTCTTTGCGCCCTGCATAATGGCGACTGGCTCGGTGACCGCACTCACGCCCTCTTCAGGAAATACGAATTCTACCGGCGAGCCTTTGGCGGCTTCGCGAATCGGCAGAAAGTCCACCACAATGCCATAGGGCTTGGTGCCTGCGGCCACGGCGTTAAATACACCACCATTGCCCCCTTGGGCTTCGGTGCGATTGGCGTGCAATGCGTCGTAGTACTCGGCGCCTAATGCTGGATTGGTGCTAATTGCTGCCATATGGATCAGTGCAGCGCCGGAGTAGAGCGGACTGGGCATGGTGACCAACCCTTCGTAGTCAGGTCCCAGTAGGTCTTGCCAGCTCTGCGGCTGATGTTCGGCGCCGGTGTTATAGACAATCCCGGTAGTGATCAGCTTGGTGCCGTAGTAGTAGCCTTCCGGGTCATATAGGTCGGCGTCATACCCTTGACGCTCATCGCTCAGGTACGGCTGTAAATGCCCCTCCTGCTTGAGTGATTCCATGGTCATGCTGTCGGCAATCAGCAGCACGTCGGGGTTGCTCACCCCGGCCGCTAGCTCCGAGCGTAGCCGGGTCATTAAGCGCGTGGTGCCGTCGCGTACCCACTCCACTTCGATGTCGGGATAGGCCGCTTCAAAGGCGTCAACGGTCTGTTGGGCGTCACTATTGGGCTGGCTGGTGTAGAGCGTCAGCGTTTCGTTGGCCGCAACCTGAGCCGAAAGGGAAAAACTGGCTACCGCAACGGCAGCAGTAAGAGCAGATACCGGGATAGATGCCAGGGGGCGCTTCAACATGGGTAGACCTCCAGTGAGTGAACCCCACCTAATCTACTGTCATCTGCTTACAACAAAGTGACACTATGCTTTCGTTCAACGTTTTGTGGCTTTCGTTTGCCGCACTTTTTGCTTTCGTTGCGCTGAGAGGGGTTATGCGTCAGTTCGAACGTCGACAACAACTGTTACAGCGAATTCATTCCCAGGGGCGCCAATCGGTAGACAGCCTGGCAGCCGAGTTTGGGGTGTCGGTGCAGACCCTGCGCGGGGACATTCGTTACCTAGCCGATAAAGGCTTGGTGCTGCGCCGTCAAGGCGAGGTGCTGCCATTTCCCGAACAGGAGAATATCGGCTACGACCAGCGTCAGATCGTCAACGTGGCGGGTAAACGGCAGATTGCGGCGCGGGCAGCGAGTTTGGTACAGGATCATCAAGCGCTATTTCTGGGCACGGGCACCACGGTTGAGCAACTGGCCGATGCGCTAAGTGAGAAGCACGGCTTGCATATCATGACCAATAATCTGCATGCACTGATTAAGCTGTGCCAGCTTAAGTGTGAGTTAGTCGTGGCGGGTGGGCGCGTACGTCGGCGCGACCAGGATGTGATCGGCGGCGATGCCTGGCGCTTTTTTCAACGCTACCGGGCCGACGTGGGCATCGTGTCGGTGGGGGGAATGGATAGCCATGGCCAGCTTTATGACTACAACGACGACGAAGTGATGGCCCGTGAGGCGCTGTTGGCCCATGCCGGTTATCGAGTGCTGGTGCTGGATAAAACCAAGTTCGACCTGCCACTGCGCTGCGCTGCAGGCCAACTAGGGGATTATGATGCCGTGGTGACCGATGTGCCGCTGCCAGACAGACTACGCAGCCCGCTGGCTGCCCAAGGCGTTCGGTTTTTGGGGTAAAGGTTCGCTTTACTGGTTGCTGCTATGCTTAGAGATGATTACTGGTGTAGCGAGGGAAACAATCATGGCAGGCGGATGGGCAAAAGATGGTGCTGAACAAGAGCAGATGGAGAGCACTCTCGAAGATGCGGTGCAGCGAGCTCGTAGCCAGTTGCCCCGTGGTGAGAGTCTTGAGATTTGCGAAGAGTGTGGTGATCCCATTCCCGAAGCGCGCCGCAAGGCGATTCCGGGGGTACGGTTATGCGTGGCCTGCCAAAGTGAATTGGACAAACAGCAGTCGGCCTTTAGTGGCTATAACCGACGCGGTAGTAAAGACAGCCAACTGCGTTGAACGCGGCTTTCTAGGCGTCGTGGTCAGTGTCCGGTAGCTGCTTGAAATAGATATAGCGGTGAAGACGAATTGCCGGACGAATCAGCAGTTGGATGCTGCCAATCACAAACAACCATACACCGACGGTTTGTACGGCACCTTGGTAAAAAAAACAGATACTGCCGATCGTAAACCAAATACCCAGCATGAAATCGTTGACCATACTGAGCACCTCATAGCGCTGGTGCACAACGAGTTCGTGATGCCCGATGGTAAAAGTCCAGTCGTTGGTCATCGGATCCTGTTGGCGCTGCATCATTAGCCTCCTGGTTGAATGTTCATTGAATGAAAATTCGGATGAATTCCGTTTAATATATTGTATCAATATTCACTTTAACTAAACGTTAATGTGGCACACTAATCGCGTACTCCAAGGTAATGGGTGGCTTCTGGTGTTTAGTCATGATGCATGAAAGCCGTAAGTTATTGTGTGAGGCGTTGAGGGTGAGTAATGGTCAATGACACGCTGCTAACAGCGGTGGAAAACGAGTTGCGAAGAGGGCCTTGGCGGTTACGTTTTACTAACGAAGTGGAAGCGCGCTTTGAAGCTGATACCCAACGCCAGCGTAGTCATCAGATGGTGGTGTCAGGGCTTATATCAGCGGTCATCTACTGCCTGTTTCTGATCAATGATTACAGCTTTCGTCCTGAGTCTTTTACCACAGCATTGATATTACGCATTGGGGTGATGCTACCTATTGGCTTGCCCATTTTATGGTGGGTCTATCGTGGCGTAGCGCCGTTCCTTCGTGAGACCTTAATGGCATGCACTGTTATTGTTGCAACGATGGTTTCATGTTTGATAGTTGCGGAATCTACCGTTCCCTACTCTTACCTGGATGTTTTCTCTTTCGGCCTTATCTTACTGGTAGGTAATATTGTTTACTCATTACGGTTTAGCTATGCCTGTATATCATCCGCCATTAGTATATTTATAATATTAGGTTTTGTATTGCCCTATGAACCAATGCCGCCAGAGGTAAAGAGGCTAGCTATATTTACTATCATCGCTCAAGCATTGTTTACCTTGGTGGCAAACTATCGCTTTGAGCAGAGTGAACGAACCTCCTACCTGCATGTGTTGAAAGAGCAGCTCCGCGCGGGCTATTACTTCCAAGACAATCAAAAGCTGACGCGGATGTCGGTCACCGACCCCCTGACGAATCTGGCCAATCGGCGCCAGCTCGACGCAGTTTTGCCTTTGCGCTGGCAGGAGGCTGCTGATAAAGGCCTTTGTTTAGGGATGATGGTTATCGATATTGATCATTTCAAAGCCTACAACGACTACTATGGGCATCCTCAGGGCGACGCATGTTTGCGCCAAGTGGCTGCTGCCATGCAGGCCAATAGCCGTGATTCCGATTTGGTCGTACGTTTTGGCGGCGAGGAGTTTTTAGTGTTGATGACCAATGCAACACCTGAGTCGGCAAAATCAGCGGCAGAGCGAATACGGTGCAGCGTGGAAGCCTTAGGGATACCTAATCAGGGTGTCTCGGCGCATAGCGTTGTCACCGTGAGCGTTGGTGTTGCGGTGCTCCGTCCCGCAGTAGGCCTGACACCAGCCGACTTGCTATTAAAAGCGGATGTGGCGCTTTATGAAGCTAAACGACAGGGCCGCAACCGAATCAGGGAGGCGAGCTTGGTTGATTTATCATCCTCCGATGATGTAGTTGATGGCTTAGATATTCCTGCCCAGTAGCGGCCAAGCATACCCTTAAACGTTCTGTGAGGAGTGACCTTTGGAGATTGATCAACATTACCGCGCGCTCTGCGTCGAGACCCTATCTCAGCGACTTGGTGGCGTTGAGGCGGTGGCTAGTCGAGTGGGTGGTGAGCCCGCCAGCTGGGAAATTCGCGAGGTGGGAGATGGCAACCTCAACCTGGTGTTTATTGTCTCCGGCAGCCACGGCAGCGTAGTGGTAAAACAGGCGCTTCCCTACGTACGGATGGTAGGGGAGAGCTGGCCGTTACCGGTCTATCGCGCTCACTTTGAATACTACGCCCTGGTTCGCCAAGCCAAGCGCGCGCCGGGCATTGCTCCTGATGTGTACTACTTCGACAAACCCCAGGCGCTGTTTGTGATGGAGTATCTACACCCCCACACGATTTTGCGCCGCAAGCTCATTAACGGCGAGAAAGTCGCCCAGCTTGGCAAAACCATCGGCCAGTTCTGCGCGCGCACGGCGTTCCGTGGTTCGGAGCTTTCGCTGAGCAGTCCTGAGAAGAAGCAGGATGTTGGACTGTTTTCCGGCAATGTGGCCATTCCCGCAATCACCGAAGCATTGGTGTTTACCGACCCCTATTACGGCGCTGAAATGAACCACCACACGCCGGAGCTCTCGCCGGTGGTGGATGAACTGCGCCGTAATGTGCGGTTAAAAGCGAAGGTTCAGCGGCTGTTGATGAAGTTCACTGCGAACACCGAGACCATGCTCCACGGTGATCTTCACTCTGGCTCCATCATGGCCACCGATACAGAAGTGCGGGTTATTGACCCGGAGTTTTCGCAGTACGGCCCAATGGCCTTTGACTTGGGGATGGCGGTGGCTAACTTCCTGATGGCCTATTTTAGCCAGCCCGCTCATCGCCAGGAAGATGCGCTTGAGGATTATCAGGCGTGGATACTGGAAGTGATTGAAGCGTGTTTTACCTGTTTTGACGCCGAATTCCGACATCTGTGGCAAACCGAACGGACGGGTATTCTGTTCCCGAAAGCCCTGTTTGAAGAGCAGGGAAATAGCGCGGACGACGCCTGCGATGCATTGCTTGAGGAGATCCGACTGGATGCCCTGGCCTACTGCGGCATTGAAATGCACCGCCGGGTTTTATCGCTGGCTCACAACGCCGACTTTGAAGAAATCGAAGACACCGCGCTGCGCGCCAAGCTTGAAGCGCGTAACGTGCTGATGGGGCAAGCGCTGATTATGGAACCGGAGACTTATAGCGATCTTACCGCACTAGCGGATCTCGCCAAGGCGTATAACCAGCAAGCGGTGTTGTAAGAGTCCAATAAAGGAGGCAGCGTTAGCGCTTCGCACGCTAACGCTGCCTCCAACAATTAACAACTTACGATTCACCATTCACATCTTACAACTGATCCAAACGATCAAACTTCCCGGCGATATCGCTTTCTATCCAGTGAGGCACCCAGCCTTCGACGTTGTCGAAGAAACGCAGCGCGGTGAATTCCGGCGCTGGGCCCATATCGAACCAGTGGGGCGTATTGGCAGGCACGCTGATTAGGTCATTGCGGGTACACAGTACCTGATACACCTTGTCTTCAATATGCAGGCAGAACAGACCCTGGCCTTTAACGAAGAAGCGCACTTCATCTTCGTGATGGCGATGCTCGTTTAAGAACTTCTGCCGCATGGCATCTTTTTCCGGGTGCGTGGGAACCATGTGCAGCACGTCGACGGTTTGATAGCCGCCCTTGGCTTTTACCCGGTCAATATCTTGCTGGTAAAGCGCCAGAATATCTTCCTGGGTGGCATCGTCGGCAATTTCGCCCGGTGCTGCCCAGCGCTCAAACACTACGCCGACCTTGTTTAGCTCAGCAGTAATCTGCTCGCCGTCGGTGATGTCGATCAGGGCATCGTTCGGGTTCTGGTCAGCAAAGACTTTCAGTTGCGACATCGTAGGCTCTCCTAAATGGCAATTTCATCAAAGCGAGTAACACAAGCATGGGTATTGCCCGCCTGAGTCCCTTCGCGCACCAGGTGCAGGGTTTGCATACCCGCCTGCTTGGCGGCGTCCAGCTCTTCGACCACATCCGACAAGAACAGCACTGCCTCCGCAGGTAGGTCAAGCTCAGCGATAATCTGCTGATAGGCACTAGCCTCGCGTTTATGACCAATATGAGTATCAAAGTAGCCACTAAACAGCGGGGTCAAATCGCCTTCGTCGCTATAGCCAAACAGCAACTTCTGCGCCTGCACTGATCCTGACGAGTATACGTACAGTGCCTTACCTGAATCTTTCCACTGGTGCAGGGTGGGGGCCACGTCGCTATACAAATGCCCTGTAAAATCACCGCGCTGGTAGCCATCCGCCCATACCATCCCCTGCAAGGCTTTTAATGGGGTGACTTTTTGGTCGGTCTCGATCCAGTGCAGTAGCTGGGCAATGACGGCGTCCAGCGAGGCATCAGGCTGCCCCATTTCACGGCGCACGGCGTTGATCTGCTCGACAACCGCAGGTGTGTCTGCATTCGCGCGTAGAAAGTCGGGCAGCTTGGCCTGAGCGTAGGGAAACAGCACCTTATGTACGAAGTTAATATCCGTGGTGGTGCCTTCGATATCGGTTACAACGGCGCGAACAGCTGGGTTACTCATTTAGACCACCGGCTCTCTTCAAGTACACAGGACAGTAAAAATTCAATGGCTTCCAAGTGCCGACAGCAACTAGCGATGCTATCGCCCACGGCATAAATACCGTGCCCCGCCACCAAAAAGCCCCAGGGCATCGGCCAACCGCTGCGTACATGCCTGGCAAGCTCCTCCATATCCTGCTCATTCGGCACGACGGGTAGGCGAATAGTCGCATCATGGGTCACGTTGCCCTGCAGGGCTTTTTGCATCTCGAAGCCGCTTAACTCAATGCCGTTTGGAAAGCGCCGCGACAGCACAGTGCTTGCTAGGGTATGGGTATGCAGCACGCAGTTGATGGTCGGGTCTAGCCGATAAAGCGCAGCGTGAAGATCACTTTCTGCGCTCGGCTTACCGTCGCCGGATAGTACTCGGCCATCCAGATCGCATAGCAGTAGGTCATCGGCCTGAATACGGGTTTTATCCCGGCCAGAAGCGGTGACCCAATACCCCGCCTCTGTGCGCGCAGAAAAGTTGCCGCCAGTGGCGGGTGTCCAGCCTTGCTGCGCCGCCCAGGAAATAGCGTCGAGCAGTTCAGTTTGTAACGTCATCATTGGATCTGCATCGCCTCTTCTAATGGCAGCCATTCTATATGATAAGCTTCGCGCCTGATAAGCCGCGCTGTTGTTCAGTTAGTCAAGTTCTGCCAGTCCAAGTGCTCAAGGAGTTCATCGAATGCCTCAACTTCAATCACGCAGTTTGCGGGTCTATGCCGACCACCTTGAGTATTTGGATCAAACCCAACTGCCCCAGGCGGAGCAGTGGGTACGCTGTGACTCGCCTGAAGACTGGCAGGTTGCGGTTAAAAGTTTAGCTATTCGCGGTGCACCGCTGATTGGCTTGAGCGCAGCCTTTGTGCTGGCGCAGTATGCCGCCCGACATCCAGACGGTGATTGGCAGTTGGTAAGCGATCGCTTGCGCGCTACACGCCCCACAGCGGTAAACCTAATGTACTGCCTGGATGCCATGGAAGCCTGCTTTGAGCAAGGCGCCAACGCACTGGCCGAACGCGCCGCTGAATTGTTTGCTGAAGACCGGGCGCTTTGCCAACGCATGGCCGAGCGGGGTGCTGACTTGTTGAAAACAGGCGACCGTGTGCTGACCCACTGCAACACCGGAGCGCTGGCCACCGCGGGTGTAGGCACAGCGATTGGCGCGCTGGCAGTGGCCAAGCAGCGTGGTATCGATCTGCATGTGTATGTGGATGAAACCCGCCCGCTACTGCAGGGGGGCCGTTTAACCGCCTGGGAAATGGCTGATTTAGGCATCCCCTATCAACTGATTGCTGACAGCATGGCCGCCAGCCTGATGGCGGCGGGCAAGGTAGATAAAGTCATGGTGGGCGCTGACCGCATCTGCGCCAACGGCGACTTTGCCAATAAAGTGGGCACTTACATGCTGGCGGTGATCGCTCACTACCATCAGGTACCGTTCTATGTAGTGGCTCCTTACACCACGGTTGATCCCGCCTGTGCCACCGGCACGGATATTCCCATCGAGCAGCGTGACAGCGCCGAAATACGCGGTGTCTCGGGTGCCTTTGGCGACGTAGTGTGGGCGCCCAGCGATGCTCCGGTATGGAACCCGGCGTTTGATGTCACCCCTGCCAAGCTCGTTACCGCTTGGATTTTAGACACCGGCGTATTCGATGCTGCGGCCATTGCTCGGGGAGAGCATTGTCAGGGTAGGGGCTAGCGGAATCGTTAACCCAATAGCGTTAGCTCATAGATATGGCGGATGCGTTGACCATCCCAGTCATAGCCGAGATGACGCCCTTGCCGTGTTGCGGAGAGCGCGGGTGGCCGTAATACAGCGGCACACTCGCCATCCGGGTCTCGAACGCTGGGGTAAACGATGCCATCCGTCTGCTCCTCCCACGCCTTTCTACCCAAGGTTTGCCCGGCTGCCCAGCTATCCGGATCGAGAAGCGCTTGGGCAGCATTCTGTCTTCGTAAATCAATCAGTTGGCCCGTTAGATCCGACAGATAAACACGCTGCTGAAGCATCATGGGTGGCTCGTTTGACTCCCCCATAAAGCGCTCTGCGTGGTACACAGTTTCAGCAATGGCCGTGGCTTCGGTTAACGCGCAGTAGTAGGCGCCAAAGGTGCCATCGCTAAAACGTGAGCCGGTCGCAGGGAAGTGGCAAAAGGCCGCCATGACGGGAGTCCATCCAGGCCCGTAGCGGCGGTCGCCGTCGCGAACCAGATGGATCGCGCCCGCTTCTTCACGAAGCCTAGCCGAGGTCTCGCCTTCCAGTTCATTGAGTAATTCCCAGTCATCAGCATTGCTATTGACGCCTTCGAATAAATCAATGGGAGGGAAGCGCGAGGGAATAACCCGATAACTGGGTCGCCAAGTGACGTTGCTTAGCGGGAACGTCATGCATGGCCCCCACCACGCGCGGCATCCAAATGTTGGCGAACAACGTAGAGGTCGGAGACCTGACCATTTAACAGACGTTCCATTGGCGAGTGGCCGGCAAAAAGAGGGTTGCGGTTGGCTCGCTGCAGCCAGCTGTTAGCGGCTTCTTTACTGGGCAACAGTATATGCAGCGCTTTATAGATGCCGAGAATCAACGACATCCGTTCCAAGTGATTAGCATCAAGCCTCGCCTGCTCAGGCGACTGCTTCCAGCGGCGGTAGGTGGAGTCCGGTACCCCTAACAACAGCGCGGCCTCGCTCTCTTTCAATCCCCAAGCGTGGGAAATATTGGGGTAGGTGCGCATTGCTGCAGCCCCCATTTCGCGGCGTTTGTCGGCTGTTTTATGCTGAATGGACATATAGCTTTCTCCTCACTTACGTATAGTTTACGCCAAGTGAGCGGTTTTTAAAAATATCGACCATTTGAGCTGTCGCGCTGGTGTCGCTGTTTTACTCGGCTTCCCTGTGCGCCAGAATAACGCCCAGAAACCCCTCACCGTAATCCGCCAGTTTGCGCGCGCCGATACCGGAGATTTCGCCTAATGCCGCTAGACTCTGGGGTTTCTGCTCAACCATTTCGGCCAGGGTGGCGTCGTGGAAGATGACATAGGCAGGCACGCCCTGGGCCGCAGCCAGTTCGCGACGGTGCTGGCGCAGGGCTTCCCACAGCTCCCCTTGGGGCAGCGTGGTAGAGGCGCCTTTGCTGCCCCGCCGAGTGGCGCTCTTGGCCTTGCTTGGCTTGCGCAGGGTGAGGGCGTGTTCGCCGCGCAGCACCGGCTTGGCGTTGGCCGTGAGCTTAATGCCGCCGTGGCCCTCCATATCGACACTTAAATAGCCGCTGGCAATCAGCTGGCGAAAGAGCGCTTTCCACTCATTAGCCGTTAGCTCTTTACCAATGCCGAAGGTGCTTAGGCGGTCATGGCCAAAGCGGGTGATGCGCTCGTTGCTTTTGCCCAGCAGTACGTCCACCAGATAGGTGACGCCGAAGCGCTGCTCGGTGCGGTAGACGCACGACAGCGCCTTTTGCGCCGCCACGGTGGCCTCCCAGGTCTCGGGTGGAGTTAGGCAGTTATCGCAGTTACCGCAGGGCGCATCCAGATGATCGCCAAAGTAATGAAGCAGCGCCTGGCGGCGGCAGCTGATGATCTCGCAAAGCCCCAGCATGGCGTCGAGCTTCTGCTGCTCAATGCGCTTTTGCTGGTCGGCGGCGCTGGAGTCCTGCTGCATCTGGCGTAGCGTGATCACGTCCTGAAGCCCGTAGGCCATCCAGGCATCGGCGGGCAGGCCGTCGCGCCCGGCGCGGCCGGTCTCCTGGTAGTAGGCTTCGATGCTCTTGGGCAGGTTGAGATGCGCCACAAAGCGCACGTCGGGTTTATCAATACCCATGCCGAAGGCAATGGTGGCCACGATAACCACGCCATCTTCACGCAGAAAACGGGTCTGGTGGTGCTGGCGCTGCTCGGCGGGAAGCCCCGCGTGGTAGGGCAGCGCGGTCAGTCCCTGGCGCTCGAGCCAAGCGGCGGTCTCTTCCACCTTGCGCCGGGAAAGGCAGTAGACAATACCCGCCTCGCCGTCGTGGTGTTCGCGGATAAAGCGCAGCAGCTGTTCCTTGGCGTTGCCCTGATTTTCGGCAATATGGTAGCGGATATTGGGTCGGTCAAAGCCGCTGTTATAAAGCGCTGCTTCGTGGAGCTGCAGATGCTCCATAATGTCGTGCCGGGTGGGCACATCGGCGGTGGCAGTCAGGGCGATGCGCGGCACCTGGGGAAAGCGCTGGTGCAGGTGAGAGAGCTGGCGGTACTCGGGGCGAAAATCGTGGCCCCACTGGGAGACGCAGTGGGCTTCATCAATGGCGAACAGGGCAATCCGGGTCTGTTCCAAAAGCATCTGCATACGCGCCGTGGCCAGCCGTTCCGGCGCGACATACAAAAGATCCAACTCGCCCGCCCGCAGGCGGTTTTCCACATCGACTGCCTCGTGATAATCGAGGCTGGAGTTGAGGTAGTCCGCTCTGACCCCGTTCTGCTTCAGTGCCGCGACCTGATCCTGCATTAGCGCGATCAGCGGCGAGACCACAATCGCAGTGCCTTCGCGCAGCAGCGCAGGGATCTGATAGCACAGCGACTTACCGCCGCCGGTGGGCATCAGCACCAGCGCGTCGCCCCCAGCGATCACATGCTCGATGATAGCCTGCTGCGGGCCGCGAAAGCTGTCGTAGCCAAATACCTCCTGCAGCACCTTCAGGGCTTCGGGGTGGGTGTCGCCGTGCATCAATGCTCTCCCTTGTCTTGTGCTTAAGAGAGAATTGTCGCACGAAAAACGTATGCGGCGTCTGCCTAGCGAATCCCCGCCCTTAAGAAAGACTGCACAAATTGACGTTGGAAAAGCAGGAAAGCCACCAACAGCGGGGCGATGCTAAGCAGTGTGGCGGCGCTAACGGTGGCCCAGTTAACGCCGGTTTCTGGCGCAGAGAAAACGCCTAAGCCCACCGTTAGCGGACGGCTCTCTACCGAGTTGGTGACCACTAGCGGCCAGATAAAGTTATTCCAGTGGTGGCTGATCGAGACCAGGCCATAAGCTAAATAGGTAGGCTTAGCCAGCGGCACGTAAACCTTCCACAAAATTTCCAGCCAGTTGCAGCCTTCGATACGCGCGGCGTCTTCAAGCTCCCGGGGAATGGTTTTAAAGGTCTGGCGGAGCAGAAAAATACCCAGGGCGCTGGCGACATAAGGCAGGCCAATCCCGGTGATGGTGTTGATCAGCCCCAGTTCGCTTGCGATGCGGTAGTTCTCCACAATCAGCACTTCGGGAAACACAAACAGCTGAATAAGCACCAGCATAAACAAAACGTTCTTGCCGGGAATCGGAAAGCGCGCAAAGGCAAACGCCGCCAGGGTGCAGACGATAAACTGGCCAATTACCACCCCCGTCACCAGCGCAAAGGTGTTCAGGTAGTAGCGGGCAAAGGGCGCCTGTGACCAGGCATTGGTGAAGTTCTCCAACGTCAGCGGGGCAAAGAGCTGAAAATTTACCATAAACTCGCTGGGGTGGAAGGCGGCCCAAAAGGCATACAGCAGCGGGAAGACCCAGATAACCGCCAGTAGCCAAGCAGCCACCGTTTCAAGTGACGGAACGAAGACGTAACGAGAGCGGGACGCATAGGTTTTTGAGTTCTTGGCATTTGAGTTCGTGGTGGTGTTCATTGGTAGTGCGTCCTGCGATCTAAAATTGTGAACTTCAGCGTGGCCACTACCGCCAGTACCACCAAAATCACTACCGTAATGGTCGCCGCCGTAGTGCGGTCAAAGAACGAGAAGGCGTTCTCGTAGACGTAATAGAGCAGCAGGTTGGTGGCGTTGTTGGGCCCACCTTTAGTCAAAATAAACAGGTGATCGACAACCCGCACCGAATTAATCAACGCATTGATCAGCACAAAGAGCGTAGTGGGCATCAGCAGCGGAAAGGTGACTCGCCAGAAGAAACTCCAGCGGCTAGTGCCTTCAAGATCTGAGGCCTCTTTTAACTCGGGTGGCATGCTTTGCAGCGCCGCCAAGTAGAAGATCATAAAAAAGCCGGCTTCTTTCCACACCGACATCACAATCACTGAGCCCAGCGCGACGCTTGGGTCGCCTAGCCAGTTAACGCCTGGGATTCCCAGTGCGCCGAGCAGACTATTGAACAGGCCAATTTGCGGGGCGTAGAAAAACATCCAGATATTGGCGGCGGCGATCATGGGCAGAATCGTCGGCGTGAAATACGCCATACGCACAAAGCCGCGCCCCGGCAGCTTGCCGTTGACGAACAGCGCCATGCCCAAGGCCAGCGCGATAGACGTGGGGATGGTGCCCAGCGCGTAGAGCAGGTTATTGCGGGCCACCTTCCAAAACGTGGGGTCATCGAAGAGCACCTGATAATTTTCAAGCCCTACAAATTCAGTGGGCGCACCGCGAAAGCCGGGTAAAAACAGGCTGTTAATGACCGTTGTCACGGTCGGTAAATAAGCAAAAGTGGTCAGCAGTACCGCAGCGGGCAGCAACAGAAGCGCGCCGTAGAGCTGCATTTTGCGGTGGTTGGTGAATGACATAGTGACGTACCGCAATTTGGAAAAGCCGGGGCATGCCCCGGCGAATAGTTAAATATTTAACGCTTAGCGGGCGTAGCGACGCAGCACGCTGTCGGCTTCTTGCTGTGCCTGACTAAGCGCTTCTTGCGGTGTCATTTGCCCGGTCAGCGCAGCTTGCACAGCGTTATCCAAAGCGCGGCGAATGCGGCCGCCTTGGTAAGTGGAGAGTTCCGCCGTGCCGTGTTCAAGCTGGTCGCGGGCCACCGCTGCTGGCGCGAATTCTTCTACGTAGCTTTGCAGCGCATCGGTTTCATAGGCGGCGGGGCTAACGCCCATATAGCCGGTTTCAATCGACCAGGCAGCGGCGCGCTCGGGAGCGGTCATCCAGCGAATAAAGGTCATCGCGGCGCGCTGCTCATCTTGGGTGGTATCTTCAAAAATGTAGAAGTTGCCGCCGCCGGTAGGGCTGCCACGCTGGGTTTTCATCGGCAACATGGCGACGCCAAAATCAAAATTGGCTTCACTACGCACGGCGGTCAGGTTGCCGGTGGTGTGCCACATCATCGCCGTGGATTCTTCGAGGAAGTTCTGGCGTAGCGTACCCCACTCGATAGTGCCGTCGGGCATGGCATTGTGCTCGGTGGCCAGGGAGACCCAGTACTCCAGCGCTTCAACCGCTGCGGGGTCGTCAAAGTAGACTTCCGTACCGTCGTCGCTCATTAGCCGGTGGCCGTTCTGAAAGGCGAAGGCCTGGAACATCCAGTAGGGGTAGCCAGTGGACGGCACCATCACTCCCCACTGCTCGCCGTTGGAGGCTTCGCGTACGGTGGCGGCCATTTCAGCCATCTCTTGCCAGTTTTCTGGGGGCGTTTCGGGGTCGAGTCCGGCGGCTTCAAAGGCATCTTTGTTCCAGAACAGTACGATGGTGGAGCGCTGGAAGGGGATGCCATAGGTCTTGCCATCCAACTGGCCATTTTCCATCAGGCCGGGGTAGAAACTGTCGAGCCACTCGCGTTCTTCGTCGGTTTCGATTAAATCATCGAAGGCGACGATGGCGTTCTGCTCAATCAGTTCGTAAAGATCGATTGAGAACATGACCGACAGCTGGGGCGTGTCACCCGCTTCCATCGCCGACATGGCGCGCACGCGGGTGTCGTCGTAGTTACCGGCGTAGATCGCTTCTACGTCGATATCGGGGTGTTCGCTTTCAAACTCTTCCACCAGATTATCCACGACGTCGGTGAGTGCACCGCCCACTGCGACGGGATAGTACATGGTGAGTACAGTAGGGTCGTTGGCGGCGGCCTGACCGGCACTGAGCAGGCCAGCAGTGAGTGCAGAAAGAGCAAAGGGGATACGGGCACGCATGGGAAACACCTCAACGTTGGGGTTGGAGCTGCGAGTGGGACGAAGCGCTTTCCGCTGACAGTGCAGCGGCGGGTAATAATGAGTAAGCGGTGAGGTCATCACGGCGCAGGCCGTCTCCACCGAATAGGTGAGCGGCCTCGGCTGTCCAGCCGATCCGATACTGCTGGCCAGCCAGCCTATGGCGGCCACTGAGTCGAACCCGCAGGGTATGATCACCGACTGCCAAATGGACGATGGTATCGGCACCCAGGTATTCATCGCTGACCACCATCGCGGGTACGCCAGTCGTCGAAGTGGTGCTTAGCGCGATATCCTCCGGCCGGATGCCTAACTGTCCGCCGACGGCTTCTAATGGCGCCACCGGTGTGTGCGACTCACCTACGATAACGGCACCCTCCTCGCCTGCTTCCAGCGGCAGCAGGTTCATGGCGGGGCTGCCAATAAAGCTGGCGGCAAAGGCACTGGCGGGACGGTTATAAAGCTCGTCTGGAGTGCCGTCCTGCACGATTTTTCCGTACTGCATCAGAATGACACGGTCGCCCATGCTCATCGCTTCGACCTGGTCGTGGGTGACGTAAATCACCGTCATATTCAGGCGGCTTTGCAGCGCTTTGATTTCCCGACGCATATCGCTACGTAGCCGGGCATCTAGGTTGGAGAGCGGCTCGTCCATCAAGCAGATCGGGTGTTCGGATATGACGGAGCGCGCCAGTGCCACCCGCTGGCGCTGGCCGCCGGAAAGCTGGGCGGGCTTGCGATGCAGGTAGTCGGTGAGATCGACCAGTTCGGCGACTTTCGCCAGCCGTTCGCGCTGTTCTGCTTTGGGCACCTTGCGGCTGCGTAGGCCAAACACAATGTTGTCGGCAACGCTTAGGTGCGGAAACAGGGCGTAGGATTGAAACACCATGCTCAGCCCACGATCCCCCGGCGGCAGGCGCGTGACGTCGCGATCGCCGATATGGATTTGGCCGTCGCTGGCCTCTTCCAGGCCTGCAATCATACGCAGCGTGGTGGATTTACCGCAGCCAGAAGGGCCCAGCAGAATGACAAATTGCCCAGGCGTGACATCGAAGGAGATGCCATCGACAGCGGTGGTCGCGTCCCAACGTTTGGTGACGCGCTCCAGGCGGATACGCGATTGGTTTGACATAGCACACACATCACCGGCTGTTGGTTGTTATTGATCCAGCTTGTGTTGAAGGTGTTGCCGTTGTATGACACTTACATGGATGGTTTATGACAGCAGCTGTGTCAAGCAGAAAATCACTTGGCGACTTTAATGCCATAACGCTGCAGCCTGCGCACCACGCTGGATTGACTGATGCCCAGCCGTTCAGCGATTGCGTAGGTGCTGGGAAGTGTGTTGCACAGCTCTTCAAGCGTTTCCCGTTCCAGCCGTGCCAAGTACTGCTTGAGGGTTTCCTGGGGTTCGAGCGCTGTTATCGGCTTTGCTGCTAGCGAGGCGCTCGGCAAACTGGCGGGGTGCTGCTCGGCGTGAGGAAGCACGGCGGGCACCTCGATTTGATCGGTGGGGCTGGACAACCAGGCTCGCTCTAGCCAGTTCTCCAGCTCGCGGACGTTGCCCGGCCATTCGCTGCCCATCAGCGTCGACCAAACGCGGGTATCTAGGATTTTTTGTCGTCCATAGCGCTGGTTAAGTCGGCTTAAACAGGCTTCAACGAGGTCGGGAATATCCTCACGGCGGTCGCGAAGTGGCGGCAGGGTGACGGGGATCACATTGAGGCGGTAGTAAAGATCCAAACGAAACCGCCCGGCCTCAACCTGTTTTGCCAAGTCTTGGTTAGTGGCTACGACCAAGCGGAAATTGACCTTGCGTGGGCGGGTGTCTCCCAGTCGAGTCAAACTGCCATCCTGAATTACCTTGAGCAGTTTCGTTTGCATCAACAGCGGCAGCTCGCCTATTTCATCCAGAAACAGCGTACCGCCCTCAGCCTGCTCTAACAGTCCCGCCTTACCCTGCCGAGCGGCACCACTGAAGGCGCCGGGCTGGTAGCCAAACATCTCGGACTCAAACAGATTCTCGGGAATCGCGGCGCAGTTCACGTCAATAAAGGGGCCGTCGCAGCGCTGACTCCAGCGGTGTAGCTGTTTGGCAAAGGCGGTTTTACCCACGCCTGATTCACCCAGCATCAGCACATTGGCATCTGAAGGGGCGACGCGCTTAAGCAGTAGCGCAATTTCACGCATCACGCTGCTGCGCACCTGCAAGTTGTCCAGGGCGTCATCCAGCGCCTGCTCTTCGGCATCGGGGGCAGCCTGGCTGCGCTTTAAATGCTCGCTAAAGCGTTTTTGCAACAGGGCATATTCGTCCTGCAATAACTGCAAGTCGGTTAAATCCCGCGAGCGGCTGATAATGCGTTCCAGCTTGCCGTCGACGAACACCGGGTAGGCTTCAGCAATCACCCGGCGGCCTGTTCCGGTTATCTGCATCAGCTGTGCGGGCCTGCGGGTGCGCATCACTTCCATGGTAATCGAGGGCTTGAGCACGCCGGCGGCTTGCAACTGCTGAACACTGCTGGCGAGCAGCTCTTCCCGTGAAACGCCGTAAACTGCTTCGGCCCCAGGGCTGATATCCACTATCTGCCCATCGCCACTGACGATAAAGAAGTGGTCGTTGGCGGTCGCCACAATGGTCTGCAGCACGCGTCTATCTATTTCACTCATTCGAGTTCACTCACCTGATTTAGCCACCGACGATGCTTTCTAATCGAACCGTTTTTGAATTACCGATGCAATATTGAATTGAAGAACCGTCAATTTAATGCATTTTTGCATCGAATGGTCAAGGAAAGTGGCGGTTCTAGCGGTTCTAGCGGTTTTAGCGCCTTGGCACGCTATGTGCAATGTCTATTGATAGACAAGCCGCGCTCGCATTGCGATTCAACAATTTCAAATAACGTCTAGGTTCAAATAACGTCTAGGAGAGAACGATGTCGGAGTTTAATCAGCCCCTGGGTGGCAATACCATGCCGCGCTTTGCAGGCCCCGCCACCATGATGCGCCTGCCTTCCCAAGAGACTGCCGAGGGGTTGGACGCGGCATTTATTGGCATCCCTATGGATATCGGTACATCAAACCGTCCCGGCACGCGACTTGGCCCACGCCAGATCCGCGATGAGTCGCGCATGCTGCGCCCCTACAATATGGCGACCCGCGCCGCGCCCTTTGAAAGCCTGCAGGTGGCTGACATCGGCGACGTACCCATCAATACGTTTCACCTGCCGAAAAGCGTCGACATCATCACTGCCTTTTATGACGACGTGCTCAAGCACAACTGTATCCCTCTAACCCTTGGCGGCGAACATACGCTAACCCTGCCGATTCTACGCGCCATGGCGAAAAAGCACGGCCCGGTAGGGCTGATCCATATCGATGCCCACGCCGATGTTAACGAGCACATGTTCGGCGAGCCGATTGCTCACGGTACGCCGTTTCGTCGTGCCCAGGAGGAGGGCTTATTAGCCCATGGCAAAGTCGTGCAAATCGGCCTGCGCGGAACCGGCTATGCGGCAGAAGACTTTGACTGGTGTCGTGATCAGGGCTTCCGTGTTGTGCCCGCCGAAGAGTGCTGGTACCGCTCGCTGGCGCCGCTGATGGAGCAAGTGCGGGAACAGATGGGCGATATCCCGGTGTACATCAGCTTCGACATCGACGGCTTGGATCCTTCTGTTGCCCCTGGTACTGGCACGGTAGAGATGGGCGGACTGACCTCAACCCAAGGATTAGAGCTGGTTCGCGGTGCGGCTGGGCTGAATATAGTCGGCTGCGATCTGGTAGAAGTGTCACCGCCTTACGATCCTAGCGGCAATACCGCGCTAATGGGCGCCACGCTGCTGTATGAGATGCTCTGCATACTGCCGGGCGTTAAGCATAGTAACTAATTTAGATAGTAAGAAAGTTTAGATATTAAGAAAGCGCCGATCTAACAAGGCGCTATTAGCCGCCAGCCCACCTCCAATAATCACTTCCAATGGGTGAACCCTATGTCGTACAGCAACGTTAAATCGGATCAGCCGATCCCGTCGGCACCGATACCTCCCGCGCACTTACTGAAATTTCTGATCCCCTCCATTATTGGGGTACTGCTGTTTTTGGTTCCCTTCCAGGTCGGGGACTCTATTAATATTGGCATGGGTATGATGGCTGATGGCTTGCAAACGCTGCTAGGATCAGCGCTTCCCGCCATCGCGGTGGTCATTCTCTGCCTCTCGGTGGTGGTGACGCTATACGTCAAACTCGCCAAACCTGGCTGGGCACAAAGCGGCCCCTTTCACGATATGTTCGATGTGGGCGTCATTTGGGTCGCGATGCGCGTGCTTGGTGCCATTTTTGTCATCATGACCTTTTTTCAGTTTGGCCCTGAGTTCGTCACCGCCTCGTTTACCGGTGGGGTGATGCTCAATGACTTAGCGCCGGTGCTGCTGACGTTCTTCTTCTTTGCGGCGCTACTGCTGCCGTTTCTGGTCGAGTTCGGCTTTATGGAGTTTATAGGCACCATGGTGCGCAAGCCTTTCCGGTTTATCTTTAATCTGCCGGGACGCAGCGCTATTGACGCCACCGCTTCATGGATGGGCTCGGGTACTGTCGGCGTTCTGATCACCGCCCAGCAGTACGAGCAGGGCTACTACAATGGCCGCGAAGCCTCGGTGATCGCCACCAACTTTTCGGTCGCCTCCATCGCTTTCAGCCTGTTAGTGACCAACTTTGTCGAGATTAACCACCTGTTTGTGCAGTTCTACTTCACGGTGGTGGTCTCAGGTTTGATCGCTGCGGTTATCGTGTCGCGGATTCCTCCGCTGTCGCGTAAATCCAACGACTACTATGAGCCGGTCGGCTGCCAATTAAGCGAAGAGCGTAGCGAAAATGTAGGCCTGTTCCGCTACAGCCTGCTGCAGGCTACCCGTCGCGCAGGCAGTGCTCCTGGGCCGCGTCAGTTAGCCCGCTTGGCTCTACTCAACGTCATCGATATTTTCCTGACGCTGCTGCCGCTGGTATTTGCGATTGGTACCGTTGCGCTGATTTTAGCCGAGTTTACCCCGCTGTTTACCTGGCTTTCCTACCCCATGGTGCCGGTGCTCGAACTGCTGCGTATTCCTGAAGCACAGGCGGCCGCCCCCGCCACGCTGGTAGGGTTTGCCGATATGTTCCTGCCGGCGGTGTTGGCGACCAACATTGAAAGTGAGCTGACCCGATTTGTGATTGCCTGCCTCTCCATGACGCAGTTGGTGTATATGTCAGAGATCGGTGCGCTGCTGCTCAAATCGAAGATTCCCATCAAGTTCTGGGAGCTGGCGGTAGTGTTCTTACTGCGTACCGCGATTACGCTGCCGATTATCGCCTTTATGGCCCATACATTTTTCTTCTAAGGGGCCTGCGATGACCTGCGCTGAGTTACTGATTAAAATGCTACGCGATACCTATGGCGTGCGCGCGCTGTTCGGCATTCCCGGTGTGCACACGGTAGAGCTTTATCGCGGGCTGGAAGGCAGCGATGTACAGCACGTCACCCCGCGCCATGAGCAGGGCGCGGGGTTTATGGCCGACGGTTATGCCCGCGCCAGCGGTCAGCCGGGCGTTTGCTTGATTATCACCGGCCCGGGGATGACCAACATCGCCACCGCCATGGGCCAAGCCCTGGCGGACTCGATTCCCATGCTGGTGATCTCCAGCGTCAACCGACGCGATACGCTGGGTTTGGGCCAAGGGCGGTTGCATGAGCTGCCCAGCCAGCAGCAAGTGATTAGCGGTGTGGCGCGGTTTAGCCACACGCTGCTGGATGCCAACACGCTGCCCGAGGTGCTCGCCCGCGCTTTTGCCGTCTTCAACGGTGCGCGCCCAGGCCCGGTGCATATCGAAATCCCCATCGACTTGTTTAATGCGCCGGTAAAAGCGCCGGTTTCGTGGCAAGCGCCCACGATTTATCGAGCAGCGCCTGATCCCGAAGGGCTTGCCGAAGCCGCGCGCCTGTTACAAGCGGCCCATCAGCCTTTAGTGCTGTTAGGGGGTGGCTGCGTTGCATCGCCAGAAACGGCTCGGGCGCTGGTAGAAAAGCTTGATGCTCCCACGGTCACGACCATCAATGCCAAAGGGTTGCTAGGCCGCGACCACCCGCTGGATTTGGGGGCTAACGCGGCGCTACCCGCCGTGCGCGAACTGGCGGCCAACGCCGATGTGATTCTGGCGGTGGGTACCGAGCTGGGGGAGACCGACTATGACGTGGTGTTTGATGGTGGCTTTCACCTTAATGGCACGCTGATTCGTATCGATCTCGACCCAGAGCAGCTGGTACGTAACCAGCGCGTCACGCTGGGGCTGGTGGGTGACGCCGGGCGCAGCCTTGAGCTTCTGCTTGCTCACTTCCCCGAACCAGTAAAGCGCCACGGCACTGAACGAACCGCCGCCGCCTTGAGCGCGCTGAATCTGCAAAACGACCCTGCCTTTAGCGACTTTGTGCCGCTGTATAAAGTCCTGGCCGAGCACCTGCCCGAGGCGATTCTGGTGGGCGACTCCACCGCGCCGGTGTATGCCGGTAACCACTTGGTCAGTCAGCCAGCGCCAAGGCGCTATTTCAATGCCTCCACGGGCTACGGCACCTTGGGCTATGGACTACCCGCGGCATTGGGTGCGCAACTGGCGTGGGCGGATCTGCCAGTAGTGGCGCTCGTCGGCGATGGCGGGGTGATGTTTACTCTCTCCGAAATCGCCACAGCGGTCGAAGAGCGCCTGCCGGTGGTGATCGTACTCTGGCACAACGCCGGTTACGAAGAGATTCGCCGCTATATGGATGCTAACGGCGTGGCCCGCTTGGGTGTGGATATTCAGGCGCCTAACTTCCTCACCCTGGCCGAAGGTTTTGGCTGCCCCGGCGTTCTGGTAGAAAGCCCGGCCGAGTTTGCCCAGGCGCTCGCCAACCGTGAAACAACCGGGCCGTTACTGATCGAAATTGACGCCGCTGCCTGGCAGCGCGCGTGCGCCTTTTCTGACTAGGATATTTCAATGCCGTCACTCAGCCAGCAGCTTATTAACCAGCAAATGATCAATAACCAGTTTATCAACAACCAGTGGGTCGCCTCTTCAGGCACCCGACTGCTCGACGTGATGAATCCCTACCGCGAAGAGCGCATTGCCCAGGTCACCGCGGGGGACGCAGCAGATGTTGATGCCGCGGTAAAAGCCGCCCAGCAGGCGCAGCCTGCCTGGCAAGCGCTGGGCGGTGCAGCACGGGCAGTGTTCCTTGAAAAGTTCGCCGATGGTCTGGAAGCCCGGCGGGATGCGATCATCACGCTTTCAGCCACCAACAACGGTAAACCACTCGCGGAAGCGGGTATTGATCTGGACGATGCGATTGCCTGCTACCGCTACTACGCGAAACAGGCCAGGGCGCTGGATGACCGCCAGGGCGAGTTGGTGAGTGTGGAGATGGAGGGCGTTGAGGCGCGCACGTATCACGACCCTGTCGGCGTGGTAGGACTGATTGCTCCCTGGAATTTCCCGCTGGTGACCAGCGCCTGGAAACTGGCGCCTGCCTTGGCTGCCGGTTGCACCGCTGTGCTTAAACCTTCGGAAATGACGCCGCTCCCCGAGCTGGTGCTGGCCGAGATTGCCCTGGAGATCAACCTGCCCGCGGGCGTGCTGAATCTGCTTAACGGCGACGGTGAGGGCATCGGTGCGCCGCTGACCAACCACCCTGGTGTGGATAAAATCTCCTTTACGGGTAGTAATCGAGTCGGCGAAGCGGTGATGCAAGCCGCTGCCGCTCGTACGGCTAGCGTGTCGCTGGAGCTAGGCGGCAAGTCACCCATTCTGGTGATGGAAGATGCCGACCCCGCTAAGGCCGCCGACTGGGTGATGGCGGGGATCTACTTCAACGCCGGACAAATCTGCTCTGCGACCTCGCGATTATTAGTGCATGAAGACGTTGCAGAAGCACTCTACGCCGCCCTTGCCGAGCGTATGGATTCGCTGACGCTGGGTGATCCGCTCGCCGAAGGTACCGACTTAGGGCCGTTGACCAGCGCCAAGCAGCGCGATGCGGTACAACGCTATCTGGACATTGCCGAACAGGAAGGCCTTACGGCAGTGCGCGATATAAAGCACCGTATGCTGCCTGAACAAGGCTACTTCCTCGCGCCTACGCTTTACCGTGATGTGCCGCTAGAGAGCCGATTATGGCAGGAAGAGATTTTTGGCCCGGTGCTATGTGGTCGCAGCGTGGCAAGCGAAGCTGAAGCTATCCAACTCGCCAACGACAGCGACTACGGCTTGGCAGCCACCGTCATCAGCGGCGACCCCGAGCGCGCCAAGCGCATCGGTCGCCAGCTCAAAGCCGGTAGCATCTGGTACAACAGCGAGCAATTAGTGCTACCCGAAACCGGCTGGGGCGGCTTCAAGCGTAGTGGCATTGGTCGCGAACTCGGCCCTTGGGGGCTAACCGCGTATCTCGAAGTGAAACACGTAATTGGGCCTGCTGATTGAAATGAATATGTGTAGCAAAGTCTGAGTCTGGGGCCAATTAAACTCCCATTCATTGGCTCGCTAAATTGCACTGGCTTTTTGTAACGGTTATTGTACCTGTATCTCCGCCCCTAGCTGTAAGCAATCCCCTTCATCTCAGGATTTGCCGAACCCAGGGGCGTTTTTGTTTTCGCAAGATACAAGCTAATTAGTTGAAGCCGCAATCTTTAATTGGAGGCAGTTTTTTTGAATCTGCCCATAATACGAGCTTATTGATACTTGACTGCTGTGTCAGTGACAGCGGTGTTATAAATAAAGAGTGGGAAAATCGGCCATGAAAAAACTGCATGTTGAGAAAATTGCCCAGATCAAAACAGCAGATGTGCAGTTCGGCGATCTGACTCTGTTGGTAGGCCCTCAGGCTAGCGGTAAAAGCATATTTCTTCAGCTGTTCAAGCTTGTGGAAGATCATGGCCCGATTACCACAGCGCTAAAGCGATACGGTTACAGTTACGAGCCTAGTGAACTTGAAGGCGCTGGCGACCCATTATTGACGCTTATGTTTGGTGAAGGCATGGGGGCAATTTGGGAGGAGCAGAGCCGAGTCCGCAACGATGAGCAGAGTGTTTCTCTATCCTCGTTGCGGAAGGGTAATTCGAAGGATGTAGAGTCGGTTTTCTTTGTCCCAGCTCAACGTGTTCTGACGCTGGATCAGGGGCGACCGCGTAGCTATGAAAGCTTTGCTGCCTTGGATCCATTTGTTGTCAAAAGTTTCAGTGAAAAACTGCGTCGTTTAATGGAGCAGGGGCTAGGTGGGCAGGGCAATCAGCTGTTTCCCATCAAAAGCCGACTTAAAGAAGTGCTACGCGAGCGAATTGATAACAGTATTTTCCATGGTGCCACTGTTACTCAGCAAGTTCATGATCTGAAAAAACGCATTGTCATTAATGCGGGGGGGGCAACGCTTCCCTATATGGCTTGGTCGGCTGGTCAGCGAGAGTTTATGCCGCTGCTATTTAGTCTTTACTGGTTAATGCCATCAGCGGGCTCTGCACGGCGTAAAGGCGTCGACTGGGTGGTGATTGAAGAGCCGGAAATGGGCTTGCATCCTCAGGCTATCCAATCAGTGCTACTGATTTGCCTTGAGTTAATTTATCGTGGCTACAAGGTGATTATATCTACCCACTCCCCACTGCTGTTAGAGGCCGCCTGGGCTATCCGTACTCTACAGGAGTTCAAGGGGGCTCCAGAAGCACTTCTAGAGCTATTTGACTTGCCAAATTCGCCCGGAATGCGTGATGTATTTAGTTCGGTACTATCTGAAAAAGTTTTGAAAAGTTACTATTTTCAGCCAAGTGTGGATGGAGTGACTACTCGAGATATTTCATCTCTGGATCCTTTCTCTGAAGATGACTCTATTGCCGATTGGGGCGGTATTACTGAGTTCAGTAGCCGAGCATCCGAGGTAATAAGCCGCCTAATGCAGGGGGCGGGCGAATGACCTTGAGAAAGAATTTTCCTGTTGCGCTAAACAGAGACCTTGGTGAAGGCGCCTACAATAAAGGTTTGAAGGCCCTGAAGGCTGTTGACAGAAGCCACGTTCGGCTGTCAGATCCACGTCTATGCCACGGTAGCGCTGATATTGACACTAGGCTCGCAGCGGAGCTGCCCCATGCAGCGCGCTGGGATTATGTAGTGGCACACGACAACCAATTACATTTCGTTGAGGTGCATCCCGCCCATACCTCTGAGGTGAGTCAGGTAAAGAAGAAAAAGGAGTGGCTTACTGAGTGGCTGAGAGATTCAGAGGTTGGACGGCTGGCGGCCGACAAGCGCTTTCATTGGATTGCTAGTGGCAAAATAGCCATCACTAAAAACAGTAAGCAAGCCCGCGCTGCCGCTCAGATGGGCCTAAACCCCATTCGGCTGTTGACGCTTTAAGGGATCATTAAACGCATGGCTGAATGATGGCTAAGCGACTTACCGCCCTGGCATCGCATAACGCCGGGTCGATTTCCCGGCTTTTACCACCTGCCCCGGAACGTCATGGCCGATAAGGTCGGGGAGGGTGGCGGCGACCTCAAGCAGGGCATCCAGGTCGACACCGGTATCGACGCCCATGGCGTCAAACATATGCACCAAATCTTCGGTGCATACATTGCCGCTGGCGCCGGGGGCGAAAGGGCAGCCGCCTAGCCCGCCTAGCGAAGCATCGAAGCGGGTAATGCCCGCCTGCCACGCCGCTAGCGCATTTGCCAAGCCCATCCCGCGGGTGTTGTGGAAGTGCAGCGTAAACGGCGTTTCAGGCCAGCGTCCAAGTACCGCTTCACACAGTTGCTTGACCTGGGCGGGGTTGGCCATGCCGGTGGTGTCGCACAGCGTGATGCCCTGAATACCTAAGTCGATTAGTTTTCCGACCAGTTCCAGCACGCGCGTTTCGGGGATTTCTCCCTCAAAGGGGCAACCAAAGGCCGTCGACAGAGAGGCGTTGATAAATACGCCGCTTCCCTGTGTCACTTCCAGAATAGCGGCGAACTGTTCAAGGGATTGCTCGGGTGTCATGCGCAGGTTCGCCAGCCCGTGGCTATTGCTAGCGGACATCACCAGATTGATTTCATCCACCTGGCAGGCAAGTGCTCGCTCGGTGCCCTTTACATTAGGTACCAGCACGGTGATATCGACCCCTTCCCGACGTTGAAGACCGGTTACCACTTCAGCAGCATCACGTAGGTTGGGGATCGCCTTGGGTGAGGTGAACGAGGTCGCCTCGATGCGGCGTAGGCCGGTGGTAGAGAGCGCGTCGATCCAGCGAATTTTGTCTTCTGTGGCTACAAAGCGTGCCTCAATCTGCAGGCCGTCCCGCGGGGCGACTTCGTTGATCTCGATCTTAGTGGGGCACGGTGAAAACTGGCGCATAACAAACTCCTTAAATAATGCCCGCTTGGCGCAGTTTGGCGCGGGTTTCGTGATCAATGCCCAGCTCATCAAGCACTTCGTCGGTGTGCTGACCTAGCGTTGGGCCGCCGTCGCCGAGTCGCCCAGGGGTAGCGCTAAGCTTAGGCAGTACGCCGGGTACTTTTAGCGGTTCGCCGTTGGCACGGGTGAAGGTTTGAATCATTTCCCTCGCCAGGTAGTGAGGGTCAAAGGCAATATCTTCAGCGGTATAGGGATAGCCTGCGGGTACGCGAGCGTCGTCGAGCGCTTGCAAGATAGCATCGCGCGGGCGCTCTTCCGTCCACGCCTGAATGGCTGCATCAATCATCTCCGCTTGCTGGCTGCGCCCATCGTTATGGGCCAGCGCCGGGTCGTTGGCTAAATCCTCACGACCAATAACGCACATCAAGCGCTTAAAGATGCTGTCGCCGTTACCGGCAATCAGCACATAATCACCACCCTGACAGCGGTAGGCGTTGGAAGGGGTGATGCCGGGTAGGGCGCTGCCGCTGGGTTCACGCACTTGGCCGCTGGCATCGAACTCTGGCAGCAGGCTCTCCATCATTGCAAATACCGATTCATATAGCGCAACGTCGATTTCCTGGCCAAGGCCACTGCGGTTACGCTCTTGGAGTGCCAGCAGGGTGCCGATAACGGCGTAGAGCGCGGAGAGTGAGTCGCCGATGCTCACCCCAACGCGCACCGAAGGCTCCCCCGGCTGGCCGGTGAGGTAGCGCAGCCCGCCCATGGCTTCGCCAATAACGCCAAAACCGGGTTTGTCGCGGTAAGGCCCGGTTTGCCCGTAGCCGGAAATATGCACCATGATCAGCCGTGGATTGAGTTTGGAGAGTGCCTCCCAGCCCAGTCCCCAGTTGTCTAACGTACCGGGGCGGAAGTTTTCCACCACCACATCGGCCTCGGCGGCGAGTTGGCGCACCAGGGCTTGGCCCTCTTCGCTGCGCAAATCCAGCGCCACCGAGCGCTTGTTGCGGGTCTGCACATGCCACCAGAGCGAAGTGCCTTCCTCGATCATTCGCCATTTGCGAAGCGGATCGCCGGTGCCGGGCGGTTCGATTTTAATCACATCGGCACCGAATTCACCCAGCAGTTTGGTGGCGAAAGGCCCCGCAATCAGTTGACCAAGCTCTAGAACTTTTAAGCCCTGTAGCGGAAGCTGGCGAGCTTCGGAAGCATTCATTAAGGCGCTCTCTTATCTTTGGTTTATCACTGTTTGCCAGCATGCGTGAGCTGTTCAAGGCCGACAATTAGGCAATCGGTAACAAAGGGTTCGTCGGTGACGAAGGTGTGCGCTAGCATAAGCAGGTTGCTTTCAAGGAGTCCGTTGTATGCGCCGCTTCGATTTTGTCACCCTTAAACTGTTTATCTCCGTAGCAGATGAGGGGCGTCTGACTGCGGCGGCCGAGCGCGAACACTTGGCGCTTGCCGCGGTGAGCAAACGGATAAGCGACCTGGAAGCGCTGGTGGGCACGACATTGCTTTATCGTCGCCCGCGAGGGGTGGAGCTGACGCCTGCAGGCCAAGCATTTCTGCATCATGCCCGTCGTATTATGGATAACATTGAACGCCTTAACGCAGAGCTTAGCGAATATGGGGAGGGCGTACGGGGCCATGTGCGCATCCACTCCAATACCTCGGCGATCATTGCCTTTCTACCCCAGGATCTCAGCGCTTTTTCGCGTCTTTACCCGGAGATTAAGATCGATCTCCAGGAGCGAGTGAGCAGTGAAATCATCACCGCGGTGCGCGATGGGCTGACCGATATCGGCATTTTCGCCGGGCATGTCGCGGCACCCGAGCTCCAGCAGCTCTCCTACCGGCATGATCGACTGGTATTGATGACGCCCATCGACCACCCCTTAGCCGAGCGTGAAAGCATCGCCTTTAACGAAGCTCTGGCGTTTGATTTTATCGGCTTGCAACAGGATGCCTCGCTGCAATCGCTATTGAATGAACAAGCTAACCTGGCCGGTAAAGCGCTGCGTATGCGCATTCAGGTACGCAGCTTCGATGCCATTTGCCGCATGATTCACCACGGTATGGGCGTGGGCGTACTGCCGGAGCAAACCATCTACCGTGATCTGGGCGATTTGCAGTTGAAAAGTATTCCGCTCAGCGACCCATGGGCCCAGCGGGAATTGGTAATTGGTATGCGCCGCTACGCCACGCTTCCGGCCACTGCTCGCCATTTAGTCGACTACCTCACCCAGAATCATCAGAATGAAGACACACTCTAGAGGCTAGAGGCGAGACATCGTATTTGACGAAGCCAGCCTTCTTGAACGTCGATTTGAGACCCTTGGCGGCTTGTTTCAAGATCGAAGCAGCACCACACCCAATAACGACAACCGTAGAGAGTCCTCCCATGCGGAAACAACTACTTGCCACGCTGGCTACCCTGGGCGTGCTAACGGCGGCTCCGTTCGCCTTGGCTAACCCGATCGAAATCCAAGTCAACAACACTATGAGCGAAGGCGGTTCGGAAAGCGCCGCGGTGGAACGCTTTGCTGAATATTTAGAGGAGCAGGCGCCTGGCCGCTTTGAAGTGCGTCCTTTTTTAGCCGGTTCTCTGGGCGGTGAGAACGCCGTGCTGGAACTGCTCAACCTGGGCCAAACCCAGCTCTCCATTACCGGTGGCAACTGGCGCCAACAGTATGCGCCTGAATATGATGCCATTACGGTTCCCTTTGTGTTCACCACCTGGGATGAAGTGGACGCCTATATGGAGAGCCCATCCGGCCAGGCGCTGGTTGAGAAAGCAGAAAACCAGGGCGGCCTGAAGTATTTTGGTTTGCAGCATCGCGGCCCCCGCCACATGACCGCTAACAAAGAAATTCACACGCCGGCTGATCTGGAGGGTTTCCGTCTGCGCCTGCCTTCGCTTCCGGTATGGCTGGAAGTGTGGGAGGAGATCGGCGCCCAGGTAGTCAACGTGCCGGCGCCAGAGATTTATCTCGCCATGCAGACCGGCCAAGTCGACGGCCACGAGAACTCGCTCTCCTCACCCTATACCCGTCGCCTATGGGAAGTGCAGGACTACCTGATTATGACCAGCCACGTGCAGTTCCCGTGGAGCTGGGTGGCCAGTTCGCGCTGGTGGGATGGCTTGGAAGCAGATGACCAGGCGTTGATCGAAGAGGCGATTGACGTCGCCCGTCAATACGGATCAGAGCGCGAACGCGAGCTTGACGAATTCTATCTGGAAGCCCTTCAGGAAGAAGGCATGACCGTCATTGAGCCGGATGTTGCGCCTTTCCGCGAGGCAGCGTTGCCGGCGATAGATCGTGTCATGGCTGAAATGGCCGACGGTGTTCGTGAAGATGCGCTGGGTAACCAGAGCGAGTAACACCCCTTGGGAAAAAACCGCGGCGGTCCCCAGGGCAGTCGCGGTTTTTCATGACAAGTTAATTTTCAAGACAAGTAAGTTTTCATAACAAATAAAAAAACGTCAGGGTAAGGAGTTCTGCTGTGGAAGACGCGGTAGCGCCCAATAAAGGGCCGGATCGAATTGCTTTCTATGCGCTGCGCGGCGTCACCCGCCTATGCGATGGGATTGGCGTTGCGTTAATGGCGGCCATTCTGCTACTTATCGTAGCGGCGGTTATTGCCCGCGACCTCCTGGGGCTGGGGATGCCCTGGACGGAAGAGGTGGCGACCATGCTGGCGATTTATGCGATTGGCTTTGGATCGCTATCGGCGTGGGTGCGCAGTGAGCATCTAGTAGTAGATCTGTTCAGTCACAAGCTTTCAGGGCTAGGAAAAAACATCCAGTATCGGCTCGCGTCGCTGATTTCTTGCGGTTTTTTTCTACTCGCCGCCTGGGGCGCATGGATAATGTCGGATATGAGCGCCAACAATAAAACCGTCTCGTTAAGTATCAGTTTTAGCTATCTCTACTATGGTGTTTTCTTCAGTTTTGCGGGCATGGCGCTGATTGCTCTATGGCAAACCCTGCGTGGCCCGGTAGCGTGGTTGGAAAACTCTCATGTAGAGGAGGCCTCCCAGCCATGACCGAGCTACTGATTTTTGTCGGCGGCCTGTTAGTGCTAATGGCGATTGGCTTGCCGGTGGTTGTTGCGATTGGTGTCACCTCGTTTATCGCCTTGGTATTTACCGGGACTGGTGGCTTGCCTGTCGAGCTTTTGCCGCTGCGCATGGTGCAAACACTCAATAACTTTACGCTGCTGGCGATTCCGCTGTTTATTCTGGCCGCTAATATTATGAATATTGGCTCGACGACAACGCGGATTTTTGACTTTGCCACCGCCTTGGTGGGCTTTACCAAGGGCGGTCTAGGCCACGCAAACGTGGTGGCCAGCTCCATCTTTGCCACCATGTCGGGCACTGCGGTGGCTGATGCGGCGGGACTTGGCAGCATCGAAATCAAGGCCATGAAAGAGCGCGGCTATGCGCTGGATTACTCCACCGGCATTACCGCCGCCTCCAGCGTTATCGGGCCGATACTGCCGCCCAGCATCGCGCTAGTGGTTTACGGCTGGCTGGCCAATGTAAGTATTGGCGGGCTGTTTATGGCGGGGCTGCTGCCGGGTATTTTGATGGCGCTGCTGCTAATGGGCATGACCATACTGCTGGCCACCACTGGCCGGGTAGTGATGCCAACACCTACGCCCTTTGATGCCTGCGAAGTGGCACGCACCGGTAAGCGTGCCATCCTGCCGTTGATGATGCCGGCGATTATTGTTGGTGGTATTTGGGGCGGCTTTTTCACGCCGACTGAAGCGGGCGCGATTGCCTCGCTCTATGCGGTCATTCTGGGTGGCCTGATCTATAGGGATTTGAACTGGCGGGATCTCTACAACGCCTTCCGCCGCACCCTGATGTTTAGTGCGGTAATCCTGCTGATTATTGCGGTCTCCAGTTTTTACGGCTGGATTCTGGTGCGCATGGGCATTCCCCAGGCCTTGGCAGGCCAAGTCGCCAGCATCGATATGCCCATGTTTGCACTACTGCTTTGCTTTGCGCTGTTCTTCTTGCTGATCGGCTGCTTTATGTCGGTGATTGAAAGCATTCTGATCTTTACCCCGATTGTGGTGCCTGCTGCGCTAAGTGCCGGACTAGACCCTGTTCACTTTGGTATTGTCATGGTGATCACGCTCTCGGTGGGGGTGATTACGCCGCCCTTTGGCACCGTGCTGTTTTTGATGGTGGGCATTACCCGGCTGCGCTACGGCCAGGTCGTGACGGCGATCATGCCGTTCCTGCTGCCAATTATTGCTACCATTTTGTTACTGATCGCGGTGCCTGGGCTGGCGACCTGGCTGCCGGATATCATGGGGTATTGATCAAGGCGTTTCTGGTAGAAAAGCCTCGCGGCGCTGTTCCACGGGGTAGGTTGGCGTTGTTATTGCTCCTCTGCAGGCAGGATCCTTCCAGGATTCATCAGCCCTTTGGGGTCAAACAGTGCTTTAACGCCGCTGATCAACTCCCGCTCGATAGGCGATAATCGCGCCAAGTAAGCCGCTTGCTTGGTGCGACCAATGCCGTGCTCGGCGCTGATGCTGCCCTGGAACTCGTCGAGCACGCCAAACAGCTGTTCCTCCAAGTCATGCAGATAGGCTTTCTTATCTGCGTCAGCCATTGCTGATGGCGGCAGAATATTAAAGTGCAGATTGCCGTCGCCCACGTGCCCATAGGCGATGATTTCGCACTCGGTAGAAGCGGCCATCACCACTTCGCTGGCACGGTTGACGAAGTCTGGAATTGCCGAGATAGGCACCGAGATATCGGTACGCAAGTGCTCGCCGCGCCGTCGCTGGCCTTCCAGCATACTTTCGCGGAACTGCCACAGCTGGGCGGATTGGGTGTCGCTGGAGGCCAGCGCGCCATCCAGCACCAGTTCGCGCTCCATGCCAGTTTCCAACAGTTGCTCCAGCATCGAACCGAGATCTACCGGCCCGGTGGCCGCGACTTCCATCAACACGTACCAGGGGTAAGCACTCTCCATCGGGTCGCGGAGCTCAGGCGTTGCTTCGATAGCAAGCTCAATGCAGCGACGGGGAATCAGCTCGAAAGCGGTCAACAGATCGCAGCAGTCGCGTCGCGCCAAACCGTAGAGATCAATCACCGCCTGAACAGAGGGCAGGCCAAGCAGCGCGGTACGGTTTTGGGTCGGGCGTGGTGAGAGTTTGAGTACCGCGCCAGTGACGATGCCCAGGGTGCCCTCGCTGCCTAGCAATAGCTGCTGAAGGTCGTAACCGCGGTTGTCTTTATGCAGCGCGTTCAGGCTCTCCCAGACTCGCCCGTCGGGGAGTACCACCTCAAGCCCCAGCACCAGCTCGCGCATCATGCCGTAGCGCAACACGTTAAGCCCGCCTGCGTTGGTGGCGATATTGCCGCCAATCTGACAACTGCCTTGGGCACCTAGCGAGAGCGGGAAGTCGCAGTCATGCTCAGCCGCCGCCAGTTTCACGTTCTCAAGGATGCAGCCTGCATCTACCGTGATGGTGAAGTTAACTGGGTCAATGGCACGCACGCTGTTTAAGCGCTCCAGACTGATCACCAGTTCCTGACCGTTGGCAGCAGGCAAGGCGCCTGCCACCAAACCGCTATGACCACCCTGGGGCGTCATTGCGACGCCCTGGTCGTAGCAGCGCTTCACTACTTCGGCGACGTCCAAGGTATGGGCCGGGCGCGCCACGGCTAGCGGCATGCCCAGGGTATCGCCTGCCCAGTCACTCACATAACGCGCCATGGCGTCCGGCTCTCGCAGCAGACCCCGCTCGCCGAGCAGGCGGGTTAGGTCATTTAAAAAGGCTGTGGTGTTCGTCATTAACGCTCTTCCTGCCAGGCCGCACCCTCGGGGAAACGGTGCTGTTCCTGGGACTCCGCATGCATGGCAATACTGTAACCCGGCGCTTCGGGCACCTGGTAGCGGCCACGGTTGATGACCACCGGGTCGATAAAGTGCTCGTGGAGGTGATCCACGTACTCAAGCACACGGCCCTCAAGGCTGCCGGATACCGCGATGTAGTCAAACAGTGAGATGTGCTGGGTGTACTCGCAAAGCCCAACGCCACCGCCGTGAGGGCAAATCGGTACGCCGAATTTAGCGGCCATTAACACTACTAGAATGACTTCGTTGAGCCCACCCAGGCGCGCCGCATCAAGCTGGCAGTAGTCGATGGCATCGGCCTGGAAGAACTGCTTGAACATCACTTTGTTGTGGCAGTGTTCACCGGTGGCAACGCCGATAGGCGCAACGCGATGGCGAATCTCGGCATGACCGAGAATATCGTCAGGGCTGGTGGGCTCTTCGATCCACAGTGGGTCAAATTCCGCCAAGCGACGCATTTTAGTGACCGTCTCGTCGACTTCCCATACCTGGTTAGCGTCCATCATGAGTACGTTGCCCCAGCCGATCTCATCGCGGAGCAGCGCTGCGCGGCGGGCGTCCTCTTCGATGTCGCCGCCAATCTTCTGTTTAAAGTGCGTCCAGCCATCGGCCAGCGCTTCCCGGGCCAGGCCGCGCACTTTTTCGTCGCTGTAACCCAGCCAGCCTGCGGAGGTGGTGTAAGCAGGGTAGCCATCGCGGCGCATTTCGGCTTCACGGGCTGCTTTGCCAGGGGCTTGGCGGCGCAGCAAACAGATCGCTTCTTCGGGCGTTAGCGCATCGGTGACAAAGCGGAAATCGAGGCAGCGCACCAACTGTTCGGGCGTCATATCCACCAGCAGTTTCCACACCGGCTTGCCTTCACGCTTCGCCCACATATCCCACACCGCGTTGACGATGGCGGCGGTAGCGAGATGAATCGCACCTTTATCGGGGCCAATCCAGCGTAGCTGGCTGTCACCAGTGATCTCCCGCCAAAACGTACCCATGTTGTCGGTAATCGACGCAAGTGCTCGCCCTTCAATCAGCGGTGACAGTGACTGCAAGGCGGTCACTACGATTTCGTTGCCGCGGCCAATGGTGAAGGTTAAACCGTGCCCCTCGGGGCTGCCGTCATCGGTATGCAGGATGACGTAAGCGGCGGAGTAGTCTGGCGCGGCGTTCATGGCATCGGAGCCATCCAACGAGCGGGAGGTAGGGAAGCGGATATCCTGAATCTCGACGCGAGTAATGGTTGTCATTGTGCTCTCCTTGGCGTTGAGGTGGGTGGCGTATTGATTGACAGGAACAGTATTAGCGACGCGCTAAGTGGCGCATCAGCTCTCGAATGCCGTAGATCCAGGGCGGCAGCTGATCGCTTCTGCCAACCTTGTTGACCAGGGCGCCTAAAGCCGGGGTGGCGATGGTGACGCGGTCGTTCATATGATGCGTGAAGCCCTGGCCTTTACCGTTGCGGTCTTGAATCGGCGAGAACATGGTGCCGAGAAACAGCATAAAGCCGTCCGGGTATTGATGGTGAGCACCGATGGTTTGGCTGACCAAGTCCAGCGGGTCGCGGCTGATTTCGCGCATATCGCTCTCACCCTGGAGCAGGAAGTCGTCGTCTTCCCCCTCAATGCGGAGCGATACCTGGCAGTTGCGCACGCTGTCGATATCAAAGTGGTCATCGAATAGACGAATGAAAGGGCCAATGGAACAGGAGGCGTTGTTGTCTTTCGCCTTGCCGAGCAGCAGCGCACTACGGCCCTCAACGTCTCGCAGATTGACGTCGTTGCCCAGAGTAGCCCCGCGCACCTGGCCGCGGCTGTCCACTGCCAGGACAATTTCCGGCTCGGGGTTATTCCATTGCGATGATGGGTGCAGACCCACCGGGGTGCCAAAACCCACCGAGGAGAGCGGCTGCGCTTTGGTAAACACTTCGGCATCGGGGCCGATGCCGACTTCCATATATTGTGACCAGCCTCCGCGCGCCTGTAGCGCTTTTTTAAGTGCCATCGCCTCTTCAGAGCCCGGCTTAATCTTGGAAAGGTCGCTGCCGATCAGCGCCTGCAAGTCGTCACGCAACTCGTCAGCACGGGTGGGATCGCCGCCCGCTTGCTCTTCAATCACTCGCTCCATCAGGCTGACCGCAAAAGTGACACCGCACGCTTTAACCGCCTGCACATCGCAAGGGGCGAGCAGGTAGGGTGCTTGCGCTGGCGATGCCTGGGAGTTCGCTAGTAGCGTCTCCAAACTGCCCAACGATTGACCTTTTGCACGCGTTACTACCTCCAGCAGGTCGTCGCGTTCAAGCAGGTCGGCCATGGTCGGGCCAAATTCGGTGATATCGATGACTTGACCACCATGCACGGTCACCAGTGCCGGGCCTGCCTGCGGGCCATCCAGCCAGACGCGGCCAACCAGCAGCGCTTTGTCCAGGTCATTGGGAACGGCGTCAGTAACGGAAAGTGGGTTCATGCGTGCCTCCTGTAGTAATAATGGAACAGTGATAATGGAACAGTAATAAATGAGTCTTTAAAAATGGTGTGTGACTGGCGGTTGGTGCTCCATCGCCTATCCTGTTATGGATGTCGTGTTGTATGACAGGTATGCCAGTTAATGTCCTACTCTAGCGCACCGCTCTATTTCGGGTCGATAGGTAAATCTGTCTAGATGGATACGATTTCGCTAAGCACGGCTTTCAACAATAAAAGTAAAAAGCGTTAAGGAGAATTTCATGTTAGACGAGTGGAAGGGCAAGCGAGTATTCATCACCTGAACTAGTTGGGTAAACGCTATGACCCCTGGAGCGATGGCAGCCGACACAGTAAGCGGCTATGTCACCGGTCAAATTATTGAGGTCAACGGCGGGCAGTTAATGCCATGAATACTTCATCGCCCGATTTTGCGCCTAAGCAATGTTATGAAATCGCCATCACCATGGACGACCCGCAGCTGCTCAGTTCGCAGCTGGCATTATCATAAGCATGACTAAAATCCTTATCTGGATAGTTGCGCGATTGCAGGCGACCAACTAGGTTTTAAGCTGGTGGTATGATACGTATACAGCAATACGGTCAGTTACGTCGGCTGTCACCACTTAAATAACCAACACGCCACAATAAACAACGACCCATCGCAACAGACAGCAGCAAATCTCAATAACCAACAACAAATCTAACGGTTGTGAGGAGTACACCATGAGTCATAAGAGCCAGCATCTCCGTATGTCCCGTCTGCTTACTGCTACGCTGATCGCCGCAGGCATCGGCTTTACGGGTGCCGTTCAAGCCGCTGAAAACCTCCGCTTTGCCCATGTTTATGAAACCTCTGAACCCTTCCACAAATGGGCGCTATGGGCAGCCGATGAGATTGAGGAGCGAACCGACGGGCGTTATACCATGCAGGTGCATCCCGCCTCTTCGTTAGGCAAAGAGGAGGATATTAATGAAGGGCTTGAACTCGGCACGGTGGACGTTATTTACACCGGCACGCAGTTTGCTGGCCGTGCCTATGGGCCCATCGGCATCGCTGGAGCTGCGTATATGTTCCGTGATTTCGATCACTGGCAGGCTTTCGCAGACAGCGAGCTGTTCCAAGAAATTGCCCAGGGCTACCAGGATCAAACCGGCAATGTGCCGATGGCGCTCAACTATTACGGCGAGCGACATGTGACGTCCAATAAGGAGATCAACGAGCCTGCCGATATGGAAGGCCTCAAAATTCGGGTGCCCAACGCACCGATGTACATGATGATGCCGGAAGCCGTCGGCGCCAACCCCACGCCAATCGCCTTTGATGAGGTCTACCTCGCCTTGCAACAAGGCGTGGTGGATGCCCAGGAAAACCCGCTGCCCACTATTCGGGCCAAGGCCTTTCACGAGGTTCAGGATTACATCAACCTGACCGGCCATATCACCGACTCGTTAATCACTATTGTGGGTGGGCCACGCTGGAACCAGCTCTCCGAAGAGGATCGTGAGATATTTCGCGAGGTTTTCCAGGAAGCCGCAGAGAACAACACCAAGGATATCCTCAAATCCGAGGACGAGCTGGTGGCTTGGTTCGAGGAGCAGGGCAACACGGTTAACGAAGTGGATCGCGAACTCTTCCGTGAGGCGGTCATGCCGGCCCATAACGGCGATGCTGCCACCTGGGATGAGGAAACCTACGAACGTCTCCAGGCTATCGGCCAATAATCCAACCCTTTGATGACACTCCGCTCTTTTGAGCGGAGTGTTTGGAGTGTTGTGCCATGAGTGACAAACGAGAAGACGCCCCGCCTGCCATCGATCCAATGATCGATTTTGAATCCGCCTTTGACGATACCCCGTTCAGGCTAAGTGATTACCGCATTGAAGATTTGGCTACCCTGATACTGTTCTGGGCGCTGATTCTAGTGGTATTTGCCCAGTTCTTTAGCCGCTACGTAATGGGTGACTCAATCGGCTGGACAGAAGAGATCGCTCGCTACCTACTGATTGGAGTGGGGTTTATGGGCAGTATCATGGCCGCCCGCAACGGCAGCCATATTATGGTGGAGTTCTTCTACCACTACATGCCTGCTTGGCAAGCGCTTCTGTTGGAACGCCTCGTTAATCTCGTAAGCCTTATCTTTTATATAGCGATGGCGTGGGTGACCTATCAGTTGGCAACGCGCACTAGCAGCTTGATGGTGTCCGTCGATCTGCCCAAAAGCATCATCTATTTCACGGTTTGTGCGGCGTTTGTATTGATGGCGATGCGTACCGTTCAACGGCTCTATCTCAAGTATCAACACCGCAACGATGATGTTTAAAGGGCGCTTTTTACCCCGCCATTTTTATTGAGAGGCCTGCTATGTCTCGACTCACTTTGATGCGTTGGCAAACGCCGCTCGTGTCGCCGCTGCTGGCGGCCCTTGCGGTGCTTGGCTGCGTGATCTTGCCGCTGATGGGCTACCATCTTGCGTTTCTGTTTTTCGCTCTGTTTACCATGTTAGTACTCGGCGTGCCCATCGCTATTAGCCTGGCGGGTTCCTGTTTAATGTTTGTGCTGATCACCGGACAAGTGCCCAATATTGTCGTAGCCCACCGCATGATTAATGGCATCGACAGCTTTCCGCTACTGGCGATTCCCTTTTTTATCTTTGCCGGGAGTTTGATGAACAACGGTGGGATTACCGAGCGGATATTCAATTTCGCCAAGGCCTTGATGGGCTGGATGCGCGGCGGGCTTGGGCACGTCAATGTCGGCGCTAGCATCGTATTTTCCGGGATGTCTGGGGCGGCGGTGGCGGATGCCGGTGGTCTTGGCATGATCGAAGTCAAAGCCATGAAAGACGCTGGCTATGATGAAGAGTTCGCGGTGGGCATTACCGCTGCTTCCTCGACTATTGGGCCGATTATTCCGCCTAGCCTGCCGATGGTGATTTATGGCGTGATGGCCTCCGCCTCGGTGGGCCAGCTGTTCGCCGCAGGTCTCGTTCCCGGGCTGCTGATGGGCGCCATGCTGATGCTGATGATCTTTATTATCTCCCGTCGGCGGGACTATCAGCGCGATGCGGTGTTCTCGATGGGAGTCCTCGGCCATACCTTTAAGCGGGCGTTCTTATCGCTACTAACGCCGGTCATTATCGTTGGCGGTATTATTAGCGGTGCCTTTACACCCACCGAAGCAGCAGTGGCCGCGGTGTTTTATGCGCTACTACTGGGTGTGGTGGTTTATCGCACGCTGACTTGGCGCAAGCTGCTCAAAGTCAGTATGGAAACCATCGAGACCACCGCGGTTATTCTGTTTATTGTCTCTTCGGCGTCGATTTTTGCCTGGATCCTCACCAGTAATCAGGTCACCCAGAACGTGATTGCCTTAATGGGCCCCTTTGCCGACAGCAAGCTCGCGGTGCTGATGATGGCGAACATTGTGCTGATTATCGTTGGCTGCTTTATGGAGACCATCGCCGCGATCACCATTCTGGTGCCGGTGCTGCTCCCCATGGCGGTTGCAGTGGGCGTAGACCCGGTTCATTTTGGGGTGATCATGGTGCTCAACTTAATGATCGGGCTGTTGACCCCACCGGTGGGCATGGTGCTTTACGTGCTTTCAAGGGTTTCCAATGTCAGCTTTGAGCGCTGCATGCGCGGCACCATGCCGTTCCTTATCCCATTGGTGATCTGCCTGCTGTTAGTCACCTTTATTCCGGCGATCTCTATGTGGCTACCCACGCTGATTTACCGCTAAGGCACTGCCGGTGTTGGGTTGACTGCCCGCTACTGACAATATTGAGACCTGGAGTGTTTAACCCATGACCGATTCGACGTTGGACTTTCGTGTCGCATGCGAAGACCTTACTCGTTTTATGCAAGCGGTTCTCGCGGCGGCGGGAGCTAACCAGGCATCCGCTGATGCAGTAACCCGCGCTCTGGTGACAGCCTCGCGGATGGGCACCGACAGCCACGGCCTACGCCTGCTGCCCCACTATTTACAGGCGCTTAAAGGCGGGCGCATTAACGGCGTACCCAACATGCAATTTCACCAGCGCTTGGCCGCAACGGGGTTCTTGGATGCGGACGATGGGCTAGGGCACTTGGCGGGTTATACCGCGATGGAGCACGCCATGGAAATGGCGGAAAACGTCGGTATAGGCGCTGTCGCGGTGGGTAATTCTTCGCACTTTGGCGCGGCTGGCTGCTATGCCTTGGCGGCGGTTGAGTGCGGTTATCTGGGCATGGCGTTCTGTAACTCTGACCCCTTCGTGCTGCTGCATGACGGCGCCAAGCCTTTCCACGGCACTAACCCCATCGCTTTTGCTGCGCCGGTAGCGGGTGAGGAGCCGTATCTGCTGGATATGGCCACCAGCTCGGTACCGTGGAACCGGGTGCAGCAGTACGGCGCCATTGGTCGTGAACTGCCGGATCAGGTCGCTGCCGATGCCAACGGGCAGGTTAGCCGAGACCCTAGCAAGATCGCCGCACTACTGCCGTTGGGCGGCAGTGCCTTCGGCTTCAAGGGTGCTGGGCTGGGCGGCATGGTCGAGATACTGAGCTCGATGCTATCGGGCATGCAGCACGGTTTTAAGCTTCTTCCCATGGGCGATCCAGATATGACCACGCCACGTGGAGTAGGGCATTTTTTCCTGGCCATGAACCCCGATGCGTTTGTAGACGAAGACACTTTCGCGCGCGGATTGGCCGAGTACTTGGCCGACCTGCGTACCCAACCTGCTGCCGAGGGGGCCGAGGTGCTAGCCCCCGGGGATCGCGAATGGCGTTGCCAAGCGCAGCGCGATGCACAGGGAATTCCTCTCGATTCCGCCAATCAGTTAGCCTATGCCGAGATGGCTAAACAGTACCGAATAGTGCCGCTCACTCAACTCGGTTGAAGACTGGTTTGAAGGACAATGACGAGAAATGCAGTAAAATGGCGGAAAATTCCAGGTTAACCAGGGGTGACTGCCTATGAGCAGATACCGGATCGAGCGAAAAACGCTGTCCGAACAGGTCGCCGAGCAGCTCGAGGCGGAGATCCTCGAGGGGCGGCTAAGTGAAAATGATCAACTGCCTTCGGAGAGGGAGTTGATGGAGCAGTTTGGTGTTGGCAGGCCAGCGGTGCGTGAAGCGCTGTTTCATCTTCAGCAGCTTGGGCTAATTGCCATTAATAGCGGCACCCGTGCCAGGGTGATTCGCCCTACCGCAGAAGCGGTGATGGCTAGGCTTTCCGGGGTGACGCGGCAACTGCTTTCCAAGCCCGATGGCCAGCAATATTTTCAAGAAGCGCGGGCCATGTTTGAAATTTCATTGGCGCGCTATGCCGCGCGCAATGCCAGCGAAGAAGATTTGGCTCGGCTACGCGAGGCGTTGGCCGATAATCGCGATGCGATTGGCGATGAAGCGCGCTTCAAACGCTCTGACAATGATTTCCATGGGGTGCTGGCAAGCATCGGCCGCAACCCTATTTTTGATGCCATGCATTTGGCACTATCGGAGTGGCTGGACGACCGACGTGCCCAGGTATTGCAACAAAAGGACGAAGACAAAGCTGCCACCGCCGCGCATACCGAGATTATTGAGGCCATTGAGTCGCGTGACCCGGATGCAGCCGAAGCGGCGATGCGGCGCCACCTGGATCGCCACTATGGCACCTACATGCAGCTCAAGAAGCGCCTCGCGCCCGATTGACCCAGCGTGTTTTGCTGCTGCTTTTGCTGCTCCTTATGCGACTACAATGATACGCCTCGCTTCCAGGGAATGAAGTCGTACTGAGCAAGCGACACCGCCCGCGGCCGGTAACGTCCAGATGCTGTTTCAATGCACATCTCAAGCAGACGATCGGCCAATTCGCCGATCGCCACCTCGCCACGAATGATAGGCCCGGCATCGAAGTCGATGACGTCGCTCATACGCGTGGCAAGCGTCGTGTTGCTGGCGATTTTGAGCACCGGCGTGACCGGGTTACCGGTCGGCGTGCCAAGTCCCGTGGTGAACATGATCAGGTTGGCGCCGGAACCGGCCAGCGCAGTGGTTGATTCCACGTCATTGCCCGGCGTGCAGAGCAGGCTAAGGCCCGCGCGTGTTTGTGGTTCGGTGTAGTCGAGCACGTCGACCACCGGGCTATCACCGCCTTTTTTTGCCGCGCCAGCGGATTTCATGGCATCCGTGATCAGACCGTCGCGGATATTGCCAGGTGATGGGTTCATTGAGAAATCGGCGCCGACCAAGGCCGCATGCCGCTGATAAGCCGCCATCAGTTCGCTAAACCGCTCGGCTACTGCATCGTCACTGCAGCGGGCGATTAGTTCGTGCTCCACGCCACACAGTTCCGGGAACTCGCTGAGGATACCGCTGCCGCCCAGCGCTACCAAGCGGTCGATCACCGCTCCGACCAGTGGGTTAGCGGAAAGCCCGGAAAAACCATCCGAGCCGCCGCACTCCACGCCAATGCTGAGTTTTGACAGCGATGCCGGAGTGCGCTCGACCTGGTTGGCGGTGGCTAGGCCATCGAAAATGGTGGTAAGCGATTCGCGTATCAGTGCGGTTTCACTCTGACTGGCTTGCTGCTCAAGGTAGTGTACCGGGCGCAGGCTTTGTGGGTCGCGGGCCTGAACCGCTGCTTTGATCATCTCGATCTGCGCCTTTTGGCAGCCCAGACTGAGTACCGTAGCGCCGGCGACGTTGGGGTGGCAGATATACCCGGCGAGTAACTGGCAGAGTGCCTGGGCGTCGCCATCTGTACCGCCGCAGCCGAGGGTGTGGGTCAGAAAGCGCACCCCATCGACATTCGGAAACAGGCGCTCGCGGGGCGGCGGCGAGGGCTCGCCCGCATTGCCATGCAGTAGCTGCCGGGCCAACTGTTTGTACTCACGGAAGGGGTCTTCACCCAGCGCGTCGGCGACGCACTGGCGTAGCACCTCAATATTGCGGTTCTCGCAGAATACCAGCGGAACGACCAGCCATACGTTAGCGGTACCGACCTTCCCATCCGGACGATGATAGCCATCGAAGGTGGCGCCCTGAAAATGCCCGACGTCAGGCGCCTGCCAGCTACCGCGCTTGGCTTGAGGTACCGTGCTGGCGGTGCTGTGCTCGGTATTGCCCGTAGTGATGGCCGCCCCTTGAGCGATAGGACGGGTAGCGCGACCCACAGCGACGCCATACATGATCACAGTGTCGCCAGGCTCAAGGGCCGTCAGCGCGAACTTGTGCTTATGGCGAATCGCCTCAGTGAGCGTGATGCGCTGTCCGTTGTCGGTGACATCAGTGCCAGCGGGCAAATCCTTCAGGGCGACGCAAACATTGTCGGCGGCGTGCACACGTAGTGTGTCCAACTGTCCGCGGTCACTGGCAATGGTCTGGCTCATGGCAAGGCTCCGGGTATGAGTTGTCGGGGTATCTCGGTCGCCTGGTTCAGCGCTGCTGGTCGGCAACGACGGTTTGATGTTGCTCGCCGAGCCCTTCGATGCCGAGCCGCATGCGCTGGCCGGGCTTGAGATAAACCGGCGGCTGTTGACCCATACCGACACCAGGAGGTGTGCCGGTAGAGATCACATCGCCCGGCTGCAGGCTCATGAAACGGCTTAGGTAGCTGATCAGAAACGGCACTTGATAGACCATGGTGCGGGTGTTGCCATCCTGGTAGCGCTTGCCATCCACGTCGAGCCACATGTGGAGCTGATGAGGGTCTGCCACCTCGTCGGGAGTGACGAGCCACGGGCCCAGGGGACCGAAGGTATCGCAGCCCTTGCCTTTGTCCCAGGTGCCGCTACGTTCGAGCTGAAAGGCGCGCTCGGAGACATCGTTAACCACACAGAAACCGGCGACGTGCTGCATGGCGTCGGCTTCGTCGATGTAGCGTCCGGCTTTGCCGATCACCACGCCAAGCTCTACCTCCCAATCGGTTTTCTCGGAATCGCGGGGAATGATCACTTCGTCATTCGGGCCGCAGATGGCGCTGGTCCATTTATTGAAGACCACCGGCTCCGGGGGAACCTGCGCACCGGTCTCGGCGGCGTGGTCGGAGTAGTTCAAGCCAATACAGATGAATTTGCCCACATTAGCAACGCAGGGGCCAATGCGCGTATCGGCGGTTATCTCAGGCAGGCTAGTGGCATCCAGAGCAGCAAGGCCTTCGAGGGTGCGGCGATCAAGAGAATCTCCGGACAGGTCGTTGATATGGGCCGACAGGTCGCGGATAACCCCATTGGCATCCAGCAAGCCGGGTTTTTCATGGCCGCGGGGGCCGAAGCGTAATAGTTTCATCGATCGGTTCCTTGGTTTACGTGATCAGATCAGCCAGCCACCGTCGATAATCTGGGCGGTGCCGGTGGTGTAGGCGGACTCATCGGCAGCGAGATAAGTGGCAAGGGCGGCAATTTCTTCCGGGCTGCCCAGACGCCCCTGAGGCTGCCTGGCGATGAATTCGGCGTAGACATCATCTTCTTTTCGTCCCTGCCGCCTGGCTTGTTCGCCAATGCGTTGGCGCAGCGAGGGTGAGTCCACTGTGCCGGGGCAGATAGCATTGCAGCGAATTCCCTGGCCGATATAGTCGGCGGCCACCGACTTGGTTAAGCCGAGCACAGCGGCCTTGGTGGTGCCGTAGGCGCAGCGGTTGGGCACGCCTTTGAGGCTAGAGGCCACCGAGGCCATGTTGATAATGCTGCCGCAGCCACTATCGAGCATGGCAGGTAGGAAGGCGCGAATCATGCGCATCATTGCCATCACGTTTAGTGATAAGGAGAGTTCCCAGTCATCATCGCTGCCCTCCAGCAGCGAGCCGTTGGCCACGTAGCCAGCGCAGTTGAAGAGGATATCGATGGCGCCTAGCTCGGCGGCTAGACCCTGTATAGCGGCCTCATCCAGTACATCGAGTCGACGCGTGGTAATGCCCGGGACGTTGGCCAGTTCGGCAAGAGTTTGAGCGTTGATGTCGGTGGCAATGACCTGCGCGCCTTCGGCGGCGAAGTGTAGTGCTGTGGCCCTGCCAATTCCTTGGCCTGCGGCGGTAATTAAAGCCGTCTTCTCTTTAAGTCGCATGGCGGTTCCCGGTGTGATTGTTGTTGATCCGGTACTGTTGTCGATCCGATGATGATCGCTTGCTGGCTGCCAGCTCGATAACGAAAAGTCATATGGTATGACAGGATGCTAGCATGACGTTTGTGTGAGTATGGCCTAGTTACCGGCCGTTGCCAATATTCTGTGAGGCTTCAGGAATGCAAAAGGGACAGCCGTAGCTGTCCCCGTTAGTGCTTTTGACTATTTGCTTTTAAGCGGTGGTTGAAAGGGGGAGGCCCCAACGTTGTAAGGGTTTACTCCGTCATTGAGGATTCAGCTATGCGCTGAAACTCGGCCACTAGATCTTCACCAATACGCGGTGCCCACTCATCGTAAACCGGCTGTACGGCTTCCTGAAAAGCGGCAATCTGCTCGTCATCAAGGCGGGTGATTTGCATACCGCGCTCTTCAAGCTGATCCCGTGCCCAGTCGTCGTACTCGCTGGAAAGCTGGATTTCGTAATCGGCTGCCTGTAGCGCGGCTTCCTGAATTAGCTCCTGATATTCAGGGTCGAGGCGATCCCAGGTACGCTGAGAGATCATCTTGATGAAGGGGGTGTAGACGTGGCGGGTTTCGGAGCCGTAGTCCTGCACTTCATGGAAGTTTGAGGTCAGGATGGTGCTCCAGGGGTTTTCCTGGCCATCGACAACGCCCTGCTCCATGGCGGAAAACAGCTCACCAAAAGCCATGGGGGTCGGGTTGGCGCCCAGGGCCTCCCATATAGCCAAATGTACCGGGTTCTCCATGGTACGAATCGTTAGACCACTCACGTCCAAACCCGCGACGTCTTCAGGAGAGGCGACTTCCCGAACGCTATTGGAGAGCTGGCGGAAGCCGTTTTCTGAGAACGCCAGGGCTTTCAGGCCGGTGCCATCGAAGGCGTCGAGCATCTCCTGGGCGGCATCACTTCGCATCGCCTCGATCGCTGCTTCCCGGGTGGGAAGCAAGAAAGGGAGGTCGAAAACCGCCAGCTCCTCAACGTAGCCGGTAGCAGGGGAAGACGATGGGTAAGTCATATCCAGCGTACCGGTTTGCAGCATTTCCATCATCTGTACGTCATCGCCAAGCTGACTGTTGGGGAAGATGTTGACGGTGATGCGTCCTTCACTGCGTTGGTCAAGAATATCCGCGAAGTACTGGCTGGAGATGTATTGAGGCGAGCTTTCCGCCAGGCCAAGCCCCATGCGCAGGGTGACGCTGCCGTGGTCACCCACGGTACCGCCATCAATCTCGGGCGGGTCGGAAAGGTCGGGGGTTTGTGCGTAAGCCATGCCTGAGCTGAGCAGCGTGGCGCCGGTCAATAATAGGGTGCGTTTCCATAGATGGTGCATAGTCGTCACTCTCCTGGCGTGCTGCAGGTCGCTCCGCTAAGGGCGTCTTCTAAGTGAGCTGCAGCGTGATTAATTGTTGTTGTATGTCAGCGGTACTCACGTATAGCGATGTAAGCGCCGCAACCCTTAGGTGAATGTCTAACGTTTTCCATATATGTTCAACATATACTTTTGTATGTGTCGACGCCGAAGGGAAGAAAGCGTACCTTCATGGCGACTCTTCCCTATATTTAAGGGATCTTACTTAATCGATTATGTTGGTGGGGCGGTTGAGTGCCTAAAGCGCGCCGACTGACTTTTTATATTTACTTTAGGCGTGGAGAGACACCATGGCCAATTTTCAACGTATAACACCTGAGCAGTTGCGTTCACGTTACTGGTTCGATAACCCCGACCATCCCGGCACCACGGCGCTGTGCATCGAGCGCTACCTTAATTACGGTATGACCCTGGATGAGCTGACCAGCGGTAAGCCGATTATTGGTATTTGTCAGTCAGGTTCTGATTTAACCCCGTGCAATCGCCACCATATCGACCTGGTTAAACGGGTGAAAGACGGTATTCGCGCTGCGGGCGGGGTGCCGTTCGAGTTCCCCATGCACCCTATTCACGAAAATGTGCGGCGGCCCACCGCTGCGCTGGATCGTAATCTTGCTTACTTAGGCATCGTGGAAGTGCTGCATGGCTACCCGTTAGACGGCGTGGTGCTGACCACCGGCTGCGATAAAACCACGCCCGCGGCGCTAATGGCGGCGGCAACGGTGAATATTCCCGCTATTGTGCTGTCCGGTGGGCCAATGCTGAACGGCTGGCGCGGTGCCGAGCGGGTAGGTTCAGGGACGATCATCTGGGAGCTGCGCAAACGCCTGGCGGCGGGGGATATCGACTACGCGGAGTTCCTCTCACGTGCTAGCGACTCGGCTCCCTCGATTGGCCACTGTAATACCATGGGCACCGCTTCCACCATGAACTCCATGGCCGAAGCGCTGGGTATGAGCCTGCCCGGCTCGGCGGTGATCCCCGCGCCTTATAAAGAGCGGGCCATGGTGGCCTACGACACCGGTACGAGGATTGTTGATATGGTCTGGGAAGACCTGCGCCCGTTGGATATTCTGACACGGGAAGCGTTTGAAAACGCCATCGTGGCGTGTTCGGCGTTGGGCGGTTCTTCAAACGCGCCGGTGCACATTAATGCCATAGCTCGTCATGCGGGCATTGAACTGGATAACGATGATTGGCAGCGGCTGGGCCATGAGATTCCGCTGCTGGCCAACGTGATGCCTGCCGGTGCCTTTTTGTGCGAAGAGTTTTACCGCGCCGGTGGCGTGCCCGCGATTCTCCATGAGCTACACAGCGCAGGTAAGCTGCACGGCGATGCACTGACGGTCAATGGCCGCTCAATAGGCGACAACCTTCAGGGCCGCGAAACCCAGGATATCGATGTGATTTGTCGCTACGCCGACCCGCTTGTCGAGCACGCAGGCTTCCTCAATCTCAAGGGCAATCTATTCGACTCAGCGCTGATGAAAACCAGCGTGATCTCGCGGGACTTCCGTGAACGCTTCCTGAATGATCCTAACGACCCCGAGGCCTTCGAGGGCAAGGTGGTGGTATTCGATGGCTCCGAAGATTATCACGCCCGTATTGATGACCCGGCGCTCAACATCGACGCGCGCACTATTCTGGTAATGCGCGGCGCTGGCCCGGTAGGCCACCCTGGTGGTGCTGAAGTGGTCAATATGCAGCCGCCGGAGGCGCTGATCAAACAGGGTATCGAGTCGCTGCCCTGCCTGGGCGATGGCCGCCAGTCGGGTACTTCCGGTTCGCCGTCGATTCTTAATGCCTCCCCGGAAGCGGCTACCGGTGGTGGCTTGGCGCTGCTGGAGAGCGGCGACCGGCTGCGGGTCGATCTCAAACGCGGCGAAGTACAGCTGCTGATTGACGACAGTGAACTGGCAGCGCGCCGCGCGCGTCTGGAACAGCAGGGCGGCTACCGCTACCCGGGCCACCAGACGCCCTGGCAGGAAATTCAACGCAGTATGGTCGAGCCGTTGGATCGCGGTATGACATTGGAACCCGCCTCCAAGTACCGTGATGTGGCCCGCCAGCATCCGCCCAGGGATAACCATTAAAGGGGCAAACATTAAAATGAGCCGTTGGAGCACCTTGTCTCATCGCCAGCAGGGCCTGCTGTTGACCGCGGGTGGTGCGATCATCATGGCGCCGGATGCCCTGCTGATCAAAGTTGCCGACCTGCCCGATGCCGAGATTTTAATGTGGCGTGGCTTTCTTTCGGGATTAGGTTTTCTATTGATCGCCCTGATGCGCTATGGCCGGGGCACTTTAGCGGCCTACCGTCGCTGCGGCTGGACGGGCATCGCAGTGGCGCTACTGTTCAGCCTGACGACCTGCGGTTTTGTGCTGGGCAACCAGTACACGAAAGCGGGCAACGTGCTGATGATACTGGCCAGTTCGCCGCTTATCGCTGCCGTGCTTTCCTGGATCATCCTCAAGGAGCGCCTGCCCAGGCGCACTTGGCTGGCGATAGTGCTGTGTATGGCGGGTGTCGCCATGATTGCCCTCGATGACGCGGGCGCAGGTTCTTGGATCGGCAACGCTTTCGCCTTGATGGCGGCGACCACCCTGGCGATCAATTTCACCCTTTGCCGCACACGCCCAGGGGTGGATATGAGCCCTATGCTGGTATTCAACGGCCTTATTGTGGGTAGTACTGCGGGATTGTTTTGGCTGGCGGGTAGCGAACCGAGCCTGCCCGCAGCTAACCAACTTGCCGTGGTGATCCTGCTCTGTCTGATTATTGTGCCCTGCGGCGTGACGCTACTGCAGCGTGGGCCACTCTATCTGCCCTCCGCCGAAGTGGGCCTGCTGATACTGCTTGAAGTGGTGATAGGCACGCTGCTGGCCTGGTGGATTCTGGCCGAACAGCCAGCCAATGGCTATGGTTGGCGGCGTTCTGGTGCTGGGCACACTGGGTGCTAAAGGCCTCTATGAACGGCGGCTGGAACTGAGACAGCGGGCGGGGCTCGATGCTACGCCGTCAGTAACAGTCGACCGGTCAAGTACGGTATGATTGACAGGAATTAAAATAGGGTCTTATCGCAGTGACGTCATCTCCCAGTAAGCCAGTAGCTCGCCCCAGTATTGCGGAACATCTCGCCCAGGAGATCTTTGGTGGGCGTTACCACCCCGGTGATCTAGTACCCCGTGAAATGGATCTATGCGAACGCTTTGCGATCAATCGCTCAGCGGTGCGTAGCGATCTTCGTCAACTGGTCGATGCGGGGATTATTGAGCGGATTTCCGGTCATGGTTCCAAGGTGCGCGAATACTCCGAGTGGCATATTCTCGACGCCCAGGTGACCGACTGGTTGACCCGCTATGCGGCCCCCAATCCGGATATTCAGCGCGAGATTCTCGCATTCCGTCTGGACGTTGAACCCTATGTGGCGATGACCGCCGCCAAGCGTGCCAAGGCACGGGATCTGGTCGCTATCGAGGAGGCCTTCGAGGGGCTGGGGCAGAATCTTCGCAATGCTACCTGTGAAGAGGAGCGGCGCCTGCACAGCGAGTGTGATGTCGCCTTTCACGAGGCGATCTTCAAGGCGACCCACAATATTGTCTGGGCGCAGCTATCGCATATCCTGCGGCCCTCCATCTTTATGCTGGTTTCCATGTCCAACGAAAATGCCGTGGATCCTGAAGAGAGCCTGGAGCGCCACCGCCAACTGATGGAGAGCATCCGCCTGCGCCGCCCCCGTGACGCATTTTTAGCTTCCCAAGCAGTGTTGGCAGGTACCGCCGCGGCGCTAGGGCTTGAGCACAGCGTTAATTCATTAGGGCTCAGCGTTGAGCTGCCCCATACCGCTCCCTAATTCCTATTTTCAATGGCAAATACAAAGGCAAGCGTATGTCTGATTCCAACTCTGGCTTTAAACTCGGCCTGGTAGGCGTGGGCAAAATTGTCCGCGACCAGCACCTCCCGGCGATAGCCGCTACCCCGAACTGCCAACTGATCGCCACGGCGGATCCTTATGCGTCGCTACCTGATGTGCCGGGTTACCAAGGTCTGGAAGCGATGCTTGATGCTCATCCAGATATCGACGCCGTCGCGATCTGCACGCCAACCCACCTGCGTTACTCCCAGGCGCGGGCAGCGCTTCTGCGCGGCAAGCACGTGCTGCTGGAAAAGCCTCCGGGGGCGACGCTAAGCGAAGTAGAGGATTTGATTGCCACCGCTTCCAGGCAGGGCGTTAGCCTGTTTGCCGCCTGGCATTCGCGGTTTGCTCCCGGCGTGGCCCAGGCCCAGGAGTGGTTAGCCGAACGCCAGGTGCAGCGGGTGGAGATCGAGTGGAAGGAAGACGTGCGGGTATGGCATCCAGGTCAGGCGTGGATCTGGGAGCCCGGTGGCATGGGCGTATTTGATCCGGGTATTAACGCGCTGTCGATTGCCACCGCTATTTTGCCGCAGCCATTTTTCCTGCAAGAAGCACGCCTGCAGGTACCTAGTAACGCGCAAGCCCCCATTGCAGCGGATCTCACTTTTACTGACCCCGAAGGCGCGTCAATTAAAGCAGCGTTTGATTTTCGCCAGAGCGGCCCGCCTACCTGGGATATGCATATCGACAGCGATGGAAGTCGCCTGAGCCTTACCCAGGGCGGCTGTCGTTTATTGATTGACGACGACGTTCTGATCGACGCTGAAGAGCGCGAATATCAAGGTCTCTACGCGCGTTTTGGCGAGTTGATCGCAAAAAAACGCAGCGAGGTGGATGTTGCCCCGCTGCGCCAGGTCGCCGATGCGTTTCTATACGGTCATCGTGAAACCACCGACGCCTTTATCGAGTAACGTCTCAAGTGACGCTCGTTTATTCACGCTTGCCATCGACCAAACGGGATACCCCATAGGGGTTACCGTCGCGGATCGCTTCGGGCAATAATCCTTCCGGCAGCGCCTGGTAGCACACTGGGCGCAGGAAGCGGAAAATCGCCGCGCTGCCCACCGAGGTCGTGCGGGAGTCCGATGTCGCCGGATAAGGCCCGCCGTGTACCATGGCGTGGCACACTTCTACACCGGTTGGCCAGCCATTGGCCAGAATCCGCCCCGCCTTGCGCTCCAGGGTGGGCAGCAGTTGCTTGGCGGTCTCCAGGTCGCCGTCATCCATCTGTAGCGTAATGGTGAGCTGACCTTCGAGCTGGGCGGCGACCTTCGCCACTTCCTGGGTGTCAGCACAGGCAATCACCAATGAAGTCGAACCAAACACCTCTTCCTGGAGGGCGGGTTCGTTGAGGAACGCCTCGGCCTGGGTAACGAACAGCCCCGCTTGGCAAGGGTTCGCCGTCTCGCCTGCCTGGCCACGAGCCACTTCGGTGACCTTGGCGTGGTTGGCGAGTCGATCAACGCCCTGCTGGTAGGCGTCGTGAATGCCCGGTGTGAGCATGGTTTGGGCGGCGCTGCCTTTGACCCCTTCACCGGCCGCTTCAACAAAGGCGTCCAGCTCTGGGCCCTGAACCGCAATCACCAGCCCTGGGTTGGTGCAGAACTGCCCGGCGCCCATATTGAGCGAGCCAACAAACCCTTCGGCGATAGCTTTGCCGCGCGCTTTGAGCGCTTCCGGCAGCAGAAATACTGGGTTGATGGAGCTCATCTCGGCGTAAACTGGGATCGGCTGCGGCCGCGCTTGGGCGGTGGCCATTAGCGCCGTGCCGCCGCCGCGTGAACCGGTAAAGCCCACTGCCTGGATGCGCGGGTCGGCGACCAGCGCCTGGCCGATCTCTTTGCCCGAACCAAACAGCAGTGAGAAAACGCCTTCAGGCAGGTTGCACTTGGCAACGGCGCGCTGAATGGCGCGTCCCACCAGCTCGGAAGTGCCGGGGTGGGCAGAGTGACCCTTGACCACGACCGGGCAACCCGCGGCCAGCGCCGAAGCGGTATCGCCACCGGCCACGCTGAAGGCCAGCGGGAAGTTACTGGCGCCAAACACCGCTATCGGGCCCAGGCCGATATGCCGCTGGCGCAGGTCGACACGCGGCATCGGTTCGCGATCGGGTAGTGCGGGATCAATGCGCACATCAAGCCACTCGCCGGCCCGTACCACGTTGGCGAACAAGCGTAGCTGGCCGCAGGTGCGGCCTCGTTCGCCCTGTAGGCGAGCTTCGGGGAGGCCGGTTTCGGCGACCCCTCGCTCGGTTAGCTCTTCGCCGATTGCCTCGATCTCGCTGGCGATGGTTTCCAGGAACACGGCCCGGTCTTCAAGCGAGGTTTCGCGGTAAGTGGCGTACGCTGCTTCGGCAAGTTCACACGCTTGCTCGACTTCCGCTTTGCCGCCGCCAGGGTAGACGGGAGCCAATGTCTCGCCAGTGGCGGGATTGACGGCTTGAATGTCCGCCTGTTTACCGCTGATGGCCTGCTGGCCAATAAGTAGTTTGCCTTCCAGAGTCATACAACCTCCTGTGGGTGGTAAAAGTTCAAGTGTAAAAATTCAGGTGTTAAAGCGCTTTCACGCTGATGGCCGGTGCGTCTGCTTCCACCCGTAGCGGGTTGCGCAGGGCGCGGCCAAATTCATGGATGTTGATCTCAAAGCGATCGCCTTCGCGCACCTTAATGCCGTCGGCGAAGCTCAGTGTTGCGGTGCCGAAAAAGTGCACATGCACATCGCCGGGTCGGCGGAAGCCTTCGTATTTAAAGTGGTGATACTCCAGATTAGCCAAGCTGTGGGCCATATTGGCCTCGCCGGTTAAAAAGGGTTTCTCCCACACTGTTTCGCCACTGCGCTGGATACGGCTGGTGCCCTCCAAATGGGCTGGCAGTTCGCCGATCAATAGCTCGGGCCCAAAGCTGCAGGCGCGTAGCTTGGAGTGGGCCAGCCACAGGTAGTTGAAGCGCTCGGTGACGTGGTCAGAGAACTCGTTACCCAAAGCATAGCCGACTCGCCAGGGTTGGCCATCGTTGCCGATTACATAAAGGCCTGCCAGCTCGGGCTCCTCGCCCGCATCTTCAGCAAAGGCGGGAGAGGGAATCGCTGCTTCCGGTGCTACCACGCACTGGCCATCGCCCTTGTAGAACCACTCCGGCTGAGCACCAAGCTGGCCTGCGTCGGGTTTGCCGCCTTCCACGCCCAGCTTGAACATGCGCATTGAATCGGTCATATCCTCTTCAGCAGCTTGAGCTTTTGCGTGCATCGCCGAGCGGGTATCGGCACTGCCCAGATGAGTAAGGCCAGTGCCGGTCACCAGGCAGTGCGCCGGGTCGGTATGCGTCAGCGGTGGCAGCAGGCGCTTATCGTCGACCAGCGCTTGGTAATCAAGGCGGGTGTCGGTTAGCGCTTCCGTCACTATCTCGCTGAGCGGCTTACCGGCTCTAATCGCCCGGTTGGCCAGGGTGTAGGTATCACCGTCGAGCAGTCTGACCCGCTCTTCGCTCTCGACCAGCGCGGCGCGAACCTGGCCCTGGTGGTCACACTGAATTAATCGCATGGCGTTCTCCTCATGCAGGTGGCGGTTATCATAGTGGCCAAATGGCCAGTTGCGGCCATATCAATAGCGCCGCGAGTATGCACAGCTGAATGGCCATAAAGGGTAGTACAGACAGGTAGATATCCTTCAGACTGATATCCGGCGGTGCCACGCTTTTAAGGTAGAAGGCGGCGGGCCCGAAGGGCGGTGACAGGAACGACACCTGCATATTGACGGCGAACAGAATACCGAACCAGATCGGGTCGAAACCCAGTTGAATAACGATGGGCAGAAAGATCGGCAGGGCCAGCATGGCGATACCGATCCAGTCGAGGAATAACCCGAGTACCAGCATGATAGCCATCATTACCAGAATGATCACAATCGGTGCAACGTCGAGCCCCAGGATCAAGCTCGACACAAAGCGGTTGCCGCCCATCAGGTTATAAACGCCCACCAGGGCGGCGGCGCCGATGCCGATCCAGATGATCATGCCGCAGGTGTTCATGGTCTGACCCAGGCTATGGTGCAGCATGCCGGGGGTGAACTCGCCGCGCACAATGGTGGCGAGCAGTACGCCGAAGACGCCCATGGCCGCTGCCTCGGTGACCGAGGCAATACCGCCGTAGATAGTGCCCAGCACTAGAAAGGCAATTAGCCCTGGCAGCAGAATGGCTTTGACGGCGTCCAGCTTGCTGGCGAAAGGATTGTCCTGGGTGTCTTTATCCAACGGCGGGCCCAGTGCGGGATTCTTCAGGCAGCGCACCAGCACATAGGCAATATAAGAGCCCATTAGAATTATCGCCGGAGTAACGGCTGCGGCGAACAGGTCAGCAATCGATACGCTGGCGATCAAGCCATAGATAATCAGTACGATGGAGGGCGGCATCATGGTGCCCAGGGCGCCCCCGGCACACACCACCCCAATGGAGAGGCGCTTGTCGTAGCCCAGGCGGAGCATTTGCGGCAGCGCCAGAATCCCCAGCAGGACGATCTCCCCGCCGATGATGCCCGACAGGGCGGCCAGAAAGAACGCCACCACGATGGTCTGCACCGCGACGCCGCCCGGCAGGCGACCGGCAAACACGCGCATGGCGTTGAACAGATCCTTGGCGATGCCGGATCGATCCAACAGCGACGCCATCAACACAAACATGGGCACCGCTACCAGCGAATACTCGGTGATAAACCCATAGACGCGGCTGGTGACCAGCGGGAGTGCCGCCTCACCGAACCAGCCGAAGGTGAAGGCCATGGCCACCAAACCGGTGATAAACGCCAGCGGCAGGCCGGTGACCAGCAGCGCGAAAATAGCACCCACCATGAGGATCGTAGCGGTTGAAATATCCATCAGCGCGCCTCCTCGGTATGGGGCTTCGCCTTAAGCGACTGCCATAAATGCAGCAAGGCCTGCAGCGTCATCAGTGTCAGAGCAAAAAAAATCATGCCCTTGACCATGGCGGGGAAGGGCGGATTCCAGGAGGTGCCGGAGCGCTCCAGCGACCACTCGCCTAGCGGGTTATGCGACGCTCCCCAGAACATATGAAAGGCGGCATAGCTCATCGTCAGGCAGAAAATTAGGGTGAGTAGGTCGTTGAAGCGATCCATCCAGCACTTCAGTTTTGGCCCGGCGCTGTCGTAGAGTACCTTGACGCGAATATGGCTATTACGCGCCATGGCCGCTGGGCCGCCAAGCACAAAGATAACCGCGATCAGAAACACCACGGTTTCGTGCACCCAGGAGGTAGGGTTATTGAAACCGTAGCGCATAAAGACCTCGACGACGCTGATACCCATTGCCACCAGCACCAGCCAGGAAACGCCCCGGCCGCCCCGTGCAATCAAGCGGTCTAAGGCATTGCGTTCGGGCGCTATCTCCTCAACCGTTTCGAGAATCTCGGGAAGGTCATGAGTGGGAGGAGAGCGGTATTGCTTGTCAGGAGTTTTTTGAGACATGGCGCGACTCTACGCGCAGCGCTCGGGGAGGAATCCCGAGCGATGCGTTGGTTAGGTTAATGAAACCGATTTGAGAGCAAAAAGTTAGAGCAGATTGCGCGAGCGCAAAAAGGCGGTCGCCGAGTCATAGATTTTCTGGGTCATCTCGTTTTCGCCTGCCCACTCTTGCCACTCCTGCTCAGCCGCGGTACGGAATTTCTGGCGCTCTTCTTCAGGTAAGTTAAAGGGGTGAACATCGGGGTCATCCTGAAGCCGCTGCAGTGTCTCGATATCCTGCTCCTTGAGTCGGGCAATCAGATCATAGGCCATGCCATCAAAGGCCGTTTGCAACGTCGTTTGCAGCTCTTCGGGCAGGCCATCCCAGATATCCTTATTGATCGATACGGCGATCATGGGCATGGAGTGAAAGCCTGGGTAGAGCGGGTAAGGGGCGAAGGCGTGTAGGCCCATGGCGTCGTTATTCGAGAGCACCGTGGAGTCCGCGGCGTCAATCACGCCTTTTTCCAGGCCGGTATACACCTCAGAACCCGGCAGGTTAACCGGCGTGGCGCCGATGCGCTCGAAGATGTTGTACACCATGCCTTGAGGAGCACGGATTTTTAGCCCTTCAAAGTCGGCGATGGATTCGATGGGCACCGTGGAGGGCACCGACTCCAACGGAAAGGTCGCTGCGCTGATCAAATGCGCGCCATAAGGTTCAACCAGTTCGTTGTAGAGCTCTTCACCGCCGCCGTACTTCATGTACTCCAGGAAGTCATAGGGGTTCTGCCAGGCGCCGACAAGGTTGCCGAGCATGCCGAAAGCGGGATCCTGGCCGGAGAAGTAGCTGGGGTCGGTCATATGACCCTGCAAAATCCCTGCACTAACGGCGGTCAGCGTTTCGGTGGGGCCAACCACGGAGTTGATCGGCATTACTTCGATTTCTACCCGGCCATCGGTCATTGCCGTGATCTTCTCCGCCCACTCCTGTTTGATCTTAAAGCTGGGTTCGCCCGAGGTTTCTGACGCCTGAAATTTCCATTCGTACTCAGCCGCCTGAGCCGTCGAAAGGCCTAGCAGCAGGGCTGAGCCAGTGAGTAGCAAGCTGTATTTCGATTTGAGCATGGCACTAATCCTCAAGGTTCTTGTTTTGAAAAGCGTTGTGAAAAGCGTTGTAGAGAACATGGTGGTTAACGCTGTAATGCAACGGGTAAATGACCCATGCGGGAGGGTAATGTTGAACATTAAGAGCAATTGTTCAACATATACTTTTGTATGGTCGACTAGATAGGCGGGGTAGTTTAGTGTCTTGCGCATTCGACGCAGACATCACGCCTACCGCCAGATCGTCAGCAGTCTTCGACCTAAAACAAGGAGTTAACTTCATGGGCCAACGTCAACGTCCGTTGCGTAGTGCTGAATGGTTCGGCACCGCCGATAAAAACGGTTTTATGTACCGCAGCTGGATGAAAAATCAGGGTATTCCCGACCATGAGTTCCAGGGCAAGCCGATTATCGGTATCTGCAATACCTGGTCGGAGCTGACCCCCTGCAATGCCCACTTTCGTAAGCTGGCGGAGCACGTTAAGCAGGGCGTACTGGAGGCGGGGGGCTACCCGGTGGAGTTCCCGGTGTTCTCCAACGGCGAATCCAACCTGCGCCCCACGGCGATGTTTACCCGCAATCTGGCGAGCATGGACGTGGAAGAAGCCATTCGTGGCAACCCGATTGATGCGGTGGTGCTGCTGGTGGGCTGCGACAAAACCACCCCGGCGCTGCTGATGGGCGCGGCGAGCTGCGATATTCCCACCATCGTGGTCACCGGCGGGCCAATGCTCAACGGCAAGCACAAGGGCAAGGACATCGGCTCCGGCACCGTGGTGTGGAAGCTCTCCGAGCAGGTCAAAGCCGGTGAGATATCCCTCCACGACTTTATGGCCGCGGAAGCTGGCATGTCCCGCTCCGCGGGCACCTGCAACACCATGGGCACCGCCTCCACCATGGCCTGTATGGCCGAATCCCTGGGCACTTCACTGCCCCATAACGCCGCCATCCCCGCGGTGGATTCCCGCCGCTACGTACTGGCGCATCTTTCCGGCAACCGCATCGTTGAGATGGTCGACGAAGATCTGCGGCTCTCCAAAATCCTCACCAAGGAAGCCTTCGACAATGCCATCCGCACCAATGCGGCGATTGGCGGCTCCACTAACGCGGTGATTCACCTCAAGGCGATTGCCGGTCGCATCGGTGTGGATCTCACTCTAGACGACTGGAGCCGGGTGGGTCGCGGCACTCCGACGGTGGTCGACCTGCAGCCCTCGGGGCGCTTTCTAATGGAGGAGTTCTACTACGCTGGCGGCTTACCTGCGGTGCTTAAGCGTCTGGGTGAGGCGGATCGTCTGCCGTTCAAAAATGCCTTAACCGTCAACGGCAAGACTATCTGGGAGAACGTTAAGGACGCGCCGCTGTATAACGACGAGGTCATCCGCCCGCTGGATAGCCCGCTCACCGCGGATGGCGGCATCTGCGTGGTGCGCGGCAACCTGGCGCCCAACGGCGCAGTGCTCAAGCCCTCGGCAGCGACGGCGGAACTGATGCAGCACCGCGGTCGTGCGGTGGTGTTTGAAGACTTTGACGACTATAAAGCGCGTATCAACGACCCGGATCTGGACGTTGAAGCCAACGATATTCTGGTCATGAAACACTGCGGCCCACGCGGTTATCACGGCATGGCGGAAGTCGGCAATATGGGCCTGCCGCCCAAGATCCTCGCCCAGGGCATTACCGACATGGTGCGTATTTCTGACGCCCGCATGAGCGGCACGGCGTATGGCACCGTAGTGCTGCACGTTGCCCCGGAAGCCGCAGCGGGCGGCCCGCTGGCCGCGGTACGCAACGGCGACTGGATCGAGCTCGACTGCGACAGCGGGCGACTGCACCTCGATATCAGCGATGAAGAGCTGGCCTCGCGCCTGGCCGAAAGCGACCCCACCGCCGCCTCGACGCTGATCGCCAGCCAGGGCGGCTACCGTCAGCTGTATATCGAGCGCGTGCTGCAAGCCGATGAGGGCTGTGATTTTGACTTTCTGGTCGGCTGCCGGGGCTCTGATGTGCCGCGTCACTCGCATTAACCGGACTGGGCAATAATCTCGCGTAGCGTGCTCATTAGCGCCGCAGCACCGGGGGAGAGTCGCTGGTGGCGTAAGCTCACCAGCCCATAGGGCTGCACGCTGAGCGTCTCGCTGAACGGCAGCAGGTGAAAACGCTGCGGTGGGCAGAGCAGGTCGGCGGCTTCCCGGGTGGTTACCGTGATGGTATCGGATTTATCCACCAGCGCCAGCGAGAGCAGTAGATCGGCGGTATCGACGATCTGGCGCGGTGGTGTGACCTGATGGTGCAGAAACAGACTATCCACCCGCTGACGCATCAACGCGCCTGGGGGTTGTAGTGACCAAGGGTAGCCCGCCATATCCGCCAGACTCAGCGGTTGTTTACCGGCTAACGGATGACCCTGGCGGCATACGAAGCAGAGCTCTTCCTCACCAATCTCCTCAAATACGAAGCGCTCGGCATCGACGCCTGCAGGAATACGGGTTATCGCGAAATCCAGCTCGCCTTCGAGCAGGCGCGGTACCAGCACCTTGCTGACATCCACATCCACACTGATCTTGAGCCCCGGCCGGTCGCGGTGCACCCGCTCAATGGCACTGGTCAGCAGCGTGACCGCTGGGGCCATGACGGTGCCGACCGCTACCGTGCCCGCACTTCCCTGGCCTAGTGCATTTAACTCTTCGCCTGTGTGGTGCAGCGCCGAGAGCATGCTGTGGGCATGGCGAATCATTATTTCGCCGTACCAGTTCGGCGTTAGCCCGCGGGGGTGGCGATCAAACAGTCGAATACCCAGGTTGGCCTCCAGGTCACTGAGTAGTTTTGAGGCGGCGGGCTGGCTCATATTGAGCTGATCCGCTGCACGGTGCAGATTGCGCTGCTCCTCCAGCGCCAAAAATAGTTGGAAATGGCGCAACTTTAGTCGCACGTCTAGAAACCAGCTCTCGCCGAGAATGCCCATGATATAAGCTCTGAATTGTTATTGATAACTTAATGTATATCAATAATAAGGTGTTTGTATATTGGTTGGTTATGCAAGACGCGGCTACTGTAGTAGCTGTACCGATGGTGATAAACCGTAGTTATCGCGGCAGCTTAAAACAACAAACGAACAATAGGGCGACTTACGATGGTGAGTTTTGCCAGGCTAACCGCTATTTGTTGCTGTTATCGGACGCCAGAGAAAGCTACCGATTTTTCAACGGTACTAGCAAGGCGAACATGTTAGCTACTTGCAATGCATGAAACTTGATCAAACAACACAATAAGAGAAGCGCTATGTTCACTGTTAAATCTATTCACTCTTCTTGCCGGAATTAACTTGTTTAACTCATATCACTAACTCATAGGTTTGATTTGTTAATCGGGCGTATATGCCTGCATTAAGCATAGCTATGTCATGGTAAGGAGAGCCTTTATGCGCATTCGTGCGTCATTACACCGAGATTTTAAGATTAGTCGTATTGATGACCGCCTCTATTCTGCCTTCATTGAGCATATGGGGCGGGCGATTTACTCGGGAATCTATGAGCCCGGCCATCCCCACGCCGATCATAATGGTTTTCGTAAAGATGTGCTCGAACTGGTGCGTGATTTGAAGATTCCTGCTATTCGCTATCCTGGGGGGAATTTCGTATCCGCTTATCGCTGGGAGGATGGTATTGGCCCCCAAGAGCAGCGTCCTGTGAGGTTGGATCTTGCCTGGCGTTCAAAGGAGACCAATCAGGTCGGTATTAACGAGTTTGCTCAGTGGGCCGAGATGGCGGATATCGAGATGATGCTCGCCGTTAACCTTGGCTCGCGTGGCCTCGAGGATGCGCGCAACTTCGCCGAATATGCCATACACCCGGAAGGAACTTACTGGTCAGACCTGCGCCGCAGCCATGGGGTAAAAGAGCCCTACAATGTCAAGATGTGGTGCCTGGGTAACGAAATGGATGGGCCCTGGCAGATTGGTCATAAGAAGGCCAGGGAGTATGGTCAGTTGGCCAATGAAACGGCCAAGGCACTCAAGGCGCTTGATGGCGATATTGAAGCGATTGTGTGTGGCTCATCCAATGATCAGATGCCGACCTACCCCGACTGGGAACGCGAAGTGCTCGAAGAGTGCTACGAGAATGTCGACTATATCTCGCTGCATAAATACTTCGGCAATTCGAGCAACGATACGCTGAACTACTTTGCCAAGATCGAGGAGACCGGACGGTATATCCAAGCCATTGGTGGCGTGATCGATTTTGTGAAAGCCAAGAAGCGCGCCAAAAATGATGTCTACATCTGTTTCGACGAGTGGAATGTCTGGTATCACCGCCGTGAAGTAGACGCCAAGCGCTGGCAAGCGTGGGACTGGCCGGAAGCGCCGGATCTGCTCGAAGAGGATTACAACTTCGAAGACGCGCTATTCGTTGCCGGGCTGATCAATGAGTTTATTCGCCGCAGCGACCGCGTGCGGATTGCCTGTATCGCTCAACTGGTTAACGTCATTGCTCCCATCCGGGCGGAAAAGGGCGGGCCCGCCTGGCGGCAAACGATCTATTACCCCTACCAGTTCGCCTCGCTTTATGGACGAGGCACGGCACTGAAGGTGGCGGTCGATGGCCCAACATACGACTGCACAGTGGCCGATGATGTGAACTATCTCGACGCCGCCGCTGTGCATGATGAAAAGGCCGGTACGGCCACTCTGTTTCTGGTCAACCGTCATCTTGAGGAGACTGTCGAGCTCGACATGGCGCTGACAGGGTTTCCTGGCGCCCGTCTGATTGAACACAAGGTAATGGCTGGGTTTGGTCTGCGCGATACCAATGGGCCAGACCAGCCCAATGCAGTGGCGCCGCGGGATGGCACTGGTGTGGGTGTCGATAATGGCCGCGTCAAGGGGGATCTGGCCGCGCTCTCCTACCATGTATTACGTCTTGATGTGGCTGATGTAGCCAAGGGAGCCAGCGCATGACTGGGGTTACGCTGAAAGGCGTCGACAAGGATTTTGGTTCGACCAGGATTATCGACAATGTGTCGATGGAGATTGCCCAGGGCGAGTTTGCGGTCTTTGTTGGCCCATCCGGCTGCGGGAAATCGACACTGCTGCGTATGATCGCAGGGCTCGAGGAGACCAGTGCAGGTGCTATCGAAATCGAGGGCCGGGACGTCACGCAGACCGAACCCGCGCAGCGTGGAGTGGCTATGGTGTTTCAGTCCTACGCTCTCTATCCGCACTTGACCGTGTTCGACAACATGGCCTTTAGTTTGCGTTTGGCCAAGGCGCCCAAGCATCAGGTCATCAAGCAGGTCAACGAGGCGGCTCGCATTCTCAAGATCGAAGAGCAGCTGGATAAAAAGCCTTCCAAACTGTCGGGTGGGCAGCGTCAGCGGGTTGCAATTGGCCGAGCGATTGTGCGGCAGCCCAAAGTGTTTTTGTTTGATGAGCCGCTCTCCAACCTTGATGCCGAGCTGCGTGTACAGATGCGCATGGAGCTGTCTCTGCTCCATAAGCAGCTAGGCTCGACCATGATCTATGTGACACATGATCAGGTTGAGGCGATGACGCTGGCCGACAAGATTTTTGTCCTGCGCGGGGGCGTCGTCCAGCAGTCAGGGACACCGCTGGCGCTGTATGACGATCCTGCCAATCAATTTGTTGCCGGGTTTATTGGCTCCCCGGCGATGAACTTTGTGTCGGCCACGGTGAGTGCTGCCACCCCTGACGGGGTGTTGGCGACGATAGAGGGTAGTGACGGCCAGACGCTGGAGGCACAACTGACCGATACCACACTCGAAGCGGGCCAGAAGGTGACCCTGGGTATACGCCCTGAGCATCTGCACATTGGTGAAAGGGGGGTAAGCACGACTGTGGAGATGGCTGAGAATCTCGGTGGCGTTGCTTATCTCCACGCGCGCTTGAAGGGCGAACAGAAAATCGTGATTGAGCGCCGGGGCGAACGCCAATCCCATCAGGACGAAAGCATATCGGTCTGGGCCGAAGCTCGGCATGTGCTGGTTTTCGACCAGAATGGCCAGCGTTGGCGCTAGTGCCGGATGGAATTAGCGCTTGTCTTCAGCGCTTCAGCTGAAATTTTAATCGTAAGAGGACAATAACAATGAAATTACTGAAATCGATGGTACTGGCGACGGCAACGTTTGCCACTGCTGGCTCTGCGCTGGCACAGACCGAAGTCGTATGGTGGGACTTCTTTGTGGGTGGGGATGGCCAGCGCATGAAAGCGCTGATCAGTCAATTCAATGAGGAACACCCGGATATCCAGATTAATGCCACCTCATCGGAGTGGGGCGTGCCGTTCTACACCCGGGTACGCACTGCCGCGGCAGTCGGGCAAGGGCCAGATATAATGAGCTACCACCTGTCGAGGGTGCCACTGGCACTGTCGGAAGGCATTCTGACGCCTATTACCGACAGCGATCTTGACCATGCGGGGCTTGCTCGCGACGATTTCTTCCCGCGTTCGATCGAGGCCGCTTCCGACGATGAGGGAGCACTGTATGCAGTGCCCTTCGATATCCACTCGATCGTACTTTATTACAACAAGAGCTATCTCGAAGGCAGCGACTACCTCGACGCAGAAGGCAATTTGACTGGCATCGAGAATCTGGACGATCTAAATGCCGCGCTGGCGCTGGCCCAGGACAATGGTTCCGCGACGCCGCTCTCCTACCAGACGAGCGGGCCTGGTGGTATCTGGCGAATCTTCCATACGCTGCTTAGCCAACAGGGCGGGACGCTGATCGAAAACGGCGAGGTGCTGCCTGGCGATAACCTGGACAAGGCCGCGCGGGCGATTGCGATCATGCAAGAGTGGGGAAATAACAACTATCAGCCTGAGCATGCCGAATACGAAGCATCCGTTGCACTGTTTACGTCCGGTCGCTCGGCCTTCTTTATCAACGGTGTATGGGAGGTACCCACGCTGGTCGATATGGAGGAGGCGGGAACGCTCGGCTTTGAATGGGGAGCGGTAGCGGTGCCGACGTTGCTTGAAGAGGACGCTATCTGGGCCGATAGTCACGCCTTTGCTATTCCCATCCAGGGCGACAAGGAAATGCCCGCTGAAAAACGTGAAGCGGTAATGACCGTGATCGGATGGATGGAAAAACACTCCCTCGACTGGGCGGCTGCCGGTCATATTCCCGCCTATCTCCCTGTCGCCGAAAGCGAAGCGTTTACCCAGATGGAGCCCAATGCCACATACGCATCGCTTGCCGATGACGCGGTGTACGACGCCCGTTCGGATATCGCCGGTGTTGCCTCCCCCGTCTACGATGCGGCGCTGAATGTCATTGCGCCCGCCATCCACGGTTTCCTGGAGCCGGAGCAGGCTGCCGAGCACATGCAACAAGAGCTGCAGGCGCTGCTTAACTAGGGCCACATTGGCTAAAACACTATTGCCACCCGCGCTACTGATGCAGGCCTGATGAAGGTATCAGTAGTGCGGTACTCAAGGGAGTTCCGCCATTGGCTATGATCACAAACCGGCGTAAGCATATCGTGGTGGCGATGACACTGATCGCGCCCTTCGTGTTTATCTTCGCGCTGGTATTCCTCTATCCCACTCTGAAAATGGTCGAGCTGAGCTTTACCAATGCCCCCCTGATTGGTTCGGGTGAATGGGTAGGTCTGGATAACTATCGGCGCCTTTTTAGCGATAACCTGTTTTATACCTCGCTCAAGAACAACGGCTACTTCGTGTTATTGACGGTCGTGCCGACCACAGTGATTGCGCTGACCATTGCTTTGGCAGTCAATCGCCTGGCGGGGCGTATGCAGGCGCTGGTGCTCGCGGTCTTTTTCCTGCCCTATATTCTGCCCGTTTCAGTGGTTACCCAGGTCTGGGCCTGGATGCTCGATTTTCAGTTCGGCATACTCCAGCCGCTACTGGAATGGGTAACTGGGAAGCCGGTTGCCGTCTTCAATCATCCTTCCTGGGTAATGCCGACTGTCGCGGCCATCACCATCTGGTGGGCCAACGGCTTCAATGTGCTGCTATTTATTGCCGGGCTGCGCAATATTTCTCCTGATCTGTATGAAGCCGCGGCCTTGGATGGGGCCTCCCGGCGTCAGCTATTTATGAAAATTACCTGGCCGCTGCTATGGCCGGTGACTGCGCTGGTGCTGACGCTGCAGCTTATTCTCCAGCTCAAATTGTTCGATCAGGTATATCTTTTGAGCGGAGGCGGCCCCTTTAATTCCTCTTATGTGCTGTTGATGATGGTCTACCGGGAGGCCTTCCAGCTCAACCACGGCGGCTATGCCTCTGCGGTGGCGCTGATTCTATTCGTCCTCATCATGATTGTCTCAGTACTGCAATTCCAACTGCTGAGAATTGGAGGTCGCAAGTGACTATTCAAAGGCGAGTGACTGTTCAAAAAGTTACCAATCCGCGTTGGAGAGCCCCTGCACACGCAGCCAAGCCAAGAGGGACGAGAATCGGCACCCGGAAAGTAGAGAATACGGTGTTGCTGGTAATTACATTGACCGCCGCAGCAATCTGGATATTTCCACTTTACTGGGCTTTTGTCACCTCGATTCGTGATGAGAACCACGTGGTCAGTTCTAACGCGGGGCTTTTGCCAGATATGTTTAATCTGGCGGCCTATAGCGATGCACTGTTCAACTCCAAGCTGTTGACGTGGTATGTCAACTCAATCGGGACGTCGGTCATTATCACGGTACTGGTGCTAATCACGGGGATGATGTGCGCTTATGCGCTTTCACAGATGCGCTTCCCCGGTCGAAGGCTCTTGTATGCGGTCGTTCTGGCCAGCTTCATGATTCCCACTCAGGCGCTGGTAGTGACCCAGTTCGTACTGATGAATGACCTTGGGCTGGTCAATACATGGGGTGGGATCATCCTGCCACAACTTATTGTTCCGGTTGTGATTATCGTCTACAAACAGTTTTTTGATGCTGTGCCCCAAGAGATGCGCGAGGCGGTGTTATTGGATGGCGGAGGTGAGTATACGCTGCTGTTTAAAGTCTACTTGCCGCTCAACTGGGGTATCACTACTGCTCTGGCGATTATCACCTTCATCATGGCGTGGAATCAATTCTTCTGGCCATTCCTGGTGACTACGTCAGAAAGCATGATGACGATTCCTGTGGGTATCACCCAGGTGAGGGATACCTTTGGCGTCAATTACGCACGGGTGATGGCGGTGGCGCTATTGGGAGCGGCCCCTGTTGCGATTGCCTATCTCATCTTCCAGAAAAAAGTGACTGAAGCGGTCATGATCTCCTCGGGGGTCAAGGGATGATACCTGCAAATAATGAAGGAGTGCTGCCAATGCTCAGTAAACGATCCATGCCCAGCAGACGGTACGCCATGTTGACAAAGAAGATATCCGCATCAGCCGCTGTTCTATTCAGCACGGCGACCTTGAGCATGGCCAGCTTAAGCATGGTGAGTATAAGCGCGGCGGTTTCAGCAGATACACAAGTGAGTATTCACGACCCCGTGATGACCCAGGAAGGAGATACCTATTATTTGTTTTCTACCGGGCCTGGGATTACCTTCTATAGCTCTCAGGATAGGCAGACGTGGGAGCATGAAGGACAGGTCTTCGAGCCCGAACCAGAGTGGGCACGGGAAGTGGTACCAGGGTTTGCAGGCCATCTTTGGGCACCTGATATCATTGAGCATGAGGGTCAGTTCTACCTTTACTATTCGGTGTCTGCTTTCGGGCTTAATACATCGGCGATTGGTGTGACGGTGAATCAAACGCTGGATCCTGAGAGTCCAGATTATCAATGGGTTGATCAAGGTGTCGTTATACAGTCAGTGCCAAACCGTGATCTTTGGAATGCCATTGATCCCAATATCGTCATTGATGAGGATGGCGTTGCCTGGATGAGCTTTGGCTCTTTCTGGGGAGGCATAAAGCTAGTTCGTCTGGCAGATAATTTGATCGATTTGGCTCAGCCGGAAGAGTGGTACACCTTGGCAAAACTAGAGCGTCCGGCATTCGTTCCCGATAGTGAAGCTGGCCCCGCAGAGATTGAAGCCCCCTTCATATTCAAACATGACGATTACTTCTATTTGTTCGTTTCATACGGCAAGTGTTGTCGTGGTGAAGAGAGTACCTACCACCTGGCCGTTGGCCGCGCGGCGGATGTACGTGGGCCTTATCTGGATCAAGACGGTATTGATATGGCCTCGGGAGGAGGAACGATTCTTCTTGAAGGAAATGAGGATTGGTATGGGGTCGGCCATAACAGCATCTACCAATTTGATGGCCAGGATTATCTGGTCGTCCACGCTTACGAAGCCGCTGATGAAGGACTGCAAAAGCTTAAAATAGCGGAAGTTGAATGGACTGATGGTTGGCCAGTAGTGAATGAAAGCGCACTCGAAGAGTATCAAAGCAAACTGCTGTTAAATGAATAACGCTTTTAAAAGTTTGGTTAGGTGAGGTGCCTGTGATTTATTATTTGAATTTTTACTGGTGCCTCATGAAAGAGAGAAATGCAGTTTTAGTTCGCTAATTCTGCTCATGAAATAAGGAGGTGAAGTTATGAAGATAAGCTAACGATGATTGTTAAGATAACTAATTTTAATGGCCATTACCAAAGGGTCTAGTGCCGTTTATCTGCTGCTTTCTGTTTTTTGGGCATCAGCTGAAACTGCTTGCCAGGGTTAGTCTCGTCCATTTTATGGGAAGAACAGATATTTTTTGGTATCGCCACATACTTATTGATATATCTGACGGATGGTTAATCCATTCATAGGGAGCTTCTGTAAAAAATATAGAATCACACTTTTATCGTTTTAATCTTAAATACAATAATCTTGAAGGGTAAATGGACATGCTGTTAGCTAAATATAAAAAAATCCCCTTGGTAGTTGCTATCTCAATGGGAATGGCCACTTCGACGATGGCGGCTGTCACTTATGAAGATGAGCGAGGCTCGCTAAGTTTTGGGGGCGATGTAGAGCTGGATATTAATGCCTATAACGAGCATGAAGGAGGCGTTTCTCTTTTTCGAAGCCAATCAGGTGAGCCCCTCGACCGCGATGATCGCTTCAATCAGAATGGGCGGATACTGTTAGATGTTAGTGGTGAGCGCCATCACCGAGGGAACTTTGCGCGGTTCAAGTTACAGCCACTTTGGGGTACCAGTGGTAATGCGGGCTTGGATGATGCTTGGCTAGCGGTGGGTAGTGAGCAAGGAACCGAGATCAAAGTGGGTCGTTTCGAAGCCTTTGATTTATTCCCGCTGGGGCATGATATTTTTATTCAGTACAGCGGAACGACATCGGATAGCCTCTATAGTGACGGGCAGAGTTATGTCTATCAGGCCCGTGAAGGGCGAGGGCGTGGCGATTCAGGTCAAATTGCACTCAGCCACCGTTTTGGTAACGACTTCTACGCTGAGGTCGCCACGCTGATGGGCGATCGTTCGGGCCTTTTTGATGGCGATACGTACCATGGCTACCGCATTAATAATGATACTAAGAGCGCCGCTATCGTTCGCCCGGTTATCGCTTGGCAGCCTAGCGATTGGTCATTTGCGCTGGGTATGGAAACCAATGTGGTCAGCGACTCGGTAGTTGACGAGCGAGGAGCCGATATCGGCGACCGTACGGGTTACGGTGCCACAGCCTCTTACAATGGAGGTGATTTAATCGTTAATTTCAGTTTGGCCCACCTAGAGGCTCACGAAGAGAGCAATAGTTCCATTGGGTTAAATACCATCTGGAACAATATTGGTCTGGGGTATATTTATGCACGTAACCAGATTGATGAAGTGAATCCCAGCATCGACGTTGACCAAGATATGTTTACCCCCGCCGGGCGCAATGAGTCGAACACGGTTTACACGTCGTATCGGTTTGCCAATGTGCTAGGGTTGAATGACTTCGATACTTATATTGGGGCTTACTACAGCTACGTTGACCATGAGAGTGATGTGAGTAGCAGCGATACTGATCGTTACGGTGTCAGAATACGTCTGAAATACTTTTTCTGATAAGAGTAGCGGTAAGTACTGTTTTGATCTTTGGCGCCCATTATATGATGGGCGCTTTTTTTCAGTGAAAAAAAGCGAGAAGTAACGCAACTTTAGTCGCATGTATGAATGCCGGTTCTCATTGAAAACGCCCATAGGATAAGCCCTGCGTTAAGGTTGATAACAAAAAGCATATCAATATTAATGTATTTGTATATTGGTTGGTTATGACGGAATTCTCTACTGTAACGCATGTGGCGGCGGTGAAAGCGCCGTTTTGATGGCAACGACTTAATAACAACACGCCAACAACAATAACGATGTTCTCAAGGAGAAAGTTCATGCCACTCATATCCCGTCAGAAATACTGTGCTGGTTACACACTGCTGCTGAGTGCCGGTATGTCGCTAATCATGCTTAATTCTGCCCAGGCGCAAACTGAAGCTGCTGTCAGTAATAACGTCGAAGGCGGTATGGAGGAATCAATGCTTGGTCACTTGCCGGACGGCCGCCAGGTCGATGTTTATCAATTTACTAACGCCAACGGTATCGAGCTGCGGGTGACCAACTATGGCGGCATCATCCTGTCGCTGAAAACCCCTAATATGGATGGCGAATTCGACGATATCGCGCTGGGCTTCGACTCCCTGGAAGCGTACCTTTCCGATGAGTACCGCCAGGCCAACCCTTATTTCGGTGCCCTCATCGGGCGTTACGGCAACCGCATCGCGGGCGGCCAATTTTCCCTTGATGGCGAAAGCTATTCATTAGCGACAAACGATGGCAATAATCATCTGCACGGCGGTGATCAGGGCTTCGACAAAGTGCTGTGGCAGGCTGAACCGTTCGAAAGCGAAGCAGGCACGGGTTTGGTGTTGCGCTATACCAGCGAAGATGGAGAAGAGGGCTACCCCGGTAGGTTGGAAACAGAAGTTACCTACACGCTGACCGATAACGACGAACTGATGGTGGATTATCGGGCGGTGACCGACAAAACCACCCCGATCAACCTTACCCAGCACAGCTATTTCAACTTAAAAGGCGAGGGTAGCGACACCATTCTCGATCATCAGCTAATGATCAACGCCGCTGAGTTTACCCCGGTCGACGACACCCTGATCCCTACTGGCGAGCTCCGCTCGGTAGACGGTACGCCGTTCGATTTTACCCAGTTGACCCTGATTGGCGAACGTATTGAGCAAGACAATGAACAGCTCGCCTTCGGCGGCGGCTATGACCATAACTTTGTGCTGGATCGCGATAATGCGGCAGCGGATGAGCTGGTGTTGGCTGCCAAGGTGTGGGAGCGCGAGAGTGGCCGCATGGTGGAGATCACCACCACCGAACCCGCGATCCAATTCTACTCAGGTAACTTTCTTAACGGTGACCTGACCGGTAAGCAGGGCCAGGCATACGGGCATCGCTCCGGCTTTGCGCTGGAAACCCAGCACTACCCTGACTCCCCCAATCAGGAGGCATTTCCCAGCACAATCTTAGAGCCCGGCGATACTTACCGCTCACGTACGGTATATCGCTTTTCGGCCCAGCCGAATGTTGATTCATAACCGCCAATGGTTTGCTAATAAAAAGATGGAAACATCAATAAAAACAACGTTTAAAATCTCAGGAGTATGACAATGAAATTGACGACAACGTTTGCCCGGTTAGCCCTCGGTAGCGCGATTATGCTGGCTTCGCTGGGATCAGTGCAGGCCCAGGAAGACGAGGTGAAGATTGGCTTTATCGTTAAAAAACCCGAGCAGGCATGGTTTATTAACGAACAGAAGGCCGCCACTGAAGTTGGCGAAGAGTTCGGCTTCGACGTGGTACGCCTGGGCGGGGAGGATGGTCAGGAAGTGCTCAGCGCGATTGATAACCTCTATGCCCAAGGCGCACAGGGGTTTGTGATCTGTCCGCCGGACGTGCGTTTGGGGCCAGCCATCATGAACCGTGCTAATCAATACGGCATGAAAGTAGTCACCGTCGACGATCAGTTTGTTAATACCAGCGGTGAGCCGATGGAAGGCGTGCCGCATTTGGGTATGTCAGGCACCAAAATTGGTCGGCAGGTGGGTGAAGCGATTACCGCCGAGATGGAAGCCCGTGGCTGGAACCCCGAAGAGGTGGCCGCGCTGCGCATCACCAATAACGAGCTTCCTACGGCGGTAGAGCGTACCGATGGCGCCACCGAGGCGTTGCTCGCCGCGGGCTTCCCGGAAGCCAACATTTTCGATGCGCCCCAGCAGAATAGCGATACCGCCAGTGCCTTCTCAGCGGCCTCGCCGGTACTTTCTCAGTATGGCGATTATGAACATTGGATTATCTACGCCCTGAATGAAGAGAGTGTGCTTGGCGGGGTCAGGGCTACCGAGCAGTACGGTATGGCAGCAGAAGACGTGATCGGGGTGGGGATTAACGGCTCGGGCGCTGCGTTTGCTGAATTTTCCCGCGATAACCCCACTGGCTTTCACGGTACTGTGGCGGTGAGCTCTACCATGCATGGCCGTCAGACCGCCGAAGACCTCTACCGCTGGATTAGCGAAGACCAAGAGCCACCGGCCAATACCGAAACCTCTGGCACGCTAATGACACGTGATAACTGGCAGGAAGTGCGTGCAGCGCTGGGTCTGTAAAGAACAAAACCTGTAACGGGCCATTGGCAGGAGTGCTCACGTATGTCTGATGCTTATCTACGTTTTGATGCGATCAGCGTTGTCTTCCCCGGCGTGCGTGCGTTGGATGGGGTGAGCTTTTCCGCTCACGCTGGGGAAGTGCATGCCCTAATGGGCGAGAACGGCGCAGGTAAATCCACCCTGCTCAAGGTGCTGAGCGGCGTTAATCGCGTGGAGGAAGGCGCGCTATGGCTCGATGGTCAGCGCCATGTGTTCAGTAATGCCAGGGAAGCGCTGCGCGAAGGGATCGCGATTATCTACCAGGAGTTAACGCTCTCACCCAATATGTCGGTGGCCGAAAACCTGCTGCTAGGTCAGCTACCGTCGCGGCGAGGCTTTATTAACCGTCGCCAGTTGAAAGAAAAAGCCATGGCGATTCTGGCCGATCTCGGTGAGGGCGACATCCATCCCTCGACCAAGGTGCGCGAGCTCTCCATCGGCCAGCAGCAGATGATTGAAATTGGTCGGGCGCTGCTGAGGGACGCCAAGGTGATCGCCTTTGATGAACCTACCAGTAGCCTTTCGATTCAGGAGACCCGTCAACTCAAGCGCATCGTTCAACGGCTGCGCGATGAAGGGCGAGTCGTGCTCTACGTGACCCATCGCATGGAGGAGGTGTTTGAGATGTGCGATGCGGTCACCATCTTCCGCGACGGCAAGCATATTCGCACCCACGAGGATATGTCGACGCTGAATAACGACCTGTTGGTGAGTGAAATGGTTGGTCGCGATATCAACGACGTATACGGCTATCGCGCTCGGGAACATGGCGAGGTGGTGTTGAACGTGGAAGGTATCCAGGGGCGTGGCTTAAAGGCGCCGGTGAGTTTTTCCGTCAAGCGTGGCGAAGTATTTGGGCTGTTTGGTCTGGTGGGAGCCGGGCGCAGCGAGCTGCTGCGGCTGGTGTGCGGGGTCGAGTCGCCCAAAGCGGGCAGCGTGACCTTTAACGGTGAGTCGCGGCGCTTCAAAAGCCCCGGCGAGGCAATTCGTGCCGGGATTGCCATGTGCCCGGAAGATCGCAAGTCCCAGGGCATCTTCCCGGTGGCCAGCGTCGCCGACAACCTCAATATCAGCTGTCGGCGCTTTTTCAAACGCTGGGGGCTTTTTCGTCACCCCGGCCGTGAACGGCGCAACGCCGAATCCTATATCCAGCAGCTCAGCATCAAAACACCGGGCCCGCGATCACCCATCGGCAAACTTTCTGGGGGCAATCAGCAGAAGGTGATTCTGGCCCGCTGGCTTGCCGAAGAAATTGATCTTTTCGTCATGGACGAGCCGACCCGGGGGATCGATGTAGGTGCGCGGCGGGATATCTATTCGCTGCTTTACGACCTGGCCGATCAGGGCAAAAGCGTGGTGGTGATCTCCAGCGATATTGCCGAAGTCAGCTCCATTTGTGACCGCATCGCCGTGATGCGCGACGGCGAACTGGTGGATGTGGTGCCGCGGGAGTCGGCTACCCCGGAACGCCTGCTGGGGCTGGCGCTGCCTGCCTAATTTTTTTGCTGCGATAAGTTCTTTAGAACACACGTTCAGGACACATGTTCAGGAAAAACATCATGACAACTAACAATGTAACCCAAGGGGATGCACCTGCACGCCCCAAGGGGCGCCAGGGGCTTGCCAAACCGCTGCGTACCCTACTCGATACGTCAGGCATGATTGCGATTTTTTTACTGCTGTTTATCGCCCTGGCGATATTTATTCCCGGGTTTCTGACCGGGCGCAATATGGTCGGGCTACTGCTCTCGATCACCCTGATTGGCAGTCTCGCCGCCACCATGATGCTGGTATTGGCGCTGGGCGAGGTGGATCTCTCAGTGGCCTCTACGGTGGCTTTTGCGGGTGTGGTCGCCGCGGTGGTGACCTCCAGCACGGGTAGCGTGTTTATCGGCGTAATCGGTGGGGTTGTCGCCGGGGGCGCTGTAGGTGTTTTCAATGGAATAGTGATTGCTAGATTCGGTATTAACGCGCTAATTGCGACCCTGGCGGCCATGGAGTTTGTTCGTGGGTTGGCCTATATCACCTCCGGCGGCGACGCCGTGATGATTACCGTGCCGGGCTTCTTTGAGCTGGGCAGCGCCTCCTTTCTGGGCTTGACGCTGCCGGTATGGACCATGCTGGCCTGCTTTGTGATCTTTGGGGTAATCCTCAACATGACCGCCTTTGGCCGCAACGTGCTAGCTACCGGCGGTAACGCCGAAGCCGCCGCGCTGGCGGGGGTTAACGTCCGCCGCCTGAAAATTATTGTTTTCGGCCTCCAGGGCGTCGTCGCGGGTGTGGTCGGTGTGTTGCTGGCATCGCGCATGGGGCTGGGCGATCCCAATACTTCCATGGGTCTGGAGCTGGCGGTTATTTCCGCCTGCGTGCTGGGTGGCGTGGCGCTATCCGGCGGTGTCGCCACGATTACCGGCGTCGTGGTCGGCGTATTGATCATGGGCTGCGTTCAGAACGCCATGGGGCTGCTTAACGTGCCTACCTTCTATCAGTACCTGGTGCGTGGCGCGATTCTGCTGTTGGCGGTGATGTTTGACCGCTGGAAGCATACCCGCCGTCAGCGGGCCTAACACCACTTCTCGATTACTTTTGTACCACGATCTTTTTCACCGATTTTTTACGGAGAGATTCCCATGTCTGATCGCAAGTCGCCTCTACGCTCTGCCGAGTGGTTCGGCACCGCCGATAAGAACGGTTTTATGTACCGCAGCTGGATGAAAAATCAGGGCATCCCCGACCATGAGTTCCAGGGCAAGCCGATTATCGGTATCTGCAATACTTGGTCGGAGCTGACGCCCTGCAATGCCCACTTTCGTAAGCTGGCGGAGCACGTCAAGCAGGGCGTGCTGGAAGCGGGTGGCTACCCGGTCGAGTTTCCGGTGTTCTCCAACGGCGAATCCAACCTGCGGCCCACCGCCATGTTTACCCGCAATCTGGCCAGCATGGACGTGGAAGAGGCGATTCGCGGCAACCCGATTGATGCGGTGGTACTGCTGGTGGGCTGCGACAAAACCACCCCGGCGCTGCTGATGGGCGCGGCCAGCTGCGATATTCCCACCATCGTGGTCACCGGCGGACCGATGCTCAACGGCAAGCACAAGGGCAAGGATATCGGTTCTGGCACCGTGGTGTGGAAGCTCTCCGAGCAGGTCAAGGCGGGGGAAATATCCCTCCACGACTTTATGGCCGCCGAGGCGGGTATGTCGCGCTCGGCGGGTACCTGCAACACTATGGGTACCGCCTCCACCATGGCCTGTATGGCCGAATCCCTGGGCACTTCGCTGCCCCACAATGCGGCGATTCCGGCAGTCGATTCCCGCCGTTATGTGCTGGCGCATCTCTCCGGCAACCGCATCGTCGAGATGGTTAACGAAGACCTGCGGCTGTCCAAAATCCTCACCAAGGAAGCTTTCGACAATGCCATCCGCACCAATGCGGCGATTGGCGGCTCTACTAATGCGGTGATTCACCTCAAGGCGATTGCCGGTCGCATCGGTGTGGATCTCACCCTGGACGACTGGAGCCGGGTCGGGCGCGGCACGCCCACCGTGGTCGACCTGCAGCCCTCTGGGCGCTTTTTGATGGAGGAGTTCTACTACGCCGGTGGTCTGCCTGCTGTGCTTAGACGTCTGGGCGAGGCGGATCGTCTGCCGTTTAAGGATGCGTTAACCGTCAACGGCAAAACACTTTGGGAGAACGTCCAAAACGCCCCGCTGTATAACGACGAAGTGATACGGCCGCTGGACAATCCGCTTACCGCCGATGGTGGCATCTGCGTGGTGCGCGGCAACCTGGCCCCCAACGGTGCGGTGCTCAAGCCCTCGGCGGCGACCGCCGAACTGATGCAGCACCGCGGCCGCGCGGTAGTGTTTGAAGACTTTGACGACTATAAAGCACGTATCAACGACCCAGATTTGGACGTGGAAGCCAACGACATCCTGGTCATGAAGCACTGTGGCCCGCGGGGTTATCACGGCATGGCGGAAGTCGGCAATATGGGCCTACCGCCCAAGATTCTCGCCCAGGGCATCACCGATATGGTGCGCATCTCTGATGCCCGCATGAGCGGCACCGCCTACGGCACCGTGGTACTGCACGTCGCCCCGGAAGCCGCGGCGGGCGGCCCGCTGGCGGCGGTACGCAACGGCGATTGGATCGAACTTGACTGCGAAAGCGGCCGACTGCACCTGGAGATCAGCGATGAAGAACTGGCCTCGCGCCTAGCCGAAAGCGACCCCACCGCCGCCTCAACGCTGATCGCCAGCCAGGGCGGCTACCGCCAGCTGTATATCGAGCGGGTGCTGCAAGCCGATGAAGGCTGTGATTTTGACTTTCTAGTCGGCTGCCGGGGCGCTGATGTGCCGCGCCACTCGCATTGAGATTTCACGGCAATAAGCTCTGAGTTCAATCAAATCAACAAGGCCGTTATGTTCTGCATCCAACCTTGGCGGGTTGGCTAGATTTTAGCGGGTGTTATCGTCGAGATAAGTGGTGCCTACAATGCAAAAAAATAAGCTCACCTATTTAGAAAAGGTTGGTTTTGGCAGTGGAGATATGGCAATTAACGTTGTCATCTCTTCGATGTTTTTAATTATTTCTTATTTCTATACCGATATTTATGGTCTTAAACCGAGCCACATGGGCATTTTATTTCTTGTGGCTCGGTTAATTGATGCGGTAACTGACCCTTTAATGGGGATTGTGACCGACAAATATCGTACTCGCTGGGGGCGCTATCGCCCCTATTTCCTGATTTTTTCTATTCCCTTTGGGGTATCGGTGCTGTTGCTATTTACCACGCCCGATTGGGATTATAACGCCAAACTGGTGTGGGCTTACTCAACCTACATTTTTGTAACGTTAATGTTCACCGCCGTGACGATCCCTTATATATCGTTAATTGGCGTGCTGACACCGGATCCAAAAGAGCGCCTTTCTGCTAATGGCTACCGCTTGTTTTTCGCCAAAATAGCAGCTTTTTTAGTGACCATTATTGTTCCCAAAATGGCAGAGCAGTGGGGCGGTGGCGATTTAGCGGTGGGGTATCAAGCGGCTATGGGCTTAATGGGGGTGCTAGCCACGCTACTATTTTTATTCTGCTTTTTCACTACAGAAGAGCGTGTAGAACATGTCATCGACAAAAAGTCATTAGGCGAGCAAATTCGCACAGTATGGAAAAATGATCAGTGGGTTGTTCTGTGCGCCGTGTGTTTTACCGGAACTCTGGGGTATGTCGTTCGAAGCTCTGTGGCGGCCTATTATGCCAAGTACTATTTGGGCGCAGACGCCACCATGCTGTCGGCGTTTCTAACCGTAGGGGTAAGCGCCGCCATTCTTGCTATGGTGGCATCTACCTGGATCACCAAACGCTACTGCAAGATCCAGCTATTCCGCTGGAGCCAGGTCGCGGTGGGGGTTCTGAGTGTTGCCATGTTCCTGATCGTTAAACCCGGCGATGTGGTTCTTGCCTTTATTTTCTATTTCCTCATATCGTTTGTGGTAGACCTCCACGCCCCGGTTTTCTGGTCGGCTATCGCAGAGTCGGTGGACTACGGCGAGGCCAAGTCAGGCAAGCGAGTTTCAGGATTGGCGTTTGGCGGGATTTCATTCTTTCAGAAAGCAGGAATGGGGGCAGCCGGCTTCCTGGTGGGTATGTTATTGACCTATTTCAATTACCAGCCGGATGTCGAGCAGAGTGCTTTTACCTTGACGGGTATTGCTTTAATGCTGACCGTTATTCCCGGTTTGTTTCACACATTAATGGGAGCTTTCATGTTCAAGTATCGGATTACCAGCGAGTACTACGAAAATATGCTGCGTAATGGCATGGAGTTACCCGAGTTGCCTTCAACTAAAGCCTGGGAGCGTTAATATGCAGCCATCAAATATGTTAATCGAGCAGCGTGCTGACCCGTTTATCTATAAGCATGACGATGGATTTTACTACTTTACTGCTTCCGTGCCTGACTATGATCGTCTTGAGTTACGCCGCTCGAAAACTATTCAGGGATTAACCGATGCCGAGGCTGTAGCGGTATGGCATAAACCCGATACAGGGCCTCTTAGCGAACTCATTTGGGCGCCTGAAATACACTTTAATCAAGGTGCGTGGTACCTCTACTTCGCCGCAGCGCCAACCCGTGAAACAAAAGATGCGCTTTTCCAACACCGCATGTACGCGATCAGCACCTCGGCGTCGAACCCGCTAGAAGCGGAATGGAGTGATCCAGTACAGATCAAAACCGATATCGATAGCTTCTGCCTGGACGCGACCACTTTTGAGCATCGCAATACACTCTATTACGTCTGGGCCCAGAAAGACCCTGCTATCCCCGGTAATACCAACCTGTATATCGCTGCAATGAAGGATCCCTTGCATATAGCCACTCCGCCCGTGCGGCTGAGTATCCCCGAGTATGACTGGGAAGTGCGTGGCTTCATGGTCAACGAGGGACCAGCGGTTATCGTCCGCCACGGCCGTGTCTGGCTTAGCTATTCGGCCAGCGCCACGGATGAAAACTACTGCATGGGGCTACTGCATGCTGATGAAGGGGCGGATCTGCTCAACCCTTCAAGCTGGACAAAAAGTCCTGATCCCGTCATGCAAAGCGACTACGATAAAGGCATCTACGGGCCCGGGCATAACAGCTTTACGGTAGCTGAGGATGGTGAAACTGATCTGTTAATTTACCACGCTCGGCTTTCTCGCGTCATCGAAGGTGACCCGCTTTGGAATCCTAACCGCCACACCTTTGTGACACCTATTACGTGGGGGACTGACGGCTTTCCTGTATTTGGTGAACCTTGAGTGGCAACCTCATCTACCTTATTTCTTCGGGGAGAAATAAGGTGAGTCTGAAACAGGGTTGTATATAAACACTAACCTAACAACCCGCTTAGGCCTCTCTAGTAGTTTGGCTATTTAACAGCGTCTCGCCATCGGTGGCATTCAGCGCCATGGCGATACCGCCCATGCAGGTCATGTCGCGATCCCAGGCACAGCTTTCGATGCGGGTGGTGCCCTTCAGTTCAGCCACCAAAGCTTCATCAAGGGTGCTGTACATGGCACCCTGTATGGCGTCAAAGCCGCGCACGCCGGAGCCGGTAATCAGCACCAGGTCGGGGTTGAACAGTGCCAGCACATTAGCGATACCGACGCCCAAGGCGCGACCCGCCTCGGCGTAGATTCCCTGAGCTACCGGGTCGCCTTGTAACGCCAGCTGGGTTAGCGCTTGCATCTGCTGCTCGGAGGGGTGTGCGCTGTCGCCGGAGGGGAGCTCTAGATGGTCGGCGGCGGCGCGATAGAGTGCGTAGTCGCTGGCGTAGGCTTCGATACAACCCCGCCGCCCGCAGGCGCAAAGGGCGCCATCGGGCTGATATTTGCTATGCCCAAACTCGGCCGCGGAGCCGTTGGCGCCGAGATAAGGCACGCCGTTAATCAACACCGACATGCCGATGCCGTAGCCCAACATAATGACCACCAGGTTGGGGCAGTCAGCGTAGGCGGGCTGTGCTGCGAGCACGCTGGCAATACAGTTGGCATCGTTCTCGAGCAGCACGCTGCAGTGAAATCGTTCCGCTAATCGCGCCGATATCGGTGCGTTACGAAAGCTCAACGCGGGAGACCAGATAATCGTACCGCTTTGCGACGACACCACGCCCTGCACCGCCAAACAGATCCCTGCCAGGCGTTGAAAGCCCTTTAGCAGCAGCGCGCAGACAGCGCTGATCTTGTCTTCCAGCAGCGTTTCCAGGTCGTCGGCACTCAACGACAAGGTGGGCACCGCGTGGTGCTCGCTGTGGCGTACCTGCCCCGAAAAATCGCCCACCACCAGTTGGATCTCATTGATCGACAGCTTGATGCACACCACACAGGCGGCGTTGGGGTCGAGTTCAATCAAGGTTTTTGGTCGACCACGCCCGCTAGGACGGGGGGCTTCGGGTGGGCGTTCAGTGATCAACCCCTGCTGGAGTAACTCGGCGCTGATCGAGGTGACGGTGGCAGAGCTAATGCCATTGAGTGCCCCCAGGTCGATGCGTGCCACCGGTCCTTGGTCACGCAGAGTGCGGATTACCGCCAGGGTGTTGTCGAGGCGGCTGGTATCAGTCGACGGAAGGGCCATAGGGTCGCCGTTATAGTTCGTGTTGAAAAAGGCTGTCATGCCAATTGTCTAGCGCACACATCCTGGGGCGTTAGCGCGATTGTCAAAATACGACCTAAGTTGCATATGCAAGTATTTATTTTAGCGCCTAAAGTAAATCAAGCATCATGCTAACGCAATCGATGCTGATAAGCCCCCAACACAATAACAACAGACATTATCAGGTGGCCCCATGCTGTTATCAGCGCGCAAGCTGTGCCGCTCGTTTGGCGAAAACCAAGTGCTATTCGACGTTGATCTCGACCTGCAGGCGGGGGAAGTACACGCTCTGCTGGGTGAGAACGGCGCCGGTAAATCGACCCTGGTTAAAATCCTTGCTGGGTATCTTCGTCCTACCTCGGGCGAGGTGTTACTCGACGGTAAGCAACAGCGCTACCGCTCCAGCGGCGAGGCAGAGGCCGACGGTGTGGTCATGATCCACCAGGAGCTGGCGTTGGCAGAACAACTGAGTGCGGAAGAGAACATCTTCTTGGGCCGCGAACTGCGCCGTGGGCCGTTTTTGGATCGTCGTGCCATGCGGGAACAAAGCCGGGCGGCGCTGGAGGAGCTTGAAACCCACGTTGACCCCCGCGCAAGAGTGAAGGACTTAAGCACCTCTGATCAGCAGATGGTGGAAATTGCCAAGGCGATTACCCGCGATGTGCGCGTGCTGATTATGGATGAGCCCACCGCCACCCTGACCGAAAACGAAGTAAAGGTACTGTTCGAGCTGATTGCCCGCCTGCGTCAGCGGGGCGTGGCGATTCTGTATATCTCCCACAAGCTGCGCGAAATTGAGCAGATCGCCGACCGCGTGACGGTACTGCGCGACGGCCACTTGGTAGACAGCGGCCCAATGGCCGGGCGCAGCAAAGAGGAGCTGGCACGGCTGATGGTGGGCCGGGAAATTCACGAGATGTACCCGCCGCGTACGCATTTGGCGGCCAATGCGCCGGTGGTGCTGGAAGCGCGGGACATGGTGGTGCCTGGCGCGGTCAAGCAGGCCAGCTTTACCCTGCGCCGGGGCGAAGTATTGGGGTTTGGCGGCATCGTGGGCGCCGGTCGCACTGCGCTGATCGAAGCAGTGCTGGGTCTGCGGGGTAAAAGTGCAGGTCAAGTGCTACGCAACGGCCAGCCGGTGGTGTTGAAAAATTTGCGCGATGCGGTGCACCAGCGGATTGCCTACTTAACGGAAGACCGTAAAGGCAAAGGTCTGGTGCTCAATATGGATCTGCGCTCCAACGTTACCCTGCTCAATTTACGCGCTCACTGTCACCCGCTGATTGACCGCCGCCGCGAAGAGCAAGCCTACCAGCAGGCCATTCAGCGTTTTGATATCCGCCTGCGTACGGCGGCACGCACTGCCGCCGAGCTCTCCGGCGGCAACCAGCAGAAGCTGCTGCTCGCTAAGGTAATGTCCATCGACCCTGAAGTCGTGATTATCAACGAGCCGACCCGGGGTATCGATGTGGGTACCAAGCACCAGATCTATCACTTTATCCATGAATTAACCGAAACGGGCTGCTCGGTCATCTTGATCTCTTCAGAGATGGGCGAGCTGATTGGGCTTTCCCACCGGGTAGCGGTGATGTGCGCAGGCGTACTCACTGGGGTGCTTGAAGGCGAGCAGATTAATGAGCACGAAATCATGCAGTACGCATCTGGCATTAAGGGAGTAGGGGTCGATGAGCAGCGTTATGGCTAATAACAAAACGACTAATAAAGCAGCTACCACAACCACCCAGCAAAAGGGTTTCTCCATAGACCTCAAAACCTGGGGGCCTTTCATCGCACTGCTGGTTCTGGCGCTACTGGGGGTGCTGATCAACCCGGCCTTTTTGGGGCTGGATAACCTCTCGAATATGCTCACCCGCAGCGCCTTTATCGGCATTATCGCCATCGGCGCTACCTTTGTGATTACCGCCGGTGGGTTGGATCTTTCGGTAGGGGCGATGGCGGCCTTTATCGCCGGGGTGATGATCATTCTGATGAACAGTCTTGTCGAGCAATTTGGCGCGGGGCTGACCACCGTGCTGTTCGGCGTGGGCGCCTCACTGCTGCTCGGGCTGTGCGCTGGCTTTATCAACGGCATGGTCACCACCAAAGGCAAAATCGAAGCCTTTATCGTCACCCTGGGCACCATGGGGATTTACCGCTCTCTGGTCACTTATCTGGCCGATGGCGGCACCCTAACGCTGGATTGGGCGGTGCGCGATATCTATCGGCCGGTCTATTACGGCAGCTTTCTGGGCATCACCATTCCGGTCTGGGTGTTTCTGGCGGTCGCCGTTATTGGCTACATCCTGCTTAACTACACCCGCTTCGGACGCTACTGCTTTGCCATCGGATCCAATGAAAAAGTCGCCGAATACAGCGCCATTCACGTCGACCGCATCAAGACCATGACCTACATGCTGCAAGGCGTGTGCGTGGCTTTGGCAACGATTATCTATGTGCCCCGGCTGGGCTCTGCATCAGGGGCTACCGGGGTGCTCTGGGAGTTGGAGGCAATTGCCGCGGTGATCATCGGCGGCACCATGCTAAAGGGTGGCCATGGGCGCATCTGGGGCACGGTGGTGGGCGCCATCATGCTCACCATGATCGGCAATATTCTCAATTTGACCGATGCCATTTCTAATTATCTCAACGGAACGGTGCAGGGGATCATCATCATTGTGGCGGTCTACTTGCAGCGCGCCTCATGGAGGAAAACAGCGCCATAGGGGTAAAGGAGGCCAGAACGGAAGACAAGAACGGAAGAAAGGGTAGTAATCAACCCATACAAGCGACGGCAACATAACAAATACAAACACGAAAGGAGCATTAACATGCCAACCATCAAAACAGCAGTGGCGACTTTTGCCGCCACGGCAGCACTCACGACAGCAGTAGGGTTTTCAAGCGCCGCTGTTGCTCAGGAGTTCACTATCGGGGTTTCGATCCCTGCGGCCACCCATGGCTGGACGGGTGGGGTTAACTACCACGCCGAGGAGGCCAAAAAACGTCTTGAAGCGCTCTATCCCGATATCGAAATCACCATCTCCACCGCGGGTACAGCCGGTGAGCAGGCCAATGATCTGGAAGACCTGGTATCGCTGCGCAATATCGATGCGTTGGTGGTGCTGCCGTTTGAGTCTGGCCCGCTGACCGATCCGGTGCGGCGCGTTAAAGACGCCGGTGTGTTTGTGACGGTGGTGGATCGTGGTCTGACGGAAGAGGGTATCCAGGATCTCTATGTAGCGGGCAACAACTATGAGTTAGGCCGCGTTTCCGGCGAGTACATTCGTGAACAGCTCGACGACGAAGGCGATATTGTCGTGCTACGCGGTATTCCGACTGTAATCGACGACGAGCGCGTGCAGGGGTTTGAAGAGGCCATCGAAGGCTCCAACGTTAATATTCTCGATATGCAGCACGCCAACTGGAATCGCGACGATGGCTTTGAGGTCATGCAGGACTATTTATCGCGCTTCGACAAGATCGATGCCGTGTGGGCACAGGATGACGATATCGCTCTAGGGGTCATCGAGGCGGTGCGCCAAGCGGATCGCGAAGATGAGCTGTTTATCGTTGGCGGTGCGGGTATGAAGGACATCATCAAACGGGTCATGGACGGTGACGAGCTGGTGCCGGTAGACGTGTTGTATCCGCCCGCCATGATCGCCACTGCCATGGATCTGACCGTGCAGCACTTTGTCTCCAATGGCCCGGTGCTGGGCGAGTACATTCTGGGCTCGCCGCTGATCACCCAAGAGAACGCCGAGCAGTACTACTTCCCCGACTCGCCGTTCTGATCGCAAATACGGGTCGATAGGCGCGGGTACAAGCACCACCCCCACCCGTGCCTATACACACTTAATCAAAACAATAGTGAGAGAGTCCTATGAACACAATCAAAGGGCCAGCGCTCTTTCTCGCCCAGTTCGCCGGTGATGAAGCCCCTTTTAATAGCCTCGATAGTATCGCCGCCTGGGCGTCGTGGTTAGGGTATAAAGGTGTGCAGATTCCCAGTTGGGATGCGCGCATGATCGATCTAAAGCGCGCCGCCGAGAGCACCACGTATTGCGATGAGATTAAAGGCACCCTGGCAAAACACGGCTTGGCGCTTACCGAACTCTCCACCCATCTGCAGGGCCAGTTAGTCGCGGTGCATCCGGTTTACGACGAGATGTTCGATGGCTTCGCGGTTCCTGAGGTGCGCGGTAACCCCAAGGCACGCCAGGAGTGGGCGGTGGATCAGCTCAAGCTGGCGGCCAAGGCGTCGCGAAACCTGGGCCTTACCGATCACGGCACCTTTTCCGGGTCGCTGGCGTGGCCGTTTATCTACCCCTGGCCCCAGCGCCCGGCGGGCTTGATCGACACCGCGTTTGACGAACTGGCCAAACGCTGGCGGCCGATTCTGGACGCCTTTGACGAAGCGGGGGTAAATCTCTGCTACGAGATTCATCCCGGCGAAGACCTCCACGACGGCATCACCTTCGAGATGTTTCTTGAGCGGGTTGGCCACCACCCCCGCTGCCACATTCTTTACGACCCCAGCCACCTGATTCTGCAGCAGCTCGACTACCGCGGTTTTCTGGACGTCTATCGCGAGCATATTCAGATGTTCCACGTTAAAGACGCCGAGTTTAATCCCAGCCCCAAGCAGGGCGTTTACTCGGGCTATCAGTCGTGGACCGAGCGCGCCGGACGCTTCCGCTCGCTTGGCGATGGCCAAATCGACTTTAAGTCGATCTTCTCGTGGATGGCGGCCAACGACTACCACGGCTGGGCGGTACTGGAGTGGGAGTGCTGCCTGAAACACCCGGAAGTCGGCGCCCGTGAAGGTGCGACCTTTATCCGCGACCACATTATTGAAGTCACCGAGCGGGCATTTGACGACTTTGCCGACGGTGGCTCTGACGTGGCAGCCAATCGACGCATCCTGGGCCTTTAACGATTTAAGACGCAACTAATTTCACGCAAGGGGAGGGCAATACGCTATGAGCACTCAACACGACACCCCGCGTCGGCTCCGCCTGGGCATGGTGGGCGGCGGCCAGGGCGCGTTTATCGGCGGGGTACACCGCATCGCCGCCCGGCTGGATGACCATTTTGAGCTGGTGGCCGGGGCCTTTGCTTCTGACCCCGAGCGCAGCCGAGCCGCCGCGGCGGAACTACACGTCGATGATGACCGCGCCTACCCCGATTACCAAACCATGGCTGAAGCGGAGCGCAAGCGGTCGGATGCCATCGATGTGGTCGCCATTGTGACCCCCAATCATGTCCATTTCGACGTAGCGCGCACCTTTCTTGAAGCGGGCTTTCACGTGATCTGCGATAAGCCGATGACGATCACCCTGGAAGAGGCGCAAACCCTTTCCGAACTGGTGGAGCGCACGGGACTGTTTTTCGGCTTAACCCACAACTACTCCGGCTATTCGCTGATCCGTCAGGCGCGAGAAATGGTGGCCAACGGCGAGCTTGGAGAACTGCGCGTGGTGCAGGTGGAGTATCCACAGGACTGGCTCTCCACCCGGCTGGAAGAGAGCGGTGTGAAGCAGGCCGAGTGGCGCACCGACCCCAAACGCAGCGGCCCGGCGGGCTGTTTGGGCGATATCGGCACCCACGCTTACCACCTGGCGCGCTATGTGACCGGGTTGGAGCTCGAATCACTCGCCGCCGATATGCACACCTTTGTGGACGGCCGTGTGCTGGATGACAACGTGCATATGCTGCTGCGCTTCAAAGGCGGTGCACGGGGCATGCTGTGGTCGAGCCAAGTTGCACCGGGTAACGAAAACGGCCTGCAGCTACGTGTTTACGGCAGCCAGGGTGGTCTCTCTTGGCGCCAGGAATCCCCCAACCAATTGGTGCATTCGCCGCTGGGCGAGCCGCCGCGGATTTTAACCCGCAATGGACCGGGCCTAGGTGAAGCTGCGATGGCAGCAGCGCGCATTCCTGCGGGACATCCGGAAGGCTATCTCGAAGCCTTTGCCCAGCTCTACCGCGATTTCGCGGTGCAAATCTGCGCCCATCAAAACGCTGGAAACGTTGATGCGCTGGCCGCGCCCACGCCGGGGGTGGCTGACGGCGTTGACGGCCTGAGGTTTATCACCCGCGCGCTGGCTTCATCCGCTGCCGGTGGGCAGTGGGTGGATGTCTAGAGCACTGTTCAAACACGCAAAAGAGAGAGGTGGGAAACCCTATGAATCAGCATTCAGCGCGCTATGTAAGCCTTGAGCAGCGTGTGGTCTTTATTACCGGCGGTGGCAGCGGCATTGGTGCCGCGCTTACCCGTGCCTTTCATCATCAGGGCGCGCGGGTGGTGTTTGTCGATATCAACGACGCCGCCAGCGAGGCGCTGGTCGCTGAATTGAGCGCCGAAACCGGCAAGGCGCCGCTGTATCACCACTGCGATATTCGCGATGTGGCCAGCCTGCAGCGGGTTATCGCCGAGACCGGCCAAAACGTCGGGCCTATTCATACGCTGGTCAACAACGCCGCCAGCGACGACCGACACGACTGGCGGGAGGTGGATGTGGCCTATTGGGACGAACGTATGTCGCTCAACCTGCGGCCGATGTTTTTTGCCGCCCAGGCGGCGGCTGAACAGATGATCGAGGCAGGCGGGGGATCGATTATCAATTTTGGCTCTGTCAGCGTGCAGATGGCGCTGGGTGGGTTACCCGCTTATGTCACCGCCAAAGCGGCGGCCCACGGCCTGACCCGCAGCCTGGCCCGGGAGCTGGGTGAGTACAACATCCGCGTAAATACCCTGGTACCCGGTTCGGTGATGACCGAACGCCAGCTCGAAAAATGGATTAGTCCCGAGGACGAAGTCGCCATTCAACAACGCCAGTGCCTAAAAATACGCTTGGAAGCCCAGCATATCGCCCCCGCCGTGCTGTTTTTAGCCAGTTCTGAAAGCCAGGCCATCACCGGCCAGGAGTTGGCGGTGGATGCCGGATGGGCCTGAGTCCGCTTACTTTTAAATAATATTAGGAGAATATCATGCAGGTAGCTAACAACTACAACGCGCCCTGTTCACGCCCGCGTCATTTAGCACTCGCCGTTGCAGTTGCTGCTGCCTTGGGTTCAGTCGCCGCCGCGGCTGACACCACGGTGACAGTGTTAAGGGTTGAGAGCAGTAGCGCTGAAAAGCGCTACTACGATGAAGTAGTCGCCGCATTTGAGGCGCAAAACCCCGAGATTAATGTCGAGTTTGAATACCTTGCCAACGAGGCTTACAAAACGCGCCTGCCCACCATGCTGCAGTCCAGCCAGCGCCCGGATATCTATTACACCTGGGGCGGCGAAGGGCTGCGCGATCAGGTGGATGCGGGCTTTGTGCGCGACTTGACCGAGCCGATGCGCGATGGCTGGCAGGATATCTACCCCGCGTCAGCGGTGCGCGCCTTCACCCTGGATGATCGGGTCTATGGCGCGCCGCTCTACGCCACAGTTGTGGGTATCTGGGCGAACACCGCGCTGACTGAGCAAGCGGGGGTCGATGCAGAAGCGATCAAGACCTGGGAGGATTTTGAAAGCGCCGTGGTGGCGCTGCGGGAAGAGGGCATAACCCCGCTGGTAGTCGGTGGTCAGGATGGCTGGCCGCTGCACTTTTATTGGGGCTCTTTAGTCACCCGCCTAGCCGGTGGTGAGGGCATCGAAGCGGCCAAAAGCGGTGACAACGGTGGCTTTAACGGCGAGCCCTTTGTACGCGCTGGCGAGATGCTGCAGTCGCTGGTTGAGCTTGACCCTTTCCAGCCAGGCTTTATGGCTACTTCCTACGAGCGCGCCAGCGGCATGTTTGGCGATGGGGAAGCTGCCTTTCACGTGATGGGTGACTGGGACTACCTCCCTTCCAAACAGCGCTCGGTGAGCGGTGACGGTGTTCCGGATGACGACTTGCGGTTTATTCCTTTTCCCGAAGTCGCTGGTGGTGAGGGCAACGCGCAAAGTTTTGGCGGCATGAACGGTTTTGCAGTCACCCGTGACGCGCCCGATGAAGCGGTAGAGTTCCTGCGCTTTCTACTCAATGCGGAGAATCAGCGTAAAGCGGCGGCGACGGGAATCTTTGTGCCAGTCGCCGAGGGCTCCGCCGAAGCGCTTGAAACCCCTTATGCCCGCCGGGTTGCAGAAATTCTTGATGAGTCTGAGTTCCATCAGGTGTTTCTGGATCAAGCGCTGGGCACTTCCGTTGGCGCGACGATTAACGATATCAGCGGTGACTTGGCGCAAGGCGTTATTACTCCAGAAGAGGCCGCCGAGCGGGTCGAAGAAACCTGGCAATTTAGATGATCCGTACTTAGGCGAGCACGAACGAGGCGTTCGTGCTCTTTCTGCTCTGCCTCGGAGTTTGCTATGACCACGCTTGACCGAACGACCGTGCCGCGAAGAGGAAATGCCGACCGGGTGAAGAAAGGCTTGGTGAGCGGAAAATTCACCGCGCTGCTGATCCTGCTGCCGCCGGCGTTAATTCTGTTTTCGCTGTTTGTCATTCTGCCGCTCGCGGATGCTGTTTATTACAGTGGCTTTTCCTGGAATGGCTATGGCGCGCCCAGTGACTTTGTCGGCGCGCAAAATTATCAACGCCTGCTGGATCACTCGGTGTTTCATACCGCGCTGTGGAATACCGCCAAGCTTATTCTGGTCTCGCTACTGATCCAGATGCCCCTGGCGCTGGGGCTGGCGCTGTTGGTGTACCGTAAAACGCCCACCAATACCCTGTTTAGGCTGGTGTTTTTCCTGCCCTATATCCTGGCCGAAGTGGCCGCCGGGCTTATCTGGAGCTTTGTTTTTGACGGTGACTACGGCATTACCAGCTCGCTGCTGCATGCCATGGGGCAGGAGTCGGTGTATGTGCTGGCCGATCACCAGTGGGCGTTCCCCGCGATTATGACGGTGATCGTTTGGAAGTACTTTGGCTTCCATATGATGATCTATATTGCCGCCCTGCAGGGCGTGCCCAAGGATCTTGTCGAGGCTGCCAAGCTGGAAGGGGCAAAACCCAGGCAAGTCGCTCTCTTTGTGCAAATCCCACTGATTAAGCACGCCCTCGTCGTCAGTGGTTTCTTTGCCATTATCGGCTCGCTACAGATCTTCGACATTATTATTCCCATGACCAACGGTGGCCCGTCCAACTCGACCCATACCATCGTCACTTACCTCTACAGCTTCGGCCTCTCACGGCTCAATATTGGCTTCGGTAGCGCCGCTGCGGTGGTGCTGTTCGTGCTCGCTATCGGGATCGCCTTCTTCTACCAACGCACCACGTCCAAGGGGAGTAAGGCATGAAAAGTATCACTACCCGAAACACGCTGCGGGTGATCGTCCTGATTGTGGTGGCCAGTATTGTGATTGGCCCGCTACTGGCGGCGTTCTTCGGTGGCTTTAAGGGCAATGCCGAGCTGCGTACCAATCCGCTGTGGCTGCCCGACAGTTGGGCTGCCGACAATTACATCGGCATCCTGCTGGATGGCAATTTCTGGCGCTACTTGGGGAACTCGTTTTTCATCTCGCTAATGACGGTGTTCTTAACCCTGGTGGTGGGGGCCGCTGCGGCTTACGTGTTTTCGCAGATACGCTTTTTCGGCGCCAAGATGATCCTCTCCTACCTACTGCTGGGGCTGATGTTTCCCTTCGCGGCGGCCATTCTGCCGCTGTTTATCAAGGTGCGCGATTTGGGCCTGCTGGATACCTACTGGGCGGTGATTCTGCCCCAGACGGCGTTTGGTTTGTCGCTGGCGATCCTGCTGTTTAAGGCCTTCTTCGACCAACTGCCCAAAGAGCTGTTTGAAGCGGCCTACGTGGATGGGTGCAGCTATCTGCGCTTTTTCTGGTCGTTCACGCTGCCCCTCTCGACTCCCATTCTGGCCACCGTGGGCGTGTTTGTGTTTGTGCAGAGCTGGAATAACTTCCTGCTGCCGTTAGTGGTGCTCAACGACCGCTCTATCTACACCTGGCCGCTGGGCATGATGCAGTTCCAAGGCGAATACCTGACCCAGTGGAACATGATTCTGGCCTTCGTGACCTTGACCATCATTCCGGCGGTTATCTTCTTTCTCGCCGCCCAGAAATACATCGTGGCTGGCCTGACCGGTGGCTCCGTTAAAGGATAAAGGAGGATCCCCAATGAACGATGTTATTCACAACCCGATTCTGGCCGGGTTCAACCCCGACCCCTCGATTTGCCGGGTAGGCGACGACTACTATCTGGCGACGTCAACCTTTGAGTGGTACCCCGGCGTTCAGATCCACCACTCCCGCGACCTGGCTAACTGGGAATTGGTGACACGGCCATTGAGCCGGGCCAGCCAGCTGGATATGCGCGGCAACCCGGACTCCTGCGGCATCTGGGCGCCCTGTTTAAGCTACGCTGACGGCCTGTTTTGGCTGGTCTACACCGATATGAAGCGTTATGAGGGCAACTTTAAGGATGGCCATAACTACCTGGTCACTGCCCCGCATATCGAGGGGCCCTGGAGCGATCCGGTCTATCTCAATTCGAGCGGCTTTGACCCTTCGCTGTTTCATGATAGCGATGGCCGCAAGTGGCTGATTAACCTGCAGTGGGATTATCGCCAGCGGGAAGGGCGGGATCGTTTCGGCGGCATTGTGCTGCAAGAGTATGATCCTGAGCAGCGCCGCTTAGTGGGGGCTATTACCACTATCTTCACGGGTACCGAACTGAAGCTGACGGAAGGGCCGCATCTCTATCGTCGCGATGGCTGGTACTACCTAATCGTCGCCGAGGGCGGCACGGGCTACCAGCATGCGGTGACCATGGCGCGTTCAAAAACGCTAACGGGCCCTTACCAGCTACATCCTCAAACCCCACTTTTGACGGCTAGCCATGACCCCGATAACCCACTCCAGCGGGCGGGCCATGCGGATTTGGTCGATAGTCCTGAAGGTCATAGCTCTGAAGGTCATAGCTCTGAAGACCATAGCTACTTGGTGCATTTATGTGGCCGCCCCTTACCGGGAACCCGACTGTCACCGCTGGGGCGCGAGACCGCTATTCAGCGGATGGAGTGGGGCGCAGATGGCTGGCCACGACTCGCCGATGGAGGCAATACCCCGGCGTTAACGGTCGCCGTGAGCGGGGTAACGCAAAGGCCTCCTGCGCGGGAGGAGCACTACGAATTCGAAACAGACACCCTGCCCGCCGCGTTTCAATGGCTGCGTACCCCCTATCCTGAACGGCTTTTTTCGCTTACCGAGCGGCCCGGCTACCTGCGCCTGTTTGGCCGTGAGTCGGTCGGTTCCTGGTTTGAGCAGGCGTTAGTGGCCCGGCGCCAGGACAGCATCTACTGTAGCGCCGAAACGACGCTTGAGTTTGAACCTGAAGATATTCAGCAGTTTGCCGGGCTTATCGCCTACTACAACCGCTTCAAGTTTCATTACCTGGCGGTGACCCTGAATGACACCGGCGACAAGGTGTTGAGCGTTATCAGTTGCCTGGATGATTGGCCTAACGGGAATCTGGACATCGCGGATGCGAGCGTGCGCCTTGTCCCTGGCACCACGATTCGGCTCGGGCTGGATATCCACGCCCGGGAGCTGCGCTTTCGCTATGCCCAGGGTGGTGAGGAGTGGCAGTCGATTGGGCCCACGTTAGACGCTGGCCTGCTCTCCGACGAAGGCAGTGGCCGCGCCCACGGCTACTTTACCGGCACTTTCCTGGGCATGGCCGCCCACGACATTAGCGGACGCGGCACTCCCGCCGACTTCCAGGCGTTTTGCTATCGCCGCGCCCCTCTTTCAGAGACGAGATAAGCTCATGGCTGAAGTAACCCTACGCGACATCGAAAAGACGTTTCATGGCAAAGAAACGGTCATCCCTCATCTAAATCTGCATATCGACGATGGCTCCTTTACCGTGCTGGTCGGGCCTTCTGGCTGCGGCAAGTCCACTTTGCTGCGCATGATTGCGGGCCTTGAGACCGTGACCCAGGGAACCATCACTATCGGCGGGGAGGACGTCACCACCGCCGAGCCGAGTGACCGGGATATTGCCATGGTCTTTCAGTCCTATGCGCTCTATCCGCACATGACGGTCGCCCGCAATATCGACTTCGGTATGCGCCTGGCAAAGGTGCCCGTCAAAGAGCGCGAGGCTAAAGTCGCCGAGGCGGCACGTCTGCTCAATTTAGAAGAACTGCTTGAGCGTAAACCCGCAGAGTTATCCGGTGGGCAGCGCCAGCGGGTGGCCATCGGCCGGGCGATTGTACGCAGCCCCGGCGTATTTCTGTTCGACGAGCCGCTGTCTAATCTGGATGCCTCGTTACGTAACCGCATGCGGGTCGAGCTGGCCGAACTGCATCAACGGCTCGAAACCACCATGGTGTATGTCACCCACGACCAGGTTGAAGCGATGACCCTGGCCGACTGCATAGTGGTGATGAATGCCGGGCAGATAGAGCAGATGGGCAAACCCATGGCGCTTTACCAACGCCCTGAAACGCTGTTTGTCGCGGGCTTTATTGGTTCGCCGAAAATGAACTTGATCGAAGGGCCACTAGCGGCGGCCTATGGCGCCACCACTCTTGGTATTCGGCCCGAGCATCTAGAGGTAAGCCGCGAGCAGGGCGAGTGGAAAGGGCGTGTGCGGTTCATTGAGAAGCTTGGTGCTGACGCCTTTGCCTATGTGGATAGCGAGCAGGCCGGCCCGCTCACCGTGCGTCTCTCTGGCGATGTCGAATTGAGTCATGGCGACACGCTGTTTATGACGCCTCAACAGGCCCAGCTACACGCGTTCGATGCCGAAGGGCAACGGCTGCCTGACGGCGCTGTCCACCAGGCTTCAAGTCGTCGCGAGAGCACGTTACACCACTAACGATCGTCAATTTCCCACTCTTCAATAGACACAAAAACGCTTAATAGACACAAAAACGCTCAATAACAAATCCAAGGAGCTCGACAATGACACAACAAAGAACGCTAAGCCGCTCATCGTATATTCTGGTGATCTGCTGTATTGCCGCCATCGGCGGTTTCCTGTTCGGCTTCGACAGTGGCGTGATCAACGGTACCGTCGATGGCCTGCAGACCACTTTTAACTCGGATAGCGCGGGCACGGGGTTCAATGTCGCCTCCATGCTGCTGGGCTGCGCGATTGGGGCCTTCTTTGCCGGTCGCCTGGCGGATCGCTTTGGCCGCCGCACGCTGCTGATCGTGGCCGCGGTGTTTTTTCTGATTAGTGCCTGGGGGTCAGGCGTTGCCGGTAGTTCGATGGAGTTTGTGGTGTACCGCATTCTCGGTGGCCTTGCCGTCGGCGCCGCCAGCGTGATGACACCGGCTTATATCAGTGAAGTCGCGCCATCGGCCTATCGTGGGCGTTTGGCCACTATCCAGCAGGTAGCGATTATCTCTGGTTTGTTTTTTGCCTTTCTTAGCAACTATGTCTTGGCTTATGTCGCGGGTTCGGCAACCACCGAGCTATGGTTTGGTTTCGCAACCTGGCGCTGGATGTTCTGGATTGAGCTGATACCGGCTGCCGTTTTTCTGGTGGCATTGCTGTTTATTCCGGAAAGCCCGCGTTACCTGATCAGTACCGGTAAGCAGGGCGAAGCCCGCCGGGTGCTGGGGTTAGTGATGCCTGAACGGGATGTCAGCACTAAAATTGATGAAATTAACACCACCCTGGATCAAGACCACAAGCCACGGTTGAGCGATGTGATTAACCGCACCACCGGCAAGATGCACGCTATCGTCTGGGTGGGGATTGGTTTGGCGGTTTTCCAGCAGTTGGTGGGCATTAATGTCGTCTTCTACTACGGCGCGGTGCTATGGCAGTCAGTCGGTTTCTCCGAAGGCGATGCGCTGCTGATCAATGTGATCTCTGGTGCCGTGAGTATCGGCGCCTGCCTGCTGGCCATTGCGCTGATCGACAAAATTGGCCGCAAACCGCTGCTTTGGGGTGGTTCTGTGGGCATGGCGGCGACACTGGCGTGTCTCTCCTATGCGTTCTCTACGGCCTCGATGGTGGATGGCAGCCTACAGCTATCCAGTGACATGGGCGTATTTGCGCTGCTGTGCGCCAACCTCTATGTGCTGTTCTTCAACGCCTCTTGGGGGCCGGTGATGTGGGTCATGCTGGGCGAGATGTTCCCCAATCAGATGCGTGGTTCGGGGCTGGCGATAGCAGGGCTTTTCCAGTGGCTGGCCAACTTCGGTATTACCATGACGTTTCCTATCATGCTGGCTTCTATCGGGTTGTTCGGTGCCTATGGCTTCTATGCGATCAGTGCCGTTGCCTCGGTCTTCTTCGTTATTTACTTCGTCAAAGAGACGCGCGGTAAAGAGCTGGAAGAGATGGCCTACGAGTAATCCTTCTAGATTGCCCCGATTGCCTGATCAAACGGGGATCATGTGCCTATTTTAAACAGCATAAGGCTAGTTTTTATTAATAAAAACAAAAGGTTGGCATCGGTTTTAAACATATAAACGATTGTTTAATAGTGATTTTTATTTACGTTGGTCGAAAAGTGGCACGCTCGCTGCAGTATTAGTGGTGAGAGCGGATGGTAGGAAGACCTTACCCTCTCAACACTAAAACTAAGGTGCGATGCTCGTAAGCAAGTGCCGAAGTTTAAGCAGTAAAGCCATACAGGAGCAGTATCATGATGAAGATGGATTATCTCAAGAAGCTTGGCATCCTAGGCGTATCGTTTGGTCTGATGGCCAGCCCGCTAGCCTTCGCTGAAATGGAAGGTAGTGACGAAGAGAAAGAGCCTACCCCGCAAGAAGAGCCGATGCAGGAAGGTGAAGGCACGTACAATAGCTACGATACTGAGCAAGACAAAGGCCAGGACGCAGGTACTGAGTACGAAGAGGAAGAGGAAGAATTCACTTACGAAGAAGAGGAAGAGGAGCAAGAAGTCCCCGCCACTGACGAAGAGGAGGATGACTCCGGGTGGTAATTGCAACCTTTAAGGAATGACTTTTCTCGGGCTCAAGGATGAGCCAATGGATGCCCCGCCAACTGAACTGCGGGGCATCTTTGTGTGTGGCCGTTAACACTGTCAACCCAAGCGGGCGATATCATTTCACGCTAAAGTGTTAAGCACCTTTATGCTTAACCATTGACTACGGTGCCCACAAGGATGTCTTGATGCCCCTGAACTGGATGCCCTTAAAATGGACAGAAAAGCCCCAACTGCCCAAGGCCGAAGGCCGCATAGAGGCGATTGACTTAGCCCGTGGCCTAGCCATTGGCTTGATGATCATAAGCCATGCGGTCAGTGGGTTGGTGGGTATTCGCAACGTCCCTGACTGGGGCATGGTGCCGATCCATTTTTTGACCAAATTCTCCTCTTCGCTGTTTATCCTGGTGTTTGGCATTGCGCTAGCGGTGGCGTTTCTTTCCCATACCCAAAGCGATGACTGGCCGAAACGCCGTTTAAAGCTCTGGCTGCGCGCCGTAGAAGTGTGGTTCTGGTACAAAGCGCTGCTTGTTATTGAAATGTTGCCGTTCTATTCGCCCAGCGAAATTGTCGATGCCTTGCTCTATGGCCGTTTCGCAATTTGGGTAGAGATCTTAGGCTTCTACGCCATTGCGCTGTTATGGGTGCCGCTGATTTTGCCGCTGTGGGCGCGGGCACCGCTATGGAGTCGGCTAACCACGATTGGCGTGTTAATCGCGCTGACCGTCTGGCTGCAAAGCCTCACCTTCGGCGACAACGATATTCTGAAGGCACTACTGGTGGATCACGAAGACCACTATACCTGGGGGCAGATAAGCCGCGCACCCATGATTCTAGTGGGCCTTTTGATCGGTGAAGCCTTGCTACGCTGCTACTTTGAGCCCGCTATGCGGCGGCGGCTGGTGTTGACCCTACTAGGGCTGGGTGCACTAATGGTCGCCGGATTTTATGGCTTGGCGTTTGCCAGTGGTGATGTGCATGCGGCGATGCTGGCGGTGGCGAAAAATGTTGGCAAACACCCGCCAGGGCTAGAATTTATGCTGTTTAGTCTGGGTGGCGCGCTGGTGCTATTAGCCGCCGCGCTTGCTGGCGGCGCCAAAGCGGCAAAGGCTTTAATGCCGCTGACGCTTGTCGGCTCTAACGCCCTCATGGCGTTTATCTTCCATATTGTGATGATCTTCTTAGTGCTGCGCTTTCTATGGGAAGGCGAGGGAATGTACACCTATCCACAGGCACTTGGCGTGGGCGGGCTGTTGATACTAGGTGCCGCGGCGTGGATTTGGTTAACACGTTGGATAGCCCAGCACCGTTAAACACGATCCATCATTTAGGGAGTTTACGATTTGCGACACTGGATACATTGCGGACTGGTAGCCGTAGCACTTCTCATGGCGCTACCTGCACATGCAGATGAGTACGAAACCAATTGGTACTATGAGGTAGATAAACAGAGTGCTTGGCAGGGCGATTTAACCGCGCGCTTGCAGGCCATCGAAGAAGTGTTTGCGGGTCAACTGGGTGTTTATGTGCAAAACCTCGCCAGTGGCGAAGCCTACTCCTGGCGTGCCGACGACCCTTGGTACTTAGCCTCGCTGATTAAAATACCGGTGGCGGCACAACTGCTTGCCGAGCGTCAGGCCGGCACGCTCTCTCTGGATGAGCGGTTAACGCTTGCGCGGAGTGACTTTGTCGATGGTGCAGGGCCTACCAACTGGCACGACCCCGGCACGCCTATCTCTATTCGCTATTTAATGGAGCAGATGCTTACCGTCAGCGATAACACCGCCACCGATATGCTGATTGATCGCCTGGGGCTTAAAGCGGTAAACCAACGTGCCCGTACCATGATAGCGGCAAGCGGCGGTAATCCTGATGAGATTGGCCCTATCTCTAAACTGGTCGGTGTACGCCAGGGGGTTTACGGCGAGCTGCACCCGGATGCGCGCGGGCTTGGCGGAATGGATTTTATCGCCCTGCGCCAGCACCCGGTGAGCCAACGCGGGCAGGCGTTAGCCCGGGTGCTAGGTGTCAGCACGGGGTCTTTCACGCAGCCGGATTACGACCACGCTTTTGATGCTTACCAAGCCACTGGTGAGAACGTTGGCACCTTAAGCGCTTTTGGCGACCTATTGGCTAGCTTGCATACTGTTCAACAGCGACCCGGTATGGATGATGTAAATGCCGAGCAGCGGCAAATACTGCTGGACGTAATGCGGCGAACCAGTTCCGGCAAACAGCGTCTTAAGGCGGGCATGGGCGAGGGAATAAGTTTCGCCCACAAAACAGGCACTCAGCAGCGGCGTAGTTGCGATGCCGGTATTGCGGAGCGCACTAATATGGAGGCCCCAACCGAGGGGCCGTGGGTGATTGCGACCTGTGCCCGTGGGCCGCTGGCCGTTAGTGCCCACGAGCGTGCCTTGTCCAGCGTAGGTGAAGCGTTGCGTTATAGCGGAGCCCTGGGTAAGCCGTGGTAAACTAACGCTCCGAATGTCCCCTCAGAACATAATTAGTTAGGAGTAACCTATGACACGCGCCAGCGCCCGCCATATTTTAGTCAGCAGTGAAGAGCAGTGCCTAGCACTGAAAGAAGAGATCCAAAACGGCCGTGACTTTGCGGAAGTCGCCAAAGAGCACTCCAGCTGCCCCTCCAGCCGTCAAGGCGGTGACCTGGGTAGCTTTGGCCCCGGCCAAATGGTGCCCGAGTTCGATAAAGTCGTTTTCAGCGGTGAAGTAGGCCAGGTACACGGCCCGGTAAAAACCCAGTTTGGCTATCACCTGCTGGAAATTACCGAACGCACTTAACGTTTCCACCAACCGTGTTCTAACCGACCGCTCTTAATTCTGCCTAAAAGGCCGTCAAGCGCCGCGAGCATAGTACTGTCAATAGTATTGCGACAATAGTATTGAAACTATCCCGTCGCGGCGTGAGGAGTACGCCTTGAACGACCCGATTATTACCATTAACGGCCTGAATAAAACCTACGAGGGTGGCTTTCAGGCGTTGACCCATATTGATTTAACCATTCAACGCGGCGAAATATTTGCCCTGCTTGGCCCCAATGGGGCGGGCAAAACGACCCTCATCAGCGTGGTTTGCGGCTTGGTCAATCCCACTGCGGGGCATGTGCTGGTCGATGGTTTCGACAATATCTCCCACTACCGCCAGGCCCGGGAGCTTATTGGGTTAGTCCCCCAAGAACTAACCAACGAAGCATTTGAAACCGTCTGGAACACCGTTAGTTTCAGCCGTGGCCTGTTTGGCAAAGCCCCTAACCCCGCGCATATCGAAAAAGTGCTCAAGTCGCTAACTCTTTGGGATAAGCGCAACAACCGCTTGATGACACTTTCGGGCGGCATGAAGCGTCGCGTGCTGATCGCCAAAGCGCTCTCTCACGAACCGCGCATTCTGTTTCTTGATGAGCCCACCGCTGGGGTTGATGTAGAACTGCGCCGCGAGATGTGGGAGGTAGTGCGTCAGCTGCGCGATAACGGCGTCACCATTATCTTGACCACCCACTACATCGAAGAAGCCGAAGAGATGGCTGATCGCATCGGCGTGATCAATGGTGGTGAGCTGGTGCTGGTGGAAGAGAAAGCCGCCCTGATGAGTAAGCTGGGCAGCAAACAGCTGACGCTTAACCTACACAGTCCGTTAACCGAGATGCCCGCCAGCCTGAAACGCTTTGAGCTTAGCCTGGCAGCGGAAGGGTATGAACTGATTTATACCTACGACGGCAGCCAGGAGGAAGACGGCCACGCGATTTCAGAACTGTTAACCGCCCTAGAGCGAGAAGACATCACCTTTAAAGACCTGAATACCCGGCAGAGTTCGCTTGAAGATATTTTCGTCGACCTGGTTAACCCTAAGGAGCGTGCATGAACCTTCACCCTGTTCGCGCTATCTACATGGCGGAAATGGCCCGCACGCGCCGCACGTTGCTGCAAAGCATAGTTTCGCCGGTGATCTCCACATCGCTCTACTTTGTGGTGTTTGGTGCCGCCATCGGCTCACGCATCAGTGAGGTCAACGGGGTCAGCTATGGGGCCTTTATCGTGCCTGGGCTGATTATGTTGATGCTGTTGACCCAAAGCGTCTCGAACGCTTCCTTCGGCATCTTTTTTCCCAAGTTCTCCGGCAGTATTTACGAGCTGCTTTCGGCGCCCATCTCGCATTTAGAGATTGTCATTGGCTATGTAGGCGCAGCGGCCTCGAAATCGATTCTGCTGGGGGTGATTATTTTGGCGACCTCGGGCTTGTTTGTTCCGCTGGAAATCGCCCACCCGTTTTGGATGCTGTTCTTTCTGGTGCTGACGGCCGTCACCTTCAGCCTGCTGGGTTTTATCATCGGTATTTGGGCCGATGGCTTTGACCGACTACAGCTGGTGCCACTGTTAGTGATTACCCCGCTGACCTTTTTAGGCGGCAGCTTCTACTCCATTGATATGCTGCCGCCGTTTTGGCAAACCATTACCCTGGCAAACCCCGTGGTGTATCTGGTGAGTGGCTTTCGCTGGAGCTTTTACGGCATCAGCGATGTTAGCCTTGCTGCTAGCGTGTGCATGATTGCACTATTTCTCGTTGCTTGCCTGGGTACTATCGGCTGGATTTTCCGTACCGGTTATCGCCTAAAACCCTGATTGCCATCCAGCTTGCTATTCACCCCTCACTCCTCACTCCTCACTCTTCACCATGGAGCGCTAGTAAACCCTTATGCCGCTACTGCAAAGTATTGTGCACCGCCTCGATCCGACGCTTGACGGTGAGCGCTTAACCCTAACCGCTGCCCCCCAGGCAGAACAGGCTAATGCCAGCGACGACTCGGTAATGGCGAGCCTAGTGGGGGCGCTCAACGACACCTACAACACCAAGCCCAAAGGCTGGGGGCGCTTTGCCGAAGAGGGCGAGCAGGCAGGGCCGCTGGCCATGTGGCTGCGTGACTATCTTGCCGGTGAGCAGAGCTTTGCCGAGCTTTCGGTTGCGCTGGCCGAACGGCTCGCCAAACAGCTTCAAGAGCAGCTGTCAGTGAGTGGTTACTTAGTGATCAGCCACCAGCGCCAGGGCGATACCGAAACGCTGCTGATGGCATTGGTGCACCAGCGTGAAGGGATCGGCATTAACGATGAGCACCACGCCGTGCCTGCTGCCCAGCTTAATACCAGCCAGCTTACTCTGGCGGCGCGGATTAACCTCACCCAGTGGCAAAGCGATGCGCCGAATGCGCAGTACGTTTCATTTCTCAAAGATCGCGGCGGTAAAAAACTCGCCGAGGGCTTGGTCGCGCTGTTGGGAATGGAGGAGGGCGTTGACGCTCCGGCGGAAACCCGCACGCTGCTCAAGGCATTTAGCGACTACGTCGAAAAAGAGGATTATGACGACGAGGTGAGTCGTGAAAAAACCGACACCCTTGTGGATTACGCTAACGAACAGCTGCGACGTGGCGAGCCCATGACCCTGGAAGAGCTATCCGGATTGGTGGACGAACAGCAGCCGAAAGCCTTTTACGAGCATATTCGTAACGCTGATTACGGGCTCTCGCCGGAGATTCCTCCGGATAAACGCACCTTAAGCCAGTTCCGCCGTTTTACCGGGCGCGCCGGTGGCGTTTCCATCAGTTTTGACTCCCACCTGCTGGGCTCCAGCATCGAGTACGATGCCGCCCAGGATCGTCTGATTATCAAGCAGGTACCCAAGCAGTTAAGAGAGCAGCTCACCAAGAAGGATTGAGTTTACGACAAGGCTCTCTCTAGCCAGGAGAATTCTATGCTGAACGCCATTAGTGATTTTTTTCAGCGCGCGCTGGCGCAACCCGAGCAGCGTGAAAATCAAACGTTGACCCTGGAGCTGGCCACCGCGGCGTTGCTGTGTGAAATCGTTCGCGCCGACTACGACACCACCGACGAAGAGCTTGCCGCCCTGCGTATTATGCTCACCGAGCGCTACCGGCTAAGTGCAAGCGATGTGGAAGAGTTGATGACACTGGCCCAGGCGGAGGTGGACGAGGCGGTCGACCACTACCAGTTCGTAAGCCTGATTAAAGAGCACTATGATTACGACCAGCGCTGTGAGCTGGTTGCGCAGATGTGGCAGTTGGCCTGGGCCGACGGCAATGTCGACCCTCTGGAGGAGCATCGTATTCGCCGCCTGGCGGACTTGCTATATGTTAGCCATAGCGACTTTATCCGCACCAAACTGCAAGTAGAGGAGCGCAATAACCACGATGCATAACCGCAACGAAGACGCGAGTTTAATGGATTTAATTAGCTCGATAGAGCAGATGGAGCAGGATGCTTCACGGGTTAGCGTTGATAATGTTGTGCAGGCCGTGGGGCGACGCTCGTTTGGGCCACTGCTACTGGTCGCTGGGTTAATTACGCTGGCACCGATCATCGGCGATATACCTGGCATGCCGACGCTGATGGCCGTGCTGGTGCTGCTTGTTTCGGTACAGCTACTGGCGGGATGTGAGTCGTTCTGGTTGCCTGGATGGTTACTCAAGCGCTCTCTTTCCCGGCAGAAGTTCGACAAGGGCATCAAGTGGATGAAAAAGCCCGCCCGCTGGATAGATGGTTTGCTGCGGGTACGCTTACCGTGGCTAACCGGCTATATCGGTATTCGTGTCACTGCGGTTGTTTGCCTGTTAATCGCCCTCGCCATGCCACCGATGGAGTTTATTCCCTTTTCGGCCAACGGCGCCGGGGTAGCACTTTCCCTGCTTGGCCTTGGCTTGGTCGCTCGCGATGGGGTTGCGCTGCTGCTAGGCTTTGCGCTGTTTGCCGCCACGTGCGTTTTAATCGTGATGAACCTGATCTAAAAAGGAACCTTGCCATGCCAGATGCCTCACCGCCCACGCCACCTAAATCACCGCAACAGCAAGGGGCTTGGGAGCGGCGAATCGAAACAGCGCTGTGGAACTCGCGTTTTTTGGTCATGCTTGCGGTGGTGCCAAGCCTGCTGGGTTCATTGATACTGTTTATTGTTGGCACCGTGGATATTTTAACCGTCGTGGCCGACGTGTTGCGCTACTACTTGATTGGAGGCACCCCGAATATCCACGAGAGTTTAGTGCCCGACATTATTATCGCGGTGGATATCTATCTGATTGCGATCGTACTGCTGATTTTCGGCCTGGGCATCTACCGGCTGTTTGTCTCGAGGATTGATCAAGCCGAAGCGCGTTTCCCGCATCACCCCTTTAACGTTGCTTCGCTTGACCAGCTAAAAGACAAAATCGCCCGAGTAGTGATTTTGGCGGTGATTATTGAGTTCTTCCGCGCAGTGGTGGATATCCGCTTTGCCACACCGTTGGAGGCGATCTATTTAGCCATTTCAGTGTTGGCGCTGGCGGCTGCGCTCTATTTGATGAGCCTTGGCCACAAAGGCGAGTAAGCGTTAGCGCAGCCGCGCTCCGGCTGCGCTACTCATCATTTGCGGTTAACAAACCTTCTACCAAGCTGTTCAACTGCTGCTGGAACTGCCCGCCGGGCGAGGGTGGGTTCGGGTCTGAGGTGATCACCACGGTTAGATCTCGCTCGGGAATAACGAACAGCGCCTGGCCGCCGTAGCCCCGCCCGTAGAAAGCATCTTCCCCTGCCAGTTGAGTAATAAACCATCCGTAGCCGTACCCGTCGCCTGTCCAGCGCGATGTGCCGCGCGGCTGCCATGACTCCTCCACCCAGCCTTCCGGCAGAACCCGCTCGCCATTTCCTGCTTCATCAAATACGATGCCGTCATTACGATACAGCTCGCCCACTTCAATCAGCGCTCGAGGTGAAAGCTGCATATCATTGCCGCCAAAATAGATGCCTTGCGGGTCGCGCAACCAAGGTTGAATAGTGATATTGAGCGGTTTCCCCAATAAGCGCTGGGCAAGGGCGTGTGTCGTCTCGCCGCTGGCGTAGGTGAGCGCAGCGGAAAGCAAATGGCTGGTGCCGGTGGAGTAGAGCATTCGACCGCCGGGTTCATCCACAAAAGGACGCGTAATAGCATCGTTCACCCAGTTGGCGCTGGCCACCCAGGCGCCGTAATTGCCGCCAGATGTGCGCTCTAGCCCAGCCTGTAAGGCAAGTAGATGCGCCACGGTAATGTCATTAACGCGCGGGCCGGTGCCGCTCGGCAGGTGATCGCCAAATAGCTCCACCATGGGCTGCTCAGCAGACTCGACAATCCCCGCTTCAATCGCCGCGCCGGTAACGGCAGCCAGCACGGTTTTAGACAGCGATTTAATGTTCGCAGGTGATGCCACTCCCGGCCCGCCCTGCTGCAGCTCGTGGATAATCTCACCATCGTAGGCCACTACCACGCTGTGTACGCGGTTTAGTTGGCGAGTTTGTTGGTCAAGCGTCTGGAGTGCATTTGCAGAAGGCTCATTCGCTGCGGCATAGGCGGTGGGTAACATCGAAATAGCAGCAAACGAAACAAACAAAGCAGTAGCGCGCATCGCAACACCTTCGATATAAGTGGCAAAGGTTCGAGGTTTAGAAGTAGAAGAGGTTCCACAGCACAAAGACCGCCACGTTCTAACAGAGAATTGCCACGACATTACGCAAAAACTGAAAAAGCCTGCTAGGATGGGAGTGTTGACTCATAAGGCAAGCAAGCCTTTGATTTCCCTAAAACGCAATAAGCAAGGAGCGCCCTATGCGTAATATTATCTACATTATCGGCCTTATCGTGGTTGTGCTGTTCATTCTTTCGATGCTCGGCCTGCGCTAACATCTAGGCACTGGCTTCAAAAAAACGCCAAGAAAAACCGCCCGAAGCGCTTGCTTGCGGGCGGTTTTTTTATGAGCTTGCTTTGATCAACTGTTTTGACTGGCTCTTTTGAATAGCAATGCTTGGCAACTGGAGACGTTAGGCGCAGTCAGCTGCCCCTTGGCCGAACATATCAAACATTATATCGCGACCAAGGCGAGTCAACACAAAGCGGCCATACTCATTGAAGGTGGCGGCTTCACTGGCTTCCATTACTTTCTGGCAGGTTGCCCAGGTGGGCGCTGCAGCACTCAGGGTGAGCAATTCACGGCGGGCTAAACCGCGCTGGGGCAGGGTAATGGTTTCAAGTACATGGCCGTTATCGTAGAGCAGCTCAGCGGCAATAGATAAGCACTGACGAAGGCTGCGCTGGACGTTCGCGGTAGTCGACAGCCCCTGTGACGATGGGGCAGAGTGTTCTTTCGTAGGCTCGGGAGTCATTGCATGTTCTCCAGCGGTCAGCACCAAATCGGGCGTGTTGCAGTGCATTATAAACCAAGGTGGATGTTAGACCAAGGTCTATAATTCAGAACGAATCTCCCACTATCGAGCTCATCAACGCTAAGCCGATGTGATACGCTCGCAATTATGTATTTTTGTGAGTTAATCACGTATTTTAGCGAGTTAATAAGTCATGCATATCAGTGTATTCGGAACCGGTTATGTCGGTCTTGTTGCAGGCGCTTGTTTAGCCGATGTCGGCCATCAAGTCACCTGTATGGATGTTAACGCTGAGCGGATTGAACAGCTTAATGGCGGAGAAGTGCCGATTTTTGAGCCTGGGCTAAGCACCATCGTTGCCCACAACGTCTCGGCGGGCCGGTTACGCTTTACCACCGATGCAGCTCAAGCGGTAGCGGATGGCGAATTATTGTTTATCGCCGTGGGAACGCCCCCCGATGAAGATGGCAGTGCCGACCTACGCTATGTGCTAGAAGTGGCGCGTACTATCGGTCAGCATATGGATAGCTACAAGCTGGTGATTGATAAATCCACCGTGCCTGTGGGCACCGCCGAGAAAGTCCACGCCATTATCAGTGATGCACTCAAACAGCGCGGCGCCTCACTCGAGTTTGATGTCTGTTCGAACCCAGAGTTTATGAAAGAAGGGGCCGCGATTGAAGACTTTACCCGCGGCGCGCGGATTATCGTCGGCACAGAAAGCGAACGCGTGAAAGCGCATATGCAAGAGTGCTACGCCCCCTACAATCGCAACCACGAAAAACTGATGTTTATGAGCGTGCGGGCTGCCGAGCTGACCAAATACGCTGCCAATGCCATGCTCGCCACCAAAATCAGCTTTATGAACGAGATCGCCAATCTTGCCGAACGGCTCGAAGTGGACGTGGAGGACGTACGGCGGGGGATTGGCAGCGACCCACGCATCGGCTACCACTTTATCTACCCTGGCTGTGGCTACGGTGGCTCCTGTTTTCCCAAAGACGTTCAGGCACTAGAGCGCGCTGCGCGCCAGTTAGGTTATACCCCAGAGCTGCTTAGCGCCGTTGAGGCGGTTAATTTACGCCAAAAGCAAACCCTGTTCACAAAACTGCAAGATAGCCTAGGCAATCTAAGCGGTAAGACCATCGCCGTGTGGGGCCTGGCCTTTAAGCCCAATACCGACGATATGCGTGAAGCCCCAAGTCGCGCGTTGATGGAAGCGCTTTGGCAAGCAGGCGCCACGGTGCAGGCGTTTGACCCGGAAGCGATAGCGGAGTGTCGGCGTATCTATGGCGAGCGTGATGATCTAATGTTGGCGGGCGACCGCATTCAGGCGGTCAAAGGCGCTGATGCCCTGGTTATTTGCACCGAGTGGAAAGAGTTCCGCAGCGTCGATTTCGTCTGGTTAGCCGACCAGCTGGCTGAGAAAGTCATCATTGACGGGCGTAATTTGTACACACCAAGCGCCGTTGAAGAAGCTGGTTTGCGTTACATCGGGGTAGGGCGAAAGAGCAGTTAGGAATACCAGCTAAAAGATGGACTTATTAACGTCATTTTTCTGATTAATGAGTGTGTCTATTACGTTGTGTTACTTTAGTTAACGTATTAATGCGAAAAGATAAGGGAAATATTTAAGTTATTCTTCACCTGGTCGAGGTTTTAAGGTAAGTGTATTAAAAACAGTGTTACGTAGGACTCCGCAGATAAATGATCATTGGGAGTAGCAAGCGTAGCAACATGTATTCAAAAAAGGCATTGGTTTTATGGCTGCTATTACATCACTAGGCATTGGTTCCGGCTTGGATCTGAACGGCTTGCTGGAACAATTAAAAACGGCAGAACAAGCAAAGCTTGAGCCCATTGCGCAGCAGATTCAGTCTGAAGATACGAAAATATCTGCTTATGGTAAGTTGCAAAGCGCGCTTGAGCAGTTTCAAAGCTCTGCCAAAGCCCTCAATGATGGGTCGACATTCGAGAGCCTGACAACCAGTGTCGAAGGCAGTGCCGTTGGCGCTGTCAGCAGCAATGAGGCCCAGCCTGGCCAGTACGAAGTGCAGGTTGACCGTTTAGCAACGGCCAGCAGTCTGGTGACCGAGCGCCTGGAAACAGCAGATGAAAGCATAGTGACTGGGGAGCAGTCATTAACCTTTACTCTTGCTGACGGGGCTATGGATCCCATTACCATTGCAGATGGCAGTACGCTGGAAGACATGCGCGATGCCATTAATCAACAGAGCGATGGTCGCTTAAGCGCCTCAATTATCAATGATGGCGAAGGTTATCGGCTTTCTGTTAATGCCACGGATACCGGTGCGGACGCTAGTATTGAAAGCACCAATTTTTCAAACATTCTTGCTGGTGACGTCACCACTTCTGATGCACAGGTAGTTCAGGCAGGCCAGGACGCGGCGTTTAACGTCAATGGAATCGATATCGTTAGCCCCACCAATCAAGTGGAAGGTGCAATCCAAGGTGTTACCTTGAATCTTGCAGAGGCTGGCGCGACGAGCACAGTAAGCGTGGAGCAGGATAGCGAAGCTATTCGCGAGCAAGTCACCGCTTTTGTTGACGACTTCAATACGCTCAAAGATACCATTACCAGCTTGACAGCCTTTGACGAAGAGACGGGCCAAGCGGCGGGGCTGAATGCTGATGCCGCAACTCGGGCGGTTGAAAGAGAGCTTCGTCAAACAATTAGCAGTGTTGTCGGCGGCGATGGCTTTAGCGTGTTATCGGATGTCGGTATTTCGCTTCAAGTAGACGGCAAGCTGGAGGTTGATGAGGATCGATTAGATAGCATTGTGGCCAACCAACCTGACCAGCTCGCCAGCTTTTTTGCAGGCGATAGCAAGGAGGGCGGTATGGCAGGGCAAATTGCTTCATCGCTTGAAAGCTTGGTTGGTACAGGTGGTCGTCTTGAAAGCGCTGTTAGTTCATCTGAAGGGCGTGTTGATTCGTTAAAAGAGCGTTATGCAACAACGGAAAGCCGAATTGAGCAAACCGTTGAGCGCTATCGCACGCAGTTTCAAGCAATGGACAGTATGGTGGCGCAAATGAACCAAACCAGCGCCTATCTGACCCAGCAGTTTGCAGCATTGGGGCAGCAAAACCAGAGTTAAGTAGATAAGCTATCTAAATTAATGGCTTACCAAATGCCCAGCACTATGTGCTGGGCATTTTTCTTTGCAATGCCTTAAAAAAAGCTAAAAAAAGGCGCTACCTCTAAAGTTTGTTTCTCCGCAGCCGATAAAATATTCAGATACTTCTCTCTACTTCTTATAAGGAATGAGACACATGGCATCGATTACAGCACTCGGTGTAGGTTCTGGACTGGATCTGAATGGTTTGGTTGAACAGCTTAAAGCGGCCGAAAAACAAAAGCTTGTACCCATTTTACAACAGAAAAGTGCTCAGCAAACCAAGATTTCTGCTTATGGGCGCCTTGAGTCAGCGATGGATCGAGTGCAAACCTCTATTGCTGCATTGAATGAAGCCTCTACGTTTAAGCAGCAAAAAAGCACCGTGACGGGCGACGGCGTATTGGCGACCGCAGGTGAAACCGCCAATGCGGGCCGCTATGAAGTCACCGTTACCCAACTGGCCCGCGCAGGCAGCGCTGCTTCCAATAGCGTAGCGCTAGATCAAGAGCTAACAGCCGCTGAGGCGACGCTGACGCTTGAATTTGGTGCTGGCGGTACCCAAACAAGCTACGACGTGACTATTTCAGCAGGCAGTACGCTGGCGGATGTCCGTGACCAAATTAACGCGGACAAAGAGGCTGGCGTTACAGCTTCTATCGTTAATGACGGCACTGGATACCGTTTAGCGCTGAGTTCAAAGGAGACGGGCCAAGATGCTTCACTGGAGGGCTTCTCAGGCTTGGCATCGCTGACCATGGATGCAGCCACCCAGCGTTCAGGTCAGAACGCTGAGCTAAATGTTAATGGCATTGCTATCACCAGTAAAACCAACCGGGTTGAAGAGGCAATTCAAGGCGTAACGCTTGATCTCACGGCGGTGTCTGGTGACCCCGTTACGCTAGTCATTGAGCGTGATGAAAAATCGCTGAGAGGGGCCATTGACGAGTTTGTTAAAAACTACAACGAAATGAAATCCACCGTTGGCAGAATGACCGCCTACAACGGAGAAGGCGAAACATCAGGCGAACTGGTGGGTGATCGCACTGTGCGTACCATTGAAGACCGCCTGCGTCGGGATATCACAGACAACCTCGGAACAGGCGATATTTCACGCCTTTCTCAAATTGGGATTTCCATCGATGAGAAGGGACGGCTTAAGGTTGATGAAGATAAGCTGGACGATGCCGTCGCTAGCAACCCTGAGGGTCTATCTGCCTTTTTTGCAGGTGACACCAAAGAGGGCGGCTTTGCAGGGCGGTTAAATGCAACGCTTGAAGCCATCACTGCAGAAGATGGCATTATTCAAAGCTCGGTGACTAGCGCTGAGCAGCGGGTTGATAGCCTGGATGTGCGCAAGCTGCGTATGGAGGCCAGTATCGAGCGCAGCACAGAGCGTTACCGCAAGCAGTTTGGGCAGTTGGATGGCTTGATTGCCCAAATGAACTCAATGAGCAGCTACCTCTCTCAGCAGTTTGATATGCTGGGTAGCATGCAGAAAAAGTAATTAAGAAAGTAGTTGTAAAGGTGGTTGAGAAAATATCTGGAAAGTTACAGTAAATTACATAAAAAAGAGCAATTTTTTCTAAAGAAGTTGGTGGGGCTGCCGTTAATTATAATAACGGCGACGCAAGCGCCGCTAAGCGGGCCACAAGGCCAGTTAATCTTTGAGGAGCACTCACATGTCTGTAATCAACACTAACATTACTGCCCTGATCGGCCAGAACAACCTGTCCAATTCACAGTCAATGCTGGCCAAAGCGCAAGAGCGTCTGTCCTCTGGCCTGCGTATCAACAGCGCTTCTGACGATGCGGCCGGTCAAGCCATCGCCAACAAAATGACTGCCCAGATCAAAGGCATGGATCAGGCTAGCCGTAACGCGAGCGACGGTATCTCCTTGGTACAGACCATGGAAGGCGGCCTTGACCAAATCAACGACAACCTGCAGCGTATTCGTGAGCTAGCGGTTCAGGGTGCCAACGACACCAATGCCGAGGCAGATCGCGATGCCATCGTTACTGAGATTAACGAGCGTCTAGCTGAAATTGATCGTGTAGCTGGCAGCAACAACTTCAACGGTACTAACCTGCTGAACGTTGCAAGTGGCGCTAGTGCTACTCTTAATATTCAAGTTGGCTCAAATACTGAACTTGAAGACGTTATTACTGTAGAAAGGCTTGACGCTACCGTTGCTGGTCTTGGCTTCTCTGGTGGCGGTATCACTGGTTCCACATTTGCTATTACTGCGGGAGCGAGCGGTGGTGTTGTTCACGGTGAATTCCAAAGCCTGGTAGATTCTGTTGATGCGGCAACTGAAACACTGGATACTAACCGCGCCACACTGGGTGCTACGCTTAACCGTTTCGACTCTGTAATTGATAACCTAGCGACAACGTCTACCAACCTTTCTGAAGCTCGTTCACGTATCGAAGACGCTGACTACGCGGTGGAAGTGTCTAACATGACACGTGCAAACATTCTCCAGCAGGCCGGTACTTCCATGCTGGCACAGGCAAACCAGACGCCACAGTCTGTACTGTCTCTGTTGGGCTAATACCTTAGCCGGTAGCAGTGTTAAAGACATTAATAACGGGGCCATTTGGCCCCGTTTTTTGTTTGCTTCATTCTTTGTGCTCACTGATTGAGTGAACACCTGCTTAAATACAGGTGCATTCGCGCCTTTGCTCACTGCAGCCGCACGGTAAGCTAGCTAAATTGCCCCTTTTCTATGCGAGCCGCTTCATGGTTAAAAGCACCACCTCATCCGTTACTCAGACCCAAAAACGCAAGCCCCGCATCCTTTGGGCCAACCCTTTCTGCCTGATGGATACGTCTAGCGGTGCCAGCATGACAGTGCGCCAAATGTTGCTGCAATTGGCAGCTCGTGGCTATGACGTCCAGGTGTTGGGTGCGACTGTGTTCGATAACCCTAAAGGAATGGGAAGGCTCAAAGAACAGTTTCCAGATCTAAGTCACCACCTTCATCAACTAATTAAAGCTGATGATGGCCTGCTGACGCACCAGTTAGTGGTTAGCTTCAGCCATAACCGAAGCCATTTTACATCCCATGAAGAGGGACTCTGGTACAGCCAGTACCTCTATATGCTGGATTCTTTTAAGCCAGATTTAGTGTGGTACTTTGGCGGCCAGACCCTCGAAATGCTTATTGCTAATGAGGCCCGGGACCGTGGAATCCCCGTTGCTTTCTATCTGGCGAATGGTCATTATAAAGCACCTAATTGGTGCCGTGATGTGGATTTAATCCTGTCTGATAGCCAAGCCACAGCGGATATGTACCGTAAAGAGGTTGGCTATATGGCAAAGCCTGTGGGCAAATTCATCGCCCCGGAAAAATTTGTCGCCGATCATCATGACCGCAAGCGTATGCTATTTGTTAACCCTAGTTGGCAAAAAGGAGCCAGCATATTTGTGCAACTGGCGGAAAAGCTAGAGCGAGAAAGACCCGATATTGAGCTTGAAGTGGTAGAAGCTCGGGCTGACTGGCCAGCGGTACTACAGGAAGTGACCCGTCGGATGGGAGCGCAGCGCAGCTCGTTAAGCAATGTTGTAGTCACCCCAAACACCAGTGATATGCGCGCCCCCTATAGCAGAGCTCGTATGGTGGTCGCTCCTAGCCTATGGTGGGAAAGTTCTGGACGCATGTTGGCCGAGGCGATGCTTAACGGTATTCCGGCACTAATCACCAATCGAGGTGGCATGCCTGAAATGATAGGCAATGCTGGTATCACCTTCGACTTCCCAGAGGCCTGCTATAAAGAACCTTACCAGCACTTGCTAAGCGACGCTGAGCTCCAACCTTTAGCGGATGCTGTCATCAGCTTCTTTGATGACGAGGTGCTTTACCAAGAGTATGTTGACCGCGCTTGGCAAGTAGGAAAAGAAAAGCACAGCCTTGAGCGAGCCACCGAGCGGCTGCTAGCTGCGCTAACGCCGTTGGTAAATTTACGCGCTGGTAACAAAGATTTCACCATTACTCAGAAAAAACGCCACCGTCAGCGTTTGGCCAGCCAGGCAACTAAGCCTGAATTCAAGGTCGATAACTCTCTACAGCAGTTAGTTGGCGTTAAACCGGCTGCTCTGAACAGCGAATCGCAGCCAGCTCCAAGTCTGCACTTAAAAGATGAGTTTACTTGGCAGTTCAAAGGTAAAGTCATTGTGTTAGATAATCGTGCCAGCTTGATCAAAAGTGGCCTTGCTGAGCAAATGGCAGCGACGAACGCATTTGGCATTGTTGCTTTTGACCCTGCTAGTGAAGTTGAAGATGCTAAGCAGTACGAAGGCAGCGACACTATTCAGATATTCCAGCATGCCCTACTAGGTGATGGCCACGCTGCAACGCTGCACGCCTGCGTAGCACCAGAAATGACGAGTACGCTGACACCGCTACCGGCTGAAAAGTTACCTAAACGGCACCAATTGGGCGCAAAACCTTTGGCTGAACTACCTATTAGTTCCATTGCTTTAGACAGCATTGAGGGCTTGGGCAACCTCGATTGGCTGATTCTTGATGAGTTAAGTGATGCAATGGCCGTGCTGGAGAGTGGTAAAAAGGCACTGGCGAGCACAATGCTGATTCAGGTGCGAGTGCCTTTCCAGCTCACTCATGAGAAACAGCCTAGCTTTGCTGAACTACAACACTGGGCCAGCCGAAACGACTTTCGCTTCTATCGTTTCCATAATACTCGTCACTACAGTCATTTGCCCGATGAGCTTAACGCTCGCTCTCCTTGCGCTACGGAGCAGGAAAGCGCTGACGTGCTATTTCTTCCATCCCACGACCGCATGGCGGCTCTGAGTGATGAAAATAAAACGAAACTCGCTTTTGTGCTGAGTGCCGTCTTTGCAGCGCATGATGTTGCTTTTGAGTTGATTGCTGAAGTTAGTCAGGAGAAGGCGCTGGAGTTTTTGGAAGCGCAGGAGATTTTGCCGAAAGCTCCTACATCACTGGTAACACAAGATACGAGTGATAAAGATTTTCTAGCGCCTCAGCGCAAGCCAACCAATGCAACCCCAACGCCTACCTATATCCCTGCAGCCGAGACCACAACCCCGAGTGAGTCTTCATATCAGGTTGATTTAGAACTTTTGAAAAAGCAGCTTTCGGAAGTGTTAAATCACTTGGCTATTTTTGAACTAACTCAAAGTTATGCCATTAAAGTGGTAGAGCTTGCAGAACAGTTACGCCGGGTTAATGATAAGCCTTTTGTGCAAAAGGCGGTAGGTAAGATACATGGAGAGTTTTCGAAAAAGAAAGATAGTATACCGATTTTTTATTTACTAACTAATGTTTTGCTTAATAGTAATGCTGTAATTTCTGGTAGTGAAAATTTAGTTTTATTAGAAGAAAGGCTAGAGGCTATTGGCTGGATGGATAAGGGGGCGCTGTATTCATTTTGGTTAGTAAGAATCCAAGATCACAGGCAACCTTCGCAAGGTAAAAAATTTACAGTGGTGGTTATATGCAATAAATATAAAAAGGAAACTTACGAAAATGTCGTCGAGTTAAGACGTCAGTGTGGTGTCGATGGAGAGATCGTTTTTGTTAATAACGGCGATAAGAGCAGTGATGCTCGCGGCATGGCAGCTCTCGTTGACGTGTATATTGAGCTTAAAGGTAATTCAGGCGCATACTTAGCTCGCAACATAGGTTCTGTTTTTGCAAATGGCGATATTTTAATTTTTGTCGATGATGACGGCTTACCTGAAGAGGGGATGCTCTCTGCTCATGCAGATGTGCACAGTAAGTATGTTTTGGATGCAGTCAGAGGAAGTTATTTACCCAAAAACCCTAATGAGCCGCCTCCGAGTCATTACCACTTAGGCGATAAACCCTTGGTAGTAATAAATTGTCTTGAGGGTAATTGCTCGTATAGAACTAATTTGTTTTACAAAATGAGTGGATGGGGTGATTATATTTTATTTGGGCATGGAGGTGCAGAGTTCTACGTTCGAATGATGTCAAGTGGAAGTGATCAGTCTAGACATATTTATATTCCTGGATGTATTTTACGTCACGACTACTATCGTGGTGTACAGCATGCTAAAAACAAATGGAAAAAACAAGCTGAGTCAGCTTATATTTTGTCAGCTAAAGATTCCAATATTAACCCTATGGTCTCAGGCTTTTTGATGCATGAAGAAAAAGAGAGCACTGACACTAATTTTTCAAATGCCGAAGAAGAAGTTGTTAATGGCAATTTTGTGTATTTCCAGTATCCACTTATTTATGGTGTGGAACTTTTTAAGAAAGGAGTAAAGTTAGGTCAAGGAAAAACAAAACTAAATATGAAAGTGGTCGATAATTCAAAGGATATTGTTAGTGAGATAGTGTCTGCTAGTAAAAATGATGTCATATTTACAGGACATTCTTATTATAATATGACTATAGCTAGTCCTCCTTATCTTAAAAAAGAAATTAATATTTTTGATCTTTATGAAAAAATACCTTTCTGTACAGTTGATGATCATGCTTATGCTGACTTCATGTTGCAGAGATGTAGAAAAGCGCCAAAAAAATTGGTGGTAGGATCGTCTTCTGAATTGCTTTTGGAGGAGTTTGAAACTGTTTCAAGCGCTGAAAAGCTGTATAAAATAAAATTGCCGCTAAAAATACCTGCAGTTGATAACATTAAGTTCGAAAATAAAGAGAAAAGAGCAGTTTTTGTAGGAAAATTATACCCTAATGTTGATAAAAGTATAAAAGAATTAACTGAAAGAGTTGGAAAAGAGAAAAGGCTAAATGTTAATGAGCTAGCCTTGATACACGAAATGATCGAAGGTCGTAAGGTTAATGCATTTTACAGTCCAAGGTCTGAAAGATTGAAAGTTTCAGATTTGGCTTTGCTCTATTGTGATCTAGTAGATAAGGTTTTTAGAAATTATTATAGAGAAAAAGAAATTAGTAAAATTTCATCAGAATGCATCAGAAATGAAATACCTTTCTTTATAATTGGTGGAAGCAAGGACGAATGGAGTTTTAAAGGAAAAGACAAGTGTTTTTTTTATGAAAAAATGAATTACACTGATGCTGTTCAGTTTATGCACAAATCAAAATATATAATTAACTTAACACCGAGTTACCCAGACTCTTTGCCTAAAAGAGCACTTGATGCAATGTGCTCTAATAGCCTTTGTATCACTGACTTTACTCCTTTTTACGATAGGCTAGATAAAAAAGAATTTTATTATGATTATAGTTTTTTTGAATCAGGTACTTTTGATGAATCGAATGTAGCGCTATTGGCAAAAAAGCAAAAAGAATACATTTTACAGTTTTGTAATGAAAATCTAATTGCTTCTCAATGGGCTGAGTGTATTACGAAAGCACAATTATTTATATCTAGCTAATGATTTATTTGTAATCCGTTATCTTTCTTTTTTTGAATAGCAAGTCGTTAAAATGGCTTGCTATTTTTTTATTTTTACGTGAACCTTCTTCTGAAGGTGGTTGATTTTACTTGTAGCTATTGCATGTGCTTGCTATTTTTTTAACCGAATCTTCCGAGAGTGAGGAGTTAAGGGGTAAACTAATTATCTGCTCATGTATTTTCTCTGTGATAGGTTTTTTTTGATGATAGTAACTGCTTAAAGCCTTCTGTTTATGCGGGGGAATAGGGTAGTGTATCAATGTATTAATTCCATGTTGCTTTAAATGTTCTTGTAGTTTTTCTCGTTTTTCAGAAAGAACGGTGAATAGGTGAAAAACATGTTCTTCTGAATCTTTATCGTTGGTTAAATAAAATGAGGCAGGGAGAATGATCTTATCATTATTAATTTCATTTAGATATACTTTGGCTATTTGGCGTCTAATGTTAGTTTCAATATCTAAATGAGCTAATTTTATGCGTAAAAATGCAGCTTGTATTTCATCAAGTCTACTATTTACTCCTTGATAAAAGTGCTCATATTTTTTAAAACTGCCATAGTTACTTAAAGCTCGTACAACGTGTGCAAGGTTTTCATCATTTGTCGTGATAGCCCCAGCATCTCCCAATGCACCTAAATTTTTACCAGGATAAAAACTGAATCCTGCTGCATCTCCCCAGTTACCAGATTTGCGGCCACCAATACTCGCGCCATGCGCTTGTGCCGCATCTTCAAGTACTAATAAATTATTTTTTTTTGCGATATCCATAATAGCTGGCATCGGAGCCATTAATCCATATAGATGTACAGCTAGAATTAACTTTGTTTTTTCTGTTAATGCAGCTGCTATATTTATAGGACATAAGTTGAATGTCTTTTCGTCGGGCTCTACTAAAATAGGCTTTAAGTTGTTCTCCGTTACAGCGAGAATACTGGCTATATACGTATTTGCAGGAACAATAACTTCGTCGCCATGCTTAATATATCCTAATTCAATCCATGCTCTTAATGTTAAGCTTAAAGCATCCAAACCATTTCCCACACTAATGCAATATTTAGTACCACAATAGGTAGAAAATTCACTCTCGAATGCTTCAATCTCTGGGCCGCCAATGTATAGGCCTGATTTTATAACCCTATTTGCAGCATCAGATAACTCAGTTTGGTACTTGGAGTTAATTTTTTTTAGATCTAAAAAAGGTATCATAACTTTAGCCAATTTTAATTTGATTGTATTTTAATGTTATCAGAAAAGTTGCTGAATATTTTGTCAGCTAGATTTTATTATAAATAAAGATGTTGTTGCTTTTAGGTTTTAAGCTAAAAGCAACATTTATTTTATAAGCCCTTGCTTGTGAGATACTTGCTTACATCCTCGATTGATTGAAGTGATTCAAAATCTTTATCAGGTACGTCGATGCCAAGCTCAGCATCAATTTCTGTAAAAAAATTAAAGATATCAAGGCTATCAAGGCCCAGTTCTTCAAAACTTTTATCAGTACTTATATCACTCCTATCAACTTCAGCGCCAGAGTTGATTAGGATGTCAATTAATTTTTCGCTAGTAATCATGTTAAACCTCACGTGAAATGATGTTACTTGACCATGATAAGCCAACTCCAAACCCTGATACAAGAATATGTTTTAAAGAATCATCTTTTATTTTTTTTTCTAGTAAAAGCGGGATTGAGGAAGATACTGTGTTTCCAGTCTCGTTAATGTCTGATATGAATTTTTCTTTAGAATTTGGAAAACGCTTTGCTATAGCTTCTACGATCGCTTTGCTACCTTGATGTATACAATAAAGATCTATTTCGATTTCATCTAATTTGTTTTTAATTAAGCATTCCTTTATTTGTTTGGGAACTTGTTTCGATGCAAAGTTAAAAACCTGCCTTCCATTCATGCTTAAGCTGTTATTTACAATTGTTAAGTTGCTAGCTCCAATACCATCTGTTGAAAACAAAGGTTTTTGTAGATTCCAAATGGCATCTTCTCCCATCCACGTTGCGGTTGCTGCATCGCCAAACAATAAAGATGTGGTGCGGTCTGATCGGTCTATTATTTTTGAATATGGATCTGCTGTTATGAGAATACCATTCTTTAAATCTGCTTGCTCCATTAGCCCTTTTACAATGCTAAGACCATAAACATAACCTGAGCAGCCTAGAGAGATATCAAATGCTGCAATGTTTTCTTTTAAACCAAGTTTAGACTGTACAATTGCTGATGTATGCGGTAACCCAGCCCCATCTCCATTTTGAGTTACTACGGCAATAACATCTATCTTATCGAGAGAAAGTTCGCTATCTCTAATAAGATTTAGTACAGCTTTAGTAGCTATATCTGATGTATCTTCGCTTTCCCCCATACGAGGAAGGTATAGTGCGCCAATCTTGTTTATTATAAATTCTGACGACTCGCTAAATGCTAAAGCTTGCTCAATATTGTCGACTTTATTTTCAGGTATGTAACTTGATATTGCTTTTATTCCGATCATGGTTTCCCCACTATGAATCTAATTTCGCCATAAGTTAAATCTTCAATAATTATTTGATTTCTGCTGAAACTACTATTCCTTCCTCCAGTATGGATTATTGTAATTTCTTTGTAGTTGCTTGGTAGCTTTTTTAATAAGTCTATCTGTCCAAAAACCCATTTGCCAGCAATTTTTGGAGAAATTTGATAGTTTAATTCTTTTGTTAAAGATACGATATTTTCAATAGTCGAATATTTATTTTTTTTATTCAGTCTTATCCTGTTCTGAGTTGTTTCTGAATTTTTAATAATTTCCTCTTCTTTGAAAGAAATTCTATCAAGAACAGCAAGGGACGTTTCTGTTACCCATATTTTGTAGGATGTTTCATTAGGTGACTGCCAAATACCTATTGCTACAATTTTTTTATTAATATCGGGTTTTTCGAAATTTATTATGCATTTGTTGTAAGCAAAATTTTTAAATGTCAGTTTTTTTAGCCAACCTTTATCTATGATGTTAATGGTTTTTTCAATTGCGAAGTAAAAATCAGCCCCGTTTAAATAGTTTCTTTTTTCTTTGAAGCTTAAGTTAAGTTCTATAGTGTTCATTTTGTTTTCACCCTTGTTTTTCTTAAGCTTTTTGAGTGGCTTTTCATGTTTTCGCTATGATTTATAGCAAAGCTTCCTGAGATTTTTTGTCCATACTTGACATTAGATATTACATTGCTACCAATTAAAATTTCTGCGCTATCTCCAATTTCAACATTGTGCGCAATGCTAGAGGAAGGCCCTATCCAAACATTATTTCCAGTTTTAACATAGCCAGCAAGCTGAGCATGCCCTGCAACCATTGAGTTTTTTCCTAATTGACAGCCATGACCAATGTTGGCATGTAAGCTTATAATTGTGTTTTTACCAATTATAGTCATCTCGTGAAAATATGGTTTTTGTATGGTTGCGTGAGACAATATCTGAACTCCCTCTTCCAAAAGCACTCCTCCAGAATCACAGACCCAAACCCTTTCGTCATCAATAAATGTATCATGTAAACCGCGAGCACCTACTACTGCGTGCGAGCCGACGAAAACGCCTTTTCTTAATATAGAGCCTTCTTTAATTAATGCAAAATCTTCTATTTCTACTCCAGACTCTATTATCACTCCATTCTCTATAATGGCTTTATTGCTGATTTTTGTTTTTTTTGATACTGAATGTTTCCATTGGTTTTTTATTTTAGTGTTAAAAATATAGTTGTGTATTTTAAAAAAATCTTTTTTGGGGGACTTGGAAATAACAAGTCCCTTTTGATTTTTTTCCAAATTGGCGTGTTCTTCATTAGTTATAATTGCAGAGACAGCACTGTTGTTGATGGCCTTGTCAAAGTTTTTTCTATCAAGTGCAAATACAACAGAGTTTTCAATACTAGTTGTTACGTAGTTAGTATAAGAAATTTCTGTATCATTTCTAACCATTTTTTCTGGAAAAAAAGAGCTAAGTTTCATTTTTAATCAACTCTCTGAATGCATTGTATTCTCTTATATAGTCACTCTCATCATAGTGTTCGCTGGCCAGAACTATAAGCACACAGTCATCGCTAAAATCATGCATTTCCCGCCACATTAAACTATCAATCAGCAGCCCACGGGTTGGCACGTTCATTTCAACTGATTCCCGTACTTTGCCATCGTCTAATACCATGCGACAGCTTCCTGAAATACAGATTGCCACTTGTTTTAGTTTTTTATGTGCATGAAACCCTCGGCTTACACCAGGGGCCGTATGGTATATGTAGTAGACACGCTTGATATCAAAAGGTACCGCTTGTTCATACCCTATCTCTAGCGCAACCAACTGGCCTCTATGGTCTCCAAGGCTTTGAAAGTCAACCCATTGTATTAGGCTCATGTAGCAACCTCCTTGGTTAGGGAGAGCAAATATTGACCATAGCTACTTTTGCTAAGATATCTGCCTTGCATCTCCATATGTGAAGCGCTTAGCCAACCCTGGTTAAAAGCAATCTCTTCAAGGCAGGCGATCTTATAGCCTTGGCGTTTCTCGATGGTTTCTACGAACTGGGCTGCCTCAAGTAAGCTTTCATGGGTGCCTGTATCCAGCCAAGCAAAGCCCCGGCCAAGGATCTCGACATGTAGGTCGCCCCGTTCCAGATATGCTTGGTTAATACTGGTAATTTCAAGCTCGCCACGCTTAGAAGGCTTCACCTTCCTAGCAATGTCGATGACATCATTATCATAGAAATAGAGGCCCGTAACAGCGTAGTTAGAGCGAGGTTTTATAGGCTTTTCTTCGATACTGATGGCACGTTTTCTGGAATCAAATTCCACGACTCCGAAACGTTCAGGGTCTTTTACTTGGTAGCCAAACACAGTTGCGCCACTACTACGATCCGCCGCTTGACGAAGCTTGGGCGTAAAACCTTGTCCATAGAAGATGTTGTCGCCGAGCACGAGGCAGACATTGTCGCCACCGATAAACGCTGCTCCGATGATAAATGCCTGTGCTAATCCGTCTGGGGTGGGCTGTACTGCATAACTGAGGTTAATACCAAAGCGGCTGCCATCTCCGAGTAGGCTCTGAAAGCTCGCTTGATCACTAGGTGTGGTGATAATTAATATATCACGTATGCCCCCTAGCATAAGAGCTGAGAGCGGATAATAGATCATCGGCTTATCGTATATAGGCAGCAATTGCTTTGAAACACCCATCGTAATGGGGTAAAGGCGAGAGCCGCTTCCTCCTGCCAAAATGATGCCTTTCATGCGCGGTCGCTCCCTGCTCAATGCCGTTGTATAAATATATCGGCAACTTTTTAGGTCTCTTAAACTCTGGCAAATGCTATCCGTAGCAACCTTTTGCAGAGGGCATCTATTTTTTAGCCTGTTCGAGAGGAATGCGCCGTTAGCTAAATGAATGTCTGCACACTTTGCAAATCGACCACATTGTCATCATTGCTGGTCATTTGGCTTCATCAAGCATAGTGATATTTGCGAACATATTGCCATAAGCCCTTTGATGGCAAATAGATGAAAAGACCTTATGTTTAGGCCTATGCTGAGCATTAACAGGCTGGACGAGGGTGAGCATCTATTATTAGATGCTGTTCAGCCAAGCCATGAGGGCATAAGGTCTGCACTTCATCGGCTGAGCGTGCGGTGCAAGCTGTTCTGCGTGCTGTGCTAATGTGCCTTCATATGAAGTGGTCTGTTTTTCGGTAGCAAGTTTTTTTGTGTTAAGTTCTTCATAACCCTAGGTTAGCTGAGTAAAATGACGGAGGTTCGCTGACTTTGGGTATCTACTCCAGAGAATCCTAAAGTTCCTATCGCTCCTGCCGTTACATATTGCAACGAATTGTGTACAAGGATGCCCTGAATGGCAGTTATTAATACGAATCAACTCTCTTTGAGTGGGCAGAACCAGCTTAAGCGCTCGCAGTCTTCCATGGAGACCGCTATTGAGCGCCTGTCGTCAGGGTTGCGTATCAATGGGGCGAAGGACGACGCTGCTGGGCAGGCTATAGCTAATCGTATGGAAACCAACCTTCAGGCGGGTAAAACCCTAACCCGAGGCATCAATGATGGCATTTCGCTGATGCAAACTGCTGAAGGTGGTCTTGATAGTATCAATCATATTTTGCAACGAGCTCGTGAGCTGGCCATTCAATCCGCCAATGGCACCCTTTCTGATGCTGATCGCTCCTCGGTCAATGCCGAGTATCAGCAGCTCGCAGAGGAAATCGACCGACTGGCCTTCAGTACAGAGGCGTTTGGGAAGACACCACTCGCTCCCGCTGAACCGCGCCCCTTGCCGGTTAAGCTAGGTGATGCATCTCATATTACTGAGCTTCTTGAACCTGGTTTTAAGGGTTTTACCTCCGGTACAGTGTCATTGGCTTACATACCTGAGGGGGCCACTAATGTCACGTTGGAGATCGACTCTTTTGGTTTAGATGATGACATTCAGATCTTCACGCAAGATGGGAAGCATCTAATAGGGACGCCTATTGATGGGGCTCATCCTGACCATGTTTGGCAGTCCCGGGACGCTACTGATCTTAATGCTTCACTACTCACGTCTCAAAATGGGTTTGAATCTGGGGCCAGTTACGATGCTAGCCTGCTACAAGATGCGGCGGGAAGCTATGACCTAAACTCGCCGCCTGTTGAACTTGATTATAATGACATGAAAATTACTTATAGCGGCGACGGTGATCGGCTTGATGAGGCATCGGCTGATGATGACGGTACCGAGTTTAACAACGGCAACCTGTCGGAAAATATGCTGGAGCGCGTAACTTTCGATAAAGTCACCGAAAACCTGATTGTTTTCGTGGTAGGTCAAGGTTCATTTAATGCCAGAGCTACCTGGGATGACATGCCAATTGAGTATGACGACCCCGAGCCAGTATCAACTCCCGTTAGCACTCCTACCAACATAGTGGTCAGTGCTGGGGTTGGTCAGGAAATGGATTCCATCACGATCGCTCCAACGCCGTCTGATACTCAATCATTGGGGCTTGAAGGGGTAGCACTGGATCCTATAGAGAAGGCCTTGGAAGCAATGCAGAAGCTTGAGCAGGCAATGGGGCAAGTTGATGGCTATCGCAGTCAGTACGGGGCACTCAACAACCGCTTTGAATCTGCCATTGGCACCTTGAGCCAGGAGCAAGTGAGTTTGGGGGCTGCTAAGTCGCGAATCGAGGATGCGGATTATGCCGTAGAGACATCTAATATGATGCGCACACAGATTTTACAGCAAGCTGGTACTTCAATGCTCGCTCAGGCCAATCAGAATCCCCAAAGCGTTCTTTCGCTGCTGGATTAATTGGTTTGTCGATGGGGTCATTGCTGCTTCTACGGCCTCTGCCACTAATTACTTAGCCCGCTAAAATTGATCTTCCCGGCGTTTGCTCGATAATGAATCGTTATCTTGGCACTCATCGGCTTGCGGGTGCCCAAATTTTACGTTCGTCATTGGGCGGGAAGACACCCCATGGATCCGCATAAACTAGCGGTAACCTTAGCGATTGCTGCAGGTTGGTTGAGTTTCAACAGCCTGGTTGTTTGTATGTATTTCCTGCTGAGCGGCAGAGGCGTGCTGGAAGGAGGAATGTGGCGAGGGGGAGAGTGGCTAAGGCTTGGCCAGGCAGTGCCAGCCGATGGGGGCAATGAGATCGCCGCTGAGCCTTCTGCTGCTGTTGCCAAACAGGTGAATACCTCCTCTACGTTACCCGAGGGTGAAGATAGCGTAGAGGAGGTGGCACCTGTAGCGGTAGAAGAAGAGGGCTCTCATGTACTGTTTGTGATGTTTGACCAGCCGGATATTGCACTCAACAAAAAACTGCTCTCTAGCCTACAAAAGTGGGAAGCTCACTACGATGCTGCGTTCCAGGTTTACAGCGCACCAGGTGTTACCCCACAAAATCCATTGCGGATTGCCAATGCCTACCCGCCTGGAGTAATGCCATCCCCAGAGGCCTTCCTGCAAGATGAGTACTTAATTGGGGGCGTTAGCGTGATCCTCAAAAAGCCCAAGCGCAGGCGCGGGTTTGATAAGGTGCAGTTGGAGAAGCTGGTGGCGTTTACACAGGAGCTGGCGGCGTTAGGCGGCAGCGTACTGGATGCCGAGCGCCAAATGGCTACCCCTAAAACGTTCCTGGCAATCCGGCAAAAGTAGCCATACAGCCCTTTGTGACGGTATATTCAATAAAAGTATAAAAAATAATTTTAATATTCTTTTGTATGCTTTTTTCGTAGGAGTAAAATAGCTGCCATCAATGCCTCATGATTATTTGTGTGGCTATTCATAGTGGCGTACTACCGACCAACGAGGAAACAGATTCATGCAACTACCCCGTAAGCTTAATCTCACCCTGGCCGTGGTTTCGTTGAGCGTTGCCAGCGGGTTGTTTGCCGCCACAGCGCACGCCGACACACTTCGAGTCGGTATGTCCGGTGGTTATTTTCCATTTACCTTCGTTGAGCAAGACGAGCTTAAAGGCTTTGAAGTTGATGTCATGAACGCCGTGGGTGAGATCACCGGTGATGACATTGAATTCGTTACGGCGAGCTTCTCGGGCTTAGCGGGTATGCTGGAGTCTGGGCGTATTGACACCATTGCTAACCAGATTACGATCACCCCAGAGCGTGAAGCGAAGTATGTGTTCACTTCGCCTTACGTTTATGACGGCGCTCAGGTCGTGGTGCGGGCGGGCAATGATTCTATTCAAGGCGTGGAAGATTTAACCGGCAAGAGTGTCGCAGTTAACCTGGGCTCGAACTACGAGCAGTTGCTACGTGAACAGCCGAACGCCGATGAAATCGATATTCGCACCTATGAGTCCAACATTGAGCAAGATGTGGCGCTAGGTCGTGTCGAGGCGTTTGTCATGGATCGTGTGAGTGCTACCCAGGTTATTAAAGAGAAAGGCCTACCCTTGGAACTGGCTGGTCAGCCGTTCTCGACCATTGCGAATGCGCTGCCGTTTCGTGATGATGAGGCAGGGCGCGAGCAGCGGGATCGCATTGATGCAGCCCTTGCTGAACTTCGTGATAGTGGAGAGCTGCGCGAGATATCCGAAAAGTGGTTTAATACCGATATCACTCAACCGTAACCGCTGAGTTCGCCTGTTTCACGCGGCCGTGGCATTGCCACGGCCGTTTGCTTATACGCGATGTGGCGTTTGTTAATGGCTAGTTTGAATGGCTGTGTCAAATGGCTATGTTGGATGACTAATCTGAATGACCATGTTGAATAACCATGCTTAACCTTGAATATATGTGGGGGCTGTTGCCGGTTCTGCTGAGCTATTTGCCGCTTACGCTGGAAATGGCGACGATTGCCATGGTCTTTGCGCTGATATTGGCGTGCCTGCTGGCAGTGATTCGCGTCTCACGGGTGCCATTTTTAAACGGCTTTTCGCTGCTGTTTATCTCGTTTTTCCGAGGCACGCCGCTGCTGGTTCAGCTGTTTCTTTTCTACTACGGCTTGCCGCAACTGATCAGCGCATTGATCTCTATTACCGGCGTTACCGCTGCGGTGCTGGGATTAACGTTGCACTTTTCTGCCTACATGGCCGAGTCCATTCGTGCAGCCATTGTGGGGATTGACCGCAGCCAGACCGAGGCCGCGCTCTCCATCGGTATGACTCAGTCGCAATTAATGCGCCGTATTATTCTGCCCCAGGCTACCCGTGTGGCAACGCCGACGCTGATGAACTACTTCATCGATATGATCAAGGCGACCTCGCTGGCCTTTACGCTAGGGGTGACTGAGCTTATGGGGGCTACCCAAAAAGAGGCCGCGGGCAGCTTCCTTTATTTAGAGGCATTCCTGCTAGTCGCGCTGATTTACTGGGCGATAGTGGAAGTCCTCTCCTGGGGGCAGCGTCGGCTGGAAATTTACCTGAACAAGGCCTACCAACGATGATTTCGCTGCAAGGCATTACCAAGCGTTTCAGTGGTCATACGGTGTTTAAAGATATCGATTTGTGCCTTTCTCAAGGTGAAATCATCGTTATCATTGGCCCTTCAGGCACCGGTAAATCGACGCTGCTACGCTGCATTAACTTTTTAGAGCGCCCAGATGCGGGGCGCTTAACGGTAGGTGATTTAAGTGTCGATACCCAGCATGCCAGCCGGGCGGATATTCTGGCGCTGCGCCGCCGCACTGCCTTTGTGTTTCAGAATTACGGCCTATTCGCCAACAAAACTGCGCTGGAGAATATCAGTGAGGGCATGATCGTGGTGGATAAGCTGCCCAAAGCTAAGGCCCATGCGAGGGCGAGGGAAATTCTGGAGCGCATTGGCCTGGCGGATAAAGCCGATGCTTACCCGGCCTCACTGTCAGGCGGCCAGCAGCAGCGGGTGGGAATCGGCCGCGCGATGGCCGCGAATGCTGATGTGATTCTATTTGATGAGCCGACTTCTTCGTTAGATCCTCAGTGGGTAGAGGAAGTGCTGAGTCTGATGAAGCAATTGGCGGAAGAGCGCCAGACGATGATCGTTGTTACCCACGAAATGCAGTTCGCCCGAGACGTAGCTGATCAAGTGGTATTTATGGATGACGGCGGTATTGTCGAGCAAGCCCCGCCCGAAGAGCTGTTCACAGCGCCCAAAGATGAGCGAACGCGGCACTTCTTACGCAAAATTTTAGCTCCAACCGGGCAGGCAGTGCCTTAGATGCCGTAGCTTGTTTTCAGATAGACAAGCTATGCATGAACTAAGGCCCACTAGAGATGGGAAGTGTACTGTTCGTGTTAGGCTTGCGTTAAGCTCATCGGCTTCCCGAGGTTACTATGCCCACTGAAAATCGGCTCAAACTTCCTATTGGCGTTCAGACCTTCTCAGATATCCGTGAAGGGGGTTACTACTACGTTGATAAAACAGCTGATGTTCATCGCTTAACGAAAGAAGGGAAGTACTTTTTCCTTTCCCGTCCACGCCGTTTTGGTAAAAGCCTGCTGCTGGATACCCTGCGCTGCCTGTTTGAAGGCCGCAAAGCGCTGTTTGAAGGGCTGTATATTCACGATAAATGGGATTGGCAAACCAAGCATCCGGTGATTCGTATTAGCTTTGCCGATGGGCATTTGGCTAGTCGTGAAGATCTGGATACTCATATCCGCTATCAGCTTGCTCAGTACCGAGAGCGCTTAGGCATTATCAGCGAGCGGCCCGAGCTCATTGCTAATGACTTTTCGGATCTGATTCGCCGCGCTCATCAGACGTTTGGTCAGCGTACGGTAGTGCTGATTGATGAATACGATAAGCCGATTCTCGATAATATTCTGGTGCCGGAAAGAGCCCGCGAACTGCGTGAAGGGCTTAAAAACCTTTACAGCGTTCTTAAAGATGCGGATCCATACTTGAGCTTTGTATTGCTTACCGGTGTTTCAAAGTTCAGCAAGGTTAGTCTTTTCTCAGGGCTGAATAATCTCAACGACATTACTTTAGATGCGCCTTACGCGTCGATTTGTGGCTATACCGATGAGGATGTTGATAGTGTATTTGCGCCTGAGCTGCCGGGGTTGGATCGTGCTCAAATTAAGCATTGGTATAACGGCTACCGTTGGGGCAGCCAGGAAGTCACCGCCGTTTATAATCCCTTTGATGTATTGCTGCTGTTTCAAAAGCGTCAGTTTGGTCCTTATTGGTTTGAGAGCGCCACGCCGACATTTTTAGTCGAAATTTTAAGACAGCGAGGCGTCTTTACGCCGTCATTAGATCAGTTGGAAACCGAGTCTGAATTGCTGGGTCGTTTTGATGTTGATCACATCGCCACTGAGGCGCTGCTGTTTCAAACGGGATATTTGACCGTTAAGCAGGTCGAAGAGCCCATGCTTGGGTATCGGTTATATACCCTAGGTTTTCCGAATCAAGAGGTAGAAACCAGCCTAAACCAAGCGTTATTGCCGATATTAGGCGTTGAAAATGCACCGCGTGAACGCAAAACATTGTTTACGCATCTGCGTGCGCATGACTTGGCAGGTCTGGAGGCTCATCTTAAAGCTCTTTACGCCGGGCTACCCCACGACTGGTATCGCAACAATCCCATCGCCCAGTATGAAGGGCATTATGCCAGTGTGTTTTATAGCCATTTTGCCGCTCTTGGATTAAGCGTTACGGTGGAAGACGCCAGCCATTTCGGCAAAGTGGATATGACGGTGGATTTCGCCGGGCATCTTTACCTGTTCGAGTTTAAGGTGGTGGAGCAGTTGCCAGAAGGTAGTGCACTTGAGCAGATTAAAGCCAAAGGCTACGCCGACAAGTACCGTGCCTCGGGCAAGCCAATTCACTTGGTGGGCGTTGAGTTCTCCCGCGAACAGCGCCAGATTGTTGGGTTTGAAGTAGAAACGCTCTCAACATGAAATTGCGGGTATTTCATTCTGTGTTATACGTTGTGCATGTCAATGTGCTGCTAGCAAGCACACCTAACGCGTGATAGACTATGCCATCCTCTCAGACAAGTCCCGTGAATGGGCAGCTTATTTAGACTGCCTCTTCCACATTTTGGTAGGGTGATAATCCAGCCAAAACAATTAGTTGTTTCGAAAATGGATTGTTTTGGAAACAAGTTGCTTTGGAAACGGATTGTTGCGGAAACGTTGTGCTGTGACAGCGCAGCCGACGAATACATATTTAATTTCGTTGCCGTTTTATCGGCAACCTTTATTCTCCAAGGAGATACCCTGTGGCGAACAGCAAGCAAGCTCGCAAGCGCGCCCGCCAGGCCGAGAACCGTCGCGTCCTGAAATCCAGCCAGCGCAGCATGGTTCGCACCTACATCAAGCGTGTAGTGAAAGCGATCGGCACCGGCGACCACGCCAAGGCAATGGAAGAGTTCAAGGCAATGCAGCCGGTCGTTGACCGTATTGCAGACAAAGATGTGCTGTCTAAGAAGAAAGCAGCTCGCCTGAAGAGCCGTTTGAACAAGCGTATTAAGGCACTGGCGGCGTAAGCCGGCAGGCGCCATAAAAAAACCGGCTGCGGCCGGTTTTTTTGTGTCGTGCGCCAGGCATGGCGCGCAGCGCCTTGACAGGCGCTGTTCCTGGGGGTGGTGCCTCAGGATGACTTGGGGGTGAAAGTCCCCTGCACGCCCGGCAAGGGGAAGTGCTAGCCGACGGCAAGGGTGTCCCTCGCGAGGGGGAATCTGAAGGCAGCCCGAGGCAAAACGCTGGCCTGACGAACAGGAAGCGGATACGAGGCGGCATGGCGGGGTGAGGTGGCTACACTCACCAAAGCCCAATACTTGCACGGAACGCCATGACGTAAATCCGACAGGCATAAGCGGGAAGGTCGCGCGTCTTACCCTGGGAGGTCTGGTGGTCTGCCACGGTGCTACCGGCGTCGAGAGGCGACGGGATGGATCACCA